>CAJIYI010000002.1 GCA_905181595.1 uncultured SAR86 cluster bacterium | reverse complement strand
TACTCCACCGTCACTGACTTGGCTAAGTTCCTTGGTTGGTCGAGGTCTGTGCCTCTTTGGCATGCCACTTGATAGGCAAGAATTTGAAGTGGGATAGTATAAATAATGGGCGCTAATAATTCGCTGCACTCTGGCATCTGAATAAAGGCTCCTCTCTCAATGTTAATTTTAGAATTACCGCCGCCAAATACATACAAGGTTCCACCTCTGGCTTTGACCTCTTCTAGATTAGAAACCAGCTTTTCTGTCAGAGTGTCCTCTGGAGAGAGTGCTACCACTGGAATTTGATCGTCTACTAAAGCCAACGGCCCATGCTTTAGCTCGCCTGCTGGGTAGGCTTCTGCATGAATGTATGAGATTTCTTTTAGCTTTAGTGCGCCCTCTTGAACAATGGGAAAGAACATTCCTCTGCCTAAAAATAAAGCATTGTGCTTGTCAGCAATATTTGGAACAATTTTTGAAATTTCATCTGAAAGCTTTAGAGTTTCTTTAATCACTGCAGGCAAGGCTCTAAGCTCATTGGCTAAATTTTTTCTCAGGTCTTTGTCTTGATCTAAACTTTTTGCTATCGACATAGCCAGCAACATGAGTCCTGCCAGCTGAGTGGTAAAGGCTTTCGTTGAAGCAACACCTATTTCTGGTCCAGCATTTGTGAATAACACGTGCTCTGATTCTCTTGCCAAAGAGCTAGTTGGCACGTTACAAATTGAAAGAGTGCTTAAATAGCCTTTTTCTTTAGCGTATCTTAGGGCTGCAAGAGTGTCTGCTGTTTCTCCAGACTGAGAGATGGTTACAAACAAAGTGCTGTCTTCTACTAGTGGCTCTCGGTAACGATACTCGCTAGCAAAATCGACATAACACGGAATTTTGGCTATTTTTTCAAACCAAAATCTGCCAACTTTTCCGGCATGAAGGCTGGTGCCACATGCAACAAATTGGATGCGCTTAATTTTACTGAAGACCTCTGAGGAGCCCAGTCCAAAAATATTATCTAGGACATCGTCATCACCCAGCTTGCCATTAATGGTATTGGCAACTGCGTCTGGTTGTTCGTAAATTTCTTTTTCCATGAAGTGAGAATACTCACCCTTAGTCACAGCATTAACTGCAATATCAATTTCGGTGATCTCTCTTGTCACCTTAGAATCTTTGGATGAGTAAACTTGATAGGTCTCTTTGTCTATTTCTGCTACGTCGCCGTCCTCTAAAAATACAAATTGATTGGTAAGTTGAGATAAGGCCAAAGGATCAGAGGCTGCAAAATTTTCTTCTATACCAACGCCAATCAATAGAGGGCTTTTATTTCTTGCAACTATGAGTCTATTTTTATCATCAATATGAATGGCTGCTATAGCATAAGCTCCGTCTAACTCTTTAATCGCTGCATGCATTGCGTCTAACAGGTTGCCTGAAACTTTGAAATGCTGATGCAATAAATGAGCAATAACTTCTGAGTCAGTCTCAGAGGTAAATTCATACCCGCTGACTGTAAGTTGCTCTCTTAGCTCCAAGTAGTTTTCAATAATTCCGTTGTGAACAATGTGTATCTCATCGCTTGAGGCATGAGGATGAGCGTTTTCTTGGGACGGTTTGCCGTGAGTGGCCCAACGGGTATGAGCAATTCCTAGTTTACTTTTTGGGCGCTCTTGAATCATTCCATCTTCAAGTAACTTAACTTTTCCAAGGGTTCTGAGATTAAAAATACTGTCTTTTTGGTGAAGGGCTATCCCAGCTGAATCATAGCCACGATATTCCATTTTGTGTAAGCCTTGAACCAATAACTTGCCAACGTTACGAGATGAGGCTGCGCCTATAATTCCACACATATTATTTTTTGTTTTTTGCCCAGTCTTCTTTGATGACTTGTTTCCCTCTGGCAACAGCCAAAGATTCATCTGGTACATCTTTTGTTATAACGGAGCCAGCTCCGACGTATGCTCCTTTGCCGATATTAACAGGGGCAACTAATGATGAGTTGGTCCCAATAAAGCTGTTTTCTCCAACAGTGGTTTTGTGTTTGTTTGTGCCGTCGTAATTGCAGGTAATGGTTCCCGCTCCAATGTTTGCGTTATCGCCTATGTCTGCATCACCGAGGTAGGCTAAATGGTTTGCCTTAGCGCCCTCGCCAAGTTTTGTTTTCTTTGTTTCAACAAAGTTACCAATTTTGGCATTGTTGCCAATCTCAGAACCTTCTCGGAGTCTTGCATAAGGTCCTATGCTGCAATTAGATCCAACCACCGCAGAAGATAAGTGAGAAAAGGCCTCAATAACTGAATTGTCTCCGATGGTGACATCGCAAAGAATAACGTTGGATTTAATCGTTACATTTTCTCCAAGGGTAATCTTGCCCTCAAGAATAACATTCACATCTATGCTGCAATCTTTGCCGGCAGAAACTTCTCCACGAAGATCAACGCGCGATGCATCCATTAGAGTGATGCCTTGGTCTAGTAGCTGTTCAGATTTCATATTTCTTAAAATAGACTCAAGCTGATGGAGTTCTTGTTTATTGTTTGCCCCCACAACCTCATCTGGGTTTGCTTGAATACAATTTATTTTAACCCCTTTTAAGGAAAGTATCTCGACGAGGTCTGTAAGATAGTATTCACTGGCAGCATTGTTGTTGTTAATCTCATCAAGGGCTGTTACTAGCATCTCTCCGTTTACAGTCATAATTCCAGTGAAAACTTCAGGTATTTTTCTCTCTTCGTCTGATGCATCTTTTTGTTCGGTAATTTTAATAGCGTGTCCTGAGGAATCCTTTATTACCTTTCCGTAAGGCGTTGGGTCATCTGGCAGCATAGATAAGAGGCAGCAATCAGTGGTTTCAGAAATTAATGCTTGTATGGTTGCTTCTGAAATCAAAGGAACATCGCCATAAAGAATTAAAATTTTCTGGTTTGGAGCTATCAAATGTGAGGCTTGCTTGACGGCATGCCCTGTTCCAAGCTGCTCATCTTGATCTACTGTGCTCACATTAGGATAGGATGCTCCAATAAATTGCTTAAGAACTTCTTTTTTATACCCCGCTACCAAAGTAATGTGGTCGCTAACTTTTTGAGCAGTATCAATCACATGAGAGATAATTGTTTTGCCCCCAAGAGGTTGCATGACCTTTGGAAGATTGGTATTCATCCTTGTGCCTTTGCCGGCCGCAAGGATAATTGTGTGAATATTCAATGAACTTAAAAATTAAAGTTGATACAAGTACCTTACTTGTTTTTTCTTAATTTTTGAATGGTTTTGATTCTTGCTGCTGCTTCAGCAAGCTGGGCTGCTGCCTTGGTGTAATCAAGGGTTGATTCTTGATCATGCATATTTTTTTCAGCTTGTTCTTGGGCTTTGATTGCCTCTGCCTCATCCATAGAATCAGCCCTTTCTGCGCGATCAGATAAAAAAGTCACAATATCTGGTTGAATCTCAATAAAACCGCCGGAGCAAAAAAATGTTTGTTCATCGTCTCCGTTTTGTACTCGAACTGGGCCAGGGGCTAGTCCGGTAAGAAGTGGTGTATGCCCGGGGGCAATACCAATCTCTCCAAGAGATCCAGTTGCAAAAACCATAGTGCCTTCGCCAGAATAAATTTCTTCACTTGATGAAACTATGCTGACTTTAATCGTGGACATTATTTATCAGTTATAAAGTTTTAGCTTTTTCAACCGCTTCTTCAATGGACCCAACCATGTAAAAAGCTTGCTCAGGAAGATCATCGTAATCTCCAGCTAGAATTCCTTTAAAGGATTTGATGGTATCTTCTAATTTCACGTATTTGCCAGGAGAGCCTGTAAATACTTCAGCAACAGTAAAAGGTTGTGATAAGAATCTTTCAACCTTTCTTGCCCTTGATACTGCTAGTTTGTCTTCTTCAGACAATTCATCCATGCCTAAAATAGCAATAATATCTTTTAATTCTTTGTATTTTTGTAAAACACCTTGAACGCCTTGAGCTACGTTGTAATGTTCTTCGCCTACAACCAATGGATCAAGCTGCCTGCTTGTAGAATCCAATGGATCCACAGCTGGGTAAATTCCTAGCTCAGCAATCTGTCTTGATAGCACAACTGTTGCATCCAAATGAGCAAATGTTGTCGCTGGAGATGGATCTGTTAAATCATCTGCGGGAACATACACAGCCTGAATGGATGTAATAGAACCATCTTTTGTTGAGGTAATTCTTTCTTGAAGCGCGCCCATTTCTTCAGCAAGCGTAGGCTGATAACCCACAGCTGATGGCATTCTTCCAAGCAAAGCTGATACTTCTACTCCGGCTAAAGTATATCTGTAGATATTATCAATAAATAACAGAACATCTCTTCCTTCATCTCTGAATTTTTCAGCCATTGTAAGGCCGGTTAATGCAACTCTTAGTCTGTTTCCAGGAGGCTCATTCATCTGACCATAAACCATGGCTACTTTTGATTCGCTTGGTTTTTCTACATTAACAACGCCAGATTCCTGCATTTCGTAGTAGAAATCATTTCCCTCTCGTGTTCTTTCTCCCACACCAGCAAATACAGACAAGCCTGAGTGTTCGGTAGCAATGTTATTAATAAGCTCCATCATGTTTACAGTTTTTCCAACACCAGCTCCACCAAACAGGCCAACCTTTCCGCCTTTAGCGAAAGGACATATTAGATCAATAACTTTAATTCCTGTTTCAAGCAGATCGTCTGAGAGCGATTGATCCATGTAGCTTGGAGGCTTTCTGTGAATTGGCATTGTTTCTTCAGCGCCGATAGGGCCACACTCATCAATGGGGTTACCCAATACATCCATGATTCTGCCAAGCGTTTTTTCTCCAACAGGGACTGAGATAGGCGCATTAGTTCTTGTCACTGACAGGCCTCTTTTGAGCCCTTCTGTTGTACCCATGGCAATAGCTCTAACGATTCCATCGCCAAGTTGCTGTTGAACTTCAAGCACCGTTCCAGTATCTGAAATTACTATGGCCTCATAGACTTTAGGGATGTTAGTTTTTTCAAACTCAACATCGATAACCGCTCCGATAATTTGTGTTATTAAACCGTTACTCATTTTTTTCTCCTTAAACAGCAGCTGCTCCGCCAACTATCTCAGATAATTCTTGAGTAATGGCTGCCTGTCTTACATTGTTATATAAAAGTTCTAATTCTTTAATCAAATCCCCTGCATTCTCGGTAGCATTTTTCATTGCCAACATCTTTGCCGCTTGTTCACATGCATTATTTTCTACAACAGCATGATAAATAAGAGACTCGATGTACCTTGTCATTAAACCTTCTAGCAATTCCTTTGCTTCAGGCTCATAAATATAATCCCAGTGAGTTGAGGTTAATCCATCATCCTCTATCGCTGGAAGTGGAATAAGTTGCTGGACACCTGGCTGCTGAGTCATGGTGTTCACAAATTTGTTGCTGCATATATACACCTGATCTATTTCATTGTCTTTATGAAGATCAAGCACTGTTTTTGTTAGACCAATTAACATGTCTGGATCAGGCTTGTCTCCAAGTTTTTGAACATTCGCCACCACATTTCCACCAACAGCTTTAAAGAAATTTGCTGCTTTTACACCAATTAAAGCGAAGCTCGATTCCACGCCTTGATTATTCAGCTCTGCAGCTTTTTGGATAACATTTTTAAATAAGTTAATGTTTAATCCGCCACACAAACCCTTATCTGAACTAACAACTATAAAGCACGCTTTTTTTGCTTCTCTGTTTTCATAAAAAGGATGTGAATACTCTGAGCTTGATGTTGCGATATGCGAAATAACCTCTTTAATTTTCTCAGAATACGGTCTTCCAAGCTGCATTTCACTTTGGGTTTTTCTAATCTTACTGGCGGCAACCATTTCCATAGCAGCAGTGATCTTTTGCGTGCTTTTTATGCTCGCAATCTGCTTTCTAACTTCTTTGGTATTTGCCATGATCTATCTAAATTAAAACGTTTGCGTTTTTTTAAATTGCTCTACAACTTCTGTAAATTGCTTCTCAATGTCATCGTTCCAATCGCCTGTATCATTGATGCTTTTTTCTAGATCAGGTTTTTCAGAGGTAAAAAAGCTATGGAGAGCTTCTTCGAAGCTTCCTATTTTTTCTACTTCTACGTCGTCCATAAAACCTCTATCAGCGGCAAAAATACTCAAAGATTGTTGAGCAACACTCATAGGCGCATACTGTTTTTGTTTGATGAGCTCAGTAATTCTTTGGCCTCTGGCTAGCTGTGCTTTAGTTGCCTCATCTAGATCAGATGCAAATTGTGAGAAAGCAGCAAGCTCTCTATATTGGGCTAAAGCTGTTCTAACCCCGCCACTTAGTTTTTTCATGATCTTGGTTTGCGCTGCACCACCAACTCGAGAAACAGAGATGCCTGGATTAATCGCTGGCCTTACGCCTGAGTTGAATAGATCTGTTTCGAGAAATATTTGTCCGTCTGTAATAGAAATTACGTTTGTTGGAACGAATGCTGAAACATCTCCAGCTTGAGTTTCAATAATTGGCAAGGCAGTTAATGAGCCAGTTTTACCTTTCACTTTTCCATTGGTCGCTTTCTCAACATAGTCTGCATTTACTCTTGCAGCTCTTTCCAACAATCTTGAATGAAGATAGAACACGTCTCCTGGATAAGCTTCTCTTCCGGGGGGTCTTTTAAGTAATAGTGAGACCTGCCTATAAGCCACCGCTTGTTTTGATAGATCATCATAGACAATAAGTGCGTCCTCGCCTTTGTCTCTAAAGTATTCACCCATTGAACAACCGGAATATGCAGATAGGTATTGCATGGGAGCTGGATCAGAGGCTGATGCAGACACAATAATTGTATGCTCTAAAGCCCCATGCTCTTCTAGTTTTTTTACTACATTTACAACGGTGGATTGCTTTTGCCCAATGGCAACATAAATACATTTAATGCCTGTGCCTTTTTGATTGATGATTGCGTCAATAGCAACAGCAGTCTTTCCAGTCTGCCTGTCGCCAATAATTAATTCTCTTTGGCCGCGACCGATTGGCACCATAGCATCAACAGCTTTTAGTCCAATTTGCACAGGTTGGTCTACTGATTGTCTTGCGATTACACCTGGCGCAACTACTTCTACTGGAGCTGTTTCATCAGTTTTAATTTCACCTTTGCCATCAATTGGAGCTCCCAAAGCGTCGACCACTCGACCCAATAAAGCCTCTCCAACAGGGACCTCTAATATTCTGCCGGTACACAATGCTTTCTGACCCTCTACTAGTCCCAGGTAATCACCCAAAACCACCGCTCCAACAGAGTCTTGCTCTAAGTTAAGAGCCAGTCCAAGAACGCCGTTCTCAAATTCAATGAGCTCTCCGTACATAACGTCGCCCATTCCATGGATTCTAACAATACCGTCAGATACGCTAACGATAATGCCCTCATTTTTTCTTTCTGCTGAAAGGTCTAGTCCCGCAATCTTTTCTTTTAAAACGCTGGATATTTCTGATGGATTTAATTGGCTCATTTTTTTACCTTAAAAATTTAATTGGTTTACTAATTTTTTGACTTTACCTCGAATGGAGAGATCTAGTGTTTCATCCCCAATCTTTATAGAAAGCCCACCCATAATGGATGAGTCTTCTGAAAACTCTATTATCGAACCTTCGCCATAGGAGGCAGAAAGTTTTTCTACGATCGCTGCTTTATTTTGATCAGAAGGTTGGTTTGCAACATTCACAACGATTGAACTTGTTTTATTGTGCTCTTCTAAAAGCTCTTGGTAGCTTGTATAAATTGCTTCGATCAGATTTAGCCTTTTGTTTTCAGCAAGCAGCTCAATCATTTTTGTAGAAATGTCGCCCATGTCATCCTGAAGAAGACTAACTATTGTTTCTGCTATTTCAACCTTGGAGAGCTCTGGATCTGCAATTAAACTTGTAACCTCTTTGGTTTGTGAAATTGAAGAAAGGGTTGAAAGCTCTTTGGCTACCTCGCCTTGTTTGCCTATATCTAGGGCTGCAGAAAATACAGCTTTGGCATAAGGTCGAGCAAGTGGAGACAATTCAATCATGTTTTATAGTTCTGATGCGGCTTTTGCAAGAAGCTCTTGATGTTTATCAGGCGTGATTTCTTCGCCCAAGATTTTCTCTGAGGTTTCTATAATCAACTCTGACATTTTATGTCTGAGCTCTTCTTTGGCTTTGTTTACATCGTTTTCAATGGTTTTAGAAGCAGAGGTTAGTATTTTTTCTGCCTCAGTTTCTGCTTTAGAAGTTGCATCGTTAACTATCTGCGATGCCCTGGCATTAGCTTTTTCTAATATTTCTGCCGCCTCTGCTTTGGCTTTATTCATCTCTTGATCAAAAGCAAGTTGGGCTTCTTCCAAGGAATCGTCAGCTTTTTTTGCTGCCTCTAAACCATCTGCAATACGCTTTTCTCTCTCTTCCATAATCGCGATGATTGGAGGCCACACATACTTCCAACAAATTGCTATAAAAATAACAAATGCTACAGTTTGGCCAAGGAGTGTTGCGTTTATATTCATGCTTTATTAAGCAGCAAACATTAAGTAAAGGCCTAATCCAACACCGATCATTGGTACGGCGTCAACAAGACCCATAACAATAAAAAGTTGGGTTCTTAGCATAGGTATTAACTCGGGTTGACGAGCCGCTCCTTCTAAAAATTTTCCACCTAAAACTCCCACACCAATCGCAGCACCTACGGCACCAAGACCGATCATTAACCCTGAGGCTATATATATAAGTGATTGTTCCATTCTATTCTCCTAAAAATAAAGACCTAATGGTCTTCGGTTTCATGCGCCATTGCTAAGTAAACAATGGTAAGCACCATAAAAATAAATGCCTGTAAGGCTAAAATCAATATATGAAAAAGAGCCCATATTAAATGTAGACCCACTCCAAGTAAACCCACTGATATTGAGCTAAAAGTTAGCATAAGAGCTATTAGAATAAATATCATCTCTCCAGCATATAAATTCCCAAATAATCTTAGCCCCAGTGAAATTGGTTTCGCAATAAGATTTACACCTTCTAAGATTAAGTTAACAGGCATTAAGTATTTTCCAAATGGGTGAAGTGTTAATTCTGCAAGAAATCCTTTTAAGCCTTTAATTTTAATGCTGTAAAAAATGATTAAGATAAACACAGCCAAAGCCATTCCGAGGGTGATATTGGGATCTGTTGTTGGAACCACTTTAAAATATTCAATGCCGGCGTATTGAGATAATCTTGGAAGATAATCCACCGGAATTAAATCCATTAAATTCATTAAGAAAACCCAAACCAAAACAGTGAGAGCCATCGGTCCAATCAAATTATTCTTTGCGGATGTAAAAATACTTTGCACATTTTCATTAACAAACTCTACACACATTTCAATAAAATTTTGCAGGCCGGAGGGAGCTTCTGATGATGAAGAAAGTTTTGGAATGCCCCAACGGAACAAACCAACAAAAACCAACCCGAGAAATACTGACCAACCCAAAGAATCAACATGAAAAGCCCAAAAACCCATATCAACAGCTTGAGTGGGTCCATGTGCAAAGGTCCAAGTGTCCATTGGAATAATAGCAGGGGCATCCCAAACAGCCGTGTCTTTATTGCATGTCCAAACCTCAGTGTCATAGGGTAGTTTCCCTAGAGTAAGATTAGAAAGGTGATGCTGAATATATTCAACAGAATCGGCTGGCTCAAATAGTTTATTTTCGCAAGCTGCGCCAGCAATATGATCTAATCCTTTGGCTGCCACTATGATGTAACCGGTTTAGTTTTTGGGTTAAAAGTTGAATTTAAGTATACAAGGAGAAACACTGCGATCAGTGGGTTATTTGGTATATATACTAGAGAAATTATAGAGAAAGCTATAAAAATTGCCCAACGCGATATAAAAGCTACATATAGGTTAATGGCGGCATTATTGTTTTGAGTTGAAAGATATATCGCACCAGACAATGCCAAAAGATAACCAAAGAAAATGGGTTGAATGTAAATAGGGAATATCACCAAAGCAGCCAATAAACCGCAAAAGCTTAACCAATTTTTTTTAAGTGTTTTTATGTTCGTGTTTAAAGTTTTATAACGGCGTGATTATAAAAATTTATACTGCTAAGAACAAGCTTAATTTTTCTTTAATTGTAATAATTTGCTGATTATTGTCTCTCTTTCATCTTTTGAGGTGTATGAGATTGATATTTTGCCTTTTGACTGAGATTGTTCGTCTATTTCAGATTTATGGCCTAGTGTTTCAGATAGCTCTTCTTCAATATTTAATAGGTCCCTATTTTTTATTTTCGTTTTTGGAGAATTGGAGGTTTTTGGTTTTTTGGTCGCTGCGGCATCTTTTACTGTCATGCCAAGAGAAACAATTTTCTGCGCCAAGTCTTCTGCGTCCTTGGTCTCCATTGAGGCAAGAATTTTAGCGTGGCCTTTTTCTAGGTCGCCAGAATAAAGTAAATCAATAATTGATTGGGGAAGGTTTAATAGCCTCATGGAATTAGCTATAGAGCTGCGAGCCTTGCCTGTAACTTCAGATATATTATCTTGAGTAAGATTAAACTCTCGTTTGAGGCGGTCGTATCCCCTGGCCTCTTCAATGGGGTTTAAATCTTCTCTTTGCAGGTTTTCAATCAAAGCTAGCTCAAGAGATGTTTGATCTTCTGCTGAATCTATTAAACAGGGCAAGGTTTTCAAGCCTGCTTTTTTTGCAGCCCTTAGTCGTCGCTCTCCAGCAATTAGCTCATAGCCACCTGCACCCGTTTCTCTCACCAATATTGGTGATAAGACACCATGTTTTGCTATGGATAGGGATAGTTCATTAATCTTATCCTCATCAAAAGATTGTCTTGGCTGGAAGCGATTAGGCTTGATTTGATGTAAATCCAGCTCTTTAATGGTTTGTTGATTAACTTTAGTTACATCGCCAAGCAATGCATCTAAACCAGTGTTTAGTATTTTATCCGCCACTGTTTATTCTCCTAATAAGTTCGCCAGCAAGCGCTAAATATGCTTTGGCGCCAAATGAAGATGGCATATATTGTATGAGCCGATACGCCATGGCTTGGAGCCTCTGCTAATTTCACGTTTCTTGGGATGAGTGTATTAAAAACCAAGTTTGGGAAGTGTTTTTCAAGCTCTTCTGAAACTTCTTTTGCCAGATTATTGCGCATATCAACCATGGTTCTAATAATACCGAAAACCCTGTTATTTGTGAGGTTTTTATTATTCAGTGTGTTGATGGTGTTAATTAGTGATGAGATCCCCTCTAATGAATAATACTCACACTGCAAAGGAATAAGTGTTGCGGTTGCAGCAAACAATGACTCTAGGGTGAGTTGGTTGAGTGAGGGGGGTGTATCTAAGATAATAAAATCATACTCTAGATCAATTAATAGCTTTTTAAGCTCTCCTTGTTTTTGGTTATCTCTGATAAAAACCTCAAGAGCAATTAGGTTCTCCCCGCCGGGAATAACTTCATAACCCCCTGAGGACTTAAGAATACTATCTTGAATGGGGAGGTTTTGGGTATAGACCTCAAACAGATTTTTTTCATTTTTATTGGCGCCCGCTGCTGTGCTCGCATTCCCCTGGGGGTCTAAATCAATAAGTAATACCTTTCTTTTAGTGGCTGCCAGCGCGGCTGATAAATTGACTGCTGTGGTTGTTTTTCCAACACCGCCTTTTTGATTGGCAATTGCGATCGTATGTCTCATTTCTTCTTAATCTCTAAAATATGTCGCTGTGTTTTTGGCAATCTCTTTGGATGGATAGTATAAGAATATTTGGTGTTATCCAAATCCTTAACCTCATTTGTTGTGGTTTCTTTTTTGCCCTTCATAAGTAAAAAAATTCCATTTGGGGTTAAAAGCTGTATGGACATTTTTACTATGGTATTGCTGGGCGCTAACGCTCTGGCTGTTATTGTGTCAAAAAGCTCAAGGTTTTTTGTTAAAGGTGTAATTGCTGTGTCTATAACTTCTGCATTTTTTAAACCAAGGGCTTTAATTGTTTTTTTTATAAAGTACGCTTTTTTCTTGCTCTTTTCAGACATTACAACCTGACTCCAGGGTTGGTTTATGGCGATAATAATTCCAGGCAGCCCAGCACCACTGCCTATATCTAAAATTCTTGTTTGGTTTTTTGTGTGATCAAGAATTGTTTCCGCATCTTTTATGTCCAACTCTGTAATTTCCTGTCTCGAGCTTCTTCCAACAATATTATGCGCTCTGTTAAATACAATGATTTCGTCAATGTATTGATTGGTAAGGGTTTGAGCTGCCTCTGGTGTGTTAATGAGAGGTTGCCTTTGAGGGGGTGTTGTTTTTTTTGATGTTAATTGATATTAAATTAATGGCGGCCGGGGTAATGCCCTCTAATCTTCCGGCTTGGCCAAGTGTTGATGGCTGGCTTTTTGTTAATCTTTCAACCACCTCGTTTGATAAGCCTTTCATCAAAGTGTAATTGGTGTTTTTGGGTATTGTTGTTTCCTCGTGTTTTTGTGCGCTTGCTACCTCTCTAAGTTGTTTGGCTATATACCCCTGATATTTGATTTCGTTTGCCGCTCGATCAAACAACGCTTGGTCGTCATCACCTAGATTAATCGTTTTTTGAATGGTGCTTTTGCTAAGGTCTGTTCTTTTGAGAAAATCAATCGCGGGCGTGCTTTTGTCATGCTCGATGATTTTTTTCTTTTTAAGTGAGGTGAGGAAGTTTTGATATATAGCTTCTTGCTCCTGGAAGCTTGTGTGTGTTGCTTTGTCCACCAAACCAAGACCAAACCCTCTTTCTGTAAGTCTCTGCCGAGCCGTGTCTTGAGATAACATCAACCTGAACTCTGCTCTGCTTGTAAACATTCGATATGGTTCGGTAACGCCGTGAAGCGTGAGGTCGTCAATTAACACGCCTATGTATGCTTCATTTCTTAGAAAAACCACATCTGGTTTGTTTAGTATTTTTTGCCCTGCGTTTATTCCGGCCACAAGCCCTTGGGCAGAGGCCTCTTCGTACCCTGTTGTGCCATTTATTTGCCCGGCCAAATATAAATTTTCAATAAACTTGGTTTCAAGTGTTTGGTGAAGGGAGCGAGGATCTATAAAATCATATTCAACTGCATAGCCATATTCTTCTATCTCGCATTCCTCTAAACCTTTGATTGAACGTATAAACTCCTCTTGAACTTTTTTAGGTAAGCTTGTTGAGATTCCATTTGGATAAACCAGGTCTTTTGTTAGGCCCTCTGGTTCTATAAATATTTGGTGGCTGTCTTTGTCACTAAATTTATTAACCTTGTCTTCTATGGAGGGACAATACCTTGGCCCTATTCCAGATATTTGACCAGAATACATAGCAGAAAGATGAGTGTTATCGCTGATTATCTGATGTGTTTGTTTGTTTGTCCTGGTTATATAGCAGGATATCTGACGGAGTTGTGTTGTTGGTGGTTTTAACAAGGACATATGGGGTGTTGGGGTTTCCCCTGGCTGCTCATCCATCGCGCTTAGATTAATGCTTGAGAGTTTAATTCTGGCTGGAGTTCCTGTTTTAAGCCTGCCCATTGGCAAATCTAATTCGTAAAGTCTTTTAGATAGCGGTATGGCGCTTTTATCCCCCACCCTCCCGCCTTGGGTGTTTGTGTCGCCTGTGTACATAACACCATTGAGGAATGTTCCTGTGGTTAAAATAATTTTCTTGGCTTTGATTGTTTGCCCTGATCCCAAAACAACGCCCTCGGCTTTGCTGTTGGTCACAGCTAGGTCAACAACCTCATCTTCTATTATTTCAATTGTTGTCAGGTCAAGTATTTGTTGAATAGCCTTTTTGTATTCATCTCTGTCGCATTGAACTCTCAGAGCTTGAACTGCAAATCCCTTTCGGGTATTCAGTGTTCTGTATTGAATTCCAGACATATCCGTTGCTTGCGCCATTATGCCACCAAGGGCATCCACCTCTCTCACTAGATGAGATTTTCCAAGACCGCCAATTGCAGGGTTACAAGACATTTGCCCAACAGTCTCTGTGGAAAAGGTTACAAGGCAACATGAGAGCCCCTGCCGAAAAACAGCATGAGCTGCCTCAACACCAGCATGACCTCCTCCAATTACTATTACATCAAACATATATATAAGAATGTTATAACAACAATATACTATTGTTGTTATTATTAAGGGGATCAATTTCTGTTGATAACCACCTATAGGCTATACCGCTAAACAAAAAACAAAGATGATAACCTTTGTAAATAATACCTAAAAACTTGTCTCTAAATACATAACAAGTTGTGCATAAAACTATAAAAAAAATTAACCACAAATTATTCACAACTTTTCCTATTTACCAATACAAAAATCTTTAAAAATCTCACCCAACAAGTCATCTGGAAACTTAACCCCAAGAAAATCGTTTAAACATGCTCGCGATAATCTTAGGTCTTCTGCAGCAACATCAATATCTTTTTCTTGTTGGATTTTTAGCGTGCAACTATCTAAATGATCCAGCGATTTTTGAAACAACATTAAGTGCCTGTCTCTAATTAAAAATGTCTTTTCTGAATCTTTAGAAGAGTTTTCTACCAAAGGTAAAACCATATCTTTTAAACCCTGAATACCCTCCCCGGTTTTTGCGGAAACCAAACAATCAAAATCTCCCGACGGAGAAGACTCATCTAACTTATTAAAAACTAGTAAATATTTTTTTCCTTTCAACAAAGAAATAAACGCGGGCACAGAAACCTCAGTGTTTTTATCAAACACAGCAAGCACAACATCTGTCTCAACCAACCGTGATTTTGACAGCTCAACCCCTCGCGACTCAATCACATCACCCGTGTCTCTAATACCAGCAGAGTCAACTAACTCCAAATTTACACTGTTGTAAAACATTTCTGAATCAATTAAATCTCTGGTAGTTCCAGGTATGTTTGAAACAAGAGCTCGATCAAAACCCAACAACCTATTAAATAAAGATGACTTTCCTGTGTTTGGGGGGCCAAAAAATAACACCTTTTTCTTAGAGGCACGCTGAGAAGAAACCAGCGAAGAGTCAATAATATTTATAACCCTCTGTCTTAAATCACCCAACCTAGAAACAACCTCACCCTCTTTAATAAAATCATAATCTTCATCTGAAAAATCAATACTGCCCTCAACAAAGACCCTTAAGGAGTCTATGTCACTACCAAGAGAGCCAACCATTTCACTTAATGAGCCAGACAAGGCAGCTGATGATAGTCTGGCGCGCTCATCATCTTCAGAGTGAATTAAATCAGCTATAGCCTCAGCCTCATTCAAAGAGACCTTGCCATTCTCATAAGCCCTTCTAGAAAAATCACCAGGTGCTGCCTCTTCAAAACCCAAGCCCAAAAAAACAGACGCTAGCTTCCTGATCACAGGAAGTCCCCCATGACAAAAAACTTCTACAGAGTCTTCTCCTGTGAAGCTTTTAGGCCCTTGATAAAAAACAACAGAACAACGATCAACCAAGACCCCTTCCCATAAAATATCTCGAAGACAAACTTCTCGGTAAGACGAAATAGGCTCACTCAGAACCGAGTTAAAAGAATCAACACAGCCTGAGCCAGAAGCCCTAAAAATAGCGAGCGCTGATTGTGCAACAGGTGTTGCTAAGGCAAAAATCAAAAAAGTGCTCCTATCCACCAACACCAGAATTAAAATCTGATGCCCCATATTTTTTATACATAGCTCTTTGTTGGACCAAAGAGATCCCACTATTCGCAACAGAATATAAAACCAAACCAGAAGGCATGATCACAAAAATACCAGCAATCATAAGCGGCATAAACTTCATTACCTGGGCTTGGGTTGGGTCCATACCAGGAGGCTGGGGATTTAATTGCATTGTTAGATACATCAAACCTGCAAATACAACCGGCAATATAAAAAATGGATCTGGGGCTGATAGATCTTGAATCCAAAAGAAAAAGGACTCATGTCTTAGCTCCACACTTTCTCTTAAACAAAAGAAAAATGATATAAAAACAGGCATCTGTAAAAGCATTGGAAAACAACCACCAGCGGGATTGATTTTTTCTTTTTTGTAGAGAGCCATCATCTCAGTTCCGAGCTTTTGCCTATCATCTTTATATCTTTCCTGAATTTCTTTGAGCTTGGGGCCGGCTGAACGCATTTTTGCCATACTGGCAAAACCTTTTGCCGAGATGGGCCAGAATAAAAGCTTTATTATTATGGTTAGCAAAACTATAGAAAGACCCCAATTACCCACAAACCCATTAATCATACTCAACATCATCATTAGCGGCTGTGCTAAAAACCAAAACCAACCCATATCAATTGTTAGCTCAAGATCTGCTGCGCGCGTCATTAAGTCTGTGCGAACTTTTGGGCCCACAAAAATCCTATGCTTCACCCCGGACCTTAAATCAAAATCTTTGCTTGGTTGAGACATTGCAGCCATAACATAAACCCCACCATTGGACTGGGGTGGAATAACAGTAAGCGTCTGCTCGCGGTCACCTGGTGTTAAAATAGCAGCCATAAAATACTTTTGAATAAATGCTATCCACCCACCTGTCTGCAGAAACTCTTGTTTTTCATCTACACTTCTTAATCTAGAATTAACATACGGGTCACCCGGAGTATTAAACGCCACCCCTGTATAAGAGCTGTTTTCAAAAAAACCACCACGAGCATCCAGGGCCTTGCCGTCTGTTCGATACATAGCGACGTATGGGGTTAAATCATCACCCTTGCCCTGACCTATGAACGTATCTTCAATAAAAATTTCATAATCATCATCTTTAAGTGATATTTTTTTTGCAACCAAACCATCCTCAGAAACTAACGCAAGATAATCAGAGTAAATTTCAGCAACCCTGTAATTAGAATTATTTGTTGTAAAACCACTGCCCAAATAAAACTTGAAACCCTCATCATTAAAACCAAATACACGAACGCCCAGAGAATCTTTATTTTTTAAAAACGTGTGTTCTTTTAATCGAACTTCCCAAATTTTTCCAGTTACCGGACTAACTCTAACTATTATTTTTTGGTTTTGAATTTCAACAAATCCCGCACTTTCTCCAGGAGGGTTTTCTTCATCAATCTCAATTTGTTCAATATAGGCAGCCTCGACAAGTTCCTTTTTCCTTTCCGAATCTTGCCCCCATGATAAAAACAACATGTAAGCAAAAGCTATAACAAGCGCAATGTATAAATATCTAAAATTCATTTTTTTACCTCGTCGACCCCACCACTAGACCAGGGCCCACATTTAAAAATTCTAACCACCGCATAAAAACTCCCAACCAATGACCCATGACGCTCAATACTTTCTTTTGCGTAGGTTGAGCATGAGGGCTGGAACCTACAATTTTTACCCAACAAAAAACTTAAGTATTTTTGATAGAAGCTAATTATATATATCAAAAACTTTTTCATGTCAGAAAATTACCAGCCTCTTAAGATTTTTTAAAATCTAGCAATGGTTCTTTTATCAGTTGATCAATCTCATGAAACCCCAAATCCAAAAACCCGGCTCTCACAACCACAACAAAACCTTTATTCAAACCATGTTTTTTTAAAATCTCTCTTACCCACCTCTTTGCTTTGTTGCGCGAGACAGCCAAAGGATAGTCCTTTTTTTTAATAACAATCTTTATTTTTTTTTCAAGGCTTTCAGAGTCAAAGTAAATTGAAGCCTCTTTTGAGTGGAATATTTTTTTAGAAATAACTAAGCCCAGAAACTAAGCTGATAAAACTTTGCGACCCTTCTTTCTTCTATTAGCAAGAACAGCTCGCCCAGCCTTTGTTGCCATTCTAGCTCTAAAGCCATGGGTTCTTTTTCTTTTTAGCGTGCTTGGTTGAAATGTTCTTTTCATAGTAACTCAAAAAATTAGGCGTGAATTATAGAAGCATATCCACCTAATTGGAAGGAAAAAAAACTAAAAAAGAGCTTTAGATATACACACACGTTATCCACAGAAAATACATATGCTTATCCTGTAGATATCTTGTTAGTTTTTGTTAGACTAACTTTTCTATTGGAGGTCTGTGAATTGAAATTTTGGTCTGAATGCACTCAAAAACTTGAAGCGAAGTTATCGCAAGAAGAGTTTAATACTTGGATTAAACCCCTAAAAGCAGACATTAACAACAATAACCTTGAAATAAGTGCCCCGAACGATTTTGTATTAACTTATGTAAGAGATAATTTAGGTCAAATCATCGAGAACCTAGTTAATACAACGGACAACACTCTTAATGTTAAGTTTAAAACACTTGATAAATCAACATTTGTCGAAAAACTTAATGTAACAGAAGAAAATACCCCTGGTTTAGTAAAATCTTTTACTTTTGATGCTTTTGTTGAAGGAAAATCAAATCATATGGCTCTTGCAGCCGCCAAACAAGTCGCAGCAAACCCAAACGGAGATTACAACCCTCTTTTTATATATGGTGGTGTCGGCCTAGGTAAAACCCACTTAATGCATGCCGTAGGCAATCAAATACTTCATTCTGATAGATCAAAGCGAATTGTTTATGTTCATTCAGAGAAATTTGTTGCTGATATGGTTAAAGCCTTGCAATTAGGTGCTATGAGCGAGTTTAAGGAGTTTTACCGTAACGCAGATGCACTATTAATAGATGATATTCAATTTTTTGCTGGAAAAGAACAGTCGCAGGAAGAGTTTTTTCATACTTTCAATGCATTATTAGATAGAAATCATCAAATGATTCTGACTTGTGATAAATACCCAAAAGAGATAGATGGCCTTGAAGAGCGTCTAAAATCTAGGCTTGGATGGGGTTTACCGGTAATTATTGAGCCACCGGAGCTAGAAACGCGCGCAGCAGTTCTATTAAGCAAAGCTAACTCCATGGGAGTTGCCCTGCCCAATGATTGCGCCATATATATTGCCCAAAGAATCAGATCCAACATTAGAGAGCTTGAGGGAGCATTAAAAAGGGTTGTCGCAAATTCTCGTTTTTCAGATCAAGAGATTGACATTCCTTTTGTAAAGGAATCTCTTAAGGACTTATTTGTTATTTCTGCCAAAATGGTGAGCATTGATAACATACAAAAAACAGTTGCAGAGTATTACAACATCAAATTATCAGATCTATTATCCAAAAGAAGAAGCCGTTCGATTACTAGACCAAGGCAACTTGCCATGGCTCTAACCAAAGAACTTACAAATCATAGTTTGCCAGAAATTGGTGAGGCTTTTAATGGTCGCGATCACACCACAGTTCTTCATGCTTGTGGAAAAATAAAAGAGCTTAGAAAGGAAATTCCTTCCCTTGAGGAGGACTACAGAAACCTTAACAGGACCCTAACAAATTAAATGGAAATCACAGTTAAAAAAGAAGAAATTGTTTCCGCTCTTTCCACCACTCTTGGTGTTGTAGAAAAAAGACAAACTCTTCCAATTCTAGCAAATGTTTTATTTGAGGTTGATGAAAATTCCTTCAAATTAACAGCAACAGATTTAGAATCTGAAGTAACAACAAGCGGCCCATTATCGAGCGTGCAATCATCAGGCAAAACTACCACATCAGCAAAAAAATTAAATGAATTATGTAGATTAATCCCAGATGGTGAAGACATTAATCTAAGTCTAACGGGTGATAAATTAAGCCTAAAAACAACAAATGGTAAGTACTCACTATCGACATTGCCCAGTTCAGACTTCCCTATTTTTGATATAGACTCTGGTGACTCCCCATTGATAATTCCAGCGCAGGAACTAAGAGAGTTAATCACAAACACCTGCTTTTGCTATGGGCAATCAGGACTGGCGACATTACTTAAACGGGTTATTTTTGTCTATCGGCGATGGCCAAATTACAGCAGTTACAACAGACGCACATAGGTTGGCGGTTGCCAATCTTTCCACAACATCTGAGCATACTTTTTCAGGAATTGTTCCGCGTAAATCTATTAATGAAATTGCAAAATTTCTATCAGATCAAAGTGGAAATGCAGAGTTAAAAATCAACGACGCCTCCTTAGAATTAGTTGTCGGAAATTTAGTTTTTAAAAGCAAACTAATCGATGGAAAGTTTCCTGATTATCAACAAGTTATACCTTCAGGAGAGAGCTCAGTTCTTGAAATAAATGTTAAAGATTTTTCTGATACTTTGAGTAGAGTTTCAGTTCTTTCTAGTGAAAAATATAAAGGAATAAGATTAATTACTTCACCAGATGGTGTAAGAATTTCTGCAAATAATCCAGAGCAAGAAGAGGCAGAAGAGTTTTATCCAGCCTCCTATAAAGGCGAGGATCTTGATATAGCATTCAATGTTACTTACCTACAAGAAATCATGTCACATATGAAAACAGATACTTGCCACATCAACTTCTTTGGCTCAGATAAAAGCTGCTTGCTAACACCGCCTGAAACAGACAGTCCAAAATACGTCGTAATGCCCCTCCTTATTTAGCCAGGGTAGTGGCCTTTTCAAAAATTGAATTAAGAAATTTTAGGTGCTTCGAGCGGCTAACATTAGACCTATCACCCCAATCCACCCTACTTTATGGAAAAAATGGTTGTGGAAAAACATCAATTTTAGAGGCTATCTTTGTTGCCACGTCTGGCCGGTCATTTAGGACTTCTAACTTAGAATCTCTCATTAAAGAGGGTGCTGAAGCCTTTGTTATCAAGGCATATGATGATTTAAGTGGATCTATTTTAGAGATAAAAAAACAGAAAACACTACCCATTAACATTAAAATCAATAACTCCAAGGTTACAGCCAGCGAGTTAGTGCGTGCTTTCCCATCTTTTTCAATTGATAGCAAAACATTCTTTTATAACGACAATGCACCTGAATACAGAAGAAAGCACATAGATCGAGGTTTGTTTGTTGCATCAACAGAGTACGCCAAAGATTGGTTTGGGTATTTTCGCGCCCTAAAACAGAGAAATTCAGCCTTAAAATTAGGCGATATTTCACAAGCACGAGCTTATGACGAAGCGTTGGTATTAAATGGAGAAAAATTAAATGAACTTAGATTTTCTTTGGTTAAAGATACTCAGGTTGTTTATCAAGAATTAGTGCAAAGTCTTGTTGCAGAAAACGATAGAGCAAAAATATTTTGTGAGGTTACAGCTGAGCTATTTCCTGGATACGACTCCTCAATTGGACTTCAAACTAATTTAAATAATGCACACGCTAATGACTTGCGAAGAAGATCAACCACTAAAGGACCCCACAAGGCAGACATTATATTCGAAAGTAAGGGCTCACTTATTAAAGACAAGTTTTCCCGAGGCGAGCAAAAGCTGCTCTCAATTATCTGGTCCATGTCTCAAAATATTATGCTTGGCAGGGTCTATAACCTGAGCCCAATTCTCTTATTGGATGACCTGTCTTCTGAGCTAGACTCTGAAATGCTTGAGTGCTTTCTTCCGGCACTAAAATATATTGAAAATCGTTTTATTTTTTCAAACATTGTTGATCTTTTTGGTAGTAAAATAGATGACAGCAATCAAAAACTGAAAAAGTTCCACGTGGAACAAATAACATAATAAATATGCCAAAAAAGAAATCAGACGACAAAAAATATGACTCTTCAAATATTCAGGTTCTCAAGGGCCTAGAAGCTGTTAAAAAAAGACCTGGAATGTACATTGGTGACACTGATGATGGTTCCGGACTGCATCATATGATTTTTGAGGTGGTTGATAACTGTATTGATGAGGCTATGGCTGGCCATTGTTCAAAAATTGACATTATTATCAATAAAGATGACTCGATTACCGTAAAAGACAATGGCAGAGGAATTCCTGTTGATGTGCATAAGGGCGAAGGGGTGCCAGCAGCAGAATTAATTATGACAACTCTGCATTCTGGAGGTAAGTTTGATGACAATTCTTACAAAGTTTCTGGTGGACTTCACGGGGTAGGGGTATCAGTGGTAAACGCCCTCTCTAAAGAACTAACCTTGACTATTTGTAGAGATGGCGGCATGTATGAGCAAAAATACAGCGAAGGCATGGCCACTACCAAACTAAAAAAAATTAAGGCATCAAAAGAGACAGGAACGGAAATTACATTTAAAGCCTCAGATAAAATATTTACATCTATTAATTTTGAAGCTGAAAGAGTAAATAAACGAGTGCAAGAACTCTCATTCCTTAACGCCGGTGTTAGCATTGAGGTCTCAGACGCTAGAACAGGAAAGTCAAAGAAATTTCAAAATTCAGGCGGAGTTTCAAGCTATGTAGACTTTCTTCGTGGCCGAAAGACAGCTTTATGCCAAACAGTTGTGTGTGAGGGGGGCCAAGATGGAATTACTGTTGAAGTAGCAATGCAATGGAACGACTCATACAATGAAAGCGTCTTATGTTATACCAATAATATTCCACAGAAAGATGGTGGAACTCATTTATCAGGGTTTAGATCAAGCTTAACCAGAGTTTTAAAGGCTTATATTAAAAAAGAAGAGCTAAATAAGAATGCCCCTGTTGAATTATTAGGTGAGGATGTTCGCGAGGGACTAATAGCTGTAATTTCTGTTAAAGTTCCCGATCCTAAGTTCTCATCACAAACAAAAGAAAAGCTTGTGTCCTCGGAGGTTGAGGGTGTTGTTAGTTCAATTCTCAGCAAAGGCCTCAATGAGTTTTTAATAGAAAATCCAAAAGAAGCAATGGCACTTCTTGCAAAGGTGTCCGAAGCAGCGCTAGCCAGAGAAGCAGCAAGGAAGGCAAGAGAAATGACAAGGAGAAAAGGCGTTCTCGAATTAGCGGGTCTTCCAGGCAAGCTATCAGACTGTCAGGAAAAAGATCCTGCCCTTTCAGAGATTTACCTTGTTGAGGGTGATTCAGCTGGCGGTTCTGCCAAGCAGGGCAGAAACAGGAAATACCAAGCAATCCTTCCTTTAAAAGGAAAAATATTAAACGTTCAAAAAGCCAGAATAGATAAAGTTCTTTCGTCTGCCGAAATTGGCACAATGGTTAAGGCTTTGGGTTGCGGCATTGGAACCGAAGACTTTAATATTGAGAAGCTGAGATATCATAGAATTATTATCATGACAGATGCAGACGTGGACGGATCTCACATTAGAACCCTGCTTCTAACTTTTTTCTATCAACAGTACTTTGATATATTGGAGAACGGACATATCTACATCGCCATGCCTCCATTATATAAAATAACTAAGGGCAAATCTTTTGTTTACGCTTTTGATGAGAATGAAAAAGAGATAGCTGTTAAGGAGTTCTCTAAGTCTGGTTCCAAAGGAATAGACGTTCAAAGGTATAAGGGTCTTGGCGAGATGAATCCAGATCAATTGTGGGATACTACAATGGATCCTGAAAAAAGAACCATGATGCGCGTAGATATAAAAGATGCACAAGATGCAACAGACATGTTTGAAACCTTAATGGGCGATGATGTTGAGCCGAGGCGAGAGTTTATTGAACAAAATGCTCTTTCAGTAGCTAATCTTGATATCTAGTTAATTTTTTTATAAGTCTGGCTGATCCAGAACTGGGCTTGTTTTGTAATTTCTTTAGCATCAGTTCCAGTAATTGGCTGGCCAATAACAATAGATATTTTACCAGCTACTTTTTTTAATGATTGATTTTTCCAATACACGCCAGAATTATGGCAAATAGGTACAACTGGCACGCCTTCATTTACTGCCAATACAGCGCCGCCGTTTCCAAACTTACCTATGCCATCTTCTGCATTTCTTCTGGTGCCTTCTGGAAAAATTAATACCGCATAACCATCTTTAATCCTTTTGCTACCAATACTTATGACCTTCTTCATGCTGCTATGTTTTTCTTTCCTATTAATTGGAATAGGCATCAGCCTGGAGATCGCCCATCCAAAAAATGGAATAAATAAGATTTCTTTTTTAATGATGCTGCTTGTAGGCTGTATTAGGGTTTGCAAAAACAAGGATTCCCAGGGACCTTGATGATTTGCCATTATTACAAATGGTTTATCAGGCATATTATTAATCCCATCGACAGCCCAATCTATTCCACATATATGTTTAAGCACTTTTAAGATATTTATGATCCAAAAAGAAGCTATCATTTGACACTTTGCTACCGAAAGCACAAAAGACGCAAGTATTATTACGATAGATACAAAAATAAGGGTTGTGAAGAATATCAGATAGAAAAGAAGACTTCTAATCAAGCAATATACCTATAAAAGTAAACATTTGTCTATTTTATAATTAAGTTTTCAAGATATTTTGGAAGATCTAAAATTTTAATTCTATTTTGTTCCATTGTATCCCTATCTCTTATCGTAACAGAGTCATCTTCTAGCGTTTCGAAGTCTACAGTTATGCATAATGGAGTTCCTATTTCGTCATGACGTCTATAGCTTTTCCCTATATTTCCAGTGTTTTCAAGCAATATTCTTCCAAGCCTGAGTTTTTGAAGGTTCTTTTTGATATCAGAGGCAATTTCAACCAAACCCTCATGATTTTTCTTTCAATGGAATAACAGCAGCTTTTATTGGAGATAAGTGTGGTCTTAAAGCAAGTACCGTCCTGCTTTTGCCCTCACCCAGATCTTCAACTTTATATGCCTCATTTAGAACTGCAAGAACACCCCTATCAACTCCCGCTGAGGGCTCAATTACATATGGCACTGTCCATTTTTTAGTTTCCTGATCTTGAATAGCCAGCCTAGCATTAGATTCTTTGTTCTCCATGACAGATGAGTCAATATCAAGCTCATCTTGATTTTTGCTATGGGAGCCTAAATCAAAATCAGTTCTATTTGCTATCCCCTCTAACTCTTCAAGCCCGTGAGGAAATTTATACATAATATCAACAGTTGCTTTGGAGTAATGAGCAAGCTCATCATCTGGAACATGATAAAGTTCCAGGTTATCTTTTGGCACACCTTGCTCCGCCCACCAGGCTAGACGCGCCTCAACCCATTCTTTGTGCCAATCCTCGTCAGAACCAGGGATTACAAAAAACTCAAGTTCCATTTGTTCAAACTCCCTCACTCTAAAAATAAAGTTTCTAGGCGTAATCTCATTTCGAAACGCTTTACCGATTTGCGCTATCCCGAAAGGAAGGCTCTTAGAGGTTGAATCTACAACATTCTTAAAGTTAGTAAAAATATGTTGAGCAGTCTCTGGTCTTAGATAGGCAAAGGAATCGCTATCTTCAACAGGTCCAACGGAGGTCTTAAACATTAAGTTAAAAGGTCTTGGATCAGTAAGATCACTCGAACCACAAGAAGGGCAGTTTGGCGATTTAAGTTGATCAGCACGCCATCGTGATTTGCATTCTTTGCAATCAACCAAAGGATCAGTAAAGGTATCCTCATGCCCAGAAAATTTTAGAACACTTGGTTTTGTTAAAATTGAGGCATCTAGACCTTCAACATCATCTCTGTCAAAAACCATCGACCTCCACCAAGCCTGCTTTAGGTTATTCTTGAGCTCTACGCCTAGCGGTCCATAGTCATAAAGGCCCTGAAGACCGCCATATATTTCATTTGATTGAAATATAAATCCCCTTCTCTTGCAGAGCGCTACAAGCTCTTCCATTGTTTTTGCAGTCAAAATAATACCTTTGATCTTTGTGGTTAGAAAATTACATTATGCAGTTTTTTTAATTCAATCCATAGAGCTTTTCTGTATCTCTAAAAATATAAACCTATAAAATAAGGTAATTGAGCAAAATTGCGAAGTAAAATTAAAAAAATGAAAATATTATTTAAAACATTAACAATACTTCCCTTAAAAATAGGTTTTTATTTAATAGACTGCTTGTTATTTATTGTACCCATTAATCTTCTGCAATTACTTTCATCTTTTCAGATCACCAAAAAGAATTTAACCATTGCATTTCCAGGGCTATCAAAAAAAGAAATTTTGCAGCTTTCAAAACGCAGCTTCATAGAGACCATTAAAAGTTTTTATGAAACACTTTACTGTTGGTCTCGATCATCAGAAAAAATTATTGCACAAACAAAAAAAATAAATAATAGATTTCTATTTTCACAGTCACAAAATTCAACAGGACTAATAATTTTTGCTATACACAATCGCAGTATTGATTTTCTTTTGAGATGGATGTCTACCCAACGACAACACACCTCGTTATATAAAACGATTAAATCTAAGAAAGTTAATAATTTTGTAAAGAGACTTAGAGAGGAGGGTGGAAATAAAATGGTGCCCACTGGTATTGGAGGTGTTAAATCAATTATTGCAGCATTGAAAAATAATCAAATGACTTGCATGGCTTCTGATCAAGTTCCCGCTGATGGATTGGGAAAGTACTCTAAATTTTTTGGCCATGAATGCTTTTCATTTTCTCTTGCCCCATCACTAGCACAAAAAACAAATATGCCAATTCTCATGGCGTCCCTTAGCTATGATTCATCCATAGGGCACATCATGACATTTCAAAAACCTGATGAAAAAATTTATGGTGATACAGGTGTGGATGTCATGAACCAAGAAATGGAAACAGAAATTTTAAAAAGACCTGAAGAGTACTCTTGGGAATATAAAAAATTTAGAAAACTTTCGAAGGAACCTAAAGATATTTATAAAAATTAGCGCCTCCAAAATGCTGGTGTAAATAAAACCAGCAAAGTAAATATTTCCAATCGACCCAAGATCATAGCAAAGCAGAGAATTAGTTTTCCGATGCCGCTAACGGCCGTGTAGTTTTCTGCGACTTCTCCAAGACCTGGCCCTAGATTATTCAAGCAAGCGCCTACTGCAGAAAATGCAGATTCAAAATCTAAACCAGTGCCAAGCATTGCTAGCAGTAAAAACATAAATATAAAAACATAAATTGAGAAAAAGCCCCAAACCTTTTCAGCAATTTTTGCATCAATAACCTTGGTTCCAATCTTAGATGTTAGCACCGCATTTGGATGAATTGTTTTTAGTATTTCTTTATATGCTTGATTAATCATAATCAAAACTCGCCAAGCTTTAATTCCGCCACCAACTGATTGTGAGCATGCTCCCATAAAGGCTCCAACTAACAAAAGATATGGCAAAAATCCAGGCCAAAGAGAGAAGTTTTCTGTGGTAAATCCCGAGGTGGTAATAATAGAAACAGCATGAAAAATAGCAGTGCTTATTATAGAATATAAGCCCGTATATGAGTTACTTAGAAGAAATACAAGAATAGAAATAGCAATGACAATTCCTACAACAGAAAGAAAAAATTTAAACTCTGCATCATAAAAATATTTTAAAGGCTTTCCTCCAAATATAGCAGCGTAATGAACTGCAAAAGAGGCAGCTGATAAAAGCATAAAGATAATACATATCCCCTCAACAAACCCACTATTAAAAAAACCTATACTGTCATCATGTGTAGAAAAACCTCCACCAGCCACTGTGCTTAAACTATGTGCAATAGCGTCAAATGCAGTCATTCCAGACAGACCATAAAGCAATGCACAAGATAAAGTTAAGCCAACATAAATTTTCCATAATGCTTGTGCACTATCTGCAATCCTTGGAGTGAGCTTTTGATTATTATGACTTCCAGGCAATTCAGTTTTATATAATTGACCACCACCAATTCCAAGTGCCGGCATTACCGCAACAGCCAAAACAATTAATCCAGCTCCTCCGACCCATTGTAAAAGTTGCCTGTATAGCAGAATAGATTTTGGCAAGCTATCTAATCCAGTAATGGTTGTAGCGCCAGTTGTTGTAATTCCGGAAACTGATTCAAAGAGAGCGGCGCTGAAATTTAAATCTAAACCAAAGAAATAAAAAGGAATGGAGCCGGCCAAGGCAAGGACCACCCAAAACAATGTTGTAATAATAAAACCATCTGAAATGTTAAGTGTGAGATCTTCTTGTCTTGACATGAACCACATCAATCCCACCAAAAAGAGATAAAGATAAGAAGGAATATAAAAAAATCTCACCCCCATCCTCTTGATATATAAATGTTAATGCCAGGGGAGGTAAAAACGATATGCTAAAAATTCCTAATAAAATTCCCAACAAATTCAATATAGACTTAAGGTTCATTAATCTTCCATAAAGAGATTTTGAATTTTTGTTTTATCTGTTTTGCCTAGAATAAAAATTATTAACCTATCGCCTGGGCAGAGCAACAATTTATCTGAGCCCATAAAGGTTTCATTATTTCTGGTGACGGCAGCAACAACACAATTTTCAGGAAGAGGTATTTCTGAAATCGGTTTATTAAAAAAATTAGCAGTAACACTATTCTTGTGAACTATTCCTTCAATGGCTTCTGCCCCACTACCCATTTTAAAAATAACATCTTGTGGAACATCTCCTTCGGCCAGATGTTGTAAGACCATTGACACAGATAATCTTTGAGGGGAAAGAGCAATGTCAACAAAGTTTTTTGGAAGAATATTTATGTACGTATAGTTATTTACAATAATAATTGTTTTTTTAGCGCCTAATTTTTTAGCAAGGAAGGCAGACATGATATTTGTTTCATCGTCATTTGTTAGAGCACAAAAAACATCTATATTTTCAATATTCTCACTTTTAAGAAGGTCTTCATCCGACCCGCCACCATTAAGTACAATTGTCCGGTTTAATTCTCTAGAAAGCATCTCGCATCTATCGCGATCTGGATCAATAATCTTTAATTTTATAGTCTTCTTCCAGGGTTTTAGCTAATGCAAAGCCAATTTTTCCGCCCCCAATAATCATTATTCTAGGTGAAGAGGTGTCCTGAAGGCGCATTTCTTGAACAACGCTATCAATATCATCTTCAGCAGCAACAAAGTACAGCTCATCATTCTCTTTAATTATTGTTTTACCATCAGGAATAAATGGCTTCCCTTTTCTGTATATAGCTGGAACGAATGTTTGTGTTTCAGGCATATCACTCTTAATGCTTTTCAATTCTCTATTAACCAGCATTCCATCCTTTTTTGCCTTTACTGAAACTACTTTTAAAGAACCATTAGCAAATGTTTCAATTTGTTCCGCACCAGGGTGTTTAATTAAATCAACAAGGTGGTCTGTTACTTCATTTTCTGGGCCAATAGCTATATCGATATTGCCCTCTCCAAATGCATCTAGCGAATCAAGATAAGACGCATCCGAAAGTCTGCAAATTGTTTTCTTGACTTTAAATTTTGATTTAGCAATTTGACAAGAGGCTATATTGCATTCGTCGCTGCTGGTCACAGCAAGCAATATTGTTTCCTCATCTGCTCCAGCACTTTCTAAGGTATTTGGATGAGATGCATGACCAATAACAGTGGCTAAGTCAAAGTCCTCCTGAAGTCGAAGTAGCTTGTCTTTGTTATGGTCAATGATACTAACATCATAGTTTTCTCTTGAAAGAGTAGAGGCTAAGCTGCTGCCAACTCTACCAGCCCCCAGTATTAAAATTTTCATAGGTATAAATTAAACCTCTTTTTAAGCAATTGGAAGAACTGCATATATTTATTTAATCGGCAAAAAAGTCTGCATAAGAATTTGCTGCATCTTGTGATGCAATTATATTCTTACCAGGAAACTGTAAGTGAGTAATCACTAGCGTTTTAGATGTTGTTTTAACTGCAAGTCCATCAGCGCAGAAATAGAAATTTCTTGATTCATTGACATCCAATATTTCAGATAATAGCTTAATTCCATGAATCTTAATAACCACATTATTCTTTTCAAAAAATATACCTGGCCAATTCTTAAACGCATTAAATTTTCTTATAACACTGCTTGCATCTTCATCAATAAAATTAACCTTGCCAGAAGATTTTGTAATCTTTGTGCAATATGATGCATCCGCATCATCCTGAGCAGTTGGTAATTTTTTGTCTTTTGATACTTCTAGCAATGTAGTAAATAAAACTTTATTTGCAACTTTTGTGAGCTCCGTTTCTAAAAAATGCTTGTCTGCATTTTCTGGAATAGTAATTTTCTCTGCGCTATAAATTGGTCCCTCATCAAGGCCTTTAGTCATCTTCATAATTGAAATGCCTGAATCAAGATCACCATTTAATAAAGAAGACTGTATTGGAGACGCACCCCTATATTTTGGTAGCAATGAAAAATGTACATTAATAGATGAGATATCAGGATGTGCTAAGAACCATTCGGGCAGTATTTTCCCGTAAGCGGAAACAACTAAAAACTCACATTGAATAGTTGAAATGATTTCTTTGAATTCGTTATCTATCTTGCTTGGTTTAAATAAAGGCAGGCCCAGGTTGTTGGCCATCACAGAGACAGCAGACGGGTCTTTTCCACCAGATCTTTTTGAGCGTTTGTCTGGCTGACTTATTACACCAACAATTTCACATTCTTGATTAAATAAATCTTGAAGTATCTCTGCTGAAGATCCAGGCGAGCCAGCAAATAAAATTTTCATATAGGTAGTACGTATTTTTCTAAATTCTTCTCAAACTAGTTATTTAGAGGCTTTTTTGCGAATTCTGTCTCTTTTAAGGGGCGATAGATAGTCAACCATTAGCTTACCCTCTAAATGATCAATTTCATGCTGAATACATACGGTTAAGAGCCCCGAAGGCTCATCTGCGTGATGTTCTCCCTTAACGTCTTGCCAGGTCAAGTAAATGCTATCTGGTCTCACTATTTCTTCAGTGACACCCGGTACCGATAGGCAGCCCTCATTGAATGAAAGTAGACTTTTGTCGTTTAATACCTTAAATTCTGGATTTATAAAGACTTTTGGGTCATTCCTTTCATCAGATATGTCTATTACTATGATTCTTTCATGAAAATCTACTTGACTGGCCGCCAAACCAATCCCATTTTCTTCATACATTGTTTCTAGCATGTCAGACACAAAATTTTCGAGACTTTTGTCGAATTTAGTAACAGGCACTGCTACCTTCCTGAGCCTTGGATCAGGGAATGTTAAAATATTCAGCTTTGCCATATACACATTATATGATCATTCTCTATAATCAACACCTGTAAACCAATAATTTATTAATTTTTCCGGAGAAATATTTATGTCATCTCAAACTGCCGTTTCTATATTTATGGGTTCAAAATCTGACTTGCCTGTAGTTCAGGCCGCAGCCGATACCCTTGCTGAATTCGATATCTCTTTCAACATGTACATCCTTTCTGCTCATCGAACACCAGAAGAGGTAGTAAAAACTATTAAGGAATCAGAGCAAAACGGTGTCAAAGTATTTATTGCAGCAGCTGGAATGGCCGCTCATTTAGCAGGTGCAATAGCCGCACAAACAACTAAACCAGTTCTAGGGATTCCATTGGCTGGTGGAGATTTAGATGGAATGGACGCTCTGCTTGCAACAGTTCAAATGCCAAAAGGAGTTCCGGTTGCAACATTTGCTATTGGTAAATCTGGTGCTATTAATGCAGCAATTTGTGCCGCACAAATAATAGGTACCAGCGATGATGAAATGTCTAAAAAATTAGACGAATATAAGATCAAAATGCATGCGGATGTTTTAGAAGCCAACAAGTCTATTCAATAAAAATTTGAATAAATTTAACTCTGCTGAAGAAGCCATTGATTGGTTAAAACAAGGAAAGATTTTATTGCATCCAACCGAGGGAGTTTGGGGGATTGGATGTGATGCATTTAATGCTACAGCAGTTAATAAAATTAACGCTCTTAAGCAAAGAGAGGCATCAAAAAGTTTAATTATATTAGCCCCAACTATCCATGATTCTTTAAAATATTTTCAACCATTATCTGAGATGCAAACTAACTTTCTTGAGACTATTTGGCCGGGCCATACAACAGTAATATTTGAATCAAATAGCTTGGTTCCACCTCATATAAAAGCTTCAGATAATAGTATTGCAATGAGAGTAAGCGATCACAAACCAATTAAAGAGTTACTAGCGAAATTTAAAAGTTTAATGGTTTCTACATCTGCAAATATTAGCAACCAACCAACACCCATAACAGCTGCTGAGGCCCTAGAAATTTTTACAGAACCAGACGTTGCACTGTATGATTTTGAGAATGGATCAGCAAACAAACCTTCCGCTATAATTGACTTGAAAACCATGGATTATCTTCGTGAATAAACTTACAAAAAAAGAGCTTGCAAACCTTGAGTCTACATTTACTAGGATACAAAAGAATATAGAAAATGGAATTAAAAAGCTGAATATTACTCCTGCTATCAGAGTGGCGAAAGTTTGGAAAAGAGATCAAGGCGGCGGCGGCAAATCTATTTCAATTACTGGCGACACAATTGAAAAAGCGGCAGTAAATTATTCATCAATTTCTGGCAAAAAATTACCGGACTCTTCTATTGCTGCGAAGAATAAAAGCACCTCTAGTAAATTTCATGCAATGGGAGTTTCTGCAATAGCCCATCCAATGAACCCGTTTTGTCCAACCAGTCACATGAATGTAAGAATTTTTCTAGAACTAGGAAAAAATAATAATATAGAAAACTGGTGGATTGGAGGAGGCTTTGATCTAACTCCATTTTTTCCAACCAAAGAAGAATCTTCGATATGGCATTAAAAGCAAAGGCCTGCCTTGATAACTTTGACAATAAATTTTATAAAAAATTTGCTAAAAATTGCGATGATTATTTTTATCTACCTCACAGAAAAGAAAAAAGGGGCATTGGAGGAATATTCTTTGATCAGTTGCAGCATAAAAATATCTCAGAAAGCTTACTTTTATTGGAAGAAGTTTCAAAATGTTACATTGAAACCTACGTTGAATTAGTAAATATCAATAAAAAGCACAAATTTACAGCAGAGGATAGAGAGTTTCAGCTATATAGAAGAGGAAGATACGTAGAATTCAACTTATTATTCGACAGGGGAACAAAATTTGGAATCGAATCTAACGGCAGAACTGATTCAATACTTGCCTCTATGCCGCCAGCAGTTAATTGGCCATTCAGGCTTTCAGCAAACATTAATAAAAAAGAAAAGAAACTTCTAAAATTCATAGATAAAAAATGGAATGAGCATAATTAACTTATGAAAACTTATAAGCTTGGTGTAGTTGGAGATCCTATAAGCCATTCTCTCTCACCTAAAATTCATAATTTATTCGCAAAGCGTGCAAATATTAAGATCGAATATGAGCCATACCATGTGCTTACATCAAACTTAGATAGTTTTATTAGAGATTTTTTTGATGATGGGGGAAGCGGTCTGAATGTGACCCTTCCGCACAAAATAGATTGCCTAAATTCTGTTGATGACTTTTCACCTATTGTAAAAAAAATAGGAGCTGCAAATACGCTAACAAGATTAAGAGATACCAATCAAATATTCGCTGATTCTACGGATGGAATGGGACTAATTAAGGGTTTAATGGAGGCTAATATCAATGAAATTAAGTCTGATATTTTAATTCTAGGAGCTGGTGGGGCAGCTCAAAGCATCATACATGACTTGCAAACTAGGGCCCCTAGAGTTATTGCTATAGCTAACAGAACCAAAGAGAAGGTTAAACCAGTTGTTAGCAGGTTTCCCTCCATTGGATTATGATGATCTATATCCAAACACTCAAGTAGTTGACATAGAAACTTACCTAAGTGAATGGGACTTCAAGGTTTCCATACATTAATTAACGCAACATCGGCTAAAGAGGAACTTGATTTCAAGTGGTGCGAATCATTGCCTATTGAAGGCGTGACAAACTTTTATGATCTAAGCTACAGCAAGTTGGGAGAGACAACGCCATTTGTAAAGTGGGCTAAGAGCCAAGACATAGGAGCCACAAGAAAAATAGTAAGAGATGGCTTTGGAATGTTAATTCATCAAGCTGCCTTATCATTTGAAGTATGGACAGGAATAAAGCCTGACACCAAAATAACTAAAGCGGAGCTTTTTGATGAATAAGGGTTTTATACGATTTATTGCTGGAGCTGTATGCCCATCTTGCAAAGAACAAGATAAGATCGCAATTAGTCCTGACGATAATACGATCTATTGTTTAAATTGTGATTTTAAAGAATACAGGCCTAAAGATCCCAGCGAGACAAATACCAATACAAGCAATCCAAAGGTCTTTAATTTAGATGACTTTAGAAACAAAAATTCCTAGAATTTATAACGCTTTAAAGCTATTATAGCCTCAGAAAAAAACCGCTTATTAGTTTGCTAATAATGCTAAATAAACTTTTAATGAACATAATTTTTAGTTATAATAAGATATATCAATTATTTATTTTAAAAGTTTCATTGAAGCCAGGGAATTCTAATGTTTAAAAAAGCTACCACAACTATTAATAAAGGCTTAGCCGCTATATTCCTAAGTATTTTTACCAGCCCATCATTTGCCGCTTGGAGTGATCTAAACATGACGCAGGGAGTTACTGCAATCAGCAAAGAAGTATTTGGGTTACACATGCTAATTTTCTGGATTTGCGTGGCGATTGGCATAGTAGTATTTGGTGTGATGTTTTACTCGATGTTTGCATTTACCAAAAAGAAGAATCCCAACGCCTCAACCTTTCACGAAAATACATCATTAGAGCTGGCTTGGACCATAGTTCCATTTTTAATTTTAGTGCTGATGGCAGTTCCAGCATCTAACACTCTGACGAAAATTTATGATGATACTGAAGGAGATATTAATATTCAGGTCATTGGGTATCAGTGGAAATGGGAATATAGGTACTTAGAAGATAACATTGGTTTTTTCTCAAATCTCACTACAGATCTAGATGAAATTTATAACAGAACACCTAAGGGTGAGCATTACCTAGAAGAGGTAGACGAAGCTGTTGTTATTCCAGTTGGTAAGAAAATTCGCTTTTTGATAACAGCTAACGACGTCATTCATTCTTGGTGGATGCCTGACTTTGCAATTAAACAGGATGCCATTCCAGGCTTCATTAATACCGCTTGGACAATCGTGGATAAACCAGGAACCTATCGCGGTAAGTGCACTGAGTTATGTGGAAAAAATCATGGGTTCATGCCAGTAGTAGTTAAGGTTGTCCCGCAAGATGAATACGATCTTTGGGTAGCAGGCAAAAAGGAAGCTGCATTAAAAATGGCCGAACTTACTGAGAAAACTTGGTCAGCTGAAGAGTTGGTTCAAAGGGGAGAAGGTATTTACCAAAAAAACTGTGTAGCATGCCATCAATCCAACGGTGCTGGTATTGCTGGAATTTTCCCTGCACTAGCTGGGAGCGACATCGTGTTAAATAATAAAGCACGCCACCTAGAAATTCTAATGGAGGGCGTTCAAGGAGCTGCAATGGCCTCTTATGCAAACCAACTTTCAGAAGTCGATATGGCCGCAGTGATTACCTATACTAGAAGGTCATGGGGTAATGCAGAAAACGGAGATGGAGAAATTGTAGTTCCAACAGACATAGTTGAATATAAAAAACCTAAAGTTTAAAGAGGAAGAAATATGAGCGCAGTAATAGAGACTCACGATCATGATGATCATCATCATGGCCCAGCAGAAGGATTGACTCGTTGGTTATATACAACGAATCATAAAGATATAGGCACATTGTATCTTTGGTTTAGTTTTGCCATGTTCTTAATAGGTGGAGCGATGGCCATGGTTATCAGAGCTGAGTTATTTCAGCCTGGCATGCAAATAGTAGAGCCAGAATTTTACAATCAAATGCTTACACTGCATGGGCTGATAATGGTTTTTGGAGCCGTAATGCCTGCTTTTGTTGGCCTAGCAAACTGGTTGATTCCAATGATGGTAGGAGCCCCAGATATGGCACTTCCACGAATGAATAATCTAAGTTTTTGGATACTTCCCGTAGCATTTTTTATATTACTTTCATCTTTGTTTATGGAGGGAGGCGCTCCTAATTTTGGGTGGACTTTCTATGCACCTCTTTCAACAACTTACGCACCCCCGAGTGTAACTTTCTTTATTTTCTCTGTTCATATTATGGGAGCCTCCTCAATTATGGGCTCAATTAATGTAATCGTAACTATTATGAATATGCGTGCCCCGGGCATGACCTTAATGAAGATGCCTTTGTTTGTTTGGTCATGGTTGATTACAGCTTATCTTTTAATAGCTGTTATGCCTGTCTTAGCTGGAGCGGTAACTATGATGTTGATGGACATCCATTTTGGCACCAGCTTCTTTAATGCAGCAGGTGGGGGAGATCCAGTATTATTTCAACATATTTTTTGGTTTTTTGGGCATCCTGAAGTTTATATTATGATTCTTCCAGCCTTTGGGATCACATCTCACATAATAGAAACTTTTTCCAGAAAACAGCTGTTTGGTCATACATCAATGGTTTGGGCAATGACATCCATTGCGATCTTATCTTTTGTAGTTTGGGCTCATCATATGTTTACAGTAGGTCTGCCGCTCGCAGCAGAATTATTCTTTATGTGGGCAACTATGTTAATTGCGGTCCCGACAGGCGTAAAAGTATTTAATTGGGTTACTACAATGTTTAAGGGTTCAATTACGTATGAAACACCCATGTTGTTTGCGATAGCATTTGTAGTGTTATTTACCATTGGTGGATTCTCTGGCTTGATGCTTGCAATTACACCGGCTGATTTTCAATATCATGATACCTATTTTGTTGTAGCTCATTTCCATTATGTTTTAGTCCCAGGCGCTATATTCTCTATCATGGCAGCTGTCTATTACTGGATTCCTAAGTGGACTGGAAACATGTATGACGAGAGACTTGGTAGATTACATTTTTGGCTCTCATTTATAGGTGTAAATGTTACTTTCTTCCCACAGCATTGGATTGGGCTGGCAGGAATGCCAAGAAGAGTTCCAGACTATGCGCTGCAGTTTGCAGATTGGAATATGGTATCTTCAGTTGGAGCCTTCTTGTTTGGTGCATCTCAAATACTATTCTTATTTATTGTTATTAAAACAGTAATGGGTGGAAAAAAAGCCACACCTGAAGTTTGGGAAGGGGCTCGAGGCCTTGAATGGACTGTTGATTCACCCGCGCCATACCACACATTTTCTACTCCTCCAAAGGTAAGCTAATGAATGAAGGGAGCAAAAAAACAATAAAGTTACTTTGTTTCTCTGTGCTGGGAATGTTCACATTCTCTTTTGCACTGGTTCCCTTGTATGATGTTTTTTGTGAGGTTACAGGGCTAAACGGTAAGATTGAGCTTGAGGCTACTACGAACCAAAATCTAGAAACTGAAATCGGTAGAGATGTATCAATTCAATTTGTTTCTCATAATAATGAGCAAATGCCATGGATTTTTAGACCATCAGAAAGCCAAATAAAAATTCAAACTGGTAAATACCATACAGCAACTTTTTACGTCAAAAACCCTACAAACAAGAGAATGATTGCCCAGGCAATCCCCAGCGTTGCTCCATCTAATGCAGCATCTCATCTCAAAAAACTTGAGTGCTTTTGTTTTGAGGAGCAGGAGTTAGCTCCCGGAGAGGAAGCCCTTCTACCCGTTAGACTAATCTTTGATGACGAATTACCAGATTCCATTAAGAGCGTTGTGCTTTCCTATACAATTTTTGATGTTACAGACTATAACGATTTAGAAATGACTGATCATCATGATGGTCATGAAATGGAGGCTTCCCTATGAGTTACCAAAAATACTATGTCCCAGATCAAAGCAAATACCCAATATTTATGGCATTCGCTCTTTTTTTACTGGTTATGGGCGCCTCAAGTACTATTAATAGCCTAGATGATCCTGAGAGTAATGCGGTATATGTCCTTTATTCAGGTCTTGCAGTTCTAGCGACGACTTTGTTTCTTTGGTTTAGAACGGTAACCAAGGAACACATAGCAGGCTTAAATAGCGAACAATTACAAAAATCATTTGTATTTGGTATGGGCTGGTTTATTTTTTCTGAGGTTATGTTTTTTGGGGCTTTCTTCGGTGCTCTATTTTACGTAAGAAATTTCTCTGTACCTTGGTTGGGAGGAGAGGGTGAAAAGGGCTTAGCAAATATGCTGTGGGAAGGTTTCGAAGCTTCTTGGCCTGTTATGTCTACTCCTGATGCCGGCAAAGCATTTGCTTTAGCAGATAAAAATATGAGTTGGCCTGGATGGAACCATGCCCTTGAATGGCTCCCTATGTGGAATACCATTGTTCTTTTAAGTTCTAGCGTTACAGTGCATTTTGCACATCTGGCCCTTAAAGAGGATAACAAGAAAGTATTTAATAAATGGCTAGCAGTAACCGTTACTCTTGCTCTTGTTTTTGTTGCATTACAAGTGCTTGAATACTATGAAGCATATGCTCTTTACGGGTTGACACTCAACTCAGGTATTTATGGCTCAACCTTTTTTATGCTGACTGGCTTTCATGGCTTTCATGTGATGATGGGCGGCTTTATGTTAGCAGTGATGCTTTCTAGATCCGTGTTTCACAACCATTTTGATTCCAAAAGTCACTTCGGTTTTGAGGCAGCCTCATGGTATTGGCATTTCGTTGATGTCGTCTGGGTAATGTTATTTCTATTTGTTTATATCTTGTAACTCTAGGTTCTTGGCTAAAACGGCTAGTTACCTAGCTGCCCGGTAGACAAACCATAGGCTACAAGCATTAATAGAAATGCAGCTAAACTGACCCTCACTCCCAGGCTATAAACAGAACGTTTGCCCTGACCCTGATCTTTAAAAAGGAAAAACAAGCTACTAGCCAAGCTTAAAAGGATTAAGATAATAACAGCGTAAATAAGAGGTCTGAGCCACATAAGAAGAATTGTATCACTTTTAAAATGACAAAATTTAAACTAAAAGACCAAATTCAAGAGAATAAATTACTCGCATCTTTTTCTATTTTTTTTGTAATAGTCTTTGTGTTTTTAGGTGTATGGCAAATAGAAAGAGCTGCGCATAAGGAAGGACTGCTTCAAGCTTTTAATTCTGAGCAAGAATCTCCTCCAATCAGACTAACCAGCCAATCACCAGACTGGAGTCGCGTTTTTGTTGATGGCATTTTTGATTCTTCAAGACAGATTCTGATAGACAATCAAATTCATAAAGGCAAGGTAGGATATAAAATTTTTACACCCTTTAGGTTTGACGATAATAAAATAGTTCTCGTGGATAGAGGGTGGATAGCACAAGGTCAATCTCGATCAGACCTCCCTCAACTAAATATTTTAGAAAAGAAATCTAGAATTATTGCTACTGTTACTAGTCCTGAGCAAGGAGTCTTAGCTGGAAGCGAGCTTCTCACCAATGAATGGCCTCGTGTATCTCAAACAAAGGCTGTCGAGGTAATAGCATCGGCTTTTAAAGAGCCAATCTTAGATATTGTTCTAGTGTTAGACCCAGGCTCCAGTCAAATTACAGAGTTTATTCAAATTAAGCCCTTCGCCATAACCCCGGTAAAACATTATGGCTATGCCATGCAATGGTTTACGATGAGCATCGTCCTTCTGGGCATGTTTTTATACGCACTAAAAAGAGAGAAATAAATGAAAAATAAATTATTCCTAGCAGCACTTTTAATTACCCCATTGGCAGTATTAATATTTTCTACCCTGTCATTTCAATCAGGCTACTCTCCTAAAGATACAAAAAATAATGGAACCTTTTTTCAAGAGTACTTTGATGTAACTGATTTAAACCTCCAAACAAGCTCGGGCAATCTTACGTTTGAAGATGGAAAATGGATTTTTGGAACTTATGGCTTAGAAGCAGAAGATTTAGAGCAAGCTCTATATCTAATGAGGCAATTAAACGTTGCATTGAATCGAGACATATATCGATTAAAACGTGTTGTATTTGCAAAACCATCTGCAAATCTTGATTCTGCATTAAAGGACTATCCTAGAAATGAAATTATTATCGATGAACAAGAGCTACTGTACAAAAAAATAGATACTTTAGAGGGTGAAGATTTTTTTAAGGAGCAGAAAATTTTTATCATTGATTCATACGGCAGAGCAGTAATGTTTTTTCCAATCTCCATGGACCCAAAGCTAATTCTTAAAAGATCTTAAGGTATTAATATGAGTATGATTCGAGGACTATCTCTTTTTGGACTATGCATGGCTTTTGTCGTGATCGCTCTTGGAGCGTGGACACGATTAGTAGATGCTGGACTGGGTTGTCCAGATTGGCCAGGGTGCTATGGCTTTGTTGTTTTTCCAACCTCAGAGGCAGATGTTCTCCTTGCCGAACAAAGGTATCCTCAGTTTCCTTATGAAATTGATAAGGCAATTCCAGAGGTTGTGCATAGGTATTTTGCTGCTTTTTTGGGCTTGATCGCAATAGCATTAACCGTAACCGCATTTAAATATAAATTACCCGCTGAAAATCAAACGAATTACCGCATTTTTGCTATTTTTTATATGTTGCCAAGGTATTTTTGGGTACCTTACGGTGAGCTTAAAACTACTTCCGATTATTGTCACGGGCCACCTTTTTGGAGGCTTCACTACATTGAGCTTATTTTTTTATTTATATTTAACCTCAGCTGATTACATTAAAAGTTATCAAATTGAGCATTTAAAGCCTTTGGCTGCTTTGGCATTAGTCGCTTTAATAGTACAAATTTTTCTGGGTGTATGGACCAGTACAAATTATGCATCTTTGGCCTGTGCAGATTTTCCAACTTGTCAGGGCTCGTATCTCCCGCCGATGGATTTTGCTAATGGCTTCAATCTATTTCAGGAAGTGGGACCAAATTATCTTTACGGGTTGCTAGATAATGATGCAAGAGTTGCAATTCATTATTCTCATAGAATCAGCGCGATTTTTGTGACGTTAATTTTTGCAATATTAGTGACGCGCCTATGGTTTTCAAACGCCGCACCATTAGCCTCTACCCTAGGCTTGGTTTTGGTAACCCAAATTTCTCTTGGGATAATGAACGTTGTTTATGTTCTTGCCTCTTTACATAGCAATTGCTCACAATTTAGTCGCTGCTGCGTTACTCTTAACTACACTTATGGTTAATTTTATAGTTTGGAAAAAATGAACACCCTTAAGAATTATTACGAGCTTTGTAAGCCAAATGTGGTCTTGATGATGCTCATCACTGCTCTTGTCGGCTCATTGCTTGCAAGCAAGACGCTTCCTCCACTATCTTTGATTGCCTTTGCAATGCTTGGAATAGCACTGTGCGCATCGTCTGCTGCAGCTATTAATCAAATTATTGATAGAAAAGTTGATGCCAATATGAACAGAACTGAAAATAGACCAATCCCCCAAGGCGATGTGTCTCCTGTAAATGCATCAATTTTTGCACTAGTGCTGGGTATTTTAGGCGCCCTGATATTAGTTGTTTATGTAAACACCCTAACTGCAATTTTAACTTTAGCTTCTTTGATTGGTTATGCTTTCATATACACAGTCTACTTAAAACGAGCCACGCCTCAAAATATTGTTATTGGGGGATTGGCTGGAGCGGCACCACCATTGCTTGGCTGGACCGCTGTAACTAATTCAGTTGATCCTAATGCATTGCTTTTAGTGCTTATTATTTTTGCTTGGACTCCACCTCATTTTTGGGCTTTGGCAATTCACAGAAGAGAAGACTACGCGAAGGAAAATATTCCAATGTTACCGGTGACTCATGGTGTGAAATTTACCAAGCTACAAATTATTCTTTATACAATTATTCTGATTTTAGTAAGTCTTCTACCATTCATTGTCTTAATGTCTGGAGTTTTTTATCTAATTTCAGCTTTAGTGCTTGGAGCAATATTTATGCTTTATTCCATTAGGCTTTATCGTGATAAAAATAATGAAAATGCATTTCCAACTTTTGTATATTCTATATATTACATTTTTTTAATTTTTGCTGCTCTGTTGATAGACCATTACTTGATTTAACTATGTCAAAAAATATTAAAGTTTCTTTGTTGCTAATAGTTCTATTCATGACAGCGGTTCAATTTCTATTTATTAATAAGCTAACAACACCGAGATATCTCTCGGCGCCCGAGCTGTTAGTAAATGGTTTCTATCTATTCCCTGAATCTAAGGCTTTCTCTGACTTTACTTTAGTGACAGCAAACAATAAAACCATTAACCAGGATGACCTTATAGGCAAATGGACCTTAATGTATTTTGGATTTACTCGTTGTCCAGATGAGTGCCCAATTGCTATGTCATTAATCAGAAACTTATATGCCACATTAGAGCAAAAGGACTTTGATTTTTCAGATAAACAAGCAATGTTAGTTACGATTGATCCAGAAAATGATTCGCCTGAGATTATTGATAAATATGCGAAGGCATTCAATCAAAACTTTATTGGCGCTCGAGCCAATAGACCAATGCTATTAAGTTTAGCCACCCAATTAAATGTCATGGTTGTTGAGCCGCCAAGCAGTCATGCGCATCACTCGATTGATCACTTAGAAAATCATACAAATAATATTTTGCTTATTGATCCGCAGGGAAAATTCTTTGGCTTTTTTAGACCACCATTTGATGAAGAGAAGTTTCTCTTAACTTTTCAGTCTGTAGTAACTCCTCGTTAGCCCTCTAAGAGTAACGAACGAAGCTCAATAATTTCTTCATCAGATATTTCTAGCCCTTCTCTAATATAGTTTTCTAGAGAGCCATAGGTTTCCTCTGCAGTCTTAAATGCCATCTCAATATACTCTTGCTCTACCCCAAGCAGCGGACGAAGAATTTCAACATCTGCTTGAAAAAGACTCATTAATTTAATTTGATCCAGCATGTCATCAATTCTATCTGCAGTGAAGGTATTGGTTTTCATGTAGTCGTTAATTACCACTTCCTTTGGGACGCCCAAAGCTATCAAAGTTATTGCTGCGGCAAAACCTGCTCTGTCTTTCCCAGCCGTGCAATGGAATAGGGTAGGCCCATCACTGTTAATTAAGTCCTTTATAAATTTGCTGTAAACGCTTTTATAGTCTGTAATAAACTCTTTGTTAGCGTCTATAAGAAAGCTTTTCACATCGCCTTCTACATTGCCCCTTAAGATGTCTTCGATCTGTGTTCTAATTGCACCATCAACTTCAATTGGCATTTCAACGTAACTAATTCCTTCTGGAATTAGATCAGGATTTTCTGTTTTTTCTGTGATTGATCTGAAATCAACGATTCGCTTGATTCCTAGGTTTTGAATGTACTCTTGGTCTGCTGAGGATATGTCGCTTAACTTATCCGATCTATATAAAACACCCCATTTAACAGATTTACCATCTTTTGTTTTATAGCCACCAAGTTCTCTGGTGTTGTAAGACCCGTCCATAGGCAAAAGACGATATTCCTCATTTTGAAGTGAGGAATCATTAGTGTGAATAGGTCTGTCCATAAGATTATTATTATTTGAGCATTGAGCAAGAAAGCCGCATAGAATTAAAATTCCCGCTTTCTTAAACATCAATAATTACCTTGCCTCTGGCTTTTCTGTCTTTAAGATGCGCGATAGCTTGAGCACCATTTTCCAGTGAAAATCTATCTGCAATTTCTGGGTTAATTTTACCTTCAGCATATAATTCAAAGAGCTCTTGAAAATTCTTCTGATTTTCATCTGGAAACATTCCTGCCCAAGCCCCCCAAAATACACCCACTATTTGGCATCCTTTAAGAAGAGCTAAATTAAGAGGAGGTTTTGGTATTTCACCTGCAGCAAAGCCTATTACTAAAAAACGACCTTCCCATGCTATAGCTCTTAAAGCAGGCTCACTAAAAGAGCCTCCCACTGGATCATAGACAACATTTGCGCCCATGCCGCCTGTTAATTCTTTAATTTTGCTCGATAGTTCTTTTTGCTGATCCCTGTCTAAATTTCCAGATGGATAGACGAATGCTTCATCAGCACCATGATCTAAACATGTTTGCATTTTTTCTTCTGATGATACGGCAGCTATTACCTTTGCTCCCATTGCTTTACCAAGTTCTACTGCAGCAAGTCCCACACCTCCAGCAGCACCAAGGACCAATAATGTTTCACCTGGCTGAATTTGCGCCCTTTGTTTCAGTGCATAAAGTGATGTTCCATAGGTCATAGCAAGAGCAGCAGCCACAGGAAAATCCATCTCATTGGGCACAAGGTTTACACGAGCCTCTTCAACAACTAGCTGTTCAGCAAAACAGCCATGTCCGGCCATAACAAAAACATGATCTCCAACCTTGCACGTTGAAACACTCTCACCAATTTCTGCAACAATCCCCGAGCATTCTGCTCCTGGAATAAAAGGCATAGGCGGTTGGAACTGATAGAGCCCTTGAATCATCAGAACGTCAGGAAAATTTACACTTGCCGCTTTCACATGAACCAACACCTCGCCAGCACCAGGCTTAAGATCCGCTACATCTCCAAATATTAGTTTTTCAGGTCCAGCTAACTCTACGCATTGTAATGCTTTCATTTTTTTCCTTTAAGTTTTGAATTATATAATTCTACATATTTATTAATGTCCACGCTCGAGGTTTCTTCAAGTATTTTCAATTCTTTGCGGGATACTTTAGCCGCTTCAACAAAAAGAGATAAATCCTCCTTAGAGCTTTGAGTAAAATTAGCAGCAATTTTCTTGCTCTGAGACAGCCCATACTCTTGAAATGTCATATGTGTTTCTTTCATTTCATTCATAATTTTTTGACTCAGAGATTCCTTTCTACCTATTTCTTGTTGTAAAGCTTCTGAATATCCAGATGAATATGCATCCATCTTAGCAGCAAGCAATATAAGCTCCTCGTGAAAATCTTTTCTGACTTTAGCCAGGCTTAGCGACAATCCAGATCTAGTTAAGTTAACTTCATCAGAGCGGCCACGCTCAACCATTTTCATTTGATTTAATCGGATCTCATCACTTTCTTCGTATGAGATAAGGGGACTCTCTGAGATTAAAGAATGCATTAGGAAGAGATCAAGCACCTTTATATTATTTAAAGAGATTCCTTCCGGAACAAAAGGATTTACATCAACACCTCTTAGTTCAATGTACTCAATACCGTGTCGCCTTAGTAAATTAGAGGGTCGAGAAGTACTAGCCCCAGTTCTTTTGGGGCGCACAATATCGTATAACTCGTTTTCAATTTGTAAGATTCCAGCTGAAATTTGTTGAGGCTCTCCCTTTTTATCAAGCAAGCCTAAATCTTCAAATCCAGGATGCATGGTATTAATGCCCTGAATGACTGAATCAATAAACTCATCTAAATTATTATAATTAATCCCTAGGACTTCTTGAATTGAACTTTGATATCCCACTTCACTCATTCGCAAGGATGTTGCTGATGGAAGAAATAAGTCTTCTTCACCATATTTCTCTAATGAGTGCTCTCTGTTAAGAAGGTACGATTCATTTGTGACTGGTGAAGCACCAAATTGATCCAATAGAAACCATGAGTTTCTTTTAACATTTCGAATTAAGCCTAAATATTTTTCGTCTATAAATTTCTGATCAGGTTTGTTTGCTAGTGCTTGCCAAGAATCCCTAGAAATAGAAAAATTAAAATGTATGCCTGATACGCACTGCATAATTGATCCATATCTTAGACTCAGACCTTTTCTGTATATATGCTTAAGCATCCCACTATTTGAATTGCCATATTCAGCTATTCTAATTTCATTGGGATCTTTGAAAGCACAAGGCATTGAAAAATTCCATAACAACTCATCTTCCATTGCGCTGTATAAAAAATGATGAAGGCTGGATAGATGGCTGAACAAACCCTCTGCAGAATTAAAGGTAGGAGTAACAAGCTCAACCAATGCCTCAGCAAAATCTGTTGTTATGTCGGCATTAGTAAGTGGAGAACCTAATTTTTCTGGATGATCTGCTTGAGAAATACTTCCATCTTGGTCAACCCTCAATGATTCTCGCTCAATACCTCTATTAATCTCTAGGTTTTGAAAAAAACCATTATCTTGAAAGCGATTAAGAGAATCCTTAAATGTAAGAGTGGCCATTAAAAAGTGGCTATATTGAGGGACCTGCTTCCACAATCTCTTGCCTTACAGAAAACTTTTTAAAGTTATTCTGAAACTGCTGAACCAAGTCTTTGAGATAGGTTTCATAAAGATCTTGATCTTCCCATGTTGCCTTAGGAGTTAATACTTTGGAGTCGATGCCTTCAATTGATACTGGCACATCTAGATTTAAACCATCAATATGCTGAGTTTCAATATTATTTAACTCACCATTTTGAATTGCATTAATTACTCTACGAGTAGTTGGTATATCGAACCTAGACCCAATGCCGTGAGGACCACCAGTCCAACCCGTATTAACTAGGAAAACTTTTGAATCAAATGCTTTAACTCTTTTGATTAATAGATCGGCATAAACGCCAGCTGGTCTTGGAAAAAACGGAGCGCCAAAACAAGTAGAAAAAGTAGAGCCAATTGACTCTGTTGATCCAACTTCCGTTGATCCAACTTTTGCAGTATAGCCACTAAGGAAGTGGTAGGCCGCAGCTTCTTTAGAAAGGATGGAGACAGGTGGAATCAAACCAGTTAAATCACACGTTAAAAATATTACAGTTTCTGGCTCTCCAGCAGCATTTGATTCAATTGCATCGTCAATATGCGTTCTAGGGTAGCAACACCTTCCATTCTCTGACAAGGATGTATCTGAGTAATCTGGGGTTTTAGAATCATCAAGAGCAACATTTTCAATAATGCTTCCGTGCTTAATAGCTTTCCAGATAACAGGCTCATTCTTTTCAGAAAGATCTATTGTTTTTGCGTAGCAACCACCCTCAAAATTAAATACAGTGCCTTCGCCCCATCCATGCTCGTCATCACCGATCAATGAACAAGTAGGATCTGCTGACAAGGTTGTTTTTCCTGTTCCAGACAAACCAAAGAAAAGGGAGACCTTTCCTTCTTTGTTAACGTTAGAAGAACAATGCATAGGTAGAACATCTTTCTCAGGCATCAAGAAATTCTGGACTGAGAACATAGATTTTTTCATTTCTCCCGCATACTTCATCCCAGCCAATAAAACTTTTCTTGCTGCAAAATTAATAATTACGCATCCTTCTGAGTTTGTTCCATCTTCTTCCGGTGAGCACTGATAGTTAAGAGCGCTCATAATCTGCCACTCTTTTTTCTCTTGGGGATTGAATTCAGCGGGGCTAATAAATATTAGCTGAGAAAACATGCTATGAGATGCGCTTTCTGCAGTCACATTGACTGGGATGTAATGATCTGCATGGGCACCAACGTGCACCTTGGAAAGATATCTATCTTTTTCTGCTAAATAAGCATCAACTTTGTTCCAAAGAAGCGAAAATTTATCAGCATCAAAAGGCTTATTGATGTCTCCCCAGTCTATTAGCTGAGAAGTGCTATCTTCTTGAACGATAAACCTATCATTGGGACTTCTTCCAGTTCTTTCGCCCGTTTCCAAGGAAAGAGCTCCATTACTTGCTATAACACCCTCATTATTCTTAACAGCAACATCAATTAGCTCTTCTGTGCCTAATTCAAATATTTCACTCAATGTACTATTTTCCATATATTTATCTTATCTCTCGTATTAGTTTATTTTACATTCCGAAGGCAAGCAAAACCATACATAATTTGTGTAGTGGATTTGAATTTATTTGATCTAGATTGTCAATGAAGTAAGGAAATCCTATTGCAATAGATTATTTTAGATATTTAAGGTGTAGCTTAGCTACAATTTATCGTTTAAACCCTGTAAATATGAAGTATAGGTTATAAACAAAAAGCATTACAAAAAATAATAAAGCCCATTCAGCAAAATTAAAAATAAATCTCCATTGATATTCAGCGCAATTGCCGTCTCCCAAAAGAATGGTTTGTATTAACTCCATAAATGGGAGGGTGTCCATTAAAAAATCCATGGGAGGAGCACATGTAGGTATTTGATCAGCTGGCAGATGCTGCAAATAGATCTGTCTTCCAGCTATCATTCCTCCACCTAAGGAGAGTAAAGAAGCGATAAACAAAATAATCTTATTAATTAAAGGATAAAGATTGGGAATCAATAGAACCAGCCCACACACTGCAATAAAACCAAATGCCCAGCGCTGAAGAATGCAAAGCGGACAGGGATCGTAATATCCTATGAGTTGAAACAGATAGGCCCCAATTACCAAACCAAGCCCAACCAATAGATTGACTGCCGATGGCAAGAAAAATATTTTTTTTACGATACCCATAACTTTATTCTAAAAAACTAAAAGTAAGATGATCTTATATTATCCATGGCTTATATAAAAACCAAATGACATAATAAATTTTCATGACAAATCCTAATAAAAAAATTTTTCTAATCGATGGCTCTTCTTATTTATACAGAGCATTTCATGCAATGCCGCCTTTAACAACTTCGACTGGATTGCCAACAGGAGCTGTGAAGGGCGTGACTAATATGCTCCGCAATCTCAGGAATGAAAATCCTAACTCTCATTACTTAGCAATTTTTGATGCTAAGGGAAAAAACTTTAGACATTCTATTTATAAAGATTACAAAGCAAACAGACCTCCAATGCCGCCAGAGCTCCGAGAGCAATTAGCGCCATTAAAATCTATTTGCAATGCTATGGGGATGCCTGTTGTTGAAATTCCAGACGTTGAAGCTGATGACGTTATTGCAACCTTGGCAGTGATGGGAGCTCAAAGAGGAATTCCTATGATTATTTCTTCACTGGACAAAGATTTAATGCAGCTTGTTGAAGATCCATTGGTCAAAATGGTAAACACCATGAACAACAAGGTCTATGACGTAGCCGGCGTGCAAGAAAAGTTTGGGGTTCACCCAGATCAAATAATAGATTACCTGGCCCTTGTTGGTGACACTTCAGACAATATTCCGGGGGTTCCTAAGGTTGGCCCCAAAACTGCAGTTAAATGGCTAAATGAGTTTAAAGACCTAGAAGGGATTACTCAAAATGCAGAAAATTTTCCTGGTGTTGTTGGTCAAAATTTAAGAGATTCTATTCAAGATCTAGATAGAAATGTTGAGCTTGTAACGCTTAAAAAAGACGTAGATTTATCTGTTTCTCTAGACGAATTGCTAGCAGCCACTGAAAACCAGGAAGAGCTCAATAAGCTTTTTGCATCTCTTGAGTTTAAGAATTGGATTAAATCTTCGGATGGTCGGTCCACGGATGAGCCAATAGCATCAGTGCCCTCAAAAGAATATGAAACAGTTTTATCTGATAAGGCTTTAAAAACTTGGGCAGAGAAATTGAATAAATGCTCAGCCTTTGCCATTGACACAGAGACATCGTCTTTAGATACGATGACGGCAGACCTTCTTGGCATATCTCTGTCTTGTGAAGAGGGAGAGGGCTGTTACATTCCTATTCAACACTCCTACGATGGCATGCCTGAACAGCTTTCATTAAACACCATAGTTAAAACTTTAGGGGAGGCAATCTCCAATAACCAAACAAAGCTGGTGGGCCAAAATCTTAAATTTGATTTACCGATTCTTAATAGACATGGCATTAAAGTTACTGAATTTCTTGGCGATACTATGTTGATGTCATATGTCTTAAACAGCACTGGTACAAGGCATGGCTTAGATAGGATGGCTGTGCATTATTTGCAATATCAACCAATGAAATATGAGGAAGTTGCTGGTTCTGCATCCAAGCAAATTAACTTTGCTCAAGTAGAGATACCTGCTGCGACTTTTTATGCCGCAGAAGATGCCGACATTACTTTTAGACTATTTAATCTCTTGGACAAGAAGCTGCAAAAAGAGCCTAAACTAATTAATCTGCTTAAAACGCTTGAATATCCCATGCTTAAATCTTTGCTGAGAGTTGAGACTAATGGGGCGAAGATCAATACAAATATGCTAGCAGAGTATTCAAAAGAGCTTGGTCTAAAAATTGATAAACTATCTAAAACAGCATTTAAGATGGCAGGCGAAGAATTTAATATGGATTCGCCAAAGCAATTGGTAGAGATCTTATACAACAAATTAGAATTACCAGTATTAAAGAAAACCCCAAAGGGCCAACCTTCTACAAACGAAGATACCTTGCAGCGTTTGGCCGAAGAGTATGAGCTACCAAAGGTTATTATTCAGTACAGAGGACTAGCAAAACTAAAATCTACATATACTGACAGCCTAGTAAATATTCAACATCCTGATACCAAAAGAATTCATACTTCATACCAACAAGCTGTCACTTCAACTGGCAGGCTATCTTCAACGGAGCCTAATTTACAAAATATACCCATCAAAACAGCCGAAGGCAGAAAAATACGTGAAGCCTTTGTGGCTGAAAAAGGGAATGTTTTAATCTCAGCTGACTACTCACAGATTGAATTAAGAATCATGGCGCATTTATCTGGAGATAAAAACCTTACCCATGCCTTCAATAATAATATTGATGTGCATTCTGCTACTGCCTCTGAAATCTTTGATGTGCCTTTAGAAGAGGTAACCACCGATCATCGAAGAAGCGCCAAGGCAATTAACTTTGGCTTAATTTATGGCATGTCAGCTTTTGGATTAACCAGGCAGCTAGGCATTCCTCGCCATGAAGCTCAGGCTTATCTTGATACTTATTTTGAGAGATACACTGGCGTCAGGGAATACATGGATTCTACTAAGGAGCTAGCAAAGAAAAACCTGTATGTAGAGACTATTTTAGGCAGGAAACTTCATGTAACTGAAATTAACGCATCTAATGGGTTAAGACGACAGGCAGCTGAAAGAGCTGCAATTAATGCTCCCTTGCAAGGCTCTGCTGCAGACATTATTAAGAAAGCCATGATTGATGTTGATGAATGGATTGGAGAGGACAATCCAAATATTAAAATGATTATGCAGGTTCATGATGAGCTTATTTTTGAGGTCAAAAAAGATTTTGCAGAAGAAGCCCTAACTCAATGTAATTAGCCTGATGGAAAGTGCAGTTAAATTGGATATTCCTTTAATTGTTGATGCAAACCAAGGGGCCAATTGGAATGAAGCTCACTAGGAAGAAATTGTTCCTGCCCAAATTAATGGATCTTGCAATAACTCTTTCTTCCGGCTCAAGAATCTTGATGCCATATTCTTTTCTTAAATCACACACTCTTTGAGTCATTAAAGAGTCTGGAGATTTAAAAGGCCATTTTTTATTCATTGCCTTTGTTCGACGTCCTATCTTCTGCTTGATAGGGATTAGTTTAAAGACGACAAGCAACAGCTTGAGGTAACCCAACTCTTTTTTTAAATGTTTATTTAACTCTTTTAGCTCAGGTAATTTTGAATATGCAAATAATTCTTTAAATTTCCAATGGCAGCCTCGCAAAACCCATGAATCTAACAAAGACTCTTGTTCAATAGAGGTATCAAGTCCAAAAATAACGTGAGTTGCATCATGATCCCTAATAATTGTTGAATTAGGTTTATCGATTAACTGTTTTTTGCCGTTGGCTTGAAGGTAGGCACGATACTCTTCCAGCCCTTCCTCAAGGGTTAGGTCACAGGATTGATCTTGAAAAGATAATTTAACCATCGACATACTTTAGCAAAATTTTTCCTAGTTTTTCACAATTAGTTCCCTTCAGGGCTGAGATTGCTATTACATGAGGAGCATTAGTTTCTTTTAAAACCTTCTGTTGAGTGCTCGCGCATACATTATTTGATACCTTGTCAGATTTTGTGAGGACTGGAATAAAAGGAACATCAAAGTTTTCGCATAGCTCAATCATTTCAAGATCTATGGGTTTAAGTGGATGGCGAATATCCATAAATACAACCACTGCTTTTAAAGATTGTCTTTTTTCAAAATACTCACCTAACAATGGCCCCCAATCCTTGCGTCTAGAATGACCAGATTTTGCAAATCCATATCCTGGCAGATCTAAAAACTTAAAACCTTCCTCTACTTCAAAAAAATTAATTTCAGTTGTTCGCCCAGGGGTTTTACTAATTCGTGCTAATTTTTTATTTTTGGTAAGAGCATTTAATGCGCTAGATTTACCTGCATTTGAGCGACCAGACAATAAAATCTCTGTTCCAGTGTCTTCTGGGAGCTTTTGGTACTTTGTTATGCCAAATAAAAAAGCGGTATTTTTGAAAGGATTTTTCATTAGATCATTTATCTCAAGCCACGCAGGACATATAATATGCTTTCTATTACCATAACGCACAATATATGTTGAAAACTTATTTAATGATTGTCCTGACTTTTATGTCCTTTGGCAGTCTTGCGTCTGAAATTGAGATACCTGATTTGCTTGATGTTGGGGATGCAAAAGCTGGATCAGCTCTAGTGGCTCAATGTGCAGCTTGTCATGGTGCTCAAGGCAAAAGCATCGCTTCTGATTGGCCAAACCTAGCAGGACAAAATCAGCGTTACATTGCTGAGCAACTCAAATATTTTCAACAAGGGGAGCGTGAAAACGTCTTAATGATGTCCGTGATTCCTTATCTTAAAAATCTTTCAGATGGCGAGCTTTTAGACATAGCAGCATTTTATAGCTCCCAGCCTTTGGCAGTAGGCCAGGCACAAGATGATGAGGAGCTTTTAGCTCTTGGAAAGAGCTTGTACATGGCTGGTGACTTAAAGCGAGGCATTCCTTCTTGTACAGCATGTCATTCTATTAATGGCGCTGGTAATGCTCAAGCTGGGTTTCCTAGAGTCTCAGGTCAGCAAAAGGCTTATCTAATTTCAACTTTAAAAGCTTATCGCAGTCTTGAAAGAGATGCGGGAGACTACTCACTGGTGATGCAATCAGCATCTCAAAACTTAAAAGACAAAGACATAGAAGCTTTGGCTAACTACATGCACGGACTTTATCAAAAATGAAAAACTACAAATTCTTTTTAACTTTTATCTTATTATTTTCTACCCTCGAGGCGAATGCAGAATTTAGACTTGGAAAAGATTATGGAACCATTTCAAGGCCCCTGCCAGTTAAGCAAGATGGTGTTGTCGAAGTACTTGAAATTTTTTGGTATGGATGTGGTCATTGCTATAACCTTGAACCGGTTATCTCTAATTGGTCAAAAAAACAAGATAGCAGCGTAAAGCTGACAAAGATGCCAGTAACATGGGGTCCAGCTCATCAGTTGCATGCAAAATTATTTTATACCATTGAAGCTCTTGGAATTGGAGACAAAGGCCATGCGGCAGTATTTACATCCATTCACAAAGAATCAAATTATCTCTCAAGCGAAGAATCGATTTTACAGCTCCTTGAAACATTTGATTTTGATAGAGCTGAGATTAAAAAGCAGATGAACTCGTTTTCTGTAAAACAAAAACTTAAAAGAGCAATGGAAATGACTAGACAATTAAAAGTGCAAGCTGTTCCGATGGTATTTGTTGATGGTCAATATAAAGTAGAAGCTAAACGCTCTCACTCAGAAATGCTTGAAGTAGTAGACCATGTAATTGAATTACAAAAACCAGTCTCTTAAACAGACTATTAAATATGAAAAAAATCACACCATTATTTGTTGTTACTCTAGCATTAGTATTATTTTTTAATGGAAAAAAATATGATGAACTTCTGGGCTCTAGGCTTAATAACTCTGTCAGTGTCTGCTTAGAAGGCCAATCATGTGGGGCCGCTTCTAGTGCTGCAGTTTCAAGTGCAGCTAATTCAGCCCCTATTGTAAAAGTTCAGCTATCAGAGGGCTCAGAACACATTGTTAAAATGCTTAACTCTGGTGAAGGTGGGCAAATGATATTTGAGCCAGCAGTTTTGAAGGTGTCTCTCGGAGATACAATTCATTTCAAAGCCACTGATGCAGCTCATAACTCAGTTTCAATGGATGGCATGATACCTTCAGGCGGAGCTGATTGGGCAGGCAAGCTTAGTCAAGACATAAGCGTAGTTTTAGACACCGAGGGAGTTTATGTCTATCAGTGTGACCCGCATGTCATGATGGCAATGATCGGAGTAATTCAGGTTGGAGAAGCTGTAAATTTAGAAGATATTAAAATGGCAGCAGCAGATAAGAAGTCTGCATTCATGATGAATTCAGAGAGACTAGATAACTATTTATCTCAGCTATAATTTTACTTAGTTTTTGCTTCTAGCTCGTCAAGCCTAGACTCCAATCTCTTTGCTATAGCCTCGAGCGCTTCAAACTCTTCTTTAGAAACATATCCTTGAGAGCGAATTAATTCATCAAACTTCTCCCTAACCTCATCTTTAACTACTTCAAAATTGGGTTTACTGGAGCCGTCAGTAAAATCCATAATTTTGTCTTGAACTATGCTTATAAATGCTTCAAAAGTATCTTTATTGGCCATGATGCAATGATAACAAGTTCTTAAATTCAGACCAGTGATTGAATTCTATAGGAGGATTATCATCTATGTCCCATGGTAAATTTTGGGAATTAAACCACATAGTATTTATTCCAAGGTCTCTAGCTCCTTTAATATCATTAACCGCATCGTCACCAATATGCAAAGTGCTTTGAAAGTCTATTCCTGAAATTTCTTTAGCCCTAATAAAATGTGCTGGATCGGGTTTATTGCTCATAACATCAGTAGAGGCAATCGAAAAATCAAATAGATTTCCAATACCCAGTTTATTCACATCAGCATTTCCGTTAGTAAGAACCCCAAGCATGAACTGAGATGATAAGTCCTCTAAAACCTCTACCACTTCCTCATAAAATACTACTTTATGTCGCTCGCCTAAAAAAAATTCATATGCCTCATCAACCAATAAATTTAACTCATTTTGATTTGTTATATGGGGATTTAGATGGTGACGAATTGTTTCCTTTCTAAGTAATCCAAGGTCATATTCTAAAGCAGAGTTCTCTTTAATAAGAGTTTGTCTGATGCGCATAAACTCTTCAAACGTTCCCCATTTTATGGGCTGACCAACCTTTGATTCTAACCACTGCCTATAGTTTTTTTCAGCAGCAATGATCACGGTCTTAATATCCCAGAACGTATCATCTAGATCAAAAGTTATTAGTTCTATTTTAGGCATTTGTTTTAGTTGCTCTCGGATGTGATTTTTCATAAATTTTTATTAAATGCTGATAATCTAATCGGGTATAGATTTGAGTTGTTGAAAGCGAGCTATGTCCCAATAACTCTTGGATACTCCTTAAATCCCCACTTGATTCCAATAGGTGAGTAGCAAAACTATGCCTCAACATGTGAGGGTTTACTGGAGGCAGGCCCTGCATTAAGGCAAGAGTTTTAATTCTCTCTTGAATGCTCCTGGTAGAAATCCGACCACCCCTTAGATTAACAAATAATGCTCCATCAATAGTAGAAATTTTCTTTCTCTCTTTAATCCATTTATCTATGGCTGATTGTGCAAATCGGCCCACAGGCACCAATCTTGTTTTTGCGCCCTTGCCCAGGACTCGCAAGAAATTTCCTGATTCCTCAAAATCATTTAAATCTACATTCACAGCCTCCGAGACCCTGAGTCCGCTCGAATATATCAACTCCACAATCGCCATGTCTCTAGTCTCTTGAATATTCTTTGGTTTAAAATTTAAGAGCTGCTCGACATCTTCTGGAGACAATACATTTGGCAGATAATTTGGTGACTTGGGTGAGTTTATGAGTTCAAACGGAGACCCATTAATAAGAGTATTTTTTTGCGCATACTCAAAAAAACCTTTTGCTGATGAAATATGCCTTTGAATACTTCGAGCACTAACATTCTGCTGAAAGAGATCAGCGATCCAGCTTGAACAAATTTCCTCAGTAAACATATCAAAGTTATCTACATTGGCTGCTTCAGAGAAGTGTGAAAACTTTATGAGATCGCGCTGGTAGGATTTAATTGTATTAGCGCTGAGGCCTTTAATATTTTCTAAAAAGTCTAAATAGTCTGTAATTTTTGAAATGAGAAAATATTTTTTTTCATTCATACATCTTTCAATTCAATCACGCTTGCTATTACATCTCTAATGTATTCGATAAAAGTTGTATCGCCATCACCCAAATACTTTGTTTGATCTCTAGAGCCAATCTTTAATAAACCGAATTTATCTTTTACTTTAAAAATGCTTATTACACCTGAAAGCATCTCATTATCCTGAAAGAGCAAAGACATCTTTTCTTGAGAAAAAGGACCCATATGAATAGAGTTTTTATTCATTTCTAGACCAGTAGTTGATTCAAGCTCTTTGACCTCTTCATCTGTAGCAAGAACCAGGCTGCATGCATCTGCACCAATAATCTCTTGAAAAAAAGATTCGACAGTATTAATAATTGAATCCATATCTTTGGCTTGAATTAGAGAGAGTGTCAGAGTTTTAGATTTTAAAAAAAGATCTTCATTGTCCTGTCCTGTAGAAACAAAACTAGTCAGCATCTCCATTAATCTTGACTGCTCATCACGCAATCGTCTGACCTGCATTTCTAACAGAGATGATGCTCCACCAGAATCATGTTTAAAGCTTAATTCGCTGACAAGAGACTCTCTAGTAACAAAGAAATCAATATTTTCTAGAAGAAAAATCTCTACGTCTTTTGCATTTAATTTTTTGCCCATACTCCCTCGCAAATTAATTCAGCAGGCCCAGTCATTTCTAGTTTATCACCCATGTTTGTAAGAGATATTTTGCCACCTTTAGAAATAACCATAATTTTTTTTGCAGAACCCAAAGCAACGCTAGCAATAGCAGCAGCAGCTGATCCACATGACAAGGTCTCGCCGGCTCCAGCCTCATTGGTTCTTGATACGATTGCGCTTCCAGTTTTTTTCCATAAAGAAATATTTGCATCCCTAAAGAACTTTCGTTTTCTCAGTTTTTCGCAAAGGTCAGAGAGATCATAATCATCAATTTTGGTGGATTCAATTAAGAGATGATGATTGCCAACATTTACAAAGCAAACCTTTTCTTTTTTTAAAAGCTTCATCTCTGCTGCCGGAATTTTTCTTCAAAAGGAAAGTCTATGATCGCTTTCACATTTTTCGATCCAGTAGGTTTAATTAAGATATCTCTTGATTTAGTGCCCAGCAGCATTGGTTTTTTTGGGAGCAATTTAGATTCCCAAACAAATGCACCAACAGACCTCACTCCATTCAGACACATGCTTGCCTCTGATCCATCCGTATTAAAAAATTTTATGTGCAAGTCATGATGATTCTTTTTTGGCGGATTAATTGTTATGAGCTGATCAAAACCCAGGCCTTTTTTTCTATCACCCATTTTGATTATCTGAGATTTTGTAAGAGAGATTGTTTGAGTAAGGTTTTCAATTATGATGAAATCATTGCCATTTCCATGCATTTTCTTAAATTTCATCATGCAAGCCCTCTTCCAGTTTAGTTAAATCTAATAACTCCTCTCTGCGCCTTATTAAATGAAATTTATCCTTGTCTACCAAGATCTCGGCACTTCTCATTCGAGAGTTATAATTCGAACTCATTACAAAACCATAAGCACCTACTGACCTTAAAGCAAGAAGATCGCCCTCGTCGGCACTTAGCCGCTTATCTTTTGCAAGAAAATCTCCTGTTTCACATATTGGCCCAACAACATTGTAATTTTTAACATCATCATTTTTATTATTTACCTGCCATACGTCATGTTGAGCCTGATACAAAGCTGGGACGCAATAAATCATTCATAGCTGCATCAGTTATAAGAAAATCATTTTTTTTGTACTCAACTTTAGTTAGCAATATTCCTGCATTAGCAGAAATAGATCTTCCTGGCTCAACGATCAGCCTTTCAGGCCTGTTTCGAAAAATCTCTTCATAGCATTTGATAAGTTCATAGGGCTGAACAGTTTTTTCGTCCACATAGGTAACTCCTAGTCCCCCTCCCATATCAATAAAATTTAACTCAGCTCCTAATTTTTCAACTTCTAGTAATAGCTTTAAAGACTGAGTTGCAGCTTCCGAAAATTTTTCTAGCTCTGAAATTTGAGAGCCAATATGGCAAGTTAAACCTACAATATTAAGGCTTTTACTCTGAATGCACTTGGCAGTTAACAGCATGGTCTCATCAATACTGACACCAAACTTATCTGATTTTCTGCCTGTTTTTGTAAACTCATGTCCACCAGCATCTACACCAGGATTAAATCTAATAGCAACAGGAGCTACTGCATTCATCTCTTTTGCTACTTCTTCAAGCGCCATTAATTCACTCTTAGATTCCACATTGAATGACAAGATATTACTTTTAATTCCTGCTGCCATTTCAGCTTTTGATTTTCCTACGCCAGAAAAAATAATTTTTTGAGGATCAGCGCCTGCCAAAAGAGCCCTGTGAAGCTCACCTCCAGAGACAATGTCAAATCCACAGCCGCATTGTTTTAGCACTTTTAAGATAGCAACATTCGAAAGAGCCTTAACAGAAAAGCAAACCAGGCCATCCATAGAGTTAAACGATTCTGTATATGCTTTTGCATGCCTTTCTAAGGTTGCTCGCGAGTATACATATGAAGGTGTTCCATATTGCTCGGCAATCTTGCTAAGAGGAACTTCTTCTGCAAAGAGAAGATCTTGTTGGTAATTAAAATGATCCATCTAGTAGGTGCTAAAGAGTTATTAAAATAGAGGAAGGAATAGGAGCCTTCATGCCGCAGCTAACCGACATAACACTTATAGTTAGTAGAATAAAAAATAGGCGAATTTTCATTCGCCTATTATGAATAATTAAAGAGAAAAAAACTAATTATTAGTATTTGTACTCTTCCTCTTTGAAAGGACCATCCACAGGAACATTGATGTATTCAGCCTGATCTTTGGTTAGTTTAGTCATTGTTCCGCCAAAGCCTTGAACCATTAGCTCAGCAACTTCCTCATCTAATTTCTTAGGCAGCACTTTCACAGTTAACATTTCATTTTGTTTGTCCGCATCATTTATATTGGCAAAACCTTGCTCATATAAAAACATTTGGGCCAATACCTGGTTGGCAAAAGAGCCGTCCATGATTCTGCTTGGGTGACCGGTAGCGTTTCCAAGATTAACCAATCTACCTTCTGACAGAAGAAGGATATAATTTTTGCTCTTTATATCGGGTGTATCGGATGGAGTAGTGTCTCTAAAAATTCTATGAACTTGAGGTTTAATTTCTTCCCAATACCACTTATCTCTCATGAACTGAGTATCAATTTCATTATCAAAATGACCAATGTTGCATACTACAGCAGTATTCTTTAACGATCTCAGCATTGCTTCGTCGCAAACGTTTACATTTCCAGTTGTTGTAACCAATATATCTGTATCGCCTAGTATTTGAGTATTAATATCTTTAACATCTCTTGTTACGATGCCATTGTTATAAGTGGAGACAACCTCAAAACCATCCATGCAAGCTTGCATAGCACATATTGGGTCTGACTCCACAACTCTTACGATCATGCCTTCTTGAGCTAGACTTTGCGCAGAACCTTTGCCAACGTCTCCATACCCAATAACTAAAGCTTTCTTAGATGCTAAGAACATATCTGTAGCTCTTTTAATTCCATCATTTAAGCTATGTCTGCAACCATATTTGTTATCATTTTTTGATTTAGTCACAGAGTCATTCACGTTAATAGCTGGAACTTTCAAAGTATGAGCTTCAAGCATAGCTTTTAATCTGTGAACTCCAGTAGTAGTCTCTTCTGAAATACCATGAATGGTTTCTAGCATTTCAGGAAATTTGGTATGAACCATATGGGTTAGATCGCCGCCATCATCTAAAATCATATTAGCATCCCATGGCTTTCCATCTTCTAAGATAGTTTGTTCAATACACCAATCAAACTCTTCATCAGTTTGGCCTTTCCAAGCAAATACTGGGATACCAGCTGCTGCCATTGCTGCTGCAGCATGATCTTGAGTTGAGAAAATATTACAACCAGACCATCTCAATTCAGCCCCTAAGTCTTTAAGTGTTTCCATTAAAACAGCTGTTTGAATTGTCATATGAATACAACCCATAATTTTTGCACCCTGCAATGGCTGTTCATCTTTATATTTATCTCTTAAAGCCATTAGTGCTGGCATTTCATTTTCGGCAAGAGAGATTTCCTTTCTTCCGAAATCCGCTAGATCCATATCTACTACTTTGTAATCATTTTCCATTGTTACTTCCTTAATAATTTGAATGCATTTTACATAAAAAAAGGGTGCTAATGCACCCTTTAGCCTGAATAAAAGCATCTTACTGACTTATATCAGCTGCTTTGTCTGTTTTTTCCCACGTTAGATCAATATCTGACCTTCCAAAGTGACCATATGCAGCAGTTGCAAGATATATGGTCTTTTGAGGTCAAGCATATTAATTAAGCTTTTTGGTCTCAAATCAAACTCTTCCTCTACGATCTTAACTATCGCATCTTTTGAAATTTTTTCGCTATTAAAAGTTTCAACATGTATAGAGGTTGGTTTTGCAACACCAATGGCATATGAAACTTGTATTTCACAATAGTCTGCAAGACCTGCAGCAACAATATTTTTAGCTACATACCTTGATGCATAGGCTGCTGATCTGTCTACTTTTGATGGGTCTTTCCAGAAAAGGCACCGCCACCATGTCGAGCCATTCCACCATAAGTATCTACAATGATCTTTCTTCCTGTTAGACCGCAATCGCCTACTGGACCGCCTATAACAAACTTGCCGGTTGGATTAATGTAAATATTAGTAGAATCGAGTATCCATTCCTCAGGAACAACTGGCTTAATAATTTTTTCCATTACCTCAGCTTTGATCTCTTCTTGGGAGACGTCTTCATCGTGCTGAGTGGAAAGAACAACAGCTGATAAGCCCTCTATTGTTTTGCCATCATCAGAGTAAATAACACTTACCTGACTTTTAGCATCAGGTCTTAACCATTTAATTTCTCCACTCTTCATTGCATCTGCTTGTTTTTTAACTAGCCTGTGCGAAAGATCAATTGGAAGAGGCATCAAAGACTCTGTTTCAGTACAAGCGTATCCAAACATAAGGCCCTGATCACCAGCACCCTGTTCTAGATTTTCTCCCTCACCCTCAGTCACGCCTTGAGAGATATCAGGCGACTGCTCAAATACAAGATTAGTAAATTCACATGTATCACCATTAAAACCGTATTCATCTGTGTTGTAGCCAATATCATTAATTGTTTTTCGGACCACAGGCTCAAGATCTGGGCTGCCCAAAGAGGTGATTTCTCCAGCTATAAAAACCATATTATTTTTAATCATGGTCTCACAAGCAACCCTGCTATTTGGGTCTTCTGCTAGGTATGCATCAAGGACAGCATCAGAAATTTGATCACAAACTTTATCAGGGTGACCTCCTGATACAGATTCGGATGTAAAGATATAGCTCATAATTTTCACCTTATGTTTGGGCGCCCTGCTTAGCAGTTTAAGTATGCAAGAAGGAACAAATCACTTTAAATAACTACGTAAATTTTACATTCTTTGATAAAAAATAACAATTATGTGTATTAAATCTATCGACACCATATTATGATAATTCTTTCTAGGATAACTCTTGTTCAACATGCATAAAGACCTTGCCAACGCCATAAGATTTCTTTCGATTGATGCAGTTCAGGCCGCAAAGAGTGGGCATCCTGGAATGCCTATGGGCATGGCAGACATAGCAGTCGCTCTTTGGAAATATAACTTAAAGCATAATCCTAGCAATCCCACTTGGTTCAATAGAGATAGATTTGTTCTTTCTAATGGCCATGGATCAATGCTTTTATATAGCTTGTTACATTTAACTGGCTATAACTTATCAATTGAGGATATTAAAAACTTTAGACAGCTTGGATCTAAAACTCCAGGGCATCCAGAATTAGATTTAGATATAGGTATTGAAACTACTACAGGACCCCTTGGCCAAGGCCTGGGAAATGCAGTAGGAATGGCTCTTGCAGAGAAAATGTTAGCAGCTAGATTTAATAAAGCTGATTTAAGCCCAATCGATCATTTTACATATGCATTTTTAGGTGATGGTTGTCTCATGGAAGGCATCTCTCATGAAGTGTCTTCTTTTGCAGGAACTCATGGCCTTGGAAAGCTGATATGTTTTTATGATCAAAATGGAATCTCAATTGATGGAGAAATATCTGATTGGTTTACTGATAATACTGTTCAGAGGTTTGAAAGCTACAATTGGCAAGTAATAGAAGTCGATGGGCATAATATTGAAGCAATGCTTGATGCTATTGCCATAGCTAAAGAAGAGTCCGCAAAACCAACATTAATATGTTGCAAAACTACGATAGGTTTCGGCTCTCCCAATAAAGCTGGCACTTCTGGAGTTCATGGCTCACCGCTTGGAGAAGATGAAATAGAAATTACTCGTAAGCAATTAGGCTGGGAGCATGAGCCGTTTGAAATTCCTGAGCAAATTAGCGCTGAATGGAATAATTATGAGGAAGGCAATTCTTCAAATACTCAATGGGATGATTTGATGTCTGAGTACAGTAAGGTTTACCCAGCTCGAGCATTCATTGCTGCAAAGATTAATGGCTAACGAACTTCCAGAAGATTTCAATCATTCTTTTGAGACATTTTTAGAAAATCTTCAAACCGGAGAAAAAAAAGATGTTGCAACCAGAAAAGCTTCTGAAATCTGCCTAGACTTTTTCTGTGAAAAACTGCCCGAGCTGATAGGTGGGTCTGCTGATCTGAAGGGTTCAAATAATACCTTTTCAAAAGCAAGCACTGATTTGCTCCCCCAAAAACCAGAGGGCAACCATATTTTTTGGGGTGTTCGTGAGTTTGGTATGACTGCCATGATGAATGGAATGCTTCTTCATGGGGGCTTAAAACCATATGGCGGAACTTTTTTAGTGTTTATGGACTATGCAAGAAATGCAGTCAGATTAGCTGCATTGATGGAAATACCTAATATCTTTGTCTATACACATGATTCTATTGGACTGGGAGAAGATGGTCCTACGCATCAGCCGATTGAGCATCTGGTTACATTGCGAGCAACACCCAACTTAAATAATTGGAGACCTGCTGATGTCATAGAAACTGCAATTGCTTGGAATGAATCTATTTTATCCAAAGCTACTCCTCACAGCTTAATTCTGTCTAGACAAAATCTTCCTTACGTTCAAAGAACTCAAGAACAGATTCAGTCCATTCATAAAGGTGGGTACCTTCTATCAAAACATGATGATGCTGCTATCACATTGATTGCCTCTGGCAGTGAATTGCAGTTAATTTTATCAGCAGCAGAGGCGCTTGCAGCTGAAGGGATTAAAGCTAATATTGTTTCTATGCCATGCCTGGATAAGTTTTATTCTCAATCAGAAAGTTACAGAAATGAAACCATAGCCCCTAGCTCACCTAAACTAATAGTTGAAGCTTTGCATTCTTCTTCATGGCATGGACTAACCAATTTAAATGATACTGTTATTGGCATCGATACATTTGGAGAAAGCGCCCCTGCATCAGAGTTAATGCAAAAATTTGGCTTTACTGAAGAGAATGTTTTATTAGAGGCTAAAAAACTCATTCAAAAATGAGAAAGCTTTCTGATATTTCAGTTAAAAACAAAACCGTTGCCCTAAGAGCAGATCTTAATGTTCCAGTAAAAGAGGGCATAATTCTTGATGATGCAAGGATAGAAGCTGTGATCCCAACAGTGAAATATTTGCTTACACAGAACTGTAAAATTATTTTGATTTCTCATTTTGGTCGACCCAAGGCAGGCACTTTTGATTCCGAGGCTTCTCTCCAGCCGATTGCTATCAGAATTGGAGAAATGCTTAACCATGAAGTCGACTTTATTTCTGCCATTGAAGAAGTAAAATTTAAAAGCACAATTTCACTTTTAGAAAATACTAGATTCTTAATCGGCGAGCTTGAAAATAATGAAGAGCTATCAAAGAACCTTGGGTCTATGGCTGAAGTTTATGTTTTCGATGCTTTTGGAACATCTCACCGAGAGCAAGCTTCAACATTTGGCGCTATTCATCAAGCCAATGTTTCATGTGCTGGATTGCTGCTCGAAGCTGAAATTGAAGCATTAACTAAAGCGACTCATTCCAATGATAGGCCACTGCTATCAATTGTTGGGGGCTCAAAAGTGTCAACTAAACTTGAAGTTCTAAAAAACCTGAGCCAGTTCTCAGATCATATAATTACAGGCGGCGGCATTACAAATACTTTTCTTAAAGCCCAGGGTTTTAATATTGGCAAGTCACTGCACGAGGAATCTATGCTCGATGAGGCTAGACAACTCCTAGGTAAATCCTCAATTCATTTGCCCAGCAAGGTTGTGGTTGCACCTAGCATAGATTCTCTTGAACATAGAATTTGTAGCATCGAGTCTGTGCAAGATCATGAAATGATCCTAGATCAATGCATTGATAGCGACTCATTGGAGTTGATCGCAAATGCCAAGCAAATTATTTGGAATGGTCCTATTGGAGTCTTTGAAAAAGATAATTTTTCTGAAGGCACGCGAGATTTAGCCAAGGCTATTGCTGCATCTTCAGCCTTTAGTCTGGCGGGTGGAGGAGAAACCTTGCTCGCTATAAAATTGTTTATTAATAAGGGTGATATATCATATTGCTCTACTGGAGGTGGTGCTTTTCTTGAATTCATGGAAGGAAAAGAGCTACCATCACTAACTGCTTTAGGCTTTATAAAATAAGAGGAAAAAAAATGTCATTAAATACTTTAGAAGAAATTGCTGCGTTTATAGTGAGTAACGGCAAAGGTATTCTTGCAGCGGATGAGAGCAATCCAACTTGCGGCAAGAGATTTGATTCAATCGGGGTTGAGTCCTCAGAAGCAAATAGAAGGGATTATCGAGAAATGCTTTTTAGATCTAGCGGCATGAAAGATAATATTGGTGGAGTCATTCTTTTTGATGAAACTATTAGACAGGACGCAAAGGATGGCACGTCTCTAGTGCAAGTTATTAGTGATCAAGGAGCACTTCCAGGCATCAAGGTAGATCAAGGCCTTAAGCCATTGGATGGCTCTCCAGAAGAGACTCTTACCCAAGGTCTTGAAGGTCTCCACGATCGATGCTCAGAATATTTTCAACTAGGAGCAAAATTTACAAAGTGGAGAGCGGTAATTAAAATCGATGGAGAACTTCCTACCTCTGATTGTATTGAAAGCAATATGCAGGCATTAGCTGAGTATGCAAAAATTGTTCAAGATAACAATATGGTTCCAATGGTAGAGCCAGAAGTTTTAATGGACGGAGATCATTCTATTGACCGATGCTATGAAGTTTCAAGCGCTGCTTTAAAATCTCTGTTTGCTGCCATGGAAACACGAGGAGTAAATATCAAAGGAACTATTTTAAAGCCCAATATGGTTACTGCAGGTTCTTTATGTGAGTCACAAGCCTCAATTGCAGAGGTTGCTGAAATGACGTTACGATGCCTTAAAGAAAATGTTCCATCAGACCTTCCTGGAATTACATTTTTATCTGGGGGTCAATCAGACTTAAACTCAACGGCTCATCTTGATGCTATGAATAAAATTGGTGGTTTTCCGTGGAAACTCAGTTTTTCATATGGTCGAGCGCTTCAACAAGCAGCTTTGAAGTCATGGTTAGGTAAAATTGAAAATATGCCCAGTGCCCAAGCCGCATTATCACATCGAGCTTTAATGAATAAACTTGCTGCGCAAGGAGCTTGGAGCTCTGACTTAGAAGGATAAGTAGTTTTAATTGCAAGCTTTAGTTCAACGCGTTTCTTCTGCTGAAATATCAATAGATGATCTATTGCATGCAAAAATTAATTGTGGTCTTTTGGCTTTTATTTGCTTTGAATTAGGAGATTCGGTTGCGGCAATAGATAAATTTATATCTAAAATTTCAAGTTTTTGTTTTTTTGACGATGATAGCAGCATTTTATCATCTAATTTAAAGGAGATAGAAGGAGAATTAATGATTGTGAGTCAATTTACCCTTGCTGCGGTAACAAAAAAAGGCAATAAAGCAAGTTTTCACAAAGCGGCCAACACCAATGATGCAAGAGCGCTATATAATGAATTGATAGTGAGGCTAGATGGCTCATCAATTAACTACCAATCTGGAAGGTTTGGAGCCGACATGAATGTTTCCTTGGTGAATAATGGCCCAGTTACTTTTTCTTTTAACTTTTAATTAATTGCAATGGAAGACAGTTTAAAATTTTTTTCTGAAGAAGTGGATGCCTGGATAGAAGAAAACTGCCCAGAATCTATGAGAACACCAATGCCAGTTTCTGAGCAAGTATGGGCTTCTTCAAATATTCAATTCCCATCTGATGATGCTAAAAGATGGTTTCACTCCATGGTTAAAAAAGGTTGGTGCACACCAGAATGGCCTAGTGAGTATGGCGGCGGCGGATTAAATTTTGATGAAGCTAAAATCTTAAAACAGCGTTTACGATTCTTTGGTTGCAGGCCTGCTCAAATTAATTTTGGAATCTCTATGTTAGGTCCCGTGCTTTTAGAATTTGGAACCGAAGAGCAAAAACAGGAATTCTTACCAAAAATTTCAAGAGGCGAAATCTGGTGGTGCCAAGGATTCTCTGAGCCAGGAGCAGGATCTGATTTAGCAAATATTTCAACCTCAGCTGTCTTATCTAAAGGAACCTACACTATTGAAGGATCTAAAATTTGGACGTCTGAGGCAAACAAAGCAGATTGGATGTATTGCCTAGTCAGAACCGACAAAACTGTAAAAAAACAAGCAGGCATATCCTTTATTTTAATTGATCTAAAACAACCCAATGTTGATATTAAACCGATTCAATTACTCAGCGGTCAGTCTCCATTTTGCCAAGTATTTTTTGATAATATCCTTGCAAAAGAATCTCACAGAGTCGCTCCTGAGAATGATGGCTGGAAGGTTGCCAAACGCCTGCTTGAATTTGAAAGAACCATGATGGCAGATATGGAAAGCGAGGGAGCGGTTGATATTGAGCCCTTAGAAGTGCTTCGCAGCACTCAGGCATTAAACAGACCAGGCTGCAAAACTCTTTATAGAAAAATCTGCAAGCATGAGATGAGAAATAACCTAATTGAAATGACCATGACTCGAACAGCCATAGAATCTCAAAATGGTTTTGCCCCCTCGGCACTGACATTAAAATATTTGAGCACAGAAGAAACCCAAAAAAGATGGGAGCTTAATGTGGCAAGCCTCGGTATGGGCGGCTTAGAAATTGTGGATAGAAGCGATGGCGTTAAAAAAGAAGTTTCCAAATCCTTTTTTTATTCAAAAGCTTATACTATTGCAGGAGGAAGCTCAGAGATTCAACTGAATATTATTTCTAAAAATATCCTTGGCTTAACATCATGACAATTCAAAAAATTTCAGTCTTCTGCGGCGCTCACATGGGCAAATCACCTGATTATAAAAATGCTGCCGAAGAATTAGGGGAATTACTCGCAAGCAAGAACTTGGAGGTAATTTTTGGTGGCGGAAACGTAGGTTTAATGAAAGTTGTTTCAGACAGCGCCATTAAACACGGTGGAAGGGTTACAGGCATCACCCTCAAATCATTAGATGATTTTGAGCTCACTAACCCAATCATTACTGAGACAATAATCACACATTCACTCTTTGAAAGAAAAGATAAGTTTTTAGAAATTAGCGATGCTTTCATCGTTATGCCTGGTGGAGTTGGCTCTATGGATGAGCTTTTAGAGGTAATGGTTAGCAATCAGCTTGGAGGCATCAATAAGCCTGTTGGCATATTAAACATTAATGGTTACTACGATTCATTTATGCAGTGGCTGCAACATTCAGTTGATGAGGAATTCGTCTCAACTGAAAATCAAAAACAGGTATTGATTTCAGATGATCCAAAAGAACTACTTGAGATGATCTTAACTACTCAAATGCCCTCTAAGGACACCTGGATTGATAGACTCAATGTTGAATTTCCCTCAGATTAATCTTTTTTATCTCTAGAAATTAATAGCCCTATTTCAAATAGCATCCACATAGGTATTGCCAAGAATAGCTGAGAGAAAATATCAGGTGGAGTTAAGAGCATTGCCAGCACAAAAAATACAATGATTAGATAAGGACGTATCTTTTTTACAGATGCTTTGTTTGTGACTCCAGTTCTAATAAGCAAGAATGTAGCCACAGGAATCTCAAAAGCAAACCCAAAAGCGAAGAAAAGCTTTAAAACAAAATCTAAGTATTTATTTATATCTGTCATTACTAGGATAGAGTCTGGAGCTGCAGCTATAAAAAAATTTAAAATAATTGGGCTCACCACATAAAATGCAAAAGCTACCCCCGCATAAAATAGGATTGCAGACGAAATCAGCAAAGGCATAACAAAACTTTTTTCACGCTTATATAACCCTGGCGCTATAAATCCCCATAACTCAATTAAGGCATAAGGCATTGCTAAAATTAATGCACTATAAATTCCAAGTCTTAATGGCGCTATAAATGGCGAGGTTACTTCTGTTGCTATCATCGTGCTATTTTCTGGAAGAATGGATGTTAAGGGTGATGAAATGTAAAAATAGATCTCATTAGCAAAGGGTAGGCAACAGATCAGCAAGACCCCGATTACTACAAAGATTCTTATCAACCTAGAGCGGAGCTCTTTTAGATGCTCTATGTAGCTCATTTCATTTTGGTGGCTCATCATCTCTTTCAAGCTCTTCCATTTTGAGTTCATTAAAAATATCTTGTTTTAAATCCTCAGCACCGATATCTCTTTCAACCGAAGCTCTAAATTCAAAAAATTTATTTTGTAGCTTTGTAAATGACTTTACAGATGATTTTACAAAATCAGGTAGCTGTTCTGGACCAATAACCAATATTCCAACCAACAATATGATTAGAATTTCTAGCAGACCTATTTGAAACAAGGTTATTTTTCTTCTGAATCAGACTCTGGTTTTGATTCCGTATCCTCATCTTTGATTGCTTTTTTAAAGCCCTTGAGACCTTCGCCAAGGTCTGAGCCCATATTACGAATTTTTTTACCGCCAAATAAAACTAAAATTACCAATAAGATAATTAAAATTTGCCAGATACTTATTCCGCCTATACCCATTTTATGCTCCTGATATCTTTAATCTTACGCCAATCTAAAGCTTGTTGATTAATAGAATCATAATTATTCCCAATAATGTAATTATAGTGAGATTTTGCCATTTGCGTTGTTTTTGCAAAGCTAACTGCATATTTGCCACTAGATCTGCATTTTTTTTACCGTCTGAGGCCAAAAATTTAATATTATCTAAGAGATCAAATACATCTCCCGGCAATGAAGTTGCTTTATCCATCAGATCATATTTATTTTGCTCTAAAAATTCTTTAAGTTTAGTTGGGCTGTATTGATTTGAGACCCATTCATCAAGGTATGGTTCAGCTAGGCCCCAAAAATCAAGATCAGAATATATCTCACGCCCCATTCCCTCAATATGAATAAGCGTTTTTTGAAGCAGAATAAGAGAGGGTTGAACTGATAGCCCAAATTGCCTAGTAGAATCAAAGAGATACAGTAGCAGCTTACCAAACTCTATTTCAGAAAGAGGTTTTGAAAAAATTGGTTCACACGTTGCCCTAAGGGTTTGCTCTAGATCTGATTGATTCGTATCAGCATTAACCCACCCAGTTCCAATAAAGAGCTTAGCCAATCGATGATAATCTTGCTTGAGAGTAGCTTGTAACATTCTTGCTAGGTTGTATTGGTCTTCTTGAGTTAACGAGCCAACAATTGCGCAATCAATCGCTATGTAACTAGGAGTCTGAATATTTTTTTTGCTAACAAAGATATTGCCTGGGTGCATATCTGCATGGAAGAAATTATCTCTAAATACTTGATCTAGAAAAATCTTGACACCATTTTCAGCCAGGACCTTGCGATCAATACCCAGCTTATCCATTGATGATGTATCTGTGCAAGCAAGCCCATCAATCTCTTCTAAGGTTAAAACATCTACCGCAGTATGATCCCAATAAACTTTTGGTATGTAGAGTAGATCAGAGTCACTAAAATTTTTTCTTGTAGTGCTCGTATTCGCCGCCTCAACCTTTAAATCTAACTCTTGCTTGATTGTTCTCTCATAATCACCAATGACTTCCTTTAACTTCAGCCGGTGACTTTCTTTGTAAAACATATTGACCAATGAGCCAGCTATTTTAATAACACCTATATTTCTATGCACTTTCTGATGAATGCCGGGTCTTAAGACCTTAATTACAATTTGATCTGAAGAGTCTATTAACTGTGCCCTATGGACTTGGGCTAAAGATGCTGCTGCCAAAGGAGTTTCTTCAAAATTTTTAAATACATCTTCGAGCTTAATATTTAGCGAGTTCTCAATAATTCTTCTAGCGTCTGATGCAGGAAATGGCTTGCATTGATCTGTGAGAGTGTTTAAAAAACCAATAATTTCTGCTGGCACTACATCGCTTCTGGTAGAAAGCAGTTGACCAAATTTAATAAACATAGGCCCCAGGCTTTCTAAAAAACTTGTAATTCTTTGGCCGGGAGGAATCTTGCGATTGATAATATAAAAAGGATTGAGAAATCCAAGCATTCGAATAATTCTTATAGAACTATTTTCTAAAGGTATGTTGATGACGGAAAACCTTATAGTTTTTATAAAAATATTGCAGATATCTACAATAGAAAGTAAGAAATTAATCATAGCGCCTGCTTTTGTTCCATTCTATCCATTCTGATGCTGATATTTCTTAGCGATGTTTGCAAGGACCTAACTCTAATATTTTCAGCTCCTTGATTATCGTTTAGAAAATCTTGGCTTAAAATTTTTCTGATTATCAGCCCAGGAACAGTTCCAAAGTTATTATATATAAGCAACTCAAGATCAATATTAGACTCAGCCAATATTATTAAAAACATTAAAGCTAGCTCGCTATCACCTTCAATTTTATCAGACGGGATAGTTTGTTCTTTTAAAAGATTCCAAGTTGTATTTGAGTCAATGATGAGTGTAAATTGAGGATTTTTTGAAGCTGAAGCTTTTAATCTTTGCTCATGATGATCTAAGCAAAGGGACATTACAGGAAGGCCAGAAAAATTAAGATTACATTCTATGGGGTAAATACTCTCTAGCCTTTCCTGCAAACCACTTGATATTTCATATGCTTCTGTCAAAACTGTATTTAAAGATATATCCATCTTACTTAGCCTGGTGGATTGCCACCACACCATTAACAAGATTATAAAATTTACACTCCTCAAATCCAGCATCTAAGACCATTGCTTTTAATTCTTCTTGTGCAGGATGCATTCTTATCGATTCAGCAAGATACCTATAGCTGTCTTCGTCGTTTACAAATAAACCACCAAGCTTAGGAATAATATTAAAAGAATACCAATCATATATTTTTGAAAAAATTGAATTAGTTGGCTTAGAAAACTCCAAAATCAAAAGAATACCATTCGACTTTAGCACTCTTTTCATTTCCATTAAGCCTGCCTGCTTGTCAGTAAAATTTCGAAGACCAAACCCAATGGTCACTAAATCAAATGTATTATCTTGATAGGGTAAGACCTCACCAGAAGCCAAAGCAAAGGAACAGTTTTGATAGAAATTTTCATTAATAGCCCTTTCTTTCCCCACCATGAGCATCGATTCGTTGATATCAGTGACATGAATTTCAGAGGATGGGAACTTTTCGATAATGAGTTTTGGAATATCAGCTGTGCCACTCGCTATGTCTAATACTGTGGAATTTTCTGTTAACCCTGAGAGCTCTAAGAGCATTCTTTTCCAAAGTCTATGCATGCCAAATGACATAACGTCATTCATCAGGTCATATTCTTCAGCAACAGAATGAAAAACATTGCCAACTTTTTTTGACTTATCGACAGCATTTACTTCCTCAAAACCAAAATGTGTTTTATCACTCATAAATTTGCCGCGTCGTTTAGAATCATAAAATTATTGTAACGACTTTGCTCGATATCACCATTATTTAAAGCCTGCATTACTGCACATCCCTCATCATCCTCGTGCCCACACTTAGGAAACTCGCACTTAGCGGCCAGCTCATCAATTTCTTTGAACCCAGCAAGAATTTCTGCATGACTTAATTGCTCTATGCCAATATCTCTCACCCCGGGAGAATCTATCACTTTCATCTGATTCTCTACTTCGTATAATGTTGAAACAGATGTTGTATGCACACCCTGATTATTTGATAGCTCTTTAGAAAGAATGTGTGTTCCAGTTAAAGCAGATGTTAAAGTTGATTTGCCTGATCCTGAATTTCCAACAAATATACTGGTTTCATTCTCTAGAAATGAAATTAAATTTTCTAAATTTGTATTAAATTTTGCGGATATTTCAAACATAGGAATTTCTAGGTTTTGATAAATATTTTTAAGAGAACTGAACGCGTTCTTCTCCAATGAATCAATTTTATTAAATACAATAAATGGTTGAATCTCAGAATGAAGAGCAATGACAATCCATTTATCAATAAACTCAAGGCTAGTCTTTGGGTGAAAGGTCACCAAAATCCCAAGATGCGTAATATTTGCTGCTACCGCCTTGGTCACCCTATCTTTAGATTTAAAAAGGGCTGTAGCTCTATCAAGACGCTCTGTCACAATTGCATCGCAGTTTGTTAGTCCTTCAGCAGGAGCTATTTTTACAAAATCACCTACCACTAAATCAATTCTGCCTTGAATGCGACACTTGAATGTATCAGTGGTTCCAGCTACTCTGCACGTGTTTGAGTAAAACTCAATAATTTGTCCGGTTTGAACTTTTATCATCTAGGGCTCAAAATATAATATAGTTAAAATTTATCAACTCAAATGTCTAATCAAAAATCCAACCAAAACTTAATCTGGGTAGATCTTGAGATGACTGGTCTCGATCCTGAAAAAGAAAGAATTATTGAGATTGCTACCATTATCACAGACAGCAATCTTACCATTGTTGCTGAAGGACCTAACCTAGTAATCCACCAGTCAAAAGAACTGATGGCTAATATGGACGATTGGAATACTAATCAACATGGCAGCACTGGCCTCACGCAATCTGTTCATAATAGCAGTGTGACTGAGCAGGAAGCAGAGATCATCACATTAGAATTTATCTCAAAATACGTTGGTCATAAAAAATCACCCATGTGCGGTAATACCGTTTCCCACGATCGAAGGTTTTTAGCAAAGTATATGCCAAGCGTAGAGTCTTACTTTCATTACAGACACATAGACGTGTCATCTGTTAGAGAGTTAGTTTCAAGATGGATGAACGATGCGCAAACATATGACAAAAATGGCTCTCATAGAGCTAAAGATGACATCATTGATTCTATTAATGAGCTGAAGCTATATAAGCGCATGCTCTTTGATTAAAGCTTTTCCGTATTAATTTCTAGCTTATTTTTCAGCACCTTAAAAATTTTGGTGGAGGCAATGGTTGAATCTACCTTTTGTAACTCTGAAATAAAATTGAACCTAGCTTCCATTTGATCCTCACTAAAATCCAAGACTAAATATCCCCTGTGCTCAGGATCCATCCAATTGAGCTCTGAATTCATTTTAACGATCTCAGTGGCAAATTTTGTTTTATCTAATTTTATTGCATCAGTTATGCCAGGAGAAGAAACTGATGGCGTACCCAATTCAATTCCAATTTTATCGCCCTGGGCATCTGTAAGCTCTGAAACCCAAGCATTATGAGTGTCTCCAGCTAAACTTATAAAGCTTTTATTTGCTTTTTTCATCACATCATAAAGTTTGTTACGATCGGCGGGATAGCCATCCCATGCATCTAAGTTAGATGGAATGCCCAAACCGAGGAACTTAAGATAAGGCTTAAGAAATTCAGGAATATCCTCTTCTTTAAGCATTTTGGTGAGGTCAGGAAATTTCAATTTTGTCATTAAGACTTGTTGTCCCAGTATTGTCCAATCAAAACTTTCTGAATTTACCCTCTCTTTGATCCAGCCTAGTTGCTCTGCACCCAAAAGATTTCTGTGCGTTGCATTTAAGTCACTGTAAAAACTTGCTTGATTAAATCCAGACTTAGTTAAGTAGTTCTGAGGTTGTATTTGTTGATCCCTTTGAAACTGCCTCGTATCTAGCATTAGTAGCTGTATGAACTTGCCTACTTTAAATTCACGGAATATTTTTCTTTTATTTTCTTGTTCCCTGATAGGCATCCATTCATGATATGCCTTAATAGCTGCAGATCTTCTAGCAAAAAAATCTCCTTCCGAACCATCCATTGAATGATTTTCAGCACCTCTTTTCCAAGTATCATTTGCAAATTCATGGTCATCCCACACCGCAACTAAAGGAGCATTTTTATGTAATGCCCGTGATCCTGCATCAGATTTATATTGAGCATGACGCATTCGGTAGTCTGATAATGTAATCATTTCATGTTTTGGGCTTGGGACTCTTCCAATGCTCTCCGCATTTGTTGTGGCATAACCTCCCATGGGATATTCGTATAAGTAGTCACCAAGATGCAGCCATAAATCAAGATCATTCGCTTCTGCTGCAGCTTGATAGGCATTAAAAAAACCAGCGGGGAAATTACTGCAACTAAAAACTCCCATTTTAATTTTATTAACATCAGCTGCTAAAGTTTTTGTCTTGCCAGTTTCTGATACTGAACCTGATGCATTAAATCTGTAAAAAAAAGTTTGCCCAGATTTGAAGATATTTCTAATAAAAAAATCATACTTAATCGTATAGTCGACCAAGGAAGAGGTTCTCAAGACTTTAGTAAAAGCTATAGAAGTAAAATTTTGATCAGATGAAATTTCTAAATTAACTTTTACTGGACCTGGTTTCGAGGGCGTTACCCTTGTCCATAATATTACACGCTCGGCTAGAGGGTCTCCACTGGCTACACCATGATTAAAAAGAATATTATTTTTACTGCAGCCACCATGAACGGTTGCTGTTAAACCTATGGTAGCGATCGATGAAATCTTAAGTGCCTGACGTCTCTTCATCCTGAAATATTAACAGCGTTTTTGTAAGCGTAGGCAATAATCTGCTTACTAAATATTTTTATTAGACTAATCTTTTTGGTTAGCTGGCTGGATATTCATTGGAAAAGGACTAACTTGGCTTTTATTTTGCTTAATCTTTGCTTCCCCTGATTCAATTACCTCGTCAACACGAATCACAGCATTAATAGGAATATATGATCTTTCAACATTTTTGAATTCTTTTTCAAGCTTTTCAGACGAAGGGTCTACAACTAGCTGTTTATTTTGATTAAATATATACTCTTCCACCTCTATGAAACCATACATATCACTTTGATAAATTTGCTTAGCAAAAACTTCGTATATTTCACCGAGTTGCATAAAAATGATTTTATATGTCGTCTTTTTAGTCATAATTAGATATATGGGTACAAAACTTTATATTAAAACCTATGGTTGTCAAATGAATGAGTATGACAGCCAAAAAACGCTAGAAATTCTTAAGCAAGACCCAACCGTAGAAGAAACTTCAAACCCTGAAGATGCAGATATCATCCTTTTGAATACTTGCTCCATCAGGGAGAAAGCTGAAGAAAAGGTCTACTCAGAGCTCGGTAGACTAAGAAAACTTAAAATTGAAAATCCAAACTTAAAAATTGGAGTTGGTGGCTGCGTAGCATCTCAAGAGGGTAAAAATATTTTTAAACGCGCCCCATATGTTGACCTAATTTTTGGACCTCAAACTATCCACAAAGTACCTTCGTTACTCTCAAAAAAAAATAAGATTGAAGCAGTAGACGTTTCATTTCCAATTGAAGAAAAATTTGATGCTCTGCCTGCTCCTGAGGCAACTGGAACCTCAAGTTTTGTTTCTATTATGGAAGGATGCTCAAAATACTGCTCTTTTTGTGTTGTGCCATACACTCGCGGTGATGAAGTGAGCAGGAAGCCTGAGCAAATATTTGATGAGGTGGCAAGATTAATTGAGCAAGGCGTATCTGAGATTGTCTTTGTTGGACAGAATGTAAACTCTTATGAATATAGCTTCAATGGCAGAATGCTGAGGTTATCTGATCTTATAGAGGTTACTGGATCAATAGATGGTGTAGAACGCATTAGGTATACAACTTCTCATCCGTTAGATATGACAGATGACCTAATAGAGGTTTATGGTCATGTTCCTCAGCTAGTGAGTCATCTTCATCTTCCAGTGCAATCTGGCTCAAACAGTATCCTAACAAGAATGAAGAGGAATTATTCTAGAGAGCTATATATCGATGTTATTGAAAAACTTAAGCTTGTTAGGCCTAATATTAAAGTGTCGTCTGATTTTATTGTTGGTTTTCCAGGAGAAACAGATGCTGATTTCCAACAAACAATGAATCTAATCGAGGAAGTTCAATTTGATGCTTCATTTAGTTTTATTTATTCAGCTAGACCTGGAACTCCGGCATCAAAATTACATGACGCAACCCCGTTAGCAGAAAAAAAAGAAAGATTAAATATTCTTCAAAATCGAATGGACGAGCTGCAAACTTTTTATAGTGATGCTCTAGCAGGAACAATTCAACGATGTTTAGTGACAGGAATATCTAGAAAAAATATAAAGCAATTACAGGCTAGGACTGAATGTAACCGAGTAGTTAATTTTGACTTCCAAAATATTAATATTCTAGGTAAATTAGTAGATATTAATATTACAAAAGCATACCAACGATCTTTGGTCGGAACAATTTTGAATTCAGAGGAACTGCAGTCAGCATAAATGCAAGATATTGACCAAGGCCTAACTCAGTTTCAGCTAGAACCAGAGAATACAAAAAATTTGAAAGCCTTTGTGGGTGAGTTGAATGGGAATATCAAAATTCTTGAAAAAGAATTTGGTGTTAAAATTTTTCAAAATGGCAATAAAGTTAGCATTTCTGGCAATCAAGAAGATATACAAAAAGCTTCTAATGCAATTAATGATTTATATGCATCTACAGCCAAGGGAGTTGAAATATCAAGAGAAATAATACAAATGGCAATTAATAAAAATGAAGAGATAGAGCCTGAAATCATAGCTCCGGATGGTGTTGAATATGTTATCAAGGCTCCCAAAAAAGTAATTAGGCCCAGAGGCAAGAATCAGAATGATTATTTGGCTAAGATGAGCACGTATGAAGTAAATTTTGGAGTAGGACCGGCTGGAACTGGAAAAACTTATCTTGCCGTTGCTAAGGCTGTAGAGATGCTTATCTCTGAAAAGGTTAAGAAAATTATTCTTATTCGCCCGGCTGTTGAAGCGGGTGAAAAGCTTGGTTTTTTACCAGGCGACTTATCTCAAAAAGTAGATCCATACTTAAGGCCCTTATATGATGCTTTATATGAAATGTTGGGATTTGAGCAGGTTGCTAGGTTGCTTGAAAAAGAGATTTTAGAAGTTGCTCCTCTTGCATATTTGCGAGGCAGAACTCTCAATAATTCATTTATCATCATGGATGAGAGTCAAAATACGACTGTAGATCAAATGAAAATGTTTTTAACTAGAATGGGCTTTGGTTCTTATGCAATTATAAATGGAGACATGACACAAATTGATCTACCTAAGCATATTGAGTCTGGTCTAAAGCATGGCCTTAAAGTACTTGAGGGAGTAGACGGAATTGGCTTTACTTTTTTTAGCTCAAAAGATGTAGTGCGCCACCCCCTTGTTAGAAAGATTGTTGATGCTTATGAGGCTTTTGAGAAAGAAAAGACTTGAGCCTTAACATTATTCAAGATCATCCCGATCAATTATCCAAGACTTTGATTGATCAGTTGTCACTTCTGGTAAGTCACATACTTCGTGATTACAAAAAAAGTGATTTAGAAATCAATCTAAAGCTTGTGTCGTCAGATGAGATGATGTCTCTAAATCAAACCTACAGAAAGAAAACAAAGGACACCAATGTTTTATCTTTTCCTGCAGACCCGGAAGTGATTCAAATGTCTAAAGAACTTGGCGATATTGCAATATGCCTTCCATTTATGAAATCTGAAGCAAAAACCTTGAATAGAAACCTAGACGACCATATGATGCACTTAGTTGCCCACGGCGTATTGCATTTATTTGGCCATGATCACATCGATGAAAAAGATGCTAACCTAATGGAATCCCATGAGATTAGTTATTTAAAAAAATTTAATATAGCCAATCCATACTAACTATGACGAATACTGAAAATACAAAAGATCAACCTCCCTCGAGCCTTTTAAATAAATTAAAACGATTCTTTACCATCAAGCCATCAAGCCTCGATGATGTTTCATTGCTTCTTAAAGACGCCCTATCCTCTAGGTTGATAGATAAAGAGGCTCAGTTTATTGCAGAAAGAGCTATACGTTTAGGTGATACTACTGTTAAAGAGATCATGATTCCAAGGGTTGAGATGGTTACATTGACCTCTGAAGAGGAGCCAAATGCCTTAATTACTAGAATTATTGAGTCTGGGCACTCAAGGTATCCTGTATTAGGCAATACTAAGAATGAGGTAAGAGGTATTTTACTGGCAAAGGACTTGCTGACGATTCTTAATAAGGATTTAGAAACCTTCCAATTAAATAGTTTTATTAGAGATATCAAAATTGTTCCAGAAAGCAAAAAGGCAGATTCTTTGCTAGAAGAATTTAAAAAAGACAGATCACATATGGCTATTGTTATAGACGAATATGGAACTATTTCCGGCCTAGTAACAATTGAAGATATCTTAGAAGAACTTGTTGGAGAAATTGAAGATGAGCATGATGCAGAAGATTTGGATGACTTAATCCAAGTAAGCGAGTTTGAGTTTATTGCAGATGCAACTTTAGAGCTATCAATTTTTGAAGAAAAATTTGAAAAAGACTTTGGAGACATTGATGCAGAAACACTTGCTGGTTTATTTATAAATAAACTTGGGCTCTTGCCTAAGGTGGGAGACAAGATTGATCTCGATAATATGATTCTTTCGATAACAGCAGCTGACAAAAGAAAAGTAAAAAAAATTGGCATCACTATTAAAACAAATAGATAGCTACCCTCTTCTTAAGTACCTCTTACTAAGCATTATTGGAGCAACCAGTTTCCTTGCTTTTAGTCCATTCAATTTCAAGCTAGTTATAGTATTAACACATGCATTGCTTTTGTATTCTGTGATGTCATCTAGCTCTATATTGGTGGCTTTTAAGCGATCAATTGCATGGGGGACTGGCTACTGGCTGGGAGGCACAGGCTGGTTAATAGTGAGCATTTACTTTTACGGGAATACCAGTATTTACATAGCTCTTCTAATAATAATATTTATGGCCATTCTACTTTCAGTAGTTTTTATTGGTCCAATTTGCCTGATATATTCGGTTAGACGTACTAATAATTATTTGGTTCATTCCTTGTTGTGTGCCGGCGTCCTGACCGTTATTGAGCTACTAAGATTTATTTTGCTGGGAGGCTTTCCTTGGCTGCTACCAGGCTTAGTTTTGATCGACACAATTGGCCAAGATCTTATTCCATTAATAGGAATATACGGTGGTTCGTTCTTTGTTTATTTTATTTCATTATTCCTATTGGGCAGTTTTCAGAATAAAAGTTATAAGCAAGTTTTTGTAGGACTTTGTCTTTTAATAATTTTCTATCCCCACCCTGGTTACAAGCAACCTCTTGAAGATGAAGGGATGAATATTGCAATTATTCAACCTTCATTAGACCCATTTCAAAAATATGAAAATAGTTATAAAAATACTATTGAAAGCGCCTTAGTCAATTTGAGCAATACAAATAAAGATGTTGATTTATTAATATGGCCTGAGTCACCATTACCATATCTTAATTCTAGTCAGGACATGAACAAGTTGCTTGCAAGGACTAATAATTTACCAGTCATCCTTTCTGGTGGATGGGAATACAGTAATGGTGATCTTCAAAATGTAATGAGTGTCCTAGGCGAAAAACAAATTTATGCAAAACAACATTTAGTAATATTTGGTGAATATATTCCGTTTGAGGGCATATTGAGGGGATTAATTGAGTTTTTTGATATGCCAATGTCAACAATCAAGGCTGGTAATACAAATCAAGAGCTATTTACCATTAATGGCAAGCAAGTTCTGGGTTTAATATGCTTTGATATTGCATTTCCCTTGTCTTATATAAATCAGTCAAAAAAAGCAGATTTCATAGTCAATATAAGCAATGATACTTGGTTTGGAAGCTCGTATGGCCCATATCAGCACCTCCAAATTGTTAGAGCTAGAGCTCTTGAGTTTAATAAGTGGATTGCCCGGGGCACATCAGACGGAATATCAACAATTGTTGATAATAAAGGGACTATTGTTTCTAAAATTGATAAAGGCAAGCAAGGAGTGCTGCAAGGAAAGATCTATTCTACAAATGCAGAGTCATATTTTCTTAAATACGGATTCCTGATTATACCAATCCTATCTTTAATTTTGTCCTTGCTTGCTTTTGTATTAAGATCTAGAAAATGAAGAGTTTATTTGTAGCAAGTACATTATTTTTTGGAATTATTATTAATGCTTCAGTATCTATAGATATAGATATTTCGTCTCAGAGATTGCTTTTAAAGGAAGATGGAGACCTTATTAGAAGCTACCCTATATCAAGCTCTGCATTCGGAGAAGGCCAGATAGAGAATTCACTAAAAACTCCATATGGAAAACATGTAATAAAAACTAAAATCGGGACGAATGTTGATAAAAATCATATTTTTGTCAGTAGACAGCATATACCTCAAGAAGCAGCCATTATTCATGAGCCTGTTGACTCCAAGGATGACTTTATAACTTCTAGAATTATGTGGCTCGAGGGTCAGGAAGAGGGATTTAACAAAGGTGGATCAGTGGATTCTTTTAAAAGATATATTTATATTCATGGAACACATGAAGAGGGGCTCATAGGTCAAAAAGCTTCACACGGGTGCATTAGAATGTTTAATCACGATGTGATTGAGCTTTACGACCTTGTTTCAGAGGATACATTAGTGAGTATTCTCTGAAAAACCCTAAAAAACTATACACCACCCATATTTTTAGAGTCTTTAAAGCTTAGTTTTGCTTCTCTTTCTTCTTTTGAGGGCGCTTCACCAAAACGCGAGCCTTCAGTTGCTAATTTTGTTAGCAATGGAGAGATTTTCCAGAATTTCTCATCTGATTTAGCAAATTCCTCCATTCTTTTAGTAACTTCATCAAGTCCAAGCATATTTGCATAGCACATAGGCCCGCCTCTCCATATTGGAAAGCCGTATCCATTAATATACACAATATCCATGTCCCCAGATCTTTGAGCTACTCCCTCAGAGAGGATTTGAGCTCCCTCATTTACTAGGGCAAGAATACATCTATCAATAATTTCCTGGTCAGAAATCTCTCTTCTAACAAAATTATGTTTTTCTGAAATTGATTTATAAATATCTTCATTTTCTGGAGCTGGATTAGGTGCTCTAGATCCCTCAGAATAATTATAAAAACCTCTAGCATTCTTTTGACCAAACCTGTCTTGCTCACAGAGTTCGTCTGAAATCTTGTTTACAAGTGGTGATTCTATGCCAGCAAGTTTTCTTGCTCTCCAACCAAGATCCAATCCTACTAAGTCCATCATTCTAAATGGACCCATGCTCATTCCAAATGACTCTAATGCATTATCAACTTGGTTAGGTAGCGCACCTTCGAGCAAGAGCATATTAGCTTGATACGTGTAACCAGATAACATTCTATTGCCTATGAATCCTGGAGCATTTAGAGAGACAACAGATGCTTTATTCATCTTTTTCCCAAGTGCCATTACTGTAGCCATTGTTTCATCTGAAGACTCTTCTCCTCTAACAACCTCTAACAGTCTCATAATGTTTGCTGGACTAAAAAAGTGAGTACCCACTACTTTTCCAGGCCTTGATGTTGATGATGCTATTGCATCAATATCAAGGCCAGATGTATTGGATGCGAGGATGGCATTTGCATTAGTATGGGTGTCTAGCTTCTGAAAAATTTCTTGTTTTAAATCTAGATTTTCATATACAGCTTCAACAACTATATCGACCTCTGAAAGATCTTCGTAAGTTAAAGTCGGAGTAATTAATTGCATTACAGCATCTTTTTGCTCCTCTAACATTCGACCTCTATCTACCATCATCTTGTAATTTTTTTCAATAACACCCATCCCTCTTTTAAGGTTATCTTCATCTTGATCTAAAACTAAAACAGGAATACCAGCATTTGCGAAAAGCATAGCTATACCACCGCCCATTGTTCCAGATCCAACAACGCCAGCCTTGTTGATAGGATGAAGAGGGGTCTCTTTTGGTATGTCAGCTATTTTGGAAGCAGCTCGCTCACCAAAGAAAATGTGAATCATAGCTTCCCGCTGAGGGTTCACTAGGCATTCTAAGAAATAATCAGCTTCCTTTTTCATGCCGTCATCAAAATTATCCTCATTAATTGCAGCTTCAACACAAGCAATAATCTGCCCAGGAGCAAATTGACCTCTTCGTGTTTTTGCTGCGAGCGCTCTTGCTTCTGCAAGAATATTATTATCGCCTCTTGCCTCAATTACTTTATCGTTTTTATCTCTAACCTTGGGATGCTCATCCAGGCCAATTTTGTCTTGTAAAAATAGAATTGCATCTTCAATTAAAGAATTTTCTGATATTGCATCTATAACACCTTGATCCAAAGCCTTTTTAGCTGACATTGGGGTTCCTGCAAGCATCATTTTTAGGGCTTGAGAGGGCCCAATAAGTCTAGGCAGCCTTTGAGTGCCGCCAGCACCTGGTAATAAGCCTAAATTCACCTCAGGAAGCCCAACAATCGCCTTATTTGTTCCAATGCGATAGTTGCATACCAAAGCAGTTTCTAGTCCGCCACCTAGTGCCGTTCCATTTATCGCAGCCACAACAGGTTTTTTGCTGAATTCTATTTCACGAAGCGCTGTATGAAGGTCAGGACCATCAGGTTTCTGACCAAACTCAGAGATATCAGCACCTGCAATAAATGATCTTCCGGCTCCAGTAAGTATTATTCCTTCAATAGAGTCATCTGAATTTGCTTTGAGTATATATTCTGACAAACCTGCTCGAACACCACTACTGAGTGGGTTTACAGGGGGGTTATCCACTTCTAGTATGGCGATATTTCCCTGAGTAGAATAATTTACTTTACCTTTTAGCTGTTCAGTCATTTTTTGTGCCTATAAATAAATGTTTGCTTGGAGATTATATAGCTTTTTTTGCTTCATTTACCATAGAAAAAGGTCTAATAACGCTGGCACAGCAGGGTATTCAACCATAAATATAAATAAATTATATTTATTAAAATATTAATTATTTATTTATAAAAAGTATTGATAATGTTATATAAGTATATATAATAATGTTTCATCAACGCTTCTCCCCCCTATGTTGTGTTGATGAATTCTCTGGAATTATGGAGGACGCAAGTCCTCCAGTCCTTTTTTTACGAACTTGAAACTTGAAATTTAAAAACATGAAAAGAAAATTAATCGATAAAGTTGAACTCATTGTCTTAGCATCTGTGTTCGTATCATCTGTTTACGCCATTGCCCCTGTCGTGTAATATCTTTAGGATGAAACACATCCTACTTACAGTAATTTTATTTTTTGCAACTGAATCGTTCGCTTGTTCAGGTATCCTTGATAGCTCCTTGCGAGTATTAGACTCTGATGATGAGCAAAGTCTTTGTAAGTACTCTGGAAATGTGGTTTTAGTTGTAAATGTTGCCAGCAAGTGTGGTTATACCCCTCAATATGCTGGCTTGCAGAGATTGTATTCTAAATACAAAGAAGATGGATTAGTAATCATAGGCATACCCTCTAGAGACTTTTTTCAAGAATATTCTGAAGAATCAAAAGTTGCAGAGTTTTGTAGTACAGAATACGGTGTAGACTTTCCAATGTTTGCTACTGCTAAGGTAAGCGGTAAAAAAGCACATCCACTTTATAAGAAACTAATTGCAGCTTCTGGCAAAGAGCCTAACTGGAACTTTAACAAATATCTGATTGATAGAGATGGACAGGTACAACACTATAAATCAAGCGTGACGCCTGAGTCTGAGAGACTGGTAACTGCAATACAAGCTGTTCTTTAGCTTAGCCCTTTCCTATAATAATTTTGTTTGGCTTGCAGTGAGCAAAAATCCCATTATCTAGAACTCCAGGTATTAAATTTATTTGTTTTTCTAGTTCACCAGGATCTTCAATTGTTAGATTAGTAATATCTAAGATTTGATTTCCATGGTCAGTCTTAAATCCATGTCTTAATTCGGGCGTTCCTCCTAGCTTCACAAGCTCCCTTGCTACAAAACTTCTACTCCTAATTACTACTTCAACCGGCAATGGGAAAGCTCCAAGACTTTTAACCATTTTAGATTCATCAACAATACAAATGAATTCATTGGAGGCAGAAGCAACAATTTTTTCTCTAGTATGAGCGCCACCGCCACCTTTTATAAGATTTTTATCTCTATCCACTTCATCCGCTCCATCAATGTAGATATTTACCTCATTCACATCATTTAATTCAAAAACTTCTATTCCATGACTCGTTAGAATCTTTGAAGAAGCCTCGGAACTTGATACAGCACCTTTAAAAAGAGTTTTGATCTTTGCCAGTTCCTCAATAAAGTAATTTACTGTTGAGCCTGTCCCAACTCCAATAATTGAATTAATATCAATATTTGCTCGAACATATTCGCAAGCTTCGATTGATGCATTTAATTTTGCGTTACTCATTGTGGGTATAATGCTTAAATAATCACGTTACTAAAATGAGACTTAAAATAAAAAAAACCGGTTCTTTTAAATCTTCTAAGAAGTACTTAGATTTGATTGCTAATTCAAAAGTATACGATGTTGCAACAAATACACCTATATCCTATGCAGCAAATATTTCAACTAAATTAGGCAATGACGTATTTTTGAAAAGGGAAGATATGCAACCTATTTTTTCTTTCAAGATAAGAGGTGCATACAACAAGATTGCAAATCTAACTCCTCAGCAGAAAAAAAGAGGCGTACTAACTGCATCAGCTGGCAATCATGCCCAAGGTGTTGCAAATGCATGTAAAAAACTAAAAATTCCTTGTCTTATCTTTATGCCTGTTACAACACCAGAAATTAAAGTGAAAGCAGTAAAGAGGCTCGGAGCTAAGGTAAAGCTCTTTGGAGATAATTTTGATCAAGCGTCAAAAAAGGCTTTGCAGCTAGCCAAAGAGAAGAAGATAGAGTTTATTGAGGCATTTGATGATCCATATACTATTGCTGGTCAAGGAACGGTTGGTAAAGAGATTTTAGATGCAGACCCATCACTGGATGTAATTTTTGTTCCCGTCGGCGGCGGCGGACTGCTTGCTGGAATTTCAGCCTGGGCAGCACAAACCCAATCTAAAACAAAAGTCTATGGTGTCGAAGTTGAAGATTCAGCCTGTTTGACTGAAGCATTGAAGGCCAATAAACGCGTTCGATTACGTGAAGTAGGGCAATTTGCAGATGGTGTAGCTGTTGGAAGGGTTGGAAAAAATAATTTTGATGTTATTAAAGAGTGCGCCGATGGAGTAGTCACTGTTAGTATTGATGAGCTTTGTGCAGCGGTAAAAGATATTTTTGAAGATACCCGTGTATTGTCTGAGCCATCCGGAGCATTGGCACTTGCTGGATTAAAAAAATATGCTGCCAAAATATCCAATAAAAGATTGCTTGCTATTAGTAGCGGTGCGAATGTTAATTTTGAAAGGCTTAGCTACATTGTTGAAAGGTCAGAAGTGGGAGAAAAAAGAGAAAAGCTTTTAAGTATTGAAATCCCAGAAAAGCCAGGAAGTTTCTTGAAACTCTGCAATGTTTTTGGGGGCACTCAAATCACAGAATTTAATTACAGGTTAGCCGGCCAATCAGTTGCAAATGTGCTGGTAGGAATAAAAACTGCAGATGAGGATGCATTTAAGGTTCTTTTAAAGAAGCTTGCTAAAAGTAAATTTAAATATACTGACTTAACCAAAAATCAAATTTCAAATGATCATTTGCGACATATGGTAGGCGGACACAACAGCAGCATTGTTGAGGATGATTCAGAAAGATTATTTAGGTGCCAGTTTCCAGAGCGTCCGCGCGCCTTGCTAAATTTTTTAAAGGACTTCGGCACAAAATGGAATATCTCACTTTTTCATTATCGCAATCTTGGCGCTGCTTTTGCGAACATATTGATAGGAATAGAGGATAAGAGCGAGTCTTCAAGTGGCCTTGATAAACATCTGAAATCTCTTGATTATAGTTTCATAGAAGAAACTGAGAATGCTGCTTATAAGGAGTTCTTAAAGTAATGATCAAAGAATTTGAAATTTACGTTCCAGACGAAAAGATTGAATTATTAAATCAGAAAATTGATTTAACTCGCTGGCCAGATGAAATTGAAGATGGCAGATGGACCTTAGGGACTGACAAATCATTTTTGCAGGAAGCTGTTAGAACATGGCGACATGACTTTGATTGGAGAAAGCATGAAGCAAAACTAAATGAAGTTGGCAGTTTTAAATATAAAACACAGTCTGGTCTTGAGCTTCATTATCTGCATAAAACATCAAACTCTAAAAATGCTATACCTCTTTTACTTACTCATGGTTGGCCTGGAAGCGTACAAGAGTTTTTAAAAATTATTCCGCTCCTAACTGAAGGAAGAGAGGGGATAGAATTTAATGTGGTCTGCCCAGCTATTCCTGGCTATGGTTTTTCAGACAAACCAACAGAATTGGGCATGAACTCTGAAGAGGTTGCAAAGTTAGAAAATGAATTGATGTTGAGCTTAGGATATAACAAATATATTGCCCAAGGTGGAGATTGGGGAGCAACTATCACTAAGTGGATAGCAGAATTATTTCCTGAAAACTGTATCGCCATCCATTTAAACCTAGTTCTTGCATTTCCCGGTGAGGGCGATGACCCAATGGAGGGAGTAACTCCAGAAGAGGCAAAAGGCATGGAGAATCTGCAAAAGTATCAAGAAACTGGGTTTGGATATTTTGCAATTCAAAGCACTAAGCCACAAACTTTAGGCTATGGGTTAAATGATTCACCTGTTGGATTGGCTGGCTGGATCATTGAAAAATTTCATGGTTGGGCGGCGAAAGAATCCAATCAACTGGTTGTTCCTTTGGACGAAGTATTGGCTATTGTATCTTTGTATTGGTTTACCGAGTCTATTACATCTTCTGCAAGGCTTTACTATGAGAATGGACCAATTGGCTTTAGTTTTAATAAGATTAATCAACCGATGGCAGGTGCAATTTTTGAAAATGAAATTGCTAGACCTCCAAGGGCTTGGGCAGAAAAAATTTATAATATTGAGCAGTGGAATCAGTATCCAGGTGGGCACTTTGCAGCACTAGAAAATTCTGAGATCCTTGCAAGCGATATCTTCAGCTTCGCTAAAAAATTAAAAATTCTTTAAAATTTCTCTTCACCTAACTCCGTGAAGACATGATCGAATTTCATGTCATGACTCTCGCCAAAGGCATCGTTTATTTTTTGAAAACTAAACAGCAGACCTATAAGCAAAGGTTTCTTTAAACTGCTTTTATGATTTGCAAACACTCTATCGTAATAGCCGCCACCATAACCTAGTCGGAAACCATTTTTATCGACCCCAACGGAGGGGACTATGATCAAATCATGAGAATTTACTTCTACTTCTATGCCCTCTGTTGGCTCTAAAATATTAAATTGATTCAAGGCAAACTCACAGTCAGTTTTGGGCTTAATAAACTGTAATTGTTTATCGGGCTTTACGACCGGAATCGATATTTTGTTATAGATAGAGGCTTCTTTGTTAAGCAGGTCAAGACTTACCTCATTGCTCGCAGGCATATACAAAGCTATGTTTTTTATGCCGCTAAGTGAGATTGATTGAAGAAAATTTTCTTGGATGGTTTGCGATAGAGCCAGATGCTCTTGATCGCTTAGAGACTTACGTTGCTGAAGGGCAGCGTGCCTATATTTATTTTTCACTAACTTTAAAATTAAGAACCAATTCACCGCTACCCATCGTTACCTGAACCGAGAGGTCAGGTGGCGAAGCTCATACTGCATCAGGCTTCCCAAAAGGTAATGCACAACAGCAGCAGTGGAAATTCACCTTTTAATATATTATCGGTTCAAAGAATCTCGATAAGTTGGCGAATGAACCAGTCCTACTAATTATAGAATACTTTGTTGTAAAAAAACGATTGCTTTTAGAAAAGGAACTATTGAGGAGTTACTTTATTGATTGCTCGATTTGAGATATTAAAACTTTTAAACTCTCCTCTTCTTTTTTTGAGAGAGCATTAGTATCCTCGGACTCTTGAGGCATCTGACTTTTAAAGGCTAGATCTAAACTAGCAAGAATTAAAGCATTGGACTTATCTGGAATGGACTCTATTTGATTATTTAATATTTCAGCCGCTTGAATTAAACCTTCTTTATCTTTTGGTGGACAAGCAATGGATATATTTTTACCCATTATATTTAGATCAAGAATTTCTTTATTGCTCATTGGCTTTTTTTAATTTATTTATTTTCTTGATTTCTTTTTCAAGATTTTTAATTCGATTCGCCTGCATTAACTTATGTTCCTTCCATGACCTCTCTTTTTGTATGTATGCATGAATGATGCCTTTTTGCTCTTCAAAGCGCTTCAGTAACTGATTAGCCACATTAATTAGTTTGTCGATTGAATTGTTTGAATCATCGCTCATAAGAATACATTAAGTTTAAGTCTTCATATGCAAATAGGGAAGTTTGAAAAAGAAAAGAGTAGAATGAGACCATGAAAAGTATATTTACAGAACGAAGACAAAGACTTGGAGCTAATCTCCCGCCAAATGCTGCAATCGTAATCGCAGGCGCATCTACTCAGTACAGAAATGCAGATTCATCTTATGCGTTTAGACAAGACAGCAATTTTTGGTACCTCACCGGCTTTAATGAAGCTGAAGCAACGTTAGTTGTTTTGACGGACAATTCCAAGACCGCCAAATCAATAGCTTTTGTTCCAGAGAAAGATAAGTTAAAAGAAATTTGGGATGGTTATAGAGCTGGGCCAGAAGGGGCGGTCAAAGACCATGGTTTTGATGAAGCCTACAATAATTCTGAAATTAACGACCAGTTACCTGAACTGCTTAAGGGTTGCGATCGTGTTTTCTATCCTGTGGGCAAAAATGCCGGCTTAGACCAAAATATTATTGAATGGATAAAAACTGCTAAGTCCAAAGACAGGCATAGTTCTGCCATTGATATTGCAGATGCAACCTCAAAAGTTGGCAATCAAAGACTTATTAAAGATCCTCATGAGATTGATCTAATGAAAAAAGCTTGTCGGATTTCTGCAGAATCTCATGTAGAAGCCATGAAATTCGTTAAACCAGGAATGACTGAGCAAGAAATGGAAGCATTTTATTTGTATGAGTTTGCAAAAAGAGGTGGCAGATTTTCTGCATACACGCCAATTGTTGCTGGTGGAGAGAATGCATGTGTTCTGCACTATGTAGAGAACTCTAAACCACTTCTTGATGGTGATTTACTGTTAGTTGATGCAGGCTGTGAATATGATTTTTATGCCTCTGATATCACTCGCACATTCCCAGTTAGTGGAAAATTTACTGATGCTCAATTAGCAATCTATGAAGTTGTGCTGGAGGCTGAATCAAAAGCTATTGCAGCAGTTTCAGTCAACAACAATGTGATGGACGCTCAAATAATTTCAGAAAAAGTAGTCACGCAAGGCCTAATAGATTTAGGAATATTAAAGGGTTCTTTAGATGATCTTCATGCCAAAGGAGCTTTTAAAGAGTTCTACATGCATAAAATTGGTCATTGGTTAGGCATTGATGTTCATGATGCAGGCGATTACATGGAAGACGATCAATTCATGCAGTTCAAACCTGGCATGGTCACAACAATTGAACCAGGCATATACATTCCCTCGTCTGCGAATGTTGATGATAAATGGAAAGGCATTGGCATTAGGATTGAGGACGATATTTTGGTTACTCCTGATGGAAATGAAAATCTGACAGAATTTGTTCCATCAGATCCAAAAGAAATCGAAGCTTTAATGGCTTAAAAGCTCATGAATCAATCTGTTTTGATATCTGGGGGTGGCATAGTTGGAGCTTTTCTTGGCATGGAGCTAGCTTCACGTAATATCCCTTTCACCATTATTGAAAAAAATTTACCCACTCCTTCTGAGTTTGATGAGATTAGATCTTTAACTCTAAATTCAACTGCACATGAAAGGCTCAATGAACTGGGCGTTGAAACTTCTTCCATCAATCATTCAGTCCATGACTGTCCTAGATGGCTTGGGCACAGGCCGCCTTGGGTTCTCTGCACAAGAAGCAAATTTAGATTACTTGGCAGCTGTTTTAAACTTTTCAGAGTTACGAGATTCGTTATTGGCTAAGGTATCCAACTCTGTCATTTCTAACAAAGAAATTACTTCCTTTCATTCTACTCAATCAGGTATTACAGCATCTTTAAGTGATGGTTCAGAGCTTGAGGCTGCATTACTGGTTGTTGCTGAGGGGCGCAATTCTAAACTTGCTGAATTAATATCACCCGATAAAACTGAAACGGATTACCAGCAGATTGCTAAAACGTTTCTTGTACATATTCCAGAATTAGACAATGACAGAGCCATTCAAATTTTTCATGAGACAGAGATCTTTGCTCTTATGCCCTATAAAAAAGAAGGAGTATCTAATACTTTTTCAGTTGTATGGTCTATGCCTAAAAATGGTTTGGCTACCAAGTCCCAAGATGAACTCTTACCAGAACTGTTAAAGTTCGAAAGAAAATTAGCATGCAGCATAGAACCTATAACTGAAATTTTATCTTTCCCTTTATTTGCCCATCATCTTAAAGAATATTGTGACGATGGCATTTGCGCCATAGCAGATTCAGCTCATTCCATTCATCCCTTAGCAGGCCAAGGAATTAACCTTGGATTGGCTGATGCCAGTATCCTTGCAGAGGAGATCGCAAGAGGATTTAATGCTGGACAAAACATTGGACATATTTCTTTTTTAAAAAAATACGAGCTTCGAAGAAAAGCAATTAACGGTGCCATGCTAAATGGAGTAGATCTGTTATTTAAAATCTTTCAACAAGACAATCCATATTTTAGAGTTTTCAGGAATCTGGGATTAAAAACCGTAGATAATTTTAGTTATCTTAAAAAGCAATTCATCTTCCATGCCTCAGGGGTCTATAAAATTTAATTCAGCCAAAAAGGGATGTTTAATTTTTTAAACAATTCAGCTACTTCATGAATAGGCAGTCCCACTATATTTGAATAGCTTCCTTTGATTTCCTTAACAAAGGCGGATCCATAGCCTTGAATCCCATAAGCGCCAGCCTTATCAAAAGGTTCTTTTGAAGCGCAGTATTTTTCGCATTCAAGTCGACTTAAGTTTGAAAATTCAACTTGCGAATCTACTGTAATAGAGTGAAATTCTGCTTTATCTCCAGAAATGATTCCAACAGTCACTCCGGTTATCACCGTATGCACTTTATCAGAAAGTTCCAGCAACATTTCAATAGCATGCTCTTCTGATTCAGGCTTGCCAAAAATTTTTTCCCCCATGACAACCATCGTATCTGCAGCTAATACTGGTAGCTCATCCATTTGATTGACCATGATATGTTTTATCCCTTCCTGACATTTTTGAATAGATAACAATTCTGCATTTTCTTTAGCATTCACCATGGGGTTAATGATTTCATCAACTGAAACATCGATGACAAGATGATTGGCCCCAATTTGAGAGAGCAGCTCTGTACGTCGAGGAGATTTGGAGGCAAGGTAGATCATCAATTACAATTTTAACAGGAGAACATTATGACCAAACAAAATAAAAGAGTAATTTTAGTTACCGGTGCAAGCAGAGGAGTGGGCAAGGGCATAGCAGAAGGCATAGCTCAACCTAGTGATATTATTATCTGTGCCGCAAGAAGCATGGCGGAGGGCACTACGGTTCAGCAATTTGGTTTTGAGATTAATAGCAGCCTCGAAGATACCGTCAAGAACATAAATCAAAAAGGTGCTCAAGGGATTCCCTATGAAATAGATTTAAATAAACCTGATGAAATATTAAATTTAGCTACTTTTGTGAAAGAGGAGTTTGGATGCTTAGATTTATTGGTTCATGCTGCCTGTCAAATTCATGACGATCTCATTACACCTAAACCTTACTGGGAAAAGTCTCTTGATTTATGGTCTGTGATGGATGTTGGCCTGAAATCTAATTATTTTCTTTCTCACGCACTAACCCCACTTATGATAGAAAGTAAGGGTAAATTAATCTTACAAATTTCTTCACATGGCGCAATGTGCTATATGCACGGACCAATTTATGGGGCTCAAAAGGCTGCGATTGATAAAATGGCCTTTGATATGGCACACGACCTCAAACCATTCAATATTTGCTCTCTCTCATTGTGGTCAGGCATTGTAAAAGATGAGAAAACTCAGAAAGTTAGCGAGCAACATGGCGAGCAATACGCAGAATTTTTAAAAGGAGCTGCCAGCCAAGAATATGCAGGCATGGTCATTAATGAAATTTATCAGGACTCAGAAATTATGAATTTTTCGGGCAGCACTCTCATAGCCGCAGAAATTGGTGATAAGTATGGCATCAAAGACATAGATTCTAATAGCCCTCAAAGCGATAGGGAGAGTCTTGGAGGCCCAAGAAAGTATTCAGATACAGTAATTTATTAGTTAGACTTTTTCGCCGCGAGATCTTATTTCTTTAAGAACCTCGTCGATTCCTTTCTTATCAATAATGCGCATGCCTTTGGTTGATAATTTAAGGGAAACAAATCTATTTTCAGTTTCTACCCAGAATCTGTGAGTATGCAGGTTAGGAAAGAACTTCCTTTTAACTCTGTTATTCGCATGGGAAACGTTGTTACCACTTTGTGGCATCTTCCCTGTTACTTGGCATACTTTACTCATAGAAACGCGATTTTATAGGACATATAGTCTCTTAGCAAGATAGAATTACCAAGAATGAAGAATTTATTTTTACTTCGACATGCTAAGTCGAGCTGGAGTGATCCCAGCACAGCTGATTTTCATCGCCCTCTATCTAAAAGAGGTATTTCAAACGCACTTTCATTATCAAAATATATTTCTGAACATCAGATAATTTTTGATTTGATCCTCTCAAGCCCCAGCGAAAGAACCCAAGCAACATTAGACTTAATATTTACAGAAAAGGACTTTCTATCAAAAATAAAATTTCAAGAAGCAATTTATCATGCAGAGATGTCTACCCTCTAGAGCTCATCAAAGATCAAAATAACTTAAAAAAGAATATTTTAGTCATAGGGCACAATCCAGGATTACATCTCCTGATAGAGCATTTAACAAAAACACTCATTGAGAAGTTTCCAACCTGTGGTTTTGTGAAATTATCAAATTTTGATAGCTGGAAAGACCTCGATGCTAATATACTAGACCTTAAATTCTTCGTAACTCCTAGAGATCTTATTCATGATTGATTTAAAAGTAAAAATTCTTAACCCTCTAATTGGCTCATCAATCCCTTTACCAGAGTACTCTACCGAAGGATCTGCAGGCTTAGATTTAAGAGCCTGTGTTGAGGAAAGCTTTACTTTAAAGCCTCAAGAGTGCCAATTGATTCCATTGGGATTTTCTATCTATATTGAAGATCCAGAACTCTCTGCCTTGGTTATTCCCAGATCAGGTCTGGGCTCCAAACATGGGATAGTAATGGGAAATTTAGTAGGGTTAATTGATTCTGATTACCAAGGAGAACTTAAAGTACCTCTTTGGAATAGATCAACTGAGGACTTCTTAGTTAGCTCAGGAGATAGAATTGCTCAGATGATTCTTGTGCCTGTAAAGCAAGCAAAGCTAAGGGTGGTTCAAGATTTTTCGGAAAGTCCGAGAGGGACTAAAGGTTTTGGTAGTTCTGGAGTTGAGTAGGCTTAAAAAGTAAAAACTTAGTCTTTAACTTCTTCTGGATCACTCTTTTCTTCAGTTGGCTCAGAGTCTTCAGAAACTTCTTCAGTTACTGTTTCTTCAATTACTTCTTCTGTTTCAATTGGAGTCTCTTCAGCGGCCTCAGTGACAACTTCTAGTACTTCTTCAGTAGTTTCTTCGGCGACTGCCTCCTCAACTTTAGGGGCCTCTTTTTTTGCTGCTGGCTTAGAAGCACCGGATGCACCAAAACGGTCTTGGAACTTCTTAACTCTTCCACCAGAATCAAGCATTTTTTGCTTGCCGGTATAGAATGGGTGACATTTTGAACAAACATCTAATGACAAACTATCTTTTAAAGTACTCATGACAGGCAGCACATTTCCACAACTGCATGTGGTAGATATTTCTTGGTAATTGGGATGTATGTCTGTTTTCATAATAAAATCAAATTTGGATGAGCACTATAACAAATACAGTTCGGTTTACAAATACATATGAATAATTTTTTTTACAATGTATCTGTTGCAATTCCTTTGAGGCAAACTTTTACCTATCACTCAAAACAAAAAATCATCCCAGGCACAAGGGTTGCAGTAAAGTTCGGCTCAAGATCCAAGCTTGGAATTGTTACAGAAGAGATTAAAGTTACAACCATTCAAACAAAGACAATTCATCAAGTCCTTGATAACGAGCCAATTTTTTCAGAGGTAGAGCTAAAAATATTAGCATGGGCGTCAGATTATTATCATCACCCTATCGGAGAGGTGCTTGGATCATTTTTGCCAACGAATCTTAGAAATATTAAAACTGTTTTGGATGATATGGATTCTGTTGCAAAGGTTGAGATAGAAAATAACCCCTTTCAAAAGAATTTAACTCCACAACAAACCGAAGCAGTCAAAACTTTATCTGAACTTAGAGGGTTTGCGCCAACATTGCTTTATGGGGTTACTGGCTCTGGTAAAACAGAGGTCTATATTCGATGCATCCAAGAGCAGCTTTTGCAGCAAAAATCAGTTTTGCTCCTTGCGCCAGAAATTGCTTTAACTCCGCAGCTAGAGCAAAGAGTAAAAGATCAATTTGGTCCAGCTGTTGGGATGTATCACTCTAAAATGACTCCTGCAAAAAGATACAAGGCCTGGAAGCAATTTAGAGCCGGTGAAATTAATATTCTAATTGGTACAAGGTCTGCAGCAATGATGTCAGCACCAAAGTTAGGGTTAATTATTATCGATGAAGAGCATGATGCTTCTTATAAACAACACGAGGGCTTTAAATTTTCTGCAAGAGATTTAGCCATTAAAAGAGCCCAGATGCTTAAAATTCCCATCATCCTGGGTTCAGCAACCCCTTCTTTGAGAACCTTACGTTTGGTTGATGAAAAAAAATTTGGCTTAATCAAATTGACCAAGAGAATAACTAAACAAAATCCTCCTAAGTTCTCTATTTTAGATATAAATGAAACGCCATTAACCAGTGGGTTAGCGCCTCAGGCCATAGAGGCAATTGCTGCGACTCTAAAACAACAAAAACAAGCCATGATTTTTATTAATCGGCGAGGTTTTGCTCCACAATTTATATGCTCAAGCTGCGCTTGGCGAGCCACATGTAACAGTTGCGATTCAAGCTTGGTCTTGCATCATCACTTGGAGAGACTTATCTGTCATAGATGTGATTCAGCATTCGGCGTTCCATCTGATTGCCCAAGTTGTGGCGCAGAACAATTAGCTATTGTCGGCACTGGAACTGAGCAGCTGGAAATTACCCTGCAAGAACTTTTTCCTCAAATCTCAATCTTTAGAATGGACAAAGATTCCACCAAGAAAGCTAACTCCATGGAATTGCTGCTAAAAGCCATTCATGAATCTAAAAGCAGTATTTTGATAGGCACTCAAATGCTTATCAAAGGACATGACTTCCCAAATTTAGAGTTAGTTGTTGCAATTGATGTTGACCAAGGTGTAACCAGCCTGCATCCTGCCGCAATTGAAGAAATGGGCCAACAGCTAATTCAGGTCGCAGGCAGGGCAGGTCGCTCTGATGGCAATGCTTTGGTTTTAGTTCAATCAAGATATGCTCAAGATAAAAACTTGCTCCAACTCAAGAAAGGTAATTACCTTAATTTTGCAAAATCTATTTTGGCTGAAAGAAAAGCTTTAAATCAACCACCTTATTCTTTTGAAGCCATCATCAAAGCAGCCTCACCAAAAACGCAGACAAATATTGATTTCCTTGATCAGCTAAAAAAAACAATAGATACAAAGCGCTGCATTGCAGTTGGCCCAATACCTGCCATGCAGGCCAAAGTTCGCGGCTCCTATCAACATCATTTGGTCTTGCAGGCTCCAACACGGACAGATTTAAATAGCCTGCTGCAAGATTTGATCAATCAATTGTCAAAGAATAAAAGTTCAAACAAAGTGCGCTGGTCCGTTGATGTGGATCCAGTAGAATTTTAACTAATAGCTAAATAGAGAACTCTTCATTTACCAAACGCTCAGAGAGGTCCCAAAGTTTTTGAGCTTCTTCAAGGTTCTTAGAATAGGATGAAGATTTTGCTTGCTTGCAATCAACAAAATATTCTCCTGTAACGCCATCGTCATTTTTAGTTGCGAGATAAACAATGCTAGAGGCACCTTTCAAGGGAGATCGGAAGAATGGCTTTAACATGACTTTTAAAATTTTTCCAAAAAGTGCTTTATTTTGACTACCAAGCGCAGTGTTGACTCCGCCTGGATGTATGGCATTTACTGAGACATTATCGGTAGATAATTTAATCGCCAGATGTCTTGTAAAAAGTAAGTTTGCAAGTTTTGATTGCCCATAAACCTGCATACCTTGCCCAAAATCATCCTTAAAATTTATGTTCTCCCAATTCATGTCTTTAACGAATGAATGAGCAGCAGAAGAAACATTAATAATCCTGCTTTCTTCTGGTCCCTTCATCTTATTGAGAAGCAAATTCGTGAAGAGGAAATAACCTAAATGATTCACTGCAAAAGTATTTTCAATGCCCTCGGATGTCTCATGATATGAGGTATTTACAACCCCAGCATTGTTTATCAATACATCGATTTTATCTTGCGATGCAATAATTTCTTTTGAGCATTCCCTGATGGATGATTGCATCGAAAAATCACAATAGATTAGCTCAACAGATACATCTGGAGCTGCTGTTTTAATTTCAGCAAGAAGGTTATCGGCTAGCTCTTGATTTCTGAAGGTGAGTAATAGCTTAGGACCCTGCTTTGCTAGCTCTAACGCTGCAGCTTTACCAATACCATTGGTGGCACCAGTAATTACAACAGTCTTATCTTTTAAATTCCACATTAGATTACGATTTTTATTTTTTGCCCTGGATAAATACTTTTATTGTTTAAATCATTCCATTGAATGATCTCATTAATAGTAACACCAAAACGAATTGCTATTTCAGAAATGACATCCCCCTTTTGTATCTCATACTCAACACTTTTTGGGGCTGAGGTCATAAAGGTATTGGGCTTAGGTTTTTCTTTAAAATAATTATGAACTCCCAGAAAAATACTACGCGCAATCATCCTTCTGCCTGCTTTGCCTTCAAGTCTTTTTGCATCATCCGGATTAGATATGAAGCCTGATTCTATTAAAACTGAAGGAATATCAATAGATTTGAGCACCCGAAAGTCTGCAAACTCTACATTTGGTTTATGCATTTTAGTAAAGGGATCTCGCTTTAACTGCTCAAGAATCTTTTCACCCAAGATCACACTATTAGCAATTTTTGCTTCATAGGCAATCTGAAATATCGTCCTTGCAGCATCCTCATCAAAATCTCTCACATCCAACTTACCAATCTTTGATTTAACAGCAGGGTTTCTTGTTAACTCAGCTTTAGATAGATTGTCTGCTGTGATTGAGGAGGCCTCTTCTGCCCAAACATATACCGAGGCTCCCTTCACGGATGAAAGGCTGAATGCATCGGCATGAATCGAAACAAATAAATCTGCTCCTGATTTTCTGGCATTTTGATATCGATCATTTAAGTCAACAAACCTATCATCGGGCCGAATCATAATGGGTCGATAACCCGTCGTATTTTTTAGTGTTCTCTCTAATTCTTTAGCAATAAGAAGAGTCACATCCTTTTCTAGCAAATTTTTACCCACAGCTCCTGGGTCTTTGCCCCCATGACCAGCATCAATTGCGACAATAATATCTCTTAAATTCTTTGAGATTGATTTGTCTCGCTTAATTTCTAATATGAGATCTACTCGGTCATTATGCTTAACTTGCCATGGCTTTTTCCAAAATACAGACCCTTTAAGATCGATCACCACTCGAACAGTCTCATTCACCTCTGAGGCTCTAATTGATTTGATGGGAGAAAATGCTGAAGCATTTATAGCGCTTGGCTAATTCGGTATTTTTGATATCAATAACTATTCTTGATGGATCATCAAGCGCATAGGAATTAATTAAAGCTACTTGCTCCAATTGAAAAACTATTCTCAGATTTCCAGTTGTTAGCTCAGAGATACTTCCAAAAGACACTTTGTTTGAGGCAGCCTCTGCATATGCAAAGAAGCAACTTAAAACTATTAAAATGCTGCGACTAAGTTTGTTCATAATGAGCCTTAATGAGAGATTCAATTTCAGTTATACCGCTTTTCACTCTTACCTGTCTTTTATGATCCAAGTGAATTAATTCAATTATAAGATGAGAAGTCCTTGAGGCTAGAAGATTTTCAGGCCATTCAATGAAGATAATTTTTTGTTTAGTTATTTTTCTATCTAGATCTAAAATTTCTACGTCCTCTGACTCACTAATTCTATAAAGATCTACATGTAAAAATAGCTGGCTATCAAACTCATATTCTTCACAGAGAGTATAAGAGGGGCTTGTTACTGGGCCTTTCCAGCCTGTACTTTGAAGAATTCCCCGAACCAAGGTTGTTTTGCCCGCACCTAGATTTCCACTGAGATGAATTTCTACTTCATCTGATTCAATCTTATTGATTGCATGCATAATGGCTGCACCCATTTTCAGAGTATCAGGTTCATCGCTAAGAATGAGCTCTAACATAAAGTCCTAATTTAAAAGATCTCTGATTAAAGGAATAAGCTCACTTGCCGCAAGCCCAATAACACCGGTATTTTTTGTAAATTGATTCCCAGCACCACTGTGCAAAGCAACTCCAGCAATCGCCGCATCCATAGGTTCGAGTCCTTGCGATACCAAGGATCCAATCAGTCCGGAGAGGACATCACCAGAGCCGGCTATTCCTAATTCTGGACCACCAACTGAACAGAGATATGGAGTGTTGCCATCATAAATAATTGTTCCATGCCCCTTTAATACTACTGTGCCACCAAACTTTAAATGTAAATCTTTTGCAGCTTTTAGGCGATCTGCTTGCACTTCCTTTACAGAGATATTTAAAAGACCTGCAGCTTCTCCTGGATGAGGAGTCATAATAAGGTTTTCAGGCAATGTTAATTGAGCAAATGCTTCTATCTCAAGCAATCTTAAGGCACCAGCATCAAGGAGTGTTGGCACAGCATTTTGCTGGGCATATTCAATTAATTTATAAAGCATTTGTTCAGACCAGTAGTTATGAAACATGCCTGGCCCACATACGAAAACCTCTGCCCATGAAAAATGAGATTCTAAGTCTTGAGCATTATCTCCTCCAACCACCATGACTTCTGGATTTCGAGCAAGAGCACTTGCTACATAACATTCTCTCGTAAGTAACTTAACCAGTCCTGCTCCAGTTTTTATAGCTGTTTCAGAAACCAAAGTTCCTGCGCCTCCATAACCCTCGTCTCCAGCAATAATTAGTAATTTTCCATGATCACCTTTGTGAGAATTTTCTTTTCTTTTGGGGATATTACTCTTTATGTCTTCAAAAGAGAGTTCTTTCACTGTTGGGCTTACATTTTTATCCATACTAAATCCGAGGTCTTTTAATATTAGCTTGCCGCAATAATTCTTACCTTCATTGATTCGCTGCCCGAGTTTATAACCAATAAAAGTGATTGTTTTATCTGCATTAAAACATGCTTGAGATATTTCTCCAGTATTGCTATCAAGTCCAGTTGGGACATCTATGGCTATTTTAGATTCAAATCTATTACAGTCAGATAAAATTTCTTCTAACTCCCTCCCTAAATCTATTCTCCCACCTATTCCAAATATTGCATCCACTATAACGGTTTTGCTGGAAATATCTTTAAGTGTTTTTGCATTAATAAAGTCTAAATGTTGTGCCGCTTTAAACGCATGCTCGCATAGGGGAGATTTCTTTACATGGCCTAGTACATCTATAAATTTGACACATTTCTTTAACTCACTTAGACCAATGCCTATGAAATATCCGTCTCCACCATTATTGCCTGGCCCACATAGAATTAAGAACTCTGACGTTGAAAAATCTTTGTTTAATATCTCAACAGACTGCTTAGCAGCCTCCATCATTGCTCGCAGGTCATCGCCCTTTTTAATAAATAAATTTTTCTCAAAAGCTCTGACCTGCTCCGCAGTATAAATACTATTCACTAAAAGATAGGCTAGCCTCTGCTAATCTGTCTGAGTGGTATGAACCAATCCATAAGGATCCATCATGCGGCAAACCAACAGTTCCAATTCCCATATTTTTGCTCTTAAATTTATAGGACTCAACCAATGAAAGATCTGAAAGAGATAATTTATTTACTGAGAAAGGAAGTGTGCAATTAACTGTTTCGGCACACCCCAAAGATTCTGCAACAGAATGATCATGATTAGTAACCCATGCAAAGCCACCTTTGATGACCACGTTATCAGGTGAATTGTGCTCGTAGATTCCCAGAGATTGTTTGGAATTCAGATCAAATAGAATGCTTTTATCCCCTAAGTTGTAATTCACAATGAGATTATTATTTTTTTGATCTAATGCAATGCCATTTGGGAAAGAGCCAGCTGTGAAATTTAGTTCCTCAAATTTATTATCCTGAGTCCATTTAACAACCATGCCTGTATCTGACTTGGCAAATACATTCCACAAGGCACTGATCATTGAGAAGTCAGATTCAAACATATGAGAGGCATAGAAGTTTCCAGACATATCCAATGAAACATCATTGAAATAATATTTGCCGTCAACATCAACACAGCCCTTCCACTCAAGCACCCAACCATCTTTTTCTAACAGTTCAAACATCTCTATGCTTTCATTTGGATGGTGACTGACCACTGCAAGTTGCTGCTTTCCATCCTCTCTTTGAACTAAATCAATGCCATGAGGACCAAAGGGAATGCTCGGATCTCTAGAACAGTCAACAGAGCCCCATTCATTTTCCCCAAAAGTAATCTTCGCTTGAGATCTGGTTTTATCTTTTATGTTAAAAAAACTTAATTTCCCAGATGTCATTTCAACCAATGGTGCCATTCCGCCAAACTCGGCCACAATTAAAAAATTTCCATCTGGGGTTAGCGCTAAATCTTCAGGATTCATAAAATTACAGTAGACTTTCAGCTCTTCATTGTCTTTACATCCATCCAAGGACTCAATGCTATTTTCATTTCCAAGCCATAAAAATGCAACAAGACTCAATGTCAGCGCTCCTAAAATAGTTATTATTATTTTTCTCATTTTTTTTCTTCCCACTGTCGTAAATAATCATTGATTAAAGAGATAAGTTCTAGCGGAGAATCGAGCGGGACATGATGAGCCGCATCCTCAATTACTTCGACTGCCATAGAGTCTTTAAAAGCCTCTCTAATATATTTCATTATCTTTGATTCTAATAATAGACTTTTACCGCCAGCAACAAAAAGTGCTGGGCATTGAAATTTAAATTCATAATTATTTAGGCGCCTAAGAGTGGCAAAGAGCTTATCATCAAATCGCCATCTCCAGCCTTCTTCAACATCGAAAACTGAGTGCTCTGCGATGTATCTAAGATACCAGCCATTTTCGCAGTCCTGAGGCGGCATTAGCCTAAATCTCTCGATGATTGAAACTTTGTCAGGGTAGTATTTGATTCTTCTCAGCGGACCAGTGCTTTGATGTTTGTCATAGTCATATGTTGGTGGGCGAATAGGAGAATCAATCATTATCACCCCATGAAATAGATCTGGAAATTCGCTTGCCATAAATCCTGCAACATGTCCGCCAAGCGAATGACCTACAAGGTAAATTTTTTGAAAATTGCTAACAATTTTTTCTTGATTAATGATTGCAATCAATGCCTCACTAAATTCTTCAAAATTATATGCATTTCTATGATCAGACTCTCCCATGCCAGGAAGATCTGGAGCTATCACGGTAAAGTCTTCATTTATCAAAGGAGCTATTGGGTCCCACCATTTTTTATGCGCCCCTGTTCCGTGGATTAGAACAACAATATTTTTAGCATTAGCTCTGTCCCAGACTTGGTACTTTAGATTTCCTGCTGCATGTATAAAATTTTCTTTTCTAGGCAGAATAGCTATCGATTTATGAAACCAGTCTGGCGCAGATTGAAGGTCTTGTTTTAGAGATTCAGTAATTTCCATTAAGACTTATTCTAATGGATAATAAATATCCATACTAATTATGAATACACAAATTAGACCAGCTGCAACAGTCATCTTAATGAGAGAGGGCACCGATACTTTTGAAATATTCATGGTGAAGCGAAGCATGAAGTCTTCATTCGGTAGCTTGTATGTTTTTCCTGGTGGCACTCTTGATCCCGAAGACTCACTTCCAGAGATGTATCAGTATTGTGATGGCCTTAGTGATGATCAGGCTTCAGCAAAGCTTGCAGTAAATCAAAATGGTTTGGCGTATTGGGTTGCATGCATCAGAGAATGCTATGAAGAGGCTGGTATTTTATTGACCAACAAGAATGATATGCTTCTTCAAGACCTAAAAAAATTAGATGATTACAGGCAACAGCTAAATTCAAAAGAGATTACTTTTTATGAGATCTGTAAAGAAAATAATTTGCAATTGCGAGCCAATAATATTGTTCCATGCGCTCATTGGGTTACACCAGATATTGAGCCCAAACGATTTGATACTAGGTTTTTTTTAGCTAAAGTGCATTCTGAACAACTTGGAGTTCACGATGGATATGAGCTGACTGAAAGTTTTTGGATCTCACCTGCCAAAGCTTTAGAAAAGTTTCATCAAGGTGAGATGAATATGATTATGCCAACGATTAAAAGTTTAGAAGCTCTTGCTCAATTTTCATCAAGAGAAGAGGCTTTTAATCATTTTAAAGATCTAGAGGATGGTGCGATTCCTCCAATCCTTCCCAAGTTTATTAAGAAAGATGGAGCCTGGATTGGCTTTTTACCTGGAGATAATGGATATGAAAGCGCCTAAATCAAGCATTCAAAGAATTACCGCATCTAATGGCAGTGTTTTTACTGGCCCAGGTACTAACAGCTACTTAATTGGAACCGATGATATTACCTTGGTTGATCCTGGTCCAAAAATTGACGCCCATCTATCTGAACTTATTAGAGCTTGGGAAAAATAAAATCAAAAGAATTCTTGTCACTCATACTCATCCAGATCATTCGCCAGGTGCAAAAGTATTGGCAGATAAGTTAAAGATTCCTATGATGGGAAGGTTAGTAGCCAAAGATGATTCGCGGCAAGACAGAACCTTTAAGCCTGATCAGGTGCTTAATCATGGCGACATAATTAAGACAGATGAATATACGATTGAGGTAATTCATACACCTGGCCATGCATCGAATCATTTGTGTTATCTCATTGCAGAAGAAGAAACCATGCTCACAGGCGACCATATAATGAATGGCTCAACAGTAGTAATCGCCCATCCAGATGGTTCTATGAGGCAATATCTTGACTCTCTTACACTCTTAAAAAATTATAAATTTAATAGAATTGGTCCTGGCCATGGAGACTTTCTGGGAGATCCCTTTGCAGTAGTAGACTGGATTATTGCTCATAGATTAGAGCGTGAGAGCAAGGTAGTGGAAAAACTTCAATTAATTTCTCCTTGCAATTCAAACACACTGGTTAAAGAGGTCTATGACGATGTTGATGAAAGACTGCACCCCATTGCACTTTGGAGTTTAGAGGCGCATTTAACAAAACTGCTTGAAGATAAGGTTGCTGTGTTTGATTCTGACCAGCAAGCCTGGTCGTTGAATTAATAGTTTTTATGCTTACTTTTGCTCTAGGTTGTCTATATCTATTAGAGGGACTAATAATAGCCTGGCTTCTAAAAAATAATTTTAATTTATTTGGTTTTATTTATAACCGAGCCAATAAAAAGTTCTTTTTAATTCTTGATCTAATATTTTCTGCACTCTGCTTACTAGCAATAGCGGAACAAGCACATTGGTTTTTAATGATCCTTTTTTTGATGCATGTTTTTAATTCTGGTGCTCTACTTTTATACAGCAATAGTTTTTATGAAACTAAGAATGAGATGAGAGAATTAGGAGAAACAGCAATCATTAACTCTATGATTGGTGTAGTTTCAGTCGCGGTATCTTTTGTATTTATATTACTTATTTATAAACTAAGTTTATTCGCAATTAAGCTCTCTACAACATCGGGATCGGCAAGTGTAGAGGTATCTCCAAGATTCTTAAAATCTCCTTCGGCAACTTTTCTTAAGATCCTCCGCATAATTTTTCCTGATCTCGTTTTTGGTAGACCTGGAGCCCATTGAATTAAATCTGGTTTGGCGATTGGACTAATCTCATTTGAAACAAATTTTTGCAGCTCTCCTATTAGCTCTGGAGTTTCTTGCTCGCCTACCATCAGAGTTACATATGCATAGATTCCTTGTCCTTTGATAGGATGATCAAAGCCAACGATAGCTGCTTCTGCAACTTTAGGGTGAAGAACCAACGCACTTTCAATTTCTGCTGTACCAAGCCTATGTCCGGAAACATTCAGAACATCATCCACTCTTCCAGTAATCCAAAAATATCCATCAGCATCTCTTTTAGCTCCGTCACCGGTAAAGTAATTATTTTGATAGGTTGAAAAATAAGTGTCGATCATGCGCTGATGATCTCCATAAATACTCCTAATCTGGCTTGGCCAGGATTGAGTGATGATTAGGTTTCCAGAATTCTCTCCCTCTAAAACTCTACCATTTTCATCAACCAGTTCAGGCTTAACTCCAAAAAATGGTAAAGTTGCTGAGCCAGGTTTAACTGGAGTTACGCCAGCTATAGGAGAGATCAAAACAGATCCAGTTTCAGTCTGCCACCATGTATCTATGATTTGGCACGAAGCATTTCCCACGACTCGATAATACCATTCCCATGCTTCGGGATTAATTGGCTCTCCAACAGTGCCTAAAAGCCTAAGAGATTTTCTAGAGGTCCTTTGAACATACTCATTACCTTGAGCCATTAATGCCCTGAGAGCTGTGGGAGCGGTATAAAAGATTGATATTTGATGCTTATCACATACATCCCAAAATCTTGATGGAGAAGGGTAAGTTGGAATACCTTCAAACATTAGACTGGTTGCTGCATTTGATAGCGGCCCATAGAGAATATAAGTATGACCTGTAATCCATCCAACATCTGCTGTGCACCAATACTTATCCTCAGCTCTGTAGCCAAATAAATATTTGAAACTTAAATGTGCTCCTAGTAAGTAACCACCAGTTGTATGCATTACTCCCTTAGGTTTTCCAGTTGAACCAGATGTATATAAAACAAAAAAAGGATCCTCTGAATCCATTGGCTCACATTCACATTGATCCGAGGCCCTATGAAAAACTTCTTCATACCTAACATCTCTTCCTTCAGCCCAGTGAGTATTTTCACCAGTTCTCTCGATAACCAAGCAATGTTTTACATCGGGGCAGTTAACCAGAGCAATATCAACATTATTTTTTAAAGGAATCGTTTTGCCGCCCCGTACTCCTTCGTCAGCAGTAATCACAATGCTGCAGTCAGCATCTAATATCCTATCTTTCAATGACTCTGGAGAGAAACCTCCAAAGACCACCGAATGTATTGCTCCAATTCTTGCACAAGCCAGCATTGCGTATGCAGCTTCAGGAATCATGGGCATGTAGATGCAAATCCTTGAGCCTTTTCTTGCACCTAAATCTTTTAAAATATTAGAGAATTTACACACGTTTTTGTGCAGATCAAAATATGATATCTCTTTTGATTGATCTGGCTCATCTCCCTCCCATATGAGGGCAGTTTTGTCAGCATGTTCCGCTAAATGCCGATCAATGCAGTTAAAAGCAATATTTAGCTTACCTCCTTCAAACCATTTTGATTCTTGAAACTCGTCATTATGAATGCCTGTAAATGGCTCGCTCCACGAAAGGTTTGCTATAGCTTCTTTTCCAAAGAAGGCCTTCGGATCTTCGATAGATTGTTTATACATAAGTGCATATTGATCTAAATTCTTTATGTGTGGATTAGTTGAGCCTTTGGGTGGGTCGTATACTTTATCGCTCATACAGGTAGATAAAAGTTTTAGAGAATAGAGGGCTGAGGATTGATAAAATTCTTCCCTCGAGGATCTGACATGATTTTATTGATCAACATATCGTAATCAGAACCACCACTCTCTAAATCGATATCAGAAGCATTGATAATTAGCAGAGGGGCATTTTCGAAATAAAGAAAGAATTTAGAATACGCATCATTGAGCCTTTCTAGATAATCCACTGTCAGAAATTTTTCGTCTGGATTTCCTCTTTTATTAATTCTATCCAGCAATACTTCAACAGGTGCTTGTAAGTAGATCACCAAATCTGGTGATGGAGCATCTAAGGTTAGATGTTCATATACTTTGTCATACAAACCCATTTCCTCTTCAGAAAGAGTTACTTCAGCAAATAGTCGGTCTTTTTGAATAAGAAAATCTGCAACCCGAACAGGCTCGAACAATGAGCGTTGTTTTAAATCTTCAATTTGCTGCATTCTTTGAAATAAAAAAAATAGTTGAGTCGCGAGAGCAGACTGTTTTGGATTTCTATAAAAGCTTTTTAGGAATGGGTTTTCTGTTGGTTGCTCGAGAAAAACATCATAGTTAAATGTTTCGGCTATTTTATGTGCAAGCGTTGTTTTGCCTACTCCAATCGGCCCTTCAATGGCAATGTATTTTGGAAGTAAGGCTTCCTGTAAAGCTGGTTCCATAGGTTTTTCTTTCGTTTTGTAAAGATTAGCTTAACTCTTCCAAGAAACCAAATTTTTTCTCTACAGGCCCTTTCCTGGAATCTCTTAAGATTTGTAACATCTCAATTTTTCTTGGTCGATTCACTTTCTGAAACTCAGTCCACCAGCTCCCAATACCTTGATCGTCCTTAGCTGCCTCTTCCCTAAGTAATAAAAAATCATATGCGGCTCTGAACCTTGGATGGTTAAGAATTTTATAAGGTTGATGCCCAAGTCGAGTCTCGAGTTTAAGCTGCAAAGACCATATGTCTTTGATGTAGCCATGAAATTTTCTAGGGATTGCTGTTAATTCTTGCTGTTCCCGAATAATTCTGTCCATGCTTCTAAAAAACTTTTTTAGATTTAATGTTCCTTCCTCGTTCGTTTCATCAATTAACTTTGGCCACATAAGAGCAGCTAATAAGAAACCTGGAGTCACAGATTGATCAGACTTCAGTCTATTGTCAGTATTAACAAGTGCTGCTTGCTGAAATCTCAGGCCAAAAGAATCGACAGGATATTTTTTTGTATTAATTAGGTACTTTAATGCACCAAATGATTGGAGCTTTTCAAAATTATCAGATGCTTTTTGAGAAAGAAAGATTTTACAAAATTCGTCAAACAACCTTGCATTAGAAATATTTCCAAGAAGGGGGGCTTTTTTATATATAGCTTCCTTAATGTCTCCTGAAATTTTAAAGCCTAATTTTGAGCTAAATCTTATCGCACGAAGACTTCTAACCGGATCCTCGTCAAATCTCAACATTGGATCACCAATTGAGACAATACTTTTCTTTTGTATATGCTCGATTCCATTATGGAAATCATGCAGAACATTTTCTACAGGATCAAAATACAATGCGTTAATTGAAAAATCTCGTCTAACACAATCTTCCTCTAAACTTCCCCAGACATTGTCTCTTAGTATCTTTCCATCTGTATCTTTGACTAGCCCATCATTATTTTGTGTTTTTGATGCATCAGCTCTGAAGGTCGAAACTTCTATTAGTTCATTGCGACTGAAAACATGAACAAGACGAAATCGTTTACCAATAATTCGGGATGATCTAAAAATTTTTCTAACCTGTTCCGGAGTTGCATTTGTTGAGACGTCAAAATCTTTGGCTTTGATGCCAACAAGCAAGTCTCTTACACATCCACCAACAAGGTAGGCTTGATATCCAGCTTTTTTTAATGATTTAACAACCTCAAAAGATAGAGGGCTAAATTTACTATCAGCTAGTATTTTTGGAGTTCGAGAGGAGGGAGCTTTATTTTTTTTTGTCAAAACTTAAATGCATTTGCTCAAGATGCATGCATTAGCCGCCAAGTTGCTTTTCTTTAATTTCATCAAGCGTTTTACAGTCGATACAATGCGTGGCTGTTGGTCTTGCTTCAAGTCTTTTTACCCCAATTTCAATCCCACAAGCATAACAGTATCCATAGTCGTCCTGTTTAATTTGATCAAGAGACATAGCTATCTTTGATATTAACTTTCTCTCTCTGTCTCTAGTCCTAAGCTCAAATGCAAACTCTTCTTCTTGAGATGCTCGATCTATTGGATCTGCATATGACTCACCCTTATTTTTTAGGTGATCAAATGTTTTTTGCATCTCTTCTTTGAGATGCTCTCTCCAATCAATTAATACTGCAAGAAAATGTTTTTTCATTGCTGCACTCATATACTTCTCTCCTTTTCTTCCTTGATATGAAGAAATGGGAGTAGATCTCTTTTTGACTGAAACCTTTTTAGCTGGAGCTTTCTTGAGCTAGCTACTTTCTTAGCCGGAGCCTTCTTAACTAATGATTTTTTAGCTGCAGCTTTCTTTGTTACAGGTGATTTAGTTTTAGTCGGCGTAGCTTTGACTTTTTTTGTATCAGCTTTTTTTGGCATAAATTAATTAAAAAAATTTTTAAGGCGACTGAAATTATCAGAAAGAACCATATTAAGCTAGCTTTTTTGAAAACTTTTTAATGTTTCCTGGTAACCATCTTTAGTCAATCTTGGTCCAAATGTCTCTACAACACGAGATGCACCATAATTTGCAAACTCCGCACACACTTTTAAATCATGATTTTGCAACAACGCAAACATAAAGCTTCCAGCAAACATATCTCCAGCACCATTTGTATCTACAGGCTCAATATTAACCCTCGGGGTCTTAATGACTTCATTTGAGCTGATGACTGCACTCCCTTGCTCACCCATAGTTATTATGGATATATAGTTTTTAGACTGAAGTAGGTCAAAAGCTTCATCGATATTTGAAGCGCCAACAAACACCATAAATTCATCATCATTACCAAAAATAAAATCTAAGCCATAAGCCTCTATTTCTTTAAATTTATCTATAAAACCTGCAACAATTCCAGGATCTGACAAAGAAAGAGCAATTTTAACTTCTGGAAAGCTCTTAAGGTGCTCGAGAACACTTAAGACGCATCCATAGTTTTCATCACTTGTGACCATATAGCCTTCAACATAAAAAATTTTTGAATTTGCAATCTCATCTAAATCAAGATCTTGACCATCCATAAAAGAGCTAACACTTAATGAGGTTGTCATAGTTCTTTTTGCATCAGGAGTAACTAAGATTAAGCATTTCCCGGTTGGCATAGAATCTGCTGAAGCCATATCTCCCTTGTGAGATACCCCAGCCGCTTTTAAGCTTTCTAAATATCTAATACCATCCTCGTCATTCGTGACTTTGCATGCATGAAAACAAGATGCTCCAAAGCTAGCTGCAGCAACAAGACTATTGGTAGCTGAGCCGCCACAATCAGAGACAGTTTCAGCGCCAGACTCTATTAGTCGACTTATAATAGGTGCCTGCTCTTCTGCGCTAGAGAGGGTCATCTGATCAATCTCTAAGACCAAGCTCTTCAATTAACTCATGTGGAACTTTAAAAACTGTGTCGACTAAAGCATTTCCAATTGCGCTGATATCATTTTTCATTTTAAAACTCCTTTAAGGTGAGGTTAACTTTTTCTATTGTTTGGTCAAGAATACTTGAATTATGAGTAGTGGAAATAAAACCAGCCTCATATTTTGATGGCGCAAAGTATATTCCATTCTTAAGGGCTGTATTAAAGAATTTTATAAATAATTCATCATTGGTCTTCACAACTTCATCAAAATTATTTGGGAGTTCCTCTGAAAAGAAAAAACCAAACATTCCGCCTATGGAAGCATGAGAAAATGGGATACCTTTTGCATCACACATTTCTTTGATGCTCGATAAAAGATGTTTTGATGAATCCTCAAGACTCTGAAATGGGTTCATATCAATTAATGTGGTCATCAAAGCAATTCCAGCGCTCATTGCCAAAGGATTGCCAGATAAGGTGCCTGCTTGATATACAGGACCAATTGGCGCCAATTGATTCATGATAGACTCTTTCCCACCAAATGCTCCCACCGGCAGACCCCCACCAATAACTTTTCCCAGGGCTGTGAGATCTGGCTTAATTTTATAAATTTCTTGAGCTCCACCCAATGAAACCCTAAAGCCTGACATAACTTCATCAAAAATTAGAACAGCATCTGTTTTGTCACATAAATCTCTTAGGGTTTGTAAAAAGTGACTTTGTCCAGGAACAAAACCCATATTTCCAGCAATAGGCTCTACAATTATTGCAGCCAAGTCATCTCCAATTTCACTTACAACTTTGGTAACGGAATCTACATCATTGTATGGGCAGCTATAAGTTAGTTTTGCTAGCTCATCAGGGATTCCAGGTGAGTCGGGTAAACCAAAAGTTGACACTCCAGAACCTGCCTTTACTAATAGAGAATCTACATGACCGTGATAGCATCCTGTAAATTTAATAATTTTATTTTTACCGCTATAACCTCGCGCTAGTCTAATGCAGCTCATAGTTGCCTCAGTTCCTGAATTAACCATTCTTAGCTTTTGCATACTGGGAACCTGAATTTTGATTAGCTCTGCTAATTTATTTTCTATTCCTGTTGGGGCACCGTAGCTGGTTCCAAGCTCAAGCTGTTTTTTTACAGCGTCAACAATTATTGGGTTTGAGTGTCCTAAAATCATTGGTCCCCATGATCCAATAAAGTCTATGTAAGTATTATTATCTTCGTCTGTGAGAATTGGACCCTTTGCAGATTTAAAAAATATTGGATCAGTGCCAACATTTTTAAATGCTCGAACGGGAGAATTAACGCCTCCCGGCATTAAAGTTTTTGCTTTTTTGAAAAGTAAGTCTGAGTTTGTTCTTTTTAGTGACACTTAATTAATCTTTATTTTCTATTTTAAGGTTCGTTTTAGTACCGGCAATCATATCAAATTAAGAGTTTTATATTTAATTTAATGACCCATTTTTTATTGAATATCTAAATTAAAATTTAAAAACTGCTGCAATAATTCCAAGTAGCAATAATATGACCGGAGCCTCATTAAAAACTCTAAGCTTAAACCCAGTCCAATTATGATTATCAGCCTGGAAGTTCTTGCATAATCTTCCAGCACATTAGTTGGTAACTCACCAACAAAAACACGACAATAATCTTTACTACAATCCAGTCCTGAGCAAAGAATGCTGACCAATTAGAGCTCAGCAATCCCATCATAATTCCAAAAATTAACGCTAAAATTCCAAGTGGTGTAATAAACTTAAATAGATTTTTTTCCATAATGGAAAGTTGATTTTTTACCTCCAAGCTGTCACTTTCTACGTGATAAACAAACAGTCGAGGTAGATAAAATATGCCAGCAAACCATGAGACCATAAACAGAATATGTAAGGTTTTGTATGTGAGGTATAAATCCATTTTAATTATTTTATCTCTTCTAGCTCCAGCATAACGAAAAACTTTCCTCTTTCTATTGTTGAATCTATTTTTAATCCTATAAACTACTTAATAATGGAAAATGAATCTTCTTCAATAAATTTAACTGCTAATGCTATTCAGCGCATACAGTCTTTATTGCCTGATAGTGAAACAAATAACTTTCGTGTTTATGTGACAGGAGGGGGGTGTTCAGGTTTTCAGTATGGATTTAAGTTTGACGAAAGCCCTGCAGGTGACGATGACGTTATTTCGTTTCCAGATTTCTCCATTCTGCTTGATTCTTTGTCCTACCCATATCTCTATGGATCTTCATTAGACTATGTGGAAGATCTTTCGGGCTCTAAATTCATTGTAAGCAATCCTAATGCAAAAACTACATGTGGATGCGGAGAGTCTTTTACGACTTAAATTTAGTTATTTTTCCAAGCAAACCTTTATGTTTTTTTACTATTAAAGGATTCTTTGCAATTCTTTGACTTGCCAGCCATCCGAAAGCCATAGCTTCTATTGACTGAGGGTCATATCCCATGAACTCAGATGAAACTATGGGCAAAGAAACATAATGACCAATTCTCTCGATCAGAAATAGATTTTTAATTCCTCCTCCACACACAATAATTTCATTTATTGATTGCTGTTTATGCTTAATGGCTTGCGCGATAGTTGCAGCAGTTAATTCCGTCTAAAGTAGCTAAAATATTTTCAGAACTCTGCTGCAAGAGGCTTTTTGGGATTAACGTAAGATTAAATATTTCTTTACCCGTTGATTTGGGCTGCCTCTTTTTAAAAAATGGATGAGCTAACATTTTATTTAAAGATGCTTTGTGCACTTTACCTTTTCTTGCCAGCAAACCATTGTGGTCATAATCTTGATCAAGAAAGTTTTGACAATATGAATCTAATAATGCATTTCCTGGACCTGAATCTGAGCCAAAAAAATCTTTAGACTTTGTTAAATATGAGTAATTAGAGATGCCTCCAATATTTAGAATTAACCTATCTTGATTTGATTTAGAAAAGAGTCTCTGATGGAATTCAGGAACCAGAGGCGCTCCTTCTCCACCAAGTGAAATATGATCATTTCGAAAATCATGGACAACATCAATGCCGCATTCTTTTGAAACAATTGCTGCATCTCCGGCCTGAATTGAGAATGGATATTTGCCTTGAGGATTATGCCAGAGGGTTTGACCCGACAAACCAATAGCCATAATTTGAGATGGAGAAAAATTATTTTGCTTTATAAATTTATTAATGGCTTTAGCAAAAGCCATCCCTATTTGAATATTTAATTCACCATAATCCTTAAGGCTGAGAATTTGATCTTCTATTACTGCTGCAATTTTTTTTCTTAGTTTTGGCGGATACTTAAAGGATGAAAAATGGATAAGATCTATTTTTTTTCTTACTGAGATAGCACATACATCTATTCCGTCGTAGCTAGTTCCGCTCATTGTGCCGATGTATAACTTATTCAAAGAATTTGGCATTTGGATCTCGAGATAAAAAGTTATTAGATTTTTTTAAGTACTCAGACTGTAATTTTTGAAATTCAGGCATAAGTGATTTTTTTAATGGCAAAGCAGATGGAAGCAATACTTTCAGCGGGTCACTCCTTTTATTTCCAATTTTAAATTCATAATGCAAATGAGGTGCTGTTGCTAAACCTGAATCTCCGACGTACCCAATAGTTTGCCCTTGTTTAATTTTGCTGCCTTTCACGAGAGACGATGCGTATTTCTCCATGTGCGCGTATAGAGTAGAAATATCTCCCCCATGCCTTATAACAACCGTTCTTCCATAACCACTTTTCCAGCCCACTGACTCAATCACTCCTTCTCCTGTGGCTCGAATGGGGGTATTTCTTTTGGCTGCATAATCCACTCCATTGTGAGCCCTTATTTTATTTAAAATTGGATGACGTCTATTTGGATTAAAGTGAGAACTAACATACGCAAAGTCTAGAGGAGCTCTTAAAAATGCCTTTTCTAAACTATTTCCTTCGTCATCAAAATAATCCCATAATTTATTTTTTCCATTAAACCTAATAGCTGAATATTTTTTATTATCATTATAAAATTCAGCAAATAGTATGCTGCCATTAGCGACTTTAACCCCATCAACAAAGGGAGTTTCATACAAAATTCTAAATTTGTCATTTGCACGAATATCAAATACAAAATCAATATCCCAGCCAAAGATATATGCCAAATCCATGATCACACTTTCAGGAATATCTGCTTTAAGGCCAGCCAAATAAAATGATGACTGAATGATTCCAGATTTAAATGAAATTATTTGTTCAGGAGTTTTTTCAATTTTAGTAATCTCAATGTTAGGACTGGTAAGTATTTGAAATTCCAATACAGGACTTTTAATAATTCTGATTAACTGAAGCTCAGAACCAATAAATGTAAATTCTAGTCTATTGCCTGGCTGAATATTTTTTACTTCTCCACTCTTATCTTTGCGAAAAATTTGGTAGGTTGTATTTAAGGATACTGAATACTTTTCAAAAATAACTGATAAATTTTCACCACTTTTAACGACATGAAGTTCTTTAATTTTATTATTCGATAACTCTTGAGTAGAAATATCAGCTATCTGAGTTACTGGAGTATTCTCCAATTGGGAAGCATCTAAAGTCGGGTCATAGACAACTAAAACAGTGAACAGAGCTAATAATCCATAGGGTATGATTTTTATCCATGATCTTTTAGACATAATAATTTACTAATTAAAGTCTCATACTAATTTAAAAGATAATGAGCCGACAGATTCAATGCTTGCATCAATCTGGTCTCCAGGATTTAGCTTTCCAACTCCAGCAGGCGTTCCTGTAAAAATAATATCACCAGGGTTCAGAGTAATAAATTTTGATAACCAGCTAATTATTTCATCTACCTCCCATGCCATATTCGAGAGATTGCTAGATTGTTTCTCAACCCCATTAACACTTAATTTAATTTCTCCTTGTCTCATGATAGTTTTTTCATTTTGAAGAATCTTGGATATAGGAGCTGAATTATCAAACCCCTTGCTTAGATCCCATGGCTTACCATTTTTTTTTGCAATATCTTGCAAATCTCTTTTTGTAAGATCGACCCCAACTCCGTACCCAAAAATACTCTCATGAGCATCCTCTTTTTTAACATTGCTGCACTTGGCACCAATAAAAACAACTAGCTCAACCTCATGATGCAAATTATTGGTTTGAGTTGGAAAAGCAATGGTATTTGACTGAGTAATGGACTGAGGCGGCTTGCTAAAAAAAAATGGCTGATCTCTGTCAACGGCGCCACCCATTTCTTTAGCATGGTCAGCATAGTTCTTTCCTATGCAATAAATTTTGCCGACCGGGAAAAGCGCCTCACTATCAAAAATTTTGATTCCTTTTACACGAGGAGGAAAGAGAAATTTTAAGTTTTGCATTTCGCTCATATGATTTAATCCTTTTGGGCTATATAAATACTATAATAAATTATAAATCATGGAAGATAACCTCAATTTAATCAAACGGGGAATTGATGAGTTGCTTAATGAAGATGAGCTCCTCTCAAAACTCAAAAAAAAGAAACAACTTGTTGTTAAGGCTGGTTTTGATCCGACTGCACCCGATTTACATTTGGGGCACACTGTTTTAATTAACAAACTCAGACATTTTCAAGAACTAGGCCATAAGATTGTATTTCTAATTGGTGATTTTACCGCCATGATTGGCGATCCCACTGGAAAAAATAAAACTCGACCTCCGCTTGATCCATCTGACATAGAAAAGAATTCTAAAACTTATACTAATCAAGTTTTTAAGATATTAGATCCAGAGCTCACTGAAGTAAGGTTTAATTCTGAATGGTGCAGTAAGCTTGGAGCTGAAGGGATAATTAAACTTAGCCTCTCAATATAATCTTGCGCGTATGTTGGAAAGAGATGACTTTAGTAAACGCTATAAATCCAATCAAAGCATTGCGATCCATGAATTTTTATATCCTCTTATTCAGGCCTATGATTCCGTTGCCTTGCAAGCAGATGTTGAGCTGGGTGGAACAGATCAAAAGTTTAATCTGTTGGTTGGAAGAGAGCTGCAAAGAACTCATGAGCAAGAGCCACAAGTTGTCATCACAGTTCCAATTCTTGAGGGATTAGATGGAACAAACAAAATGTCAAAATCACTTGGTAACTATGTTGGTATTGATGAGGCTCCCGATGAGATGTTTGGGAAGATCATGTCAATCTCAGACGATCTTATGTGGCGTTGGTTTGATTTATTGAGCTTTAAATCTTCAGAAGAAATACAGGCAGTAAAAGATCAACAGGCTGATGGCATGAACCCCAGAGATATTAAAATCTCCTTGGCTAAAGAAATTATTTCACGTTTTCATGATGAAGATGCAGCAGATAATGCGGAGCATAATTTTTTAAATCAATTTCAAAAGAAAAATATCCCTGAGAACATAGAAGAACTTTCGCTTGAATGGAAAGAGCCCTCAATACTCTTACCAAATCTTTTAAAAGAATCTGGCATGACTGAGAGTACATCGGAAGCAATTCGTATGATCAAGCAAGGCGGTGTTCGAATTAATGAAGACAAAATTACTGATCCCAAGCATTCAGTCAGCAAGGGTGAGGCTTGTATCTATCAGGTAGGCAAGCGTAAATTTAAAAAAATAACGCTTTAAACTTTAATCTTTTTATTCATCAATTCATAATAGAGCAATGCAACAATTCTTTTCCTCAGTTAGCTTTTGTGTTCGCCATATAGGTTATTTATTTATTCTATGTTTACCGGTGATGACCATAGAATTTGCTCTCACTTACCTGGTGACGTCTATAGGAATAGACGCCAATATGTCTGATAGCGCTGCGCTGGAAGTCTTATCTTCTATTTCTAGCCAACTTTTTATTTTAGTGGTTTTGTCATTAGTTTTGTCTGTTGGTCTGTCCGGCGGGACTATGATTGCTTTTCAGTCTTTAACTTCAAACAGTGAAGTAACACCTTATCAGGCTCTACTTGCTGGCATTAAAAAATTCTTTCCATTATTACTAGGTAATTTAATGCATTCCTTGGCATATGGCATTGGCTTTCTTCTTCTTGTTTTGCCTGGTTTCTTTCTCTATGCAAGATTGGGATTATTTCCTTTATACATAATGTTTGAGGACAAAAAGGCATCAGACGCTTTAGGCGAATCTTGGCAAGCAACCGATGAAGTTGGAACAAAATTATTTGTGTTAACTAGTGTATTTTTAGGGATTCAAGTTATTTTTGGTTTGGTGGGCGGGCTTGCGGGGATTGATTCTAGTATTGGCTTTTTAGTTCTAGCAACCCTGATTAAATATGCAACAATGATGCCCTTGTTTTACTTATTTTTTAGTCTGTATCAATCTTTAGAACGCACACAATAAAAAAATTATGAAAATATTAGTTATGGGCCTGCCAGGCAGCGGCAAAACGTATTTAACAGAAAGGCTGGTGCCACTCCTTAATGCCGCTTGGTATAACGCCGATAAGGTCAGAGAAATGGCAAATGATTGGGACTTTTCTGATGAGGGCAGAAATAGACAATCAATGCGCATGAAAACTTTTGCAGATTTTGAAAAATCTCATGGTCGCTTTGTGATCTGTGATTTTGTTTGCCCTACAGAAGCAACCAGAGAAAATTTTGATGCTGACTTAGTAATCTGGATGGATACAATTACCGAAGGAAGGTATGAAGATACGAACAAGCTTTTCCAAAATCCATCTAAGGTGGATTTTCATATCACAGAATGGAATGAACATAATCATGACGACCTAGCTAAGGAGATTTTAAAAAATGTTTGATTGGAAAAAACCTACCGTGCAGATGTTGGGAAGATGGCAGCCTTGGCATGATGGCCACCAGGCTTTATTTAAAAGATGTGTTGCTAAGACTGGGCAAGTTATTATTCAGGTTAGAGATGTTCAAGGTGCTTCAGGTGGGGACGGTCAGGACGATAATCCTTTTGATTGGGAAGCAGTTTGCAAGAATATTGAAGACGGTTTAGCAAAAGATAACTTTCATCGCGGGCAAGAGTACGAAATTATGCTTGTGCCTAATATTGTGAATATTACTTACGGCAGAGGGGTGGGCTATAAATTTGAAGAAGAAGTTTTTGAGGAAGCCATTACCGATATCAGCGCAACAAAGATTAGAAAAGAAATGAGAGACAAGGGAACGCTTTAAAGACGCAACTTATAATTCAAAGGAGATTTACATGATTAACATTATTTTATTTACTAGCCTGCTTTATTTCGTTCAACTCATCTTGCCTATGTCCTTGGCTAAGCGAGCTGGAGAAGCGCCTGCTGAAAGTGCCAGAAGGGCTTTGCACAATCTTCGTGAGTCTTTACCAGTATTTTTTACATTTGCACTTTTATCGATCTATCTAAATGTTGAGGCTAATACCTTGCTGGCTTTGATCTGGTTAGTGCTAAGAATAGTATTTGTTTTAATCTACGCCACAGGCTTTAACACTAAGCCAGCTAATGAAGATGGTTATGTAGCACAGCCTCTTAGAAGCCTTGCTTGGTTCGGCTCCATCATCTGTTTAATTATGATGGGCATCAACCTTATTTAGATTATTTATCAGCACATAAGACCCTTTTCTTAATAGTCTTTATTCCTGAAGAAATAAAAGCTAAAATGCCTGTCCGCAATAAGCGGGTCTGTAGCTCAGCTTGGTTAGAGCGCACCCCTGATAAGGGTGAGGTCGGTGGTTCGAGTCCACCCAGACCCACCATTCCTTTTTTTCTTTTATACTTATTAAAACGTAATTAGGAGACCATCATGGCTAAAGGACTAGATAAGCAAAAAAATGAGAAGAAAAAAGGTAAATCTTTAAAAGAAAAAAGAGCCGAGAAAAAAGACAAAAAGAAGAAGTAGCAAAAATAAGGCTATAAATTCGAATCATATATCTATATGAAGACAGACAACGCCTCTGAGTCCAGCATGCAAAAGGTAGCCCTTACTGCATTGGCTGGAACCAGCATTGAATGGTATGACTTTTTTCTTTACGGGGCTGCAGCAGCCCTAATATTCCCAACAGCTTTTTTTGGAGAGGCAACTCCTTCTACCGCTTTAATTTTATCCTTGCTTACTTTTGCAGCTGGCTTTATTGCGAGACCGATAGGGGGAATTATTTTTGGTCATTACGGCGATAGAGTCGGCAGAAAAAAAACTCTGGTCATGGCATTAATTTTAATGGGAGTGTCATCTACCTTAATTGGCTTATTGCCAACCTATGCAATGATAGGTATCACAGCTCCAATATTACTCACCTCATTAAGATTTGCTCAAGGATTAGCTATCGGCGGTCAATGGGGAGGTGCAATGTTGTTAGTTACTGAGAGCGCTCCATCCGATCAAAGAGGATATTATGGAGCCTTTGCTCAAGCAGGCGCTCCTGTAGGAGTAATTTTAGCTAACTTAGCTTTCATCACTACAAGCGCATTGGTTTCCGAAGAATCTTTTTATGCTTGGGGCTGGCGAATTCCTTTTCTTGCCAGTGCGATCCTCATTGGGATAAGTATGTACATTCAATTAAATCTAGAAGACACAAAAGCCTTCAAAGAACTCCAAGCCTTACGAGCGAGCGAGAAAGATAATAATGAGGTAGTTAGTAGATCTCCAATACTTGAAGCGATTCAAAAATATCCAAAGAGAATAGCCTTAGCTGCTGGTGCTTTCCTTTCAATTCAAGTCACTTTTTATATATTAATTGCTTTCCTTGCTTGCATACGGAGTAGCCAGTGACGATATAACAAGAGATGATATGTTGGCTGCAGTTCTAATTGCCTCAGCAATAATGGTTCCAGTTCAGTTTATGTTTTCTTCATACTCCGACAGACATGGAAGAAAGGGAGTGTTCATGGCGGGAGCAATTCTTACAGGCCTTTGGGCTTTTGCAATATTCCCACTTGTAGATACTGGAAACTTTTGGTTAATAGTTCTAGCTATTACAGGAGGACTTATATTTGTTTCTATGATGTATGGCCCTCAGGCAGCATTTTTTACGGAGTTATTTAGTACAGAAGTTAGGTATTCAGGTGCAACTTTAGGCTATCAATTTGGTGCAATTCTTGGCGGTGCATTTGCTCCAACAATTGCGGCTTTGCTGTGGAAAGACTTCGGCATATTCTGGGTATCTGTTTACATAGCCCTCGCTTCATTATTAACACTGCTTTCAGTGATGGCTTTGACTGAAACTTATCAGACTGATTTAAATGATAACGGGTAAGTTTTTATAAATTTAATTATAGGGCTTCATAGCCTGGGATAATTTTGGCCACGTAAACAGCCATATTAAATTCTTCATAGCACTTTGCTATGGTTTCTTGCACTGCCTTCATAGCATGGTTGTACTCACCCTGAACTACGGTGCTGGTTGGGAAGGTAGTGATTTTTAGATCTTCATAGCAATTTATTTTTTCAATAAAACCTTTAATAGGAGGAATAAAATCTTCCTTATTGGGGTACATGCTGATATCTATTGTTACGTTCATTCAAGAATTATATCGCTAGCAACTTATTCTGCAATTTGAAGTAGATTTTTATTTCCAAAGATCATAAGATAATTGCAACTGCAAAGGGGTGGTCACTTCACCTGAGATCTTAACCGAAACCCTTTGAACCTGATCCATACAATAATGGCGGAGGAATTGCATGAACATCATTAAAAACAGTGCGTTTGTTTTTTTAATCTCAACACTGATCTCTTTTTTTAGTACGGAAGTCTTTTCAGATCCTATTGAAGAAATAGTCGTGAAAGGCAGTTGGAGGCAAACATCTGCTGCACAAGAAGATTCCAGTGTTATATTTCTAAGCTCTGATGTAATCAAAGCTCAGTCAATGAAGCACTTTGAGCAGCTATCTTTTTTAGTTCCAAATTTAAACTTTGCAGCAAGTGATTCTAGGGCGCGTTACTTTCAAATCAGAGGTATTGGAGAGAGGTCTGGTTATCAAGGCACTCCTAATTCTTCGGTAGGATTTTTAATAGATGACATTGATTACTCTGGTCAAGGAGGCATTGCAACAACTTTTGATGTGGATCAAATTGAGGTTTACCGAGGGCCACAAGGATCGCGAATAGGTGCTAATGCACTGGCTGGATTGATTTATATTCAAACAAAGGATCCTACTGATACTTTTGAGGGTACCAGTGAAGTCACCATAGGGTCATATGGTACAAAGAGTGCTGGCGTTGCATTCGGAGGACCTTTAGATCAAAACCCAGATATTACTTATCGCATTGCATTAAGAAAGGATAAGGCAGATGGTTTTCGTAAAAATTTATACTTAAAAAGATCAGATACATCTCGAAAAGATGAAAGCACTGGTCGCCTAAAAGTTAACTGGCAGCTTGCAGACAATACAAAGATCAAGTTTTTAATTTCTCAGGTTGATCTTAATGATCCTGCAGATATCTGGACTATAGACGGAAGTTTAAACACTCTTTCGGATAGACCGGGCATGGATTCCCAAAAAACTAACTCATATGGAATGAAGGTTTTTCATTCATTTGATGGTTTTGAATTACAAAGTTATACAAGCTCAACTGATACAAATGTGATCTTTAGTTATGATGCTGATTGGGGCAACACAGATTCGCATTTTCCTTATGTGTATGATTATTTTTCTGAAACCCTTAGAGATAGAAAGTCCTTTAATCAAGAATTTCGGGCTGTCTCTGATTCTGCAGACTTTCAGAAAAATAGTTTTTTTGAGTGGGTCATTGGCGCTAATTATTTAGAGCTCAAGGAATCAAACCTCAAAAAAGATGATGGATTATACGGCGATCCCTCTGATCCTTATGGACCTTATGCCAGCGCCTCTGCCTCTTCCAGTAAATACAAGTCATCAAACTTTTCTGTATTTGGAAACCTAGATTATTTACTTTCTGCTTCATTGAAATTTTCCATAGGATTGCGTTGGGAGGACTGGGAAGCTGATTACTCAGACTCTCTACAAGAATCATTTAATCCCACAGACAAGATGTCCGGAGGAAAGATTTCATTAATTAAAAATATGACCAACGACACAAATATGTATGCAAGCCTAGCAAAGGGGTATAAGCAAGGTGGGTTTAATCTTGGGCTCGGACTTGATGCCAATGCAACAAATAAAAATCTTGCATACGATCCTGAATTTCTAACTAATTATGAACTTGGAATAAACACAAAACTTTTGGATTCTAGAATAACTTTTAATGGGGTGCTATTTTATTCTGATAGAGAAGATCAGCAGGTTCTCATATCTACTCAAACTGATCCTAGCGATCCCAATACTTTTTCTTTTTTAACCCAAAATGCAGCAGAGGGCGTTAACCACGGCCTAGAAATAAATATGGATATGGACATTAATGAGTCTCTATCAGCATTCGTTAATTTAGGAATATTAAAAACTGAAATTAAGAATTGGCAATCTAGACAAGACCTTGAGGGTCGTGCGCAAGCCCATGCTCCTGAGAGAAGTTATGCACTAGGATTAAATTGGGCTCCAACTTCACATACATACCTAGCTATTGATTTCACTGGCAAAAGTAGTTTTTATTACAGTGATTCTCATAACAATAAATCTAAGTCTTATGTGCTTACTAATCTAAATCTAGGGTATGTAAAAAATAATTGGAATTATGAATTGTGGGCAAGAAATATTTTTGACGAGTATTATTCGGTGCGAGGCTTTTACTTTGGCAATGAAGCTCCAAATTTTATTGATACATTGTATGAAAGACATGGTGATCCAAGGCATATAGGGCTCTCTATTAGATATGATTTCTAATTTTATCGTTCAAAATTGGTTAGAAATTACAGCTGTTATTTTTGCAATTTTATATCTGATATTAGCAGTCAAGCAAAATATCTTGTGCTGGATAGCGGGTATTATTAGCTCCGTTTTATATTTTTTTATCATGCAGAAAGCTGGGCTATACATGGAAGCTTACCTACAAGTTTTTTATGTAGTAATGGGCATATATGGCTGGTCGCAGTGGAGCGCAAGTAATGCAAGCAATCCTAGTTTTATTGTTAATACTTGGAGTAAATATCAGCACATGATTGCTATTTCAATCATTTTAGCTCTCTCTCTTTTATCTGGGTTTCTCTTGGAAAGATACACAGATGCAGCTTTACCTTTTTTGGATGCTTTGGTTAGCTGGGGAGCAGTTGTCGCAACTTACATGGTTGCTAAAAAACTTCTTGAAAACTGGATTTATTGGTTTGTTATTGATGCAACCTCAATTTTTCTTTTTATCGAAAGAGGTCTTTGGCTTTCAGCTGTATTATTTGCAACATATTTAGTAATAATATTCTTTGGCTATCAATCTTGGAACAAAGTAAGAGGAGGGCAAAAGTATTGTCTCTAGCTAAAAGAATTGCCTCTATCCCTGGAGAGTTTGTCCTTGGACATGAGTTATCAAAGAGTGTTATCTCTGAAGTTTTTTTATGCAGGTTCAACAACCTGAATGCTGTTATTAAGCTTGATTCTTTATGTGCCGCTAGGCTAGCAGTTGATCGACAGAATGAATTCATGCTCCTTAAACACATTCAACATTTAGATATAGCTCCAAAAGCTCTTTATGCCGATTCATCAAATGGAATATCAATATGGGAGTATGTTCAAGGAAAAGAAGCTATCTTTCATCCGCCCGATACAAAGCAATCCATTCGTTCTTTAGGCAAATCCCTAAGTACTATTCACAGCATAGCTATTCCAGAGCATTCGAAAGATATATTTTTTAACTCAATGAGTCTCTATCATGACTTGCTTGAGCATACTCCAGATGCGCACTTATCTAAAAAGGCATTAAATTTATATCATGAACTGTTAAAAGATGATGTATCTAAAGTTTTGTCTCACAATGATCTGCATAAAAAAAATATTCTATGGAATGATGCATTTTACTTTTTAGATTGGGAATATTCTGGAATTAACCACCCATGTTTTGATATTGCCTCCTTGGTAAGGAACTTTCAACTAAGTGAAATAGAAGTACATGAACTTTCTTTTGGGTACTCTTTGGATGAAAAGCTTTTTGATCAAGAGAAATTAAATAAATGGATTGAGTTTATTGGATATCTAGATGAGATATGGGAGCTTTGCATCTTGAAGCTTTCTTCAAAGCCTGAAAGCATAAACAAGATTAGTTAAATTTTGGCATACTTAATACATGAAAAATATATGTATTACTTTGGGCTTAATTATTTTAATGACTTCGTGTAACTCTGAATCAAATTTAGAAATTAATTTACAGCAAAGTGAAAGATTTTTAGAAAATAATTTACTTGACTCTAACGTTGTTGAAATTGAGCCTGGCCTTCAATATGTTATCTTGGAGTCATCGCAAGAAAATGCGGTAACACCAAAACTTTCAGATACTATTACTGCAGATTTCCATGGAACCCTTATGGATGGCTCTATTTTTTGGAGCTCAATAGAAATTGGAGAACCATTAACTATTCAGCTCTCACAATTAATTCCAGGCTGTCAAAAGGCTATTTCTCAGATGAAGCCAGGGGATAAATGGAAAGTATATATCCACCCTAATTTAGCTTATGGTGAAGAGGGTAGGCCGACTATCCCGCCGAATGCAGCTCTTACATTTGATATTACCCTGCATTCAGTTGAGCCAATTTAATAAATATGACAAAATGTCATAAAAATAATTGATTAGAAATATTGAATACTTTATTTGAAAACATTTTGAATCACTATTCTGGATTGGAAAAAATTCTGGTTTGGCTTTATATTTCTTGGCAGTGTTTTTAATGCAACTTGCAAAACAATCTGCTTATTTAGGCTCTATAGAAAATATTTCATTTGGGCTTTCTTGCTAGGTGGGCTGATTGGATTAATAGCAAAATTTAGAGGAGCCTGGCTATGAATAAATTTTCAGATATTGCTCCAGAATTTTCCTTTGAAAAAGAAAAAGCAACAGCAAAAAGCTTTCTCACAACGATTTCAATGGGAAATGATGTCTAATTGGGTTGGGGCAAGCTGCTATTTGGCTCTCGTTATGGCCTTTGGTTTTACTGGACTATATTCCTTTATGGACAGGTTTTTGATTGCACAGTTATGTGCATGTTTTGCATATTTGCCTTCCCATGAAGCTCAGCATGGCAATTATTCTAGGGGCGATGCCAAGACTGAGATGGCTTGATTCTTTGGTAGGACACATACACGCTTGTAACACTTCATCTTCCTTATGAGCTTTTACGAGTGACGCACATGAAGCATCATGCATACACCAACGATCCTGAAAAAGATCCTGACTATCTGAATGCACATGCAGGATCACTTTTGCAAGCTATTAAAAGATGCAGCCGATGGATCAAATACAGCAGATTATGAAAAGTATCTTGAGTATCTTCGAAAGTGATAAAGCATTTGTGAATCTTTTCACAAAGGCTATGCCAATAGCTTTTTGTATAGAGCATGTTTAATGAGTCTTGGTTGTCATTTTTCCATTGGAGACACTTTTACTGTGGTGGGTGCCGGCCAAGATAGGGAACTGTCTATGACGCACAGTATTTTTTGCTTATTATCCCACATTAGGAACATCGGAAGGGCAGATACAAAGATACTCGTTTTTGGTCCCACTGGATGCCAAGATACCTTAATCATTCAATGCAGCTGCATTTTATTCATCATCTTCATCCAAGTATTGGTCACTTTGATGAGCCTAAAGCAATAGAAGCGTTGAAACCATTCTTGATTGCCAGAGGAGTCCCAGGGGCTGATCAAATTCCTGATAGAATTACCTATAACCCTTTAATTAAATTCTAAAAGATTTATTTTGAAAAATACTCCGAGCCAGTCTTACTGGAAATCAAACATTAGAATTCTCGTGACTTTGCTGGCCGTTTGGTTTGTAGCTTCTTTTGGTTTCGGGATCCTTTGGTCAGATGCTCTTGATGAGATAAAAATTGGTGGTTTTAAACTTGGATTTTGGTTTGCTCAACAAGGCAGCATCTATATATTTGTTCTTTTAATTTTCATCTATGTTTTGTTGATGAATAGGCTGGATAAAAAGTATCGCAAAGATATTTCTACTGATTCAGAAGAGCAGTGAGCACACAAGAACTCACATATATTTTTGTTGGACTTTCATTTGCTCTATACATAGGCATTGCTATTTGGTCTAGAGCAAAATCCACAAGTGATTTTTATGTTGCTGGCAAAGGCGTTCATCCGATCGCAAACGGCATGGCAACAGCTGCAGACTGGATGTCTGCCGCTTCGTTTATCTCTATGGCTGGTTTGATTGCATTTATGGGAAAGGATGGTTCTGTGTATCTTATGGGTTGGACAGGAGGATACGTATTGTTGGCATTGTTGTTAGCACCCTATCTTAGAAAATTTGGTCAGTTCACGGTCCCTGATTTTATCGGTACTCGCTATTACTCAAAAGCAGCAAGATTGGTAGCAGTGGTTTGTTTAATTTTTGTTTCTTTTACCTATGTAGCAGGACAGATGAGAGGAGTGGGAATTGTTTTTTCAAGATTCTTAGAAGTAGATATAAATGTAGGTGTAATAATTGGCATGGCTATTGTTTTCTTTTATGCCGTTTTAGGAGGCATGAAAGGAATTACATACACTCAAGTTGCTCAATATTGTGTGTTAATTTTTGCCTATCTTGTTCCCGCAATCTTCATTTCTATTTTAATGACTGGCAACCCCATTCCTCAACTTGGCTTTGGAGATACATTGGTTGATAGTTCTACTTATCTATTGGATAAATTAGATAAAGTTACAACTGAATTAGGATTCTTGGCGTATACGGAAAATTCAAAAAGCACCATAGATATATTTTGCATCACTGCTGCATTAATGTTTGGAACGGCTGGGTTACCTCATGTAATTGTAAGATTTTTTACAGTGCCATCAGTTCGTGATGCCAGAAAGTCTGCTGGATATGCTCTAATTTTTATTGCCTTGCTTTATACGACTGCCCCTGCTGTGGGAGCTTTTGCAAGGATGAATTTTATAGATTCTATTCAAGATCAAGAGTACTCATCTGCTCCAGCATGGTTTAAAAACTGGGAAGGCATAGGACTTATTGCTTGGAATGATAAAAATTCTGATGGGATTATTCATTATTCAGCTGGTAATGCGTTTGAGAATACAAGACCGCAATTTATTGATGCAGAGGGAGATTTTGGTCAAAGGCTAACAAATAACCCTAGCGACGAAGCTAATCAAAATGAGATATACATAGATAAAGATATTATGGTTTTAGCAAACCCTGAAATTGCAAAGTTACCAGGCTGGGTTATTGCTCTTGTTGCTGCTGGAGGACTAGCTGCAGCACTCTCAACCGCCGCAGGTTTACTTCTGGTTATATCTTCTTCTATTTCACATGATCTTTTAAAGAAGACCTTCAAACCCAATATTTCAGAAAAACAAGAATTATTTTATGCCAGATGTGCGGCAGCTGTTGCAATAATAATTGCTGGATTATTTGGTATATACCCACCTGGTTTTGTTGCACAAGTTGTTGCATTTGCATTTGGCTTGGCTGCAGCAACAATTTTTCCAGCATTGCTGCTTGGCATCTTTTCTAAATCGATGAATAAAGAAGGAGCAATCGCAGGCATGTTATCAGGACTAATATTTACCGCCAGTTACATTATTTATTATAAATTCATAAATCCAGCCTTTGATAATAGCTCTCATTGGATCATGGGTATTTCTCCTGAGGGGATAGGCTTTCTTGGAATGCTGATTAACTTCTCAGTTGCAGCTTTAGTAGCAAAATTTTTTGCTAAACCTCCGCAAGAAGTCTCTGAAATGGTCGAGATGATTAGACAGCCATAGTGTTTTTAGATTACATTGTGACTGTATAATTTATGCCTATAAAAGGCTTAGAGGTATTAAAAATTAAAATTATAGTGGTAAGTGGCGGTTTTGATCCAATTCATTCTGGTCATATCGAATACTTCAAAGCAGCTAAAAAACTTGGTGATCATCTTATTGTTGCACTGAATAGTGATGCTTGGTTGCAAAAGAAAAAAGGCAATTTCTTTATGTCTTTTCTAGAAAGAAAAACAATAGTTTCTAATTTAATTGTTGTGGACGAGGTTATAGATTTTGAGGACGATGAGAAAGGTAGCTGCGCTTTAGCGCTAGAGAAGATTAAATCAAAGTATCCTGCTGAAGAAATTATTTTTTGTAATGGCGGAGATCGCAAGTCGGATAATATCCCAGAAATGTCTGTCGATGGCATAACTTTTTGCTTTGGTGTTGGTGGTGATAATAAAATGAATTCGTCGAGTGCTATCTTGAAAGATTGGCAATATACGAGTGACGAAAGAGTGTGGGGAAAATTCTATAACCTATTTCAAGACGACCGTGTCAAAGTTAAAGAGCTTATTTTAGAGCCAGGCAAAGGCATGTCATTTCAGAGGCATCAAAAAAGAAATGAAGTTTGGTTTGTAAGCAAGGGGGTATGTCTTGTTAAACATAGCTCAGATGATCCAGATAATATTTTAGAATCCAAACTGAGTGCTGACGATACCTTTCAAATCAAGCAGGGTGATTGGCATCAGCTAATTAACCCCTCAGATCAACCTTGTCATATTATTGAGATCCAGTATGGCGAATCTACAAGGAAGATGATATAGAGAGACTCTATTTTATGAGGGCAACTAGATATTTACTTTTAATTGCTATCCTAACTTTTTTTCTAGCTCTAACCCTTTTTTTCAATTCTTCCAACTCAGCTTTCTTAACAAAACCAGAGTCATTCATAAATTTTTCAAGAGCTGGCTTTAGCATCTTTTCCATGCCCTTCATATCACCAGCCATTTTTAATGGATTAAACATTTTTATCTCCTATGTACCTTATATATAGGGGCATATACAATTTTTACAATTAACAATGAGAGTTCAGATACAATAAATACTATAAATAGAGGAGACTATATGAATATTTCAAATTACTTAGATGCTATAGCGAAACCATTTCAAGGGACTAGCACCTTGGATTTTAAGATTGGTTTTAGGCACTTCATTTATCCTTCACGGCTATGGCAAATTTCCTTTGCCGCCAGAAAGAATGGTCAAAATGTTTGAGAGTGGGGGTATGCCAGCTCCTGATGTCGTCGCAAGCATGGTTGCGATTGGAGAGGTTGCTGCAGGAAGTGCGGTTATTTTAGGTGGATTGCTTGGTGCGGCAGGGCATTTAGTCACAAGATTGGGTGGTGGTGCAGTTGTAGTAATTATGACAGGAGCCTTTTACCTGGCACATTCTGATTGGTTTATTACCCCAAAACTATTTATGAGCGAACAGATTTTTATATTTGCTCTAGGTCTTTATTTTGCTATTAAAGGAAATAATTAAATTAATATGAATTAAGACTTGTTTTTCTAAATGAGAATCATTATCATTACGATTCTCAATTAGACCTTTTGTCTTCTTGAGCTATCAAGGAGATAAAAAATGAATGATCATTGGCCAACTTTACAGACTAAAATTAACATCACGATTATGGGATTGCTTTCAATCCTTTTCTTTGTTCCTGCATTTGCAGCAGATGACGTTGAAACAATCGAATCAGTAACTATTGTTGGATCCGCAGAAGATGCAAGAAATCTTCCAGGTTCAGTCAGCGTTATTTCAAACGAAGATTTAAAAAAGACAATGGACACTGATATTCATAAAATATTATCAGCTGTTCCAGGTGTTTTCTTCAGAACAGAAGATGGCTACGGTTTAAGACCCAACATATCTATTAGAGGCACAACCATTGATAGATCTGCAAAAGTTTCAATTATGGAAGACGGAGTTCTAGTTGCTCCAGCTCCTTACACATCAGCTTCAGCATATTACTTTCCTACTACAGGAAGAATTCATCAGGTAGAGGTTGTTAAAGGCCCCTCTGCAATTACTCAAGGACCAAGCACAATTGGTGGAGCAATAAACTTAATCAGCACACCTATCCCATCATCGGATGAAGGGCAGCTCGTTCAAGAAATTGGCGATAACGGAATGATGAGAACACACGCATACCTTCGGTGGAAGCAACGGAACTTTTGGTGCTTTATTAGAAATGCATGAGCATTCAAGCGATGGATTTGATTCGATAGCTAATGTTGGTGGAAATACTGGATTTGATAAATCCGACTTTATGGGTAAATTCAGATACTCAACTGGTGACCATGAGCTAACACTGAAAATTGTTGAAGCTGATGAGATGTCAGAACAGTCATATGTAGGTCTATCACAAGCAAGTTTTAACAAAAATCCAAGACAGCGCTATGGCATGACTCAATATGATGAAATGGATAATGACGCTAGCCAACAATCGCTTACTTATAAAGGGAGCTTTGGAAACATTGATGTGGTTGCAACTTCATGGAGCAATGACTATCACAGAGACTGGTTTAAAGTTGATAAAGCAAATAATACAAAAGCACACGGTGTAAGCAATGGTATTAATAATGTTATTTCAGCTGCTAACGGTGGCAATGCCAATGCTCAAGCTATCTTAGATGGCACTTTAGCTGTTCAAGTAAAACTGAAGCATAACAACAGATTTTATACGAACGAAGGATTCCAACTTCAAGCATCTACTGAAATTGGAAACCATGATATTACTGTTGGTTACAGAGACATGGATGATTCAGAAAGCAGATACCAGTGGTACGAGTGCTTTGATCAAAGTGCTTCTGGAACAAATTCAGCTTTATATGCTTGTAGTACTGGATACAAAGGCAGTAATAATAGATTAAGAGAAACTGAAGCTTCCTCATTCTTTATTTCAGATACATTACTATGGGCAAACTAGCAGTTACCCTTGGTCACAGATCTGAAGAATACGACAAAACTGAAAACAGATGGGATGATGGAGTGGCTACTAGGACTGTTCCAAATTCATCATACGTAAATAAAACTTCTTCTGGAGATCATTCTACTTCAGGCGTTGGTGCTACTTATGACATGAATGATAATCTCAAACTGGTTGCTGGTTTCTACCAAGGAATGTCACCTGTCTTCAATGGCGATGCTGAAGAAGCAGATAACATGGAACTTGGTTTCAGATACAACAGTGGTGCAACAGCACTTGAAGTAATGTATTTCGCAAGTGATTACGCAAACTTAGTTGGAACATGTTCTAACTCAAGCGGCGGAGACTGTGAAGCTGGCCAAACATTTAGTGGCGGTGAAGTTGATGTCTCTGGACTTGAGCTAGTTTCTTCAACAGTATTTGAAGGTCAAAATGGTATTAGCTATCCTGTAGCAATTACTTTCACTTCAACTGATGCAACTTTTGAAAACAGTTTCTCAAATGGAGACTACTGGGGCACAGTGGCAGCAGGCGACGATGTTCCTTATATTCCTAGCTCAGTTTTAAATATTAGTGCAGGATTCGTTACTGAAGGCGGATGGAGTGGTTACTTAAGACTAGCTGATCATGGAAGCTCATGCTCAACAGCAGCTTGTGGCACATATCAGACTATTGATGCATACAACTATATGGATATCACAATAAGAAAAGCAGTCAACGCTAATCTAGATGTATATGGTGTACTTGAAAATGTTTCTGATAACGAAGATGTTGCGGCCAGAGCTCCTAAAGATGGTGCTAGGTCTCAGAAACCTCAAACATTTAAAGTAGGATTTAGTTATAAGTTTTAATTCTTGAATTCGAGGGAGCTACTCAACAAAGTTGTGGTAGCTTTACTCCCTGACCCTTCAAGCATGTTCCTCTAAAATATGAACACAGGGTTAAGAGTAGCTCCTTTGAATGCTTGAGAGAATTATAGAGATCTCATTGGGGGTTGCCTGAATAAAGTTGTGGTAGCTTTTACTCCCCAAAACCCTCCTAAGAATGTTTAACGCAAGTTCAACATTGGGTTTAAGAAGGTAGCCTCCTTTGGGAACCTGTATTTTATTGCAGAATCTAGAGAACAATCAACGCAATCAGATTTCGAGTTTAATTTTTGTTTCTCTGCCTAAAAGTTACATCGAATATTTCATTTATAATTATTTCTTGTACAATGGCACCTCGTGTGGGGCTATAGCTCAGCTGGGAGAGCACCTGCTTTGCAAGCAGGGGGTCCGCGGTTCGATCCCGCGTAGCTCCACCATTATTATTTGATAACCATCAAGTCCTCTGCAATTTTAATATTCCCACTGAAAGTAGTGCGTGTTTCTTCTAGAATATCTTGCTCATCTGCGCCCCAAAATAATATATGCGAAAGCACTAAAAGTTTTGGCTTTGCTCGTGATGCAATTTCTCCAACCTCATAAGTCGAAGTATGATGACCTTTATGATAAATCTGCCAGTCCTTAGTTTTCTTTAAAAAGCCTGCATAAGAATAGACCTCATGTACTAAGATATCTGCATCTTTAGCGTAACTTTCTAAGGATTTAGAGGGACCTGTATCTCCTGAAAATACGATGACTTTATCTTTAGATGTAAATCTAAATCCGTACGCATCTTCAAATTCTCCATGATTAACTTTAAAAGCTTCAACAGTGAGATTATCGTCCTTGAACACAATGCCATTATCCAGCTCAGTAAAATTAAATTTATAGCCAGTCCCGTTAGATGGCTGAGTACCATTCATTCGATAATCTATGTCATCTTTATAAGCATCTAAGAGAGAAAGCGCCATTCCTTCCAAGCCTGCAGGGCCAAAAAGATTTAGTTTATTCTCTCTGCCCATTACCCATGGGGTTAAAAGTAAGTCGGATAGGCCGGCTGTATGGTCTGAATGAATGTGAGTTAAAAAAGCATGCTCAAGCTTAGTAACATTCATCCCATCAATACTTCCACCCCAATTAGGCGATAAGGCTGCAATGCGCCTTATGACACCTGGTCCAAAGTCCACTAAATATGGAGTATCATCAACAATTACAGCATAGGCTGAGCCACTTCTCTCAGGATTAGGGTTCGGATTGCCAGATCCCAAGACAACGAGCTGAGTGGAGGCAAAGAGAGTTTGAGAGATTAAAAGAGAGAGTAAAAATTTATATTTCATATTGATTTAATTTTCTATTGCAAGGTTTAAAATAAAGACTTAATTTAAATCATAGTAAAGCACGAAATATGAATAATTCAATATCATTAATTGGCATGGCAGGTGCCGGAAAATCATCTGTAGGCTTAGAACTTGCTAAACAATTAAACCTTCACTTTATCGACAGTGATGCATTGATAGAAGCTAAGTTCAATCAAACTCTTCAGAGCATATTAGATGATTCTGGTTATTTGAAGTTAAGGGATATTGAAGAAGAAACTATTTTATCAATAGAGCTTGCTAATTCTATTCTTGCTACTGGCGGTAGTGCAGTTTATAGCGCTAGAGCTATGCAGTACCTTAAACAAAATTCATTGGTAATATATCTCGAAGTTCCTTTTGATCAAATTTTACAAAGAGTGCCTAGTTTTTTAGATAGAGGATTTGCTAAGGAGCCAAATCAAAGTATTGAAGATGCCTTCCAAGAGCGACAAAATCTCTACAGCGAGAGCGCACATCACGTTATTTTAAATACTGGCGATCTAAGTTCTTGTGTAACTAAAATTCTTTCTTTGGTTTAGGTTTTTAGAGGCCCAAGGAGCGGAAGATTGATCTTGGCTCTAAGAATAAATAATATTTATCCATGATTTTTTAGTTGCTCAATGACTCCAATAACATTTCCATACTCTCGATGATCATTATACTGCCCTGAAATACCTGCTAATTGAAGCCTTTCATCTATACCCTTGGTTACTTCAGATAGATATGAGGTCCTACCTAGAAAGCATGCTCGCGAGGATCCAATTAACAAAGCATTTAAATACGCAATGGTTCCAATAACTTCACCAACCATATTACATAGAGCTGCGGATGTATTTTCCATTGAATCTGCTGAAGCAATTTTAGCTTTTCCAAAGTTAACAGCTGTTATTTCAGGCGAAAGAGCGCCTATTTTATTAACTACATCGCCAATCAATAAATCTAATTTATCTCTTGAACCTTGAGTGGCAAATTCATTTATTTCTTGCCCTTGAGCATTTTTGAATAGCAAAGAACCTAAGCCCTCTAACATTCCTCCTCCAACTGCAATGCCACCAAGGTGGTTAAAATTATTTCCTTGAACCATGACGCATGCTGTTCCTGTGCCGGCACTTATAACCAAGGTTGGTTCCTCAGCAATGTCATATAGCACTTTTGCACCAAAACCGATTGCATCAACTTCATTAATCTTAATTATCGGAATTAAATCTATATTTTCAGGAAGATCAGAGGATTTTCCTCCTGTTACACCAATTAAACTTATCTCTGATAGCGATAAAGAATGGATATCCAAGACTGTTTTGATTAACTTAGGGCTGATGCTTGTATGTTCTGAAGGAATGCTGTGAAAAGAGGTTTTATTATCCTGAAAAATAGCTATATCAGTATTTGAAATACCAAAGTCGAATGCAACTAACATCATAGGAGCGAATTAATTATGCGAAGAAAGTACTTGGTTTCTTTTGAGGAGATCTTGCATCAGATTCTTAGGATTACTGCGAGATGCTCTAGGTTTTAATCTTGCTGGAATGAGACGTGTTGGGTAATAGTTATTTTCAATTTGCGTATCTCCAATCTCCCAATAAGGATCAATAACCGCTTGAGTAATTTTAAGTTTAGAGCGCTTTAACCATTTAGTTTTCTTGGAATTTTTTCTCCATATCTCTACAGGAATTCTTATAAGTTCTTTCGTTCCATCTTCATAAGTAATCTCAAGAGGTATGGGCATTACTAAGCCGCCTTTATTAGAGAATTCAAAGATATAGTACCCCTCATCTTTTTCTATGGCTTCTACCAAGGCTTTTTTCTTCCATTCAGGATCACTGTCATTTTTATCATAGAGATCCTCTAATATTTCTTTAGAATCTCTCATCTCTCTATCTGATGGAGTGAACTCATCATACTCATTATAAATATCTAGAAGTTCCGGTCTCTCGGTAACCCGTGTTTCAATCTTTGCTGCTTCATTTCGTTGATCGTGCAGTATTAATGGCTCATTTTCAAAATCTACTCGATCCTTAGCTAGATTGATCTGAGGATCTAATGTATCTAAGGAAGCTAAATGAATATTATTGAGGGCTATATCGACATGATCAGTGCTATAAAACCAGCCTCGCCAGAACCAGTCTAAATCAACGCCTGAGGCTTCTTCCATGGTTCTAAAGAAGTCATATGGCGTAGGTCTTTTGAACTTCCAGCGAACAGAATATTCTCTAAATGCTTGATCAAATAACTCTCTTCCTAGAATTGTTTCTCGAAGAACTACAAGAGCAGTAGCGGGTTTTCCATATGCATTATTGCCAAATTGCAGCAGTGACTCTGAATTAGTCATGATTGGCACTTGATAACTACTGGACATAAATTCTGTCATCCACCTTGGCTCACCACGATCCGATCTATAGTTAATGTCCCATTCTTGTTCTGCTAAGTATTGTACGAAAGTATTTAGCCCCTCATCCATCCATGTCCATTGCCTCTCATCTGAATTTACAATCATTGGATAATAGATGTGACCAACCTCATGGATTACTACGCCAATCAAAAATTCTTTCTCACTTCTAGAGTATGTTCTGGTTCCATCATCTTCTAGTTCAGTCCTTGGGCCATTGAAAGTAATCATTGGATACTCCATGCCACCCACAGGACCATTAACACTTTGTGCAGTCGGATAGGGGTAATCAAAAGAGTATTTTGAATACACTTTCATGGTGTGCATGACAGCTTCTGTTGAGTATTTAGACCACAAGGGCTCACCTTCTTTGGGGTAAAAAGACATAGCCATGACCAACGGATTTTCTTTCGAATCTTGTTTGTAGCCAGCAGCATCCCAAATAAATTTTCTAGAGCTTGCCCAAGCAAAATCTCTTACATTTTCCGCTTTAAAAGACCAAGTTTTATAATCAGTACTTTTTTCTAATTCATTGTCATAAGCTTCATCTGGGGTAATGATGAACATAGGCTTTTCAGATTTTCTAGCTTGCTTCATTCTCTTTTTTTGAACTGGACTCAATACATCGTTCTCATTTAACAAAACACCAGTCGCTGAGACAACATGATCAGATGGTACTGATATATCTACTTCAAAATCTCCAAACTCTAGCGTGAATTCTCCGTTACCAATAAATTCTTTATTGTGCCAACCCTCATAATCACTAAATACTGTGACTCTTGGATACCACTGAGCCATAAGAAAAATATCATTTCCATCTTCAAAGGTTTCATAACCGTTCCTTGCCCGAACAGCATTTTCTTCAACTAATGCATAAGCCCATTCAATATCCAGCGAAGTAGATTCACCTGGTTTTAGGGGTTGCTCTAGATTAATGCGAACATGCGTGCCAACTAGATTAGTATCAGGAGATTTATTATTAATTTTGATTGATAGCTCTTGGAATCCACCCTCAAACTTATCCATAAAATTTTGTCTTCGAAGAGTTGAAAAATCTACGCTTGAATCTCCGCCGCCCCATGGACGCGTTAAATTATTAATAGATTCCTTGGCAAAAATATTTTGATCGAGCTGTAACCAAATATATTTTAAAGTTAAAGGTGAATTATTTGTGTAGGTTATTGTTTCAGAACCTTCAACACTTCGCGTATCTTCATTCAGCTTGATTTGAATTTTGTAATCTGCTCTTTGCTGCCAATACATTGGCCCAGGCTCGCCAGTAGCTGGCCTAGAAAGGTTTGGAGTTGGAAAAACCTCATCCAATTGCCTGAATTTATCTTCAAAAGACCCTTTTGATTGATCTATTGCTGCGAAAGAAAGATTTGTAAAACCTGCGAATATAAAAAAAAGAAAAAATTTACTTTTTATCTTCATCATCTATTACCTCAGCTTCTCCCTCAATAATTGTAGAGTGAGTTTTTTTTTGATTGCCTCGGGCTTTTCTAGATCCAAATCTATTAATTCGATCATCTCTATCAGTCTGCTTTTTTGAAGCTTTAATCTTCCCAAGATTCATAAATACGAATAAAGAAAAAATTGCTAATACGCTAAAGAAAATTGTATTCATTCTCTTGTTACCTGCTCCTCATTTTTGATAAAAGTCTGAGAATCTCCAAATACAGCCAAATCAGAGTAACCATTAATGAAAAAGCTCCATACCATTCCATGTATTTTGGGAGACCATCTTCCGCACCCTGTTCGATGAAATCAAAATCTAAAACTAAAGATAGCGAGGCAAAACAAACAATGCCTAGAGACAGACCAATGCTCATTAATGAACCATTGGTTGGCGAAAGAAGACTTATGCCACTTCCAAAAAAACTCATAATGAAACTAACCATGTAAAGGATAAAAATACCTCCAATACCTGCTGCAATCATTAGTCTAAAATTTTCTGTTGGTTTGATTAATCCACTTTTGTAGCAAACTAATAAAGAGGCAAGAATGCCAAAAGTAAGTCCTATGGCTTGAATGGCAATGCCATCAAACATGTTTTCGTACATTAGCGTTATGCCGCCAAGAAAAATTCCTTGTGATAATGCATATAAAGGTGCAGTAGAGCCAGCTTTTTCTTTGCTTCTAAATATCGTAACCATGGCAAGAATAAATCCTACAATTGCGGCTGGAAACATTAGTGCTGGAATATTCCAGCCAATAGCAGCACCTGAAAAGCACAAAGCTAATAAGATCCCTGTCTTATTTACCGCCCCATCAAGAGTCATCCTTTCGCTTAAAGGTAAACTTTCCGTATGACCTTCGAAACCTCTAGAAAATGCTGGATTTGAGGATCTTCCAAATCTATTTATTGCTGAATGTCTTGACATCGATTATCTCCTATAAAAAGCTATTATGAATTAGATAAGGCCTGATAGACAAATTTAAAGGCTATAACTGATTAATCCAATCGGAGATAAGTTTTATTCCTTTGTCGTCAGCAAGCGCTCTTCCAGATTCTGGCATCATAATTCCTGGATCAAGAGAATCCATGCGATAGATCATGATAGATTTATTTGATTTCCCAGGAACAATAGAATATTTGAGATTCCCACTAGCTCTTCCTGCCGCCACTGGTTTTTTAAAGATACCTAAATGCTCTTTGGTTTCTTCGGTCAGATTTAAGTACAGTCCCGTGGTATCAGCAGAACCTCCTGGAATATGGCAGTGACCACAATTAATATCCAGATACGCTCTTGCTCTCTCATCGATGCTAACACTTTCATTTTCATAGCCTTGCATTAAATCAACGTTCAGCTTGCTCTCAATCCAACCTTGAGCAGCCCAATACAATAATTGGTTCATGTCACCACTTGCATAGCCTCACATTTTTATTCATGTTTCTTGCTTTTGGGCCAATTGGCGTCATTACCTGATTCACTTGATGGCATTCTTTGCACTGATTTTGATTTGGTGCCCTGTATCTAACATCAACCTTTGCTCCTACTGAGTTAATAAAAGTTGTTGGAATAGTTGCCCCTGCAACTGCTCGCTTGGCATCTGTTTGATCTTGGTTCCATACATAGCTTATTGCTTTCCATCCCTCTGAGGTATTAATAAGCAATCTTGTTTCCAGCAGTTGTGCATCCATCTCTCCTTGTGTATTCAGATACGCAAAGGTTTTAATTAGCGTAGAGCCCACAGGAAATTGAAATACCTTATCTTCTACATACGTAAGCTTTTGACCTTCTGGAACATACACAAACCTTAATTTATCTGTGTAATCAGAAAATAATGGATTTACAAGAGAGTATGGATGCACTTCTTCAGACGGCATTTGATTTTGCATGTCCTGAAAGAAACCAAACTCTGATAAATATTTTGGAGGTGCGTTAGATGATAATAATGCAGAATTTACAGACGCATTTATTGGCACTAAGAAGAACAGTGCTAATAAAAAAAGGAATTGAGGCTTGTTAAAAATTTTCATCAAACTCTACTGGTGACAGAGGCTGAATTGTTCCTTCGAAGGCTTTAATGTTTAAAATTGCTGGATCAAAAAATGGTAAAAGGTATTTAATTGGATCAAGAGCTAGGATAGTTGCATCTCCATTATTGCTAATAATCATTCTTTCATTATCAGGTTGACCAAAAACTAATTGAGATAATGGCACCAAGCCGTCCCAAAAAATATCTGGCATATCGCCACCAGAGAGATCAAAAAGTATTTGGGCGAGCTCACCCTTGCTTGTATCTGGGTTATAGCCAGTTGGCCCAAACTCATTGCCATGAATTTGAATAGATTTTGGATGAGGATAGTACTCTTCATCATCGGTATCGTTGCCATAGGTTACTACTGCAATATTTACAGTGTCATTGTCGCCAATGATGTTATCAAAGATTTCTACGTCCGAGTTAGCTTGAATAATAATTCCAGTGCCTCGGGGAACTTCTCCCACAATATTGCCTTCAGGCGCAAAATTATCAGTGTTGTTACCCACTGACTGATTGTTAAACACTCTTACGTGATGACCGCCTTGTTGCGGCAGGCTAGGAAGATCAAAAACTAGAATGCCTCCAGTATTATTGGTTGCCACATTGTTATAAACGTCAGCATAGTAGGAGTTCTCAATTTCGATTCCTGCTACATTGAATTCTGCTCGGCTATTTCGAACAATAATATTTTGTGATTGACCAACATAGATACCTGCATCTGAAGCTCCGATTGCAACACACCCATCAATTAATACATTCTTTGATTCAACGGGGTAGAGCCCATAAGCACCATTTTCAGATTTGGGTCCGTCGGTCCATTCAGTCTTAACTCTTAAAAATTTTATGTTAGTAACACCTTTTACTTTGATGGCATCGCCCTTAGCATCTTGTACTGAGAAATCTTGAAGTGTTACGTTATCTGAGGTTACGCTCAGCCCTTGGGCTCCAGACTTCTGGTTTTTAAAGTCTAGAATGGTTTGATTCATCCCTTCGCCTTCAATTTGAACATTATCAACATCCAAAGAGAGAGAATCTTCAAGGTTATAAGTTCCCGAAGTTAGACGAATAATATCTCCAGGCTCTGCCAATATAAGAGCTTCTTGAATTTCTTCATAAGCATTTAAAGACGGCTGAATTATTTGAACGGCCGCAAAAACGGGCGCACTTAAAAAGAGAGGCAGTAAAAAAGCCTTCTTAGCTAGCTTGTGGAATTTCGCCAAACTGCTCTAAGGGTTTCTCAAGTTCATTCCAATCACATTCAAAATCATCGGGAGCATCTTCGTATTCTAATAGCCCCAATGCTTCAAACTTAGGCCTGACTTTGTCTGTCAACAAGCCTATTCTAGATAGATTCGGCATAATTCTTGAAAAGAGGAAATTTCTAAAGGTAGCATTCGCTGAAGTTGATAGCGCAAACTCTCTAGCCTCATCTTCAGTCATTTTCAGATATTTCTGCATAGCCTTTGTGTTAATCAGTCTTTCTCTTGAGATCACACATGCTTCGTATGCAAACTCTGCCCTGTCTTCTATTTCTTCAGGAGTTAAGGTCTTAATAAAGTCTTCTAAGTAGTTAATTCCAAATGTTACATGCCTGGCTTCATCTCTGATGACGTAATGCAGTAGTTGAGTTAGAAGAGGATCTTTGGATAAGCCTTTCAGCATCTGGAAGGCTGCTAATGCAAGACCTTCGATAACAATTTGCATTCCAATAAACTTTAGATCCCAGCGCTCATCTGTAAGAATTTTATCTAGCAATAGTTTTAAGTTTGGATTGATAGGGTAGTGCATACCAATCTTCTCTTGAAGGTATCGATTAAACACTTCAACATGCCTTGCTTCATCAAATGTTTGAGACGCAGCATAAAGCTTCGCATTGTATGTGGGGGCACAGGATGTTAACTGAGAAGCGACAAGAAGCGCTCCCTGCTCTCCATGTAAAAATTGACTCAAGAGTTCGGCCACATCATGTCGATCAAATTCAATTTTCTCCTCTGCAGTAAGAGCTTCGTATGCAGCAAGTGTTTCGTGAGGCAACTCTTCATCTGCCTGAATAAGCCTCTCATCCGCAGGGTGATTGTATTCCCAATTAAGGTCAATCGACCCATTCCAGTTCAGCTCTTTTCCAAGCTCATATAGCTTTTTAATTCTGTTATCAGAAACTGTGTAATCCCAGTTATATGCTCCAGTCAATGGAGTCTTAAAGATCTCAACAACATCTTCTACATTGCCTGGCGTTAGGTTTAATTCATTCTCTACATCCAACTTATCAAAAGTTAAAATATCCGTTGGAGGCCCGTCTTGTGTTGTAATTTTCATTTATTTTCCTATTTCGCTGTAATGTTTACAGTGCATACATAAGCATCAATTATAAACTAACTCTTAGTTATTGAAAAGCTCAGTTAGTTTCTCCAGTAGAGCCTCAGCCAGTTCTTCTGCTCTATTAATGGTGATAGATTTCTCATAATACTTTGTTACATCGTGACCAATTCCAATAGCTAAAAGCTCAACATTGCTTTGATTCTCAATGCTGTCAATCATTTGACGCAAGTGGTTATCCAAAAAATTACTATGATTAGTCGATAAAGTGCTGTCATCAACAGGCGCTCCGTCGGAGATTACAATTAAGATTTTTCTTTCTTCTGTTCTTTTGGCCAATCTTTGATGGGCCCACGCCAAAGCTTCTCCATCGACATTCTCTTTTAACAGTCCCTCTCTTAACATGATGCCAAAACTTTTCCTGGCTCGTCTAAAATTATCATCCGCAGATTTAAAGACAATGTGACGCAAGTCATTCAACCTTCCAGGATTAGGCGGGCTGCCTTGATTGACCCATGCTTTTCTTGAATCCCCACCCTTCCAATGCTTGGTAGTAAAACCTAGTAACTCAGTCTTTACATAACAGCGTTCAAGTGTACTGCCAATAATGTCACCACAAATTGCAGCCAGAGTCATAGAGCGTCCGCGCATTGAGCCAGAGCTATCTATTAACAAAGAAACAACCGTATCTTTAAATTTACTTTCACTTTCTTGCTTAAAGCTTAGTGGGTCTCCTGGACGAGAAATAATTCGATGAAGTTGAGCTGTATCTAAAAGTCCTTCCTCTAAGTTGTAATGCCAGCTTCTATTTTGTTGCGCCTGAAGCAACCTTTGCAATCTATTGGCTAATTTTCCAATTGTTGTTTGATGTGGAGAAATCAGCTGATCTAATTGCTGCCTAAGTCTTTGAGTCTCTTCTGGTGTAGCTAAATCTATAGCATTTACAACCTCATCAAATTGGGAGGTAAAAATTTGATAATCTTCATGAATAGTTTGATCTAATTCCTCATCAAAATTCCTTGTTAAATCTATTTCTTCGTCAATGGAAGTTGAATCAATAGGCACCTGAGCTTCTTCAAGCTCTCCATTTTCTTCATCAACCTGACCCTCAGCCTGAGATTCCATTGTTTGTGTTTCAGCACCATCCTGAGACTCTTCATCTGAATCTTCCATAGCAGACTGATCATCTTGAATGGTTTCTTGATTTTCATTAGCTTCTTCTCCACCTTGGGAGGGAGCTTCATGCATTAACTCCAAATCTTTTAGAAGGCTTAATGCAGCAGATTGAAACTTGCTCTGAGAATCTTGCGACTCTATCAGTTGATTGCCAATATCACTTAAATTGACCGGTGAGGCTTGCAGAAAAGAACTGACTAATTCCGCACTATTTTGGGGTAAGTTTTCTCCATTGATTTTTTTAAGCCAAAGATTTACAGCCAAAGGATTGAGGGCTGGGGCTTTATTGTCTATATTTTTTTTTGCCTCGGTTTCGAGATAATTCTGAATATTTGATTTAGCACCCGGAAAGTCTGAACCACCGACCATCTCTACTCTAGAAAGCTCTAATTCTGCAAAAAAATCTCTTGCCAACTTTGGCATCTTGAGCTCGCTTGTCTCTTTATGCAGACTGTGCCAAAAGGTTTGAAAGTCTGATTCACCCCTCCATGCGCTTACCTGAGCAGAAGATCTCGGAGGATGATTTAAAGATATTTGTTTTGAAGTCGGTGGTCGACTTGATGCTTGAGAGCTCCCATTGAGCTCTTTATCTCTGGTAATTGCTCGAGCTGAAGACAGAGCTGCTTGTTTAAACTCCTCTCTATCTTTAATCCAGCTCATAATCTAGCGCTCAGGATTATGACTCTCAGTTAGGTCTTCTCCAAAACAGCGTTGAAAATACTCAGCCACTATAGGTCTTTCAGACTCATCACATTTGTTTAAAAACGTTAATCTAAAGGAATGTTTAATATCGTTAAATATCATGTAATTTTGCGCCCAAGTAATGACCGTCCTTGGAGACATAAGATTTGATATATCTTCATTGATAAAACCTTGTCTTGTTAAATCAGCCAGTTGAATCATGCTCTTGACCATTGCCTTATCTTTTGTATTTTTTAATTCAGGAACTTTTCCTAACACCACACTTAATTCATGAGACTTATCGAGGTAATTAAGAGTAGATAATATGTGCCAACGATCCATTTGACCTTGGTTAATTTGTTGAGTTCCGTGATAGAGACCTGTTACATCACCCAGTCCAACTGTATTGGTTGTAGCAAAAAGCCTGAAGCTTGAGTGAGGGGAGATTACTTGATTTTGATCTAACAAAGTTAATTTTCCATCAACCTCTAGAATTCTTTGTATTACAAACATAACATCGGGTCGCCCAGCATCATATTCATCAAAAACAATTGCTACTGGATTTTGAATTGACCACGGCAAAATTCCTTCCTTAAATTCTGTAACCTGCTTTCCATCTTTTAAAACAATTGCATCTTTTCCAAGCAAATCAATTCTACTTATATGACTATCAAGATTTATTCGAACACAAGGCCAATTTAGTCTCGCAGCAACTTGTTCTATGTGTGTTGATTTTCCAGTGCCGTGGTAACCCTGAATCATGACCCTTCGATCATGCTCAAAGCCAGCAAGAATAGATAGAGTAGTATCTTTATCAAATACATATGTTGGATCAATTTCTGGAACCCAAGCAGTCTTTTCTTTAAATCCTAGGACAGTAAGATCTGAATCAATGCCAAATATTTTTTTAACATTAACTTTTTGATCGGGTAATTTTGGCAAGTTTATTCTTTCAGAATCCATCATGATGTAACTTATAATTTTTTAAGGGGTCTATGCTAACTTTTGCAAAGCAAAAGTTCTAGTTTTAATTTAATCAATGTAAGATGATTTTTAAATCCCTACTTAGCAAAATTATGGCCAAAGCATTAACTAAAACCCTCAATTTATTTCAATTAAATAAAATTGATCGCGACCTTTTTTCCTGGAACGGAGAAAGTGTAGGTTTTAAGAGAATTTTTGGTGGGCAAATCATGGCGCAGTGTCTTATTGCTGGATACCAAACAGTTGAAAAGGGAAGGATGGCTCATTCCTTTCATTCATATTTTTTAAGACCTGGAGATTTTAAACAAGATATTATTTTTGAAGTTGACCGTATTAGAGATGGAAAAAGTTTTACTACAAGAAGAGTTAATGCTGTACAAAATGGAGAGGCTATATTTACTAGCTCCATTTCATTTCAAAAGAGAGAAAAAGGACTCAGCCATCAAATTAAAATGAGTGATATCGCTGGACCAGAAGGGCTTGAAAGTGAATTGGAAATTAGAAATAAAATGAAAGGCCAAATTCCTAAGGAGTATCTGCCAATGTGGCTTCGGGAAAGAGAGATAGAAATGAGGCAGGTAGAATTTCAAGATCTGTTAAAACCCCAAAAAACTCCACCTTATAAAAATACATGGATGAAGCCTGCTGGAAAACTCCCCAAAGACGAGAGAATTCACCAAGCTCTTCTTTTGTATGTTTCTGATATGGGCCTTCTTGGAACGGCAGTCAATCCTCATGGGATGAATTTTATGTCCAAAAAATTTCAAGGTGCTAGCTTGGATCATGCCATGTGGTTTCATTCCAAAATGAATTTTAATGATTGGGTGCTATATCAAATTGACAGCCCCGTTTCGAGTAATGCAAGAGGATTTTCACGTGGATCAATCTACACCAAAGCAGGAAAGCTGATTGCCTCTACTTCACAAGAGGGATTGATGAGAGTTTGGGATTAATCTTTTGTTGGCTCTTTATCGCTGATCATTTGCAGCTTCTCTATGCTCACTTTGTCTTTCATGCTCATCACGTAGGCCGCACCTGACAAAATAAGAATTGCACCTGCTTCACCTAGAACTACAAGGGCATCCATTTCTTTGCTGTGCATAATAATTAATCTACATAAAGCTGTAATGGCAATAATAATGGGTAGCGTCACTGGAATTCTATTAGTACTATAAAAGGCCCCAACCATTCCAATAATTTCTGCATAAATAAACAGCATAAATAGGTCAGGAAGCGTAATAGCTCTTGCTACCAACATTCCAAATAAATATTGCGCAGCAGCAATGCAGGTTGCAATTCCAATGGCTGCTAATAGGGCTTTCTCACTAGCAATTGTGGTCCATGAGAGACTTTTGCTAAATACTGATTCTGTAGAAGTAAATTTAGATAATTTAGATTTCATATTTATTTTAAATAAAGATTCAAATATAAGGATACTGCAATTAAGTTCTCACTGCATCAATCATGACCTCGTACTTTTTCAGGTTTTATATCGGGCGTAATCCCATGACCTAAATTAAAAATAAATCCTGGAAAGTTTTTCATTGCACCACAAATCTTTTTAGTTTCAGCTTGAATAATTTCATCAGACTCCAGTAAAAATAATGGATTTAAATTTCCTTGAATGGCGAATTGACCTTTTAAATTTTCTGAAACACTTTCAATTGACTCACTCCAGTGCAGACTTATGCAGGACAAATCCTCAAATAAAATATCAGAGATTTTTTTTTGAGGCGCTTTTTCAAACAGAATAATAGGAGTCTTGGATGTAACCACATCTTCTTTTAATTTTCGTGCAAGCTTACGTGTATATTTTAAGGAGTATGTCTCTAAATCATTTGGATTTAAAAGATCTGCCCAAGAGTCAAAAATTTGTAATGCATTCACGCCTGATAAAACTTGTTGTTTTAAATACTGAAAACAAGCATCAGTAATAATTTCTAAATAATCTTTAACAGCTTCAGGGTGATCAGATATAAATTTTTTTGTTTTTGCAAAATCTTTAGATCCTCCTCCCTCGATAGAATAAGCTGCTAAAGTCCAAGGGCTACCACAAAATCCAATTAAAGGAAGAGTGGCTGGCAGAATCTTTTTAGTCTCTTCTACAGCTTTATAAACGTAACTCAATTTTTCAATCTGAAAATCTTCTAACCTAGCAATATCCTGCGGAGTTGAAATTGGATTGCTAAACTTTGGTCCTTCTCCCTCATGAAATGCTAAACCTAAATTAAATGCATCAGGAATAGTCAGAATATCTGAAAATAATATAGATGCATCTAAATCAAATCTTTCTATCGGCTGCAATGCAAGTTCAGCACAGGTTCGTGGTTCTTTGCACATGTCTAGAAAATTTTTATAATTCTTTCTTATTGTTTGATACTCAGGAAGATATCTTCCAGCTTGACGCATAAACCAAATTGGCGGAACATCATTTTTCTCGCGACTAAGAGCTTGTAAAAAACTAGAATTATTCATTTATGAGGTGAATTGTATGATACTTTTGGCTGCTTCTCGCCCTTCCCAGATAGCGGTTACCACTAAGTCCGAGCCCCTCACCATATCCCCACCAGAAAATATTTTTGGATTTGATGTTTGAAATTTTAATTCTTGTTTTTCTGGTGCTTCGACCAGACCTGCATTATTAATTTTAATATTGAAATCTTTAAACCAATCTGCCGGGCTTGCACGAAAGCCAAATGCAATCACAACCTCATCTGCAGGATAGATTTTTTCGCTACCCGGAACTGGAACCGGAACTCGCCGTCCGTTTTGATCTGGTGCCCCTAATTTTGTTTGTATGGTTTTTACGCCTTCCACTTTATCATTTCCAATAATCGCAATCGGTTGAGTATTAAATTCAAATTTCACACCTTCTTCCTGGGCATTAACAACCTCTCTTCTTGAGCCTGGCATATTTTTTTCATCTCTTCTGTATAAACATGAAACTGAATTCGCTCCCTGTCTAATTGCAGTTCTATTGCAATCCATTGCTGTGTCACCACCGCCTAATACAACAACATTTTTTCCTTTCAGATTAATGTAATCTACCGGTTCCTGTTTTACCTTGAGCAGATGATTGGTATTGCCAATGAGATAGTCTATCGCTTTATGAACTTGAGGCAGATCCTCTCCTCGGAAGCCTCCTTCCAATGAAGTGTATGTACCCATTCCTAAAAATACAGCATCGTAACCTTCATGAAGCTTTTTAAAACTAATGTCTTTGCCAACCTCCTTATTTAAGTGAAACTTAATTCCCATTTCTTCGAGAATTTTTCTTCTGCGACGCACCACACTTTTTTCGAGCTTAAATTCAGGGATTCCAAAGGTTAACAATCCTCCAATTTCAGATTGCTTATCGTAAACATCACATTTGATACCAGCTCTAATTAAAATATCAGCACACCCAATGCCTGCTGGCCCAGCACCAACAATTGCAACTTTCTTCTTAGTCCATTTCCGATTGCTTAGGTCTGGTTTCCAACCCATTTCCAATGCCTTATCAGTAATATATTTTTCAATATTACCAATGCTGACAGCTCCAAAGCCATCGTTTAGCGTGCAAGCTCCTTCGCATAGACGATCTTGTGGGCAAACTCTGCCACACATTTCTGGGAGTGAATTAGTTTGATGGCATAGATCAGCTGCTTCCAGGATATTCCCCTCATTCACTAACTTTAGCCAGTCAGGAATGTAGTTATGAACTGGACACTTCCATTCACAATATGGGTTTCCACAATCTAGACAGCGATGAGATTGATTGGAAGCCTCAGGTTGGTTGTAGTCACCGTAAATCTCAACAAAATTAATTTTGCGCTCCTCAATATTCTTTTTACTGGGATCAAAGCGACCCACATCTAGAAATTGGAAATCATTTTTTATGGCTACGTGTTCAACATACTCCGATCTCGATTTAAAGTTTTCCTTAGGTGTAATTACTTTTGTCGGCGCTAAATCTTTGGCTAAAAGCTCACGTTGCCAAGAATAAAGCATCACTTTTGCTGATTCTAAATCTGTAATAGGTGCAAAAGATTTCGTAACATATTTTCTGTTTAACCTTATCTTTCCATAGAAATAGGGCGAGCGAGGCTGGGTAAAAAGCAATAAGCCCTTTTCAATTTTGTATTGTTTATTTTTAGAGTTCACTAGCCTAAGATCTTAATAACGTATGACATAGTATGACATTAATGTGTTAATATGCATAACTTACATGCCACATCATAAAAAAAACATATCGCTATACAATGAAAGTCAGGCCAAAGACAACTGTGGTTTTGGTTTAATTGTTAATCGCCATGGAACTCCAAATAGAGAAGTTGTAAAAAGATCAATTGTTGGTCTTACCAGCATGACCCATCGAGGTGCAATAGGCTCAGATGGAAAAACCGGTGATGGCTGTGGTCTTTTATTTGATCTGAATAGAAAATTTTTTCAAAAAGCTCTAAAAAAAGAACTTGGCATTGAACTTCCAGAGTTATTTGGCGTAGCTCAAATATTTTCCTCGCATTTATTACAGAGAGACATTACTAAAATTAAATCTATTTTAGATTCTGAAAGCCTAACTCTGATTTGCAAAAGAGATGTTCCAGTTAATAAATCGATACTTGGCCCAATTGCTTTAGAGTCCCTCCCAAATATCAATCAACTTTTCATAGCCCCCACTTCAAAAGATTTTGGTCGAGACCGCTTCGAGTCCTGTTTGCTGCAAGCCAGAAAAAAAATTGAAGATATACATAGTAATGATGAAAAACTTTACGTTTGTAGCATGTCTAGCCAAACAATCGTTTATAAGGGCTTAATGCTCCCAAATGCTATTAGTGATTTTTATAAAGACATTGGAAGAAAATCATTTAGAGCAAAAATATGCTTATTTCACCAACGATTCTCAACCAATACTCAACCTCGTTGGCATTTAGCTCAACCCTTTAGGCTGTTGGCTCATAATGGTGAGATCAATGCGATTCGAGGCAATAGGAATTGGGTCAAAGCGAGGGCTTCCAAGTTCTCTTCTCCTTTAATACCCGACATAGATAAATTTTCATCCTTAGTTAACGAAACTGGATCAGATTCTTCTGCACTAGATAATATGGTTGAGTTGCTTGTGAAGGGTGGCATCAATTTTTTTCGAGCAATTAGAATGGTCTTGCCACCAGCATGGCAGAATATTCATACCATGGATCCAGAAATTAGAGCATTTCATGAGTATAACTCCATGCACATGGAAGCCTGGGATGGCCCTGCAGGGATAGTTATGTCTGATGGCCAATGGGCAATATGTGTATTAGACAGAAATGGTTTACGCCCCGCAAGATATCAAGTACTTAATAATGGGATGATTTGTGTGGCATCGGAAACAGGAATTTATCCAACAGATGAAGATGAGGTTCTACAAAAAGGCCGCTTAAGCCCTGGTGGAATTTTTGCCGTGAACACTGAAACAGGAGAAGTCTTAGATCAGCAAATAATTGATGATCAATTAAAACAGAAAAAGCCTTACCGAGAGTGGTTAAAAAAATCTGCTATTTATCTTGAATCAACTTTAGATGCTTTCGAGGGACCGAGCATCAAAAAAATGCCACACAATGACTTAATTAAATCTTCAAAACTCTTTTCTCTATTCAATGAAGAAAGAGTGTCTGTTATTAAGCCCCTTGCTCTAGAGGGTATAGAGGGAACTGGGTCAATGGGAGATGATACTGCGTTGGCTGTTCTGAGCACCATGCCAAGATCAATCTATGATTATTTTAGACAGCAATTTGCGCAAGTTACGAATCCTCCGATAGATTCTTTAAGAGAAGCTAGCGTTATGTCCCTAGAAGCCTGCTTCGGCCCCGAGTTAAATATTTTTGAAGAAACAGAGGATCATGCAAAAAGAATTGTTAGCACCTCACCAGTTTTATCACATAAAAAATTAAATTCTTTGCTTGATAATTCTTATTTTCAAGCTGAAAGTTTTGATTTAGTTTACTCACCAAAGCTGAAGCTTAAAGATGCCTTGGAAAGTCTTGACTACTAAGGTTGTAAAAGCGGTAAGAAAGGGAGTGGTCATAATCCATTTAGATGAAATTCTGCCTAAGGGAGATGCTTTATCTATTAATGCATTACTTGCCGTAGGCTGCATCCATCAAGAGCTTGTAAAGCTAGGATTGCGATCAGATGCAAACTTGATTGTTAGTTCTGCCACAGCCCGTGATACTCATCAGATTGCATGCTTGTTAAGTTTTGGTGCCACCGCTGTTTTCCCATGGCTTGCATTTCAAATTATTTTAGATCTCACTCATCGAAATGATCTTAAAGGTAGTCCAACTGCTAACTGCGCAAAATACAGGAAAGGAATTAATAAAGGGCTGCTAAAAATTATTTCCAAGATAGGCATCTCAACTATTTCCAGTTATAGAGGCTCTCAACTGCATGAAATCGTTGGATTAAATACGGATGTTGTTAACCTATCTTTTACAAATACTGTTAGCAGAGTAGGTGGCAAAACTTTTTCTGATTTAGATACCGAAATGAGATCTTTAACAAAGTATGCACATTCAAATGTTAGTGAAATAGGTCTAGGCGGCTTATTAAAGTTTGTGCATGGCGGTGAATATCATGCCTACAACCCTGAAGTTGTTAAAAAACTGCAAGAAGCTGTAACGTCTGGCTCAGAGAAAGTTTACAAAGAGTACGCTGACTTAGTGAATCTTCGCACGCCTGCTATGTTGAGAGATTTGATGGCATTAAAGTATCCAAAAAAATTAAAACAAGCGAAGGTTATGCCTGTTTCATCGATACTCAAAAAATTTGACTCGGCGGGAATGAGTCTGGGTGCCTTGTCTCCAGATGCTCATGAAACTTTAGCTGAGGCGATGAATAGTATGGGTGCTCGCTCTAATTCAGGAGAGGGTGGTGAGGCCAAAGAGCGATATGGCACAAGCAAGATGTCTAAAATTAAACAAGTTGCTTCTGGACGATTTGGTGTCACACCTGAATATTTAGTAAATGCAGAAGTGCTGCAAATTAAGATTGCTCAGGGTGCTAAACCAGGCGAGGGTGGTCAGTTACCTGGTGGAAAAGTAAATGCCCTCATAGCAAAACTTCGATATTCCACTCCTGGAATTACCCTTATTTCGCCACCGCCACATCATGACATTTACTCAATTGAAGATTTAGCACAGCTTATTTTTGATTTAAAACAAGTCAACCCAAAAGCTCTAGTATCTGTAAAGCTTGTTTCAGAGCCAGGTGTTGGGACTATTGCTGCGGGTGTTGCAAAAGCATATGCAGATTTAATAACTATCTCAGGTCATGATGGTGGTACCGGTGCTAGCCCTCTTTCTTCTATTAGATACGCAGGATCTCCATGGGAGCTTGGTCTATCTGAGGCGCATCAAGCCCTTAGAGACAGCAACCTTCGACACAAAGTAAGATTACAAGCAGATGGAGGCCTTAAAACAGGGCTCGATGTAATTAAAGCAGCAATTTTAGGTGCAGAATCTTTTGGATTTGGTACTGGCCCAATGATTGCTATGGGCTGTAAGTATCTTCGAATTTGCCATCTTAATAATTGCGCTACTGGAGTTGCCACCCAGCGCAGAGATATTATTGATCATCATTATGTTGGCGAAAAAGAAAAAGTAGTAAATTACTTTAACTTTATCGCGAATGAAGTCAGTCAAATTTTGAGCGAGTTAGGAGTTTCCAGTCTTGAGGAGATAATAGGGCAAACCCAATATCTCAAAGATATTTCACAGCTGGATTCAAGAACAGAAAATATAGATATTTCTGCAATTCTGTATACAAATAAGAAGTCCCAGTCACCTCATTTTTGTACCACTAAATCAAATGATCCTTGGGATCGCGCAGCATTAAATAAGCAGATAATGCACGACTTAAAAAACCCTATTATACAAAATAAGCAATCTAACTTCTCTTATAATATTTCTAATCGCGACCGATCTGTGGGAGCTCAAGCTTCAGGCTTTATTGCATCAACTTACGGCGAAAAAGGAGTGACACAAAAACAGACTTTAAATTTTCAGGGCTCTGCAGGTCAAAGTTTTGGAGCATGGAATGCCAATGGATTGAATCTCATTTTGCAAGGTGATGCCAATGATTATGTTGGGAAGGGCATGAACGGCGGTAAAATAGTTATTTCTAATTCATCGCAATATGCCTCTCAAACTTCGCCAACAGTTCTAGCGGGAAACACTGCATTGTATGGCGCAACCGGAGGTGAGCTGTATGTTGGAGGAACTGTTGGAGAGAGATTTGCTGTTAGAAATTCAGGTGCATCTGCTGTAATTGAAGGTTCTGGTGATCATTGTTGCGAATACATGACAGGTGGTCATGTAACAGTTCTGGGAGCGGTAGGTTCAAATTTTGGCGCTGGTATGACGGGAGGTTTTGCCTATGTATTAGACACTAATAGAAGGTTCTTTGATCAATGCAATCGAAGCTTAGTAAATTTAGATAGAATAGTCAGCGAAGATATGGAGTCCCATCGAAAATTTTTGAAGCAGATATTATCTCGACATATTAAAGAAACAAAAAGCCAGAGAGCGAAAACTATTCTTGATGAATTTGATAGATACTCGCCGTCATTCTGGTTAGTGTCGCCTGCTGCTTTAAATATCCAAGACTTATTAAAGGCTACAACAGCAAATGCAGCCTAGATTTTTAGAGCATTGAACGCGGCAAATTTTTTATATCAAATGTGCTTGTAACAATCCCATTAGAAATTCCCTTTAATAAAACTAAATTCAATTTTCCTTTCTGTACTTTTTTGTCTCTAAAAATAAAGGGTTTTAAATCTGAATATTTATATCCTGAAAGGTCGAGATCAAAATTATAAGCCAATAATAAATCGTTTATTTTTGCTGCCTCTCTCTTTGTGAGCAAGCCTTCTAATAAAGAAATTTTACTTGCGATCAGCATGCCTTTTGCTACCGCCTCTCCATGAAGAATTTTTTTGTATTTTCCACTGGCTTCAATAGCATGACCAAATGTATGGCCAAAATTCAATAAGGCCCTCATGCCAGTTTCTTTTTCATCCTTGGTAACTATTTTCGCTTTAGTTTTAATTGATTCAAAAATAATTTCTTCAATTATTTTATGCTCTCGATCCAAAATTTTATCAGTATGTTTAGATAATAAAGACAGTAAATATTTGTTTTGAATAAATCCATACTTTATAACTTCTGCCAGTCCCGCATTGAGTTGCCGAGCGGAAAGCGAGCTTAAAACAGTTGTATCTATAATCACTCCGCTAGGATTATAAAACGCGCCGACAAGATTCTTTCCAGCAGGAATATTTATGGCAGTTTTGCCCCCAACGGATGAATCAACCTGAGCTAATAGTGTCGTAGGAATCTGAATGAATGAAATACCTCTTAAGTATGCTGAAGCCACAAAACCAGAAATATCACCAACAACACCTCCACCAATAGCAATAATTCCATCTGACCTATCAAAATTATTGATCAATTAAAAAGTTAATAATTCTTTGAAAATTTGCTAGAGATTTTGCTTGTTCTCCTTGATCTAAAATTACAGTAAATACTTTAGATTTTAATTTAGATAGGGAGACAATATTCTGAATAATATCCTTAGGCACGCCAGTATCTGAAATGATCAACAGTTTTTTATGACCCTTCGCAAAAGAGGATATATTTTTTTGTGAAATCGAGTTTTTGCCAATAATAATTTTGTATTGACTATTTTTTTGACCTGCAAGTAGCTCCCTAGCCATAGTTCTTCACTAGTTTGACTATTTCATTTGCTACGTCTGAGCCGCTTTTATTTTCTGTATTAATTATATGATCAGAAACTTCTTGATAAAATACTTGTCTAGATTCCTGAAGATCTGCAAGTACTTTTGCAGGATCCTGACCCTTAAGAAGCGGCCTGTCTTTATCTTTGGACGTTCTACTTATTTGAGTCTCGAGCGGGGTATGAAGGTAAAAAACGGTGCCTCTGGACGCTAGTAATTCCCTGTTCTCAGGCTCGATAACAATGCCGCCACCGGTAGCTAGTACAATTGAGTTGGATGATACCAACTCTTTAAGCACCAAGGTTTCTCGTTTTCTAAATCCTGCCTCTCCTTCTATATCAAAGATCCAGTCAATAGTCACACCAGTCTTCTCTTCAATCGTTGCATCTGTATCAAAAAACTCTAGGAATAGCTCATTAGCTACAATTTTTCCAACAGTAGTTTTTCCTGAGCCCATAGGGCCGACAATAAATATATTCATGGTTAGTATTTTAGAATTCAGATTCTACCATTTAAAGGGTTAAAATAATTCTTATTATTAAATCCAAAAATTTAATTATTAAAATAGTGAATTATTTTTTCTTGCCTCATGCTAATTAAGCTTTTTCAATGGATGCTGTCTCTTGCATTATTAGCTGCCGTGGCTTCTATTCTGGTCATTTCTTCTGGGTATATTATTTTAAAACCAAATCTTCCAGAAATAAATTTAGTAAACGAGAATGCCTTGCAGGTTCCTCTTAAAATATTTTCAGAAGATGGAGTATTAATTGGGGAATTTGGAGAGCAAAAAAGAAGAACAATTGAATATCAAGATATTCCCATAAACTTAAAAAATGCATTTTTAGCCGCTGAAGATGATCAGTTTTTTGAGCACAATGGAATCCGAGTCTTATCTTTTGCTAGGGCATTTTTTCAGCTACTGAAATCTGGAGAAATTGTGAGTGGCGGTGGGACTATTACTATGCAGGTCGTGAGGGGCTATTTATTGTCTAGGGATCAAAAAATTCTTCGCAAGATTAAAGAAATATACTTAGCCTTCGAGCTTGAAAGCATGGCATCAAAAGAAGAAATATTTTCCTTGTATTTAAATACAATATTTCTTGGAAATAGAGCATATGGCGTTGAAGCTGCAGCCGATAAATATTTTGCAAAATCGATCGAGGAACTCTCTTTAGCGGAGTCAGCCTTGATTGCTTCATCTGCGCAGTTGCCCTCAAGAATAAATCCCATACGGTCACCGGAGCGATCAACCGTTCGAAGAAATTGGATTTTGGGCAGAATGTATAAGCTTGGTTATATAGGAAAGGCGCAGTATCTTCTTGCAATTGATGAACCTATTTTGATTGCAAAATCAGATTCTTTGTTTGATCTTGATGGGAGGTATATTGCAGAGCTGGCTCGACAAAAAATTATTAGTAGATACGGCTTATCTGCATACACAGATGGCCTATCTGTTTTTACTACAATCCAGTCTCCACTTCAAAGAGCTGCAATTAAGAGTGCACAAAAAAATTTATTTGATTATGACAAAAGGCATGGCTGGAGAAAGCCACTCAATTACTCTGCTCAGTTAGACCCGCAACTCTTCAACCAATTAGCTCGAGGGAATCTTAATATATTGCAGCAAGAGTATTCTGAGCTCGATGCTTTAGGCATGAAACAGTCACTAATTTCAATTCTTAGAGAAATATTTAGTCAATCCACGAATCTAGACTCTCACTTGAAGGCAATTGTTGTAGACATTAAACCCGAAAGAGTAATTTATTTAGGCGATGATTTTACTTTGCAAACTTTAATTTGGTCAGATAATTATCAATGGGCTCGAAGAAGAATTACGATTAATTCATTTGGACCAAAACCTCAAAATTTTTATGATATTTTAAAAATAGGAGACTTAATTTATCTCCAAGATTCTGTGTCAGGGAAAACATTAGACCAATTGCCTGAAGCAGAAGTAGCATTTGTAGCCTCCAACCCATCAACCGGAGCGATTCTTGCTTATCAAGGTGGGTTTAATTTTTCAAAGAGTAATTTTGATAGGGTGAATCAATCATTCCCCCAGGCTGGGTCAAGCTTTAAACCTTTCATATACTCAGCAGCTATAGCGAACGGCTATAAAGCTTCAGATACTATTAACGATGCTCCAATTATTTTTGAAGATCAAAATTTAGAAAGTGCATGGCGTCCTGAAAATTACACCGGAAAGTTTTATGGCCCAATTAGGTTACGAGAAGCGCTTGTTCAGTCGGTCAATATTGTGTCCATAAAACTCTTAAGAGAGCTCGGCATTGATAAGGCGCATATTTTTCTTGAAAACTTTGGATTTCCTAAATCACGGCTGGCTCCGGATTTATCTCTTGCATTAGGGTCTTCAAGCTTTTCTCCAGCTGAAATGATTAGAGCATATAATTTTTTAGCAAATTCAGGAGAGGGTAAAAATTTGTATTTTATTGAAAAGATTATTGATAGAGACAACAATATTATTTTTCAGCATCCTCATGCTCAACCAGAATTAGATGATACTAAATCGCTGGATGGATTTCCTTGGTTTACTGAGGAGTTAATCGATGAAATTCAACCCTTTGATTTGTTGCCAAAGCTTAACAAGAAAAATACATCAATCGATACTAAAATTGCCTTTATTACTAAAGATATTTTGAGAGAGGCCATTCAGAGAGGCAGCAATGGCAGAAAAACAAAGATATTGAATCGTTCGGATATTGCAGGAAAAACAGGGACAACCAATGATGCAATTAGCACCTGGTTCTCTGGTTTTCATAGAGATTTATCAGCCACAGTTTGGGTGGGCACGGATGATTTTTCTTCCTTGGGAGATAATGAATTTGGTTCATCCATTGCCTTGCCAATTTGGGTAGATTTTATGAAAGTGGGTTTGAAAGAATTGCCCCAGGATCCATGGAGAACTCCTCCCGGGCTTTCGTATATCAAAGTGAACAAGGACACTGGAAAGCAAGCAGAGCAGCTAGATCAAAACTCTTATTTTGAATTGCTTCAACAAGACCCTAATTAATTTTTAAAAAGGCTCCGCGAAAGCAAAGACCAATAATTCTCTATATACCCACTAGGCATCTCTTTAAAACCATTCCTAATAAATCTTGAGATAATTCCTTCAATTGTAGAGGTAATTAAATGAGAGCTAATGCCAGGAGTTAATTGAATACGTTCCTTTTGAGATGCTAATATTTGCTTCATCGCAAGCTCCAACCTTTCGTAAAATTGATTCACCGCATCTATGACATTCTTTTCATTTGGCCCCAATGCTTCTCTTGATAAAATTCTTGCAAAACCTTTATTTTTTTCAAGAAATATAATAAAAAAGAAAAATATTAGTCTAATTTTTTCGTCCGGCTCAATACTCGCTTCTTTTTTTATTTCTCCAACCTTTTGAAAAATAGTTTCATCACAGAAGGTAAATAGCTCTAAAAAAATTGATCGTTTGCTTGGAAAATGCCGATAAAGTGCTGCTTCGGTAATGCCACTTTCTTTTGCAAGGCTTGCTGTTGTAACTTTGGTTGCATCTCTTTCTTCTAGGAGCTTGGCCAAGCTTTGCAGAATAATTTGTTTTCTATCTTTAGACATACCTTTAGCTTAGCTTAATCTCAATTGATTCATCAATCTGTTTTAATTGATCTAAGAATAATTTTTGGATTTCATCCAATCGCTCAGATGTTTCGAGCTTCAAACCTTAAAACTAATTTTGGTGTTGTATTAGATGCCCTTAACAGGCCCCAGCCATCTTTAAAATCAACCCTTAAACCATCAATAGTAATTTTTTTACCTTCTAAAAATTTTGCGTTTTCTATAAACTCATTAACAATCTTGAATTTCTGACTTTCCTCAACTTCAATATTTATTTCTGGCGTTGAGAATGCTTTTGGAAGATTGCCAAAAATTGACGACAGATTTTCATTCATCTGAGCAATAATTTCTATGAGTCTAAAAGCAGAATAATGGCCATCATCAAATCCATGCCATTTGTCATTAAAAAAAATATGTCCACTCATTTCTCCTGCAAGCGGCGCACCAGATTTTTTTAATGCATTTTTAATATGAAAATGACCAGTTGCAGACATGTAGGGCTTCGCCTCCTGCCTCCTCAATAGTCTTGGCAAGTAAATTAGAGCATTTTACATCGAAGATTATTTGAGCTCCTTTGTTCCTTGAGAGCACATCTTGAGCAAAAATCATCAAGAGTTGATCAGGAAAAATGATTTCTCCAAGGTTTGAGACCACACCTAGCCTATCTCCATCCCCATCAAATGCTATGCCTAAATCAGCGTTAGATTGATGCACAGCTTCAATTAAATCAACTAAGTTTTCAGGCTTCCCAGGGTCAGGATGATGATTTGGAAAGTTCCCATCAATTTCACAAAATAATTCAATCACTTCGTGACCCAAAGCTCTCATAAGCTTGGGTGCAATTTCTCCAGCTGATCCATTTCCACAATCAACTACAACTTTCATTTTTTTTGAGCATGAAGCTTGAGCACATACTTCTTCAATATAGCTACTCATCAAATCAGTTTGATGTATTTCTTGGGTAGCTATTTCTATATCTGATAGCTCGCTATGAATAAAATTTAGCAGCTCTAACCCAGAAACAGGAGAATCATTAATTACCACCTTAAACCCATTATAATTTTTAGGGTTATGACTTCCCGTTATCATAACGCCAGATTTTGAGTCAATTTTTTTTGCAGCAAAATACAGTAGTGGGCTAGTAACTAGCCCAATATTTACTATGTTAATACCTCGGCTTTGAAGGGAGGAAGAAAGATTACTCATGATATCGGCGCCCGATAATCTACCGTCCCTGCCTAATGCGAGTTCGGTGACGCCCTCATCATGACATTTAGCAGCAATAGCGTTAGCAATTAAATCAATGGAACCAGTATTTAGTTGCTCTGGTACAGTGCCGCGAATGTCATATTCTCTAAAAATAGATTGATCAATCATGCCAATTTAGATTTCTTTATAGAAGTGTATTTGTCATAATAACTGAGACTTAAAACCATACACAACATGTTTCTAAATACTGACGCAAAATATATTTGGCTAAATGGAGCTTTTCAGCCATTTAATGATACTAATATCCATCTTTTATCTCATACATTGCATTATGGTCTTGGAGCATTCGAGGGCGTAAGAGCATATGAAACTGAAACTGGCGGCGCTATCTTTAGACTAGCGAGATCATACAGAGCGACTATTTGACGCGGCAGATAAAATTAATATTACTATTCCATATTCCATAGAAGAGCTAGAAGCAGTGCAAAAAGAAGCTATGACAAAAAATAATCTCAAGGAAGGATACATTAGGCCTATTGTTTTTTTGGGCAGTGAATCTATGGGCTTGCGAGCTAAAGGATTTGGTATCTGTCAATGTTGCTGTTGCTTGCTGGGAATGGCCGTCATACATGGATCCAGAAGCGAAGAAAAAAGGTATTTCAGTCATTAAATCCCCATATCAACAATATGACAATCCGCTTTATTCAAACAATAAAATTATAGGCACTTATATTAATTCAATTATGGCTCTTCATGATGCGCTTGCAAAAAATGCCGATGAGGCAATCTTGCTTGATAAAAATGGATTTATTTCTGAGGGTAGTGGAGAAAATCTATTTATAGTTAAAGACTCCAAGTTACTAACTCCCAAGATAGACTTTTGTTTGAATGGAATCACTCGTCAGAGTGTTATTACGATGGCTCAGAATCTTGGCGTTGAAGTTGAAGAAAAGGATTTACTGTTTGATGATTTGGTAAATGCAGACGAAGCTTTTTTTTCGGGAACTGCGGTAGAAATAACCCCAATTACAACTTTGGATCACTCGGCCATTGGTCAAGGTTTAAGAGGTCCAGTTACCGAAATGCTTCAGTCTAAATATTCTGAGATAGTTTGTGGGAAAGACGCAAATTATACTGATTGGCTTACCTGCTTGTAAAAAATTTAAAGAAAATTGAAGAAGCCTCTAAAAATTGCGATCTTGAGTTATCGAAGTGCGCCATTTGGAGGAGGCCAAGGAATATATGTTTATGAGTTGTCAAAAGCACTTAATAACATTGGTCATAATGTTGATGTTATTTCTGGGCCACCATATCCAGAGTTAATTGCTGATATGAATTAATCAAACTTCCAGGCCTAAATCTTTTTAGCACATTTAAGTTTCGAGAGCGCTTAAAAATTTTTTTTCATACAAAGAATAAATCTCTGGATGATTGGTATGAATTTAGTTCAACCTTGATGGGAGGCTTCCCTGAGCTTCAAACATTTGGGAATAGGGCGAAAATATTTTTATCTGATAAGAATTATGACGCTGTAATAGATAATCAATCTATCAGTTTTGGGATGATTGATATCCAGAAATCTAAACCTCTTATTGAAATCATGCACCATCCAATCTCAAAAGATTATTTTTATGATCTGAAGTTTGCAAGAGGCCTAGTGCAGCGCCTTTCAAAGATGAGGTGGTTCTCTTTTTTGAAAATGCAAAAAAAAGTTGCCAAGCAAATAAAGGTTGTAGTGACTCCATCCTTAAATTCTAAACAAGATATTCATCATGACTTCAAAGTTCCCATGCAAAATATTCAAGTTATCCCTAATGGAATTGACTTTAATATCTTTTGCCCTCTACCGAATATAGTGCCTAGAGCTAATGGTGTCATTACTACGGCAAGTGCAGATGTGCCATTGAAGGGTTTAGATTTTTCATTACATGCAATTGCCAGATTAAAATCTGAATATCCAGATATAAATTTAACCGTCATAGGCAGCCCTAGAGCTGAAGGCCATACAGAAAGACTTATCAAGAAATTGAAGCTAGAAGAGCAGGTATCTTTTAAAACAAATCTTACCAAGGAAGAAATTACACATGAGTATGCCAACAGTTCAGTTGCAGTTGTTAGCTCGTTATACGAAGGGTTTGGGTTTCCTGTCGGAGAGGCGATGGCTTGTGCAACTCCATTAGTAGCAACTAATGTAGCTTCAATTCCTGAAATCACTGGTTCATTTGCTCAGCTGATTCCAGCTGAAGATGCAGAAGCAATTTACCTAGGCATAAAAAATATTTTTCAAAGCCCTCAAAAATACAAAATTCAGGCAGAGTTGGGCAGAGAGCATATAATAGAGAATTTTAATTGGACTAAGATTGGCCATGCATACGAAGAATTGCTTTATAAAACCATTAATGATTTTAAATGCTAACTTTTAATTTCAATAATATCGATCTTCCATCAGGAGCAAAAATATTAGATGTGGGATGTGGCGAGGGAAGACATATCTTCGGCTCACTTCAAGCATTTAAGCACGCATACTGTATTGGTTACGATCAACATATTCCCTCTTTAGATATTTGCAAAGACGGACTAGATTTTTTTCAAGAATTAAATCTAGGATCCACAATATTTGTCCAAGGTTCAGTTTATAAGCTTCCATTCGAAGACAATAGCTTTGATTTAATTTTTTGTTCTGAGGTTTTAGAGCACTTGGATGATTATCATCTTGCGTTAGATGAAATTCATAGAGTGCTAAAGCCTGGCGGTAAGTTTCTGCCCAGTGTTCCTTCTTTTTGGCCCGAAAAAATATGTTGGATTCTTTCAAGAGGCTATCAAAATATGCCAGGCGGACATGTCAGGATCTTTAAGAAAAATCAGGTGATTGCCGAGATCACTGACCATGGATTTGAATATGAAAAGTCTGAACGGTTTCATGGTCTGCACAGCGCTTATTGGTGGTTAAGATGCCTTGTTTGGAAAACTCAAGAATCAAATTGGCTGGTTAAGCAATATAAGAAATTGTTGGAATATCAAATTCTACAAAACCCATCTTGGCTCCAAAAAATAGAAAATTTTATGAATCCTATTTTTGGAAAGAGCATAGCTTTTTATTTTCAAAAAAAATAATGACTTTTCCTCACACCTCAAAAATTGATACAACTGCGCTTGCTGGCATGAAGCATTTAGGTAGTTTTATTTCTAATCTCCAGCTTAAATCTGGTGCTATTCCATCGAATCAAGATGGGTCTCATGATCCATGGGATCACCTAGAAGCTGTCATGGGCTTAGCGACACTTGGTTTTAATCATGAGGCTATGCTGGGATTGCAATGGATGAAGGATAATCAAAATGAAGATGGAAGTTGGTACAACCTTTATCAAGGTAACGAAGCCATAGAAAAAAATAAACAATCTAATTTTTCTACCTACATAGCAGTTGCTGTTTGGCAAAATTATTTATTAACAAATGACCTCAGTATTTTAGAGAATTTCTGGAGCTCCATTGAGAAGGGGATGGTGTTTGCTCTTTCCTTGCAACACAGTAATGGTGCCATTGCATGGAATGTAGATGAATTAGGTGTTGTTGATGAGGACTATCTTCTGACAGGATGCAGTTCGATTGCTAAGAGCATTGAATGCTCAATAGCAATCTGTGAGATATTAAATAAATCAGATTTTAAGTCCACCCTGCTAAACGCTCATTCCAATCTACTTAATGCCATTGAAAATCCAAAAGGCATCTTTGATTTAAAAAAAGATAGGAGTAGATTCTCAATGGATTGGTACTATCCAATTTTATCTGGAGCCAATTCAAAAGATAATTTTGCAAGACTTTTAAATAAAATTACTGATATTTTTTGGATACCTGGCGTTGGTATCAAATGTGTTGCAGATGAGCCCTGGGTAACAGTTGCTGAGACTTGCGAATGCTCAATTGCATTTAAAAAAATTGGCCATGAAAAAAATGCGCAAGAACTATTATTAAACGCTGCAGCTATTGTTGATGAAAGCAGTGTCCCTTATATGGGGTGGCAGCTAGAAGAAAAGATCTACTGGCCAGAAGAACAACCAAGCTGGACTTCTGGAGCCTTGATACTGGCTGCAGATGCCAATAATACCCTCACGAAAGCTTCAAACCTTTTTCTTAGAAAGCAGTTTAGCTCTTAATTAAGCAGGCTATTGTGTCTACTCTTTCATAAAGAGCAAAACCGTCTTCTAGAGCTTTTTGATAGATTAAAAATGGAGCTTGCCCACCTTCTTCAGGGTTTTCATAAATATCATGAATCACTAGAGCACCCCCAGTAGCAATTTTAGTATTCCAATTCGCATAATCATTTTGTGCTGAAATTTCCGTATGACTGCCATCAATAAACAGCAAGCCTAATTGCATTGACCAGATGGGTGCTAATGCATTTGCATTTGCGATCATGGGGACAACATACCTACTTTCTTCAAACTGACTAAGATTCGACTGCATTAAAGGAACAGTATTCACTCGCCCTAAAGCAGCATCAAAAATATCAGGATCAAAATATTCTTCTCCAGTTTGATGCTCTTCTGAGCCTTGATGATGATCAATTGTAAAAACTAACTGCTCATTGATGGACGATCCTGCAGCAATATAAAGGCTAGATTTACCTCCAAATGTTCCAATTTCAAGGGCAGGGCCCTTAGCTGAAAATTGTTCCGCCCATTTTGTCAGTGCCTTACCTTCATGCTGAGGCATGAAGCCCTTCAGATCATTTAATTTATCAAAATCCATATGCCCCTCTTATTTATAAAAATTTTTTCCTAACGTTGATTTAAATCTTCTATGAGACCAAAGATATTCCTCAGGATGGAGTGTAATTTTTTGCTCCATCAGATCATTTATTTTTTGCGCTAGCTCCATTGAATCAAGATCATCATGATTTATTGACTCTAGCTCAAGTACTAATTTTTCCTTTGCAAAGTATGAATTAACAAATAGTAAATTGCATTGAGTGATATCAATAATTTTTCTTGTTGTGGTAATAGTTGCTGCTGGATTTTTGAAAAAGGAGAGTTCAATAGAGTTTTCCCAGCCATAATCTTGATCAATGGCGTAGAGAACATTTTTCCCTTTTTTCAGCCATGCAAGAAACTCTCTGGGATTATTTTTATCAGCAGTTGCTTGAATGCTTGAAAGCCTTCCCTGAGTCTGTAGGTTATTCATTATGGGTGAATTATGAGACCTGCCTACTCCATAAATTTCAGCATTTAAACCTAATAATCTTGCATCAAGTTCTAAGTGCTGAGAATGTTTGAATAACACTAAATTTCCAGATTGTGTCTCTGTATTATTTAATAGCTCCAATCCCTTTATCTCATATTCCACATGTTTTTGAATTTTTACATCTGACCAAAACCATGCAGAACCAGTTTGAAAGATAGATGCTCCTAAGAATTTAAAATTCTGATGTATCAGTTTTTGTTGCTCTTGGGAGGTAAGTAAAGGAAAGCATGTTTGAATATTCATTTGCGCAATTCTCTTTCTTTTACTTGCGATAACAAGCAAGAGACTGCCAAGTACCTGCCCAAATATTTTTTGCCACGCAACTGGAAGTAGGCAGATCCCTTTCCATATGGTAATTATTACTTGCATCAAAATTATAGGTACTTAAAAATTAAAGGATGTATTATTACATTAAATTAAATATACCTATGCTATGAAGCTTGCAATCTATAATCTACTGATTCTATTGCTGATACCTATGTTCCAGTTACGGATACTCCTAAAAAGTTATAGTGACACAGGGTACAGAGCTTATTTATCTCAAAGATATGGCAGAAATTTAACTAAGGTTAATCGTCAGAAGAAAAAAATTATCTGGTTTCATGCTGTAAGTTTAGGAGAGGTTATAGGATCTCAGAATGTTATTAAGCTATTGTTAAAGACTCACGATGTCGTTTTAACCACCACAACCCCAACTGGTTTTAGAAAGGCGCAAGCGATATACAAAGATACTCTTGCAATTAATTATGCTCCATGGGATTTAAATATTTTTATTCGTAGATTTTTAGATTTCCATCAACCAGCAGCACTATTAATTTTTGAAACTGAAATATGGCCAGCAATGATTTCGCAAGCCAAGAAACTACACATTCCTATTTTTTTAGTCAATGGCCGCCTAAGCGCACAATCATTTAACGCTTACTCAAAAGTCTCGTGGCTGGTGAGAGGAATTGTTGGAATGATAGATTTTGTATTTGTTCAAACCTCTCAACATCAAGAAAGATTCATGCAATTAGGGGTAGAAAAAGAGAAAATTGCTATTGCAGGATCTGTAAAATTTGATGCCCCAGGATTGAATCCTAAGAATTTAGATTTACCGAAATTTGTTTTAGGTGCAAGCACTCATGAGGGAGAAGAAGAAATATTGCTTCAAGCCTTTAAAGAGATCGGGGTTAAATACTCTCACAAGTTATTTATTTGCCCAAGACATCCAGACAGAGCCAGAGAAGTGCTATCTTTGGCTACTCAAATGAACTTTAAGACTCAACTTTATTCTGAGTTGAGCCAAGAAGACTATGAAGTATGTGTGATCGATAGCATTGGATTATTACCAGATTTTTACAAAGGAGCAGATCTAGCATTTGTTGGAGGTAGCTTGGTTCCCCGAGGAGGACATAATTTAATTGAGCCCGCTGTCTTAGGAACCCCTATTATCGTTGGAGAGCATACCTTTAATTTTGAGGAGATCACTGCAAACTTCATCAATCAAGATGCATGTTTATTGGTTCGTAATAAAAATGAATTATATGAAGCTATGCAATCTCTGCTAGAGGATGAAAATCTTAGATCTAGGCTTTCAAAGAATGCTGAAGAGGTTGTGTCTCTGAATCAAGGCTCAACAGAAACCCAAGTCTCTTATATACTTAATAGATTAGGAGAAGAGCATTGAAACTTATTACAGCTATTATCAAACCATTTAAGCTTGAGGAAGTTCGCCAATCTTTAGACTCAATTGGAATTACAGGGATGACTATTACAGAGGTCAAGGGTTTTGGCAGACAAAAAGGCCATACAGAACTTTATCGAGGCGCTGAATATGTCATTGATTTTTTGCCTAAGATAAAAATTGAAATTGCGGTTTCAACCGATCAATCAGATGCGGTAATTGACGCAATCACAAAAAGTGCCAGCACCGGTAAAATCGGTGATGGTAAGATTTTTATCTCCTCTCTAGAAAAAGTCATTCGCATCCGAACGGGTGAGGTTGATCAAGACGCGATTTAGGTCTCTTTATTGAAACCATTAAAACCTCCAGTTATTTTTCTTTTAGGCCCAACGGCCTCTGGTAAAACAGATTGGGCTATCGCATGGCAGAAGCTATTTAATCGAATTGAGATCATCAGTGTTGACTCGGTGATGGTTTATCAAGGATGCGATATAGGATCAGCAAAGCCAACCAAAGCTATTTTAGCAAAACACCCCCATCATCTTGTTGACGAAATAGAGCTGGATCAAATTTTTTCAGTTGCTGATTTCTGTCATTCAACACATCAATTGATTGAAGATATTCACAGTCGCAATAACTGCCCCTTGTTGGTTGGTGGAAGTATGATGTATTTTAATGTTCTAAAAAAAGGAATGAGTGTTTTGCCTTCTGCGGATTCAAATTTTAGGGCTGAATTAGAGATGCGAATTCAGGATGAGGGCATCACCTCACTTCACAATGAGCTATGTACTCTTGATAAAGAAATAGCCAGTTCAATAAAGCCGCAAGACACGCAAAGAATTATAAGAGCCCTGGAAATTATTCACCTCTCCTCTTCAGATCCTCAAAGTAATAAAAATGAATTAACTTCTGCCCCTTTGGCTGATAAATATACCTTGCATCAATATGGTATTTTTCCGATGGAGAGAGCTCTTTTGCACAATCGAATTGAAAATCGTCAGCATGAATTGATTGCAGGTGGTCTGCTCGAAGAGGTTCAAGAACTGACTAAAAAGTATGATTTATCATCGGATCACCCTGCAATGAAAGCAGTGAATTATAGACAAGCTTTAATGGTTATAAATGGAGAGTTGAGTGAGGATGATTTATTTGAAAAATCACTTTATGCAACCCGTCAACTAGCAAAACGTCAATGTACCTGGATTAGAGGTTGGGAGAACTTGCAAACTTATGATGTCGATGAGTTTGATCAGGCAACAAAACATTTAAAAAAACAACTTAATTTTGCCTGAACCCTTTAATTGTGAGGATTTACCCCCAAAATGTATTTATAATTAAACTTTATTATTAAAGGTACTTTTGTGAACTCAGACAATCAAAACGATCAAGACCCTTGGGGTAGAAAAAATCAAGATGACATTTCTTTCGATGACTTAATTAAAAAGTTTTCAGTGATGTTTAGCAAGCAGACTTCTTCTGGCTCAAATGGATCTTCTGGAAATAATGGAATGAGCTTCCCTACTAAAAAAACTTTTCTTTATGGTTTTTTTGGTTTGCTAGTCATTTACGCGAGTATGTGTGTTTATCAGTTAGATTCTCCAGAAAGAGCAGTTATATTAAGGTTTGGTGAATATCACGAAGAAACAGGCGAGGGATTAAACTTCATGATTGCTGGTGTTGATGAAAAGTATGTTGAAAATGTTGCCCTTACAAGAAGATATTCACAAACAGCGAATATGCTCACAAAAGACGAGAATTTAGTTGATGTGACTGTTTCTGTGCAGTACAGAATTAAAAATTTAAAAGATTTTGTTTTAAGTGTTAAAGATCCAGAGAGCAGTTTAAGAGAAGCTACAGAAAGCTCATTGCGACATGTCGTTGGTGATAATACATTAGAGGAAACTTTAACTACTGGTCGTGAAACGATTGCTCAAGATGTTGATGCTAGACTGCAAAGTTACCTAGACCTTTATCAAACTGGCCTAGTCGTTCAACAGGTGAACATTGAAAAAACAGATCCTCCTTCAGCAGTAAAAGCATCATTTGATGATGTAGTTGCCGCTAGAGAAGATAAGGTTAAATTGCAAAATGAAGCGGAAAGATATGGTTTGTCTATTGTTCCAGAGGCAAGAGGTCGGGCATTTGCAAGAATACAGGCTGCAGAAGCTTATCGAGAAGAAGTGGTTGCTAATGCAGAGGGAGAAGTTGCAAGATTTGATAAGCTACTTTTTGAATATCAGAAAGCTCCAAAAGTTACTCGAGATCGTCTGTACCTAGATGCCATGCAAACGCTGTACAGCAATTCTACAAAAATAATGGTCGATGTTGAGGGGGGTAATAATTTAATGTATTTACCTATCGATAAGATTATCGAGCAGAATAGATCACAGGAGGATGACTAATGAATAAAGGTATAAATCTCTTAGTTTTAGCCGGTCTTATTATAGCCATGGGCCTAAACAGCCTATTTGTTATTGATGAGAAAGAGGATGGGATAGTGTTCCAGTTTGGAGAAGCAATTAAATCTGATTTGCCCACTGGTCTGAATTTTAAATTACCAATCGTCCAGAATGTTAAAAAATTTGACTCTAGACTTCAAACTTTAGATGAAGAGCCTAATAGGATTTTAACTGTAGAGAGTAAGTATTTAATCGTTGATTCTTTTGTAAAATATAGAATTACTGACGTTAGAACTTTCTATGATGCAACCAGCGGAAGTTTCATTAACCTCAATAATTTACTGGGTCAAAGAACAGCTTTCGAACTTAAAAATCAATTTGGACGCAGGACTGTGACCGAACTGGTATCTGGAGAGCGAGATGGACTCATGAAAGACATGAGAGATAACTTAGGTAACTCAGTGTCTGATCTTGGAATCGAGGTCATCGACTTCAGGGTAAAACGAATTGATTTACCGCCAGAGCTAAGTAACTCTGTATACGAAAGAATGCGCTCAGAAAGAAATCGATTGGCTGAAGAGCTTCGAGCAGAAGGTAATGAGCTGTCTAATGAGATTCGCTCCACAGCAGATAAAGAAAGAGTTATTCTTCTTGCAGAAGCATACAAAGAAGCTGAAGAGGTAAGAGGTGAGGGTGATGCTACTGCTGCAGCAATTTATGCTGAGTCATTTTCTAGAGATCCAGAATTTTATGAATTCACTAGAAGTCTCAGGGGTTATGGAGCAACATTTAATAATAAATCTGACATTTTGTTGATTGATCCAAAATCTGATTTCTTTAAATATCTTAATAAATCCAACGGCACCAAACCTTAGTCTAGATGAGCAAAAATACCCTTATTCTTGGTTTGCAATGGGGGGATGAAGGTAAGGGGAAGATTGTTGATGCTTTGGCAGAAAATTCTGAAGCAGTCTGCCGGTTTCAGGGCGGACATAACGCTGGTCATACATTAAAGGTTGATGGTGAGCAAAAAGTTCTTCATTTAGTTCCATCCGGTATTCTTCACCCTTTTGTTCATTGTGTTCTTGGTAATGGCCTTGTCTTGTCATTGCCCGCTCTACAAAAAGAAATCACTGAACTCGAAGATAGCGGGATTAATTTTACTGGACCGTTTTTATGTAAGCGATGACTGCGCCTTGATTCTTCCAACTCACATAGCCATAGATCAGGTTAGAGATAAATCAGAAGGAATTGGAACTACTGGAAGAGGAATTGGTCCTGCCTATGAAGATAAAGTGGCAAGAAGGGCAATTCGTTTTGGAGATTTGCAAGACCTTGATAAATTACAGGGCAGGCTAGAAAAATTAGTTGATTACCATAATAAAATTTTAGTTCATTTATATGATGCTGAGCCCATACCTTTTGAGGACGTAATGGACGAACTCCGCAATCATCAGGGTCTATTTCAGAAGTTTCATTCTGGCACTCAGGACTTATTAAGAGGCTGGGTCAAGGAGAATAAAAAAATTATTTTTGAAGGTGCTCAAGGCTCAATGCTAGACATTGATCATGGAACCTATCCTTATGTTACTTCCTCTAGCACAACAGCCGGTGGCCTCTCAACTGGTTTGGGAGTTGGCCCAAAGTATGTCGATACTATTCTTGGTATTACTAAAGCCTATACAACAAGAGTTGGGGAAGGACCATTTGCTACTGAGCTATTTGATGCAAATGCTGATCAACTTGCAAAGGTTGGGCATGAATTTGGTGCCACAACTGGTCGCCCAAGAAGATGTGGTTGGTTGGACTTAAAAGCTCTGGAAACTATTGTTTTTATTAACTCTGTAACGACATTATGTATTACAAAATTAGATGTTTTAGATGGCTTTGAAGAGATTCAAGTGTGCATTGACTATGATGAGGAGCAAAACCCAATTTATAAAACGCTTCCTGGTTGGGAGCAAGAAACATCTAACATAAGAGATTTTAATGATTTACCTCAAGCAGCGCAGGACTATATACTATTTATAGAAGGTGTCTTGGATTGTCCTGTAGGAATAGTTTCAGTTGGACCATCAAGAGACCAGACTATTTATAGAGCCTAAGCTCATTTTCTAGGAGACCGATGAGAAAACTTCTTGCCTCACTTTTATTGCTTATAGTTTTTAGTGTATTCATTTTCTTTGGTGGAGCTGTACTAAAAATATTTGGGAGTCTTGATGGCCCCGGTGTTATTGAAGGAAAAGTTCTTCCAAGCAATGTTGTCGAAGAGCGAGCCAATAGAGTGAATCTTGTAAAATCTGAGCTAGAAGTTCTGGACGATAAACAGATTCTTTTTGGCGATCTCCATGTCCATACAACCTACTCAACCGATGCATTTATGTGGTCTTTGCCTTTTATGAATGGAAAAGGAGCATCTCCCATTGCAGATGCTTGTGATTATGCAAGATTTTGTTCAGCATTAGATTTCTGGTCTATCAACGACCATGCAGAGGCAAGCACACCCAGAAAGTGGTTGGATACGAAAGAGAGTATTCAGCAGTGCAATAATTTATCTGAGGGTACTGATGATTTGGTTAGTTTTTTAGGATGGGAATGGACCCAAGTTGATCCGAATCCTGAAAATCACTATGGGCACAAAAATGTTATGTTTTTAGAAACAGAAGATTCTGTCGTTCCACCAAGAGCAATTGGCTCAGGAGGAGTGGCTCCCTTAGTTATGAGGCTTGGATTGCCTTGGACTATGTCTGCTTTGCCCGCAACTTTAGATTTTAACAATAGAAGCAGATTTTTTGCGTTCGACAAATTCTTTGAAGAGATTCAAGCTACGCCCATATGTCCTGAGGGGGTTAACACAAAAAATCTTCCATTAAATTGTTATGAAGAGGCGACTAATCCAAATATTCTTTTCCAGAAATTAAAAGATTGGGATACTCCTTACATGGTTATTCCTCACGGAACAACATGGGGCTTCTATACCCCTCCGACATCGGATTGGAAAAAACAACTACAAGATTTTCAGGATGACGACTCCCAATTCTTATTTGAAATTTATTCAGGCCATGGTAACTCTGAAGAATATAGAACATGGAATGATGCAAACATAAATTCTTCTGGTGAAATTTTTTGTTCAGAGGCAACTGAGAATTTTATGCCAACTTGTCAGCAAGCTGGCAAAATCATGGCCAAAAGGTGTGAAGGTTCTGAGATGGACGAACAGACTTGTAAATATTTGGTAGACCAAACAAAATTATTTGCCGCCCAAATGGGTCCAACAGGATACGCAGCAGTCAATGAAACTGATCCGGATGACTACTTAAATGCCGGGCAATGCAATGACTGTTTTTTACCATCTTTTAACTACAGACCTCTAGGCTCAGCGCAGTATGTTTTAGCTTTAAGTGATTTTACTGATAAGCAAAATCCAAAACGCTTTAAGTTTGGGTTTATTGGTTCAAGTGATAATCACGGCGCTCGACCTGGAACAGGTTATAAAGAAATTGACCGACTTTATAATACTGAGGCTAATGGCTTCAGCGATCCCTTATTTGAAAAGTTAAGTTCACTCAGACGTCCCAAGGGCAAATTAGAACCTTCCTTTGTTGATTTGGAGAATACTGGCTTGACCAGTATCTTAGATTTAAATATTGCAACAGATGCTGAAAGGGCGAGCGCATACTTTATGTCAGGGGGTTTAGTTGCGGCACACTCATCGTCTAGGAACAGACAATCAATTTGGGATGCTTTAGAAAGAAAAGAAGTTTACGCAACATCTGGTCCGAGAATTCTTTTATGGTTTGATGCAGAAATTCAGTCTGAATCTCTAGTAATGGGAGGAGAGGTCAATAGCAATCAATCACCTGTATTTACTGTAAAAGCTGCAGGTTCTCTCAAGCAAAAACCTGGTTGTCCTGACTATAGTAATAATGGGTTGACTCAAGATCGTCTTGAGAAGATATGTAATTCAGAATGTTATAACCCAAGCAATGAAAGAAGAGTTATTTCTAGAATTGAGGTGATCAAAATCTTACCTCAACAATTTGAAAATGAGCCTGTTGAAGGACTAGTAGCAGATGTTTGGAAAACCTTTCCTTGCAACAGTAAAAGTTGTCAAATCTCATTTGAAGATGAGCAATTCTCAATTGGTCGAAGAGACGCCGTTTACTATGTTCGTGCTATTGAGGAGCCTTCACCAACACTATCAGCAGATCCATTGGGTTGTGAGTTTGATGAAAATGGGAAATGTATAAAAACTGAAATATGTAGGGTAGGGGTTAATGAGAACAGAGAAGAGTGCACTTCGCCTGCAGAGCATCGAGCTTGGTCAAGCCCAATATATGTTAATTACTCTTCTTGAGCCAGTCTGCTTTATTCGTTTTGAGCCACTCGTCTAGTTTGGCATTAATAAATTTAAATGAATTAGGATTGGAAAATTTCTTAGATAACCTAATGCATTCATCCATGACTACAGGATGAGGTAATTCATTTGCTCGAATCTCAACCATGCCTAGCCATAAAACTGCTTCATCAATCATTTCAAGATTTTCACCCTCATTATCTTTGAGGTTCCTGGTAATTTCTTTTAAGTCATCGGCTTGCTCAAAAATATTTTTGAGGCGTTGTTTAAAATATGGGACGTTAATTTTTTTTGGGGTATTTTCAGCGAGGAATTGTTCAATCAGTAAATTTAATGACGTCGCATTAAAAATATATTGATAAATTGCTTGGACCAAACATTCTCGTGTTTGCAGTTCCTGTTTGTATTGACCTAGATTTTTTGACATGATCTTTTCAAAGGGTCTCTGCAAGAGACTGAGCAATTTCTTTGCCCTTATTTAACTCAGATGGATCACATCTTCTCTTCGCTTGATTAAAATCTTCTGTAGCTATCAAACCTAACGCAAGAGGTTTTTTTGCATCTATGCTTACTTGCATCAGGCCTTGTGCCACTGATTCTGAAATCAGCTCATAGTGAGTAGTCTCACCTCTTATTACTACACCAAAGCTAATGACCCCATCACTCTTTTCTAGAGCTTTTTGAGAGGCATGCACTAATTCCCAAGATCCTGGAACGTAAATAGTTTCTATATTCTTGTAACCAATTTTTGTTAAATGCTCAGAGGCAGCATGAACTAAATCATCAACAAGTTCAGCATTCCATCTAGCCGCCACAATAGTAATTTTGTGTAAGGGATTCACATTGATCGAATTATGAGTAAAGGTATTTTCGCTCATTGCTCAAAACCAATAATCTCAAGATCAAAACCACCCAGTGAAGGATACTTGACAGGCGCAGCAAGCAATTTAATTTTTTTCAAACCAAGCTCTTTTAAAATCTGAGATCCAATACCAACAGTCTTGGTTTCTGGGACTATTGTTGTTTGTGTTCCTTTTAAGTTATTAATAATTCCCTCTGGATCTTGGTTATTGCCGATTAAAATAAGAACAGCGCATGGCTCTTGGCCTATTCTTGCAAGCGCTTTTCGGATATCCAATCTTTCTCCAAACTCTTCAAGTCCAATAAGATCATGCAGTGTATTAGGAACATGCACCCTAACCAATGGAGCATCTGCTGAAGCGATATCTCCTTTCACAAATGCAAGATGAAGGTTATTAAAAATAGTATCTGTCCAAGCAGAGAGTTCAAATGATATTCCTTGGATTTCCACATTTTTAGAATATTCAAACTTTACTGATTTCTCTTTTAAGGCTCTGTACTGGATTAAATCGGAGATGGTACCAATCTTCATTTCATATTTCTTTGCAAATTCTAAGAGGTCATCTCTTCTTGCCATGGTTCCATCTTCATTCATAATCTCGCAAATAACCCCTGCTTCTTCCAAGCCAGCAAGTCTAGATAAATCACATGCTGCTTCTGTATGCCCGGCTCTGCTTAAAACACCTCCTTCTGAGGCTCTCAATGGAAAAATATGACCGGGCTGAACAATGTCACTAGCTATTGCATCTTTATTTGCAGCAGCTTGAATGGTAAGAGCTCTATCTACCGCAGAAATCCCTGTAGTGATTCCTTCTTTTGCTTCAATCGATACGGTGAATCCAGTGCCATGCTTTGCACGATTATTATTAGTCATCATGGGCAAGTTAAGCTTGTCACACTTCTCTGGTGAGAGGGGCAGGCAGACCAATCCTCTAGCTTTACTAATCATGAAGTTAATTTTTTTATCGTCAATTAATTCAGCGGCACAAACTAGATCGCCCTCATTTTCTCTATCTTCATCATCAAGCAAAATAACCATTTTGCCATCTGCAATGTCCTCGATTAGTTCTTTGGTTGCGTTGAATTCCATTGTTTTATGTAAGTCTCTAATATTTAAAATCCGTCAATCAATTTAAGCTATGTAAGTAGCCTTAATATCACCATCAAATCTTTCTAGCTTTTGTAGCTTAAGTCTAGCTGCTTCTTTTATCAGAAGAGGTGACTCAAGGTTAGTAGCTCCCATGCTTTTTCTGCCTAGAAATATTGGAGCAGTATATAGCACCAGCTCATCAAAAAGATTATTGGCGATAAATGCATTTAAAGTTTCTTGGCCACCTTCCACTAGAACACTGGAGATATCTCTCGCAAATAAGTCCGTCATGAAAGCGTTTAAAAAATTTTTATTTTTATACTGAAGGTGTTCAACATTATTTTTTACAAACCCAGATTTTCTTGAGCCAGTTATAACTCTGGCATTATTGGCAAATATTTTTTTTGCATCAGCGGCCTTTTTTATATCTCCAATAATAATTTTAGTTGGCTGAGGCATAGGCAAACTTTTTGCAAGCCCTAATTCTTTGTGCGAAAGGCGAACAGTCAAAGCTGGATTATCATTCACAGCAGTGTTTTTTCCGACCAGAATTGCCTTAACTTGTGCTCTCATAAGATGAGTATCTTTTCTGGATTGGCTGTTTGAGATCCATGAGCTGGCACCATTCTTTAAAGCAATCTTTCCATCTAATGATTGAGCAGCTTTTAAAATAATATATGGACGCGATTTTTTTTGGTTAATAAAAAAAATTTTGTTTAATTCTTTGCAGTCTTTTTCTAAAATCCCAACTGAGACATCGATACCAGCATTTTTAAGTAATTTAACGCCTCGGCCATTAATTTTAGGGTTGGGATCTAGAGTTCCGCAAATCACTTTCTTTATTCCGTAATCTATCAGGCATCTACACATGGAGGAGTATTCTTTAGAATGGAACATGGCTCAAGATTGACGTATAGGTTTGATCCCTTTAATAAGCTGCCTAGCTTTTTTGGCCCCAAATTTTCGCTTGCAATGCTTAATGGCCTCAACTTCTGCGTGGTCTCCACCGTAGCGTTTATGCCAGCCTTCACCGATGACTTTGGAGCCTTTGACAATAACGCAACCGACCATGGGATTGGGCTGAGTTCTGAGTCGACCCTTTGCAGCAAGTTTAATTGCATGGGCCATGAACTCCTGTTCTTTCATTTCTTCTTTTTGCGAGTTTTTGGTTTCTCTTTAGATAGCGAAGAAATTTCCTCGGCAAATTCCTTGATGTCTTGAAAATCTCTGTAGACGGACGCAAATCTTACATACGCTACCTGGTCCACTCTTTTCAAGTTACGCATGACGATCTCGCCAAGTTGTCGAGAGGCAATCTCTCTTTCTCCCAGTTGCCTGATCTCGGTTAAGATGCTTCCAAAGACCGCATCCACTTCTTCGGCTGAAAGAGGTCTTTTTTCAAGAGCTCGGAGCATTCCACCTTTCAACTTTAACACCATTAAAAGGTTGCCTTTCTCCATCGCTTTTAATAATCCTTGGCAATGCCAGATCGGCTGTTTCGAATGTGGTAAAGCGAGCATGACAGACTTCGCATTCTCTTCGACGGCGAATCTGAGAGCCATCTCCAACATTCCTAGAGTCTATGACTTTAGTATCTTGGGCTTGGCAGAATGGACAGAACATTATTTATATACAGGGAACCTTTTACACATTGTAACGACTTGTTCTTTGATAGCATTAATTTGTTGCGTATTTTCTAAGTCCAGCGCAATGTCACAAATCCAGTTACTTAAGGTTTTAATTTCTGCTGTCCCAAATCCACGGGTTGTAACAGCAGCAGTCCCTAATCTAATCCCTGAAGTTACAAAGGGTGACTGAGGGTCATTTGGCACGGCATTTTTATTGGTGGTGATGTTGGCTTGCCCAAGAGCTAATTCACAGTCTTTGCCCGTTAAATTTTTGCTTCTTAAATCCATTAATACAATATGATTTTCAGTTTTTCCTGAAACAACATCAATGCCCCGACTTTGTATTACTTCACACATTAGCTTTGCATGGTCCATTACAGTTTGAGTATAGACTCTAAACTCTGGATCAAGAGCTTCTTTAAAACAGACAGCCTTCGCAGCTATTACGTGCATAAGTGGACCACCCTGTGAGCCAGGAAACACCGCAGAGTTTAATTTTTTTTCAAGTGCTTCATTTTTCTTGGCAAGAATAATACCCGACCTAGGGCCACGCAATGTCTTGTGGGTGGTTGAGGTAACAACATCAGCATAAGGCACTGGCGATGGATATAGGCCAGCAGCGATAAGACCAGATACATGAGCCATGTCCACAAGGAAATAGGCGCCTACTTCATCTGCTATCTCTCTAAAAATCTTCCAATCAATAATTCCTGAAAATGCAGAAAAACCTGCAATGATGAGTTGAGGATTGTGCTCTTTCGCTAGATCTCTTACCTGATCATAGTCAATGTCATGAGTCTCTGGGTGAAGGCCATACTGATAGGCTGTGTAGTTTTTTCCAGAAAAATTAACCTTTGCTCCGTGGGTTAAATGCCCCCCATGATCTAGGCTCATTCCTAAAATAGTATCGTTTGGTTGAAGCATCGCTAAAAAGGCTGCAGCATTCGCAGATGAACCAGAGTGCGGTTGAACATTTGCATAATCAGCTTTAAATAATTCTTTTGCTCTACTTATAGCTAATTGTTCAGCAATATCTACATACTCGCATCCACCGTAGTATCTTTTGCCAGGATATCCCTCTGCATATTTATTCGTTAATACGGATCCCTGCGCCTCTAGGATTCTTTGGCTTGCATAGTTTTCAGAGGCAATGAGTTCAATGTGTTCCTCTTGTCGATCTGATTCATTGTTGATCGACTGCCAGAGTTCTTGATCATACAATTCGATTGTTTGTGAATTTGCAAAAATTGAATCTGCTTGCGATTCCATGGGATGCTCCAAAGGTTTTTAAAAAAATTAATTCAACCATTATTTTAAATTATCTAAGGCTTCTTGTGGGGAAAAGGTTTCGATCTTTTTGGAAAAGTTGCCCTACAAATTTCACATTTGATACCGTGACACTGCTGAGCCTGGCAGAACTCTCTGCCCCAAAAAATAATTTGAAGATGAAGCTTATTCCATGAGGCTTTAGGAAAAATTTTTTTTAGGTCTTTTTCTGTTGCTGTTACATTTTTTCCTTTCGTTAAACCCCATCTTTGCGCTAATCGATGAATGTGAGTGTCTACTGGGAATGCAGGTTGCCCAAAGCCTTGGCTGATTACCACTGATGCTGTTTTGTGACCAACTCCAGGAAGCTTTTCTAGTGCTTTTATGTCTGCCGGAACTTGGCCGCCATAAGATGAGCATAGAATATGCGAGAGATCATAAATGGCCTTTGATTTTTTGGGACCCAGGCCGCATGGCCTAATAATTTTATAAATAGTGTCAGGGCTGACCTTACACATATCTATTGGATTGTCGGCTAATGCAAACAGCTTCGGAGTTACCTTATTTACTCTCTCATCTGTGCATTGAGCTGATAATAAAACAGCAACCAAAAGGGTGAAGTGGTCTTTGTGATCTAGGGGCACTGGAGTTTCTGGATAATGTGCCTCCAGTGTGTCTAGAACTATTTGGGCTCTTTCAGCTTTTCTCATTTATTAAAAAATACCATGATGATCTGATGCAGATATTATATTTTCGCATAACACTTTCAGTTAAGCATTCAAGTGTTAATATTTACCTGCTACAAAAATTTATTTACTAAGTTAACACTAATTATTATGCAGGATTATAAGACTGAGCATCCTTTCGATATTGCCATGAGCGAAGAGCAGCAAATGACATGGGATATGTTGAGAAAATTTGCAGAAACTGAGATGCGACCTATTGCCAGAGATGCAGAAGCAGCCGGTCGTCCTTCGGATGAGCTTCTTGGTAAAATGAAAGATCTAGACTTAATATCTCTTGGTATTCCGGAGGCCTATGGAGGCATGGAAATTGCCCAAGATGCAACGTCTCAAGCTCTTGCCTTGGAAGCTTTGGCATACGGAGACTTATCCTTAGCTATGTCGTTATCTTTGCCGATGCTAACCGCAAAAATTATTACTGAGCATGGCAGCGAAGAGCAAAAGAAAGAATTATTAAAACAATACTCTGATGGATCTATGTTTCATGTCGGCCTAGGGATAAATAATTCAAGCATCATGGGCAACGCATCAAACTCAAGCGTTTCGGTTGATGAGAGTGGGGAAGAGCTTATTCTTAACGGCACCAAAACAGGCATTGCTTTTGCAGAGGAGGCTACTTCCTTTTTAATTTCTGCAACAAGCGAGAGCGGTGAAAGCAATTTATATGTTTTGGATAAGGATACGGAAGGCTTGGAAATTACTTCAAAAGAATTTATGGGTTTAAAAGGATTGCCTTTATCAGAAATTAATCTATCTAATTGTAAAATTAAGACCTCTCAAAAATTGGGTGGCCATAATTATTCTATTAATTTTCAAGAATTATTAGACTCATCAAGAATAGGTATGTCAGCCATGGCTCTAGGAGTCTGCCAGGCTGTTTTAGATTACGTTGTGCCATATACGAATGAGCGAGTGGCCTTTGATGAACCTATTTCTAATCGACAGTCTGTGGCTTTTTTGGTGGCCGATATGGCAATTGAAATTGAGGCCATGAGGTTAATGGTTTACAAGGCCGCAGCATTAAAAGACATAGGAGCAGATTTTCATAAACAAGCTTCTTTAACTCATAGGTTTGCTGCTCATCATGGAATGAAAATAGGAACCGATGGCGTGCAATTACTGGGAGGTCATGGCTTCACTCATGAGCATCCAGTAGAGTTGTGGTATAGAAATTTAAGAGCAATTGGCATTTTTGAAGCCGGAGCAGGAGTTTAAAATGATACATCCATTATTACCAAATCAGTTACAAAAAACTCAAGAGACCATGCGAATGGCAGCGGAGTTTATCTTGCGTCCTATTTCAAGAAAATACGATAAAGCAGAGCATGAGCCTCCAGTAGAAATGGAGCAGTTAAATCAGGCAGCGGCAGCGCAAAAAGAAACAGGCATGGGAGATGACTCAGTCAAATCCATGGATCTAAAGGGCAGAAATCTCTGGGCAGTAATTTCATTAGAGCAAATGTGTTGGGGCGATGTAGGATTATTCTTGGCTCGACCAGGAACAGGTCTTGGCAACGCGGCCATAAGTGCGGTGGGCAATCCTGATCAAAAAAGTAAATGGGGCAAGAGATGGGCCTCCATGGCTATCACTGAACCAGGAGCTGGATCAGATTCCAAAAACATATCAACCGCAGCAGTCTTAGATGGCGATGAATGGGTTATTAACGGTGAAAAAATTTATGTGACTGACGGCGATCGTTGCGATTGCGTTGTGGTCTGGGCAACTTTAAATAAGGCCATGGGAAAAACTGCAATACGATCTTTTATTGTTGAAAAAGGCACTCCAGGTTTTTCTGTTGCAAGGCTGGAGAAAAAATTAGGCATTAGAGCTTCTGATACCGCTACCTTAATCTTTGATAATTGCAGAATTCCTCGTGAGAACTTGCTTGGCGGCAAAGAAGAAGTAGAAATGGATGCTGATGCTGCAAAAAAATCTTTTGGCGGCGCAATGCAGACTTTTGATAACACCAGACCTATGGTTGCAGGCATGGCCATTGGGCTAGGTCAAGCAGCGCTAGATATGACCAGAGCTTTGCTGGCTGAAGAGGGCTACGAAGATAATTTTGGTGCTTCTATGGGGCAGCAAACAGCTATTCAGTATGAATTAGAGATGTTAGAGGCTGAGCTTGAGGCTGCAAGACTATTGGTCTATAAATCTGCTTGGATGATGGACAACAAAATGCCAAATTCCAAAGAAGCGTCAATGGGCAAAGCGAAAGCGGGAAGGATTGGTAACAGGATATCGTTAAAATGTGTTGAAATATGCTCGATGCAGGGCTTCTCAGAAGATCACTTGCTAGAAAAATTCTCTCGAGATTCAAAGATTTTAGATATTTTTGAAGGCACTCAACAGATTCAGCAATTGATCGTTGCCAGGCAAGTTCTTAATAAAAGCTCTGCAGATTTAAAATAAGCGTATTTTATAGCCTTTATAAGCATTCTTTATAAGCTTATTTGACCCTTGTAAATTATTGCATTCATTGAATCATAGCTATATTATCTTAATACACGTTCTAGTTAATCAACTTTAGGGGGAAGATTATGAACAAGTTTTTATGTGCCTTTGTATTTTTATTTTCATTTAGTGCTATTCCAGCATTTGCTCAAGATAACTCTGTTGACAGAGAAGTCGAAGAAGTGGTTGTTACCGCTTTAAGAAAAGAGACAAGTTTGCAGGATACTGCTATCACTATCACAGCCATCACTGGTTCTGATTTAGAAGTTAAGCAGATCGAAAACTTTGAGGATCTTCAGTTTGCAGTGCCAACACTTGGCTTTGCTAAAGGTGCTTATTCATGGTCTGGTATTACGCTTAGAGGTATCGGTAACTTTGCTGTTGGTAATTCAACCAGTGCAGCGATTGGTTATTTCTGGAATGGTCAGTCTGCATCTCTTCAGGTTTATACGAAGCTGAGCTTTTTGATGTTGAGCGTGTTGAGGTACTTAGAGGACCTCAGGGCTCATTGTTCGGAGCGGGAACAACCGGTGGTGTGATTCAAATGGTTACTAAAAGACCTGACGGTGAAGTTGGAGGCAACATTAAGGTTGACCTAGCTGACTATAATTCATCAAGAATATCAGGTGCAATCAACCTTCCTTTGTCTGACACAATGCGAACAAGATTTGCGTTTGCATCTCTTAAAAGAGACGGCTTTGTAACTAATAGCTACAACGATCAAAAATTAGATGACAGAAATACTACTGTCAGGAAGAATGTCTTTTGAGTGGGATTATTCTGATGACACAACTATTAGCTTGATCTATGAAAACACTCAAGCAGACGATAATCGTCTTAGAGCTGCTAGACAATATTGTAAGCAAGACAAATTCTATGGTTGTAGCCCATTTGAAAATGGCATGGAAGCTGTTTGGTCTCCTGGAAGTTACGGGCATTGGGTGCCATACCTTCAGTTTCAAAACGCTTCTTTAGATTACACAATTTACAGAAACAATCCTTCTACAGATATTCGCTCAGTTGATCTTGATTCAACTCCAACACATGAAACTGTATTGCAAAACACTGTGTTTGAAATTGATAGTGCTTTTCTGACAGCATGAACATGGTCTTTACTTATTCATACCACACAAGACAGTATGAAGATTACGCAGATTACGATCATGCAGTTAGCGTGGTTCCTTTTCAATTAGGACCTGTAAAAGCGAATCTATGTTCTATGATCCATCAATAGGCAACATGGGCAGAGGTGAAAAAACTTTTTCTCGGATAGAGCTGTAGATAGAGCGACAACTGATTCTGAGTGGGTCAAACAGAACTAAGGTTTACTTCTGATTACGACGGAGCTTTTAATTTCACTCTTGGTTTCTTACATGGATGAAACTCAAAGTGCAACCAATTACGGCATTGCCACTCCTTACATGGAGTATTGGGGCAACGTATCATCTGGACCAAATACCATATTCTCTCCTGCAAGTGCAGGCTTTGGTGGAGCACCTTACTGGGTTAATTACTTTGGCGCATTGCCAGTGGTTAGCGCTCAAGTTACAGCAGGTGTAATGGCTGGACTTATTCCTCCAGCAGCAGCACAGGGCGCAGTCTTAGCTGGCGCAGCAAATGCAGCTGCAGCTACAGCAGCAGCTAAAGTTACTCTTCCACCTTGGCAGAAGTACTTCCATGCAGACAGTAATTTGAATAGAAATTCTAAAGCTATCTATGGTGAGATGTACTTTGCTTTAAGCGATGTCACAAACTTCACGCTTGGTGGCAGATACACAGAATTTGAGATCAATGACTTTGCATTTAATTCATTGCTTGATCTTCAAAATCTAGGTGCAGGCTATTATGGTCAAGTGAAGCCATCTCCAGTCCCAAGATCTTATAACTCAGACGAGTCTACTTATAAGCTTGGTATTGATCATGCTTTAAATGATAATCAACTGCTTTACGCAACATACTCAACAGGTTTCAAACCTGGTGGATTTAACACCACTGATATTGTTGGCTTAACAACGTTTGATCCTGAAATAGCAAATACATTAGAGATTGGTATGAAAAATACTCTAATGGATGGAGCTTTGCTCTTGAATGTTTCAGCTTACAGCCAATGACTATGAAGGCCTTCAGCTTTCTAAAATTGTGAAAGAGCATCACTAAACTCTAATGCCGATGCAACGATTGAAGGTATTGAGGCTGAATTTACATTCTTCTTAAGTTCAACAATCATGATTGATGGATTTGTTTCAAAAACAACTGCAACAGTTGATGATTTTCAAGCTATAGATCCTTTAAACCCAAATGCTGCAACGAAGACATTGCCTCTTCCTGCTGGCGCAACTGGATTTTTATCTGACTTTAAACCTTTGGCTGCAACATGTAATCCGCTGGTTTTCCTTGGTCAAGCAGCTCCTTCAGCTAGCTGCTCACTTGGATTGGCTGCATCAAACGCATCTATTAGGCGCATTGGTTCTTTATCAACCAACAGATGCCGGCTTATGTCTATAAATCATTTGGACCGCTATGTACTCAACCATTCTTTGGTTTGGATTCAACTACATTGCCTTGCCCAACAAGCGATGGTGTAGCGCAAGATCTAAGTGGAAACTCATTGCCTTTTCAGCTGAACTTAACTAGCGTCTTGGAATCACTAAGTTCATTGATACTACAAAAGGTACATGGACATTGAGAGCAGATCATTCATATCGAGATGACTATTACAGTACTGTTTATAATCGTGATAGAGGTCACATTGAATCAGTAAGTCTTACAGATCTATCTATCAAATACACTCCAGCTAGCGAAGAGTGGTATGTGGGAGCTTATGTAAGAAACTTAGGTGACAAAGATCACGTTTATGGATACTACTCAACAGATGTAACGGTTGGAGGCTTCCAAAACGGAGTAGCCATCGATCCTAAAATCTGGGGAATCAATTTTGGCAGGAATTTTTAATTCTTAGCTAAATAGTTATACTAAAGCCCGGATTTATTCCGGGCTTTTTTTTACATGAAAATATTTACCAAAAGATTTAACAAGACTTTATCCAAGCTACAGGAGAGTTTTCTGACTGAGAACAGAGAAAACAAGAAAATGCTTGATACCTACATTAAATTTGCAGAAGGCTCTGTTTCTGAGGAAGAGCTTGAAATTGCCAACTCCCAACTGCAACAAATATTAAAAAATCTAGGCCTGGGTATTTTAATCGTCCTGCCTTTTAGCCCAATCACGCTGCCGTATATTTTTACCAAAGCAAAAGAGCTCAATATTGATCTGATTCCAAATTGGTATAAGTCTTTAAGTAATGAAGACGATCGTTTAGAATAAACACTACTATTTTTGGAGTAAAACAATGAAAACCGCAGTAATCGTAGACAGTGTTAGAACAGGCTTAGCAAAATCGCATCGAGGTGGATTTAACATCACTCGTGCCGATGATATGTTGGCTCACATTATTAATGGGATGCTTGATAGAAACCCTAATCTAGACCCAGCGATGGTTGAAGATATTATTATGGGCTGTGGTAATCCAGAAGGACCCATGGGTCATAACATTGGAAGAAATGCAGCTGTGCTATCTAACCTCCCAATGACAACTGGTGGCACGACTGTTAACAGATATTGTTCTTCAGGTCTTCAGACTATTTCTATGGCAGCAAGTCAGATCATGGCAGGTTGTTACGACACTATAATTGCTGGCGGTGTAGAGCAAATCACAATGCTTTCAGGCAACAACAACATGCATGAGTTTGTTAACCCTAAATTAGCTGAAGAGCATCCCGGAATCTACTACCCAATGGGTATGACTGCAGAAACTGTTGCTAAGCGTTATAACGTTTCAAGAGAAGCTCAAGATGAAATAGCATTTGAGAGTCAAAAAAGAACTGCAGCAGCTCAAGAAGCTGGAAAATTTAGTGATGAAATTATTCCCATGGCAACAAAGATGATGTTGATGAATAAAGAGACAGGTGACTCAAAAGAAGTTGATTATGTAGTTGATAAAGATGAGTGCAACAGACCTGGAACTACCATGGAAGCATTGTCTGGCTTAAAACCAGTCTTTGATCCAGAAAATGGAACAGTCACTGCTGGTAATTCTTCTCAGCTATCCGATGGAGCATCTGTGACATTGATCATGAGCGAAGAAAAAGCACTTGAGCAAGGTTTAAAGCCTTTGGCATATTTTAGAGGTTTTACTACCATGGGATGTGAGCCAGATGAAATGGGTATAGGCCCAGTGTTCTCAGTACCAAAACTTTTAAATTCTCATAACATGAGCGTTGATGACATTGACCTTTGGGAGCTGAACGAAGCTTTTGCAGTTCAGGTTGCCTATTGTCAGAGATCAGCTTGGAATATCAATGGATAAGCTTAATGTAAACGGTGGTTCTATTTCTATCGGCCATCCATTTGGCATGACAGGATCTAGACAAGTGGGTCATATTGTTCGCGAACTTCAAAATCAAGACAAGCAATTTGGTGTGGTCACCATGTGTGTTGGTGGAGGAATGGGTGCATCAGGCTTGTTTGAAAGATACCCAAGTTAAGATAAATTCAGAATTCACAATTATTAAGAAGTACCTATCTGGTATAGGTACTTCTTATTTAAAATCCAATGGCATTGAATTAGCAGTAGGCGATGACTGCGCAATTCTTGCATCAAAATCTAAGCTTTTAATCAGCACAGATACTTCTGTTCAAGGGATTCATTTTTTAAAATCTATGCCCCCCAAAGCAATTGCATACAGGGCTGTGAGCACAGCACTTAGTGATATTGCGGCAATGGGCGGAACTCCTGTTGCATTCAATCTATCGTTGGTGATGCCTCAAATAGACTCAGACTGGATGAAGGAATTTAAAAAGGGACTACAAAAAGTGTCAACTGAACACAAATTTCCTTTAATTGGTGGTGATTTAGCCAAAGGACCCTTGCAGATTAGCGTTACTGTTTTGGGAAAACCAGTTAAAAATATTCTCTTAAGGTCAGGGGCTAAACCAGGAGATCTTTTATGTATCTCAGATAAATTAGGTCAAGCCTATCTTGGACTGCGTGAATTTAGGTCCTCAGCTTTGGTGAATGCAAAAACTAGGCCTTATCTTTTTCCAAAAGCACAGATCCTTCTTGGGCAGACAATAGCCAAACATGCATCTGCAGCGATAGATGTATCTGATGGAATCATTCAAGATCTTTCTCATTTAATTGCTAGATCTGGAGTTGGATGTGAGATAGATATTGCTCAAGTTCCTGTCGCTGATAACAAGCTTAAAAGGCAGTGTCTTGAATTTGGCGATGATTATCAGTTGTTATTTACAGTGCCTCCTCAAAAAATACATTTACTGCAAAGCGACATTAAATCTATTGGAAAAAAATGCCATACTATTGGGATAATAAAAGGGACAAAGCTAAGAGTTCTAAATAACCCTTTTAAATCAATTAAAAATTGGGATCATTTTAGCTAACATGCATTTTCCAAATCTTAGAAAACCAACTCACCTTCTTGCTACTTGGTTTGGTATAGGTTTGCTTAGACCTGCCCCTGGAACTTGGGGAAGTTTAGCGGGAGTTCTGCTCTGGTTTTTCCTCCCGAATGCACACACATTGATATGGTTAATACTGCCATTATTTATCCTCTTATCTTGGTATGTTTGCGCAGAGGTAAACAAAGATAGTGATTCCGATGATCATTCGTCTATTGTTATTGATGAGGTAGCTGGAATATTAGTAGCTCTTGCATTTGTTCCTCATACAGCGCTTGCTTATTTTGGAGCATTCGCACTATTCAGATTATTTGATATCTGGAAACCCTGGCCAATTTCTTGGGTGGATAAAAATATAAAAGGAGGTTGGGGTATTCTATTCGATGACTTGCTCGCTGGACTCTTTGCAGGTGTTATACTCTTTTCACTTTTTTTCTTAATTTAATCAATTGAATAGCTGCAAGTTTATATCTGAATCAGAATTACCAACTAAGTTTGGTGATTTTACTATTTCAGCTTTCGAAGAGCCTAACGGCAAAGATCATCTCGCTTTAACTATTGGCGATGTTCAACAGCAGGATGCGGTAATGTGCAGAGTTCATTCTGAATGTTTAACTGGCGACGCACTGCATAGCTTGAGGTGCGATTGTGGCCCTCAATTACAGGCAGCGTTACAAATGCTAGCGGAAAATAAATCAGGCATTCTTCTTTATTTAAGACAAGAGGGTAGAGGGATTGGGTTGGTGAATAAAATCAGGGCATATGCTCTTCAAGATCAAGGTCATGACACAGTAGAAGCGAATGAATTGTTGGGATTTGCTCCTGATTTAAGAGAATACAATATCTGTTTAGATATTCTGCAACATTTTAAAATTTCTTCTGTAAACCTTCTAACGAATAATCCAAAAAAAGTTAGCGCTTTAGAGGAGGTTGGTATCAGTGTCACCAAGAGAACTTCTCTTCATGAAGGTGAAAATGAAAAGAATAAAAACTATCTTGATACCAAGAGAGATAAGATGGGCCACTTAAGGTAAGTAGTCTTTTACCTTGGCAAGAATTCCTTTTGTATCAAGGCCAGTCATTTCAATCATCTCTTCTCGACTTGCATGCTCAATAAATTTATCTGGAATGCCGCATATAACAATTTGAGATTTAATCTTATGTTCTTGAGCCCATTCATTTACCGCTGATCCTGCTCCACCTGATATAGCTCCATCTTCAATAGTGATAATAATTTTTTTATCCTTTGAATGTTCTGTTATTAAATCTTCATCTAATGGTTTAACAAACCTCATATCTAATAAGGTAGCATCTAGTTCTTCTGCCACTTCTTGGGAGGTTGCAATAAGTGCTCCAAAATTAAGCACAAGTATTTCTGATTGCTTCTTGCTTATTACCCTGCCTTTACCTACCTCAAGAGGGTTTAGCTCAAGATCTATGGCAGAGTTAATTCCCCCTCCTCTTGGATATCTTACGGCAGCTGGCCCTTGATGCATAAAAGCAGTGGTTAGTAATTTCCTGGTCTCATTTTCATCTGCTGGAACGGCAATTATCATATTTGGGATACATCGAAGATATGTAAGGTCATAATTCCCAGAGTGAGTGGGACCATCTTCGCCAACTAACCCAGCTCGATCAATTGCAAACAATACGTTTAGATTTTGTAATGCTACATCATGTATTAATTGATCATAAGCACGCTGCAGAAAGGTTGAATAGATTGCAACCACCGGTTTTTTGTCTTCACAAGCCATTCCTGCCGCAAGGGTTACTGCATGTTGCTCGGCAATAGCAACATCAAAAAATCTTTCAGGAAATTCTCTGCTAAAGTTTACAAGGCCTGATCCCTCTCTCATGGCTGGTGTAATTGCTATTAGATCTTCATCTTGCTTAGCCATGTCAACAATCCATTGACCAAAAACATCTTGATATTTCGGGCCATTCTTTTTCTTGGTTGCATCCAATGGTTTGATTTTCCCAATAGCATGGAAACCTATCCTGTCTGCTTCTGCAGGATCTAAACCAGCACCTTTTTTTGTTATGACATGTAAAAACTGCGGACCATCAAAGTCCTTGAGGTTACCAATCACAGAAATTAATTCATTGATGTTATGACCGTCTATTGGACCAATATAATTTAAACCTAATTCTTCAAAAATACTCCCAGGCGCGACCATCGCTTTCATTTGAGTTTCGACCTTTCTAGCAATGTGATGAGCTTGGGGAAGATTTTCTAAAAAACCTTTTCCGCTTTTTCTAATTCCTTTGTAAAGCTTTGATGCCCAAATTCTTGAAAAGTAATTATTTAGACCTCCAACATTTTCAGATATCGACATGTCATTATCATTAAGAATAATCAACATATCAGACTTAATATGACCAGCATGGGCCAATCCTTCAAATGCCATTCCTGCAGTCATAGCTCCATCTCCAATAACAGCAACAACTTTTTTATCATTCTCTGCATTTGCAATTGCCATTCCTAACGCTGCACTAATTGAGGTGCTTGAATGGCCTACACCAAAAGCATCATAAGGACTTTCTGCCCTAGAGGGGAAAGGGGCCAAACCATCTTTATGCCGAATAGTTGTTAATTCATCTTTTCTGCCAGTAAGAATTTTATGAGGATAAGCTTGGTGACCTACATCCCAAATTATCTTATCTTCAGGGGTATTGTATAAATACTGTAATGCAACTGTTAGCTCTACGACGCCCAGGCCACCACCAAGATGACCTCCACTTTGACCAACGCAATACAGCATATGTGCTCTTACATCATCTGCTAAAGTTTTAAGCTCAACAGATGAAAGATTCTTAATATCAGCAGGCACAAGTATCTTATTTAATATAGTGGTTACTGGAATCTCTGTGGGGATTTCTGAAAATATCTTCATATTAGTTAGACCTAGAAACCATTAAATGCATCAATTCAATTAATTCTCTCGCTTTATCAATTTCAAAATTTTCTTGAATTTGCTCAATACAGAAATTAGAAAGAGTTTCTGCTTTTTGAATGGATTCCTCAACACCATAAACACTGACATAGGTCATTTTTTTATTGGTGATATCAGACAAGTTACTTTTTCCAAGTGTGACAGAGTCTGAGGAAACCTCTAATACGTCATCCATAATTTGAAATGCAAGACCAATCTTTCCACCCAAATCATTTAGCAGTACCTGTGTTTTCTTGTACATTTCATTTCCTAAATACGGCATGGTTAAAGCAACTTGGATTAATTTTGCGGTCTTAAGTGAATGAATTAACTCTATATCTAATAATTCATTTTTTTCTGCGTCTAAATCATATTGTTGGCCTAAAACCATTCCTTGGTGCCCACAAGCTACAGCAAGCATTCTAACAGCCTCTACTTTATGCGCATCTATTATGCCTTTAGATGAAGCAATGGTCTCGAATGCTAGAGCTTGCAATGCATCTCCAGCTAGAATGGCAGTAGCCTCATTAAATTTAACGTGATTAGATGGCTGCCCTCGTCTCATGCCATCATCGTCCATGGCTGGCAGATCATCATGAATTAAGGAATAGGTATGCATTAACTCAATGCTAGTTGCAATATCAGTTAAGCCAACTTCATCAAGGTGCCCCTCAAGCTTTCCAGATGCAAATACTAAACCTGCCCTTATACATTTACTATCTGCAAGTGCAGAGTAGCGCATTGAAGATGTGACTGATCTTTATTGACGAGCAGAGATTCAATTCTATTTAAAACCTTCTGTTTACATTCAGATAGAAAAGAGGAGGGACATGTTCTGTATTTAATCTTCTAAATCTACTGTTTCGCCATTGTCTAAAAGTTTCTTGACCTTTAGCTCTGCCTCGGAGAGTTGTTTTTGGCATTCTTTTACCAGACCAATGCCTTCTTCAAAAGATTTAACGCTATCTTCCAAGCTAATATCCCCATCTTCAAGCTTGCCAACAATTTGCTCGAGTTTTTTTAAAGAGGCCTCAAAATTTACTGTGTCTTTTTTTGTCATTGCTTATTGTAACTTATGCTATTTTTTTCAGCACTCAACTTGTGGGCTTAAATAAATCATATCTATTTTGCAGCCAAGCTCTTATTCTTGAAGGAATTACCAGTGCAGCAGGAGTGAAGATCAGGGTAAGTACTGTGCTAAAAGCCAGCCCAAAAACAATTGAGGATGCTAGAGCTCCCCACCAACCAACTACTCGACTTCCAACTATAATTTCTCTTCCAATGACATCTATGCTCAACCCCATAGCTAAAGGCATAAGCCCAAAGATAGTTGTAGCAGTTGTTAACAAGATTGGTCTTAATCTCTGCCTGCAAGTTTTTATTACAACGTCCTCCCTAGATAAGCTTGGAAATTCTTCTTTCAGGCGATTAAAAGTATCGATTAACACAATGTTGTTATTCACTACGATTCCAGACAAGGCAACAATGGCAATCCCTGTCATAGTAGTACTAAATGGCTTGCCCGTTATCAATAACCCAATTAGCACGCCTACTATCGACATAAAAACTGCACTTAAAACCAATGCCGATTGATAAAAGCTATTAAATTGAGTGACCAGTAAAATTAACATTAAAGCTAGAGCAGTCAAGGCGGCAATGCCTAGAAATTCAGTTACCTCTTCGGTTTCTTCTTGCATCCCTCTAAACTTGGTTGTGATCCCTTTTTCAAATTCTTGTTTTGCTAGCCACTCTCTCATTTCTTGTACTTTCGTAGAAACCAAAAATTCAGAAGAAGCGGTTGCCAAGCCTATTTCATGAAAAAATTTTCCATTTCTTCGACCACCGACTGACGATTTTCTGTAGGCACTAACTTAATAAAGGTACTAATAGGAATCAGGCCATTAATTGAATTAACTTTTAGATCCTCAACTCCGCTCAATGATCTCATCTGAGCAGCTAAACCTTGCCCTAATTTCAATTTCGTCCTTTGAATCATCAGGCCTATATTCTCCGACCTTAAAACCATTAGTAAGCATTTGAACCAAGGCACCTATATCAGAGATGCTGACCCCAAGCTGAGCAGCTTTTTGCTTATCAACATCAACCCTCCACTCAATCAACGAATAGGGCAGGGTAGATCTAATATTAGCTAAGCCAATGACATCATTCTTCATGTACTGCTCTATCATTTCTGTTGTTCTTGCAACAGCAGCCTCATTATCGCCAAAGATACCTAATTCAATTGGGGAGCCAAATGATGGTCCCTCCCTCCTCGGGAGTAACTTCAACAATTATTCCGGGAATATTGGAGGTAACTTCTTCGACCTGATCAATAATGTCATAACCAGTGCGATCCCTATATTTTGAGTCAACGACTTCCATGAAACCTCTGGCCATGGTGTCTCCCCCTGAGTTAAACCATTGGGATCCAGTCGTTAAATATAGGTTTTCAATGTCTGGTACTTCTAATATTTTAGCCTCAACGACTTCCATGATCTCTTTAGACTCATTCGCAGAAAAATTTCCTCTTGCTCTGATTGAAATCTCTGCTGCAACTGGCTCAACTTCAGCAAAATATAGAGTGCCCTTATTAAAATTACCGTACATCGCAAAACCAAAAAACCACAAAAGCATTACTACAGCAATAAGTGTTTCTCCAGGATTTTTAACAAATTTCTTCAGAGCCTTTCCATATACGCTTGAAATTTTATCGAATATTACCTCTCCTGTTTGCTCACTTTCGCCAGACACCAATGTTGATTTTCTTTGACCAAATATTGACCCAACTACAGGCGTAACAATCATTGCATAAACAAGTGAGGCGCTTAAAACAATAAATACAGTTCGTGGAAGGTAGCTCATAAATTGACCAGTAAACCCTGGCCAAAAAATTAAAGGTGTAAATGCAGCTATGGTAGTTGCAGTTGAAGATAGGATTGGATAAAACATTCTTTTAGACGCTAGCCGATATGCTTCTTTGCGATCCAAGCCTTCAGATATTTTTCTATCTGCATATTCTGTTACTACTATCGCCCCATCGATCAACATCCCTAAACCTAGCAATAAGCCCATCATGACCAAGAAATTAAATTCCATCCCAACCATTTTTAAAATAACAAAGGTAAGCAGAAAGCAAAAAGGTATAGACAGACCAACCAGAAGCCCAACCCTAAGCCCCATGCTTGCAATCACCAAAACCATGACCAAAAATATTGCAGTGATAATATTTCCTTCTAATTCGGAAATCATGACCTCAGCCCATACAGTCTCATCATTGGTTCGAACTATTGAAAGATTCGGAGGTAAAGTTGCTTCAAATTCCTCTTTGACCTTCATAATTTCTGCCTTAGCATCAAGAGCATTGGCACCAACTCGCAATCTTATCTCTAGCGTGACAGCATCTTCGCCATTAACTTTTGCGAATGAAGAATAATCTTTAAAAGTTCTTCTGATCTCTCCGATATCACTTAATGTGACGACAGCATCTTGAGTGACTTTAATTGGAATGTTGTATACATCTTCTGCAGTTTCAAAAATACTTGGCACTTCAATATTAAATTTTCCAGACCCTGTATCTTGTGAGCCTCCAGGAATAATTACATTATTATTGCTAATTGCGGTGTAAAGCTGCCTGAGAGTAATTCCATATGTTTCCATTTTGGATTTATCAATAACTCCCTCAAGGACTTCTTCGGGCGCACCTTCAAGATCTGCACCTAGCACTTCACTAATTGCTTCTAATCTATCTTGCAATTCCCTTGCAATAAAAACTTTCTGTCTTAAAGAGGCTGAGCCTACTAAACTGAGGTTCATTACTGGAAACATTGCAAATGAATATTCTCTAATTTGAGGATCTTCTGCTTCCCTAGGAAGCTTGAATTTAACTTCTTCAACTGCTTGCTTTATGTCGTTGAGAGCAGTGTCTATGTCATACCCAACCTCAAATTCTGCAACGATTCTTGCATAGCTTAGACGAGCAGACGAAGAGAGTTCTTTGATGCCAGGAACACTTCTTAACCTTGTTTCTAATGGCCGCGCGATTAATCTTGAGGCATCACTTGGAGAAGCTCCATCTAGAAAGACTGAAACACTAACCAGAGGCAATTGAATATTTGGTTCGGCGGCAACGCCTAAGCTTGATCTTGCATAGGAGCCAGCAATAATTATAACTAGAGCTAAAGCAAGGGTAGTTTTTGCTTTTGATAAAGCAAAATCTACTATTCCAATCATAGCTGAGTTACCTCAACAGTTTGACCGTTTTCAACAAAACCTTGGCCTCTAACTATTAGATTAGTTGAGTTAGGTATTCCTGAAACCCAAATTCCCTCTTCGGTATCTTCAATAATACTTATCGGAAGAAACTCAACAACATTATCAGCATTAACTTTTCTTACACCTAAAATACCTTCATCAGAGAGAAGCAAAATAGATGGAGATATTTTATTAGCAAGAATTTTGTTGGTCGTAATTTCCATGGTGCCTGTAATTCCATTCCTAATTGAGCCTTGAGGATTTTTTACCTCCACCTCGACTCTAAAGCTTCTTGTTGAGGAGGTGGCGCTTTTTGATACAAAGCTGAGCTTGCTAGCAATTGTTTCTCCGGTTGCCAGTTTGATCGAAACACTTTGACCTTGGACAACGCTCTTAATATCTGCCTCCGGAACTTCTGCAACAAAAGTTAGGGGATCCAGCTCAATAATTACAGCACAGACTTCTCCTCGACTTAATAAATTACCAGGCTTAATGATTTTTTCGATATAACCTCTAAAAGGAGCCTTTACTTCAGTTCTATTGAGTTCCACGACACCAAGTTTGCATAGCACTTGATCTTTATTGACCCACTGACCTTGAGAAATATTGTGCGGCATGACTTCACCGGAAGTTTTGGCCATCACCCTAACTCTTTTTTCAGATGTAGCAGATGCATTTAAAGTAATTTTAGGAGCAAAAAAAGCAGCAGAACTTTCGGCAATGATTACAGAGGTGAGTCCATTTCTCTCCTTAATCTCAGGAGCAGAGTCGTCAACAAATTGACCAGAAATCATCCAAATGATTATGGGGATAAGTATATAGAGTGAAATCCTTACGTTTTTTGACATATTTTTTGTATTTACCTTTTCCAGTCTTAGAAAAAAGAAAATTATTATAGTTCATGAATTTTGTAAAGTACACTTTACAAATTATATATCATGTTTTTTTCTCAGGCTTGCCAGAAGATCTAAGTCTAGCGGCTCTGCAACATCTTGAATATCCTTCAGGCTAATATCAAAAGACTTACCAGTGCCCATTTCCTTTATCAGACGGAAATATACTTTTGAGAAAGCTTTTAAAGCATTTGCATTGTTCGATGAGTTAACAATATCCCAGCCTACTTCTCGTGCAGCCCAATAAATAATGGGAGTAGTCCAAGGAAATTCTTGTCTTGGAGAAAAAGATTTTTGTGCCTCTATAAATGCTTCTTGCACCGATGGAATATCTAGCGACTCTATCGAATCTCCACATGCTTTAATGACCTCGGTAAGCGTAGGAAGGTAATCATTTGATTGAATAACAACTTCTGCTGCATGATCTATGCCGGAGGGAGGGAATTTTTTTAAGCTTTCCGCCCAGAGTCTTTTTGCTTCACTCAATCTCTCGTCTGTTCCAAATACTTTATAAAATTGATAGTGATAGGAAAGCTCAAGTTTTAAAAATAGATTATCAATGGCCTCAACAAATTTTTGTCGATCAGAGCTCGAGGTTTTCGGCCCACGATTCATCTTTGGTCCTTTCGTCGAATTTTTGTGTAAATTCTCCTGGCTCATTATGTCTTTTAGTTTTTTTGTCATTTTTTTCTTCGTAAGACCCAATCAATTCTTTCCTCTTCACAAAGTCAACAAACTTTGAATTCCAAGATCTTAAGGCTGTTCCATTCTCTTTCCAATACAGTATAAACTCCTTCAGATGTTTTAAAGCATCTACTTTGGAGACATGGGCTAATTCAAGAATATCAAATACATCGGAAGAAGGGGTCCATTGATCATCAATGCATACAGGCAAGCCTTTGTTTCCTGAATTCTCTTTAACCCATTCTCGTCTGATGAAATCTACAAATAATACATTCCAGTTATCTCGGAGCTGATTCTTTTCTAACCAGTACATTTTAAATTCATTAATTTTATTATCAATAAAAATTCTATTGATTCCTCCCATACTTAATACTTCATAGGCTTGTATGGATGGATTCCAGGTACTTTCAAGCTTTCTTCTGCTGGCTGCAATATTGTTACTTGGTAATTTCAGCTTATACACTTGAGCTTGTTGAGGAGGCGGATTGGACTCTTGTGTTGCAGGCTTGATAAGCTTTAAGCCAATTAATCTATGGATATTTGCTGCAATTTTTGCGTCATCTAAAAATATTAAACTATCTTGCAAAGCATGCACAATCTCTTGCTCTGCCATACTCTCGGTGCTGAGTTCTTTTGCTGCAGCTAAGACAACAGCAGTTTCAATACCAAGGGTTTCAGCTTCTTGAGTGGAAAATGTAAAATGCTCCTTGCTCAACTATCCTCGCCTCTGCTGAACAGCTTCGCTCATGCGTTGAAGGCATTCCAGAGTATCAGACCAATTCATGCAAGCATCAGTGATGCTTTGACCATACGTAAGATTTTCTGTAATTTTTTGATTACCTTCGACTAAATGACTTTCTAGCATTAAACCTCTTAAGGCAACATTTCCTTGAGAGACCTGGAGCGCTAAATTCTCAACAACTTCCTTTTGTTTTTTAAACTCTTTCTGGCTGTTGCCGTGACTGGCATCCACCATAATGGATTCATTGACATCAGCCTCAGTCAAAGCAGTTAATGTTTTTTGTATTTCTGTATCTTCAAAATTAGGTTCTTTTCCACCTCTTAAGATGATGTGAGCATCTGAATTTCCAGATGTCTTGTAAATGGAAACTCGACCATCTTTGGTATTTGAAAAGAATACATGCGGATGATTGGCAGCTTGAATTCCATCTATGGCAGGCTTTAATGCGCCAGTTGTTCCGTTTTTAATCCCCATCGGACAAGAGATTCCTGAGGCGAGCTCTCTATGGGATTGACTTTCAGCAGTTCGAGCTCCAATAGCTCCCCATGAGACTAAATCAGCAACGTATTGGGGTGAAATAGGGTCTAAAAATTCTGTTCCCACTGGCAGTCCAATATCTGTGATCTCTTTCAGGATTTCTCTAGCAAGCATTAAACCTTTATTGGCATTGTAACTTTCATCCATATCAGGATCATTGATCAACCCTTTCCAGCCAACAGTTGTTCTGGGTTTTTCAAAATAAACTCGCATGACAATCAAGAGCGTTGATTGGAAAGATTCCTTAGCCTTGAGTAGCAAATGAGCATATTCCATGGCAGATTTTTTATCATGAATTGAGCATGGGCCACATACAACAATCATACGATCATCCTTTCCATGCAATACTTGGCTTATCTCATGCCTTGTTCCATAAACTAGTTTTGCGATGTCATCAGTAACTGGGTGAGCGGCAATCACATCATTTGGTGTGATTAAATCGAATTTTTCAACAATTCTAGTATTGTCTGTGTGGTAAATAGATTCCATAAGAAGAAATCTTAATGCAATTAAATAAAAAAAGTAGACTTTGGTGAATCAAGTTATGATTTTTTAAATCTTCTGTTAAAGGCTTGAAATCAACATTTTTCTTCGAAATCACAAGATGTTGTGTTAAAAAGAGCTTACAATGACCCTATCTTGTATTTATTGAACTTATGAAGGCTCAAGCGCAACTAGAATTCCCTCTTTTTAAAGGGGAGGCTATGACTCAGTTACCTGAGGATCTATTTATACCGCCTGAAGCCCTGGAAATCTATTTAGAAGATTTTTCTGGCCCAATGGATGTATTGCTTTATCTCATTCAGAAAAAAGACATAGATATTTTAGACCTAGATTTATCAGAGATCACAGGACAATATATTCAATACATTGATTTAATGGATGCGTTAAAGATTGAATTAGCTGCAGATTATCTTGTTATGGCAGCAACCTTGACTCAGATAAAGTCTAGAATGCTAATTCCTCAGTCAGAGGAGGAAGAGGAAGAGCAGGACCCTCGGTCAGAGTTGATTAGGAGATTGCAAGAATATCAAAGATTTAAGTCAGCATCAGAATCTATTTCGAATCTTCCGAGAGTAGACAGAGATTTTTTTATTGCATCAGCAGCACTGCCAACTTTTCGAGAGCAAAGCCCTAAAATTGAAATTAGTGCGAGCGAACTTGCAGAAATTTTTCAGGAAGCATCCACGAGACCAAAATTCTCCGCTCATCATGAGATTCAGTTTGAGGAACTATCAACACAAGACAGAATTGCTTTAATTCTATCTATTTTAAGCAAACAGAATGTAATTCAATTCTTTCAAACTTATCAAAAACAAGAGGGCAACCAAGGAGTGGTTGTTTCATTATTAGCATCGTTGGACCTTGCCAAGGATGGGCATGTCGAATTGATTCAAAATGAGGATTCCAATCAGCTTTACATTAAATCTACTAACAGAGGATTTCACTAAATGAATACTTCCGAGAACTTAACGAATATTGTTGAATCTATTTTATTTGGAGCTGGCAGACCTATGAGGCTTTCAGAAATAAGATCTTTGCTTGGAACTCAAAATATAGACGCAGAGTTGCCTAAGATTAAAATTGCAATTAATGCTCTTGAAGACCGCTATCTTAGCAGCGCATTGGAAATTAAAGAGGTTGCCTCTGGATTCCGTTTACAGATTAAGAATGAGTATGGAGATTATTTATATCCTTTATGGAATGATAATTCGAACAGACTTTCCAAAGCATTGATGGAGACTGTCTCGATCATTGCTTACAAGCAGCCAGTGACTAGAGGGGATATTGAAGATGTTCGGGGTGTGAGTGTTAGCAGCCAAATGATTAGGTCATTGCTTGATAGGGAATGGATTAAAACAGCTGGCTACAGAGATGCTCCGGGCCGACCAGCTCTTTATGAGACTACTAAGATATTTTTAAATGATTTAAATTTAAAAACATTAAATGATTTACCCCCACTGCCAGAAGCTCTTCCTGTTGAGGGAGCGTTAGATCAGTTAGAAGCAGGTTAAGAAATGCTGCGCTTGCAGAAATATTTAGCTCAAGCAGGCTTGGGTTCAAGACGTTCATGTGAGCAACTTATTAAGGATAAAAAAATCCTTGTGAATGGTAATATTGCTGAACTTGGTGCAAAGGTCTCAGAATCTGATGAAGTTTACTATGAAGGAAAAAAAGTCAGCTTAAAAATTGCAGATCTAAAAGTTATCATGCTGAATAAACCTCCTGGCGTTTTATCTTCACGCAAAGATGAAAAAAAAATAAAACTAGTTTTTGATTATCTACCTAAAACCCATAACGAACCTGATTGGATAGCTGTAGGTCGACTTGATATTAATACATCAGGGCTAATGCTATTTACTAATGATGGAACCTTAGCGCATCAACTAATGCATCCATCTTTTGAGGTTGATAGAGAATACCTTGTTAGAGCTAGAGGAAATTTTGATGAGCAAAAGAAAAAAAATATGTTGGCAGGCGTCACGATTGAAGATGAAATTTATAAATTTTCTGACGTAGTCCCTGGGGAAAAACAAAGTTCTAATCAGTGGTTTTCTGTATGCATGCTTACAGGAAAGAATCGAGAAGTCCGAAAGCTTTTTGAATCTCAGGATTTAGAGGTGAGTCGACTCAAGAGAGTTCGAATTGGGCCAATTTTTTTACCTTCCACCCTGCGAGAGGGCGCTTGTGCAAATTTAACAGAATCTCAAATAAAAGAGCTTCAAGAGTATGGAAAGTAAAAAAGCTTATGAGCAGCTATTAAAGATTTCTAAAAATAAAAAATTCGAGATCCTTTCTGATTACCTCAAAAACTCCAAACCTGTCAAAATTAATACCACCTCACTAAACTTTGTGCCGTATTTGGTATCAGTTGTAGTCAGCCAGCAACTTTCCACCAAAGCAGCAAAAACCATTTGGAGCAGGGTGATGCCATTAATTTCCAAGTCCACTCAATCTAAAAATTTTAGGGAGAATCTTCGCATTGCTGGTTTATCTGGTTCTAAGGCAACTTATGTGATTGGCTTGCTTGAAAATAAAGAGCTGAAGAAAATGCAGAAAGAGCATTTAATAGACATGCCATCTGATGAGTTTCAAAAGCTCCTATTGGCCAATAAAGGCATAGGACCATGGTCCGTGCAGATGGCAAGAATGTTTTTTTTAGGAGATCCTGATATTTTGCCGATTAACGATTTAGGTATTAAGCATGCGCATGAACACCTATTTGGTGACCATGTAATGGATGAAAATTTTTATGAACAGTTTAGTCCCTGGAGAACTTACCTGAGTTTAATCATGTGGAATTCAATTGATTAGAAAGCTCTGAAAATTCAAAATAGCTTTGAGATGAGTTAGAGCTTTCTTTGTCAAAGAACCATAAATAGCAATCTATTAATTCTTTTGGAGATTTCAAGGTATTGGGATCCTCTGCTGGATAGGCTGATGCCCTCATATTAGTTCTTGTTTTTCCTGGATCAAAATTAAATACTTTTATATTGGTGGTTGTTTCAAGTTCGTCTTTGAAAATTTCTGCTAAGCCTTTAATGCCAAACTTTGAGACTGAATATGCCCCCCAAAAACTTCTACCTTTATTAGCAACTCCGGATGAGGTGAAAATTAGTCTTGGTAGAGATGCGCTTTCTAACATTACTTTTAATGTCTTTGTGAGGATAAAGGGAGCGCGCAAATTTACTTTCATTACCTCGTCCCAACTTGATAGGTCATAGTCTTCAAGAGAGGACATAGTTCCTAGGATTGCAGCGTTATGGATGATGCCATCCAGCACTTCAAATTCCTGACTGATTGCAATTAATATTTCTTGGGCCGCTTCATTGCTCAGCAACGCCAAATCAGCTTCTATGATGAGATGTTTTTGTGACGCATGTGAATGATCTAAAAGGTCATAGACTTCATCAAGCTTCTTAGAATTTCTTCCAAGCAAAATAATATTTGCTCCAAGCTTTGAAAATTCTATTGCCAAGCTTTTGCCTATGCCATCTGAGGATCCAGTAATTAATATCGATTTATTTAAAATGCTCATTTTTGACTATGCTTTCATTAGCTCAATTAAATCTATTGGATGGTTAGCTCCTTGAATATTTTTATCATGATCACCAACCTTAAGAGAGTAGCCAAAATAACAAGCTATAACTCTTGTACCCGCATTAATTCCTGCTTCTAAGTCTTTCATATGATCGCCGATGTATATGCAGTCACTGGGACTGATACTTAAATCTTCACATCCCTTTAATATACCTTCTGGATCAGGCTTTATTTTATTGAGATGGTCTGGACACACCAAAGTGCGAACAATTCTTAAATGCTGGCTCATTTTGTAGAATTGGTTCAGCAAACCTAAGCGGCTTATTGGTCACAACTCCATAGGGAATCTTAAGCTCTAGCAGATAATCAAGAGCATCTGAAATACCAGCAAAGGCACTTCCATACACCAAAGAATTCTTTTCATACTCAATTAAAAGCTCTTCTCTTAATTGAGCACAGTCGTCATGCGATTCTTCTATTCCAAAACCCAGACTAACCAACTTCCAACTTCCATCAGAAACATGGCTCCTAATTATCTCTGGATCAAGCTCTGGTCGATTATATTTTTGTAGCAAGGTATTCAAGCTCACAATAAAGTCTGGAGCAGAATCCAGAAGAGTGCCATCAAGATCAAACAAAACTCCTTTAGGCATTCTTTGAGCCATGCATCATGTAGTTAACTCCAAGGTCATTGTTTAATTGAGCTGTATGAAAGATTGGATTGTAAAACATGCCTTTACTTTCTTTGAGCTTAATCCCGGCAGTTCGCATATATTTCTCCAGCTCAGCCGGCTTGATAAATTTACTCCATTCATGAGTTCCTTTGGGGAGAATATTAAAAATATATTCTGCTCCCAAAATTGCCGTTACAAATGAACGTGGATTTCTGTTTAGCGTGGATAAAAACATCTCACCCTTGGGCTTTAATAGCTTTGCGCAAGCATCAATAAGCTGCCCAGGATCTGGCACATGTTCAATCACCTCGAGGCAGGCTACTACATCGAAAGACTCTGGCTCTTTAATAGCTAGATCTTCAGCACGCGTCATCATATAAGAAATAGTTTTTCCTGTTTTTTTTGCATGCAGCTTCGCAACTTCTATGTTTGCTTCCGTTACATCAATTGCTGTGACAGATGCTCCCATAGATTCAAAGGCTTCAGCTAACAAACCGCCTCCGCAACCAACATCAAGAACCTTTAAGCCATTAAGAGAAATTGTCTGATTAATATAATTTGCTCTTAAGGGATTAATCACATGCAGCGGTTTAAAGTCGCCAGTGGGATCCCACCAACTGTCAGCAATTGCTGCAAACTTATTTACCTCATTTTGATCAATATTCTGATTCATAGCTTAATTTTTTTTCAAAGTGGAAGATTACATCATTGCATGCAAAAATAGAAAATATTTATTTTTTTGTAGGAACCTCTAAATGTTAAAAAATCCTGTCGCAATTGTTACTGGGGGAAGCAGAGGTGTTGGAGCTGCGACTGCAAAAATTCTCTCTTCTAATGGTTGGAATGTCTTAATTACCTGCTCTTCCTCGATCGAGGCAGCGGAAATTGTGGCAGCAGAATGCACAAGCAAGACAGCAGAAGTCATAGCCATTAAGGCAGATGTTGCCAATGATGGGGATTGCATCCTTACAGTTGCAAGAGGCCATAAATAAATGGGGAAGAGTTGATGCGCTTGTAAATAATGCAGGAACAACAAAGTTTGTATGGGATCACGGAAATCTTGGGGGTATTGATGCTGTAGATTTTCAAAACATCTATTCGGTTAATGTAATTGGCCCATTTCAGATGGTTAGAGCATCAAAGATACATTTACTAAAGAGCGAGAACCCAAGTGTTATTAATATTTCTTCCATAGGAGGCATTAAAGGAATTGGAAGCTCAATAGCCTATGCTGCATCAAAAGGAGCCCTCAATTCTATGACTTTATCTATGGCAAGAAACCTCGGACCCATAAGAGTAAATGCTGTGTGCCCTGGATTTATTGAAGGAGAATGGTTGAAAAAAGGCATGGGCGAAGAAAGATTTGAAGCAACAAAACAACATATTAAAAATACCTCTCCATTAGGCAAAACCTGTTCACCTGAATCTATAGCTGAGATTATTTATAATTTAATTGTTGCAAGCGAGCTTGTTACTGGCCAGTTAATTACCGTAGATGGTGGCGTTAGCCTGAATTTATAAAAGGTTTTATTGTGAAGAGAATTATTAAAAATACAATTACATTACTGTAGCTCAACTACATTTAATTTGCTCTAACAGCATTAGAATTAAAGCTTTCTTAGAAATTGTTGACAAGACCCAGTAAATCAACTGAAATGAACTACAAAGAATTAAGCCTTGATAAATTTATGATTATAGCTGCATTAAAATCTCCAGACGCGACAGATCTTCGCTCCGTCATTCATCCTGAAACATTATCTAAGTTAATTGAATTAGAAGGCACATCGATGATGTTTGAGTCAGGTATCGGCAAAGGCATTAATGTTTCTGATGAAGCTCTAACAACTCTTGGTCTGACATGCAGTTCTAGAGATGAATGTCTTAGCAAAGGCAATGTAATTATTACTCCATCTCCTCTTACCTCTTCTGAGACAAACCAAATTCAGCCAGGCGCATCCGTCATTGGTATGCTCAATCCCTTTTACGCTCAGGATGAGCTCAAGGCGATGGCAGCTGCAAAGTTGAATGCTGTGAGCATGGAATTTATTCCAAGAATCACCAGAGCTCAAAAAATGGATGTCTTAAGCTCGCAAGCAAATCTTGCTGGTTACGCTGCAGTGCTTGAAGCAGCTCAACACCTCAATTCTGCTTTACCAATGATGATGACTGCAGCAGGAACCCTTAAGCCTGCCAGAGTATTTGTAATAGGCGTAGGAGTTGCCGGATTGCAAGCCATCGCAACCGCAAAAAGACTTGGAGCTAGAGTGGAAGCATTTGATACAAGAGATGTGGTTGAAGAGCAGGTGAAATCGTTGGGCGCCAAATTCGTAAAGATAGATTTAGGCGAAACAGGTCAAACTGACCAAGGCTATGCAAAAGAATTAACAGAAGAGCAGATTGCAAAACAAAAGGAACTGCAAAGTTTGGTTTGCGCAAGATCTGATATTGTCATTACTACCGCTCAGATATTTGGAAGACCTGCACCAAGGATTATTGATGAAGCCACCATTAAGCAAATGAAACCAGGCAGCGTTATTCTTGATATGGCTGTTGAGACTGGTGGGAACGTCGAGGGATCTGCTGTTGATGAGGTAATAGATATCAATGGTGTAAAAGTTGTTGGAGTTTCCAATCTTTCTTCAAGGGTTTCTAATCACGCTTCTTTTGCGCTATCAAATAATATTATCAATTGGATTACAGATTTTTATGATCCAGAATCTGGAGCACTAAATTTTGATTTTGAGGATGAGGTGATACAAAGTAGCGTATTAGTTTTTGGTGGTGAAATTAAGAATGAGAGGTTTGCATAATGGAAATGTATATTTTATTAGGGTTCGTTTTATTGTTGTCTATATTTCTGGGATTAGAGCTTATCGCAAAAGTTCCCAGCACTTTGCATACACCTTTAATGTCCGGAGCTAATGCTATTTCTGGCATTGCTTTGGTTGGAGCTCTAATGCTCTCTGGTGATGGTCAAACTCAGAATCTTTTAGCTTTTGGAGCAATTTTATTTGCTTCAATAAATGTTTTTGGCGGTTATCTTGTAACCAATAGAATGCTTAGCATGTTTAAAAAGAAATAATCTTATGGAATCTATAACTAATATTGCGGCAATTCAAAATCTTGTTTACATAGGATCCTCAGTTCTATTTATTCTTGGTATCAAAATGCTAGGGAAAGAGGCTACTGCTGTAAAAGGTAATTATTTATCAGCTTTAGCAATGTTTTCGGCTGTTGCTATTACCTGCCTAAGTCTAGAAATAGATTACAAAGTTATTGTTGCAGGAGTTCTTCTTGGAGGCTTGATTGGCTCTGCAATAGCTATTAAGGTCAAGATGACTGCTATTCCAGAAATGGTTGCCCTATTTAATGGTTTCGGAGGACTGGCAACCTTTCTAATTGCATGGTCTCAGTTCAACGCTCCAGACAATTCGTTATTTCAGCATGCATTAATCATGCTAACAGTTTATATCGGCGGCATAACCTTCTCAGGGTCATTGGTAGCATATGGAAAATTATCAGAACGTATTAAATTAGGCAAAGGATCATGGATTACAAATGTATTGATTTCATTTTTTTATCTTAAGCCTTCCAGCCTTAGTTTACGTAATATTTGAACCATCTATCTCAACAGTTCTTCCATCAGTGCCTTCTTACTTTTTATTCTTTTTAGGGCTAACTTTAATTGCTGGCTTGGGATTTGTTACACCAATAGGTGGCGGCGATATGCCGGTTGTTATTTCACTTTTGAACTCTCTCTCAGGAATTGCTGCTGCATTTGCTGGCCTCCTACTCTTGAATAATGTTTTGATTGTGGCTGGCTCGCTTGTTGGAGCTAGCGGATTAATCCTTACCGTTATTATGGCCAAGGCTATGAATAGAACAATCGGTAACATTTTATTTGTTGGCTATGCCTCAGCAACTCAATCTTCAGGAAAAGTTGAGCAAGGAGAGGTGAAGCCTATCAGTGCTGAAGATGCATATTTAATTTTAGAGAATGCTTCTTCGGTTTTAATTGTTCCTGGATATGGAATGGCTGTAGCGCAAGCTCAGCATGTTGTGAGAGAGATGGGCGAGCTGTTGGAAGAAAATGGTACCGAAGTTAAGTATGGAATCCACCCTGTTGCAGGAAGAATGCCTGGCCATATGAATGTATTGCTTGCAGAAGCAAATGTTTCCTACGATCTTCTGGCGGAGCCTGATGATGTGAATCCAGCCATGGACTCTGTTGATGTCGCTATAGTTATTGGTGCCAATGACGTTGTTAATCCATCTGCTACCGAAGAAGAGGGAAGTCCGATTTATGGAATGCCTATTATAGAAGTGCATAATGCTAAAACTGTTTTTGTTCTTAAAAGATCAATGTCTTCTGGTTTTGCGGGCGTTCAGAACCCATTGTTTTTCCGAGAAAATACGCGAATGTTATTTGGTGATGCAAAAGAGTCAATCGGCTTAGTTGTATCCGAATTTAAAGACTAAAAAACTCTCTAAGTATGGTAAAATTTCACTAGAAATAGTGGAATTTTCACTATACAAAAACTAACGTTTCTAGGCTTTAAAAATGACTGATTTTGCAAAAGAAATCCTACCAATTAATATCGAAGATGAGCTTAAGCAATCATTCCTAAGCTATGCCTACAGCGTTATCCATAGCAGAGCTTTACCAGACGTTAGAGATGGCCTAAAACCAGTCCACAGACGCATTTTGTTTGCGATGCATATTCTAAGAAATACCTACAGACAACCATACAAAAAATCTGCCAGAGTGGTTGGCGATGTCATCGGAAAATACCATCCTCACGGAGACTCTGCCGTTTATGAGGCAATGGTCAGGATGGCCCAAGATTTTTCCATGAGATATATGTTAGTTGAGGGTCAAGGGAACTTTGGTTCAATAGATGGTGATTCCCCAGCGGCCATGAGATATACCGAAGTCAGAATGGCTAAAATCACTGACATGATCCTGAATGATTTAGACAAAGACACTGTGAGTTTCTCCCCTAATTATGATGGCAGCGAACAAATCCCAGATGTTATGCCCACAAGAATTCCAGCTTTGCTGGTAAATGGTTCTTCTGGTATTGCTGTTGGAATGGCAACCAATGTCCCACCTCATAACTTAACCGAGGTGCTAAATGCTTGTTTGCTTTTGCTTGATAATCCAAAAGCCAGCATAGATGACATCATTCAAATCATTACGGGACCTGATTTTCCAACTGGTGGGACGATTGACGGTAGAGCAGGAATTTATCAAGGCTATAAAACTGGTCGAGGCATTGTGCATGTTCGCGCTAAAACCTCTGTCGAAACTGATGCCTCTGGCAAGAGCTCGCTAATTATTAATGAAGTTCCGTACATGGTTAATAAAGCCAGAATGCTTGAGAGAATTGCGGAAATGGTCAAGGAAAAGAAGATTGACGGCATTAGTGAAATTAGGGATGAGTCAGATAAAGATGGTTTAAGAGTTGTCATAGAAGTAAAACGTGGCGAGTCAGTTGAAGTTTTAGAAAATAATCTTTTTACACAGTCTCAATTAGAGTCTTCTTTTGGAATTAATATTACTGTCTTGGTAGATGGTCAGCCTCGAGTATTAAACATTAAAGAGGTTTTAGAAGAATTTATTAAGCATCGTCATGATGTTGTGATAAAAAGAACTAAGTTTGATCTTAGAAAAGCCAAGGAAAGAGGTCATATTGTAGAAGGACTTATGGTAGCTATTGCAAATATTGATGCAATTATTACCATCATTAAAAAATCTAAAGATACCAAGATTGCAGCAGTTGAATTATGCAAAAAAACTTGGAAGGCTGGACCTATAGAAGCAATCCTCAAAAAAGCTGGTACAGATGCCTGTAGACCAAAGGGCTTATCCAAAGAATATGGAATTCAAGGCAAAAATTATAAGTTATCACCTGAACAGGCCAAATCAATTCTTGAGTTAAGGCTGGGTCGTCTTACTGGTTTAGAGCAAGATAATCTTTCAGCTGAGTTTAATGAAATTTTAGCAGTTATCTTAGAATTACAAAAAATACTTGATGACAAGGACACACTTTTAACATTAATTAAAGATGAGTTAATTGAGGTTAGAGAAAATTTTGGGGATGAAAGAAAAACAAACATCAATGATACTCGTCATGATATTTCAAATGAAGATTTGATTCCCGAGGAAACTCGAGTTTTAACTCTCTCTAGAAGTGGATACGCTAAGACTCAACCTTTAGATGAGTACAGAGAACAAAGAAGAGGCGGAGTTGGCAAGGCAGGAGCTTCAGTAAAAGAAGAAGACCTTATTCAAAACTTATATGTCTTAAGCTCTCATAGTCAGCTACTTTGCTTTACCACTAAGGGAAAAGTTTTTTGGCTTAAAGTGTATGAAATTCCTGTTGCAACAAGAACCTCGAAAGGCCGACCTTTAGTGAATATGTTGAAATTGGATGATGACGAGACCGTTACTCAGATTTTACCGGTTGATGAGTTCTCAGAAGATAAATTTGTTTTTATGGCCACCAGAAATGGGGTCGTGAAAAAAACAAACTTAAACCTTTTTCATAAGAAATATAAATCAGGCATCAAAGCAATTCGGTTAGATGATGACGATAAGCTTGTTGGCACTGTTATTACAGGTGGCGATGACGATATCTTATTATCCTCATCCTCGGGCAAGTTAATTCGATTCCATGAATCAAAAGTTAGGCCAATGGGCAGAACAGCAAGAGGGGTTAAGGGCGTATCTTTGAAAGAAGATATGAAAGTTATCTCATTGATGATTGGCGATGCGAATAAGAAAATTCTTTGCTTATCAGAAAATGGCTATGGCAAACAAACAAGGCTGGAAGACTTTCCTTCCTATAATCGTGGCGGTCAAGGTGTTATTGCCTTAAAAACAAGCGATAGGAATGGAAAGAATGGTTTCTGCAGTGGCGGTAGATGAGAATGATGGAATTATGCTCATCAGTGATAAAGGTACCTTAATTAGAACAGCGGTTAGTCAGATTCCTACTCTTGGAAGAAATACTCAAGGTGTAAAAGTTATCACTCCTAAAGATGGTGAAAAATTAATCGAGGGAGTGCGAATTCCTCCTGAAGAAGACGACGAAGAAACTGCTGACGCAGAAGAATAATGCGTAACTGGAATTTTTCTGCGGGGCCAGCAGCTATCCCTGAAGAGGTTCTAAAAGAAACTCAATCCGAACTTCTGGAATGGAATCAGTCTGGCATGTCAGTCATGGAGGTTAGTCATAGATCCCCTGAATATATTGAAGTTGCCTCTGCAGCACGACAAGACCTCATTGACTTACTAGATATTCCTGATAATTATCAAGTTCTATTTTTACAAGGTGGAGCAACTCTTCAGTTTTCTATGATTCCAATGAATTTTGCTGCAGATAAAACAGCAGATTATTTGCTCACGGGAAGTTGGTCAAAAAAAGCTATTGCAGAAGCTTCAAAAATTACCACAGTAAATACTGTTGCGTCATCAGAGACATCAAATTTTCAAAATGTTCCGGATGCTGCTGAGTGGAATCATACAAATGATGCTGCTTACTTTCATTATGTTGCAAATGAAACGATTCAAGGCAATGCTTTACATCAACCACCCGAGACAGAATCACCATTAATTGCAGATATGTCCTCTGTTATTCTCAGTGAACCTATAGATGTTTCTAAATTTTCAATGATATATGCTGGAGCCCAAAAAAATATAGGCCCAGCGGGCTTAACCATATGCATTATTAAAGATGAGTTTTTGGCAACAGCATCAAATGAACTGCCGGGAATGCTTCAATATTCAAAGCATGCAGAATCCGATTCCATGTTTAATACTCCGCCGACTTTTGCATGGTATTTAGCAGGTAAAGTTTTTTCATGGCTTAAAACTAATGGTGGGTTGGAAGCTATTGCAAAAATTAACCACACCAAGGCAAAGACTTTGTATCAATTTATAGATACATCAGATTTTTATTCAAACCCAGTGGCTATTGCCAATCGGTCAATAATGAATGTTCCATTTATTTTGAAGGATTCTAATTTAGACGCTCAGTTCTTGCATGATTCTAAGAATGCAGGTTTACTAAACCTAAAAGGGCATAGATCTATTGGTGGAATGCGAGCAAGTATATATAACGCCACACCTCAAGATGCTATAGATGCTTTAATAGAATTTATGAGAGAGTTTGAGAAAAAACACGGATAACACTGTGAGTAAAGATAAATTACAACCTATTCGCGACAAGATTGATGCCATTGATCTTAAATTACTGAGCTTGATCCAAAAAAGAGGAAACTTAGCTCATAAAGTTGGTGAAATTAAGGGCTTGCTTGATAAAAATGCTTCGCTATATAGACCTGATCGAGAGGCTGAAATCCTAAGAAACCTTGCGAAACTTAACAATGGCGTGATCTCAGATAAGAAAGTGAGATCAATTTTTAAAGAAGTGATATCTGCTTGTTTATCCTTAGAAGAGGAGTTAACTATTGCGTATCTCGGACCGCGTGGCACTCATTCAGAAGCTGCGCTTGTTCAGCATTTTGGGTCATCAGTCAAAGATGATCCTAGAACTTCTATCGAAGATGTATTTCATCAAGTAAGTGCTGGAGCAGCTAATTTTGGTCTTGTCCCAGTGGAAAATTCATCTGAAGGAGTTGTGAATTCAACCCTTAACTGCTTAACGGATAAAAATTTAAAAATATGTGGTGAGACGTATCTCTCTATCCATCATCAGCTTGGATCTGCAAAAAAGTTTAATCTTTCTGATGCAAAAATTGTTGCCTCTCACCCCCAGGCACTTGGTCAATGCAGCAAATGGCTTGATGCTAACTTGCCTAATGTCCAACGGAAATTAACTTCAAGTACAGCAGAGGCTGCTAAATTTGTTAAAACAGAAAAGAATGCTTTATGCATTGTTAGCTCTATTGCGATTTCAAGATATAACTTGTATCACCATCACAAGGACATAGAAGATTTTACAGAAAACCGAACAAGGTTTTTAATTATTGGAAACATTGATATTGACCGAACCTCCAAAGATAAAACTTCTTTTTTAATTCAGACTGCCAACAGGCCAGGCGCCCTTATTGAGCTTTTAAAACCCTTTCAAAAAAGAAAAATTAACCTCAGTAGAATTGAAACTCGGCCATCAAGATCATTGGCAGATACCCATAATTTTTTTATAGATAGTGATGGGCATCAAAAAGATCCTAAGCTTAAGCAAGCGATTGCAGAGCTTAAGTCCATTGGTTCTATGGTTCGAATTCTAGGTTCTTATCCGTCAGAATCATGAGTGCTGACTTATTGCAGAATCTTAACCCTGGGATTGCTGACCTGCATCCATATGAGCCTGGAAAATCAATTGATGAGGTTATGCTCGCATATGGTCATACAGAGGTTATCAAATTAGCTAGCAATGAGAATCCTCTTGGAGCATCTCCCAAGGCTTTAGCAAAACTTAAGAGCTTGCCAGGTAGTTTTCATCTTTATCCAGATGGAAACGGAACCAAACTGAAGAACGTTATTGCCAAACATGAGAAACTGTTAAGCGAAAATATTATTTTAGGTAATGGGTCTAATGAAATATTGGAGTTAGCTGCTCGAGCTTTTTTAAATCCAGGATCTTCTGCTGTTGCATCTTGTCATGCGTTTGTGGTCTATAAGATTGTGACACAGTCATCTGGAGCAACCTTAATTGAAGTTCCAACCATAGATTGGGGGCACAACCTTGAAGCATTCCCTGCAAACATCAGAGATGATACAAAAGTAATATTTATTGCCAATCCAAATAATCCAACTGGGACCTATAATTCTCATCAAGAAGTACATTGCTTGCTTAAAAATATCCCGTCCTCTATTTTAGTTGTATTGGATTGCGCTTACTTTGAATATGTTAAAAAAAGTGATTATGTAGATCCTTTAGCACTTTTAAATGAATTTGATAATTTGCTCGTGACTAAATCCTTTTCAAAAATTCAAGGCCTTGCGAGTGCAAGAATCGGTTATGGAATTGGTCAGCCAGAGTTAATAGAAGTTCTCAATAGAATTAGACAGCCCTTTAATGTAAATTCATTTGCTCAAGAGCTGGCGTGTGAGGCGATTAATGACAAAGAGCATATCAAAAAAAGTATAGATTTAAATCTTGCAGAAGGAACTTTTCTTTTTGCAGAGCTCACTCAGCTTGGGCTGGAATGCATTCCGTCTGTAGGAAACTTCATCTCATTTAAGGGTAATTTTAATGGCAAGGAGATGTTTACAAGCCTCATGGAAAAAGGGGTGGTTGTTAGGCCAATTGATTTGTATGGTATGCCAGATTTTCTTCGGGTTACCATCGGAACGCATCAAGAAAATGTGCGTTTCTTGGCTGAGCTAAAAGGGCTGCTATGAAGATTATTATTATTGGCCTTGGTTTAATTGGCGGCTCTATAGCTAAGCAGTTAATGGCAAAGAATGAGATGACAATTCTTGCATATGACTCAAATCAAAACAGCATTCAAAATGCCCTAAATAAATCAAATATTCATGGAGCAATTGCACATCTCGATGAGCTTCAATTGCCTGAGCATGAGAATTCTTTAATAGTTATTGCGACACCGCCAAAAGCCAGCCTAGAAATTTTGCGTTCGTTAAGCCCATTGTTTAACTCCAGTATTACCATTACAGACACCTCAAGCATCAAATTACCAGCTGAAATTATTTTAAATGAGTTCAATAATCCAGATAATATCATTCTCTCTCACCCCATTGCAGGCTCTCATAATTCTGGTGAACAACATTCTCAAGATAACTTATTCTTTGATAAAAACGTCATTGTGTCTGCTTTACCTACTGCAAATAAAGAGCATCTTCAAAAGGTAAAATTATTATGGGAGGCTTTGCAGTCAAGAGTCATTGATCTTGATAGCAAAACACATGACTATATTTTTGCGCATTCAAGCCATCTGCCTCACTTTGCATCATATGCTCTTCTCATGACCCTAATGGATTTAAAAGAAGAGAATATTGCACAATTCTCTGGCGGAGGTTTTGGAGAGTTTTTAAGATTGACGTCATCATCCCCAGAAATGTGGGCTGATATTTTTGCTCTTAATAAAGATAATATTAATGCCAGCATTGACAGCTTTATTGGTAATTTAAATCATCTCAAATCTACTATTAATAAAGAACCTGCAAGTATTCAAGCATTGTTAGCAGATTTAAAAAATTTCAAGGAAGAAAACTATTGAATCTTACCTCAACCCCTGAAAGCTCGCTCACCGGGTCAGTTAGTTGCCCGGGAGATAAATCAATCTCTCAGCGCGTTTTAATGATCTCCTCATTAATAAATGAACCAATAAAGATTAAAGGTTTCTTAGATGGTGAAGATCCTTTGTCTACAATGCACGCACTAAATCAGATGGGTGCTGAAATAGAGATTCATCCAAAAAATGTTATTCAAGTTAAAAAAAGCCTTACAGGCTTTGTGGAACCCATTGATCCTTTGGATCTTGGTAATTCTGGGACTGGCCTTAGATTGATGCTGGGAATGATTGCTGGTTTAGGAATAAAAACTATGTTTAAGGGAGATAACTCCTCTATCGCAGCGACCCATGAGCAGAGTCTTAGATCCTTTAAGTGCTATGGGAGCAGATATTACTTCCAATAATGGAATGCTGCCCATTGCATTAAATAAGTCTGTTCTTGATGATGATTTTGTCTATGAGTTACCTGTGGCAAGTGCTCAGGTGAAGTCGTGTATTTTATTGGCTGGTTTAGCAGCTCAAAAAACAGTCACAATTATTGAGCCAATCCAAACTCGTGATCACACAGAAAGAATGCTAAAGAATTTTGGAGCAAATATTACCATTGCCCAAAAAGACTCAAAGAATATTATCTGCCTTGCAGGCAAAGCCTCTTTAAAAGCTATGGATTATCAAGTGGTAGGAGATATTTCATCAGCAGCTTTTTTAATAGTAGGTGCTCTTATTAGTCAATCAGAAAAATTAGAGATTTGTGATGTTGGAATGAATCCAAGTCGAATCGGGGTATTAAATGTGTTGCGAGATATGGGGGCCAGAATCGAAGTTAAAAATGCTAGAGAAGAATCAGGTGAGCCAATCGCAGACTTAATAGTCCTTCCATCCAAACTATCTGGAGTTATTCTCGATGGATCTATTATTCCTAATATTATTGATGAGATTCCTATTTTATCAATTGCAGCTGCATTTGCAGAAGGCAATACTATTATTAGAGATGCAGCTGAGCTTAGAGTTAAAGAATCTGATCGCTTGAGTGCCATCTCTAACGGGCTTGGCAAAGTTAGGCGTTGTCCATGATAAACCTTGATGACGGCATAAAGATTCAGGGCAATCCAGGGTTGCTAGATCTTCCTGGGCCTGTGCAAATTGATTCTTATGATGATCATAGAATTGCCATGAGTTTTTTAATTGCAGGATTAAACTGCAATCAACCAATCACAGTTTTGGACTGCGATAATATTCTTACCTCTTTCCCTGCATTTATAGAATTGACTGCTTCGCTAGGTTATAACCTTGAAAAATAAAAAAATTATTACTATTGATGGGCCATCAGCATCTGGAAAAGGCTTGCTGGCTAGAGAGCTTGCGAAAGAGTTAGACTTTATTCTTTTGGATAGTGGATTGCTTTATAGAGCTTACTCATATTGTTTTGACAAAGAAAAAAATCACGACTCAGCCATGAATTTTTTTTCACAGTTAACAATAGAAGGGGTTGCCGGCGAAATGGAAGTTTTCGAAGGAAATAGATAATATCACCCAAGCACTTCGGCATGAAAATGTTGCATTATCTGCCTCAAAATTAAGCAGCTTAAAAGAAACTAGAGAAAATTTAATAGCCTTTCAAAGGGGCCTTGCCAACGACTATGGGTTGATAGCTGACGGCAGGGATATGGGCACAGTAGTCTTTCCTGATGCAGCAACAAAAATATTTTTAATTGCTGATATTGAGGTGAGAGCTGAGAGGCGATTTTTAGAGTTGCAGAATGCCGGTCAAGGCGTTAATATGCGCGATCTAATTGAGGATATTAGATTGAGGGATGAAGCAGATAGAGCCAGAGAGATTTCTCCCTTGGTTCCAGCAGCTGACTCAGTAGAAGTTAATTCTTCCAATCTCACTCCTCAAGAAGTATTAAATAAAGTTCTACAAATATATAAAGAACATATTAAGGAAATATAAAGAATATGTCAGAAAGTTTTGCCGCACTATTAGACGAAAGTCTAAGCACCCTTGAGATGCAACCAGGATCTATAGTCACTGGTGTTGTTTTAGATGTTGATAAGGATTGGGTAACAGTCCATGTTGGCCTGAAGTCTGAAGGAGTCATTTCTTTAGATGAATTTAGAAATAATGATGGAACCGTCCAAATTGAATCAGGCGATGAAGTGCAGGTTGCGCTAGAAGCCGTAGAAGATGGATATGGTGAAACCAGAATCTCCAGAGAGAAAGCCAGAAAAATTGGGACTTGGAAGAAGTTAGAAGATGCTTTAGAAACAGGCGAATTTGTAGAAGGCAAAGTACTAACTAGAGTCAAAGGTGGTTTTTCAGTAGAAGTAGATGTGGTTAAAGCATTCCTTCCTGGCTCACTTGTTGATATTAGACCAGTTAAAGAAGCGCCAGAACTAGAGAATACAGTTCAAGAGTTTAAAGTCATTAAACTTGATTACAAAAGAAATAACGTAGTGCTTTCTAGAAAAGCAGTACTAGAAAAAATTAATTCTGCTGAAAAAGTTGAGCTACTAAAAAATCTTGATGAAGGTCAAATAGTTAAAGGCATAGTGAAAAATCTAACCGATTATGGAGCTTTTGTTGATCTTGGTGGCTTGGATGGCTTACTTCATATTACAGATATTTCATGGTCCAGAGTAACTAATCCATCAGAAGTTCTTAGCCTAGGGCAAGAAATTGATGTCAAAATCCTTAGTTTCGACAAAGAAAAATTAAGAGTATCTTTGGGACTGAAGCAAATTCAAAATGATCCATGGGAAACTATTGAAGGGAAATATTCTGTTGGCGGTATTTATGAGGCTACAGTTTCAAATCTTACTGACTATGGTTGTTTTGCTGAGCTAGAGCAAGGCGTTGAAGGCCTGATTCATTTATCAGAACTGGATTGGACAAATAAAAATATCCATCCTTCTAAAGTTGTAGATCTCGAAGCAAAAATTAAAGTAATGGTTCTTGAGATTGATCATGAGAAAAGAAGAATTTCACTTGGATTAAAACAAACTAAGCCTAATCCCTGGTCTGAGTTCGCTAACAGATATGGTCTTGGTGACTCAGTTGAAGGCAGCATTAAATCTGTAACCGATTTTGGAATTTTTGTTGGTCTTGAAGGCGACATTGACGGCTTGATTCATTTATCTGATATAACAGAAGATGAAAATCCTGCTGCTGCTATGGAAAACTTCAAAAAAGGCGATAAGCTTTCATGCATCATTTTTGGAATTGATGCAGAAAGAGAAAGAATATCACTCAAGCTGAGTGCTTAGCTTTATTTCAGAGTTAATAACTAACTTATTTTGTTGAACAAACTCACTAATTGCCCAGGTGGTGGAATTGGTAGACACAAGGGACTTAAAATCCCTCGAAGGCAACTTCGTGCCGGTTCAAGTCCGGCTCTGGGCACCACTTAGAATATAACCCCTCATGATTGATTTGATTAACATCGCCTCTGATCTTCCTCATAATAGATTTCTTGATCTATATCAAAAGGCTCTTAAAGAGAATCAGAGAGGTATCGAGGCTATTGCAATCAGTTCTTATGATAAGTCTAGCAACGAGGTTGAATCTAGGTTTGTGAACCTTAAATACATTACTGGCAATGAGTGGATATTTTTTTCAAACTATCTATCCCCAAAAGCTATGCAATTTGAATCACATGATCAAATTTCAGCTTTGTTTCACTGGGGAGCAATTAATTCACAGGTTCGTTTAAAAGCAAAAATTAATAAAACCTCTGTTGAGTTTTCAGATAATCATTTTCAGAGTCGCACCAAGGAGAAAAATGCATTGGCCATTAGCTCTAATCAGTCTCGAACAAATTGATTCTTTTGATTCTGTAAAAGACAATTTTTACAAAACACTCGCCTCAATGGATTCTGAATCTAAAAGACCAGAGTATTGGGGTGGATACTCATTTACCCCATATTACTTTGAATTTTGGGAAGGTCATGAAAATAGACTCAACCAAAGACATGTTTTCTCTATGGAAGAGGGCTCTTGGAGCGAATCTCTGCTCCAGCCTTAGCAGTTTTCTTTTTATGAATAATGCTTTAAAATCTCCACCAATGAAAAATCACTTCAGTTCTTCTATATTAAAACAAGCTAACCTTGTTTAATTCTTCTTTAAATTTTTAGGATCCCATACTATCGCTGCGAATAAAAAAAATACGACTCCTATTAATAATAAAATATATGCCAAAGAGGTGATGTTAATTGGTGATGATGGTGAAAAACTTGGAATGATGCCTATTGAAGAGGCATTAAGTTCCGCTCAAAAAAAATCTCTAGACCTAGTGCAAGTCTCTCCTTCAGATGCAAATCCAGTTGTTTGCAAGCTTCTTGATTTTGGAAAATTTCAATTTGAAAAGAAGAAAAGCACAGTGGGAACTAAAAAACCTAAGAAACAATCACTCAAGGAAATTAAATTTAGACCCACAACAGATATTGGTGATTACAATATTAAATTAAAAAAGATAAAAAGCTTTATTAATGATGGAGATAAGACTAAAATCAGCGTTCGTTTTAGGGGAAGGGAGATTCTGAATAGTAATTTGGGTCTTGAACTTCTAAATAGATTGAGGGATGACCTTCAAGATATAGCTCAAGTTGATCAAGAGCCATCACTTGAAGGAAGACAATTGCTAATGGTTCTCTCTCAGATTAGAAAAAAATAATTAAATTATTATGGGCTACAAATTAAAAACACATTCAAGCGCGAAGAAGCGCTTCAAACCTACCGGCAGTGGCTTAAAGAGACGCAGCGCAAGTAGAGCACATATTTTGACCAAACAAAGTACTAAGAGAAAACGTCACAATCGTGGAATGATTAAGATGTCCGATGAAACAAAAAAAATAGCACAGAAACTTTTATATAACACTTAAGAATCATGCCTAGAGTTACCAAATCCCTTACAGCGCGAGCAAAACACAAGAAAGTACTAAAGGCTACTAAAGGCCATTATGGTGCTAGAAGCAGACTATTCAGAACTGCGAAGCAATCTAATGTTAAAGCCCTTCAGTATGCTTTTAGAGACAGAAGAAATAAGAAAAGAACATTTCGTTCTTTATGGATTTCTAGAATTTCAGCAGCATTGCTTCCTTTGGATCTTTCTTACAGCAGGTTTATTCATCAGCTCCATGGAGCAAATGTTAAACTTGATAGGAAATCCTTAGCTGGCGTAGCATTCTCAGACCCTGAGACATTTAAGAAAATAGTAGAAAAAGTCAGGGTATAATGTTCTCATGCAAATCCCTCAGGATTTAATTGATACAGCCAAACTCAAATTAAAATCCGTTCAATCAGAGGCTGAATTTTTCCAACTAAGATCGCAGTATCTTGGTAAAAAGTCCTTTGTCATTTCCTCTTTTGCTGAATTAAAATCTCTTGATCCTGATTCTAAGGTCGCTGCTGCTAAAGAGTTAAATATCCTGAAAAGTAAGTTAAATCATTTATTTGAAGTTGCATTGGAAGGTATACAAGCTAAAACGGATGTGAGCCTTCTTGATACAACTCTTCCAGCAGATCCCTATTTCGTTGGAGCCGAGCATCCAATCGCAGAAATTTCACAGAGAGTGATTAATTATTTCTCGCCTTTAAACTATCAAGTCTTTTCGGGCAATGAAATTGAAACTGATTTCTTTAACTTTGAGGCATTAAATTTCCCTGAAAACCATCCAGCCAGGCAGATGCATGACACCTTTTATTTAAATGCAGGTAAAAAATCTGAGTACTTGTTAAGAACTCATACCTCTAATTCTCAAATTCATGCAATGCTAAGAGAGCCGCTGCCTTTGTATATGCTTTCTCCAGGGAGAGTGTATAGGTGTGATTCTGATACAACACATCTACCCATGTTTACTCAAATCGAAGGTTTGGTTGTTGATGAAGATGTAAATTTTGGAGATTTAAAAGGAATTATCATTAATTTTCTAGAGTACTTTTTTAATGAAAAAATGGAGGTACGATTTAGGCCTTCTTATTTTCCTTTTACAGAACCGTCTGCTGAGGTTGATATTAAATTTGGTGATAACGGCTGGTTAGAAGTTTTGGGTTGCGGCATGGTTCATCCGAATGTGTTGAAAGGCTGCAATATTGATACGCAAAAATATCGTGGTTTTGCTTTTGGCATGGGAATTGAGAGACTTGCCATGCTGTATTATGGGGTAGATGATATTAGAGATTTTTACGCATCTAATTTAGATTTTTTAAATCAATTCTCATCATGAAAGTTCAGTATTCATTCCTAAAGGATTATTTATCCACTGATCTTTCGCAAGTAAAACTCACAGATGTTTTTACAAAAGTTGGTTTTGAATGTGAGTCTGATGGTCCAATTATTGATTTTGATATCACTCCTAATCGCGGAGATGTATTGTCTTTAAGAGGTTTGCAGAGAGAGTTTCAAGCTCAGCAGTCCAAGGTCTTCAAAGATAAATCGCATTACAAAACACTTACTTTTAAAAAGGATAAAACTATTATTAATAAAATTGATAAGAGTGGATGTGGTAATTATCAATTAATGCTAGTTCGAGGACTCCACTCAGTTAAGGTGTTGGATAAGAAGAAGCGTAATTTTCTTTCAGCAGCAGGCGTTCCTCTTATTCATCCCCTTGTTGATCTAGGAAACTATGTGATGCTTGAGATGGGTACGCCAATGCATGTGTTTGATTCCGATCATCTTGAGCTTCCTCTGAATATCCTATTCCCCATTTCTAAAAAAACACCATTCCAAGCTATTGGTGGCGACACTAAAATTGTCGAACCTTCATCTCTAACTATTCAGGATCAAAAAGGTATTCAGGCTATTGCTGGCATCATAGGAGGGCATGAAACTTCAGTATCAAAGAATACAAAGAAGCATCGCTGTAGAGGCTGCATTTTTTAATCCAGATAAATAGCGAACCAGGCAAGAAAATATGGATTAGCAACCGATGCTTCACATAGGTTTGAGAGGGGTGTTGATCCTGAACTTCAACAGCAAGCTCTAGCAAGATTTCTTTTTCTTCTAAAAGAGATAGCTCAATATGATTCATTGAGTGCTATGAGGGGAGCTCAGCAAAATTAAAACCCAGAGCTATTTCTTTGAATGTAGAGAGATTTAATAATTTCTCGGGACTTTTATTATCCGCCAAGAAGATTAAATTATTTTTAGAGACTCTAGGCTTTACTTCCATGCCCACCAAGACTGATCATCTTAAGTTCCAGGTACCAAGCCATAGATTTGATATGGAGCTTGAGGAAGATTTATATGAAGAAATTTTAAGGTGTTATGGCTATGACAATATTCCAATCAATCCTCCTAAATCTGGACCGGTAGCAAAAGTAACTGATATTCTGCATCTGCAAAGTTAAAAGGCTGGTTTAGTTTTTGGAGGCTTTCAAGAGCTTATGCACATGCCCTTTGTATCAACTGAAACCTTTCATGCATTAAATTCAAATGAGTGGAGTCCAGCAGAACTATCAAACCCTATCAATGAAAATGAGCCATTAATGCGTGGCAGCTTATTCGGCTCACTTTTTTCTGCCATCAATCTCAATGTAAAGAAGGGATATTCAGCAATTAAATTCTTTGAACACGGCAATGTATTTCATAAAGTAAAAAATGATTTTGCTCAAGAGTCTCATATCTCAGGCTTGATTTACTTTCATGAATCACAAAAAACATGGAGCGATAAATCTTTCCAATACGATTTGTATTCTTTGAAAGCAGAAGTATTGAAATTACTTGAAACCCTTAGAGTAAGTCTATTCAGCTTGTGCCTAATTCTTCAGCGACTATTTTTACTGCAAATGCTATGGATATTTTTGCAGGCAAGAAAAAAATTGGAATGCTTGGGGAGATAAATCCTACTGCAACTCAAAAGCTTATTAAGAATCCTGCTTTTGGCTTTGAGATATATCCAGAGAAAATTTCTACCAAGTCATCGACCCTAAAATTAAAACCTGTTAGTAAATTTCCATCATCCAGTCGAGATTTAAATATTTTGATTAGTCAATCTTATTCATATGCTGAAATTGAGACAGTTTTACTAAATAGCAAGATTAAGTTTCTTCATAGCCTGGCTCTTGCTAATACTTTTGAGGGTAAGGGGATCCCGGATGGCTCAATCAGTATGACTTTACGCTTTATGTTTCAAAGTCCAAGTAAATCCCTGAAAGAGTCTGAGATTAACGACTCTATGGATCATGCATTTACCTTATTAAATAAAGCATTAAAAGCAAAATTAGATCATGAGCCTAGCCAAGAAAGATCTTAGCCAAAAGCTAAAGCAAGAATTAAACTTAACCTTAGAGACAACTGATTTACTGGTTGATGAATTTTTTAGTACGATTAAAAAATCACTTCGTGATTCTAAGGTAGTGAAATTCTCAGGATTTGGAACTTTTGAAGTCTTTCAGACCAAACCAAGGTCAGGCAGAAACCCTAAGACAATGGAGACTTTCCCTATTTTATCTCGTAAAAAAGTTAGATTTACAGCAACAACAAAAGCAAAAGGCTTTTTGAATTAATTATGAGCCTCTCTATAAATTCTTTTAATAAGTCAGATTTAATAATTCAAATGGAGCGAAAGTTCTCACATCTTAATCAAGAAACTGTTGTTGAGGCAGTGGATATCTTGCTTCAAGAAATTATTAATCATGCCGCTTTAGATCAAAGAATTGAAATCAGGGGGTTTGGTGTTTTTTCTAAAAAGAATATTAGGCCAAGAAAATTTGTTAATCCCAAGACCAAGGAAATCTCATATCTTGGTGAGACATCAACCATGCACTTCAAAGCATCAGATAAATTACTCGCAAGCCATGATTGATCCTAAGATAATTGTTGCCATTGATACCTATGATTATGAAGATGCAATGCTCTCTTGGATCAGTTAAATCCAGAGCTGTGCAAGGTGAAGATAGGAAGTGTAGTTTTCAATGCATTAGGTAAAGATTTTCTTAGACTGGTGGATCAGCGTGGGTTTAAAATTTTTCTTGATTTAAAATTGCATGATATTCCTAATACTGTCCATGAAACCATATTGGGCTTTGAGGACTGCAGTATTGAGCTACTGACCATTCATCTATCTGGCGGTAAAAAAATGATAACTGCAGCTATGGCTGCAGGCAAAATTATTAAGACCAAGATAATAGGAGTATCTGTTCTGACCAGTCTTAATGATGAAGACTCCACAGCATTATTTCAAAGCACGACTCAGAGTCAGGTTGCCAGGCTATTTAAGCTAGCGAATGAAACTGGTATAGATGGAATAGTTTGCTCTCCATTAGAGCTAGATTTAGCTGCAAATATCCTATCTCCTGAGATGCTTAAAATTACTCCAGGTATTCGAGATATTTAGGTAAGCGATGATCAGTCTAGGACTATGACTGCCAATGAAGCCATTAAGCATGGTGCGTCATATTTAGTTATCGGCAGACCTATCTCTAAAGCCTCAAATGTATCTGAAGCTTTAAAATATTTTGATCAATCTATCAATGAATAAAAAAAGAGCACAGCAGATATTTAATGCTTTAAATAAAGCATCTAAAACAAGTCCTCCAAAAGAAAAAATTTTCTTTTTCTTATAAGTCAGATTTTTAGAATATAAATCTTATTTAAGCAATTTTTCAACTGAGCAATATCAGCTATTTGATGCCTTGTTTAATGAGTTAGAGGTCCAAGACTCTATTCAAGTCTTTTGATGGAGACATTGTGAATCAAACTGAAAATAGGCCGGCTCTTCATCATAGATATAGAGCTACTGATCCAATCCCAGAGTTTAATTTTAAAAAAATATGCGCCCATTGTTCAGCAAATTAAAAAAGAAAAATATCAAAATATTATTACATTTGGTATTGGAGGTTCTTATGAAGGCCCAAAGCTTCTCCAAGAATTCTTATTAAACCCTGCGTCTGACATCAACTATTCTTTTGTTTCTGGACCAGACAAAGATGAATTCAATGCAATAGTAAAACCTTTATTAGGCCAAAAGAATTTATATATTTTTGCCTCAAAATCCCTTGCTACTGACGAGACTCTTTCTTGTCTTAAGTGGCTTGGAAAAAATAGAACTGAAAGAATTCAATAGTTATCACTGCTAACTCTGAGGGTGCAAGAGCCTTGGGATTTGCTGAGGCATCAATAATCCCTTTTCCCGAATCAGTTGGAGGGCGATACTCTATTTGGTCCCCTATATCTCTGACAGCTGCCATAGAAAATAATTTCATGGGTTTCTTCAAGGGGGAGGTCTTGCAGACAGCCTATTATCTGGCACTTCGCTTAGATGCAAGAAAGTATCAAAAATTAATTAAAACTTTAGCTTTTTCTGATATTTGGTTTAGTAATTTTTGTAATAAAAAAAATAGAGTAGTCTTAACCTATAATTGGCAGCTCAGGTCCTTTGCAAATTATATCCAGCAACTTGAGATGGAGTCTCTTGGCAAGCCTTCTAATGCAGAGTCTATTTTTCATGAAACTGGACAAACAATTTTTGGTGGATTTGGCTCTACAGCACAACATTCATATTTTCAGCTTCTTCATCAAGGCACCTCCCAGTGCTCAGCTGATATTATTTATAGCCCGACTACTCAAAGCCCTCTAAGCAATGCACAGGCTCAAGGTCAAGCATCTCTTCTATCCTCTCCTCAAAACAATCTTCTAATTTGCTGGAACTGACCAATGGGAATATTCCAGTGAATTTATTTGTTTTACCAAAATTATCGCTAAAAGAATTAGGGTTTTTGCTAGCAACCTGGGAGCACAGAGTATTTGTTACAGCCAGTTTGCTGCAGATCAATCCATTTGATCAATTTGGAGTTGCAGCTGGAAAGACAGCTGCTCAAAAATTTCTGAAAAAATGACGCTTGATCTCAAGCAAGTACCTCAAACTCCTGGAATTTATAAATTCTTTGCAGACAATAAAATTATTTATATTGGCAAAGCAATTAATCTAAAAAAACGAGTCTCTTCTTACTTTGGATCATCGATCAAGGATCGTAAGACATCTCAGATTAAGTTATTAACCGATAGAATTGAAACATTTTCAACTCAAACTGAGGCTGAAGCTTTGCTATTAGAGCAATCATTAATTAAAGAGAATTTACCTCGTTTTAATATCCTTCTTCGAGATGATAAAACTTACCCATACATTCATTACTCAATGAGCGATAAATTTCCCAGCATAAGCATGAAGCGATCAAAACATGCTGTTTCAAAAGATTATTTTGGTCCTTTTATAAGTGCTTATGCTGTTAAATCTACAATTAAAGATTTGCAAAAGATCTATCAAATTAGGAACTGTAGTAATAGCACTTTCAGAAATAGATCTAGGCCTTGTATAGAGCATCAAATGCAAAGATGTTCTGCGCCCTGTGTGAAGCATATTAGCGAGATAGATTACAGCACTGATATTTCCTCTTCCCAGAATTACCTTGCTTCCACAGGTAAAAAATCTAGAAATCTTATGTTATCGCAAATGAAAAAGCTTGCTGATGAGTGTAATTTTGAAAAAGCTCAAGAGCTCAAGCAAAGAATTGCAAGTTTAGATATTTTGCAGCAAGAACAATCCTTCTCTACAAATCTTCACAGCATTGATTTCTTTGCTTGCGTTGAAAAGCATGGCAAAACAGGTGCTTGTATTTTATCTGCACGAGATGGAAAAATACGTGGTACTAAAACATACTTTTTTAAAGAAAATTTATTAGATGATTTGGATAATCTGCTCCAGAGTCTTGTATTTTCTTATTATCAAAATACTTTCTCACTGCCAGAAAAAATTATTTTTACAGTGAAGCCAAAAAACTTAAATTTAATAGGAGAAGCAATTAAGCTTAAATTTTCTCAATCAATTAATATTTCATGCTCCACTCCATCAGGTACCAAGCAGCTTGTAAAGCTAGCAATATTTAATGCTAATCAAGTCATAGAAAATAAAATTGGAAAATCTGATAAATATGATCATGCAATGAAAAATCTTTCTCACTATCTTGGATTGCATAAGAACTAAACTTTTAATTGAAGGCTATGACGTTAGTCATCATGCTGGTAAATATGCAGTAGCCTCCTTAGTAAAATTTTCTAATCAAGGCCCTGAAAAAAAATTATATAAACTTTATAACATTCCTGCACTTATGCAGGGAATGATATTGGATCCTTGAGAATGTTTTAGAAAGAAGGATTAATAGGGCAAGAAGAATCTTTGCCAGACATTATCTTGATAGATGGAGGGCAAAGCTCAATTGAATGCAGCATTAAAGGTTTTAAGAAAGCATCAGCATCAGCCTATTATTTTAAGTATTGTTAAAGGCGCTAACAGGGTTAGGGCAACAGAAACTATATTATCTGAGCAAGGCATACTAGAAATTCCTGTAAATAGCCCAGGATTTAATCTGTTACAACAAATTAGAGATGAATCTCATAGATTTGCAATTAGCAGCAATAGAAAGAAAAAAAATAAATCCATCAAATACTCAGCTCTAGATCAAATCCATGGCTTGGGCCTCAAGAGAAAGCAAAACTTTTAAATCATTTTAAGTCCTTAAAGCTATCAGAAAGCCTCTCTAAATGAACTATGCACTGTTCAAGGAATTAGTATTAAACTAGCGAAGAACGCATTAAAAATGTACTAAATGCTTAACATTGAAAATATTCATTCGCTCCATACTTAATAAAATCTTATCCAATTCTAGGGGCATAGTCTTCGAGCGTTTGTTTAATTTAAAATCAATGCTTCTAAATACTTCAAATAGAATAGAATTCTTACCTTCAAAAGGGCACTATCAACTAAAAGATACAGCTAATTGTGCTAAACCTTTGCTAATTTTTTATCATGAGCATCAGGCGGCTCAAGCATATGCTCGAGGTCTTGAGTTTAGGTCGACTGCCTTAGGTAATTCTTATTTTCTTGATCAGATAAGCTTTGCAAAAGACGATCTTGTGATTGATTGCGGAGCAAATGTTGGAGATTTATTTTTTTGGTTTAAGTATCGTGATATAGCAATTAATTATTTAGCTTACGAACCCTCCTTAGAAGAATTCAGATGTTTGAAAGAAAATATTTTTCCTCATAAGGCAGTTAATCAAGCTTTATGGTTCGAGGATGTAGGTATAAATTTCTATCTTAACTCCCAAGATGCAGATTCTTCGTTAATTCAACCAAGTAAGTATGATGATGTGCAGCCCATTCAGGCTATTCCTTTGGAAAGTATTATTACTTCAAAGGTTAAGCTGCTTAAGTTAGAGGCAGAAGGAGCGGAGCCTGAGGTCATTCAGGGCGCAGGAAAAAAACTAGAATTTATAGAGTTTATTTCTGCTGATCTAGGATTTGAGAGAGGGCCTAATAATGATAGTACTTTTATCGAGGTAACAAATTACCTGCTAAATAATAACTTTGCTTTATTAAAATTTTCAGATAAAAGAAGGTGTGCCTTATTTAGAAATAAAAAATACTTCAAACCTGATTCCATATTATAAAATAGTGGGCGCATGATTATTATTCCATACAAAAATGTCAGTTAACATTAAACGCAGCGTAACTAGCAACTTAGTTGAGCTTTTTGGCCATTTACCTTATGTTTATAGAATTAAGTGCCTGGGTTTAATTTTACTGATGATAATTTCTTCAATAGCAGAGGTTTTTTCTATTGGAGCCGTCATTCCATTCGTAGCTGCCCTCATGAGTCCCAGTGATATTCTCTCCTACCCAATCCTAGGAGATGCTCTGCGTTTCTTTAATATTGAATCATCGGAGCAGGTTATTTTTACAATGACATTAATGTTTTGCCTTGCATCCCTTATGGCTGCTGTGATTAAATTATTATACCAATGGGTTCAGTTAAAATTTTCTACATCTATAATAAGAATATTTGCCTTAAAATCTTATAGCAACATCATTAATTTGTCGTTTGAGGAGCATGTCCAACTTAATAGCAGCAATATAGTTTCAGGCGTCTTCCTCAAAATTAATCATGTTTTTGTACAAATTTTGGTACCTTGTTTTTCATTGACAAACTCTATAATCATGGCAATGGGCATTATTACTATTCTGTTAATTATCAATCCATGGACTTCAATGCTCCTAATTTCTGGACTTGGTCTGGCTTATGGTATTAGCCACTACATCCTCAAAGTGCGAATTGATAATCATGGGGGAGTAATTAGCTCAGAGCAAGATGCTATTGTCCAATCTCTTGAAGATTCTATGGGATCCATTAAAGAGATTATTATGAGGAATGCTCAGTCTCTTTATATCGATAAATTCAAATATTCTGATCGTAAGCTAAAAACCTCTCAAGCACTCATTGAGTTCTACAAAATTAGTCCAAGATATATTGTTGAAGGAATCATCATGATTGTTTTTGCTTTAGCAGCCTATTATATGCTCGCGGTTAACCAATCGAGCCAGCCTCAGGCTCTTGCTTCTTTGACCGCAATAGCATTGGCAGGCATGAAATTATTTCCAGTTGTGCAGAATAGTTTTTCTAATGTTGCTGGAATCAAATCTTATAATTCAACCTTAAGCGATGTTTTAGGAATGCTGCGCTTACAATCTAATCATTCCTTATCATCACAAAATGTAGCATTGCAATTTAATTCTTCCATCAATCTTACAGATGTCTCTTATGGATATA
>CAJIYI010000001.1 GCA_905181595.1 uncultured SAR86 cluster bacterium | reverse complement strand
CAGCTCTCTTTTGATTCTATACAGAGATTAGAAAAATCATTCGAAATATTTAATGCTCATAATTGTAAAAACTTTATCACCACAGGCTGGAAGTACAAGAAAGAGTTAAAAATTCCTTTATCAAAAATAATGGCTGAATATGCTATCAAAAATTTTAGCATTCACGAGGCTGCTATTCATGAAGAGCCTCTAGCAAAAGATACCATTGGCGAGGCTTATTTTGTAAAAAGAAACTTTGTTAAGGCGAATTTGCACATAAATAATCTCATCGTAGTAACTAGTGACTGGCACCTCACAAGAGCTAAAGAAATTTTTGAGTTTATTTTTAGTGAAGCCAATGATCCTAAGCTATATTTTCATAAAGTTTCTGGGGAAGATGCCTGTTATACAAAAGAAGCCTCGAATTCATCTATTTTACAATTTCGGGAGATGACTAAATTTTGTAAAAAAGGCAATTTAGATGACATTTATAGTAAAATGCTTCAACATCATCATCTATATAATGATTAATCATGTTCAAAAATCTTACTAATCCTTATATAATTGCTGAAATCTCAGGCAATCATAACGGTTCATTGGATAGAGCTAAAGAGCTGATAGCTCTAGCAAAAGCTAATGGCGCAGACTGTGTGAAGATTCAAACATATACTCCTGACACCATGACTATTAAATCTAATAAAGAAGATTTTCTTATTAGCGGGGGTCTTTGGGATGGTTACAATCTTTGGGATTTATATGATTGGGCTCAAACACCATATGAGTGGCAAAAAGAATTATTTGAGCATGCAAAAGAGATAGGTATAACCATTATCAGCACTCCATTTGATGAAACTGCTGTTGATTTATTGGAAACATTAGATTGTCCATTTTATAAAGTTGCATCATTCGAAATAACTGACTTGCCTTTGGTAAAATATATTGCAGAAACCCAAAAACCTATGATTCTATCAACTGGGATGGCTAATGAAAAAGAAATCACAGAGGCTGTAGAGGTTGTAAAAACTTTTGGTTGCGGTGATTTTATGCTGCTGCATTGCGTAAGCGGCTATCCAACACCTGCTGATCAGATAAATCTCGATACCATCGCCCTTATGAAAGATACATTTAGTTGCGAGGTTGGTCTATCTGATCATACACTAGGAAATACTAGCGCTATATTATCTATTGGATTGGGTGCAAAATTAATAGAGAAACATTTCACCTTTGACAGGAGTGAAGGTGGACCTGATGCAGAGTTCTCAATGGAACCTCATGAACTAAAGGATCTATGCTCAAGTGTTTCAATAGCCTATAAGGCAATTGGTGAAGGGAGTTTTGAAATGAAACCTGCAGAGGAATCAAATATCAAGTTCAGAAGATCCATTTATGTTGTTCAAGATATCCAACAAGGAGAAAAATTTGATAAAGAAAATATTAGAAGAATCAGACCTGGGTATGGACTGCATCCTAAAAATTATGAGGATATTATCGGCCTGACTGCAACTAAAAATTTAGAAAGAGGGACTCCTTTATCTAAAGCAGACATTAGCAGGTAACTAAAATGAAAGTTTCAGATGCTGTATCGTTAAGGGCTTCCATCCGAGCATTTACGAATCAAGAAGTCGATTCTGATTTAATCAAGGAACTTCTGCAGAAGTCTTCTAGAAGTCGCATCGGGGGAAATCTGCAGCCTTGGAGAATTTATGTTATCTAATGGGAATCACATGGAAAAGTTTTTAAGCTTTCAAAAGAACTTGGTCAACCAGAAATCTCCTCTACGAGATCTATCCTCAGAAATTAAAGAGCCCTATCGAACCTCTAGATACCAACTTGGAGAGCAAATGTATGATCTTTGGTATTCTCAGAGAGAGATAAGGATGGAAGATTAGAGCAAGTAATGAAAAACTTTGAATTTTTTGGCGCCCCAGCTGCATTATTTTGTTTTGTTGATAGAGCAGATGGGCCCCCTCAATGGTCAGATTTAGGAATGTTTCTTCAAACATTTATGTTGCTAGCTAAAGAAGCAGGTCTTGATACTTGTGCTCAAGAGGCATGGTCTATGAAACAAGATAGTGTTCAAGATTTCTTGAAGCTAGATGATGATATGCTTTTTTGTGGCATGGCATAGGTATACAAGATCAAGATGCACAATTAATCAACTTAGATCAAAGAAGACCCATTAGATGAATGGGCTAACTTTTATATAAATATTTATGTTAAAATTACTTGAATAATTTCATGACTTAGCTTTATGAAGAGGCTAAAAAGCACTTAAGATCTTAATGAGGTTCCAGTAGGAGCAGTAGTGTAAAAGATGAGAAGTTATTGGCAGGGCTTAATCAAGTGATTCAAATATCTGTTCAGCTCATGCAGAAATAATGCAATAAGATGCAAGCAGAACATTAAAAATTATCGACTTAATAGATTGCGATATTTATGTAACCTTGAGCCATGTCATATGTGTGCAAAAGCAATTGTTGATGCAAGATTAAAAATTTATATTTTGGAGCTTAGAGCCAAAAACTGGAGCAGTATATCAATAGATAATTTTTTAGATCAAATCATTTAAATCATCAAGTTAATTATAGCTCGGCTTATTGCAAGAAGAATCAGTCAATTATAAAATTTTTTTCAAGCAAGAAGAGTTTAACCTGTATAAATGCAACCTGAATTACATGTTTCCATTATCTCAATAGCATAAGCTGAGGAATTGTTTAATAGTTTCCCAAAGCCATATAGCAATATTTTCACTGTGGGATTTTCTAAGCCATGAATTTCATTTAAGATATGAATGATCTAAGCTTCTATTATGGCTGACAAATGACTTTAATTCTGAAAAATCCATAACCCAGCCAATTCATTAATGGACCTTCAACATAACTCTACCTTAAAGCTATGACCATGAAGATTGAAAGCATTTATGATCTTTGGAACTAAGGGAAGTTTATGAGCAGCCTCAAATGTAAAATCTTTAAAAATTTCATTTTAATTCAATCCATACAGGGCAATGATCAGAGGGTTTTTCCATTGCTCTTGCTTCATAGTCTATTCCAGTTTCTTGCATTGCAGGCACTAGATTTTCTGAAATCATAATATGATCAATTCTTAAGCCTCTTTTTGGAGTATCGTCGAACATCCTTGAGCGATAATCAAACCAAGAATAGATTGAATCCTTCATGGATTTTGCTCTCTCCAGGAGTCAATAAAACCAAGGTCTTGATGCTATTCCACATATCAATTTCTTCTGGTAAAAAAGCAGTTTTTCCTTCTTTAAGCCATCTTTTTGCATTAATTTCACCTATGCCAATATCTAATGGAGAGGGGCAACATTAAAATCACCCATCACAATTAATTATCCTCAGTCTTTTGAGTTTTTTTAATGTGTTTTTTAAGATCAGCATAATATTTTATTTTTTTTGGAAACTTTGTTTCATGGGATCTATTCTCACCTTGAGGAAAATAGCCATTCATAATCGTAATACTTTTTTGCCCCACTTAAATTTTGCCTGAATAAACCTTTTCTGATCTTCTGCGGTATCCTTTATAAAACCTTTTTGAACCTCAATAGGTTTTTTTTTGCTAAGAATGAGCTACTCCATAATGACCCTTTTGGCCCCAATACTCTGGATGATAGCCAATCTCTTTAATCTCATCTATTGGGAATTCTGGATCATTAACTTTAGTTTCCTGAATTCCAATAATATCTGGATCAAGGGTATCTCTTAGATGAATTAATTGATGTGGTCGAGCCCTAATGCTGTTCATATTAAAGGAAACAATTTTCATATTTTATGCTGCCTCTGAAAGTAACAAATTAGTATTTAGGTAAAGGTAATCTGAAAGAATAAGCATACCTTCATTTAAAAGATAGTCATTTTGAAGATCAATATCAATATCATTATCTTCTTTATTCTTGTTAAATTCTTCAAGGCTTCAAATGTCTTAAATGTCTCTAAGTTCTGAGCGGCTCTTCTTTGATTTTCAGTTGCAAGCACCCAGAGTTGTCTATCTATTTTCTCAGCTCTTCTTGTATCAAGATTAATTGAAATAGATGTCTTTTCTTGCTGCTCATCATATCTTTTTCTTATATTCAAAATATATTGCAGATCTGGACTCTCGAGCATCCTCTTCTCATGAGCAACTTTTAATCTATCTAAAGCACTTTGATTAATCTTAAACTTTCTAAATGGAGTGGGGCTAATTTGATCCCAGGGCAGGGCAGAGTCTAATGAGCTTTCACCGCTTTCTTCTATATCCCATGTTGAAGGAAGAGTTATATCTGGTTCTACTCCTCTATTTTGCATGCCTGAGCCAGTCACTCTATAAAATTTTGATTCTGTTAACTTTAGTTGACCACTAGTTAGATCATCCAATTGTTGAACGGTGCCCTTGCCAAATGTTTTATGCCCGATAGATTAGCCCTCTTTGATAATCCTGTATTGCGCCTGCAAAAATCTCAGATGCAGATGCAGAATATCTATCAACCATTACAGCCATTGGTTTTTTCCATACTTGAGTTGCTCTAGCATCTCCCCATGGCCTAATATCTCCATTGCTTTCTTTGACTTGCAGGGTTGGCCCTGAAGATACAAATAAACCAGTTAATTTATTAGCCTCATACAATGAGCCTCCGGAGTTACCTCTTAAGTCCACTATTACCGCATCAACATTTGCTAACTTAAATTGATTTAAAATATCTTCTACATCTTTTGAGCTACTTCGAAAATCAGGATCTCTGTCCCGCCATGCATTGAAGTCAATATAAAATGCAGGCAAATCAATAATACCTATTTTGAAATTATCCTCTCCTTGAGGCAGCATCAACGATTAGAAATTTAGCAGCCTGCTCTTCAAGTTTTACTTCTTCGCGAGTTAGTAAAACCCATTTTCTATCACTCAGGTCTTCGGTCTTAGCAGGAATAATTTCTAGCTCTAGCTGAGTACCGGCCTCACCTCTAATAAGCTGAACAACCTCGTCAATTCTCCATCCCACCACATCTACAGAGTCCACCTCTACTTTTTTAATCTGCCTAACCTTAACTATTTTGTCATCAGGATTAATTTTTCCAGATTTTTCTGCAGGGCCTCCAGGAACAACACTCACAATAATTGGATAATCATCTTCTGTAGTAAGCAATGCACCTATGCCTTCTAAGTTCAAGCTCATGGTCATTTCAAAATCTTCTGCTGATTTAGGAGACATGTATGAGGAGTGCGGATCAAATAATCCAGTTAGATTATTCATTACTATAGAAAAAATATCCTCCTCATTCCTCTGCGAGATTCTGCGCAGTCTATTTTTATAGCGTTTAGAAATGAGCTCTACCGCCTCATCTTCAGTTTTGTCAGTGAGCATAGATGTCAATACATCATTTTTTGCTAGCTTTACCCAGATCTCTCTGAGATCTAAGTTTGTCTCACGAAATTCCTGAAGATCATTGTCAATAAGAATATTTTCAACCTCACTAAAGTCAAAATCTTTTTTTTGAATGACTTTAATTTGATACTTAGTAGCTTCAATCAATCGGTTGAAATATAAATTAATTAATTCGTAGCTGGTAGCAATTTCAACATCATCAGACGAAGATTGAAACTTATTTGTAAAATATAAAATCTCATTTTAGTGAAGTAAATTTTTTGAGAATCTAATTGCTTGATAAGGGCTTTGCCTAATCTTGGATTAATATTTTTTATAGCTTGATCTTGAAAAAAGTGCTCTTCGCCAATCTTTTCATTGATCTCATTTGCTAAATTATATTTAGCAATACTAGCCTTGATATTTATTTCAGGCTCAGAAGAGCAGCTAATACAAATACTCAGGATTATTGCTATGATTTGTATGTTTTTTGACAAAATTGTTAATTTAAAATATTTTTTATATGAAAAAATCTAATTGTATAGAATTCTACTTTGACTGCTCAAGTCCTTGGACTTACTTAGCATTCGTAGAAATTTTACCATTATCTCAAAGACAAAATGTAGAAATTATTTGGAAGCCAATCCTTGTAGGCGGGGTTTTTAATTCAGTTAATCAAGATGTTTATCAATTTAGAGAAAATCCAAATGCATTAAAGTTAGATTACTCTGGTAATGATTTAAACCTATGGGCAAAACATAGAGATATTAATATTTCTAAGCCAAAAATTTTCCCCGTAAATTCAGTTAAGGCAATGCGAGGATGCTTATTCGCCATGCAAAAAAATTGTTTACCATTATTTGCTCAAAAGGTTTTTGATGCCTACTGGGGAAGAGGATTAGACATAAGCGACGAAGCTATCATTACGAAGATTGCAGAAGAGGCGGGATTATCCCCTCAAGATTTCAAGCAATACATTTATTCTCAAGAGGCAAAAGATTTGCTTATGAGCAACTCAGCACAGCTCATAGAAAAAAAAGGATTTGGTTCTCCAACTTTTTTTTATCGGGATCAAATGTTCTTTGGTAATGATCGCTTGCATCTTTTGGAGGAAGTTATTCGCAAAGAGCTTATTTAAAGCTGAGACTGCATTGCTTCTTCTCGCACTAGCTCAGGTGAACCAAGCATTTGACGATTAACACCTATTCTCTTAAACCAGTAATGTAATCCAAGAAGATCCGTGAAGCCCATGCCTCCATGAACTTCGGTTGCTTTTTTTGCTATACCTTTGCCCATCTCTGAAACATGTGCCTTTGCATGACAAGCCATAAGCTTGGCTTCATCGGGAGAACTATCATGACAATGAGCTGCATGCCATACCAATGCATAGCAAGGCTCTAGGTCAGCAACCATTTCAGCACACATATGTTTAACTGCTTGAAATGATCCAATGGCTCTTCCAAACTGTTTTCTTTCCTTCGCATAATCAACCGCCTGATCAATCATTGCTTGAGAGGCTCCCAATGTATCTGCTGCCAGCATTATTCTTCCTGCATCAATACTCCTTGATATGGGGTCAGTAGATAAGCTAGAGAGCTCTAGTAAGTCTGCGGGAACATCCTTGCATATAATTTCAGCATATTGCCTAGTTTTGTCCACTGTTGTCAGATTAATAATTTCAACACCTGGAGCTTTAGCATCCAGCATAAACATTTGACCCAATTTATCTGCAAGAAGAAAATGCGTAGCAACCTGAGCATCCATAACAAACATAGTTCGTCCTTTCAGAACACCATCAGCAAAAGTTAAACCAGCATCATTTCTACTGCCAATAAATTCTGAAAAACCTACTCCTACTAGAATCTCGTTTGATGCAATCTTTGTCAGATAGTTTTCTTTTTGTGTCGGACTTCCTCCTGCCATAATAGCGGTAGGTGCCATAACATAAGGAGCTATATAAGGCACTGGCCCAACACAAGCTCCCAAGCTCTCTGAAACTACCGCAGCAAATAACAGATCTAAGCCAAGGCCGCCAAATTCCTCTGGAATGAGCAATCCATTTACTCCAAGATTTAGAAAGCCCTGATGAATTTCTTTGCCGATACTTGTCTCATCGTTACTAGCAATCTTCCTGATTTGATCAAGAGAAGCATTATCCTCTAGATATTTTTTTACGTTGTCTTTAAAAAAAGATTGTTCTTCTGATAATCCGAAATACATTCTATGCTCCTTGAATTTTAGGTTCTTTTGGCATACCAAGACCGCGTTCGGCGATGATATTTTTCTGAATTTGGCTTGTTCCCCCACCAATAATAAGCCCCAGAAAGTACATGTATATAAATTGCCATGTGCCATCATTTTTAAGATGTGGGCTATCTTCATACAAAGTTCCAATTTCACCCATCACATCAATGGCTAAGCCTTCAAGCTCATGCCTTAACTCTGTACCAGTTAGTTTCTGAATCATTTTTCCAATTTTTACATCCGTACCAGGATTTAACTTGGCTGATAGTAGTCTTAAAGCGTGAGATTGTTGGGCTAAAACTTTTCCCTGAATTTGCATCAAACGATCCCTGTATATTGGATGTTCAATTAAAGGCTTGCCATCAAGAGTTTCTTTTTTCATTAAATGTATCAGCATGTTTACTCTATTCATGGTTGCATCTGGTGGAGCAAGAGACCCCCTTTCATGACCTAAGGTCGCATTTGCAACAGCCCATCCTTCTCCTCTTTTCCCAATAATGTTGCCTTCAGGAATCTTGACGTCCGTAAAAAACACTTCGTTGAAACCTGGCTTTAAAGTCATATCTACTAAGGGCCTAATCTCAATCCCAGGAGTATCCATTGGAATTAACAAATAACTAATTCCGGCATGCTTTGGAGCATCCGGCTCAGTTCTTACAAGGCAAAAACACATTTGTGAATATTGAGCAGTACTTGTCCAAATTTTTTGGCCATTGATCACCCATTCATCGCCAACTAATTCTCCTTTAGTTTGTAAACTTGCTAGATCACTCCCTGCATTTGGTTCAGAGTAACCCTGACACCAAATCATTTCTCCATGCAGTGTAGGTTTTATGTAAGCTTGTTTTTGCTCCTCAGTGCCCATCTCTAAAAGTGTGGGAACCAACATATCAATCCCTTGACCACCCATGGGTGTTGGAGTCTTCGATTTTGAAAATTCTGCTGCAATAATTCTGCTCTTAATAATATCTGCCTCTCCGCCATAACCACCATATTCTTTTGGAACGGAACGAGCAAAATACCCATTTTCAATTAAGATTTTTTGCCATTCAGATCGATGCATTTCAGGTCCACCAGAACCGCCTGAGCTGACTAATGGAGTATTAGCTCGATCTTTAAAAGACAAGCCTTTATATTTTTTACAAAAACTTTGGACTTTTTTAGTAAAATCTTGATATTCAGGTCCATATTCTAAATCCATAATAAGCCTCTTTTATTTCCAGTTAGGTTTTCTCTTTTCTAAAAATGCTGCAATGCCTTCTTTGGCGTCATCGCCCTGGAAGCACTGTGCAATCTGCTCTTGAAGAAAGGGCAAAGCCTCATCAAAGGCCAGAGCATCCTGTTGTTCGTATGCAGCCAATCCTAACTGCATGGTTTCGGGAGCGAGACTGGCCAATTCATCAGCTAAATCACTTACTGTTTTTTCTAATTCATCTGCTGATACAGATTGATTGATTAAACCCCATTGTTCAGCCTTATCCGAATCAATTGCTTGACCGCGCATTATGAAGTCCAATCCAGCTCTTTTTGGCATGACCCTAAATAAACCAGCCATGACCATGAAAGGCCAAAGACCTCTGTGAATTTCAGGAGCTGAGAATTTGGCTTCTTTGACAGCAATTGCATGAGTTGAATTGGTTACTATTAGCAGGGCGCCAGCTAATACTGAGCCTTGAATTTTACAGATTACTGGTTTGTGCAAGCGTCTGAGTGAGAAGCTAATATCGTCTGCATTTTCTAATTTTGGCACATTAGATTCTTCCTTGGCCCTTCTAAGGTCAGCGCCTGCACAGAAAATATCTCCCGCAGCACCGATAACAACAACCCTGATCTCTCTTTCTTGCTTTGCATATGCAAGCGCATAATTTAATTCGTTCATCATTACATTGTTTAAGGCATTTTTTTTCTCAGGCCTATTTAAGGTAATGCTTAGAATATTATTAGAAATATCTATTTTAGTTGCTAGAAAATTTAAGCCTTCTAGGGATAATTTTTGATTGCTCATGCTTCTTTCTCTTTTATTAATGACTTGGGTATTTCGATGTATTTCGCTCTGAGGTATTCCCCTAATGATTTTGCTTGACCATCTTTTCTTGTGTTTGAAGAAACTCCATCTTCTAGGATTCCATGAATATAAAAATTAAGAGAAAGAATATTAGGCAACTCGTAGCGATCAATTTGAAATTCAGCTAAATCAGGCATTAACTCTTTAATTTTCTTAACTGTTAAGCACTCATTTAAGAAGGAATAAGCATTTTCTGTCTTTGCCCAAACACCAATATTTGCACATCCACCTTTATCTCCTGATCTTGCGCCGAATAACTCACCTAAAGGCATTTTGATGGATGGATCAGAGGGAGCGGGTTGAATATCAATAGGTTGTTTTTGGTAATATGTTTCTTCTAGGCCTAATTGATTGGTTGGAAGAATTGTTGTTTCTTTTCCATCAAAATGGACTGTCTCTGAAATGTGCTTGCTGTCTATCAGAGCAGGCCAGTAGACTAAAACAGGCCCTCCCGATCTAACTGCTCCTCCAATAAAAAAACCTGGATAGTTTGCCAAGGCAAGCTCAATCATTTTTGCGCTAAACATTTTGCCTACCAAGTCAGCATTTTTTGATTTTACGGACACCCTTAAAGATGCCATTGCTTCTTCATTAGAGCCCGGATCCTCTTTGTCAGTTCTATCAAGTAGGATAGATACCTCATCAAATTGATCTTTGCCTCCCACAGAATTAAAAAAAGCATCTGTGATGATTTTTGCCTTCTCTTCAATATCTAGTCCAGTGAGAATAAACTCCATGCCATTTCTGTAACCACCCGCAAGATTTATGCAAACTTTATGAAATTGTGTTGGAGAACTCCCTCTGCAGCCTGAAACATAGACCCTATCTTTAGATTCCTGTTTTATTTTAAGAGTGTCAAAATGCGCAATTACATCTGGGTTAAGGTATGCCGGCGAACTAATCTCATATAAAAGTTGAGCAGTAACAGTTCCGGTGGAGACTAGCCCGCCTGTATTTGGATGTTTTGTTATATAAAAACTTCCGTCTGCTTTAATTTCAGCAATGGGATAACCCACATTATCAAAACTGGGTACTTCTTTAAAAAAAGAGTAGTTTCCTCCAGTTGCCTGGCATCCACATTCAATAATATGTCCTGCAGCAAGAGCTCCAGCCAGCGCATCATAATCATCCCTGTTCCAGTTAAATTTCCATGCAGCTGGACCAATAACTACCGCCGCATCAGTTACTCTTGGGCAGACCACTATGTCAGCGCCTGCATCCAAAGCTTCCTTGATACCCCATGCTCCCAGGTAGGCATTCGCAGTGAGAGTTTGACATCCAGAGTCTTCTATTGGAATTTGTTTATCTATATTAGAAAAGGGCTCTCCTTCTTTTATTAGAGCATCCATTCTGGGCATCAAGTCATCTCCGGTGATGTATGCCACTTTTAAAGATATGCCTAATTCTTCAAGAATCTTTTCTATTTCATTTGCCATAGAGGAGGGGTTAAGACCTCCAGCATTTGTAACAATCTTAATATTTTTTTCTTTACAGGTTTCAGCCACAGCTTTGACTTGCTTTAAGAACGTTCCTACATAACCTTTATCCTCACCGCGCTGCATCTTTTGGTTAAAAAGAATAGTCATTGTGAGCTCGGCTAAATAATCTCCAGTTAAAACATCTAAAGGACCTCCCTCAACCATATCTTTGGCTGCAGATAGCTTATCTCCGTAATACCCACTGCAATTTCCGATTCTAATTATTTCTTCGCTCACTGATTCTCCAATTTAATACCATTTAATATTATTGCAGTTAAAAAATTACTAGTTTGCTCGGGAGTTTGCTTAAGATCTTTTAGTAATTTTTTTGCTTGAAAATATCTACCCAAACCTCCCAAGAGGATAGCGGTTGCTTGAGTATCTATGTCTTTAATCTCTTTTTGGCTTTTAGCTTCATCTAAAAGACTTTTTATGAAGTCAGTGATGTATTGTTCGTGATAGTTGACCATAGATTTTGAGGTTGAGAGGTTTGCAAGAGGCAATGTAAATTTCTCTAGCCTTGGGCCTACGGCTTGATTTGCAACGGCTAAAAAGCTTTCTAACTTTTTTATTGGTGATGAATGTTCTTTAATAGCATCCATTGCTATTTTTCCATGTTTTTTGAGGACTCTATCTACAGTTGCGACAATTAGCTCTTCTTTGCTTGGTGCAATCTCATAAAGGGTTCGAAGAGAAATTTTTAAAGTCTTTGCCAACTCAGACATTGTTGAAAATGATTCACCTTGGTCTAACATTCTCTCAAGATCATCCATGACTTCCACATGCCGTTTGCGAAGACTTGGAGAATCAGTACTCATAATGGATAAATTTGATTGCATTTAGCTATCGAGCACCAATAGGGTGGCGCCGTTATCAACTTGCTGGTTAAGGGACACCATCAACTTGGTAACTTTTCCATTTTCAGTGGCCTTGATTGAATGTTCCATTTTCATAGCTTCAATAATAATTAATGTATCTCCAGCCTTAACTTTGTCACCTTTTTTAACCTTTACCTCGATTACTTTTCCAGGCATGGGTGCAACTAGCCCACCTTCTGGAACTTCATTCCCTGGCTCTATAAATCTCGGGACAATCACTGCGTCTAGATCACCAAATGGCATGTTAATTAGGATTTGATCATCTGCACGAGTTACCTGTGCAAAAAACCTATGGGAACCAACCTCAACATCAATTCCAGATTCATCGACTGCATGAATTTTGCAATTTGTGCCCATCACCTCGAATAATCCACTGCGTTTAAGTTGATACTTAATCTCAATTTCATTTTTTAGAATCATTAATTTTATTCTTTGATATGGCATTCTTCCGTTTGTCCAATTTGATGGCATAAAATCAGTTACTTCATCAGAGGCTCTATTGCCCATTGCGATCCATAATGCAATTGCTGCTGATGCATTGAAAATTTGATTTTCAGATAATACCTGCTCACCGTTTGGCTTTTCTCTTTCAATAAAATCAGTCGTAGTATTGCCGTTGATAAAACTCTCATTTCTTAAACAGGAAATTAAAAAGTCACGATTAGTTTTTACGCCACCAAAATGAGCTTTTTCAAGCCCTCTAGCAAGTTTATTTATTGCATCTATTCTATTTGGAGCCCAGGCAATTACCTTTGATAGCATGGGATCAAAATCTGTGCCAACTTTATAGCCTTGCTCTACACCGGAATCCCATCTGATATCTCCAGCCATCTCAGTATCATATGCAATGAGTGTTCCCACTTCAGGCAAAAAGTTATTCCCCGGATCTTCAGCATATAACCTTGCTTCAATTGAATGACCGTGCCATGAAATGTCATCCTGGGTGAACTCAAGCTCCTCACCTCTAGCTATTTTTATTTGCTCATATACCAAATCAATCCCAGTGACTTCCTCTGTTACAGGATGCTCCACTTGCAGGCGTGTATTTACTTCCAAGAACCAAAATTCTCCCGTCTTATCATCCATCAAGAATTCGACCGTACCAGCAGAACAATACTTAATTTTTTTTGCTAGTTTAATTGCAGCTTCTCCCATTTGCTCGCGAAGAAATGGGTCAACTTTTGGCGATGGAGATTCTTCAATAATTTTTTGATGCCTTCTTTGTATTGAGCATTCTCTCTCTCCAAGATGCACTATATTTCCATGTTCATCGCCTAGAATTTGAATTTCAATATGTCGTGATTTTTTTACATACCTTTCAATAAAAATTCTATCATCACCAAAACCTGACAAAGCTTCACGCTGAGCGCTAATAACTGATTCTTTTAAATTTTTTGGACTTGTTACAATCCTCATCCCTTTTCCACCACCACCTGCGGCTGCCTTGATTAGAAGAGGGTAGCCTAGATCCTTGGCATCCTTGAGATCTGCTGCCATTGGAAGGGTAGGGACACCAGATTTTTCTGCTAATTCTTTGGCTTTAAGCTTGTCACCCATTACTTTTATGACATGAGCAGAGGGTCCGATCCATATTAGATTATTATTTTTTACCTTTCTCGCAAACGCGGCATTCTCAGATAAAAAGCCATAACCTGGATGAACTGCTTCTGCTCCAGTTTGCTTTGCAGCAGAGAGTATGGCGTCACTATCCATATAGCTTGTAGACAGAAGAACAGATTCATCTGCCATTTTTACAAATGGAGCATCAGCATCAGCATCAACATACACAGCAATACACTTAATGCCCATATTTTGTGCTGTCTGCATAATCCTGCAGGCTATCTCACCACGATTGGCAATTAGAATTGAATTAAAGCTCATAGTCTAAATACTCCATACTCAGTAGCACCATCAATAGATGAGTTGCAAACAATCGAAAGGCAAAAGCCAATTACATTCCTTGTGTCCCTTGGATCGATTATTCCATCATCAGTAATCATGCTGCTTGCAACCAGTCCCTCTGACATCTGCTCTGACATCTGCTCAACTGTCTTCAACAATTTGAGCATCAAGCTTCTCATCAAATTTCTCACCTTTTCTTGCAGCTTGACCTCTTCGGACAATAGACATTACTCCAGCAATTTGTTTTGAGCCCATAACAGCAATTTTTGCTGTTGGCCAAAGGAAGGTAAATTTATTGTTATATGCTCTTCCAGACATAGCATATGTTCCAGCTCCAAATGAAGCCCCAATAATAATTGTAATGTGCGGAACATTAGAGTTAGAAACAGCGTTAATGAGTTGAGAACCTTTTTTAATAATAGCCTGTCTCTCAAAATCCTTTCCAACTAAAAACCCAGTAACATTTTGAAGAAAAATTAACGGTATGTTTCTTTTATTGCATAGCTGGATAAAACTAGCAGCTTTTTCAGCGCTCTCTGGATATATAGGACCATTGTTTCCTAATATTCCTATTGGATAGCCGTGAAGCATTGACCACCCACAAATCATAGTTTTGCCATAGAGCGGTTTGAACTCTTCAAATCTTGAGCCATCAACAATTCGACCAATCACCTCTCTAATATCAAGGGGACTTTTAAGATCTTCATCAACAAGACCTAATAATTCTTCTTGAGATAAAGTTGGACTGTCGGCCTCAGGAAGAGGTGAAGGACCTTCTTTTACCCAATGCAGATGTGAGACTACGTTCCTGCATAATCTCAAGGCATCCATTTCATCGTCTGCTAAATAATCTGATAGACCTGAAACTTCAGAATGCATTTTTGCACCACCCAATGTCTCATCATCTGACACTTCTCCCGTTGCCATTTTGACAAGAGGAGGTCCTGCAAGAAAGACCTTAGCTTGATCCTTAATAAAGATATTGTAATCTGACATACCTGGTTGATAAGCGCCACCTGCCGTTGATGAACCAAAGACAATAGATATAACTGGTATACGCATCTTAGAAAGCTCTGTTAGATCATAAAAATATCTTCCGGTCGCAGCGAAATGAGTATGACCTATGGTTGGTGCGATAGGCGGTTGATCTCCTTTTTTCCCAGTACCCATTCGCAGATCTCCACCCGCAGATTCAACAAAATTAATGTAGGGCAGACGATTATCTCGAGCAATTTCCATTGCTCTATTCCATTTTTCTCCAACATAAACCGTCATAGCGCCAGCTAAGACTGAAGGATCATTAGCAAAAATTACACATTCAGTACCAGCAACAATTCCAATTCCCGCAACGCATCCACCACCCACAGTAAAGTCAGTTCCATAAGCAGCAAAAGGAGCAATTTCAAGGAATGGTGTATCAGGATCTAATAAATTAAAGACTCTTTCCCTTACAGGCATCTTCCCTCGCTTAGCGAGTCTCTCATGATGGTAGGCTCCACCTCCTAACTCAGCTTTATCTAGGAGCTCATCTAGGAAATGTATTTTTTTTAACATTACATTTTTGTTGTGAATAAATTCATCAGAATTAATATCAATATTTGTATTTATTTGAGGAGCTATGTTTTTTCTGAGCATTTTTCTTTAATAAAATTGAGTGGTAATATAATATACAAATAATTACCATTTTGAAATTAATTTTAAAAATAGATAATTTTTTTATAGGTACAAATAATGAGTATTAAAATTTATAGCTGTAATGATTCAAGGGGTCTTAGACCTATGTGGACTGCTGAGGAGATGGGGGTAAGTTATGAATCTGAGATGATGCCATTTCCGCCTAGATTTTTGCATAAGGAATATATGGATGTAAATATCCTTGGCACCATTCCATACTTGATTGATGGTGAGGTAGAAATGACAGAATCAGTTGCCATGTGTCAATATTTGGTTGATCTCTATGGCCCAACTGATTTAAAGGTTGCTATTGATGAGCCTGATTATCACCATTATTTAAATTGGCTGGCGCATTCAGATGCAACTCTTACATTTCCTCAAACTGTAGTTTTAAGATATACCTTTCAAGAAGTTGGTGTTGCTGATAAGGCAGCAGAGGGTTATAGGCGTTGGTTTGTGGCGAGACTCAAGCTCTTAGAAAAATCTTTAGATTCCAGGGAGTATCTGTGCTCAAATCGATTCACTATTGCTGATATATGTGTGAGTTATGCAATATATTTAGCTAAAACATTACAAATAGAAGAGGCATTTAAACCTAACATTAAGCGTTGGACTGACATGCTTTTTGCGCGGGATGGATTTAAAAGAGCAGTTGCTCATCGTTACGATAATCCAGAGTAATTAATCTTCTATGAAGCTGGTTAACCTCTCGTAAGCACTAATAAAGTCTTCTTTAAAGTCCTGAACTACATCTCCTGCGGAAATACTTTGATTCATCAATCCTACTCCCTGTCCTACCCAGTAGGTTGAAAGTTCCTTGGCGCCTTCATGCCCACTTTCAGCTAGTTTCGTTACTTTTGCTAAAGCTGGCTCAGCCACCATGGGCTGAAGAGGCAACGGCAGTGGTTCAGGTGCATCTTTTGCTTCCCATGCATTAGTCCATGCAGAAACAAGTTGTCTAGAGTGTTTGCCTGTTCTGCTTCTTGATCGAATCGTTTGACTGGAATTAGCTGCAATCATTTTTTCTTTTATCGCTGGTGGAACTTCAGATTCTGCGGTGGTTAACCAAACTGATCCACACCAAGCTCCTGCAGCGCCCATAGTCATGGCAGCAGCCATCTGTTTACCGGTAACAATTCCGCCTGCCGCAAGAATTGGAACATCTCCATAAGGTTGAATTGCTTCATGAACTTCAGGTATTAATACCATCGTTGGAACACTGCCACAGTGACCTCCTGCTTCCGTGCCTGAGACAACGAGGATATCTACCCCAGCCTTAACTTGATTAATAGCATGTTGGGCAGTGCCAAGCAGGGCAGCAACTTTCACGTCATTATCTTTTCCCATTTGTAGCATCCAGTCTGGCGGAACGCCTAAAGCATTTGCTATGAGTTTAATGGGGTGAGAAAACGCAACATCTAAAAGTGCCTTAGCTCCGTCAGCTTTAGTATTTTCTGCCATATAGGTTGCCGAAGGTTTAATTGTTCTGAATTCAGAGGCTTCAATACCATGCTTTTCAAGAAGGTCTGCTCGAAAATCAGCATATTCTTGAGGAATCATGGATACTAGCTTTTCAGAATCAAATTTTTGATCTTTACCGGCCATCTTATTTGGGATCAATACATCAACACCATAAGGCAGACCATCAATATGATCGTCAATCCACTTAAGCTCCTCTTCTAGTTGAGCTGGCGTCATTCCTACTGCCCCTAAAACACCACAACCACCTGCCTTTGAAACTGCAACAACAACATCTCTGCAGTGGGTGAATGCTACTAAAGGAAATTCAATATCAAGAAGTTCACAAATTTTTGAATTCATATTTTTTCTCTGGGTAATAATTTCAATATTATATTAGCACTCAGGATACACAAAATGAAATACATCGAGCATAATCAATTCTTGAATTCAAAAACTTTTTAAATATGTCAAAAATTAAAATTGATTGCGCAATGATTACTAGAGATCCTGCCGAAGCAGGTGAGGCAAGCAAGCGACTAGAGGATCTTGGTTATGATGGAGCTTATACATTTGAAGGTCCTCATGAACCATTTCTGCCTCTTGCAGCTGCAGCTGTAGCTACTAAAAAATTAGAATTATTAACTTCAATAGCAGTAGCATTTTCAAGAAACCCAATGACTTTAGCTAATCTTGGGTATGATTTACAGTTGATGTCTCAAGGAAGATTTACACTTGGTTTAGGCTCTCAGATCAAGCCACATATTGAAAAAAGATATTCTATGCCATGGTCATCTCCTGCTAAAAGAATGCAAGAAATGGTTAATGCTATCAAAGCAATTTGGAGCTCTTGGCATGATGGTGAAGAATTGAACTTTGAAGGAGAGTTCTACAGACACACTCTGATGACTCCATTCTTTAATCCGGGAAAAAATCCATTTGGATTACCAAAAATTTATGTTGCTGGCGTCGGCCCGTTAATGACACAAACTGCTGCAGAGTCAGCAGATGGTCTTCTTGTGCACCCATTTCACACCTCAAAATTTCTTGAGAATATTACCATTCCATCTCTAGAGAAGGGCTTAAAAGTAGCTGACAAAAAAGAATTTGATATTTCTGTTGGCGTGATGATTGCCACAGGAATGAATGATGAAGAAATCTCCGCAGCTAGAGATGCATGTAAGGCTCAAATTGGTTTTTATGGCTCAACCCCAGCGTATAAAGTTGTTTTAGAGCAGCATGGTTGGGAGGGTGTGCAGATGGAATTAAATCAATTAACAAAAAAAGGGTTGTGGCAAGATATTGCTGGTCTTGTTACAGATGAAATGCTTGAAAGTATTGCTGTAACTGGAACTCCTTCTGAAGTATCCACTCAAATCTTTGATCGATATGGGAATATTGCAGCAAGAATAGCGCCATCTATTTTTTCTGGAGATCCAGCTGTGACAGCAGAGCTAATTAAAGAACTCAAAAACTAAAAAGTTAGCGGTTGCTTGTTTAGATTGCATAGACATACTATGCAAAAATTTATACCTTGCATGGAACTTGGTTAAAAATACTATCAGTTGCATAATTAATACATATTATTTTAGCCATAAAACATCATGCAAAAGAATTTGCTAGGTAGATTGATGCTTGATTTGGATAGCAGCTCTCTGACCAATGAAGAAAAAACTCTTTTACAAAATCCTCATGTTGGAGGGGTGATCTTATTTTCTCGTAATATTGTTTCTAAGAATCAAGTTCTCTCTCTTTGCCATCAAATTGCCGAGGTAAATCCAAACCTTTTGATTGCTGTGGACCAAGAGGGTGGAAGAGTGCAACGTCTAATTGATGGTTATGCAGTTTTACCCTCTATGCAAAAACTGGGTAAATTTGTTGCGCAGGATAAAGATAATGGTTTAATTCTAGCCTCTAATTTAGGGTGGTTGATGGCATCAGAGGTAATTGCCTCGGGACTGGATATTAGCTTTGCGCCAGTTCTAGATCTTGATTTAGATAGAAGTTCTATTATCGGCGATCGATCTTTTGGGGACACTCCAAAAACAGTAATTAACATAGCTAATTCATTTATTAATGGTATGAATGAAGCTGGAATGGAAGCAGTGGGCAAGCATTTTCCTGGGCATGGGGGGATTCATGCTGATACTCACCTATCTTATACTGAGGATTTGAGATCTTTGGATGATTTGAAGCAGCATGATTTGATTCCATTTCATGAGTTGCATAATAGATTAGGTGGCATTATGACTGCCCATATTTCTTTTCCCGAAATTGATAATAATATTGCAACTTTTTCTAAATATTGGCTCCAAAATACCCTAAGAGAAAAGATGAAATTTAAAGGTGAAATTTTTAGTGACGATCTCTCGATGAAAGGAACAGATTTTGTTGGTGGGATAGATCATAAAGTCCAAAAAGCTCTTGAGTCAGGTTGCACTATGATTTTGATATGCAATGATCGCTCTGCTGCGCTTCAGGCATTAAGATTTATGGAGAAACAGAGTACCTCCCAATCCACAACACTTACTTCGCTGAAAGCATCAAAAATAGTATCTTGGGAAAAATTAGAGAATGATCCCAGGCGCAAAGATATTATTAATCAGATTCACAATCTTGGTTTGGAGATAGCATGATGACCCTGCCTGATCTATCAGATAAGTATCCCGATCAAATCCAAATTGGAAAACTCACTCTAAAACCTTATGGAAGAAAAGGATCAATGATTGGAGAGATTTATACCGTCTCCTGCTCAGATGATAACTCTATTGTGAAGTCCGTATTATCAAGAGATGGACAAAATAAGATATTGGTTATTGATGCTTCTGGAGTATCTCATGCCTCTATGGTTGGAGACCAAATAGCAGAGTCTGCATTAAAGAATAATTGGGCTGGTATTTTTGTGAATGGGTATGTGAGAGACGTAGAAATCTTGAGAACTCTTGATTTGCCCATTTTTGCACGAGGAAGTGTGGCCCAAAAAACAGATAAACAAGATCATGGTTTCGAGGACATTATGATTTCATTTGGAAGTACCATTATGCATTCTGGCAATTGGTTATATGTGGACGAGAATGGTTGGTTAGTTGCAGATACAAAGTTAAAATTCTAATTCAGTATACAGTTCTTGTTTTTCTTTCCAGATTTTTTCAATAAAATTTTTGAATTCTCTTCGGTATTCCTCCTCTTGATCAAAATTCTTTCCCTTAAGAGTTTCAGGAATCTCATGGGCCTTTGCATAGACTTTTGCTTGCCTCATTTCCCCACATAAAAAATCCCATGTTGATCTTTTATCTGTGGAATAAATTACAGTAAAGTCAATCAACTCATTAACTTGCGGCATTCCTTTTAACGCAATTGCTAGCGCGCCAATCTTTGGAGTTAAGAAATTTTTATAAGGAGAGGCTTGAGCTAGATGTTTCTCATGAGTGAATCTAGTGCCTTCAGCAAAACTGAAAGCTGTAGAAGGATTTCTAGAGAATCTTTTAGCAGCTGTTTCTGCATTTTGATAATCTAATTTTTTTAATTCTGGATTAGCTTCTATTTGTTTTTGGGAATGCCTGTTGAGAAAGGGCATATCAATAGTTTTATGAACCAAGTAAATAATTGGTATCCACTGTAATTCTTTTTTCATAAAAAATTTTAAGAGTGGCATTTTTTTATGCCCAGCAGCTAAGAGGATAAAAATATCTGCCCATGACTGATGATTACTCATAGCTACATACCAAGTTCTGGTATTAAGATGTTCTGGAATATCAAATTGCCACTCAAGGCCATGCAGAATTTGAAGAGATGCAGTGATGATCTCGACTATTTTACTGCCAATTCTATTGGAGATATGACCTAATGATTTTTTTAATTTTTTATTGGGGACTATCCGTGGAACATTAATTATGGATAGAACAATAACCCCAACAGATAGAATAAATACTATGCTGCAGAAGGTAACTACTCCAACAAAAGATTTTCTAACTTTATTCATTGGATTTAATTTTAACCCAAATTTTTTCTAGCTCTTCAAGCGAGGTGTTTTCAATCCTTTGATGAGCACTCGTCAGTGTTTCTTCTAAGGCAAGGAAACGATTTATAAATTTTCTATTTGAGCGAGCCAAGGCTTCATTGGTATCGATATCAAGATGTCTACCAAGATTAATAACTGTAAATAATAAGTCTCCCATTTCTTCTTCTATATTATTTTTATCTTGGTTTGCTATAGCAACTTTTAACTCTTCAATCTCTTCATCTATCTTAGCGATAACTTCATGAGGATGATTCCAATCAAAACCTTTTTTGGAGGCTTTTTTTTGAATTCTTTCTGCGCGAAGGGAGGGAGGCATTGAGTTAGGAATATCTTCAAAGATTGAGGAAGGCTTGATATTCTTTTTTTCATCTTCTTTGATTGCTTCCCAAAGCCTAGTTTGATCTTTGGCTGAAAAAGGCTTTTCTCCACCATTAAATACATAGGGATGACGCCTAATAAGTTTTTCATTCAATGAATCTGAGACCTCTTTAAAATCAAATAACTCTAATTCGCTTGCGATTTGAGAGTGAAAAATGACCTGAAGTAAAACATCGCCTAACTCTTCTTTTAAGTTTAGATAATCCTTTTTAGCAATTGCATCGGTTGCTTCATAAGCCTCTTCAATCAAGTGCTTGGAAAGCGATTCAAAGGTTTGCTCAATATCCCATGGGCATCCATCTTCCTTGTCTCGAAGTTTTTGCATGGTATCGAGCAAGGGTTGAATGGAGGACATATTAAAAACCGCTTATATCTGCATACCTAGCTTGGTGGTATTCTGAGGTGCCGAAGATTTGTTCTGCTACTCGAGCTCTTTTAAGGTAAAAACCAATATCATACTCGTCTGTTACACCTATCCCGCCATGCATTTGAATGGCTTCGTTGCTCACTAGATGAAGTGTTTCGCCGGCTTGAAACTTAGCAAGACTAGATAGTCTTTCAAGTTCATTTGAGTTTTCATCAGCAGCATGCATAGCTGCCAAGACGGCTGATTTTGTTAATTCAATTTCACAAAACATTTTGGCAGCTCTATGTTGCAAGGCTTGAAATGAACCAATAAGCACACCAAATTGTTTCCTTTCTTTGAGGTAGCTGACTGTTATCTCAAATGCTTCCTCAGTATTACCAAGCATTTCAGAGGCCATAGCTATTCTTCCAAGATCCAAGACCTGCTCTATGATTTCACCTGCTATATCCACTTCTCCTAAAAGCGCTTCTGCATTAAGGGTTAGATTGCTCATTACTAAATTTGCATAGTTGCGACAGTCTGCTGTCGAAATTTGAGAAACCTCTAAGCCCGTCGAGTTTTTGTCAGCGATAAAAACAGAAAGCCCGTTAGATTCTCCTTTTTTCCCAGAAGTTCTCGCAACAATCAAGATGAAATCTGCACTCGCACCATCAATAATAAAAACCTTTTGACCATTTAGTATCCACTTATCATCCTCAAGAGTTGCAGTTGCTTCAATATCAAAAGGACTATGATGATTGCCCTCATCAACTGCTAGGGCTGTTGTTGCTTCACCAGATACAATCTTTGGAAGATAATTTTTTTTCTGCTCGTCGGAACCTAATAATTTTATAGTCGAGACTCCTAAGACTGAGGTAGCTAGCAATGGTGATGGCGTAAGAGTTTTACCAAGCTCCTGCATGATGACGCTGATCCCGGCAATTCCGAAATCTGATCCACCAAATTCCTCCGGCACTAATATGCCAGACCAACCAAGTTGCACCATTTCCTGCCAAATAGAATCATCCCAACATTTAGCATTTCCATCATCCCTCAGCTTTCTAAAATGATTTGTTGGCGTTTTATCTCTAGCAAAGCTTTGAGCTGTGTCTTTAAGAAATTGCTGCTCTTCTGATAGTATTAATTTCATCCTTATTTCCTTTAACTAGGTAGATCTAGAACTCTTCTAGAGATAACGTTTAATTGCACTTCAGATGTCCCACCCTCAATTGAGTTAGCTTTTGTTCTAAGCCAAGCCTTTGTAATAGCTTGCTCATCATCAGAAAAACCCTGCTCACTCCATCCAAGCCCTTTATTACCCATTGAAGAAATCATTAGCTCGTAACGATCTTTATTATGCTCTGTTCCATAATATTTAAACATTGAAGATGCCGCGGAAGCTTTCCCACCCTCATCTCCAGATCTTTGAAGGGTAAGACCAAAAGCGTGCTCTTTCATTTTGTGAAGAGTGATATTGTCTCTGTGGCTTGGATGAGCTATTTTGCCGTTATCTTCGCCTAAATATTTCTTTGCAATACTTACAACGTCTGCTCCAGAGCCAGTGCCGCCTCCGGCAAGACCAAAATTAGAGATGAAATTTCTTTCATGCTGCAATAGCTTTTTTGCAATAGTCCATCCCGAATTCTCGACGCCTACTAAGTTTTCTTTTGGTGCCTTTACATCATCAAAGAATGTTTCACAGAATGGAGATTTACCGCTAATCAAAGTAATGGGCTTAGTGCTTACTCCCTCTGATGCCATATCAATAAGTAGAAAACTAATTCCACTATGCTTGGGTTCCTGCGGACCAGTTCTAACCAGAGCAAAAATCCAATCTGCCTTATCAGCATATGAAGTCCAGACTTTTTGACCATTAACTAAGTAGTGATCGCCCATATCCTCAGCTTTTGTTGAGAGACTAGCTAGGTCTGAGCCAGAACCAGGTTCTGAATATCCCTGACACCATCTAATTTCACCTTTAATTATTTTTGGTAGATGCTCACGTTTTTGCTCTTCATTTCCAAACTCAATAATACAGGGAGCGAGCATCCAGATTCCAAAACTATTTAAAGCTGGCCTAGCCTTAATTTTATAAAGCTCTTGATGTAAAACTTTTGTTTGGTCTCTATCGAGACCTCCGCCGCCATATTCAGTCGGAAGGCTGGGCGCCGTCCATCCTTTTTCTCCCATTCTTTCAAGCCATAATTTAGATTCAGGATTAACGTATTGAGCATTTCTGCCGCCCCAAACCTCTTCTTCAGGCACCAATGGAGTCCTCATTGATGGAGGGCAATTTTCTTCAAGCCATTCGCTGACTTCTTGTCTAAATACTTCTAGGTCACTCATAATTTTCTCAACTTGCGGTAATTTTAAGAACAGATATTATAATCAGATAATTAATATTTAGGTAATTTTAAGAATGAAATCCTACCAAGTTCCCTCGCCAGGCAAATCATTAGAGCTGGTTGAGCATCAAACCCCAGAGCCTCAAGGCGCAGAAGTTTTAGTCAAAACCATTGCATGTGGAGTGTGTCACTCAGATGTTCATATTCATTCTGGTGCTTTTGATTTGGGGGGTGGTAATGAGCTGCCGGTTCCGGTTCCTAACCCCTTTACTTTAGGCCATGAAATTTTTGGTGAAGTAGTAGCAATGGGCTCGGATGCTACTAAAGTTAATATTGGAGACAGAAGGATTGTGTATCCTTGGATAGGCTGCGGCGAATGTGATGTTTGTAATTCTGGCGAAGAACATTTATGTAACTCTGGCCCAGTAATAGGAGTCATGCAGCCCGGTGGTTTTGGTGATCACGTTATTGTTCCTGATTCTAAATATTTGCATGATGCAGGCGACACACCAGACCATTTGGCTGGAAGTTATGCATGCTCAGGACTCACTGCTTACAGTGCTTTAAAAAAAGGTGCTCCTTATACTTCTAACAATAGTTTGATCATTATTGGTGTTGGTGGCGTTGGAATGATGGGTCTGCAGATAGCGAAAGCAGCTTTCAATTGCAATCCTATTGTTATAGATGTGGATGAAGATAAATTGAAACTTGCTCTTGAAAATGGGGCGATTGCTGCAATCAATCCAACCGATGAAGATGCCATGATGAAAGTTTTTGAGATCACCGGAGGTAATGCCTCTGTGGCTATTGATTTTGTAGGATCAGAGCTATCCACCGGATTTGGAATCAATCTATTAAGAAAAGGTGGTAAATATATTATTGTTGGACTTTATGGTGGAGAGTTAAAACTACCTTTGCCTTTAATCCCAATAATGGAAAGAGGAATTCAGGGCTCATATACTGGCAGTCCAGGAGATATGCATGAATTAATGGAGCTTGTTCGTTCCGGAAAAGTTGATCCTATTCCTGTTGAAAAAAGACCTGCCTCTGAAGCCAATCAAACACTGGAAGATCTTAAGAACGGAAAGATTCTTGGAAGAGCGGCTTTAATGCATGATTAAAATAGATTATTGAGCTTAGAGCAAATATTTTCTAACTCATCGTTTACAACAACATCAGCCTTAGAATCATAGCGAGTTTTGTCTCTATTCAAAATCACTACTTTTGCGCCCGAAGTAATGGCTAAGCCTGGAATTTTTCCTGCCGGCATAACCTTTAAAGAAGAGCCTATAACCAGCATCAAGTCACATGCCTTGGAAGCATCAGAGGCTTTCATCATATCTTCCTCCTTCATTGGCTGCCCAAAAGAAATTGTTGCTACTTTTACTATTCCGCCGCATGAAGAACACACAGGAAGCTTTAGATCTTTATTTATTGAGTCATGAAAGCTCTGAATATTATTGATTTTATAGCAGTCTAAACAAGCAGCTCTTTTAGCATTGCCATGAATCTCAATTATTTGATCCTGGTTCATTCCAGACTGTTGATGCAAGCCGTCAATGTTTTGTGTAATCAAAATGTTGTCTTTATTTAATGAAATAATTTTTTTGACTAATTCATGGCCAGAATTTGGAGCAATCTTATCTAGCAACTTGTGCAATTCAATATTTCTTGTCCAAGACAAACGCCTTTGCCTCTCGTCTTTTATAAAATTACTAAATTGAATAGGCTCATTATTTTTCCAAAAACCGTTATCACTTCTAAAGTCAGGAAGACCTGATTCTGTGCTAATTCCAGCGCCAGTTAGCACTGCTATTTTTGAGCTAGATGTAATCAGATCAGCAATCTTTTCAAACGAGTTCATAAATTTTATTCATATTCTAATCCTCAGAGTATAATTGCTCCCATGTTTAAAAATATAGGCATAGTTTTAAAAAAAAATGCATCTTTGCAAGAGCTATGCTGTGGTCCAAGGTCTTATTGAAGTTTTATCAAAGACAGCTTCTAGTATTTTTGCCGAAGAGGGCACAAAACTGAGTTTAGTTATAGAGAAAAACTATCAGGAATTTCAAGATCAAATTGATGTTTTGATTGTCTTTGGTGGAGATGGAACTTTGCTTGGAGCAGCAAGAAATTTCATTACTTCTGATATTCCTCTGCTAGGAATTAATTTAGGTACTTTGGGATTCCTAACGGATATTAATATCGAAAACTTTGAAAGTGTTATCCACGATATTTTAAAAGGTGAGTTTGTCTTAGAAGAGCGCAGCCTAGTTCAGGCAAATTTCGCTAATCAAGAAGTATTTGGCTTGAACGAAATCTTAATCCACTCAGGATCTTATGCTCAGTTGATGCGGTATAGATTGCTGATAGACGGTCAAATGATTTATGAGCAGCGATCTGATGGTTTAATTGTTGCGACACCAACTGGCTCTACTGCCTATGCACTTTCAGCTGGAGGCTCCATCATTCATCCAGAATTAGATTTATGGAATATTATTCCCATGATGTCGCAAAGCCTTTCATCAAGACCCCTTATCGTTTCAAATCGAAAAAACACTTAGAGATTCAGTTAATTCAAGGCCCGTTGGACCATGCAATGGTATGTGTAGATGGGCAACAAGATATCCCAATTCAACTATGATGACTCGATTGTCATTAGAAAAAAGGAGCTAGCTCTAAAAATTATTCATCCAGCTGATAATGACTTTTACGAGGCATGCAGAGAGAAGCTTGGCTGGAGTCTTGATATCACAGCCAACAAGAAATAGATCTAACTTGAATATCAAGCAGTTCCTATATCTACATAATAGCGGCAGCAATATTTCTAACGATCTTTACAAATTTTGGTCTGAAGCAATCTTTTAGAAGCCTCTTATTGTTCATAAAAAACAATTATGCCTCAACAGCTCTATCACTTGAAAATACATACCTCATACAACAATGAGTGGTGGCGCTTAATTACCCCAACCTTTCTGCATTTTTCTAGTCACACATTTAGCATTTAATTGCTTGTGGATTTATATATTAGGCTCAAGAATTGAAAAGCTTAGATGGATTAAGCCTACTTTCCTTATTTATTTTTATGTTGACGTGCTATTTTGAGTAATGCAGGCCAATTCTATTTGGACGCAACAATATTTATTTGGAGGCTCTCAGCGGAGCTGTGTATGGCTTTGCTAGGCTATTGTTTTATATTAGAGCTTGATGGTCAGTCATGGGCAGATATGGTCTGCCAGAGGCTTTATATTTATTTATGTTTATTTGGCTATTAGTTGGCTTTACTGGCAGTATTAAGTTTTTTTGGTTTCGGTAATGTTGCAAATACAGCACATTTAGTTGGTATGATTACTGGGTTTATAGCGGGATTAATTGCAAGATATTTTTTAACACAGCAGTGACTAGCATGAATAAAATTACAAAAGCTATTTTCCCTGTTGCCGGCCTTGGCACAAGATTTTTACCAGCAACTAAAGCCATTCCAAAAGAGATGCTACCCATCATAGATAAACCACTTATTGAATATGCTGTTGAGGAGGCGGTGCTTGCTGGAATTACAGAAATTATTTTTATAACGAGCCATACCAAGAGATCAATTGAAGATCATTTTAATCAAAATTATGAGCTAGAAAAAAAACTAGTTCAGCTTGGTAATAACGATGCTTTAAAAAAAATAAACCGTGATATTTTCAAGAAGTTACATTTACTTATGTCAAACAGAGTAATCCAAAAAGGTCTTGGAGATGCAGTGCTTCAGGCAAGACATTTAATTGAAGAGGAAGCATTCGCTATCTTGCTCGCAGATGACTTAATTATTAATAACCCATCTGCAACTCAGCAACTTATTGATATTGCCATAGAAAATGAAAGTTCTGTTCTTGGCCTTAATCGGGTGCCGCAAAAAGATCTCGGTAAATATGGTGTCGTGGCATCATCTAAGGCCTTCAGTGACAAATTATATTAGTTTAGAGGATATTGTTGAAAAACCTCTTAAAAACCCACCTTCAGATATGGCCGTAGTTTGGACGATATATTCTTTCTCATAATATTTTCAAGTATCTAGAAAATTTAAAACCAGGATTTGGTGGAGAGATTCAACTTACTGATGCAATTAAATTAATGCTAAAAGATTATCCTGTTGCGGATATTTATATGAAGGCCATAAATTTGATTGTGGCTCTAAAGTAGGTTACGTGAAAGCCATACAACATCTTGCATCTCAGGATTCTTGATGATTAAAAAAGACATTTCAATTATTGAGATCAAGATATGAAATTTTTTGTTTCCTGTTTAAGGTTTCTTCCGCCAGAGCTAGCTCACTCAGTTGCTCTTAATGGTTTAAATCTTATTTATAAAATTGGTTTAATAAATGTTTCTATTTCCCATTCCTCAAAAGAGTTAGAAAGCTTTAATTATAAAAACTTAACTTTTATGAATCAGCTGGGTCTAGCAGCAGGGCTTGATAAAAATGGAGATCTTTATAGATGCACTTGGTCGCTCTAGGTTTTGGTTTTATTGAAGTCGGGACTGTCACTCCTTTGGCTCAGCCAGGAAATTCCAAAGCCAGAATCTTTCGTTTTTTATCCAAACAAGCAATCATCAACAGGCTGGGATTTAACAACAAAGGAGTGGATCACTAGTTGCTCAAATTAAAACTAGAAAATATAAGGGTATCTTAGGTGTAAATATTGGGTCCAATAAAAATTCTGAAGGTCAAAAGCGTATAAATGATTATATTGAATGCTTTGAAAAAGTAGCCCCATTCTCGGATTACATCACAATCAATATATCTTCTCCCAATACACCAAATCTAAGAGCTTTGCATTCACAAGAAAACCTTCTGCCACTTTTTGAAGCTTTAAGCATAGCTAGACAAAAACTAAGTTATTCCAATCCTATTTTTATCAAGCTTTCTCCAGATGAAAGCACTGAGACCATATCTTTAATTATGGAAGAAATTCGTAATTATAATTTTGATGGAGTAATTTCCTCAAATACTACGATTGATAAAACTTTATTAAAGGATTATGACGCTCAAAGTATAGCCGGCGGATTGTCAGGCAAGCCGCTTTATCGAAAAATCGAATGCTTTATTGTCTGATCTTCATAGCCTGGACCCTAATATCCTTAAAATAGGTGTTGGCGGTGTTTTTACACAAGAAGACTTTGCTAAAAAGATAAATCTTGGAGCTTCATTAGTCCAGATTTATACCAGTTTCATATATGAGGGCCCCCAAATAGTTTCAAAGCTGCTTCAATAAACTATTAAAATAATGGAAATATTAATAGTAGTTTTCGTAATTTTATCCTTGATAGGCTCAATTAGCTTTTTAAAGCCATCAAAAAAAATGAAAGCTTTAAGTGCTATAAGGCATATTGCAAGCAAAGAAGGTTTTAAAATTGGCTCAACTCAAATTTTACGTAAAAAATTTAAAAGTTGGACACCTCAAGTCGCAATTTATCAAATAAAAAATGATTCTTCATTCAAGGATATGCACTTTGTTCGGGAAGGAGATGCATTAATATTGTATGCACCGATGTCTTTAAAATACGATGAGCAATTTCCAGTCGCTCAAGAAAAAATTTTACTATTGCCAAATTCTGTACTTGAAATTATTTTTTTTCAGTCCAATATAGCAATCGTCTGGAATGAAATGCAGGGGCATGAAGAGCTCTTGAAAATCAAGACAGCTATTTTAAATATATGCAATTGACCAAAACTATAAATTACTAAATAAAAAATGCCCAAGACTCTTGTCATAGTTGAATCACCATCGAAGGCAAAAACGATATCCAAATATTTAGGTTCTGACTATATTGTTAAATCGAGTGTGGGCCATATTAGAGATCTTCCTAAAGGTAAATCTAAGACACCAACTCAAAGAAATACTATTCCCAAAGATCTACCTGAGGATGAAAAACGCCTGCTTAAAAAGATTAATGAGCGCAAAAGGCTAGTTCGACGAATGGGCATTGATCCAGATAATGGCTGGGCAGCAAATTATGAAATTATTCCTGAAAAAGAAAAAGTAATTAAAGAGCTAAAAACAGCTGCAAAGTCAGTGGATACGATTTTTCTTGCAACTGATTTAGATAGAGAGGGTGAGGCAATCGCATGGCATTTAAAAGAAGCTCTTGGGGCAGATAAATTCAATTACTCAAGAGTTAGATTTAATCAGATTACCAAAGATGCAATTTTAAAATCTTTTGAAGACCCCAAAGAGATAGATAAGAATTTAGTTGATGCTCAGCAGGCCAGAAGATTTTTAGATCGAGTGGTTGGTTTTGAATTATCACCACTATTGTGGGCTAAGGTTGCTCGCAATCTATCTGCTGGAAGAGTGCAGTCAGTTGCCTTAAGATTATTGGTTGAGAGAGAGCACAGTATTCAGAAATTTAAACCAGACGAGTTTTGGGAAATTTCTTTTACTGCTTGTGATGATAGTAAAACAAGTATTGCCTTTAACTTAAATAGAAGGAAAAGCGATCCATTACTTCAATCCGATGAAGCTCATAAGATTGCAGAATTAATCTCCTCATCCGCTCTCTCAGTTCATGAGGTCACTCAAAAACCAGTTAAATCTAAGCCTAAAGCACCATTTATTACATCTACCTTGCAACAAGCGGCAAGTACAAAGCTTGGTTTCAACGTTAAGAGAACAATGAGAACCGCTCAAAAATTATATGAAAATGGATTGATTACATATATGAGAACAGATGCTCCATCCTTATCTGCAGAATCAATTGCAGATGCAAGGATGTACATAGAAACTAATTTAGGAGAAAAGTATCTTACAAATGCGCCACGCATATATTCAAGCAGCGAAAATGCGCAAGAAGCTCATGAGGCTGTTCGCCCAACTAATGCCTCAACCACATCAGATTCATTACTATCATCTTCCGATGAAGAAAAAAGACTTTATGAACTTATTTGGCAACAGTTTATTGGCTCTCAGCTTCCCGATGCCGAATATTTAGCAACAAATGCAAAAATTCATTTAGAAGAATATATTTTTTCTGCCACGGGCAGAGAAGTTGTGTTTGATGGGTACACCAAAATTGTTAAGCCTAAGTCTGATGATCCAGATGCCCTTATTTTGCCCGCATTAACAAATGGACAAATTTTGTATCTAAATGAACTAGATAATAAACAAAAATATACTAAGCCGCCTGCGCGTTTTTCAGAAGCAGCTTTAGTTAAAGAGCTTGAAAAAAAAGGAATAGGCAGGCCCTCAACCTATGCCAATATTATTTCAACTATCCAAGATCGTGGTTATGTTGATGTTGAAAATAGAAGGTTCTTTGTTAAAAAGATTGGAATGATCGTTTCGGATAGATTGGTTAGCTCATTCGACGATATTATGGATTATAGTTTTACAGCAAATTTTGAGAATGAATTAGATCGCGTTGCCAATGGTGAGTTGAAGTGGAAGGATGTCCTAGATTCATACTATGCAGCATTTCAACAGGATTTATTAAATGCCATGGATGAAGAGACTGGCATGTTGCCAAATCTTCCAACGCTAACCAATATTAATTGCCCGGATTGCAAGAAGAGCAAATTAACTATTAGAAATGCAAGCAATGGAGTTTTCCTGGGATGCTCTGGCTACAGCCTTCTAGGTGATGAGCAATGCAAAAAAACCCTTAATTTAATTTCTGGTGATGAGGCTGTAAGCATAGATGACCAAGAAGAGGCGCAGAACTTAATTACAAAACATCGATGCTCCAAATGTGACTTGAGCATGGATAACTATCTTTTAGATGAGAATCATAAGCTGCATGTTTGTTCTAATAATCCTGATTGCGATGGGTTTGAAGTGGAAGAGGGCGCTTTCAAAATCAGAGGATACGATGGCCCTACTCTCTCATGCCATAAATGTGGCTCAGAAATGCAATTGAAAACCGGTCGCTTTGGTAAATATTTTGGCTGCATGAATGATAACTGCGGCACAACAAGAGCCTTACAAAGAAATGGTGAGCCTAAACCGATTGTTATGGAACCAATTGTTACTGAAATTGCATGCACAAAATTTGAAGACTTTTATTTATTACGAGATAGTATGAAAGGTTTATTTTTGGCTGCTAGCAAGTATCCAAAAAATAGAGAGACACGAGCACCGTCTTCTAAAGAATTTCTTGAGGCGGTATCTAAAGAGGCACTGATAGATGCATGCCAATACCTAGAAGATCCTATGAAACATCTTCACCTGCTAGAAGCTCCAAAAAAAGATTCAGAAGGGCACCCATATATCATTCGCTATAATAAAATTGAGGATACGCATTATCTAGCCTCGGAAAAAGAAGGTAAAAAGACAGGAAATACGGCTACCCATAATGGAACTAAGTGGGTTGAAATTATCAAATAGAAGCCACTTGATTTAATACATTTTATTCATATATAAGTAACTCAAGCACAAATCTTCATTATCGATTTGAAGAGTGTTACAGTTTAGAGAATAAAGCTATGTCAAATTATTTAGAATTAACACAACTCCCCGACGGCACCATTGTTTTAAGGCGATCCGATGATCATGAAAATCCAATTGTAAAAATTGAATTTTCTGGAGAGTCTAAGGAATTCTTAAATGGTGAGGAGCTATCTGTTGCCAAGGAAATGATTCGAGCAGGAATTGAGAGTGTCAGTGGTAATTCTATTGATTTCGATGATTTTTTTGATAGTCAGAAAAAAAGCTCTACGCAAAAAACCTGTAACGCTTCATTAATGAGTTCGAATTAACCCAACGCTTTTTCCCTCAACAAAAGCTTCTTGCTCCCTCAGATCAATTTCAATCGTAGAAAAGTCCTTGTTAGCTGGTATTAATTCAAGCAAATGATCTTTTTTCTTAAAATACTTTAAAGTTACTTCATTTTCTAACCTGACAACAACAAGATCTCCATTCTTAACATCTGTTGTTTTTTTAATAGCAACTAAATCATCCTCATGAATTCCCGCATCAATCATACTCAAACCTTTTACTTTTAAAAAATAATCAAATTGATCAGCAAACATCTCAGGATCACATGGAATTCTTTTTTCTATATTTTCTTCGGCAAGAGTCGGAGATCCTGCTGCAACTAGACCTATAACTGGGATTTGTAATCCAGATTGCTCATATTCTTGCTGACTTTTAATGATTGAGATGCCGCGCGAGGAACCACTTTTGATATTTATGTACCCCTTTTTTTCTAAGGCTCTTAAATGCATTTCAGCAGCATTAGGAGATTTAAATCCTAGCTCTTTACAGATTTCTGCCCTAGTTGGTGGAAAACCTGTTTGATTAAGATAAACTTCTACACAAGCTAGAACTTTTGTTTGTTGTTTTGTTAATTCTTTCATAGTATTTATACTGTATATTTTTACAGTATATGAATATTATAGTTTAAGCGCAACCTTACTTATTTATTATGAATTCAAAATTAGTTGTTGGAATATCTTCGAGAGCACTCTTTGATTTAAATCAGAGCCATCAAATCTTTGAAAAAGAGGGTATTGAAGCTTATAGAGAGTATCAAATTGAAAATGAAGACCAAATTCTAGATCCTGGAGAAGCTTTCAATCTTGTTACTAAAATTTTAAAAATAAATAATTTATATGATAAGCAAGACAGAGTTGAAGTTATATTATTATCTCGCAATACAGCAGATACAGGCTTACGTGTTTTTAATTCAATTGAAGCTCATAAGCTAAATATTAGTCGGGCTGTTTTTTGTGGTGGAGAGAGTCCATACAAGTATGTGAAAGCTTTTGGGGTAGATCTATTTTTATCTAGCAGCAAAGATGACGTAAAAATGGCCATCGAAAATGGAGTCCCATCTGCAAGAATTATTCCATCAAAGATGAAGAAATCAGTTAAGTCAGACGAATTATTGAGGATAGCCTTTGATGGTGATTCTGTAATTTTTTCAGATGAATCTGAGAAAATTTATGCAGAAGAAGGCCTCAAGGCTTTTATGGATAATGAGCGAAAGAAAAAATCTATGCTGAAAGCTGGTCCATTTAAATCTTTTTTAGTCGAGCTCAATAAACTTCAATCTGAGTTGGACTCAGACGATTGTCCTATTCGAACTGCTCTTGTCACAGCAAGATCTGCACCTTCTCATAAAAGAGTTATTAAAACTTTAAGAAAATGGGGCGTTCGGATCGATGAGTCACTCTTTTTGGGTGGAATGAATAAAGCAGACTTTTTAAAATCCTTTAAAGCGGATATCTTCTTCGATGATCAGCAGCAAAATATTCAAGATGCCTCTGCAAAAGTAACTTCGGCTCATGTACCATTCGGTATTAAAAATAGGAAATAAAATGGATTTAGTTTGTTTTGATATGGAGGGAACGCTTACCCCAGAAATATGGGAGCAAGTTGCAGCAGACTCTGGTTTGGAAGAACTGCAGAAAACTACCCGAGATATTCCATCATATTCGGATCTTATGGATTATCGTCTTGAGATAATGGCTAAGCATAATCTTAAGCTAGCAGATGTAATGACTGCAGCAAAAAAATTAGATTTACTCGATGGTGCACTAGATTTCCTTAACGAGGTTCGAAAAAATTTTCAAATTGTTATTCTTTCTGATACTTTTCATGAAATTGCCTCACCCTTAATGGAAAAAATGGGGCATCCATTGCTTCTCTGCCATACTTTAACAGTTGATGCTGAAGACAATATCACTGGTTATAAATTGAGAGATAAAAAAGCTAAAAGACAGGCAATCTTGGGTTTTCAATCAATGGGTTATAGATGTTTGGCAGCCGGCGATTCATTTAATGATCTGCAAATGTTTGAAGTTGCTGACAAAGGATTCTTTATTAATGCTCCGCAGTCAATATCATCCTCTATGCCAAATATCCCTAGCTTTAATAACTACTCAGATCTTTTTATAGCTTTAAATAAGGCTAGTTCATAAAAATGAGCAATCCATTCTCTATCGACAATTATTCAAGACCAAACCTTGAATTGCCTAACGGTGAAAAGAGATTATTACTTCATAGCTGTTGTGCTCCTTGTGCTGGAGAGATTATGGAAGCTGTTGCAATATCCAAGATTGAAACAACAGTATTTTTTTATAATCCTAATATTCATCCTCAAGAGGAATATGAGATTCGCAAAGATGAGAATAAGCGTTTTTGTGACAAATTAGGCTTTGATTTTATTGACGCTGATTACGATAAAGATAATTGGTTTGAGAGGATTAAAGGCCTTGAGAATGAGCCTGAGAGAGGAGCAAGATGCACTCAATGTTTTGATATGAGATTTGAACGGTCTGCATTATTTGCCCATGAAAATAATTTTAAGGTTTATGCAACTACTCTTGGTATTTCTCGTTGGAAAGACATGGATCAGATTAATACGTCGGGTGAAAAAGCGGCTAATAGATATCATGAAATCAATTATTGGGATTTTAATTGGCGAAAAAAAGGCGGCGCCGCTCGTATGATTGAGATTTCTAAGCGAGAGCAATTCTACCAACAAGAATATTGCGGTTGCGTTTACAGCCTTAGAGACACAAATAAATGGCGTCAGGCTAATAACAAAGATAGGATTATTCGAGGAGTTAAATTCTATAATTAATTTGGGAAACACCCTCACTGCAAAGTACAATACCAACGAATGAATACCCCAGGTAAAAAATTTAGACAGGCAATCGCAGACAGCAACCCTCTTATGGTTGTTGGTGCTGTAAATGCATATTGCGCTAAAATGGCTGAATCTGCTGGCCATAAGGCTCTTTATCTATCTGGTGCAGGAGTTGCTAACGCATCTTTTGGGTTACCTGATTTAGCCATAACTACTCTAAATGATGTTGCTGAAGATGCACGAAGAATTACCCAGGCAACTGATCTTCCACTTTTATTAGATATAGACACAGGATTTGGTGGTGCATTCAGCATAGCTAGAACAATTAAAGAAATGATTGCGGCTGATGTTGCTGCTGTTCATATTGAAGATCAAGTCACTCAGAAGAGATGTGGGCACAGGCCAAATAAAAATCTTGTAGATAAAGTTGAAATGAGTGATCGAATTAAAGCTGCGGTAGATGGAAGAACAGACGAGAGTTTTTTTATCATGGCAAGAACAGATTCATTCGCAAATGAGGGAATGAGTGGCGCCATTGATCGATGTGAAGAATACATAGAGGCTGGAGCTGATGGACTATTCCTTGAGGCAGTAACAAGCCTTGAAGATTACAGAAGCTTGAAAGATGCTCTAAAAGTTCCTGTGCTAGCAAATATTACTGAGTTTGGTAAAACTCCATTGTTCACCTCCGAAGAATTGGCATCTGCTGGTGTTGATATTATGTTGTTTCCACTCTCAGCGTTTAGAGCTATGAATAAAGCTGCTGAATCGGTTTATCAAGATATTGCGGAAAATGGCACTCAAAAAAAATCAATCGAGCTTATGCAAACCAGAGATGAACTGTATGAGTATTTAAACTATCATTCTTTCGAGCAAAAGCTTGATGAATTATTTAAGAGCAAGGAGAATAAGTAACATGGCAAAAAAATTAGAAGGTGCGGGTTTACGTGGTCAAGTAGCAGGGGAGACTTCTTTATGCACAGTTGGGCAGGAAGAAGGTTTAGCATATCGAGGTCATAAGATTGAAACTTTAGCGGAGAAGGGAACCTTTGAAGAGGTTGCTTATCTTTTGCTGTATGGCAAGTTGCCAAATATATCAGAGTTAGCCGAGTATAAAACTGTATTAAAAAGTCAGAGAGATCTTCCAGATTCTCTAAAGAAGGTTCTTAGAGAGATTCCTGGAACAGCTCATCCGATGGCAGTCATGGCAACAGGTTGCTCTATGTTAGGCAATCTAGAGCCTGAAGATTCTATAGAGAATCAGATGCATTCAATCAACAGAATGGTCGCGACTATGCCATCTATCGTTGCTTACTGGTATAAGTTTACTCACGACAATGAGGATATCAGTCTTGTGAATGACGAAGACACCATGGCAGGACACTTCTTGCATATTTTGCATGGTAAGACGCCTTCAGATCTTCATCGTAGAGTCATGGATGCTTCATTAGTTCTTTATGCAGAGCACGAATTTAACGCCTCTACTTTTACTGCAAGAGTTTGCGCATCAACTATGTCTGACATCTACTCTTGTGTTGTTGCAGCCATTGGATCTCTAAAGGGACCATTGCATGGAGGCGCTAATGAAGCCGCGATGGAAATGATAGAGAATTGGACGACTAGAGATGAAGCTAGAGAAAAGATATTAGACATGCTGGCCAACAAAGGCAAAATAATGGGATTTGGTCATGCCATATATTCTGAGCGCGATCCTCGAAATGCTGTTATTAAAGAGTTTTCAAAAGAGCTATCCCTTGAGTATGGAGATGATTCTCTGTATCAAGTCTCAGAGGAAGTAGAGAAGGTAATGTGGGATGAAAAAAAATTATTCCCAAATGCTGATTTCTTCCATGCATCTGCATATTTTTATTTAGGCATTCCTACCAAACTATTTACCCCAATTTTTGTCATGTCCCGTGTCACAGGCTGGACTGCACATTGCATGGAGCAGCGAGCTAACAATAGAATTATTAGACCAAGCGCAGACTACACAGGCCCTGAGAGTTCTGTCTGGGTGAACATAGAAGATAGGGAGTAAGACATGTCTAATAACGTAGAGGTCAATGTCAGACCAGATCCAGATGCTTTGCTCGTTGAAATAGCGGATTACGTTTCAAAGCAAGAAATCAATTCCGAATTAGCCTTATCTACTGCAAGAAATTGCTTAATAGATACTATCGGTTGTGGGCTGTTAGCTTTAACATTTCCTGCTTGCACTAAAATGCTTGGGCCTATTGTTCCTGGTACTTCTGTTCCTCACGGAGTAAGAGTTCCCGGCACAAATTTCTTATTAGATCCTGTTAAAGGAGCATTTGATATTGGCTGCATTATAAGATGGTTGGACTATAACGATACCTGGCTGGCAGCAGAATGGGGCCATCCCTCAGATAACCTAGGTGCGATTCTATCCATAGCAGATTACGTTTCCCAAGCTAACGTCTCCGAAGGAAAAGATCCTTTAACCATGAGAGATATTTTGGAATGCATGATTATGGCTCATGAGATTCAAGGAGTCTTGGCGTTAACCAATAGCTTTAATAGAGTTGGTTTGGACCATGTTGTACTTGTAAAAGTAGCTTCCACAGCTGTGGTTACAAAATTACTGGGTGGAACCCCGGATCAAATTATTGATGCTGTAAGTCAAGCATGGGTTGACGGCCAGAGCCTGAGAACATATCGTCACTCACCCAATGCAGGGTCTAGAAAAAGCTGGGCAGCAGGCGATGCTACAAGTAGAGCAGTGCGATTAGCTTTAATTACACTCTCTGGTGAAATGGGATATCCAGGTGCTCTTTCTGCTCCAACATGGGGATTTGAAGATGTATCATTTGGCGGTAAGAAACTTGCTTTAAGTCAGCCTCTTGGAAGTTACGTAATGGAGAACGTACTGTTTAAAATTAGTTTCCCAGCAGAATTTCATGCGCAAACTGCAGTGGAAGCCGCAGTTACTCTTCATCCTCAAATTATTAATAGGCTTGATGATATTTCCAATATTGAGGTTACCACTCATGAATCAGCCATTAGAATTATATCTAAATCAGGAGCTTTAAATAATCCTGCAGACAGAGATCATTGCTTGCAATACATGATAGCCATTGGTCTTATTCATGGAGACCTTATTGCTGAGCATTATGAAGATGACGTTGCTTCTGATCCTAGAGTTGATGCATTGAGAGAAAAAATGACTATACAAGAGGATCTAAGGTATACAGAAGAGTATCTCGAAGCAGATAAAAGATCTATTGCTAACAAGATTAAGATTCATTTTACGGATGGAACATCCACTGATGCTATTGAAGTTGAATATCCTATTGGACACAAGCGCAGAAGAGAAGAGGGTATTCCGGTGCTTGAGAAGAAATTTGCTACCAATCTATCAAAGATATTCGATCAAGCTCGTGTTGAGTCAATCTTAGAGAAGTGCTTAGATCAAAAAGCTTTAGAGGATCTTAGCGTCCTTGAATTTCAAGAAATGCTTTCAGTAGATAATAATTCTTTTTAAAGATTATCTGGAATAAAGCGAAGAGCTTCTTTGCTAAATAGAAAGGTTTGATCCGAGTAATGGACTGATTCAGTATTTCTAGATGAACCAAAGTTGTGCATGCCATAAATCATTCTGCCATCCAGGCTTTCCTCGATAATATAAAATAAACCATCTCCTCCTGACATATCAATGCTGTTTGTTTCTGCGTTTGGAGTTCCATAAACTGCTCTCAGAGTATCAACTGAGCCTTGGATTGGATAAGATCTTCCGAGCCTTGTAATTGTAGTAATTTTCTCCCATTCATCTGTTTGTTCTCTATTAATTTCAGTAAACCAATTTTGGCATTTTGATAGCACATCTTCTGTTTTTGGGATTGGTTGGGCGTTCATTTCTGATAACCATTCATGAGCCATTAAACAAGAGTTATAGCCCGCATGTTTATTTTTGAAATTAGTTTGCCTATCCCATGGCCTTACTTTTTCTGCAATTTCTGGGTTATTTTCTGCAAGTTTCATCAGATATTTAAACTGACGAGAATTTTCTGAATAAGAATGATCAAACTTAATATCAATAAAATCATCAAGAGTAATTTTTACAGGTGTTGATAAAAGTTCATTGGCAACAAAAGATCTATTGGTCAGTCGTTGCTCAAAATATACGTTGGGATTCTTTGGATCCAGGGCCATTGAGTATTTCCCCATTACTGCATATGGATTCTGGTTAGTGCTTTGAATCCATCCATTAGGGGGATTAATAAAGGTTGGCAGTTTTTCAATAGGACGATTTAATGGCCAAATAGCGCTAGATGAAATACCTTGAACAACTTTCCTTGCAGCTTTTGGATTTTCTCTAGTTGGAATTCTCCCGTTATAAAAAAAACCAATATTTTGTGATGCATCCATGACAACAAAATTAAAGCTTGGTATCTTTCTCGAGCTTAATGCAGACTCAAATGCTTGAACGCTTTGAGCTTCATTTAATGCAAACCACCCATCAATCTCTTGAAAAGAATTTTGTGTTGCATGCCTCAAGGCAAATGCTTTATTTTTTAGCTCAAGGACAGGACCAAATTCTGAGTACTTAAAATTTTGTTTGATTTTAATTTTTAAAAAACCAAGAAGCTTAATTTGTAGATAATCTTTTTCTATCTCAAATGGAGTCCATACATCATCCAGGAGGTATTCATTTGAATTATTTGGATTAATGGTTAATTCAAATATATCTAGAACATCCGGCTTATTTACGGTCGCCCCCCATCCAATACTCTCATTAAAACCAACATTTACCACAAAAGACCCTGGAAAATTTCCACCATGAGCGCTCCATCCTGATTCGCTTTTTACGTTTAACTCATACCATCCGACTGGGCCAGCAAGTGGTTGGTGAGAATTGATAAGCAGAAAAGAAGATTCCCCTTCACTTTTTGCGCCATTAACGGCAATAGCATTAGAGCCAGTTGGTATCGCAGTAGATACATGATTAGACATCACAGCTAAATCTCTATCAAGTCCTGCAAAAAATAGATGTTGTATATAAGATCCAGCAATTACATCTTCTTTGGTAATAGGATGCAGCTTTGCATTCACTTTTTTTGGATTATCTCGAGCAAATTTATTGACGCCATCTGCATAGGCTTGAGCCATGTTAAGTGATTTTTCTGAAAGTTGATTTTTTGCAATTTTCTCTACATTTTGATGGACACGCAGTAGCCTCACCAGATAGTCTGTCTCCAATCCTTTCAAACCATTGAAGAGAGCGCTTTCACCTCGATACAAAGGCATTAGCTCAACCAAGTCATCGTATGAATCTTCTGCATGAGAGAGACCTATGCCATAAGCTACATCTAAGTCTGTTTCACCCCTAATATAAGGAATGCCCCAAAAATCTCTATGAATCACAACGTTATATGGGCTTGACTGCATATCCGTTTGCATTTCTATGCTAGAACAAGCACTTAAAAAGATAGCAATGCAACCAATAAGTAATTGATTTTGAAGGGTTGAATTAATTTGAATCATCACAACTTATTATTGTATTGGTTTTATAAGAAAAATTAGTACTAACATGCAAAAAAATATTTTAGTTATCGGTGGAGGATCCTCGATTGGCAAAGAGGTAATCTCATTAATTCAAAAAGCTGGCGATAATCCAATTATTACCTCTAGGTCAGAGATGGCGATTCAAAATGGAGATTTCTTTCAACTGGATCCCAACGAAGATCTTTCTCAATTAGACGCACTGCCTGAGTCCATTGATGGTTTGCTTTATTGCCCTGGCTCAATTTCTCTTAAATCACTTCAGCGAATGGATATTTCTGATATTCAAGAGGATATGAGAATTAATTTTGAAGGAGCTTTCAATATCGTTAAAAAAGTTCTTCCAAACCTTAAAAAAGATGATGGAGCCTCTGTTGTGTTCATTTCTTCGGTTGCTGCAACTTCAGGCATGACATTTCACACATCTATTTCTGCTTCAAAATCAGCTTTAGAGGGTTTTGCTAGAAGTTTAGCTGCTGAATTAGCACCTAGAGTCGCTGTAAATTGCGTTGCACCTTCGTTAACTGATACACCATTGGCTGCCAACCTGCTAAGCGACGAAAAACGTATTAAAGCATCTGAGGAAAGACATCCATTAAATGCTATTGGCAATCCAAAGGCTTTAGCTGGGGTAATATATGGACTCTTATCAGCAAAAGAAAATTGGATTACTGGTCAAACTATCTCTGTGGATGGCGGTCTATCAACCCTAAGATAAGGCTCATTTAAGCTTTTTGGTCTATAATTCTGCGTATGTCAGGCAATACATACGGAAAATTATTTAAAGTTACTACTTATGGCGAAAGTCATGGCAAGGCACTTGGGTGCATTATTGATGGCTGTCCTCCTCAATTAGAGATTTCAACTGAAGAGATTCAAACAGAATTAGATCGCAGAAAGCCTGGGCAATCCGATGTTACAACACAACGCAAAGAGAGCGATAGAGTAGAAATTCTCTCAGGAGTTTTTGAAGGGAAAACAACCGGAACACCCATCAGTTTAATTATTTATAACGAAGATCAGAGATCTCAAGACTACTCCAATCTTCAAGATACATTTAGACCGAATCATGCTGATATTACATACCAAGCAAAATATGGTCATAGAGACTACAGGGGCGGCGGTCGATCAAGTGCCAGAGAGACAGCTATGAGGGTGGCGGCAGGAGCAGTAGCTAAAAAATATCTAAATGCTCTTGGTATCAAGGCAACTGGGTATGTAAGCCAGATTGGCTCCATCAAAGCAGACTTGATAAATCCTAGTGAAGCTCAAACAAACAAATATTTTTTTGCAGACAGCAAGAAAATTAAGGATCTCGACACATTATTTGCTGAATTAATTCAAGAGGGGAACTCTGTTGGTGCTAAATTAGGGGTCTGCATAGAAAACTGCCCAGTTGGTCTTGGCGAACCCGTGTTTGATAAGTTAGATGCTGATTTAGCCAAAGCCATCATGAGTATCAATGCAGTTAAGTCAGTATCAATTGGTAATGTTGATGGGATATTAGATCTGAAAGGCTCAGAGATTAGAGATGAAATCCGTAAAGATGGCTTTACCTCAAACAATGCAGGTGGAATTCTTGGTGGGATCTCTAATGGTGATTCTATAGATATAGAATTCCTTATTAAACCAACCAGCAGCATCAAAGCTAAAGGACAAAGCCTTAATACTAAAGGGGAAGAGGTAGAAATTGAGGTTACAGGCAGGCACGATCCTTGTGTTGGCCTTCGAGCCGTTCCAATAGCTGAGGCTATGGCCAATTTAGTCATTATGGATCACCTTCTTAGAAATCGGGCTCAGTGCTCTGAGGTAGATCAGTCACTCCCATTCAATCAATCATGAAGACTCTTTACGATAAACTTTGGGATGATCATTTAGTCCAGACCTATGAGTCTAAAGAGGCCTTAGTCTATATTGATCGTCATTACCTTCATGAAGTAACTTCTCCTCAAGCCTTTGAGGGCTTAAGGCATAAAAATCTGTCTCCGTGGAGACTGAATGCAAATGTCGCTACCCCAGATCATAATGTTCCAACAACTAGAGGTGATTCATTTAAAGCAGAATCTATTGAAGATGAAATTTCAAAAATTCAAGTTATGGAGCTTGATAAAAACTGCAATGAATTTAAAATTTTACAGTTTGATATTGAGTCTAAGGAGCAGGGTATTGTTCATGTGATGGGCCCTGAGTTGGGCTACACCTTACCTGGAATGACAATTGTTTGCGGTGACTCTCATACTTCTACCCATGGAGCATTTGGTTGTTTGGCGATGGGTATTGGAACATCTGAAGTAGAGCATGTGCTAGCCACACAATGTTTAAAAACTTCTAAATTACAAAATATGCAAGTGCTCTTTCAAGGCAAACCTCAGGAAGGGGTAACCTCAAAAGATATAGTGCTTCATTTAATTAAACTTATTGGAACAGCTGGTGGAACTGGTCATGCAATTGAATTTGCTGGCTCTTATATTGATTCAGCTTCAATGGAATCAAGAATGACTATCTGCAATATGGCTATAGAGGCTGGAGCTAAAGTTGGTTTAATCGCAGTTGATCAAACTACTTTAAATTATGTAAGAGAGCATAGCGATATGACTCAAGAAGATTTTGAGCATGCTCAAAATTTTTGGACCACACTTCATTCTGATGAAGATGCTATTTTTAATAAAAAAATAATTATAGATGTTGGAACACTTAAACCTCAGGTAACTTGGGGCACATCTCCAGAAATGACTGTGGACTTTGATGAGAATATTCCAAATGAATCAGATGTTCCTCTTGATCAGGTAGAAAATTTAAAACTAGCTAAAATGTATATGGGTCTAGAAAAAGCAACGACACTTAAAGATCTTAGTTTTGATCGTGTTTTTATTGGATCATGTACAAATTCTAGAATAGAGGATTTAAGGTCTGCAGCTAGCGTGATTAAAGGGCAAAAAGTTTCTAGTAACATTATTGAAGCAATCGTTGTTCCGGGATCTGGTTTAGTTAAAGCTCAAGCGGAGAAGGAGGGCCTAGATAAAATTTTTGAGGATGCAGGTTTTCTGTGGCGTGATCCAGGATGCTCTATGTGCTTAGGTATGAATCCAGATCAACTTAAACCATATGAACGTTGCGCTTCTACTTCAAATAGAAATTTTGAAGGCAGGCAAGGTAATTTAGGTAGAACTCATTTAATGAGTCCAATGATGGCAGCGTTAACTGCTATTAACGGCATCATCACGGACCCCTCATGAGCAGCGAAATAATTCAGGGTGTTGTCGCCCCATTTGATCGCGATAATATTGATACCGATCAAATTATCCCAACAGAATATTTAAAGTCTATTAAAAAATTTGGTTTTGGAGACTATCTCTTTGATGGCTGGAGATATCTTGATAAAGGCTTGCTTGGTATGACTTCTAATCAAAGGGAAATAAATATAGATTTTATTCTTAATCAACCACCCTTTCAGGACTCTCAGATTCTTCTTGCAAGAGATAATTTTGGATGTGGATCTAGTCGAGAGCATGCTGCTTGGGCTTTAAGAGACTTTGGATTTAAAGCAGTAATTGCTAGTTCCTTTGGAGATATTTTTTATAATAATTGTTTTAAAAATCAAGTTTTACCTATTCAGCTATCCAAGAAAGATATAAATATATTATTTGAATTATCAGCTCAGTCCCCCCAAAACATTTCTATTAGCCTGGTTTCTAAGGAGCTAACGGTTGGGTCTGATATTTCAATACCGTTTAATGTTGATGATAATTTATTGAATCGCATCATTCATAATCTTGATGATGTTGATATTACAATGAAAGACAAAGGCAGTATTGAAGCTTTTGAGTTGAGCTATAGCCAGAAAAGACCTTGGCTTTTTAAATAAATTCTTTACAAAACATGACTAAACAAATTTTAATTCTTCCCGGCGATGGTATTGGCAAAGAAGTTACAACTTCAGCGGTTGAAGTCTTGGATTACCTGAAAGCATCTAATGATCTTGACTTTAATGTTTTAGAGCGCGATGTAGGTGGTACCTCTTATGATCTTTACGGAAAGCCATTGACAGAAGAAACCCTAGAAATAGCAAAAAATTCAGATGCAGTATTATTTGGAGCAGTAGGAGGCCCCCAATGGGAGCATCTTGGTTGGGATCTTCGACCTGAGCAAGCATTATTGGGATTAAGAAAGTCACTTGGATTGTTTGCGAATCTTAGACCTGCCTTTTTATTCAATGAATTAGCATCTGCATCACCATTAAAGAATCACATTATAGAAAATCTAGATATTTTAATCGTGAGAGAGCTTACTGGGGGAGTGTATTTCGGTGAGCCTCGCGGCTTGGTTGAGGATTCGGATCCTAAATATGCATTTAATACGATGGTTTACAACGAAGACGAGATAAGGCGAATTGCTAAAGTTGCATTTGAAGCTGCGATGAGTAGAAACAAAAAATTATGCTCAGTTGAAAAAGCAAACGTTTTAGAGGTATCAAAATTTTGGCGAGGCATTGTCACTGAAATGGGTCCTGATTATCCAGAGGTTGAATTATCACATCAGCTTGCTGACAATACTGCGATGCAGCTAGTGCTTAATCCTAATCAATATGATGTTATTGTTTCTAGCAATCTTTTTGGCGACATTTTATCTGATATTGCAGCAACTCTAACTGGCTCTATAGGAATGTTACCCTCAGCATCATTGAATAGTTCGGGGCAAGGAATGTATGAGCCTTGTCATGGAAGCGCACCTGATATTGCAGGGCAGGGTATAGCAAATCCACTTGCTATGATTTCTTCTTTGGCTATGGCGCTTGAATACTCCTTAGGCAGAAAAGATCTTGCTGTAAAAATTGAATCTGCTATTAAGCATTTTATCCAGGAAGGTCATAGAACCAAGGACATATCAACAAGCTCAGATTTCATTAAAACTTCTGAAGTCGCACCAATCCTAATAAACTTTATGAAAAATGAGTAGTGCTTCTATAAATCTTGCGCTTATTGGAGCCACTGGAGTAGTGGGTACCAAGATTATTAAATTACTAGAAAAAAAATCGTATCCTGTAAAAGATTTTATTCCATTGGGCAACTCAACGGTTGGAAGCAATATCAGCTTCAATGGCGTGGATTATGAAGTTCAATCTCTTAAATCATTTCAACCCGAATCCGTTGACTTAATCATTTTTGCAGCTGGCTCATCAATCGCAGCAAAATACGCAAGAGCTTTTGTTGAAGTTGGCACCTATGTTATAGACCTCTCTTCTCATTTTAGATATGAAGAAGATGTCCCGCTAATTATTCCCGAGATAAATGGTAGCCTTCTTGATGAGCTTAAAGGACCTGCGTTAATTGCAAATCCTAATTGCTCTACTGCGCAATTATTGATGGCCTTAAAACCTATTCACGATGAATTAAATATTGAGTTGATGAATGTAGCAACATATCAAGCGGTATCTGGTACTGGAAAAGCCGCACTAGAGGAGCTGCATAATCAAACCTATTTTTCAGATTCTTCTGGGCCTCCAAGCGTCTACCCTAAGCAAATTGCTTTTAATGTTATTCCTCAGTGCGATGTTTTTTTAGACAATGACTTTACAAAAGAAGAAATGAAACTAACCTGGGAAACTCATAAAATTCTTGATCCAAATATTTTTGTTCAAGCAACATGCGTCAGGGTGCCAGTCTTTAACGGACATTCAGAAGCAGTATTTTGCAAAATATCTAAAAATACATCACGCGATCATCTGATTCAATTGCTCAAAAATTCAGAAGGCATTCAGGTGATTGATAATCCTAAAAAATTAGAATATCCAACCCCAGTTGAGCATGCAAATGATACTGAGGAAGTTTTTGTTGGAAGGATTAGAGTGCAAGAACTTGCTGAACAAAATTGGGTTTCATTATGGATTGTAGCGGATAATGTTTATGGAAAAGGTGCTGCATTAAATGCAGTTCAAATTGCAGAAAGGCTGCTTGCAACAAATAAGTTTTAATGAAAAATTTTTTTATCCTCCTAACTTTATTTATTCCTATTGCTCAAGCCAAGGGAATTATTGGAAGCCCTGAAGTATCAATTAATACCAGCGGCAATTATTTAATTTCAATACAAATCAATAATCTTCCCTCATTGAATGAAAATGATATTGAGCTAAATGATTTCAAATCAAATGATCCTCTATCAGAGACAGCCCTGGAATATCTTTTGTTCGAGGATATGGATGCTTTTAAGAGACTAACCCTTGCATTACCAGTTAACTTTCAAGATACATACTTTTCTTTTAGGTTAAGAGCGGGCGAATCAAACTTCCAAAGATATTTTTATCTTTTTGCCACAGAATACTCTTAAAAGAGCAATCTCCTAGAGAGCTATCTTTTAAACTTCCAGCCAAAAAAATATATGGTAACCCTCAAAGGTATGATATCAGGCTGCTATAGCAGGCGAATCTGATACAGGTTTTATTGAGCCTGCTCAAAGTTCCCAGCTATCTTCTGAGCCGGATGAAACAATACCTTCTCCATTGCCCTAGTTTAGCGCTGTCTCCTAAGGCAGTTAAGAGTGAAAATATTGAAACAATGTGGAGTGTCGCCCAATCTGTGAAGAGATAATTATGAAGCATCTATATATCAAATTATGTGGGCGTTTTATCTAGAAAATCCCAATGCTTTTATTGATGAGAATATTAATTTAGTTAGAAATGATGTTGATCTTGTGATGCCATCTTCAGATTTAGTTATGTCTACAGAAAACAACGATGCAAGACAATCAATTAATTTTATGTCTTCTCTTCCAACAAAATCAGCAACTATTTCTGGTAGACAGTTAATACTGACTGCTCCAGAAAAGCCACAAATTACAATTAGAAGAGATTGGTAAAAGCGATGCTTTAAATCTAGATACCAAGGCTTCAGAGATGTTAGATACTAGCATAAATAAAAATTCTGAATTTATCTGGTTCAGAAATAATTGAAAAAAATACTTCAATTATTTCATTAAGTGCTTCTGAGGCTAATTTAACTGAAGTATCAACTGGTTCTTCGAGAGCATTTCAATTAAAAGATCTTATATGGGTTGCTTTACTGTCTTTAATTCTAGGTTTTGTAATTGCTTTCGTTTTGATTCGCTTAAATCGAAAACCTTCGTTTACTAAAACTGCGGTTGAAGATGAATTTCAGCAAGATGATTCCGCTATATTTCAATCTAATCTTAAGTATTACCAATGATATCGAAACGCAGGAGCTAGATCTTGTTAGAACATACATTGATATGAATGATTGGAAAAATGCGGAAATGATTCTTGAAAAGTTACTTTCCAGCTCAACTAACCCATCTATCCTTTCGGCTGCAAAGGAACTTTTAGATCAAAAAAAATAAATCGTGAAATTTGTTGGAGCATGTGAATATGATGGCTCTAGCTTTTCAGGATTTCAATCTCAAAAAAATGCTCAATCTGTTCAAGGTACCCTTGAAAAAGCCATCTCATCTGTAGGTCGGCTAACCAATACAATAAATTATTCAGGCAGAACAGATGCTGGTGTTCATTCTCTTGGGCAAGTATTTGATTTTGAATCAGTTGATAGCAGAACCCTTGAGCAATGGTTGAGGGGCATAAACTCTGCCTTGCCTGACTCCGTATCTGTAACTTCATTGCAAGAAGCACCCAAAGATTTTCATTCTAGGTTTGATGCGATTAAAAGAACCTATGCATACATTATTTATACTGGCTCTACTCGACCAATTTTTTTAAAAGATTATGTATTTTGGGAGAAAAATAATATAGACATTGATTTGATGCAAAATGAATCAAATTTTTTAATAGGAACTCACAACTTTAGTTCATTTAGGGGCTCGAAATGCACTTCAAACAATCCTGTTAGGACGATTGATAGTATTGAGATAAGCAAAAAAGAAGATTTTATTGTAGTTACAATCACCGCCAATGCTTATTTGTATAATATGGTGAGGATAATTGTTGGTACTTTATTGGAGAGGTCTGCAGGAAGATTGCAGAAAAGCATGCAAGATATTTTAGAATCTGAGAATAGAATCAATGCTGGTAAAACAGCTCAAGCTCAAGGCTTATTTTTTCTAGGAGCCGAATATAAGAATTTTTCCTTGATAAAACCCACTCGTTCAAATTCTTTTTTAAGTCTTTTATTACCTTTAAATAAATGAAAATTAAATTTTGCGGACTAAATAACTTAGATTCTTTAAGGCATGCATGCGATCTTAATGCTGACTTCGTAGGATTTATCTTTGCAGAGCAAAGCCCTAGAAAAGTTGAGCCCAACTTTATAGCCCAGCTTGTAGATTTTAATTTTTGCCAGACTGTTCCTGTAAGTGTTTTTGTCAATCCATCAATTCAAGAGGTGCAGCAGACCATAGAAATTTTACCCAATACTATTTTACAGTTTCATGGTGATGAGTCTGATGATTTCTGTAGACAGTTTCATCAACCATTTTGGAAAAGTATTCCAGTTAAAGATAAACAGTCTTTACTCATGATTGATAACTTTCCATCTGCGCAAGCTATTTTGCTAGAAACATTTTCTGAGCATTTATCTGGTGGAACTGGTAAATCCTTTGATTGGACTTTGTTAGAAAACATGGATTTAAGCAAGAAATTTATATTGGCTGGCGGCATCAATCCTCATAATATTCAATCTGCAATTTCTTTGAACTCTTGGTGTATTGATATTAACTCTGGGGTAGAATCAGAACTCGCAATCAAAGATAACAAATTAATGGCAGAGATAATGACAGCATTCAATCATGGATAATTTACGGGATTTACCTAATTCAGACGGCTTCTTTGGTAATTATGGGGGGAAATTTGTTCCAGAAACTCTCATGTTTGCCTTGAAAGAACTTGAAGATACTTACGATCAATTAAAAAGTGATCCTGATTTTTTAAAACAAATTGATCAAGATTTATGCCACTTTGTTGGACGACCATCTCCATTGTATTTTGCAGACAGGCTTACCAAGCATTACGATGGCCCGAATATCTGGTTAAAACGCGAAGATTTAAATCATACAGGCGCTCACAAAATTAATAATACTGTAGGTCAAATCCTTTTAGCTAAGGCGATGGGCAAAAAACGTATTATTGCAGAAACTGGGGCTGGTCAACATGGCGTAGCCACTGCAACAGTAGCAGCAAGGTTGGGTTTAGAATGCCACATTTATATGGGTGCTGCAGATGTCCAAAGGCAGTCCTTGAACGTTTATCGTATAAAGCTGCTCGGCGCAGAAGTGCATGCGGTTGATTCTGGTACAGCCACATTAAAAGATGCTCTAAATGAAGCCATGAGAGATTGGGTAACTAATATAGATGATACCTATTATATTATTGGAAGTGTTACGGGCCCTCATCCATACCCAATGATTGTCAGAGACTTCAATTCTATTGTAGGCAGAGAGTTGCGTGATCAATCTATAGAGCACTTTAATGCTTTTCCTGAAGCGATCATTGCTTGTGTTGGAGGAGGATCTAACGCAATGGGCATTTTTTACCCTTTTGTTTCCGATCCCGAGGTTCAATTGATCGGAGTTGAGGCTGCAGGAAGTGGCATCGAAACTGGTAAGCATGCCGCGCCCTTGAATGATGGACATCCAGGTATTTTGCACGGTGCAAAAAGTTATTTGATGCAGGATGAAAATGGACAAGTGATAGACACCCATTCGGTTTCAGCTGGACTAGATTATCCGGGAGTTGGTCCAGAGCACTCAAACTTAAAAGATTCTGGGAGAGCTATCTACTTGGCGGTTAATGATAAGGAAGCGCTTGATGCATTCCATATGGTTACTCGATTAGAGGGAATTATGCCTGCATTAGAAACAGCTCACGCTTTTGCTGCATTGGATCATCTCTCAGGCAAATTTAATAAAAAGGATAATATTGTTATTAATGTCTCTGGAAGAGGGGACAAAGATATTAATACTGTTGCCACCATGGACGGAATTTCTCTTGATTAGGCTGGAAAGAAAGTTTGCTTCTTTAAAAGAAAACTCAAAAAAAGCATTGGTTGCATATTTAGTAGCTGGAGATCCAGATATAAGTACAACCCTAGAGTTGATGCATCAATTTGTATTATCTGGAGTTGATATTATTGAGCTGGGAGTTCCGTTTACTGATCCAATAGCAGAGGGCCCAATTATTCAGGCAGCTCATGACCGAGCATTGCAGGCTAATACATCTCTAGATATGATTTTTTCTCTTGTTGAGGAGTTTAGAAGCAAGGACTCAGAGACACCCGTAATATTAATGGGGTATATCAATACTTTTCTAGCTAACTCAAAAGCGCTGGAATCTATTCATGAAAGAGGAACAGATGCTGTTTTGATTGTTGATGTTCCTGGAGAAAGCAGTCTAGAAGATATTGGAATCCAGAATAAAAATATTGCATCAATTTCACTAATTTCGCCCACCACAGACAATGATCGCATTCAAAAGATTTGTATGAGCAGTTCAGGTTTTATTTATTATGTAACTCTTAGAGGGGTCACGGGAGCCTCTAACCTCAATGAGGATGAAATTCAAAAAAACATACTTAACATTAGAAACAGTACTAATTTGCCTGTATTGGCTGGATTTGGAATTAAAACGGCATCTGATGCTCGAGCGTTAAGTCAAATATCTGATGGAGTGGTAATTGGCTCTGTTTTAGTGGAAATGATTCAAGAGCTATCTGAAAAAAAAGATTATAAAAAAATATACAATTACCTTAATGAAATTTCAGCAGCTATAAATCCATGAATTGGCTAACAAGATTAATCCCTTCTATTGGAGCAAACAGCGAACCCAAGTCTCCCAAAAGTAAAGTCCCAGATGGTCTTTGGAATAACTGCCCTGCCTGCGAGGCAATTCTTTATCAGCCTGAGCTAGAGAAATCTCTATTTGTTTGCCCCAAGTGCGATCATCATCTTAGAGTGGGAGCTCGAACAAGAATGTCATTCTTCTTTGATGGGGGAGTTTTTGAGGATCTTGCGACTAATATTACTACGAAGGATATTTTAAAATTTAAAGACACAAAGGCATATTCTCAAAGGATTAAAGAGGCAGTTGCCTTGACTGGAGAAGAGGAAGCCATTCTGATTGGGAAGGGTAGATTAGAGGGAAGAAGCATTGTTGTTGCTGCTTTTGAATTTAGATACATGGGTGGATCAATGGGGGGAGTAGTTGGCACAAAATTTGTTCAAGGTGTCGATGCTGCAATAGCAAGCAAAACACCTTTTATATGCTTTGCAACTAGTGGTGGAGCGCGAATGCAAGAATCTATGATCTCTTTGATGCAAATGGCAAAAACAGCCGCAGCTCTAGAAAAATTAAAAGCAGCTAAACTGCCATATATTTCAGTAATGGTTGATCCAATTTATGGTGGAGTCTCTGCTAGCTTAGCAATGCTTGGAGATATCAATATTGCCGAGCCTAAGGCTCTTGTTGGTTTTGCGGGACGAAGAGTTATCGAGCAAACAGTTAGAGTTGATCTTCCTGAAGATTTTCAAAAATCAGAGTTTCTTCTAGAGCATGGTGCCATAGATATGATTGTTCATAGAAAAGACTTACGCCAAAAGCTTGCCAGTCTTCTTTCTAAATTATATCCAGAGACATAAATGAACTTTAATCGTTTTGCAGGAATTTTTATTACTTCTACTATTGTTATCTGGATCTTAATTTTTGCACTCTCTCCTCAACCAAAATATCAGACAACAACTAAGGTTGTTATTCCTAGTCTCCCTATCGCATCTGAGCTCTCTGAGGACTTTTCAAACATGGAGCCATTAGAAATAGAAGATAGTAATTTTACGGTAGATATTCAAGACAATATTGCTTCTGCAAAATCTATAATAGAGGAAATAGATTTCGATCTTTATGTATATAAAGTTGGTGCTTTTGGGTCACCCGAAACAGTTACCAAGGTTATCCAATCCTTTGGTGACAATGGCTTCCCAGCATTTGCTAAACCGAATGAATCCAATAAAACTCTCACTACCGTTCTGGTCGGACCTTTTGTGTCTAAAGACGACATTCGAACTAATCAGACAGTACTTAACAAGATTGCAGGTATTACTATGGGAGAAATTATCACTTGGAATCCATAGACTTTATTAGTTTTGATTTCGTATTACTTGGCATAATCCTGCTTTCAGGTTTAATTGCTTTTTTTCGTGGCTTTATTCAAGAATCTCTTTCGCTAGCCTTATGGATTTTTGCATTTGCTGCAGCTATGTTTTTAGATGAGTATCTAGATCCTTATATTTCTGTTTACATTACAAACGACGAACTCAAAAGAATAGCTTCTCTTTTTATTATTTTTACAGGGATTATATTCTCTGGTGGATTTGCAATTAAAATTATTAAAAACTTAACTCACTGGTCAGGCATGGGTGGTTTAGACAGGTTACTTGGCGCTCTATTTGGATGTATGAGAGGGACTATATTAATTGTAATTATTTATCTGATTACACCTGCAAGCATTAAGCAGTCTGATTTTATAGTGCAATCTAAAAGCGGCCCTTTGCTTGAAAAATTTGCACCTGAAGCAGAAAAATTCTTTAAAGATATGATCTCTAATAAAAATTCAGTTATGCTTGATTCCAATATCACTTCAACCAGTAAGACATAATGTGTGGAATTGTAGGTATATCGTCTGAAACGCATGTAGCTAGCTCAATATACGAGTCTTTGTTAATGCTTCAACATCGAGGCCAAGATGCTGCAGGGATGGTGGTCTGCGATAATGACGGAAGGTTGCATAGCAGAAAATCAATGGGCTATGTCCGTGATGTTTTTCATCAAAGTCATATGAATAAACTGGTAGGGCATTACGGAATTGGGCACGTAAGATACCCAACTGCCGGGGGTGCTGGAAAAGAATTTGCCCAACCCATGTATGTCAATTCACCCTATGGAATTAGTCTTGCACATAACGGTAATTTAACTAATTCGAAGACCTTAGCTCGAGAGCTATTTCATGCGGAGATGCGCCATTTAAATACTGATTCTGATTCGGAAGTGCTTTTAAATATTTTTGCTCATGAGCTTGGTAAACAAAGAGCGATCTTACCTTCAACAAAACACTTTTTTCAGGCTGTTAAAAAAACTCATTCTCGATGTCATGGAGCTTATGCTGTTCTTGCATTGATTACTGGCTTTGGTCTATTAGCATTCAGAGATCCAAGAGGCATTCGTCCTTTAGTGATTGGAGAAAGACAGGGTAAGACTCAAAAAGAATATATTATTGCCTCTGAAAACTCCTCTTTCTCTGCCCTTGGGTATGCAACTTTAAGGGACGTTGCTCCTGGCGAGGCTGTATTTATTGATACTCTAGGCCAGCTTCATAGCCAGCAATGCTCTGATAACCCTGAACCAACTCCTTGTTTATTTGAGTACGTTTATCTAGCAAGACCTGACTCTACACTGGATCAAATTTCAGTATACAAAGCACGCATGAGAATGGGTCAAAAGCTTGCTAACAAGATTACAAAACTGAATCCTGATCACGATATTGATGTTGTTATTCCTATACCAGATAGCTCTACAACTGCTGCGCTTCAGGTTGCTACAGAGTTAAATATTCCCTATAGGGATGGCTTTGTAAAAAATAGATATATAGGTAGAACATTTATTATGCCGTATCAAGAAGAGCGTGAGAAATCAGTGAGACGAAAATTAAATATTTTAGATCTTGAGTTTAAAGGTAAAAATGTTCTCTTAGTAGATGATTCAATTGTAAGAGGCACAACAAGCCAGAAAATTATAGAGATGGCCAAAGAGGCCGGTGCCAACAAGGTTTATTTTTCTTCTGCCGCTCCGCCAGTCAAGTTTCAAAACTTATATGGAATAGATATGGCTGCTACTGATGAGTTAATAGCATCTGGCAGGACCGAGGAAGAGGTTGCAGGGGTTATAGGTGCTGATTGGTTAATATATCAAGATCTTGAAGATCTTATCGCCTCAGCTCAAGAAGGCAATCCTGAGATTAAAAATTTTGAAATCTCAATTTTTAATGGCGAGTATCCAACTTCTATCAGCAATGAATATTTACAAGATTTAGAAGCCAGTCGACAGGATACTAAGAAACTTTCAAGAGAAAAAATAAATTAGATATTCACTATATTGATTGATGGAATCTCTGCGCTGTCAGCGGCCTGTACGTAATTCTCAATTTCATTAAAGTTTAAGTAACGATAAATATCATCTGCTAGAGGATTTATCTCTTCCATATATGCTAGATACTCTTTTGGGGTAGGTAGCTTTCCCATGATTGAAGCAATTGCAGCGAGCTCTGCTGATGCAAGGAATACATCTGCGCCATCACCCAAGCGATTTGGAAAGTTTCTAGTAGAGGTGGAGACAACCGTTGAGTTCGCTAACACTCTTGCCTGATTTCCCATGCAAAGAGAGCAACCCGGTACCTCAGTTCGAGCTCCAGAAGTACCAAATATATTGTAGACACCTTCTTCCATAAGTTGCTTCTCATCCATTTTGGTTGGAGGAACAACCCATAATCTAGCCTTTGTACCATTATGGTTTTTTAGCAAGTGACCAGCCGCCCTAAAATGACCAATATTTGTCATGCATGATCCAATAAATACTTCATCAATCTTGGTATCGGAAACTTCTGACAGGGGTTTGATATCATCTGGATCATTAGGACATGCCAGCAGCGGTTCCTTTATTTCATTAAGATCAATCTCAATGATTTCAGCATACTCCGCATTCTCATCAGGCTCTAGTAATTCTGGATTAGCAATCCATTCTTCCATGGCCTGAGCTCTTCTTTCTAATGTTTTTGCATCTCCGTAGCCACTTCCTATCATCCATCTCAACATCACAATATTAGATTGAAGGTATTCAATAATAGGCTCTTGGTTTAATCTTACTGTGCAACCTGAGGCTGATCTTTCTGCAGAGGCATCAGATAGCTCAAATGCTTGCTCTACTTTTAAGTTGGGTAAACCTTCGATTTCTAGGCAGCGGCCTGAAAAGATATTTTTCTTACCTTCCTTGGAGACTGTCAATAAGCCTTTTTGAATAGCTGCATAAGGAATAGCGTTAACTAGATCTCTAAGCGTTATTCCGGGCTGCATTTCTCCCTTAAATCTAACCAGAACAGATTCAGGCATATCTAAAGGCATAACCCCTAAGGCTGCTGCAAAGGCAACCAAGCCAGACCCAGCAGGAAAACTGATCCCTATTGGAAAACGTGTATGACTATCACCACCCGTGCCTACGCCGTCAGGCAATAGCATTCTATTTAGCCAAGAATGAATAATTCCATCCCCTGGCTTTAATGAGACTCCACCACGATTCATAATAAAATCAGGCAATGTGTGTTGTGTATCAATATCTACTGGCTTTGGATAAGCCGCTGTATGGCAGAAAGACTGCATCACTAGATCCGCTGAGAATCCTAAGCATGCTAATTCCTTTAACTCATCTCTTGTCATTGGACCGGTAGTATCCTGAGAGCCAACAGTGGTCATTCTTGGTTCGCAATATGTTCCAGGACGTATCCCTGCAACACCACAGGCTTTTCCAACCATCTTTTGAGCTAAGGTAAAACCTTTATCAGAAGCATCTTCAGCATCGGGTCTTGTAAAGATATCTGTTGGCTCTAATCCAAGCGCTTCTCTTGTTTTGTCGGTTAGTTGTCGCCCAATAATTAGAGGGATTCGACCATTGGCTCTGACCTCATCAAGCAAGACAGGTGTTTTTAGCTCAAAGCTGGATAACACCTCTCCGCTATTAGCATCTAATATCTTCCCGTTGAACGGTTCAAAAATAATTTCCTGCCCCATGTTTAATTTTGATACATCACACTCTACTGGGAAGGCTCCAGAGTCTTCTAGTGTATTAAAAAAAATAGGAGCAATTTTTCCACCAAAGCAAAAGCCACCCTCTTTTTTATTTGGAATCCATGGAATCTCATCGCCCATATGCCATAGCACTGAATTTGTAGCAGATTTTCTTGATGAACCAGTTCCTACCACATCCCCTACAAATACTAATGGGTTACCTTTCTTCTCTAGCTCATTAATTGTTTCCAGTGGCTTATCTAAACCTTCTCTTGGCATCTTGAACATTGCCAAGGCATGCAAGGGAATATCAGGCCTAGACCATGCATCGGTTGCTGGTGATAGGTCATCGGTATTAATTTCGCCTGGCACTTTATAAACTGTGAGTTTAATTTGGCTTGGGATCTCTTTTTTCTCTGTAAACCACAATCCCTCTGCCCATGCATCAATTACTTTTTTAGCATTAGCATTAGATTGTGAAAGTTCCAACACATCATTAAATGCATCAAAAATTAATAAGGTTGTGCTGAGAGCATTGGCCGCTTCTTCTCCCAATTCATCATCTTGCAGGCATTGAATTAAAGGTTGGATATTATAGCCACCCAGCATGGTTCCAAGAATTGATACAGCTTCTTTTTTAGAAATATATGGGCTGTTTGTCTTGCCTGTCGTGATGTCCGCAAGAAAGCCAGCTTTAACATACGCTGCTTGATCAACTCCGGCTGGAGTTCTCTCTTTTAGTAGGTCAAGCAATAGATCAGATTCTTTATGCTCAGTCTTTAAAAGATCTACTAGTTCAGATGTTTGTTGGACTGATAAGGGAAGGGGTGGTATCCCTGCTTCCATTCTTTCTTTGCAATGTATTTGGTAGTGTTCAAGCATATTTTTTTCCAAAAATGCATTTTACTCTTGTATCCTTAAATACCCAAGTCAATTAATCGATTCGTAACATTTACTTTCATAAAATCATGTATTATCCAAAATATGAAGAAGAATAAAGCTTCCACTCCATGTCTTGGAATATGCTCTACCACTTATGGTGATAATGTCTGCAAAGGCTGTAAACGCTTTGTGCATGAAGTTATAAATTGGAACAAATACTCTATCCCGGAAAAGGAACTGGTAAACAATCGACTAGAAGATTTTAAGTTGACCGTCTTGCAAGAGAGACTCTCTATTATTAATCCTGACCTGCTTGCATCAAAGTTACGTGAAAATGGAATTAATTTTAATGATTCATTGAACCCACTTACTTGGGTTTTTGATCTGCTCCGCGCTTCGGGATCTCAGTCATTGAATTTAGATCAATTTGGTATTACTTTGCATGAAAACATAGCTCTCTCTGAATTAAAAGATGAAATCTACAAAGAATTCTTAGAGCTTTCCGAAGCTCATTATGACCGGTATTTTTTTACTTAGCAGTTGGCAGCTCTAACCAGCTTGTTGTGTATTTTGGAGACATCATTTTTTTATTCATTGGTAATGCCTGCCCAGGACACTGCGAAGCATAATATACCTGCAACCCCTCTGCATTCATTGAGTCGATGCAGCGCATTAAGTCCTCATTTTGCTTCTGATCAAAAGATTTATGTAAGTCATCAAATAGAGATCTCTGCATAACCGATGAGTGTGAAAATTGGCTTAATAATACTCCTGCTTTTGCATATGCATAGCCTTGTCTGAAACAATCTTGGAGTGCTTGATTGGCTCCAGCCAAGATGCTTCTCGTGTCATTGACTGGGTTGGAAAATTGAATGCTATGAAAACCTCGATACTGTGCTTGCTTACTAAATGGGCTAGTGGCTATTAACACTGATACTTGAGAGCATTTTTGTCCCTCATGCCTGAGTTTCTCTCCTGCTCTAACAGCAAAATTACTAATCAATGGCTTCAATTGATTGAAATCACCCGTGCGTTCTCTAAAGCTTCGACTAACAATAATTTGTTTTTTAGGCTCTCGATCATTTTGTACTGCTAGGCATTGCTCTCCTCTTAACTCTCTCACAGTGCGCTCTAAGACAACACTAAATTTACTTCTAATTAACCTCGTATCCATTTTCATCAAATCATAGCTTGAGTAAATGCTCAGATCATTAAGTCGCCTAGATAGATTGCGACCTATGCCCCAAATCTCATTAATGGGTAAATGCTTTAATACATGCTCAATTTGCAATGATTCATGAAGGCAAAAAACTCCTGTGCCACCAATCTTTTTTTTTGCTACATGGCTAGCAATTTTAGCCAGTGTTTTTGTTGGCCCAATACCAATACGCACAGGAATTCCTACCCACTGATCAACTATGTTTCTACAATGAATTCCAAATTCATAGGCATGATTACTATTTTGAATATGATGTAGGTCTAAAAATGCTTCATCAATACTATAAACCTCAATATTATTTACCATGCCCTCTAATACATGCATGACTCTATTTGACAGATCGCCATATAACGCAAAATTTGAAGAGAAAACCTGACCACCGTTAGCAAGATAAGCCTTTTTAATTTGGAACCAGGGAACACCCATTTTTATTCCCATTGCTTTCGCTTCTTTACTTCTAGCAATAACACATCCATCATTATTAGATAGCACAACAATAGGTTTTTTTCTTAAATCTGGTCTGAATAACCTTTCACAGGATGCGTAAAAATTGTCGCAATCTACCAATGCTAAAAGATTCATTCAAATTTGTTTATAGCAGCTGTAACTATTCCCATGATGTCTAAATCCTGGCCATGCTGAACATAAATTGGTTCATACTTAGGGTTCTCTGGTAGTAAACAAAGGCGCGGTCTCAGCTGCAATCTTTTACATACAAACTCTCCATCAAGAGATGCGACCACAATACTTCCATGTTTTGGCTTAATACTACGATCAACAATTAATATTGCTTGATCACCTATATTGGCATGGATCATTGAGTCCCCTGACACTCTAATTAAGAATGTCGCAGCACCATTTTTAATCAGGTATTGATTAAGGTCTATGGGACTTTCTAGGTAGTCGTTTGCCGGGCTTGGAAAACCAACTGATACAGGTTCCAAAAAAAATTTTGTGAAAATTACTGGCAGATCATCTGCCGATATTGAACCGAGGTAGTTAATAGTCATGGAGTTTTAAAATACTGTATATTTATACAGTATTAAAAATTAAGACGCAAGAGGTTTTAGAGTTTAAATTCCTCTAATACTCTTTCTTGATCTTCAAGCGTTAAGCACCAACCAGTATCGTGCCAATCCCCTAAAACAATACGCACACCATCTACATTAGGTTCACTGATTTGATGGGTATTAGGGCGATGGGTATGACCATGAATCAGCAGGCTTATATTATTTTGTATAAAAAATTCATGAATGGTATTTGCTGCGACATCCATGATAGATAGGTCTTTTTTGTCTTTATTGCTTTGACTCGCATCTCTCATGTTAGAGGCAATCTTCTGGCGCTCCTCAAGAGGCTTGCTCAAGAAATCCTCTTGCCAGGATGAAGAACGTACTTCCTTTTTAAATTCAATGTACTTTAAATCATCGGTGCAAAAATCATCACCATGGGAAAGTGCAATTTTTTGATCGAAGTAGTCTATAAAAAAGGGATCTGGCAATATGGTGATATTTGCATCTTCAGCAAATTTATTGCCACATAAAAAATCTCTATTCCCATGCATGAAAAATATTTCTAAACCACTGCGAGTGGCAGTTTTTATATGCTCAGTGACATCGGATGCAAAAGATGAATCATCATCATCCCCAATCCAGGATTCAAATAAATCACCCAAGATGTACAGATGCGAAAATTCTTGCGCAGCTGTTTTTAAAAATTTAAAAAAACCTTCATTCGTCGAAGGGGTTTTTTCAGATAAATGGAGATCAGATATGAATCCTAGCTTCATTCACTCACTGTAACTGAGTTAATAATTGTTGGTTCAAGAGGAGCATCAGCATAACCGCCAACTGTAGATGTGGTGCTGAGAGCAATTTGATCTACGATGTCCATTCCGTTAATCACAGAACCAAAAACAGCATAACCCCAACCTTGAGAGGTTTCAGAAGTATGGTTAAGAAAATCATTATCTTTATGATTGATAAAAAATTGACCTGTAGCTGAGTGAGGGTCCATTGTTCTGGCCATTGCTAGGGTACCGCGATCATTTTTTAGTCCATTATTTGCTTCATTTTGAATTGGTTCAGTTCCTGTTGGTTTTGGAGCCATATTCTCATCTAAGCCACCACCTTGAACCATAAAGCCATCTATAATTCGATGGAAAATAGTTCCGTTGTAATAACCATCTTTGGCAAGTTGCAAAAAGTTAGCGACCGTAATGGGTGCATTTTCGGCATCAAGTTCCAGATGAATGTCGCCGGCTGAGGTAGAGATAGTTACAAGTGACATTTGATCCTCCTGTGGATAATATGTAGTCTGATCATTTTGATCAGATGGTGATAGAAAGAAGATTACAGCAACAGCAGTTACAATCACTATTAAAAAAGTAATTTGTATTTTTGACATTAATAAAACCTACATTCAATTTAAGTTCCCTATAATAAGTGATTCATATATCAAATAACAGATGACATTAAGATTTTATAATTCTTTAACAAATCAAAAAGAAGACTTTAGACCTATTCATGAGGGTGAAGTTAGCATGTATGTTTGCGGCATGACGGTATATGACAGCTGTCACCTAGGCCATGCTCGAGCAATGATGGCTTTTGATATTCTTGTTAGATATCTTAAAAATCAAGACTACAAAGTTAAATTTGTAAGAAATATTACAGACGTTGATGACAAAATTATTGAAAGAGCAATACAAAACAATGAATCAATTGGGGATTTAACTCAGAGAACAATTGCCAGCATGCAAGAAGATTTTGCTCAGCTGGGCCTATTGCTCCCAAATACAGAGCCTAGGGCTACCGATTATATTCCGGGCATGATTGAGATGATTGAAGGTTTAATTCAGAAAGGTCATGCTTATCATTCACCTGGTGGTGATGTTTTTTTTGCAGTCAGAACTTTTCCTGAGTACGGCAAATTATCTAATAAAAATATTGATGATCTGAATCCAGGCGCAAGAATTGCAGAAGATGATTCTAAAAAAGATCCTCTAGATTTTGTTTTATGGAAAAGTGCAAAAGAAGGTGAGCCTTCATGGGATTCACCTTGGGGCCAAGGTAGGCCAGGCTGGCATATTGAGTGCTCCGTTATGTCATTTGAAAATCTAGGAGAGCACTTCGATATTCACGGTGGCGGCCCAGATTTATTATTCCCACATCATGAGAATGAAATTGCCCAATCAGAGTGCGCATCTGGTAATAAATTTGCAAATTACTGGTTGCATTCAGGCTTACTCAAAATTAATGGTGAGAAAATGTCTAAGTCTTTAGGGAATTTTGCAATGTTAAAAGATCTATTCATTTCTTATCATCCAGAGGTTATTCGCTACTATTTAGTCTCTAGCCATTACCGCAGTTCATTAAACTTTGACCAGGAATCTTTAAACCAAGCTAAGTCAGCATTAACTAGGTTATATCAGGCTTTAGCTTCAATGGAAGGTGAAGGCAATGAACTTGATCAAGACATGATGAATCAATTTTCTTTGGTTATGAATGATGATTTGAATACACCTGAAGCTCTTAGTCTGCTATTTCAACTTGCTAAATCAATCAATAATTCCTCTGACCCAATCCAAAAAATGAAATATGGAACGACTCTCAAAAAATTGAGTGGAGTTCTAGGGTTGCTGCAAGATGATCCAAAAACATTTTTTCAGTTCGGAGCTACATTGTCAGATGAAGAGATTGACCAGCAAATAGCTTTAAGAAATGTAGCAAGAGATGAAAAAGATTTTCAGACTGCCGATAAGATTCGCGATAGCCTAACAGAGCAAGGGATTATCTTGGATGATAGTAGCGAAGGAACAACCTGGAAAAAATCCTAAAAAACTACTCTTCTAAGTTTTCAATTACAGACTCAATACCTGTTGAGCCCATGTTCATTCCGACAACTCGCTCAATACCCATTTTTGAATAGTGTTCAGCTGCGTCTGTCATCAGGCCTGACTGATCTAGCGTTAAACCGCCATCAACACATATATTAATTCCAGTTATGAATCTCGATTCATCCGAAGCAAGAAATAATGCTGTGTTTGCAATATCAATTGGCATACCAAAATCTTCAATCGGTTGATCAAGCTTGCTATCTTCAATTGCAGTGGCTAAAAGAGGAGTGTTGATTGCCCCGGGTGAAATAGCATTTACACGAATCTTATCTGGACCTAATTCAATTGCAGCATTTTTACAAAAATTAATGACCCCGGCTTTGGCTGCAGAATAAGCAAGGGGACCAGATCCACCCCCCATTCCTGCAATAGATGCAGTATTGATAATTGAGCCACCTGTCACGTTTTTTTTCATGACCCTCGCAGCATACTTAGAACCTAAAAATACTGATTTAAGAAGAATTTGAAATGATCTATCCCATTCATCTCCATTAATATGGGTAATTGGGCCTATAGCACCACCAATTCCAGCGTTGTTAAATAAGATATCTAAAGTGCCGAATTGATCCACCGCCATGTCTACTAATTTTTCTATATCTTGCTCAACAGAAACATCAGTCAAGCATATACATGCATTCTGTTCAAAATTTTTCTGCTTTATAAGCTCAAAGGTTTCTTCGAGGGTGACGTTATTCATATCAGCAAGCACAACATTTGCACCATGCTCTAAAAATAATAGCGCTGTCTCTTTTCCAATACCGCTTGCAGCACCAGTAATCACTGCCACTTTATTTTGTAATCTTTTCATTTGATAATTATTACTCAAAGATCTTTAAAAGAACAATAAAGAGTTACAAAGATTTTATTGTTAAGTTGCATGGGCGCCACAGAATTGTCATATGCAATGTCTTTAATGTACTCAAGGTTAAAGTCTATGCTACCCCCAAAGGCTAAGACAATGCTCCTAAGCAAGTTAATCTTTATAAGGCGCTGCAAGGCGCCTTATTTTTTTAAACACATGTTTAAATAAAATAATCAGTTAAAATTAGCAATTACGGTTGAAGAAAAAAAGAAATGGCTCCCTGACGTGGGATCGAACCACGGACCAATTGATTAACAGTCAACTGCTCTACCGCTGAGCTATCAGGGAACAAGTTGAGAATTATAAATTAAAAATAAGAAAGTAATACAGCATAATGACAAAAAATTTAATCGTTCAATCTCCCTTTGAACCAGCAGGACATCAGCCGGCAGCAATTGATAGCCTGGTCAAAGGTCTAAATGATGGGTTATTACATCAGGTTTTACTGGGAGTAACGGGCTCAGGTAAGACTTATACAATGGCAAAAGTCATTGAATCCACCCAAAGACCAGCGGTGATAATGGCACCAAATAAAACATTAGCAGCACAGCTTTATGGAGAATTAAAAGATTTTTTCCCATCTAACTCAGTTGAATACTTTGTTTCTTATTACGATTATTATCAGCCAGAAGCCTATGTGCCTACTTCAGATACTTATATTGCAAAAGATGCTTCTATTAATGAACACATCGAGCAAATGCGACTCTCAGCTACAAAAGCTTTATTAGAAAGAAATGACACTATTGTTGTTGCAACAGTATCTGCTATTTATGGACTGGGCGCGCCTGAAGCTTATCTGAATATGATCCTTCATTTAGATCGCGGTGATACTATCGATCAGCGCTCAATTCTGCGCCGTCTCTCTGCCATGCAATACACAAGAAATGATATTGATTTTCGTAGAGCAACTTTTAGGGTAAGAGGCGATGTAATTGATATTTACCCTGCAGACTCTGAAAGAGAGCGCTCAGAATTGAATTATTTGGAGATGAAATTGAGAGATTGCTTTGGATTGACCCTTTAACTGGCGAAGTGATTCAGGAGACTCCCAGAGCCACGATATATCCTAAGACGCATTATGTTACGCCAAAAGAAACCGTGCTGGGATGTTTGAAAGCAGTAAGAGAAGAGCTCAAGGATAGATTGGTTTATTTGAAAGAGAATGACAAATTGGTTGAGGCGCAAAGACTCCAAGAGAGGACAACATATGATCTAGAGATGATGCAAGAGCTAGGATATTGCCAGGGAATTGAAAATTATTCTCGCTATCTTTCTGGAAGGGGTATCGGGGAGCCACCACCATGCCTTTTTGATTACTTACCTAAAAATGCAATAGTTTTTATGGATGAGTCTCATGTATCAGTCCCTCAGATTGGAGGCATGTATAAGGGAGATAGATCTCGCAAAGAAACCCTTGTAGATTATGGTTTTAGATTACCATCTGCGCTTGATAATCGCCCGTTGAGATTTGAAGAATGGGAAGAAGTAACTCCTCAAAAAATTTATGTTTCAGCTACTCCGAGTAAATTTGAATTAGAGCACTCCGATAATATGGCAGAATTATTAGTTCGGCCAACTGGGTTAATTGATCCCGCTATAGAGGTTAGACCGGCCTCTTCCCAGATCGATGATGTCATTGGTGAATGCAATGAGCGCGCAGCTTTAAAAGAAAGAGTTCTAATTACAACACTTACAAAGCGAATGGCAGAAGATTTAACTGATTATCTTGAGGAAAATGGTATTAGAACCAGATACATGCATTCTGATGTCGATACTGTTGAGCGAACAGAAATTATTAGAGATTTGAGATTGGGAAATTTTGATGTTTTAGTAGGCATCAATTTACTGAGAGAGGGGTTGGATATTCCTGAAGTTTCGCTTGTAGCAATATTAGATGCAGACAAAGAAGGTTTTCTAAGATCAGAGGTAACAATTATTCAAACTGTCGGAAGAGCAGCAAGAAATATTAGAGGACGAGCTATTTTATATGGAGATAAAGTAACAGGCTCTATGCAGAGAGCCATGGATGAAATGACGCGTCGAAGAAAAATTCAGGTCGCCTATAACAAAAAACATAATATTACTCCTACCTCTATCAGTTAAGGGCATAAAAGACATCATGGAAGGGGCAAGGGTAACCAAGAAAGCTAAAAAAACTCAACCTAAATACTTTGAAGAGGATTTGCCGTTTAAGATTGAATCAGATGGGCCTGATAAAATTTCTACCTCTATTACGAAGCTTGAAGAGCAGATGTATGTTTATGCTAAGCAGACAGAATATGAAAAAGCTGCATTTTGCCGAGATCAAATAAAGAATCTTAAGTGGCAGCTTCTGAACTCTTAATCACTACAATTTTGACTTAACAGAAGATAATAATAATCTCGAACCCGTTCTACAAAATCAACTGTTTGCTGACCTCTTGAGTAGCTCTCTGTGTCCATAGAGGACTTTAATTGAATTAAATGCTCTTCCAGCTCAAGCCAAGTTACCTTTGAAGGATTTCCATTGATTTGATCAACTGCATTTTTTACGTTCGTCATTCCTAGATTGTATGCTGCTAAGACAAAAGCAGTCTTGTCACCCGAAGACGTTCCATACTCAACCATTTGACGAAGCTCTGAGAGATATTGCGCGCCACCATATATGCTTTGAATCGGATCGAGTCTGTTCGTCACTCCCACAGATGCAGCTGTTGGAAGAGTTAGCATCATCATGCCTTTTACTTGAGTTGCCGAACGAGCTTTTGGATTCCATTGCGACTCTTGAAATGCAACAGCAGCCAAGAGCTCCCATTCCAGATCAAATGTTTCAGCCGCTTCAATAAAATCATTTTTATACTTTTGCAGTCTAGTATCAGATAGCTCTTGAAATTTTTGCTTCTCGAAATTACTGAGCCTTGAAAAGGCAAGTAGTTTTTCACTAATAACAGAGCAATAAACTGATACTGGAGTTACCACTGGATCTTTTGAGCAACTCATCAAGGATATAAATACAAATAAGATTGCTGCGTTTTTTGAAAGGAATTTCACTGTTTGTATTTTTTTAATTTTAAACATCCTTATAATTAACCATAACAATATTTTACTAGAGAGCTAGTGTCAAAAAATTTAAACTTGCTTCTTCAAGGACATTCAAGTTTTTCGCCGTCTAAAATTTCTTCTCAGAATTCACAGCTCAATATTATCAATGATTCACACAACTTAAAGCTTAATTGCCTAGATTATTATGCAGTAACTATTGATGAAAGTTTTGCCGATCATTCAAAACTACTCAATTTATTGAATGCAGCTAACCAGTCTAAGTCTCCACATTTTTTAATTGGGCCTAGGAGAGGTACCTTTAGCCCATGGTCTTCCAAAACAAGTGAGATTATCCAAAACGTTGGTATTAGTGGCGTTCAAAGCATTGAAAAGTATTTTGGGTACTTTGTAGATGGAGCGACAGAGATCAGCGAGTTAGTTCTAACCAATCTCTTTGACCGAATGACCCAAGAAGTTTTTTATACACCAGAAGATTTATCTAATACAGCAATGGCACCAAACAGAAGACCATTGCAATTTATTGATATTTCTAAGTCTGCCAATGAGGCTCTTAATAAGGCAAACATAGAGCTGGGTTTAGCCCTATCAGGTGAAGAGATTAGTTACCTGGAAAATTTTTACTCCTCAGTGAGACGAAATCCTACTGATGCAGAGTTAATGATGTTTGCTCAAGCTAATTCTGAGCATTGCCGACATAAAATCTTTAATGCTTCCTGGGTGATTGATTCGGTCACCCAAGATCAATCTCTTTTTGATCTGATTAAAAAAACGAGCCAAGGGAATAAGCCTGATCTTATTTCCGCTTACAAAGATAATGCTGCGGTAATTGAGGGAGCCAGCGTTCCCACTTTAAATAGAAACTTAAGTAATGAGTATGGCTTTTCAACAGAGAAAATTAATTCAACCTTAAAAGTAGAAACTCATAATCACCCAACAGCCATCTCTCCTTTTCCAGGTGCTGCAACAGGTTCAGGCGGTGAAATTAGAGATGAAGGGGCTACTGGGACAGGAGCTAAGCCCAAAAATGGGATTGGTTGGGTTCAATGTTTCTAACCTTAGATTAGAAAAATTTCCTCGAGCATGGGAGACACCTCTTCAAAAGCCCGAAAGAATTGCCTCACCACTTCAGATCATGACCGAAGGACCCATTGGAGCAGCTGCTTTTAATAATGAGTTTGGAAGACCCAGTACTGTTGGTTACTTTAGAGTATTTGAAAAGTCTGTGACAGATCAAAGAGCTTATGGCTACCACAAACCAATTATGCTGGCTGGTGGAATAGGTGAAGTTAAAGACCGCAATAGCTTAAAAAATTCTATAAAATCTGGTGATTTAGTAGTTGTCTTGGGTGGCCCTTCAATGCTGATAGGCTTAGGTGGCGGGGCCGCATCATCTATGTCCTCAGGGGAGAGCGATGAAAATCTTGATTTTGCATCGGTGCAAAGAGAAAACGCCGAAATGGAAAGAAGATGCCAAGAAGTAATTAATCAGTGTGCTTTTGAAACCCCAAATTTAATCGAATTTATTCATGATGTTGGAGCTGGCGGACTTTCTAATGCCATTCCCGAGCTTGCCAAAGATTGCGACCTTGGGGTGAGAGTCGACTTAAGCTTAATCCCAGTAGCTGATCCAAGCCTTTCACCAATGGAAGTCTGGTCCAATGAATCGCAAGAGCGTTATGTTCTTGCCATCAAATCTGAGAACAAGGATATTTTTAAGAATATTTGCCGTCGCGAAAGATGCCCTGTTGCTTTTGTTGGGGAAACCACAGCATTAGATTCAGTAGAAGTTTATGACCCTGAGAGAGATGAGTACCCAGTTAATGTTCCCTTATCTATGCTTTTTGGCGATTTACCAATTAAAGACATGACGCTTCAAAATCCTTCCATTGAGCCTGTAAAAGAAGTTACAGCTGTTGATCTTGACCTTTCGGACGTAATCCAAAGAGTTCTATCTCATCCTTCTGTGGCATCTAAATCTTTCTTAATTACCATAGGCGACAGAACGGTGGGAGGGCTGGTCGCACAAGATCAGTTTGTTGGTAGACATCAAGTTCCGACGTCTAATTATTCAATGTCAGCAAGATCTTTTCTATCAAACAAGGGAGAAGTCTTATCAATAGGGGAGAAACCTACCATAGCTATTCAAAACCCAGCTGCATCATTGCGCATGGCACTTGCAGAAGCTTTGATGAACCTAGTATCCGTTCCAATTGTGAGCTTAGACTTGGTGAGACTATCTGCAAATTGGATGGCAGCTTGTGGGGACGACGAGGATGACTATGCTCTAAGATTGGGAGTCCAGGCAGTTTCAGATATGTGTATTCAGCTTGGTATTGCCATCCCTGTTGGAAAAGATTCTTTGTCCATGAGAACAAGTTGGTCAGAGGGCCAAGAAGATTTTGAAGTTAAAAGCCCGCTCTCTGGGGTGATCACCGCAATGGCTCCGGTATCAGATATTTCATCAGCCATAACAACTGAATTACATCCCGAAGGCTCATCAGATTTCTATCACCTAAGTCTTAGCAATAAAACTAGAATGGGTGGCTCAATTTTTGAAGAAGTTACATCTTCCTCTATTCATGAAACACCGGATATAGAGGACATACAGGCATTTAAAAACTTCTTTAATTCTCTTCAAGAGCTAATTAACCGGAAATGGATAACATCTCTTCATGATGTCTCCGATGGCGGCTTATTTACAACCTTGGCTGAATTTGCCTTTACTAACAAAGTGGGCATTAAAATTTTCTTATCTGATGATCTAGAGGACGATACAAGTATCTATAAAGATATGTTTTCTGAAGAGACCGGCGTAGTGATTCAATTTCATTCTGATTTTGAAGGGCAAGCATTAGAATATTTAAAGCAAAATAATATTGCGCACCAAAAGTGCGCCACCCAAACACTAGACTCAGACATTACTATTGTAAAAAATGATGATGTAAAATTTCAGCAATCTGTTTCAGCTTTAGAGCAAACTTGGTCAGAGACTTCCTTTGCAATAAAAGCTAACAGAGATAATCCAGATAGCGCAAAACAAGAATACGATCTTATTAATTCTTTTAACAAAGAAGGTCTGGTTGCCAAAGATAGTTTTCAGTTTTCTTCAAAGCTACCTGACATTCATTCTGATATTAAGCCAAAAATAGCAATTTTTAGAGAGCAAGGAGTCAACGGTCAAAATGAAATGGCTGCAGCTTTTATGCTGGCTGGATTTGAGGCTCAAGACATTCATATGCAAGATATCTTAGATAACCCTAGTTTATTATCGTCTTTTCAAGGCATTGCTGCATGTGGTGGCTTTTCTTATGGCGATGTTTTAGGGGCAGGAGGAGGTTGGTCTTCTAGCATCAGTTTTAATCCGCAGGTTAGAGATTCCTTTGAGAACTTTTTCAATCGTCCTGAGACATTTACATTTGGAGTGTGTAATGGGTGTCAGATGCTATCGAATTTAAAGGATTTAATTCCAGGTGCTGAAGATTGGCCAAAATTTTTATGGAATGAGTCAGATCAATTTGAAGCACGTTTATCTCAAGTAACTGTAGGAAAATCTAGCTCAGTTTTATTGCAAGGCATGGAGGGATGGCAGATACCTGTGGCCGTTGCACACGGAGAGGGCAGAGCTAAATTTCAAGATGGAGCTATGAGTAAACTGCAAGGAAATAATCAAATAGCAATGCAGTTTACGAACAGCGAAGGCAAACCAACTACCATGTACCCTATTAACCCCAATGGATCTCCTGAGGGGATAACTGGTTTGTCTTCTAGAGATGGACGAGCAACAATCATGATGCCTCATCCTGAGAGAGTATTTAGAGCACAGCAATTCTCTTGGAAACCTTCATCATGGGAAGAGTACTCGCCATGGATGCAGATTTTTTTGAATGCATATAAATTTACAAAAGGTTCGTAAATTTTTTAGCAGAGATCTACCAGAGTTTTAACGCTTCTTCTCGGAATGGAAAATCTCCTTTCTTTTTGTCTTCAAAATAGTATTTTAATGTCTTTGTAACTGTCGGAAAGGCTATTTGATCCCAGGGAATATCTTTCTCATCAAATAACTCCACTTCTGAGCTTTCTGATGTTGGGCCAAAACTTTCATCCCCTAGCTCGGCTAGATAAAAGAAATGCACTTGACTGATATGTGTAAGGCTAAAAGCAGAGTATGGGGCAATAATTTTTGGAGATGCTTGCGTCTCTTCTTTCGTTTCCCTTAATGCACCCTCTTGCAGAGTCTCTGAATTTTCCATAAAACCGGCTGGCAGAGTCCATAGTCCAAAGCGAGGCTCAATATTTCTTTTGCACAGTAAAATTTGATCTTCTTTAACGCAGATTGTTCCCACAATAAGATTGGGATTGGTATAGAAAATTGAGTCACAAGCTGAGCAAATATACCGCTTGATATTGTCATCAACAGGTACCTTAAAATCTATCTGATCGCTTCCGCATTTTGAACAATATCTCAAAAGTGCTCCTTTGTTAGAGAATTAAATGTTGTAAGAAGTTAAACTTATACAATGATTGAAGAGATAAAGTATAAACTAAATTCCAGTAATTCTGAAAAGCCCAGTGGCAGACCTCAAGCATCAGTTTTGATAGCCATTTTAAATTATGGAGAATATATTGAGAGCCCTGAATTAATTTATACCCAACGCTCTGGCCACCTCTCAACACACTCAGGAGAGGTCAGTTTTCCTGGTGGAAAAGCAGAGGATGGAGATGCCAGCCTCTTTGATACTGCATTAAGAGAATCAAATGAAGAAATGAGTCTAAACGGCGAGGATGTCACCATGCTTGGTAAGTTAGATTATTTAATTTCAAGGCATAAGATTGAGGTTAATCCTTTTATCGCGACAGTGGACAAGCCTCAAGACCTTGAGGCTAATGAAGAAATTCAAGAAATTTTTACCGTCCCATTAAGTTTTTTGTTAGATCCAAAAAACATAAAAAGAGAAAGTATTGAAAGACAGGGCAGTGTCTGGGAAGTACCAACTTGGTCACTAAAAAATCAAAAGATTTGGGGCTTAACAGCCATGATTACAGTAAACTTTTTAAATGTTTGTTTTGATGCGAATATAGAAATATTAGAGGGATAGCATTTAATGATTATTACACTCAATGACAAAAGCTTAACTACGGAAAATGAAGATTTTTGGATTGCTCCAGATGCTACGGTTATTGGAGATGTCCAAATGGCAAAGGATTCAAGCATTTGGTTTCACTGCACCATCCGGGGAGACAATGAACCTATTATTATAGGAGAGGGATCAAACATTCAGGACAATTCAGTTATTCATACGGATCCTGGTTTTGGTTGCACTATTGGAAAATTTGTTACTGTTGGTCATTTAGCTATGCTGCATGGATGTGAAATTGGTGATGGCAGCTTAATAGGGATAGGTTCTGTTATCTTAAATGGAGCCAAGATTGGCAAGAATTGCATTATAGGGGCCAAAGCGTTGGTCACAGAGGGCATGGAAGTTCCAGACGGCTCTATGGTTTTAGGCATGCCTGGAAAGATCAAGAAAGTGCTTACATTGGAAGAGCAGGCAATCCCTGCGATTAATGCTCAACATTACATTGAAAATTACAAAAGATACAAAGCTGCGCTTGGTGATGGAAGTGACAACTAATAACGTATCTTATTTCGATGGTGCGATAGAGTGCATCGGTCATTTATCAATACCTGAATCTTCTAACTTATTGCCTCTGGTTCTTGTTGCGCATACATGGAAGGGCAGGTCTGAATTTGAAGATCAAAAAGTAAATGCGTTAAATGCTCTTGGTTATGCTGCGCTCTCAATAGATATATATGGTGGCGGGGTAAATGGTACAAGTGTCGAAGAAAATCAGGCGCTTATTGAACCCTTTGTCACTGATCGTAAGTTATTTCGCCAACGTCTTATCAGTGCGGTTGACTATGGCAAGAGCCTTGATGGTATCGATGCTTCCAAGATTGCAATGATTGGGTTTTGTTTTGGGGGACTTGCTTCAATAGAACTAGCTCGATCAGGCCATAATTTAAGCGGCTGCGTAAGCTTTCATGGCTTATTAAATCAATCCGATGAAACCTTTAACAAAGTGAATACAAAGTTATTAGTGCTTAATGGCGATCTAGATCCAATGGTATCTTCAGAGCAAATTCTTGCCTTGCAGAATGAAATGACTGAATCAGAAGCTGACTGGCAATTGATTAATTATGGAAATACCTACCATGCATTCACCAATCCACTGGCTAACGACGTTGCCATGGGAACAGTTTATAATCATGATAGTGATGAGCGTTCTTGGATCGCAATGACTAATTTTTTAGAGGAAGTCTTTGGCAATGTTAACAAGTGAAATTCGGGCTAAGTTCTTAGAATATTTTGCAAAAAATGATCATGAGGTCATTGATTCAAGCCCTTTAATACCAGCAAATGATGATACTCTCCTGTTTACTAATGCAGGCATGGTGCAATTCAAAGATGTTTTCTTGGGCACTGACAAGCGACCCTATCAGAGAGCAACAACAACACAAAGATGTATACGAGCTGGCGGCAAACACAATGATTTAGAGAATGTCGGCTACACCTTAAGGCATCATACTTTTTTTGAAATGCTTGGAAACTTTAGTTTTGGAGATTATTTTAAAGAACATGCTATTGAGTTAGCCTGGAATTTTTTAACCAAAGAGCTTGGCCTAGAAAAAGATAGATTATGGATTTCTGTTTTTAGAGAAGACGATGAGGCTGCAGAAATTTGGTCATCCAAGATAGGTATTTCACCAGACCGAATTGTTAGATTGGACGAAGAGGATAACTTTTGGTCAATGGGCGACACTGGGCCATGTGGGCCTTGTTCAGAAATCTATTATGATCATGGAGATCAATATGAGGGAACTCCTCCCGGCTCGCCGGGTGATGATGGCGATAGGTTTGTAGAAATTTGGAATTTAGTGTTCATGCAGTTTAATAGAGATGCTGCTGGAGATTTAACACCATTGCCAAAGCCATCAGTTGATACTGGAATGGGTTTAGAGCGTGTCACAGCAGTGATGCAAGGCGTTAATTCAAACTATGAAACTGATCTTTTTCTTAATTTAATTAAGGCATCTGAGAAAGCAATCAAGTCTCCTGGAGAGCCATCACATAAAGTAATAGCTGATCATATTCGCAGTGTTAGTTTTTTAATTGCCGATGGTGTAATGCCTTCAAATGAAGGGCGTGGCTATGTTTTACGAAGAATTATGCGTCGAGCTATCAGGCATGGATATAAGCTGGGAGCAAAAAAACCTTTTCTGCATACTTTAGTTGCACCATTGGTTCAAGAAATGGAAATTGCTTTCCCTATGCTTGCGACAAGCCAGTCTCTCATAGAGACAACGATTCACGATGAAGAAAATAAATTTCTTGAAACCCTAGAGAAAGGAATTGAGATCCTAGATAAAGAAATTAAGAAAATGACTTCTCAGGTTATTCCAGGAGAAGTTGTATTCAAGCTTCATGATACTTTTGGATTTCCGTTTGATCTAACTGCTGATATTGCACGTGAGCAAGATCTTACGCTTGATCAAAAAGGTTTTGATATCTGCATGGCAGAACAGGTGAAGAATTCAAAATCAGCCAGTAAGTTTAAAGCAGTGCAACTAGATTTATCATCGATTGCTGATACAAATTTTCTTGGCTATGACAGGTTAACTGCTCAAGGGAAAACTGTGGGCTTATGGGACAAGGAAGTTCGCATAGATACTGCCAATAAAGCTAAAGAATATCTCGTTGCTTTTGATCAATCACCTTTTTACGCAGAATCAGGTGGGCAGATAGGTGATCAGGGAGTGTTTTCTGGCAACGATTGTCATGGCCAGGTTTTAGACTGCATTAAACAGGGAAAAATATTTATTCATAAAATTGTTCTCGCAGAAGGTTCGATCTCGCTTAATGATGAAATAAAGCTAGAGGTTAATGCCGCATTGAGGGACTCTTCAGCCGCCCATCATTCAGCAACCCATTTGATGCACGCTGCTTTAAAGCATGTGTTGGGTAATCATGTAGAGCAAAAAGGTTCCCTGGTCGATGCTACTAAACTTCGATTTGATTTTTCTCATCCTAAGGCTGTAAGCAAAGATGAAATCAAAGAAATTGAATCGCTGGTTAATATGCATTCGCTCAACAACTCGCAAGTTACAACAGACTTGATGAAACTTGATGATGCAATCGCAATGGGAGCAGAGGCGATGTTCGGGGAAAAATATGATGATGATGTAAGAGTTCTGTCAATGAGTGATGGTTTTTCTGTTGAGCTTTGTGGCGGAACACACGTTGCAAGAACGGGTGATATTGGTATGTTTATTATCACCAGCGAATCCAGCGTTTCATCTGGTGTAAGAAGGATAGAAGCAGCCGTTGGCACCAAGGCAGTTGAACTCATGTTAGAAATGCAACATCAACTTCAAACAACTCAAGTCTTATTAAATGTTGGCGCATCAGAGGTTAGCTCAAAGGTAAAAGATTTAATTGCTGAAAATAAATCTTTGAAAAAAGGCAAAAAAACTAATCAAACCTCATCAATAGAAGCAAAAGATTCTCGACATCAATTAGATGGCTGTGAACTAGTTCTCTTGCAGGTCGAGAACCAGAATATTCAAGATCTAAGACAATTAGTAGATCAGCACAAGAAAGAGCAGCAGAAAAAGTGCATATTGATTGTAAGCAATCAAGACAACAAAGTAGTTTTAGTCTGCGGGGTAACTTCAGATTTAGAAGATTCTTTGCAGGCAAATAAAGTTATACAAGCTGTCTGTAAATCTATTGATGGTAAGGGCGGTGGAAGAAATGACTTTGCTCAAGGTGCAGGTGAATGCAAAAATATTGATGAATTTGTTAATTCTATTCCCAATATCGTACAATCCCTCGCTTAATCTTTAGGCTTTTTAAACAATGGAAACCATAGTATTAAAATTTGGCGGTACCTCTGTTGGCTCAACGGATCGCATTTCTGCGGTTGCAGATCTTATTCAGGCAGCCTCCAAAGAAGCTTTTCCCGTAGTTGTAGTCTCCGCTATGAGCGGAGAAACCAATCGTTTAATTGATTTAGCTCGATCATTTGGATCTGAACCAAATAAAAGAGAGTTTGATGCATTGGTTTCAACTGGAGAAAAAGTAAGCGCATCATTGGTGGCTATAGCTCTAAATCATTTAGGCCTTAAAGCGAAATCACTGTCCGCCGCTCAATTTGGGATGAAAACTACTTCTCATTTTTCTAGAGCAAAAATCTTAGACATGAATAACGACATTCTTTTTCAAACCATTGAAGAGGGTTATATTCCTATAATTACTGGTTTTCAGGGAATTACTGCAGATGGAGATACAACGACGATGGGAAGAGGTGGTAGCGATACCACTGCGGTTGCAATCGCCGCTTCAATTAAAGCAAAAAGATGTGATATTTATACAGACGTCGATGGAATATATACCACCGATCCAAGGATAGTTCCTGAGGCTAAAAAGCTTGATTCTATAAGCATGGAAGAGATGTTGGAGTTATCTGGTCAGGGTGCTAAAGTTATCCAAATACGTGCCGTTGAATTTGCAAATAAATACAATGTTTTAGTTAGAGTCTTATCAAGCTTTGAGCCAGGATCAGGCACGCTTATTTTACAGGAGGAAGAAGGTATGGAAGACGCCGTTATAACAGGAATTGCATCTCAAACAGACCAAACAAAATTTACATTACATGGAGTGGCTGATACTCCTGGGATTGCCTCGGGCATCTTGAGTCCAATTAGCGATGAGGGCATTGAGGTGGACGTGATTGTTCAAAATATCAGCGTTTCAAATAAAACTGATTTCACCTTTACAGTTGCGACCAGTGATCGACCTCAAGTCGAAGCAGTGTTAAAAGAAAAAATGAAAGGCATTTCATACGATGAACTCATTATTGATGAGGCGATTGGCAAAGTATCATTGGTTGGCGTTGGCATGCGTTCTCATGCTGGAATTGCAAGCTCAGCATTTAATGCTTTGGCAGATGCAGAAATTAACATCCAAATGATTAGCACCTCTGAAATTAAAATTACGATTGTCATTGCAGAGGATCAAGTCGAGAATGCAGTCAGAACTTTACATAAAACATTTAACCTAGGAGACTAATGTTTGATCTTATTTTAAAAAATGGAACGCTGGTTAATGAAGGTCAAATTTTTGAATCTGATATTGCAATTAAGGGAGATAGAATCGAAAAGATTGCACCTTCGATTGATGCAGAATCAAAAAAGATTATAGATTTCAAGGCAAACATGTTTTGCCAGGCCTCATCGATGACCAGGTTCATTTTAGAGAGCCAGGCTTAACGCATAAGGGCAATATTCAATCAGAAAGCAGAGCAGGGTTGGCAGGCGGGGTGACCAGTTACTTTGAAATGCCTAACGTTAATCCAACCACAACCAATCGAGTGAACTTGCAGGCTAAGTTTGATTTGGCTGCAACGAAGTCCCATGGCAACTATTCTTTTTACATGGGCGCCAGTAACACCAATATTGATGAAATTAAACAATTAGATAATACCCTTGCGTGTGGCTTGAAAGTATTTATGGGTGCATCCACTGGAGACATGTTGGTTGATAATCAAGATACACTCGATGCAATTTTTAGAGAGGCCCCAGTTAATATCGTTACGCATTGTGAAGATACCCCAACTATTATTGAAAATGAAAAGGCAATAATTGCTAAATATGGTGAAGATGTAGATGCAACATTTCACCCTGCAATCAGAAGCGCAGAAGCTTGCCTAAAATCATCACAGCTTGCATATGATCTAGCAACAAAGCATGGCTCAAATCTCCATATTCTTCATCTGACCACCGCGGATGAAATGAAATTATTTACTGAAGGAGATATTACCGGTAAAAAAATTACTGCCGAAGTTTGTGTGCATCACTTATTTTTCAGTGAAGCTGCTTATAAGACCCACGGCAATTTAATTAAATGTAATCCCAGCGTTAAGTCTGAGCAAGATCGATTAGCACTGATTGATGCTGTGCAAAAAAATAAAATTGATATTATTGCAACGGATCATGCCCCACATACTTGGGAAGAAAAACAGCAACCGTATTTGCAAGCTCCAAGCGGACTTCCACTGAATCAACATTCGTTGTTGGTGCTTCTTGATTTTTATTCCAAAGGTATTTTTTCGCTAGAGCAGATTGTTCAAAAAACTAGTCATAATATTGCAGAGCGTTTTCAAATTAAAGACAGGGGCTATATTCGTGAGGGTGGTTATGCCGATTTAGCAGTCATAGATCTCAGCTCAAATACATTAGTCACAAAAGAAAATATCTTGTATCACTGTGGGTGGTCACCATTCCTAGACTATACATTTCCTGGTGCTGTAAGGCATACCATTTTAAATGGAGAGATTGTTTATCAAGATGGAGTTTTAAAAGAGCACCTGCCTATCGGCAGTCGAATTGAATTCAACCGATAGTGTTATTTTCTTATTTTAAAGCGTTATAATTCTTTTCCAAAATCGGAGAGTTGGCTGAGTGGTCGAAAGCGCCTCCCTGCTAAGGAGGTATATGGGTAACTGTATCGAGGGTTCGAATCCCTCACTCTCCGCCAGTCTCTAAATAATCTTTTCCATGCGAATCATTGGAACCGTTTTACCAGTTTCAGTTTTATATAAAATATCCTCGATAGGCTCATAACCTTGAGTTTCATACAAAAGTTTTCCGGATTGTGTTGCCATTAACTCACATTTTTTAAAGCCTAATTTTTTGGCTGCATTTTCGCCTAAATGCATCACCAGCGACCCTATGCCTTGCCTTGCCCAATCTGGATGAGTGTACATTGCACGTATCCTTGCAGAATCTTTTAAGGGATCTAAAAAATTATCATCTCTGTTGGGGGTATGGTTCCCACCAAACAGTGTCTCTCTGTTGCTCCAGCCACCACAACCAACAAAAACTTCATCACAGAAAATCATAAAGTAAGTTCCATCCTTAATAAGCTGGTCATCTAGACCCATGCTGTCAAAAGAGGCTTCTAGTTGCTCGGCTGAAAGCAATGGCCCCAATAACTGATTAATAGAAAGTTCCATCAATACTTCTATGGTTGGAATGTCTTCATATGTAGCAATTCGATGAGTAAATTCCTTCATTATTTCTTTCTTTTATTTCCCACGATTTATATAGTAACTGGTAAAATTTCATCATACATTTCTTCTATCTTTTTTATCTATGACATCTCCAGATTCAGACAATCCTACTTCTGTATTTGATAGTAAATTAGAAAGCATTTTAGAGTTATTAGAAGAGGAAGATTCTCAACATTTTATCTATCTCACTGGTGCTGCTGGAACCGGTAAGACCACTCTGATTGAAAGAGTTAAAGATGAGTGTCTCTTGCGAAAAATGGTAGTTGCTCCTACTGGTGTGGCTGCGTTAAATATTGGTGGCAGCACAATTAATTCAGCCTTTAGAATAGGCTTTGATACTTTTCCAAATATTCAAGAATCAAAAGATCCCCGGTTCAAAAAACTGTTAAAAAAACTTGAGCTATTAATTATTGATGAAATTTCAATGGTAAGAGCTCCAATGCTTGATGCAATTTCTGAGACGTTAAAAATACATCGTAATTCCTCTGAGCCTTTCGGTGGAATTCATGTTCTTGCTTGTGGAGACCTTTTTCAATTACCCCCAGTGGTAAAAGATCATGAAGAATCAGCAATCTTTGAAAAATATGACTCTGTTTATTTCTTTAGCGCTCTTAGTTACAAAGAGATCACAACCCATCATTTTTTGAGCTTACAAGTTCTTTCAGGCAAAAAGACGATGAAGAGTTTTATGCTTTATTGAACGATGTGCGTTTAGGAGAAAACCTAGAAGAATCAATTTCAAGAATTAATAGCGCATGTCATAACCCAGAATTTAATACTGAGTCCTCCTGATTATTACATCACGCAAATACCGCGCCGAACAAATTAATGAAGAGATGTTAAATCTTATTGAAGGCCCAGCAACCGCTGCTAAATCAAGAGAGCAGGGAGATCTGAATGAAAACGATCTTACCTGCTCCGCGAGAACTTCGAGTAAAAGAGGACGCAAAGTCATGTTTATTAAAAATGATCCAGATGGTCGCTGGGTCAATGGCACCATTGGAGTTGTGATTGATTGCTCGGATAAAAATAAAAAAGTGATTAAAGTAAAAGTTGGGAAAGAGGTTTTTAAGGTAAAAAGAGAAGAGTGGAATAAAGTTAAATATGTTTACGATGAATATAACGATGAGATGGAAGAAGAGATTGTTTCTTCTTTTAAGCAATTCCCTTTAAAGCTTGGATGGGCAGTTACTATTCATAAGGCTCAGGGCCTAACCCTAGAAAGTTGCTCGGTTGATTTGGGAGAGGGAGCATTTGCAACTGGACAGGCATACGTTGCTTTAAGCCGATGCAAAACTTTAGACTCTTTAAACCTTTATCAAGAATTAAAAATTCGAGATGCTTTGGTTGATCCAGATATCCAAGATTTTCATGCAGAACACTTTGGATAGCTCTACAATAGAATTTTACTTTTGTAATTGAGTGCATGGAAAATCTGATATCTAATATTTCTGAATTGATAATTGCATTTTCTGATTTTGTTTGGGAGTGGAATGCTCCATTCCTTGTGGGAGCAGGAATATTTTTTCTTTTTTACTCAAAACTCACTCCTTTTAAATACATCCTCCATGCCTTTGAGCTCATAAGAGGCAAGCATACAAAAGAAGAGGACATCGGAGAAGTTACCCATTTTCAAGCTTTAACCACAGCATTATCCGGCACGATTGGTCTTGGAAATATTTCTGGTGTTGCCCTGGCTATTGGTTATGGTGGTCCAGGAGTAATTTTTTGGATGTGGATAACTGCAATTGTAGGCATAGCTACTAAATTTTTTACTTGTACTTTATCTGTGATGTATCGAGATGTTGATGAAGATGGAACAGTTCGCAGCGGACCGATGTACATTATTAAAAATGCATTGCCTAAGTCCATGATGCCATTGGCATATTTTTTTGCAGCCGCTGGTTTAATTGGTGCTTTACCAGGATTTCAAAGCAATCAAATGGTTCAGATGCTTGAGACCTTACCAATCTTTGAGTTCAAATATTTCAATTTAATGGCTGGAATCATTTTAGCTATGATCACTGGAGCTGTAATTTTTGGTGGGCTGGTGAGGATAGCAAAGGTTTCTCAATGGCTTGTCCCCTCAATGAGTATCTTATATTTTGGTTCTGTCATGGTTGCGCTAATACTCAACTTTGAGTCAGTCATCCCTGCATTTCAAATCATCATAGAGGATGCTTTTACAGGTTCGGCAGTTGCTGGAGGAAGTGTTATCGCTGTAATTATCATGGGCGTTAAAAGAAGCGCTCATTCTAACGAGGCAGGGATAGGAACAGAATCGCTTGTTCATGGTGCTGCTAAGACCTCTAATCCGGTCAAGCAAGGTTTGGTTGCTATGCTTGGACCTATTTTTGATACTTTGATCATGTGCACATCGACAGCTTTGTTAATTATTATTTCAGGAGTCTGGTTGGACATAGGACCGGGTGTCGAGGGTGTTAAATTGACCGCAGAAGCATTTAGCGTTCTTCTTGGTCCAGTGGGATATGCAATTTTACTTATCTGCGTTGTCAGCTTTGGAGCCAGCACTATCTTTACTTATTCATTTTATGGATCTGCTTGTGCTCAATTTTTATTTGGCAAAAAAGGAGTAAAAATTTATCAGTGGGTCATCATTTTCTTTGTTGTTGTCTTCGCAGTAATACCCGTAAAGACTGCTATTGCTGTGATTGATCTTTCATTTGCATTTATGGCGATACCAACATTAATTTCATCAGTTTGGCTTGCACCTAAGGTGATTGAAAAGGCAAGAGAGTATTTTGCAACTTTAGAGTCTGAGACGTCTTCGATTTAAGCTTAGCCGTCTTTTAAGATTTCTCTTGCTGCATTTCTTCCAGGCAAACCAGTAACTCCACCTCCAGGATGAGTTCCTGAGCCACACATATAGAGAGATTTTAGAGGACCGCGATAGTCACCATAATTTAATATAGGTCTAGCCGCCCACATCTGATCTAGAGTCATCTGTCCATGCATAATGTCCCCATCAGTTAATCCAAATTTCTCTTCAAGATCTAATGGGGAGAGGATCATTGTTCCTAAAATAGAATTTTTAAAATTAGGAGCATGATTATTTACAGTTTCAATAATAGTATCTGCTGCCTCTAATCTAAAATCATGCCAAGACCTCTCTCCTGATAATTGTGGAGAAAATTGTTGGCAAAACAACGATGCAACATGCTGCCCTGGTGGGGCGAGAGTATCGTCCATTGTTGATGGTATCAACATTTCAACTATGGGATTGCTAGACCATCCATGGACCTTGGCATCGATATATGCTTTGTCCATATAGTCGAGGGTCGGTGCAATCACAATCCCACTTTGATGATGTTCAGCAATATCTTTGCCTGGAAGAGATAAGAAATCTGGTAACTCTGACAATGCCACATTCATCCGAAAAGTTCCCGAACCACACTTGTACCCATCCATTTTTCGATTAAATTCTGGATCTAAGTCTTTTTCATCTATCAGTTTTTTATAAAGAAGCTTTGGATTTAAATTGGAGATTATTTTCTTAGCTTCAATTGTTGAGCCATTCTCTAATTGAATCCCAATAGCCGCGCCATTATTTACAATGACTCTTTCAACTGAGGCGTCTGTATAAATTTTTACTCCCTCATCCTCGCAGGCTTGCTGCATAGCTTTAGTAATAGAACCCATTCCACCGATTGCATGACCCCATGCGCCTTTCTCTCCGTTGACCTCTCCAAATACATGGTGCAACAAAACATATGCTGAGCCCGGAGTATCCGGGCTAGCAAAATTTCCTACAATTGCATCGAAGCCAAATGCGGCTTTAACATGCTCATTTTCAAACCAGGAATCAAGAAATGAGCGAGCACTTTTAGTAAACAGATCGTAAACATCTCGGTGAACTTGATTGCCTTTTGTGGCAATGGGCCAAAGTTGAAGAGCTGCATTTAAAGCTGCTTTTATTCCCTGCTTAGGATTTGGTGGAGTTTTGATTGAGAGATCTCTTAATACATCTGCTACCGCTTCAATTCGTTCATAGTATTCTGGTAGTCTTGCAGCATCTTTTTCAGAAAATTTTATAAACTCTTTTTGAGTTTTTTCTAAGCCACCACCTAATTTTAAAAAGGTTGAATCATCGATGGGCAAAAAATTAGAAATAGGACGTTTTACAATCTCTAATCCGAAGCTCTTTGAGCCGCATATCTTTAATGATTACAGGATTGAGCAAGCTAACTGTATAGCTTGCAGCTAGAGTTTCTAAAGCCAGGGTGAAACTCTTCAGTGACAGCAGCGCCACCTGACAATAGCTCTCTTTTCATAGATATGAACATTAAGACCCTTTTTAGCTAAGTAGTATGCACAGACCAGACCATTATGACCGCCACCAATAATTAGAGCATCTATGTGTTTTTGAGCCATGAAAACCGAATTTATTTTTAATGAAAGTTATAGTATAGTTTAAGGCTAATTTTTAGAAGAAAGAATAAATTTAAAGAAAGAGAAGAGAATAATGAATAAGAATTTTAAAATAGCTTTGATGGCTATACCTTTTATGGTCTAATGTCTTGCTCAAATGGTGAAGAACCAAGCATTGATCCATCAATAGCTGATCCAGTGGCCTGGGATGCAACAAATTATGTTTTGTACAATGAGTTCATGCAGTGCACTGCTGGTGAAGATTACAGTCAAGCAGCCTTAGATGAGGCGATTGCTGCATGGAGAGGTCTTGAAAAAACTGAATCTATGCTAGGTGCTTGGGGTTATGCAACGGTTACTGATGACAATACTTCATTTAATAATTGGTGGGAGCTAAGTTGGTCTTCTAAAGAAGAGGCTGATGCGGGATGGCAAGAATGGCTTGGAAGTGAAGAGGGTTCAGCATGGGGTGAAAAATATTCTTCGGTCTTGCAATGTGATGGAGAAAATAGAGAAGGATACGACTTTATATTCCCTTATAATCCATATGCTTTTGGAGACACTCCCGATGATGGCTCATTTTCAGCAAGTTTTAGTGCCTGCACCTTAAACGAAGGAAAGAGTCAGGAAGATCTGTCTAATGTCTTGATTCAATATAATTCTTGGCTTGATAATATAGATCAATCACAAACTAGCGGCTTTTATGCTTATGGAATTTATTTCCCCGATGATGCAACTGCCGAAGAGGACTTCTGGTTTGCAAATTTTCATGAAAATCTTGAGACCATGAGTGAAGGAAATAGTTTATGGGAAGAGACAGGCGGCGATGCTAAGATTCAAATGGAAGCAGTTAGCACTTGTTCTGCTCCCGAGATATCAAACGGACAAGTATTCTTTGATCCAAGTGACCCAGATTTTTCTTAATTAAGAAGTTTTTAAAAAGAGTCGCTTTTGCGGCTCTTTTTTTATATAGATATGGATTTAAGGGTATTAGCCCCTTCTAAGTTATCCAATTGCTGCAACATACTTTTACTTATTTCTATAAATGATCGAAAGCTACCACTCTCATCAACTTCTTCCTTAAGTATGCAACCTGAATCAAATAACTTTGATCTAATTGAAGCCTGTGTTGGTGAAAAATAGATCCAACCCGTAAGAATTTCTCCAAAAAGCATTTCAGATATTTGAGTTTTTAGTTGATCTAAACCATCTCCAGTCTCAGCAGAAACTTTGATTTCTGGATGTTCATTACTCGATGGTTTTATCAAGGTATCTGATGTTAAGTCACTTTTATTTAACACTCTAATCTGAGGTATTTTATCAACCCCAAGATCATCTAAGTATTAAGTTAACTTGTTGAACTTTAAAATCACTCTCCGGGTCTGCGGCATCCACAACATGAAGCAAAGAGATCTGCTGAGGATAAGTCATCTAACGTTGCTTTAAATGATTCGATGAGCTTTGTTGGAAGGTTTGAAATGAATCCTACTGTATCTGAAAACAATACCGTGCTTAGGGCTTTAGATTTAAAGTCTGCTTTTCTGGTAGTTGTATCTAAAGTAGCAAATAGCTTATCTGCAGCATAAAGACCACCTTTAGTTAATGTGTTAAAAAGCGAGGTTTTGCCTGCATTGGTATAGCCTACGAGAGCAACTAATTTGTTCTCTCCTTTTTTTCTTGAATACCGATTTAAATTTTTTGATTATGCTGTTTTTTAAGCCTATTTTTTAATTGCTTAATTCTATTGCCAACTAAACGTCTATCTGTTTCTAACTGAGTCTCACCTGGGCCCCTAAGTCCGATTCCTCCCTTTTGTCGCTCCAAGTGACTCCACCCTCGGACCAGTCGCGTAGAAAGAAAGCTAAGTTGAGCAAGTTCTACTTGTAATTTTCCAATATCACTTTGAGCCCTAGTAGCAAAAATATCTAGGATTAAACCTGTTCTATCTAGAACTCTTGCGCATAGAACCGTTTCTAAATTTCTCTCTTGCGAGGGAGATAGCTCACAATCCAATAAGACTAATTTGATATCTTTTTCAGTTACTAATGTCTTTAGCTCCTCCACCTTTCCTTTTGTCAGAAAGTGACTGGCTGATACAAAATTTTGTTTTGAAAATATATGGTCTTCAATTACTAACCCAGCTGAGTTAGAAAGATCTAGGAATTCATTAGAGTTAAAGCTATTAGATTCTTTGGGAGACGATCTTAAAAGATCAACCGATACGATGATTGCTCGATGGTCAGCAGGAGCCGATGTTTTTTCCAAGTAGTAAATCCTATTTAATAAATGTTTATTGTACTTAAATCCTTTCATGAAAACAGAGTTAATCATTTGCAAATCTTTTAATATTTGCTCACAATCCATTCTTTTAAATAATTAATCAGGCATGAAAAATCTTTTTCCATACATAGGCAAGGAAGTTACTGTAACTGAGGATATGTGCGATTTTAACGGTCACATGAATGTTAACCACATCAAAGCAGTCTTTGAGCAAGGCTGGGAATTTACCACTAAAGATTTTGGTTTTGATGAAGAGTATTTAGAGAGCGGGTTTTCTTCATTTACTCTTGAAGATAATTATAGATTTAAAAAAGAGTTTCTTTTGGGCGATAAGATTTTTCCTGCCTTCAGATTGTTTAATGTTAATGCGAAACTATTTCATATGATTGGCGCTTTGTTTGATAAAGATGAGGTAATTTGTGCAATGTATGAGACTGTAGAAGGTCATATTGATATGAGTGAGAGGAGGATGTCTCCGATGGATCCTAAAAGATTAGAAAAGGTTTTTGCCATCAAGAAAGCCCACGATGCTAAAGGCCTAATTCCTTATGATGTAAGATTGAAGATTAAAGATTTAGAACCAAACACTTAAAGGCTCAATATGACAAAAAATTATGCATTAATTACTGGTAGCACTGCTGGCATTGGTTTGGATATAGCTCGTGAGCTTGCGAGCCGCGGTCATAATATTTTACTCACAGCAAGAAGAGAGGATCGTTTAAAAGATATTGCTGAGCGATTAACATTAGACTTTGGAGTGCACGCAGACTATGTGGTTGCTGATCTTAGTGAGCCCAGTGCTCCAGGAACAATCTTTAGTTTCTGTGACTCTCATCAATATGCTGTAAATATCTTAGTAAATAACGCTGGCTATAGCATCAATAAAAAATTTCATGAAACTGGTGAAGAGGAAGAAGAAAAATTCTTACGAGTTCTAGGAACTAGTGTTGTAGCACTTACCAAGAGATTTATCCCAGGTATGTTGAAGCAAAAATCAGGAAAAATTATGTTGGTATCTTCTTTGGCAGCTTTTGCTCCTCCAGCTACAGGATGGGGAGCACTTTATGGCCCAGTTAAAACTTTTGTAAATAGATTTGGTGATGCTTTAAATTTAAATTATCGGAGTCATGGCATTACATCTACCAATGTATGTCCTGGTTTTACTGTGACAGAGTTTCATTCAGCTAGTGGCATGCAAGATGCCATGGATGAAGTACCCAGTTTTATGAAAAAAGATTCTAAGACAGTTGCTAAAGGTGCGGTAGACGCCATGATGAAAGGAAAGAGTGCTTGGGTTCCCGGGCTACTAAATAAGACCATTGCTTTTTTATGCAATAATTTGCCAACATCCCTTGTTATTAAAATGAGCTCCAGCCTTGCGGGCGGAAGATATGAATGAGCATTTTAATGTTTCAGAAAAAAGAATTCTTCCAACTTTCTTATTATTTTTAGTGCTCTCTTGGCCTTTAGGTGCACATAGATTTTTTCTTAAGCGTTACGCTTCAGCAATTTTATTTATTATTACAATCGGTGGATTCGGTATTTGGTGGATTATAGATTTTATTTTAATAGTGACGGGGTCCATGAAGGATGATCGGGGGCAGGTTGTTAAAATTTGGGTAGACTGATTTAGTTTGCTAAAACAGTATCTGCAACAAATGCATTGGTCTGTCTTTCTTGACCAAATGTTGAAACAGGCCCATGACCAGGAAGAAATAAAACTTCTTCTCCCAATGGCCATAATTTTTGAGTAATTGAGTTAATTAAGTCTTGATGATTGCCTCCCGGAAGATCAGTTCTGCCGATAGACCCTTGAAATAGAACATCCCCAACTGCGGCAAGATTAGATTCTGCATGAAAAAAAATGATGTGACCTGGCGTATGTCCTGGACAAAAATATACTTGAAGCGTTTCATTGCCTATAGTCACTTCATCCCCATCTTGTAGCCATCTATTAGGGATACAGTTTCGCGCTTGAAATCCGAACATTTTCCCCTGTGATTCTAAGGAATCCAGTAAAAAAGTATCTTCTTTATGCGGACCTTCAATTTCTATTGATAGCATGGATGCTAGCTCTGAAGCTCCCCCAGCATGGTCTATGTGTCCATGGGTTAATAAGATTTTTTCTGGAATTAAATTATTGTCTTTAGCTGCGCCAAGGAGAATGTCTAAATCACCACCAGGATCAACAAATGCGCACTTTTTTGTATCCTCGCAAAATAAAATTGGTGCATTTTGTTGAAATGGAGTTACGGGCGTAATTAGTGCTTTAATTAATGACATGATCTTATTTTATCTAATTTAACTCCCTTAAAGCACTTTTTTGTTAAGAACATTATTGTTCGTAATTATTACGGTAAAAGTTATGGATAAATAAGTTGAATGATAGAATTAATAATGGAAATATAAGATATGAATTAAATTATTTGTAATAGCCTGATTGCTATAAAATAAATTATCTCAAGGATAAAGAGGCATCATGAAAATAGAATCTTTAAGTTATGTATCAATTGAAACTACCGATCTACAAGAGTGGGATGATTATGCTAAAAATGTAGTTGGTCTAATGAAAAATGAATCATTGAGTGATGATCATAATTTATACCTTCGGATGGATGAAAAAGCTTTTAGATTTCATATTCAAACTGGCGGGTCTAAGAAATTTATTGCTGCTGGACTGAACATTAGAGGAAAAGAGGAATTTGAGGTAGCTAAAAATGAGCTAACAAGCGCAAATATTGAATTTGCTGATTTTTCAGATGAGCTCATCGCAGCTCGCTGTGTAGAAAACGGGATTACTTTAAAAGACCCAGCAGGAAATGCTTTAGAAATATCTTATGGGGGAGCGGATGCAGATGAGCCATTTCTATCTCCTCAAGATATCAAAGGTTTTATTACCAAAGGACTTGGATTTGGTCATGTAGTTTTTGCAGCACCTGATTTAGAGGTAGCTCATAGTTTTTATATAGATACTTTGGGTTTTGGAGATTCTGATTATATGAATTTTCCAATGGGTCCTGCGCCAGATGCTCCTGAAGTTAAGTTACATTTTATGCATTGCGATAATCCTAGACATCATACCGTTGCTCTGTATGAATCTCCCATTCCTCCCTCTGGTTTAATACATACCATGGTAGAGGTGAATAATGTTGATGAGGTGGGACATGGTCTTGATAGAGCCATGCAAAACAATGTTCACATTTCATCTTCATTGGGTAGGCACTCAAACGACATGATGGTTTCTTTTTATATGCAGACTCCTAGTGGCTTTGACTTAGAGTTTGGTTACGACGGATGGCAGGTAGACTGGGAAACATTTACTAAGCAAGAAAGTAAGATACCAAGTTTTTGGGGTCACGCATTTTCTCCACCTGAGAGTTAGACCCATGAATAAAATTCTTTCACACTCTGATGTAATCAGCCAACTTTCAGACGGAATGACTATTGGTGTTGGAGGCTGGGGAGCCCGTCGTAAGCCTATGTCATTAATAAGAGCAATTTGCCAATCCGACTTAAAAGACCTAACCATTGTTAGTTATGGAGGCCCAGATGTGGGATTGCTATGTGCTCACCGCAAGGTTAAAAAATTAATCTTTGGTTTTGTCTCGTTGGATATGATTCCTTTAGATTCTCATTTCCGTCAGGCACGCCAAAACGGAGAACTAGAGGTCATGGAGTTAGACGAGGGCATGGTGCAGTGGGGCCTAAGAGCCGCCGCTATGAAACTATCTTTTCTGCCAACAAGAGTTGGCTTTGGTACCGATGTTTTAAAAAATAATCCTGAGATTAAACTTATCACTTCACCTTATGCGGATGGCGAGCAATACGTCGCTATGCCAGCACTTAATTTAGATGTAGCTTTGTTGCATGTGAACAAGTCAGACCAAAAAGGGAACACTCAAATTTTTGGTCCAGACCCATTTTTTGATGAAATGTTCGCTAGAGCTGCTAACAAAACATATGTGTCTGCTGAAGAAGTGGTTGAAACAGAAGGGCTTGGCGGCAAGGAAGGTGCAATTTTTAATAGATTCGAACGTAGTTTAGTTACAGGAGTCACTCATGCTCCGGGTGGAGCTCATCCAACATCATGTGCTCCGAATTATGGCTTTGACATGGAGCACTTAAAAACTTACTCAGCAGCAGCTAAATCTTTCGAAGATTATAACGACAAGTATCTCAACATCTCGCATACAGATTATATTGAAGCAGTTGGTGGAGAGACTTTTGTAAACAATATTCCCTTACCTCAATTTTAATATGGCAGATTCAATATCCCTATCAGAAATATGTATAACTGCTGCTTCTAAAGCATGGAAAGATGATGGAGAGCTTCTAGCTACAGGCATTGGATTAATTCCAAGAATTGCAGCTGGTCTTGCTAAGCTTACCTGCAATCCTGATCTAATGATGACCGATGGAGAGACTTTTTTAATCTCTAAGCCTCTGCCGATGGGTAAAAGAGATGCTTCAGAAGATTTGATTGAAGGCTACATGAGTTACAGCAGGGTATTTGAGAATTTATGGGGCGGGCAGAGACATGCCATGGTTACCCCAACTCAGATAGATTCTTTTGGACAAACAAACATTAGTTGCATTGGAGATCACAGCAATCCAAAAGTTCAATTGCTAGGGGTTCGGGGATTTCCAGGAAATTTTATCAGCCATAGAAATTCTATATTTATACCCAATCACTCAATTAAAACATTTGTTGAGGGAGAGGTGGATATGGTTTCAGGCATGGGATACAACAATCAACATGCGCTCGCATCAAAGCCAGATATATTTTCAGTTGTAACAAATCTTGGTGTATTTGATTTCAATGGCCCCGATCATCAGCTGCAACTTCTTTCAATACATCCTGGCGTTAGCATTGAGGATATTATTGAGAACACGGGTTTTAACATAGCCATCAAATCAGATGAAGAAACTACATTACCCTCTGATGAAGAGCTGACATTAATAAGAGAAGTTCTTGATCCGATGGGTACAAGAAAAATAATTTTTGGGGAATAAAAATGACACGTGCTAAGCCAACAGTTAAGTATAAAAAGAAAGATGGGATTGCCATCATTGCAATGAATCGACCAGAGTATAACAACGCTCAAAATGGAAAGATGACATACGATCTAGACAAGGCTTTTAAAAAAGCCGTAGATGATGATGAGGTTAAAGTTATTGTTTTAAAAGGAAATGGCAGGCATTTCTCAGCAGGCCATGATATTGGAACGCCTGGAAGAGATATTGATGTTGAATATGACCGTAAGTCTATGTGGTATGACCATACAAATAAGCCGGGCGGAGAATTTTTATATGTGCGCGAACAAGAAGTCTACTTAAATATGTGCAGAAGATGGAGAGATATACCCAAACCAACTATAGCGATGGTTCATGGTGCATGCGTTGCCGGTGGCTGCATGCTTGCTTGGGTTTGCGATCTTATTGTTGCGTCTGACGATGCATTTTTTGCAGATCCTGTAGTGCGAATGGGCATTCCAGGTGTTGAGTATTTTGCTCACCCGTATGAGCTCAATCCCCGAATAGCGAAAGAGTTTTTATTTTTAGGCGAAAGAATGTCTGCTGCAAGAGGCTATGAAATGGGCATGGTAAATAAAGTTGTGCCTTTGACTGACCTAGAATCAAGCGTCATGGAAATGGCAGAAAAAATAGCCCAGATGCCAAGAATGGGACTGTTACTTACCAAACAAGCTATCAATCACGTAGAAGATTTACAAGGAAAGCGCAATGGCATGGAAGCAGCATTTGCATGGCATCATTTTTCTCATGCACACAATGATTTAACCACCGGCAATGTTTTATCTGGCTTTGATGCGAAAAAGATGGCTGATTCACAGAGAACTAAGAAAAAAACACCAAAGAAAAAAGCTCCGAAGAAAAAATAATAATACCTGAGACTCGATATCAATAAGTTAACAAACATCTTGGGTTGTAAATACCCAATTATCCAAACGGCGATGGGGTGGGTTGCAACTCCAGAATTAGTTGCAGCTTCTTCTAATGCTGGAGCATTTGGATTTCTTGCTCTGGCAACCTGTGGTCCTGAGGAAGCAATAGAGATGATTGAAAAAACACTTACTCTTACCGACCAACCTTTTGGAATAAACTTTCATATGTTTCAACCAGGTGCTGATCAAATTGTTGCAACAGTGATTAAACATAGAATTAAAGCGGTAAGTTATTCGCGCTCTCCTGTGGCTGAGTATATTCAAGAGTTTAAAAAACATGGTGTAATTTGTATGCCAACTGTTGGTGCTTTAAAGCATGCTATCAAGGCTGAGGAATTAGGTGCCGATGCTTTGGTTATCCAGGGCTCTGAAGGGGGTGGTCACACAGGTTCAACCCCTACGACGCTATTGTTAAGTTCTGTATTGCAAAAGGTAAATATACCTGTGATCGCTGCTGGAGGATTTCGAGATGGGTCAGGACTGGCTGCTGCATTAGCCTGGGGAGCTGACGGTATTGCAATGGGCACAAGGTTTATGATGACTCAAGAAAGTCCGGTGCCGAGTCAGACCAAAGAATCTTATATTTCAGCTGGAATCGATGATATCAAAATAACCAAAAAATTTGATGGACTGCCGCATAGGCTTATTTTTAATGATTATATAAAAAAGATAGATCATTCAAATCCATTTACTCTATTGTGGATCTCTATAGGGTCTGCCATTAAGTACAAGCAATTAACTCAATCTTCCTACAAAGATCTAATTAAAGCTTTTTTTGCGATGCTCAAAGGAGATGATTTAACTATTTCGCAGTCTGTTATGTCAGCTAATAGCCCAGCAATTATTCAGAAAGCAATGGTTGAGGGGTTTCCTGAAGAAGGAGCAATGCCATCCGGTCAGGTGGCTGGTATTATTACCAATCTGCCAGCTTGCGAAGACTTAGTTCTAGAGATTATGAGTGATTTTGATCAGGCTTGCTCAAAGTTAGAGGGAATAAGGAGATAGATTATGGGCGTAAATACATCAATTAAAAATGGCATAGCTGAGATTGTTTTAGATTGCCCGCCAGTCAATGCATTGAATTCTCAAGAATGGTTAGATTTAGCCAAAAATATAGATTTTTTATCACACGATGATGAAGTAAAAGTAATTTTGATATCTGCTGCAGGCAAAGGGTTTTGTGCAGGCGCAGATGTAAAAGAGTTGCAAGAAGATCCGACTAAAATTTCTGCAGTAAATGATGGTTGTTGGAAAACAGCAAGAGCTATTCATGTTTGTAATGTTCCAGTAATTTCTGCCTGTCATGGGTTTGTCCTGGGTGGCGGCATTCTGCTTGCTGGCGCCTCCGATATAGTACTTGCTACAAAAGAGGCTTACTTTGGTCTTCCTGAAATTGATCGAGGAGCCTTGGGTGGTGGAGCTCATTTAAGTAGATTGTTTCCCCTTCAGGCTGTTAGAAAAATGATGTTTACAGGCAAGCCTATCTCTGCTCAAAGAGCCTATGAGTATGGATCCATTGAATCTCTTCACGAAAATATTGATTCATTGCATGATGCTGCAATGGAGATTGCTTCTGATATTGCCTCTAAGAGTTCCATAGCAATGAACCTTGCAAAAAAAGCTCTAAATCAGATAGAAAATGGAGATGTGGATGAGCATTACAAATCTGAGCAAACATTTACTTTAGAATTATATAAATCCAAAGATTCTCAAGAAGCAAGAGATGCATTTGTAGAAAAAAGAGACGCTAACTTTAACGATGAAGATTAATTTTACAGAAGAGCAAAATACTTTTCGCCAAGAAATTCGTTCTTGGTTAGAGCTGAACCTGCCTAAAAATAAGCTCCAATCCTTGGACACAAAAGAGGGTTTCGAACAACACAGAGAGTGGGAAAAAACTTTAAATTCTGGAAACTGGTCAATGGTTACATGGCCAAAAGAATATGGAGGCAGAGCCCTTAATTTAATTGAATGGTTAATTTTTGAAGAAGAGTATTATCGTGCTGAAGCACCAACTAGAGTTAATCAAAATGGAGTATTCCTTCTAGGCCCAACACTGATGGAATACGGAACAGATGTTCAAAAAAATAAATTTCTTAATGCCATGGCAACCGGAGATCATGTCTGGGCTCAGGGTTGGTCAGAACCTGGTGCTGGGAGCGACATGGCAGCAATTAGGACAACCGCAGTTTTAGAAGATGGTTTCTTTGTAATAAATGGTCAGAAGACATGGTCCTCAAGGGCGGCCTATGCAGATTGGACTTTTGGGCTATTTCGAACTGATTTAGAGTCTGAGAGACATCATGGATTATCTTTTATTTTAGCTCCACTGGATCTACCTGGCATTACTGTTCGACCAATTCCTCAATTAGACGGAGAGCCTGGTTTTGCCGAAATATATTTTGACGATGTAAAGGTCCCAGCAGAAAATTTAATTGGTGGGGAAGGAGAGGGTTGGAAAATAGCAATGGCAACAGCAGGATTTGAAAGAGGATTAATGCTTAGAAGTCCTGCAAGATTCCAGCAGACTGCCGCCAAACTCTTATCGCTATATCTGGAAAACGAATCTACATGTTCTCCAGCCATTCAAGCCAAAATAGTTGATGCTTGGGCTCAATCTGAGTCATATGCTTTAAGTATCTACCATACAGCATCAAAGTTAATGGACGGTGGATCTATTGGCTCGGAGTCTAGTTTAGGTAAGATATTTTGGTCTGAATTAGATTATATGATGCACGAAACAGCACTAAAAATTCTTGGTGCGAATGCGGAACTAGATACTGAAGAGCATCAAGATGCAGCTCAGTGGATTAAGGGTTTCATGTTTTCATATGCCGGACCTATTTATGCTGGCACCAATGAGATTCAAAAAAATATTATTGCTGAGCGTTTACTGGGATTGCCAAGGTAAATTATGAAATTTGTATTTACAGAGGAGCAGCTTCAATTTCAAGAAACAATGAAAGGCTTCTTAGCTCAAGAATGTACTCCTGATTCTATTCGATTGGGTTGGCAGGAAAATAAACCCTTTAATGCTAAAAGATGGGAAGCCATTTGCGACCTTGGCGTCTTAGGCGCAAATTTAAAAGAAGAAGATGGCGGACTAGGAATCGATCAAATCGCTTTAACTTTAATGATAGAAGAGATGGGATATGTTGCATTACCAGAACCTGTTGCTGAGCAAAATTTTCTTGTGAATGACATTTTAGGCTTGTTCCCTGCGGAGATTCAGGAAGCCATAAAGTCTAAGTTTAATAGCGGCATGGATTACATTGCTGTTGCTCACCCTCACAATCCTCATCCTGTATTTCTAGATGATTCAAAAGCATTGATAATGTTTGATGAAACCTCATGTCATTTTCTTGAAAAAGGTGATTATGATAGCGAGGACATTAAATCAAATGATCCTTCTAGAGTGTTATCAAAAATCCATGAGATCAAAAGTTCTATTCATTCAGATCAGAATTTTGCAACTCTTAATCAAGCAGTCATTTCAAGAGGAACGCTGCAAAGTGCTGCTTTATTGATTGGATTGGCGCAAAAGATGCTAGATCTAAGCTCAGCTTATGTCTTGGATAGAAATCAATTTGGTAAACCTATTGGATCTTTTCAGGCAGTTAAACATATGCTGGCTGATGTTGCGGTAGCTATCGAATTTGCTAGGCCGGCAATTTACAGAGCATCATATTCTCTCTTCGATCACAATTCTAAATCCGCTCTTCATTGCGCGCATGCAAAATACATGGCAGTTAAGGCAGCAGAATTAGCTTGCAAAAACTGTATTCAAGCTCATGGTGCTATGGGGTATACCTGGGAAATGGATCTGCATATATATATGAGAAAAGCTTGGTCTTTAATGGCTTGCTGGGGAAATGATGATCAGCAGCAAAAAATAATTTTTAATACCCTAAAATCCTCCAATGATGAGATTGGTGTGCTTTATACTTTTTAGATAAGAGGAAAATATTATGCAAGATGCATACATTGTCAGTGCTTTAAGAACCCCAATAGGAAAGAAGAAAGGTTCCTTATCTAGCATGCATCCTGCAGACCTAGGGGCTGCAATTCTTTCGGCTACATTTGATAGAGTGGACCTAGATCCTGGGCTAGTTGAGGATGTTATTTTTGGATGCGTTGATACTGTAGGACCTCAAGCTGGCGATATTGCCAGAACTTGCTGGCTAGCAGCAGGTCTACCTGAACACGTTCCTGGGACAACTGTTGACCGTCAATGCGGCTCATCTCAACAAGCTGTCCATTTTGCCACTCAAGCCATTATGTCAGGCACTGCTGATGTTGTGATTGCAGGTGGGGTGCAAAACATGAACATGATTCCAATTTCTTATGCCATGTTGGCTGGTCAAGCCCTAGGTTTCGATGACCCTTTTTCTGGCTCGACTGGATGGGTAAAGCGATACGGCAACCAAGAAGTAAGTCAGTTTAATTCTGCGCAAATGATTGCAGAGAAGTGGAAAATTTCCAGAGCAGAAATGGAGAGTTTCGCTTTTGAGAGCCATCAAAAAGCAATGCGAGCAATTAATGCTAAACATTTTGTAGATGAAATTGTCCCAATTGGCGATTTTCATACCGATGAGACTCCCAGAGCTGAAACATCATTAGAGAAAATGGCATCACTCAATCCCATAATTGAAGGGCATGACATTACTGCTGCAATCTCATCACAAAATGCTGATGCTTCCTCTGCAATACTAATAGTGTCTGAAAAAATTCTTAAAGAGCATAACCTCACTCCATTGGCCCGCATTGCTCATATTAGTGTTCGAGCAGACGATCCAATTTGGATGCTCACCGCACCAATGCCTGCAACTGAATATGCTATCAAGAAATCAGGAATCAGCCTCAATGATATTGGCATAGTGGAAATTAACGAAGCTTTTGCATCTGTCGCAATGGCATGGCAAAAAGAAATGCAATATCCGATGGATCAAATTAATATTAATGGTGGCGCTATAGCTCTTGGTCATCCTCTTGGGGCTACTGGAGCAAGACTTATGACAACCATGATACATTCAATGAAAAGAGATGGAATTCGCTATGGCTTGCAAACAATGTGCGAGGGTGGCGGTCAGGCAAATGTTACTATTTTAGAGAACTGCTCATGAATAATTTAATGAATCCAAAATACCCAGAAGGTCGAAATTTATTTATTGGCAAAAATATCTTATTGACTGCTTCTGCTGGCGCCGGCATTGGATTCTCAACTGCAAAAAGATTTTTAGAAGAAGGTGCAAATGTTTTTATCTCAGACGTTCATCAGGGCAGATTAGATCAGGCGATTGAAAATCTTCAGAATTTAAATTTAGGAGAGGTTGATGGGTGTCTTTGCAATGTTACTTCTGATGAAGAAATTGACGCTATGTTTAAACAGGCCTTAGCTCGTTATAGTCATTTAGATGGTGTCATTAATAATGCTGGCTTGGGTGGGGAATCTGCATTGGAAACTATGAGCAATGAAGCTTGGAATTTAGTAATGGATGTAACGTTAAATGGTGCCATGAAGATGATGAGAGCTGCTATTCCTATCTTAAAAGAAACGCAGGGCGTCATTGTAAACAATGCCTCTGTTTTGGGATGGCGGGCACAAGCCGGTCAATCTCATTATGCTGCTGCAAAGGCAGGCGTAATGGCTTTAACGAGATGTGTTGCCATGGAGACTGTGGAGCATGGCATAAGAATTAATGCTGTAGCGCCAAGCCTTGCCATGAACCCCCATCTCGCTAAGACTAGTTCTTCAGAGCTCATTGATAATTTGGCCTCTCAAGAAGCTTATGGAAGAGGTGCTGAACCATGGGAAGTAGCAAATATAATTTTATTTTTAGCATCTGACTTATCGTCCTATATGACCGGCGAAGTAATATCGGTTTCATCTCAAAGAGCTTAAATGGAAAAAATTGTTTTTAAATTATGGAAGAAGGAACCTGATTCCTTAGACAAGTTTAAAGACTCTCTTCTTGTGGATTTACCAGTTACCCTTGCACCCTTGGTTAATGATCTACAGATCAATATTGCAGATGAGGATGTCGACGCAGCAGCGGCATTGGTGCAGTCAAGCTACCCTAAAAATCCCAACGCGATAATTTTTATCAAAGTATTAAGTCACTATTATTCAGAACAGATTGTCTCGATCCTTAGTTCACTAACTTCAAAAGTAGAAGGCTTTATTGTTAGCGAGTCAATAATTCTTGATGATGAGAGCAAAGATCATTTAGGCAAAAGAAGTGAAGGGTTCTCGCAAGTTGTTTTTCTAGAAAAACCTGCTCATATGAGTGCATTTGACTGGTTTGATCATTGGACTCATCATCACACCAACATTGCCATTGAGACACAATCAAATTTTACATATGTGCAAAATACGGTTGTAAGGCCGCTTCAAAAAGATTCTCCAAATTTTATAGCCGTTATAGAGGAATGTTTTCCATCTGAAGCTATGTCTAATCCGGCTATTTTTTATAATGCAGAAAATGATCCTGCGTTACTTTCAAAGAATACTGAGTTAATGATGGATAGTTGTAGCAGTTTTATTGATTTTCAAAAGATTGAAGTAATTCCTACAAGTCGTTATAGAATGATTGAAGAAAATAAAATATAGGGGGCACGTTTTGACAGATATTAAAGTTGCATTAGTTACCGGCGCTGCGAGTGGCATGGGTAGGATTTCCGCTAAAAGATTGGCTGCAGATGGCGTGCATGTTGCTGCAGTAGATGTGAATGAAAATGGCTTGAATGAGTTAAAGCAAGAATCTAATAATATTTCAATATTTCCATGTGATCTTTCTGATAATGATGCTGTTCAAGCTATGGTTCAACAGGTTCAAAGTGAAGTGGGCCCAATAGATCGCGTTACTAATGCTGGTGCAATTATGCCTATGGGTAAAGTGGCAGATTTAACAGCCAACTCCATTAATACCTTGATGAGAATTAATTACGAAGGCACGGTGAATATTATTACCAGCATCCTTCCAGCAATGATCGAAAGAAATGAAGGGCAAATTATACTTTTTGGCTCTATAGCAGGTACCTGCCCAGTTGAAAATATGGCTGCTTATAGTGCCTCAAAAGCTGCAGTAAATATGTTTGGAGAAATATTAGCCAAAGAATTAGAAGATACAGCTATTCGTGTTTTATTGGTTTGCCCAGCTATGACAGATACTCCATTAATGAGATTTGTTGATGAAACTGATGCTCCTAGTTCTATTAGCAAGGCAATGAAAAAAGGCACTCTTAATAACCCAGAGGACGTGGTAACAGCAATAGAAAGAGACTTATTAACCGACAAAGTGATTTGCTTCCCCACCCCTGATGCATTGTATGCAACTAGGATTCGAAGATTTTTCCCAAATTACTGGTGGAAATTATTAAGTAAAAATTCATAATAAGGAGATCTATGTCAAATACTAAACTAGCACCAGACAATCGAAATCTTTCTCAATTCCCGGGAGAGTATGGACTACCTTTTTTAGGTAAGACTATTGATTTAGTTAAAGACACTCTTGCATTTTGCAACGACCACTATGAGCGATTTGGCCCTGTCTCTCGTTTAGACATGGTTAAAAATCAAAGAATATTGATGTGCTTAGGCCCAGAGTTTAACGAGGCAGCTCTCTTTGATCCTAAGGGTAATTTTAGCTCTGCCGGCGGATACGGTAGCTCTTTGGGTACTTTGTATCCTGAAGGCATGCTGATTAGAGATGACAAGAAGCATAAGAGAACAAGAAGAGCTTCCCAGCCAGCTTTTAAAAATGATGCATTAAAAACCTATGTTGAGATGCTCAATCCCATTCAAGAAAGAAGAATTCAAGCCATGCCAGTGAACGAAGAGTTTATTTTTTATGACACCATTCAAACAACTCTAATGGATGTGGCCGCAAGAGTTTTTATAGGCTTGGATGAAAAGAGCCCAGAGGCTCAAAGACTAAATTACATCTTTGAAACAATTAATAAGGGTTTAATTACTCCTCTACCTTACAACATCCCATTTACAACTTTTAGCAAATCACTGAAAGCCAGAGAGGAGCTTAGGCAATTTTTTAAAGTAAATATTCCACTGCGCAGAGGCACAGATGGACAAGATATGTTTACTCGTTATTGCAATGCGCAAGATGAGGACGGTGAATATCTAAATGATGAAGATATCGATGGGCACATGGCATTCTTATTGTTTGCAGCATTCGATACTACTACAAGCGCTTTAACCAATATTCTTTATTACTTAGGTAAAAATCCAGAGTGGCAAGATAAGGTTAGGAATGAAATTTTTAGTATTAAAAATGAAATGCCCACTTTTGATGATGTGGCTGAGATGAAATTAACAGAATATGTGTTTCAAGAAACCTTAAGATTCTACCCGTCTGTAATGATCTTAAACAGAAGAACCACTCGGGATGTTCATGTGAATGGTTACGACATTCCTGCAAATACAATGATTATGCTGAGCCCACCGTTTACTCATCGGATGGAAGAGTGGTGGTCTAATCCATTAGAGTTTGACCCGATGAGGTTTTCTCCAGAAAGAGCTGAACATAAAAGGCATGGTTTTAGCTACGTCCCATTTGGTGGCGGTGCTCATAAATGTATTGGCATGCATTTTGCGCTAATGAATGCGAAGTTATATTTATTCAGACTTTTGAAAAACTACAAAGTAACACTTCGTCCAGGTTATGATCCAGCCTTTATGCATGTTCATTTGCCTCGCCCCGTTGATGGATTACCGATAACTCTTACAAAGATTTAATTTCATGATTCCCAAAGGTCAATATCTAGATGTCCAGGAAAATTTCCGCTTTCATTTTTACGATGAAGGTGAGGGAGAGGTTGTGGTTTTATTGCATGGCAGTGGAACCGGTGCATCTGGACATACGAATTTTAAAAATAACTTTAGCGCACTAAAAGCAGCAGGCTTCAGAGTCATTTTGCCTGACCTTCCGGGGTATGGATTTTCTAGCAAGCCTGAAGATGTTATCTATTCTATGGATTACTTCAATCAAAAAATTATCGAGCTTCTTGATGCATTGGGAGTTGATACTTTTTCGTTGATTGGCAATAGTCTGGGCGGAGCACTTTCTATTGGTCTCGGTCTTAACCACCCAGACAGAGTTAAAAATTTAATATTAATGGCACCTGGTGGTGTTGAAGAGATGGCCGTATATAACGAAATGCCTGGAATTAAAAAATTATTAGCGGATTTTTTAGGCGGAGACATGAATCAAGAGAAAATTGAAGGCCTTCTAGGCTTATTTCCCTATGACGCATCCATAATTACCGAAGAAATGGTGCAAGAAAGAATGGAGATTCTTCCTTTGATGAATTCTCAAGTTCTAGCAACAATGGCAATTCCTAATATGGAGAATGATCTTCATAATCTTACTCAACCAATTCTGGCATTCTGGGGAGTTAACGATCAATTTATTCCGGTGTCCGGTTCTATGAAAATTGGACAGAACTGTCCAAACGCTCAAATCATGCTGTTTAGTCAATGCGGTCATTGGGTGATGATTGAAAAAGAAGAGATATTTAACAATGCATGCATAAATTTTCTTTCAAGCTAGGCCATGAATCTCCAAACTATCAATGACATAGCATCCGAACTTTTTGATGCATTAAATCAACAAAAGATCATTCAACCTCTCACAGATAGGTATCCAGAAATTGATATTAATGATGCGTATCAAATTTCTAGAAAATTTCTTTCCTTAAGAGAGTCTAGTGGAGAGAAAGTTGTTGGAAAAAAAATTGGTGTAACAAGCTCAGTGGTTCAAGAAATGCTGGGAGTTGATCAGCCAGATTTTGGTTTTTTAACCGATACCATGAGAGTTCAAAATAGGTCATCTTTTTCCATTGAGGATTCTTTAATTCAACCTAGAGCTGAAGCAGAAATTGCTTTTATCTTAAAAGAAGATCTTTTGGGTCCAGGAATCTCCAAAGAGGATGTTATTGCTGCCACAGATAAAATTCTTCCATGTTTTGAGATTGTAGATTCACGCATAGAAAATTGGAATATTAAAATTCAAGATACAGTTGCTGATAACGCTTCATGCGGAATCTTTGTTTTGGGAGAGGGCGCATGTTCTCCTGAAAAGTTTTCAATGGAAGAGCTATCAGTTGAGGTTATCAAGAATGGTGAATTTCTTTCTGAAGGAAAAGGCTCAGCTGTTCAAGGTCATCCAGCTCAGGCAGTTGCTTGGCTTGCCAATACTCTTGGAGAATACGATATTCCCTTGTTAAAAGGAGAGATTATTCTATCTGGATCCTTGGTCCCACTTGAACCAGCAAAAGCTGGAGATAAATTCTCTATGGAATTAAAGGGTGTTGGAACTTGTGAAATTAACTTTATATAACTATGGAAAAAACTAACTGCGCGATTATTGGTTCTGGAAATATTGGAACTGATTTAATGTTAAAAATTGCAAATACATCAAAGTCGCTTAACTTAATTGGTGTCATTGGCATTGATCCAGAGTCTGAAGGTTTAGCAATGGCGAGCACAATGAATATCGCAACTTCTTCAACAGGCTTGCAAGGATTTATGGAGATGCCTGAATATTCCGATACTCAAATATTTTTTGATGCTACATCTGCTGGTGCGCATCAGATGCATCACGATCTAATTTCGAAAGATGGCAAACAAATGATTGATCTAACCCCAGCAGCCATAGGCCCATATTGTGTGCCTGTTGTAAATCTTTCAGAGCATTTGCAGGCCCAGAATGTAAATATGGTTACTTGCGGTGGTCAGGCAACTATTCCAATGGTTGCTGCAGTCAATCAAGTCTCGAGCGTTAGATATGCTGAGATTGTTGCTTCTGTGTCTTCAAAATCAGCAGGACCGGGAACACGAGCAAACATTGATGAGTTCACTCAAACTACCGCTCTTGGTCTAGAAAAAGTAGGTGGAGCAGATAAAGCAAAAGCTATTATTGTTCTTAATCCAGCCGAGCCACCTCTTCTCATGCGCAATACGGTTTTTACATTATGCGATCCTATCGACCAAGACAAGGTCAAAGAGAGCGTTGAGTCAATGGTGGCGAAGGTTCAAGCATATGTGCCAGGCTATCGTTTGAAGCAAGAGGTTCAATTCGAAAGATTTGGTTCAAATAATCCCTGTGCAATTCCTGGATACGGAGAATTTGAGGGGCTAAAAGCATCTATTTTTCTTGAAGTAGAGGGGGCAGGCCATTACCTTCCAAAATACGCTGGCAATTTAGATATTATGACCTCCGCGGCAATGGGCACAGCAGAAGAATTAATTAAACTAAGCTCATGACAAAAAAAATATACATACAAGATGTAACTTTGAGAGATGGAATGCATGCCATACGACATCAATATGGTCTTGATCATGTAGTCGAAATAGCCAAAGCTCTTGACGAGGCTAAAGTTGATGCAATTGAAGTTGCTCACGGAGATGGGTTGTCTGGATCTTCATTTAATTACGGCTTTGGAGCTCACACTGATCAAGAATGGATTGGGGCAGTTGCAGAGAATCTTCAGCACGCAAAATTAACTACTTTGATTTTGCCAGGCATAGCAATTAAAGAGGATTTAAAATGGGCTTGGGACTTAGGAGTTAGGTCTGTTCGCGTAGCAACACATTGCACTGAAGCAGATGTCTCTAGGCAGCACATTGAGTTTGCGAGAGAGTTGGGCATGGATACTATTGGATTTTTAATGATGTCTCATATGACCTCCCCATCCAACTTAGCAGCCCAGGCAAAGCTAATGGAGTCCTATGGAGCAGAATGTGTTTATGTTGTGGATTCCGGTGGTGCTTTGAGCATGACGGATGTGGCAGAAAGATTTCAAGCTTTTAAACAAGAACTAAAACCAGAAACTCAAACAGGCATGCATGCGCATCATAATCTCTCCTTGGGCGTAGCTAACTCAATAGTTGCTGTTGAGAATGGAGCTGATCGTGTTGATGCCAGTTTAGCTGGAATGGGCGCTGGGGCTGGAAATGCACCTTTAGAGGTCTTTATTGCAGCCATTGATCGCTTGGGGTGGTCTCATGGAACTGATTTATTCAAATTAATGGATGCTGCAGAAGAGCTGGTAAGGCCCCTGCAAGATAGGCCAGTGAGAGTTGATCGTGAAACGCTCACTCTTGGCTATGCTGGAGTTTATTCTTCATTTTTAAGGCATGCAGAATCAGCAGCTGAAACTTATGATCTAGATACAAGAGAAATCTTAGTTGAGCTTGGAAAAAGAAAAATGGTTGGCGGTCAAGAAGACATGATTGTTGATGTGGCTTTAGATCTAATCAAAAAGAAATCTGAATCATGAAAATAGGCATGACCCTCCCGGTCATGGAGCCAGGCTTAACTCGCAAAGATTTAGAAGCATGGACTAAACAAATTGATCAAGGGCCTTGGTCGCATATTGCACTAGGAGAAAGAATTCTTTTTTCAAATCCTGAATTTATTTCTACCTTAAGTGCTGTAGCTGCATGGACAAATAGGGTAGAAATTATTGCAACTATATCTGTTCTCACAATGCATGATCCTGTGCTGAGCGCCAAACAATTTGCAACAATTGATATGCTTTCTGAAGGACGGTTTACTTTAGGGGTTGGCGTAGGTGGAAGAGAGGAAGACTATGAAGCCATAGGTGCTAATTGGTCACATAGGAGATGGAGATTGCTTGCTGAAAAAGTAAAAACTATGCAGTCTATTTGGTCTAAAGATATTCATTCAGAATTAGGGCCAGAACTTTTTTCGGCGAAAGGTCCTGAGATTCTTGCGGGTGCTGTCGGACCAAAAGCCATGGAGATGGCAGCAGATTATTCAGACGGTTTGGCTGGCTTTTCTTTCAATGCTGACATAGAAGAAATCAAAGATTCTTTCAATAGAGTCGTAAACGCTTTTGCAGATTCCAAAAAATCTCCTAGACTTGTCACTAGTTTTTGGTTTGGTTTGGGTCAAAATTCTAGACAAGATATTAAAATTCACCTTAATAGATATTTAGGTTGGATGGGAGAAGATTTAGCCGCTGAACTTTCAAAGACTGCAGGCTTAGCTGGAACTGAAAGAGACTTAAAAGAATTTTTACTAGAGATCAAAGATGCTGGGGCAACAGATGTGCTTTTGGTTCCAACTTCTAAGGATATTAATCAATTAAAGGCAGCCGAAGAAATAATATCTTCTATTTGATAAGATTCTACAAAATCAAAGATTAAATTGACAAAAATAATCAACCTGATACTCGTTGATTAATTTAATAATTTATATAATAGTAAATAAAGAAATAAGAAACATACGGAGAAATTTTGACTGATCAAGAGCTAATCGCACCTGAGCTTCCAGAGCAAAGAGATCCAAGCGTAAGTGACTTGGTTTCTGGGTGGTATAAGATTGCACAAAGCGATCAAATTAGTACCAAAGAAGCTCTTCAGGTTGATAATTTTCCAACTCAAATAGTAGTGTGGCGTGGTGAAGACTCTGTATTAAGGGGCTTAGATTTATATTGTAAGCATATGGGCGCCTCACTTGCATGTGGAGAGGTTGAAGGTAATAGCATTAGATGTCCATTTCATGCCTGGCGTTGGGCCGGAGAAGGTCATTGTGATGAGATTCCATATGCTAAAAGAATACCTCCGAAGGCACTAACTCGTGCATGGGAGATTGATGAAATGGATGGGGAAATATATGCATGGTTTGATAAGAACGCTAGCCCATCTGATCCAAATGGACAAAGATTTAAATAAGGAGAGACCGTATGAATGATTTACCAGATAGATTTCCAAGAGGTTGGTTTGTGCTTGGCCATCAAAGAGATTTTCCAATTGGAGAAACAAATACTATTTACGGCTTTGACAGAAAAATCCAAGTTCAAAGGCTTGAAGATGGCTCTATAAAGATAGATTTAGGTGATACAGATGAATGGCCTATCCTTGAGATCAATCAAATGGTTATGGTTTGGCATGATGCTGAGAAAAAAGAACCAGACTTTTTGCCTAAAAAAATTGAAGAATGCTACTCGGATGAATGGTCTGATTATGGCATGGCTAGCTTTCTAGTTAAAAATAACTGCAGAGAACTTATAGACAATATGGCTGATAAGGGTCACTTTGGTCCGGTTCATCAGGCGCCTTTTGAGGGATTCTGGAATGAAGCGAAAGATCATACTTACACTCAGGAAATGACTGCTGATAGCCCAATTCTTGGAAGAGATTTATTCTCTCAAGCAACATACGAAGGACCGGCTTATATGACCACTTATATGAGCGCGATACATGATGGGAATAAGGTAGAAAGTAGACTGGCAGTTACTCATATCCCGTTAACATTAACTTCCTTTCAAATTAATTTTGGTGTGATGGTCAAAAAAGTTCCAGGAATGTCAGCTGAGGATGAAGCAGCATTTATTCAAGGATACGTAGATGCTAATAATTATGCTTTCGGTCAAGATGTCGCAATTTGGGAAAATAAAATTTATATTCCTGATCCTGTTGTTTGTGATGGCGACGGACCCTTACATAAATTACGAAAATGGTACGGGCAATTTCTTGTAAACAGAGACGATGTTCCAACTGGGCTTGATTTAGCAAAAAGAGAATTTTAATTCTTCTCTCCCGAAGCTACTCTGGTGAAAATTTCCTTAGATGATTTAGATCATAAAATCCTTCAAATTTTAGAAAGCGATGGACGGGCTCCTGCTAAGTTCATTGCTGAGCAGTTATCTGTTAACGAAGTAACTGTTAGCAAGAGACTAACAAAAATCATAGAAGGAGGCTTTTGTAAGATTATTGCAATTGCAGACTTTGAAAAGTGTGGCTTTGAACATCTCCTACCTATTGGAATAAGAGTCCATGGTGAAAAATTAGAGGAAGTCGCTGAGATTCTATCCCAATTAAACGAAGTTTTTAGTGTAAATGTTGTGAGCGGGATTCAGGACATAGAAATCCTTTGCGCTACTCAAACCTTACAAGAAACAAAAGTATTTTTAGATGAAACGTTGCCTTCTATAACAGGAATAAAGAGTATCTCTCCAGCGATAGCATCTAATGTTTATAAGTTTGAAACTGATTGGACTCCCTTTGCAAATGAAGCTTGATCAAACAGATAAAAAAATTATTCAACTCTTGGGTGCCGATGCTCGAATGTCTAATAATCAAATGGCAAAAGTAATTGGTGTGACCGAGGGAACTGTTCGCAACAGAATTCAAAAGTTAATAGAAAATAAGATCATTAAAATTTCTGTTATCAATAACATTAATAGAATGGAAAATCCTTCTGTAGCATTTGTTGGTTTGGATGTTGAAACGCGTTCAAAAGACTCTGTAGCAAAAGCTTTATCTAAAATGAAAGAAGTTAGATTTGTTTCAACCTTAATTGGGCGCCATGATCTTATGGCTTTCATTCTTGCCGAAGACGTTACCAAGCTCTCCAAAGTTCTATATGAAGATATTTCTTCATTGCCAGGGGTAAGGTTCTCGGAATCATCTATTGGTTTAAAATATTATAAATATGACTATCGATGGGCAAGGATACTAGATTGAATACATTGCCAAAACTCACCATTCCAGAATTAATTAAATTGCAGGCACATGAGTATGGAGACAAATATGCCTTGGTAACAGAGCAACAAAGCATTACTTATGCTGAGTTAGACGCTCAATCAACTGAGATAGCCAAAAATTTAATTAATATTGGTGTAGATAAGGGGGATAGAATTGCAATTTGGGCTCCCAACATGAACGAATGGGTTTTAGCAGCAATTGCCACCCATAAAGCAGGAGCAGTAATTGTTCCAATCAATACTCGTATGAAGGGCAAAGAGGCTGCGTACATCCTTAATAACTCTGAGGCAAAAATTCTTTTCAGCGTTAATGATTTTCTTGGTGTAGATTATTTTGGTCTTTTGTCAGAGGAAGCATTACCGCATCTTCAAAAACAGATTGCGTTAGATGAGACTGAATCTCCCAATGCCTCTAATTTAAAATCTTTAATGGTTTCTGGGTTGGCTATCGATCTTCCACTTGTTGAAGAGGGTGATATTGCAGACATCATCTTTACTTCTGGGACCACCGGAAAGCCTAAAGGTGTTATTTCTACTCATGGCCAAAATATTAGAGTATTTGATTACTGGTCTACCTACGTAGGACTTAATCAAGATGATAAGTACTTAATAGTAAATCCATTTTTTCATACCTTTGGGTACAAGGCTGGTTGGCTAGCTTCTATTATGAAGGGTGCAACTGCTTATCCATGCGCAGTTTTTGATGCAGAAAAAATTATTGAAATGATTCACGAAAAAAAGATATCTATGCTGCCGGGACCCCCAACGCTTTATCAATCTATTCTGGCAAGCGAGAATCTATCAAAGGTTGATATTTCTTCTTTGCGTCTCGGCGTCACTGGTGCAGCCTCTATCCCTGTTCAATTAATTAAAGATATGAAAGAACAGCTTGGTTTTGAGACAGTGATTACCGCCTATGGACTTACAGAAAGCACAGGTGTTGTGACTATGTGTACGCCTAAGGATGATTATGAAACCATAGCCACCACTTCTGGCTGTGCAATTGATGGTGTTGAAGTGAAATGTGTTGATGCTGATGGAAATCCAGCCTCAGCGGGCGATCCTGGTGAAATTCTTGTTAGAGGCTATAACGTTACCAGTGGCTACTTCAATAACCCAGAGGCCACCAAAGAGGCTATAGATGAAGAAGGATGGCTGCATACAGGTGACATTGGCATTCTGGATGAGCGTGGCTATATCAAGATTACAGACAGGAGCAAAGACATGTTCATTGTGGGCGGCTTCAATGCATACCCCGCTGAGATAGAAAATATTCTTTGTGATCATCCTGCAATTTCTCAAGCAGCGGTCATCGGCATTGCAGACGATCGCATGGGAGAAGTTGCCAAAGCTTTTATTGTTTTAAAGCCTAGTCAAAGCTTGGATGCTGATACTCTTATAAAGTGGTGCAAAGACAATATGGCAAATTACAAAGTCCCCAGAGAAATAGAGTTTACGCAAGATTTGCCCACAAATGCTGCCGGGAAAGTGATGAAATATGTATTAAAGGATGGGTCATGAGAATCGTCATATCTGAAGATAACAATAAGTTATACAGATCTGAGCTACTTGCCTTTGATCCTTCAATGGAAATTATTGCACTCAATCCTCTGGATTCCAGGGATCCAGCTTGGGAAGCTGTTCCTGAATCAGATGCTTTATTTATGTGCTATCAATTCTTATTTGCAGCTAGGGATCACCCAGAAATTCACGATGCTTTATTGACCTTATCTAAACGAATGAAATTTATTCAAAGTGGGTTTGCTGGAATGGATTCTTCAATACTTCAAGCTGTTTTAAAAATAGAAAATATTCAAATTGCTAATGCAAGCAGTGTTTATGCAATTCCAATTGCCCATTATGTTTTTTCGCAAATATTAAGATGGAATAAGAGAATAGATCAGCACATTGATTTTCAACAATCTAAGCACTGGGCTCCAATAGCTGGAGATGGTGAGCTTACAGATAAAACCTTGGTGGTTCTGGGCTATGGAGGCATTGGCAAACAAGTAGCTAAGTTAGGCAAAGCTTTTGGCATGAGGGTAACTGGGATCAAGCGTAATCCAGTAGATGATGAATATGCTGACGAGGTTTTGGGGTTGGATCAGTTTGAAGAATTGCTCCCTTTAACCGATTATTTAGTACTTGCTTTACCCGATAGCGCTCAAACTAGAGACGTCATTAATGCAGACGTCCTAAAAAAACTTAATAACTCAGCTATGTTAATCAACGTAGGTCGGGGCACTGCAATTAATGAGCCAGACCTTGCAGACGCATTGAATAGTGAAGAAATTTCTGCGGCTGCATTGGATACAACAAAGAATGAGCCCCTTGAGAATTCCTCTTTGCTTTGGACGGCTAAGAATTGCTTTATTTCGGCTCATGATTCAGCTCACTCACTAAAATCCCTAATCAGAGCATTCGAATTATTTTTTCAAAATATTAAGAATATTCAAAATGGTCAACCAATAAAAAACCTTTACTCAGAGTGAAGGGAATATTTTGGATGAAATATTATGCTTCTAGCAAACCATCAGCTACTACTGAGTGGGAATGAGATGAAAAGAAAAATAGGTTTTTTTGGTTTAATGAAGTCTTTTGAGTCTGCTCAAACATCTATTGAAAAGATGTCTGGTGGTGGAATAAAAGCCACTATTAATCATGACGTTATGAAAAATGTAAAGGTGAAACATCTTAGATGGTGGTTTGAAAATATTGATAATACTACAACTTTTAATGGGCAAGATTTTAATGGATTAGAAGTAGCAGTTTATCGACTCTGGCACCCTCATGATCATATAAAAGTATTCTGGAAGAAAAAATTACTCAGTCCACAAGGAAGAGTTTTACCGGGTTCAGTGATAAGCATAAAGGAAACATTTGGTGGTTATTCAATTGAAGAAGATGCATTAATTTCAAGGTTTGATAATGAAGAATATAATTTTGATTTTAAAAAATTGGGTATAAAAGTTGGAGAGTTAATACATTCTTACAAAGAAGTTGAGGAGGGTGTTAAATTTAGGACAGAAATGACGATTAAATGTGAGGTTCCAGTCATTGGGAAATTGGTAACCTGGATAGCAACAAAAACTGTTATGCACGAGAAAAAAATAAGAGCTTGGATGCAGCATAATATTGAAGAATCAGGAGAGAGTGAACACTTCATACCAAAACTATACAATCACGCACAATCAAAGTAATTATTGAGTGGGAATAATAAAGGGAAAAAGCTATGTTGAAAAAAATAAAAAGGACGAACTTATGACCAATAGATACTTCATGCCACTCCTAGTCAGTCTAGTTTGTGCCACTGCTCCCTTGACGGTTATGACCGCTGAAGTAGATTCTTTGTTTTCAAATATCAAAGACAGCATACCGAAACGTCAGCATGGCCAAGGACAGTATGATCAGCTCATCATTCGAGGTGCCTACCTCATCGATGGGACAGGCGCCCCAGCCACTGGACCGGTGGATGTGACCGTTGAGAATGACCGAATCGTCGAGATAAGAACAGTAGGAGCTCCCGGTCTTGTTATAGACCCTAAAAGTCGCCCTAAACTAAATGTGTCAGTTAATAAAAATGTTCGAGAAATTGACGCTCATGGTAAATATTTATTGCCAGGATTTATTGACTCTCATACTCACATTCATTCTCCTGATGAGAATCAGCAAGTGTCTGCGGACTATATCTTTAAACTATGGCTTGGCCATGGTGTTACAAGCACCAGAGAGGTTTTTGGAATGACCGGCGAGAGTCGGCTTCTAGCCTTAAAGGAACTGAGCAATGAAAATGCTATCACCGCCCCCCGCATTACTGCATTCCCCTATTTTGCTATGCCTGTGGATGGGGGAGTAAAACTAGCGCCAATCAACACCGCTAATGACGCCCGTGAGCGCGTCCAGCATCTCAAACGTATTGGTGCAGACGGCATTAAGTTTATGGGGGCACCCGAAGAGATTTTATGGGCCGCACTAGAAGAAGCTGAAAAATTAGAGCTCAACACCACAATGCATCACGCTCAGTTAAATGTAGCTCACGCAAATGTCTTGGATACCTCCAGTCGCGGCTTAGATTGCATGGAACATTGGTACGGCTTACCGGAAGCTCTGTTTACGGATAAGGTAATTCAAGACTATCCATCAGATTATATTTACAGCAATGAACAGCAACGTTTTGCGCAGGCCGGGAGATTATGGAAGCAGGCTGCAGGGCCAGGCACAGAGCGCTGGAATCAGGTTATGGAAACTTTACTAGAACGCGATTTTTGCTTAAGCCCAACCTTCACCATTTATCTAGCAAGTCGCGATTTCATGCGCGCCTATACCGCTGAGTGGCACTACGAATATACCGCCCCTGGATTATGGGACTTCTATCGTGCTAGCAGAGAGAAGCATGGATCTTTCTTTTTTAACTGGACCACCGAAGATGAACTTGAATGGAAGCACAATTACAAACTGTGGATGCAATTTGTAAATGAATATAAAAATCGAGGCGGTAAAGTGGTAGTAGGCAGTGACACTGGCTATATTTATAGTCTCTATGGCTTTGGTTATATTCAAGAACTAGAACTGCTCCAAGAAGCCGGGTTCCATCCTCTTGAGGTGATTCGGGCCGCCACTAAAATTGGTGCCCAAGTACTCGGACAAGATCAAGATATTGGCACAATACAGGTTGGTAAAAAAGCCGACATGATTATTGTTGACGAAAACCCGCTACACAACCTCAAATCTCTTTATGGAACAGGCGTGCCTAAACTGAACGAAGAAACTCAGCGAGTCGAGCGAGTTGGTGGCGTACGCTGGACAATTAAAGATGGCATTGTCTATGACGCGAAAGCCCTTTTGGCAGACGTGCGGGCTATGGTCAAAGCAGAGAAGGAAGCGCTTGGCTTAGACCCTAAAGTGCCGCTGAAAGTAGAACACTAAGAGTCGTTGAAATTCGAAACACACTTTTACCTAGGCTTTAGTTCTATCAGAAATAAGATGTCCTACCGCGATAAAAATAGGGCCAACCACCGCAAAAACTGCAACTAACCCGGACATATTTAATAATACATTTCCAATGCCTAGGTCAGCTACGTTCAAAAATGGATAAGGGTAAACATTGGTTAATAACCCCCGGACGATTGATGTCGCTCCATACACGGCAGGAAATATAAGCCAATAGGGAAGGTGTTTATAGAAAATTGGTCGCTTTTCAGCAAAGAATAACCAATCGATAATATAGAGAATGGGCATGACTGTATTCAAGCCTGTGGCGGTCAACCAAGTGAAACCTTGGGGATTCCAATAAGGCACGATCATCACATGGTAAACAACGGACACCATAAGAATATAAGATGCTAGGGCTGCACGAACCCCAGGACGCATGAAAAAATTAGACAACTTTCTATCAGGATTAAGCAATGGTGCCGTAAAAGCAAGCGCAACAAGGATGTTAGCCCAAACTGTAAAATACCCAAAATAGACAAACAATGTTTCAGCAATACTGCTGTACTCACCGATGATTAACATATCGACAAATCTAAGAGATAACACCACCCATGCAATGAGTGCGCACATAGTTCTATAGTTATCCTTCATTATTTCACCAAGTTTTTTGTAGAAATCGAATTATAGCGAATCCTCTAGCGTACCGCTCACCCTTCTCTAAATTATCTTCGCTCTGGTGGAAGAGGGGTATTAAGAAAAGTGAAAAAGTAATGGACCAAAATAAGAATCGCTATATCTTCAGTGCTGACTAAAAGCCTGCTAAATCCCAGACCGCCTATAAAAGCAACAACACAATTTATTAACTTCCAGCGCAGTGTCACATAATGAATGAATGCGAAGAGAAAGTTACTAAATAATACGGCAGACATCATGCCAAATGTGCCGCTCAACAGAATAGGTAACATCATCCTGAAAGCAAATTCCTCAACTACAGAAATAAACAGCAGGTAAGTTAACCAAGCTACATGAATCCATTCAATTTTATGCCCTCTCTTTAAATAGAAGAAAATAAAAAACAACGATACAGCAGTCAGGATAAAAAAATAAAAAACTCGGAGAAGATGTCAGTGGTTTCAAATAGATGCTATTTGCAAATGACTCAATCGATATAAAAATACAAATTCCTGCTATAACGGCCATAGTTAAAAAATGACGAGCCAACACTTGAGTAAATGTATTGATAAGGCGGTTTTGATCTTTAGCTGGACGTTGCAGTCGTCTTTTCGGCACTGAATTTTGCATCATCACTTTAGCTATATTTCTTGATTGATGTTAGCAGTGTAAATATTAATTAGTGCGTTGCAAGATATCACCAATATTGAGTAGGAATAAAATTTTTAATATGGAAAAATAGCAAAATGATGTCTCACCTAGCTTTGCATTTCTTGGCTCCTTTATTGATTGCTTTTTTATTTTTTAGAGAGAATTGGAAGCTGTCTTATTTAGTTATGATGGCAACCATGCTGGTTGATTTAGACCATTTGTTAGCCACTCCCATTTATGATGCAAGCCGATGCAGCATAGGCTTCCATCCTTTGCATCAGTATTGGTTTATAGCTTTATACCTAACGATGAGTTTTTATCCTAAAACTAGATTAATTGGAGTTGGTTTGATCATTCATATGGCTTTAGATGCACTGGATTGTTTTTAACCATTTCTAATGCCTTCAAAAGAATGGTGCCCTCTGCAGGAATCGAACCTGCAACTAATCCTTAGGAGGGATCTGTTATATCCATTTAACTAAGAAGGCTTAAAGTTAATCTATGCGTCTGTTATGTCAAATATATCTATATTTGGGCCATCAGCACACATGTTACCAATAGCAGCAACAGTTCCATCCTCTACCCTAAAAGCTGCATATTTCTCATAGTGTTCTTTTGAGTCCCAAACTTCTGTTAAGACAAACCTATGAGGATCTTCAACATGCAATGTTAGATTGATATTTTGACACCCATCAAATGCACGGGTAACGTGAAAAGCCTCTGAACAAATTTCTGTAAATTGCTCTACCAAACCATCTTTTAGTGTGCCGCTAAGTAAAACGCTGACTGACATAATGAACTCCTAGAATATTAACACTTAATAACTTTCTCCATATTAAATTAAAGGTCATTTAATGAAAAGTTCTACTATAAATATACCTTTGGAGTTAAAAATATTAGAATAGGTCGCAAGGACTATTACCATGAGCACAGAAATTACAATCACACTTCCTGATGGATCTCAGAAGCAGGCTCCTGTTGGTATCAGCGGTCTTGAAATTGCAAGTATGATTGGAGCTGGGTTAGCCAAAGCTGCCATTGCCTTCAGTGTGAATGGCGAGCAGAGAGATTTGAGTGATATTGTGAATCAAGATTCAGATATTTCTATCTTTACCGTTGACTCAGATGAAGGTCTTGAAATCATGCGCCATACAGTCGCTGCTCAGGTTTTAGCTAGAGCAATAAAAAATCTATATCCCAGTGCCAAGTTAGCCATTGGTCCCACAATTGACGATGGTTTTTACTACGACTTTTTATGCGATCAAACCGTTTCGATTGATGATTTGCCTAAGATTGAAAAAGAAATGGAGAAAATAGTCGCATCAAAAGATCTGATTAAAAAAACTATCCACTCCAAAAATGATGCTATCAAAGGTTTTGCTGATTTGGATGAGTCTTATAAAGTTAAAATTATTGAAGACTCAGGTCAAGATTCAGATTTTCAAATCTACAACCAGGGTGATAGTGGGTTTATTGATCTTTGCAGAGGCCCTCATTTACCTAGCCTCGATAAAGTAGGTTCTTTCAAGCTAACAAAAATTTCCGGCGCATATTGGAAGGGCGATTCAAACAATGAAATGCTCACAAGAGTCTATGGCACAGCATGGAAAAACGATAAAGACCTTAATAAATACTTAACTCTTCTAGAAGAGGCTGAAAAAAGAGATCATCGCAAGCTGGCAAAACAAATGGATCTCTTCCATATGCAAGAAGAGGCACCAGGCATGGTGTTTTGGCATCCAAAGGGCTGGTCAATTTATATTGCTCTCCAAAACTACATCCGCAAAAAGCAGATTGCCAACGGTTACGATGAGATTAATACCCCCTTGGTAGTAGATAGAAAACTTTGGGAGGCTTCCGGCCACTGGGATAAGTATCGCGAAAACATGTTCATTACTGAGATTGACGAAGAGCATGCCAATGAAAAAAGAGTAAATGCTCTTAAGCCAATGAATTGCCCATGTCATGTTCAGGTTTATAATCATGGCTTAAAATCTTATCGAGATTTACCCATCCGTTTAGCGGAGTTTGGTGCTTGTCATAGATACGAAGCATCAGGAACTATGCACGGATTGATGCGAGTTAGAGGGTTTACACAAGACGATGGACATATTTTTTGTACAGAGGATCAGATTGAATCTGAGACTGCATCTTTTATTGCGCTGCTTTCAAATATTTATACTGATTTAGGTTTTGATACTTTTGATATTAAATTGTCTACGCGCCCTGAAGTAAGAGTAGGGTCTGATGAAGTATGGGACAAAGCAGAGAATGCTCTTGAAGCAGCTATTAAAAAACTAGATCTTCCTTATTCAGTCGAAGAGGGCGGCGGTGCATTTTATGGTCCCAAACTAGATTTTGTTTTGACTGATGCAATTGGTCGAGAGTGGCAGTGTGGAACTTTTCAAGCTGATTTTAATCTTCCTGAGCGTTTGGATGCAGAGTACGTTGGCGAGGATGGAACAAAACATAGGCCTGTAATGATGCATCGAGCAATCCTAGGATCTTTTGAGAGATTTTTAGGCGTTCTTATTGAGAACTACGCTGGCAAGTTACCTCTTTGGTTAGCTCCAACCCAAATCGTGTTTATGACCGTAACCGATGAAGTGTCTGACTATGCCTCTAGTCTCAAGGCTCAATGTGATGCCCTTAATCTAAGAGCAGAATTAGATTTAAGAAATGAAAAAATTGGATATAAAATTAGAGAACACAGTACTGCAAAAGTGCCCTTGATGGCTGTAATTGGAAAAGAGGAGATGGCTTCGAATACTGTTTCAATCAGAAACCTTAGTGAGAATAAAACTGATACCTACTCAGTAGAAGAAGCTCTGAACTTATTGGTTGATAGTTCTTCCTTGCCTTCTTAAAATTATTGTCTCCAGCCTTCTCTATCAAATACTCTCATGTAAGTTAACTGATCATGATCAGAATCATTGGCTACTTTCACAAAATCACCCGATTGCACAAGAATGACATCTCCCTGACTTAATACGTATGAGTCTTGATGTTCGATTCCTTGGCTAGGATCTTTGCCGTGGCCTTCCATTGAGTTCATGTATTCAATTACTTCCATGGTTCCACGACCATTTACAATAATATAAACAACATCGGATTCAACTAACTTATGACCAACGGTTGATCTGCCTGGCTGAATAACAGTCTTACTTGCAATGACTTTGCCAAGAAGATCGTTTGTCCAGACTGAGTAGTCTTCGTTTACCTTTTGTGGGCTTCCACCAACTCTGAAATTTACATATTTTTTAGCCATGATATTTTATAAAATAATTAACTTGTAGTGGATTGAAATTTATTTCATTAAAAAAGTCAATAAATTTAACAAATACTATAAAAATAGTACTTAAAGCTAACTATTTTAGTAGCTTAGCTACAAAAATAGTTATGCTTGAGCGAAATTAGGCTTTTAACCCCTTTACCTTTGGGAAAAAAGGTAGATATGTTTTAAACTATGCATACTTTAAAAACATTTAAGGAAATAATATGACTGACTATAAAAATCCTGCAACCATTGCTTTGCATACTGGTTGGAGAAAAGATGAAACTACTAACTCTGTAACAGTACCTATTCACATGACCTCAAGCTATCAGTTTGATGATGCTGATCATGCAGCAAACCTTTTTGCGCTAGGAGAACTCGGTAATATCTATACAAGAATCATGAATCCTACTAATGCAGTCTTTGAAGAAAGAATCGCTGCTCTAGAGGGAGGAGTTGCAGCCTTATCAGTAGCTTCTGGTCAGTCTGCTTCTACTATTGCTGTGCAAAATCTTGCAAGAACATGGAGATAATATTGTTGCCTCTTCTCATCTTTATGGCGGAACTTATAATCTATTTAAAAATGTTTTTTCTGATATGGGCATTGAAGTAAGATTTGTTGATCCATCGGACCCTCAGAACTTTGCTAATGCTACAGATGAAAAGACTCGCGCTTATTACGGAGAGGTTTTACCGAATCCTAGTTTTGAAGTTTTTCCAATTTCAGAAGTGGCAGAAATTGGGAGGCCTTTAGGCATACCATTAATTTTAGACAACACTGCGGCTCCTATAATATGCAAGCCATTTGATCACGGTGCTGCAATAACCGTCCATTCAACTACTAAATATATTGGAGGTCATGGAACCTCAATTGGTGGAATTATTATTGATGGTGGTAATTTTGATTGGGAGGCTCATCCTGAGAGACAGCCTGCATTGAATACCCCAGATCCATCTTATAACGGCTTGGTCTGGGTTGATGCTGTTAAGGCAATGGGACCAATTGCATATATATTAAAGGCAAGAACCACTCTTTTAAGAGATCTAGGCAGTTGCATGAGTCCTTTTAATGCTTTTATGTTTATTCAAGGCCTTGAGACTCTTAATCTAAGAATCAGAGAGCATTCATCTAACGGCCAAAAAGTTGCAGAATTTCTCCAAAACCACCCAATGGTCGAACGAGTTTCTTATCCAGGCATTGCAACAGGCCAGCCAAAAGAGAGAGCTGAAAAATATCTATCCGGTGGCAATGGAGGTCTTCAAGGTTTTGAAATTAAAGGCGGCATTGAGGCTGGAAAAAAATTCATCAATTCTTTAGAGTTGTTATATCACGTTGCTAATATTGGTGATGCAAGGAGTTTAGCCATCCATCCTGCTAGCACAACCCATTCTCAACTCAATGAGTCAGAGCTCTTGGCAGCTGGCGTAGGCCCAGGATATGTAAGACTTTCTATTGGGATTGAACATATTGATGACATCATTGCAGACATAGAGCAAGCATTAGCTAAGGCAAGTTAGTCCTCAGGGGATGATCGAACCAATCCCAGATGTTAGCTATATTGTAGTCGGGTCTCAGGACAGGCTCTCAAAGATTAAATCTTATCAAATTGAAGATGGGACAGAATGCATACTCTGTCCCTTTCCTTCTTTATCAGAATTACCTTCAATTTTAGATTCAAAAATTGCAGCATTAGACTCTAAAGTCATCTCCCTGATTCCGGTAGGAGCTTTTCCTAGAAAAATTGCTAGGTCTCAATTGCTTCATTTTGCCCGATCCGATTATCAGTTTTGGGGTTGGTATCATTTTGGAAACAAATTTAAAGGCGCTCTCCAGAGTGTTGGAAAGATTAATACTCTTTTAAATAAAGTGCCGCAAATAGAGCAGGGAATTTTCTTCTCTAAATCTTTATATTTCTCAGTGGGTGGCATTGGAGATATTAGTGTTAATCCATTTGCAGAGCTCGCAAAACGTTTTTATCTTAGGCTCGACCCACAAAACCCACTTCCATCACTTACAATAAGAGGAAAATCTATATTAAATTAATTTTATGCAATTAGTTACTGCGGATAATTTAGGATATTCCATTAATGAAAAAAGGTTATTTCATAATCTTACATTCTCATTAAATTCTGGCTCTGGTCTCCATATTAAAGGTGGCAATGGATCGGGGAAGAGCACCTTGTTAAGAATAATCTTAGGGCTTACTTCACCTAGCAAAGGAGGAGTTGAGTATTGCAAACCTAATCTTCAAGTTTCATACCTTGGTCATAAAAATGCGATCAAGCATTATTTAACCCCAATGCAGAATTTAGAATTAATGTTTAGATCATCTGCTTTGCAGAATGCTATGAAATGGATGAATACCCTTGGATTAAATAAGGTGCAGGATGAATTAACCGCTAATCTATCTTTTGGGCAGCAAAAAAAATTAGCTTTAATTAGAATTTTTGCGAGTCAATCTGATTTAATTGTTTTAGATGAGCCATTTGTTGGCTTAGATAATGCATCGAGAGATTTATTAAATGAATTCTTGCAAAAAAAATTAGCCTCAGACACTAGCCTTATTCTTACCTCTCACATTGAGCCCAATATCTTATGCAGTGAGTTAGTTCTTTCGGGTGAAACAGATGATTAATTTTTTTTCTTTAGAAGCTTTTAAACTAAGACATAAGTTAAGAGCTTGGTTGGGACCATTGCTGATCATGATTTTGGTTTTAATTGCATTTCCTTTGAGCATTGATATTTCTCAATACGATTTAAATAAATTCTATTTTTCAGTTATTGTAGTTTCTCTTTTAATGATTTCTTTTTTAGCAACAGAGTCAATTTTTTCTGAAGATTACGAAGATGGTTCGCTTGAGCAGATTCACCTAGAAGAAAAAGATTTTTATAAAATTACACTCGCCAAAATACTTGTTCATGTTTTGTTTATTGGAATTCCTATGGCGCTTATTGGCTCTATATTTTCATTTGCTAATGGAGTTTCTCTTGCAGAGGCTCCAAAAATTTTCGTTATCCTGTCTATCTCAACATTAATTTTATTTAATGTATTTGCTTTTGGAAGCGCTTTATCAATTAACAAGGGTTCAATGCTTGGAGTGGTAGCAAGCTTACCTTTAGCGCTTCCGGCCATTGTTCTTTTGGGTCGAGGAGTCAGAACAGTGCAATATGGACAAGGCTTTTTTGAGGTCTCAGTATTGATGGCAGGAGTAGCTTTAATAGTTACAGCATTAATGCCTATTATTATCTCTGCTACCCTAAAAACTCATCTCGAATGAGTGACTTCAGTTTATAATATTCTCTGTGCTTACATCATTCATCCATAGATTCTCTTCGCCAAAAAGTTTTGTCGAGGTTACTGCGCTCTTTTTTCCTTATGTCATGTTTTTAGGCTTTTCATGCCTTGCAATGGGATGGATATGGGGTTTAGCATTTGCTCCAGAGGATGCCATTCAAGGTAACTCATATCGAATCATTTTTCTCCATGTCCCGGCCTCAATAATGGCCCAATTGATTTATTTTTTTATGTCTATTTGCGCATTGATGCATCTTGTGTGGAGAGTAAAGTTAGCGGCTTATCTTATTAAATCAGCTGCTCCAGTTGGAGTGCTGATTACTTTTATAGCTCTATTTTCTGGCTCTATATGGGGAATACCTACCTGGGGAACCTGGTGGCAATGGGATGCAAGAATAACATCTACTTTGATTTTGTTTATTATGTATTTAGGAATTATCACTCTACACAGCTCATTCTCCAATGCTGAAAAAGCAGATCGCTTAATGTCTATTTTAGTGGTGGTCGGGGTTGTTAATATTCCCATCATCAAAAAATCAGTAGATTGGTGGTCTACGCTTCATCAACCTGCATCTATCTCTATTTCAGATGGAGCTTCTATTGATCCATCCATGCTTTACCCTTTAACTATTTCAATCTTTGGCATGGCATTAACTATGATCGCTCTGGGTATTCTCGTGAGTAAGCTTTATATTTTGACTAGAGAGAAGAATAAAAAGTGGGTGCAGTCACATGTTTAATTTTTCTTTTACAGATTTTCATGATTTCTTAACAATGGACGGCCATGGAATATATGTATGGACTGTTTATTTGGTTACCTTTGCATTAATTGCAGGAAGTTTTTTGATTGTTCGTCGTAAGTTAAATGTCTTTAAGAGAAAATTAGAAAATGCTTCGGAATAGAAAAAAAAGACTTCAGAAATTTTTTATTATTATTCTTCTGTCTGCTCTAGGGACCTCACTAGTTTTATTTTCACTGAATTCGAAGCTCGATCTTTTTTACTCGCCTTCTGAAATGCTGGCAGCAGAAATCAAACCAGGATATCGCATCAAACTTGGAGGAATGGTTGAGATAGGTTCAATCCAGCGTGAAGGAACTACAATTTTTTTTGTAGTAACAGATTTTGAAGCCAAGGTACCTGTTTCTTTTGAGGGGGTTGCTCCAGATCTATTTAAAGAAAACTCTGGGGTTGTTGCTTTGGGATATTACTCAGATGGGTTGTTTGTTGCAGAGCAGATATTTGCTAAGCATGACGAGAACTACATGCCTCCAGAGCTAGCAAGACAGGAGCCCAAATGATAGGAGAAATAGCTCATTTTCTAGCATTAGCATCTGCCTTGGGCCTTATTTTGGTCTTAATCTTTAATGCCTTTTTTTACTCAGCAGGCAGACATGCGAATCAAGATATTCTGTCTTATAAATTATTTCATCAGTCATGCTTATTAATTTTTATTTCTTTTGGACTTTATATTTATCTTGCAATTACTGATGATTTTTCCATTAGCTATATTGCAAATCATTCAAATTCACAACTGCCCATATTCTATAAGATCACTTCAATATGGAGCGCTCATGAGGGGTCAATGTTCCTATGGATAGTTTTTTTAACTCTTTGGAGCACATTGTTTATAAAGTCTCTTTCCTTTCAGCACCAGTTAAAGAAAGGAACTATGTTGATGCTCACTATTATTATTCTAGGTTTTTTACTATTTCTTTTAATAACATCCAATCCTTTTGAAAGAATTTTACCTTTTGGTGTTTTGGAGGGTGCAGATATAAATCCAGTACTTCAAGATCCTGCGCTGGCAATTCATCCGCCTTTGCTGTACTTGGGCTATGTAGGGTTTGTCATATCTTTCAGTTTTATTACAGCCTATCTTTTTCATGGCGATATTCATTACCCATGGGAGAAAGATATTAAAAATTGGTCTTTGATTGCTTGGATTTTTTTAACTGTAGGGATTACCCTCGGAAGTTGGTGGGCTTATTATGAGCTTGGCTGGGGAGGATATTGGTTCTGGGATCCAGTTGAGAATGTTGCCCTGATGCCATGGCTTGCAGCAACAGCTTTTATGCATTCACTCTTTGCTTCCTCAAAATCTAATATTTTAAAAACATGGACTTTGTTTTTAGGTATTTTAATATTTGCTTTAAGTTTATTCGGTGCATTTATAGTGCGCTCAGGAATTATTGATAGCGTCCACTCATTTGCAAATGATCCACAGCGAGGTTTATATCTATTAGGGTTTTCTGGTTTTATAACTCTTATCTCCCTTGGAATATTTGCATACAGGCTTCCAAATATGCAGTCATCAAAATTAATAGTGACTGGCTCTAAAGAGTCATTTTTATCTATGAATAATATCTTGATGTTAACTGCTATTTTTTCAATCTTTTTAGGTGTTACATACCCTTTAATTCTTGAATTTATCAATGGAGATAAGGTGAGCATAGGTCCTCCTTATTACAATACTATTTTTGCGCCATTAATTCTTCTGACATCTATTTTTATTATGATTTCATTGGAAGCATTGTGGCAGAGGGGTATGCAAGCCCGAACACTATTGATCGCAGTAACACCTACTTTTGTTATATCAAGCCTAATTTTGTATTTCATTTGGTATTTTGTGCAAATTTTCTCATTACTTGCCTACATAGGCATTTACTCCGGCTTACTGATAATAATTAGCTATCTTTTGAAAGGCGTCATATCCTTAAAAAATAAGACATATATTAATAAAGGTAGTTTTGTTGCTCATTTAGGCCTGGGTCTTCTATTCTTTGCTGTGTCAATGAATAGCATCTTAAGTTATCAAAAAAATATAAATTTGTTTCTTGGCGAGCAACAGTTTATTAATAATTCAATCTCAGAATTTAAATTTTTAGATCTACAAAATATAAAAGCCTCAAATCATGATGTTGTTTCGGCAGAAATATTCATTGTTCATGATGGACAGCCTATTTTTCTCAATCCTGAAAAAAGAAAGTACTTTGCAAGAGGACAGATTACATCAGAGACAGCTATCCACGCTACAGTTTTAAAAGACACTTACCTCACAATAGGTGATCAGTTAGATGATGGTAGCTGGACCTTTAGCTTGCAGATTAATTATTTTATAAAGTGGATTTGGTTCTCTTCTGCTTTAATGGTAATTGGAATTCTAATGACAATATTTAAAAAGAAAATTTTATGAGTGCAATCTATAGATCCTTAATTATTTTGTTGCCATTAATAGTTTTGATCACTTACGGTACGATTTTAGTTACTGATCAGGATGATGCTTTGGTGTATTTCGAGCCAAAAGAATTTCCTCAATTTGATCTTCAGGACCTAGAAGATCGTGAGATTGATTTGGCTGCATTTAATGGAATTAGTTTGCTGAATGTTTGGGCTAGTTGGTGCATTACTTGTCTGGTCGAACATCCCTTTTTAACGCAGCTATCGAAAAATGAAATTACACTCATAGGCTTAAACTATAAAGATTCTCAGGTGAAAGCTGAGCAGTGGCTTGAGAAGAGAGGAGACCCATATATATTTTCAATTTATGATCCAAGAGGCGATCTTGCATTTGATCTAGGAGTCACCGGAGCTCCGGAAACTTTTTTAATATTTAATCAGCAAATTATTGGCCATATTCAAGGGGAGCTTAATCAAGAAAAATGGCAATCCACTCTTGTTCCTTTAATTAACGCAGCCACCATGGGTAATCAATGAAATTACTTGCCATAGCACTTTTTGGCTGTATTTTTTTCGCTAACTGTCTTACAGCCGATGCGATCTATGAATTTGATAACTCTGTTGAAGAGAAAAGGTTTTATTCTTTGATATCTGAAATAAGATGTCCTAAATGCACCAGTGGAAGCATTGCCAGCTCTGATGTGCCAGTATCTAGAGATTTAAAGCAAAAGGTATATGAATTAATTCTTGCTGGATCTACAGATAAAGAAATTAAAGCTTATGTCACCGATAGGTTTGGAGCCTCTTCTGACTATAAGCCAGCATTCGAAGGTGCCAATTATTTATTATGGTTTGGACCATTTATTTTTTTAGGAATTTTAATGCTAATTTTTCTATCAAACAGAAGGCTTTAATGTTGATACTCCTAGCGGTCTTATTTTTATGCTCACTGCCTATTATTAGCTATTTGCTGAGTCCAGTTTCGCCTCAGAAGCCCCTTATTTTTCTTTTGACAATTCTATTGTTAGGAGCATTTTCTTTAAATCACACTTCTTTAAAACCTTTGTTTGGTCAATGGGCAAATGCACATCAATCTGATCAGATATATAAGATGCTTCAAGATGATCTCAAGGTTTCAGATGTAGCTCTAAATGAGTTTATTTCGACAATGAATTCCACAGAAGATTCTTTTTTACTAGGAGTTGAGATTTTTTATAAATCCTTAGATATGAAATCTTTTAATTCTTCTGAAAGCATTATAGGAATCTTAAATACGAGCTTTCAAGATCAAAGCTTTAAAGTTTCTATATACAGCTTACTTTCAGATCTCAGAGATGCAAAATATCCTTTAATTGGAGATGCAAAACTTTTATTGGTTACTGCTGAGCCAGCCAGTTGTAACGCTAAAAAACTTACCGCTGTTGTTACTATTCCAAACGGTCCAGATGTTAATATCGCGGCAAAAGATTTTTTATCACCAGATTTTTCCCAGACCTTATTGCTTGATAAATCTGATGCACAGGTCAAAGGTTTTGATCTTCCGTCAGCTTTTTTATATCAGGAGATTATTCAACTAGAACTAGTTGTTTTTTGCTCAAAAAATACGTTTCATATATTTAAGACGCTTGATTTGAAGTACTCTGAAAATAACGAAGAACAAGTATTTATTTATGCTAACGAATGGTTAAAAAAGGAACAATAGTTTAAAATGGGAAAAGGATAAATTTAATGCAGCTCAAACACATTAAACTGGCTGGATTCAAAAGTTTCGTGGACCCCACGAGGATATCTTTCCCCACAAATATGGTCGCTGTTGTTGGTCCCAATGGATGCGGTAAATCAAATGTCATTGATGCTGTGAGATGGGTTTTAGGCGAACTTTCAGCTAAAAATTTAAGAGGTGACTCTATGTCAGATGTCATCTTCAATGGTTCAGATTTAAGAAAGCCCTCAGGTCAATGCAGCATTGAATTATCATTTGATAACTCAATGGGCAAATTAGGTGGGGAATACGCAAAATATAATGAAATTTCCATCAAGAGATTGATGACCAGAGATGGACAATCTAACTACTCTATTAACAATACCTCATGCAGACGCAAAGATGTTCAAGACATTTTTTTAGGAACAGGTCTCGGGCCAAGAAGTTATGCAATTATTGAGCAAGGGATGGTATCCAAAATTGTTAGCGCCAAACCTGAGGAGATGAGAACCTTTATAGAGGAAGCTGCTGGCATTTCAAAATACAAAGAACGAAGAAAAGAAACAGAGCAGCGAATCAAAAAAACAAAAGAAAATTTATCAAGAGTCTTGGACATCAGAGATGAAATTAAACGATTGATAAATAGACTGCAAAATCAGGCTAATGCTGCTGAAAAATATAAGAAATTTCAGGTTGAAGAGAGGGATTTAAAGTTAAATATATCTATCTTAAATAGTCTTAGCGCTAAGGCACAAAAAGATAAGCTGTCATCACAGATATCCTCTTTGGCAAATCAAATTACTGTAAAGTCAGCTGAGGTCGAGACTCAACAATCAACGATTGATCAAATTCGAACTGAGCACTCATCAGTTTTATCGGCCTTTGAGATAGCGCAAAAAAACTTTTATTCGATTGGAGCAGACATAGCTAGATACGAAGCTAATATTCAAAATTTAAACAAGACAGAGTCACAAACAAAAGCTGACCTCGCAACCGCTAAGGAAAGTTATTCTAGGGCTATTGAGAAAGAGTCATCATTCGACACATTAAACCCAAAAGAAAATGAACTTAAACTAAATATTGCTATCCTTAAAGCCCTACAAGCCAATGAGCAAAAGCAGAAACTAGAAATTCAAATTAATGATCTTGAATCAAGTATCCTACTTAAATCAGACGAGGTTCAAAAACATCAAGGAACCATTGAGAAAATTAAAAATGATCACGCTTCGCTTTCTGCAAGTTTTGATGAAGCCCAGAGTACTTTTTCTTCAATCAGCACTGATATTGCCAGACAAGAAGCCAACCTTCAAAATTTAGAGAAATTAGAAGCTCAGTCACTAAGTGATTTAGAGAGAGCAAAAGCAAGCTATCAAGCTGCGCTTGAAAAAGAGTCAAATCAAGAAAATTTAAGCCCTAAAGAAAAAGCAATGAACTTGCTTGATAACATTTTAGAATCTCTTGGCAATCTTGGTTCAAATGGTGATTCTATTAAGTCTAAAGCCTTGGAGTTAAAAGCAGCGCTTACCAGCATCCTAAAGATTGCCTCTGACCAATCTAAAAGTATGACTGATGAATATTTGCAGCGGCAAAATAGACTCGAGGAAACACTTCTTCAAACAGCAGAAAAGAAATCTCAGATTGAAAAAGAGTTAGTATTATTTTCAGCCAAGAAGGTGGAATCAGAAGGGAGTCTCGATAGTTATAAAAGCAAGAAATCGGAAGTTAATGAGTTGATCAGAAAATCTGAGGAGTTGAAATCAGGCTCATCAATTGAGTTAAGATCTCTGGAATCTCAGAAAAATAATTTAAAACTAGATCTTAGAACCTTTGAGGTTAATCTAGAAAATGCATCTATTATTTTAGAAAAAGCTGAGGTTAAAATTTCAGAAATCAATCCATCGGACTTTGCTTCACTTGATCTAGCGAACCTAGAGAGTTCTCTTGCAGAAATTCAAAGCAGCATTTCAGCCCTTTCATCCATTAACTTGGCAGCACCAGATGAGTATCTTTCTAGGCAAAATAACCTCACAGAGTTACTTCAACAAACTGAGCTTAAAAAAAATGAAGCTGATCAAGAGCTAGCCATCTTAATTCAAAAAAGCGCCTCTGCTGAGGGTGAATTAAATACCATTCGACAAAAGCAATCTAAGGTGGATGAGTCTATTCGAGAAACTGAGAACAAGAAGTCTATAGCTGCATTAGATCTTAGGGCTCTTGAGGAACAGTCAAATAATTTAAAGTTAGATTTCAGAACCTTTGAGGTTAACCTTGATAATGCTTCGCAAGCACTTACAAGAGCAGGCATTGCCATAGGAGATATCAACCCTGAAGAGTTTAAGGGTATGGATATTTCTAATCTTGAGCAGTCCCTTGCAGGCGTTCAAGCCAAGATTATTTCACTTGGCGCTATTAACTTAGCTGCACCCGATGAAATTGCAGAGGAGTCTCAGCGCATGGAAGAGCTAAACGCTCAGCTAGAAGATTTAAATGAGGCCCTTGAAAAACTGCAGGGCGCTATCAAGAAAATAGACGCAGAATCCAAATTAAAGTTTGACGAAAGTTTTAATGCAGTAAATTCTAAAATACAGGAGATTTTCCCTAAATTATTTGGTGGCGGAAAGGCTTCTTTAGAATTACTCGAAGGCGATTCTCTCAATTCTGGCATTACATTGACAGCTCAGCCACCTGGGAAAAAGAATGCAACAATTTCTCAGCTCTCTGGAGGTGAAAAGGCAATGACAGCATTATCATTAGTATTTGCCTTGTTTGAATTAAACCCTGCACCTTTTTGCTTGCTTGATGAAGTTGATGCTCCATTAGATGATTTAAATGCTACTAGATTTGTTGCCATGGTTGAGGAAATGTCGGATAGAGTTCAATTTATTTTTATTACTCATAACAAGATTTCTATGGAAAAAAGCGATCACTTAATGGGTGTCACTATGCAGGAAGCAGGCGTTTCAAGGGTTGTGTCCGTTGATGTTAAGGAAGCGCTCAAATTAGCCGCTTCTTGATGGTTTCTAATTCAGAAGTTTTTTTGATTGTTGCTGCCTTGCTGGCTTTTCTTCTTATTTTATATATATTTTTTAAACAATTTTTTACTAGAAAACTTTCGCAGACAAGCATTCAGGATTCTGAATCTATGCTATTTGATGGCAATGCAGAGCAAGGAACCTTGAGTTTTGATGATAGCGATGATCAAGAATCAATAGATCAAGCGCTCATCATTCTTAATTTAATCTCTTTGGACAAATCAAATTTTGATATTGATCAGGTATTAATGCTCTTTAAAAATTTAGATGCAAGGCATGTTGATGGATTCTTGAGTTATCGTGATGAAAGCAGTGCAGAGATTTTTAGAGTTGCAAGTGGAATTAATCCAGGTGTTCTAGAATTAGGCACTCAAACTCATATTTTGTTTATGGCGCTAGATCTTTATCAGGTTCGAGATCCTCTTAAAGGGCTCGAAAAGATGCTTGATGCTGCAACCAATATTTCAGAAAAATTACATGCCAGCATATGTGATCAGAATAGAGCACCTTTAAGCAAACAAATGATAGAGCACTATAAATCTAAGGCTCAAGAAATCAGTCATATTAAGTCGATGCGTAAAATTTCATAAAATGAGTAGCAGTCAGGAGCAATATAAAAAACTACAAAATGATATTCGTAATCACGATCATGCTTACTATATTCTTGATGATCCAGAAATATCTGATGGTGAATACGATGCATTATTTCAAAATTTGTTAAAAATAGAGATAGATAACCCTGAATGGATTACCTCAGAATCTCCATCACAAAGAGTCGGAACAAAGCCAGAGACTGATTTTGTAAGCATCTCACATCGCAAGCAGATGCTATCTCTAGCAAATGCTTTTAATGAAAAAGATATCTATGATTTTCATGAAAGAATAATTAAGAACCTTTCTGATGCTCCTAAGCTAAGATATTTTTGCGAACCTAAGATGGACGGTGCGGCAATATCTTTGGTTTATGAAAATGGTATTTTAATTCGAGGCGTCACTCGAGGGGACGGAACCGTTGGAGAAGACATTACATCCAACATTAGAACTTTAAAATCTATTCCCCTGGCTTTAAAAGAATCTAATGACGCCTTTCCGAAGATGATAGAGGTTCGAGGAGAAATTTTTATTAGTAAAGTAGATTTCTTAAACCTCAATAGTGCTGCTGCACTAGAGGATCAAAAAGTCTTTGCAAATCCAAGAAATGCTGCTGCAGGTAGCCTGAGACAGCTTGATCCAATGGTTACCAGCTCAAGACCATTGGCCTTCTTTGCTCATGGTATTGGGGCATGCGATGGCAGTACTTTTACTTCTTTAGAAGAACTATTTAAAAGCTTTGCTGGTTGGGGTCTGCCTGTTAATCAATTAAATAGATCTGTAGATTCAATAGAGCTATGTTTAGAGTACTTTCAAGAAATAGAACGCAGTAGAGACAAAATTCCTTTTGAGATAGATGGCGTGGTATTCAAGGTTGCTGATATTGCCATGCAGAACAATTTAGGTGAAATTGCACGTTCACCCCGATGGGCTATCGCGCATAAGTTTCCAGCAGAGGAGGCAACCACAGAAATTGTTGGTATTGATTTTCAGGTGGGCCGAACCGGGATACTTACTCCTGTGGCTAAGCTTAAATCTATTAATGTTGGTGGAGTTAATGTGAGTAAATGTACCCTTCATAATATAGATGAGTTGCAAAGACTTGATCCAAGAGTGGGAGATCAAGCAGTCATTAAAAGGGCAGGCGATGTTATTCCCAAGATGATAAGAGTAATACCTTTAAAAAAATCCAGGGGATTGTCAGTCTCAATTCCTAAATCTTGCCCTTGCTGCAATTCTAAGGTGGTTACTAATTCTCAATCTGATTGGCATGTCTTAAGCTCGGATAATAAGCTATTAAAGAAATTTTCCAGTCTATATGAGGCCAATGAATATATTGAAAATCACTCTTCTCAAGGGCTAGTAATAGATGAGAAAAAAATTAACAGCCCTTTTATTAAATGCTCAGGAGACAATCTATGTCCTGAAATCATTCAAGGTAAATTTACACATTTTGTTTCTCGCAAAGCTATGGATATAGATGGCCTGGGTCAAGAGATACTGGCCACATTAATTCAAAAGAAATTTGTGAAAGAGTATGCAGATATTTTTAAACTTGAGGAACATCGCATCCAACTAGCATCACTGGAACGTTTCGGCGAAAAATCAGTTGATAACTTGATTAAGTCAATTCGCCTTGCCTCTAAGGTTGATCTTTTTAGAGTCGTCTACTCGCTTGGAATTGAAGAGGTTGGAGAAACAACTGCTAGAAACCTTGCTATGCATTTTGGAGAATTTAATGAGTTATCTGATGCTACTTTTGAAGAATTGTTAACAATCCAAGACATAGGTCCAAGAGTTGCTTCAAAAATTAAGGACTACTTTAGTGAACGAGGTAATCAAGAAATTATAGAGAATCTCTTGCCATTACTGGAGATCATCTTGCCTAAATCCAAGGATGAAGAGGGCAGTAAACTAAGAGGCTTGCAAATTGCTATTACGGGGAAATTGACCTCAATGTCACGTGATGAACTAAAAGATATACTTTTAGAAAATGGGGCAAAAGTTACATCCTCTATTTCAAAAAATACTAGCTATCTAGTAGCTGGAGAAAATGCTGGCTCTAAACTTACCAAAGCAAAAGAGCTTGATGTTAAAATCTTAGAAGAAAATGACATAGGTAGTTTTTTAAATGATCCAAAAAAATTCTTTTAGAGCTGCTATTCTCTTACCATTCTTGCTCGTATCTTGTGTAAGTTCTCCGCCTGAGCAACCAGACGATATCTGTAAAATTTTTAAAGAAAAGAAAAGTTGGTATAAGGCAGCAATCAAGACTGAAAAAAGATGGAAATTACCTCCCTATGTTTTAATGGCTTTTTTTCATCAAGAATCTAGTTTTCAAGCAAAAATTAGACCAGAAAGAAAAAAGCTGCTTGGCTTTATTCCTTGGTTTCGCCCCTCATCTTCTTTAGGCTATTCGCAGGCTTTAAAAAATACTTGGGAAGAGTACCAAAATGAAACTGGCAACACATGGTCGAGTCGAACTGATTTTGCTGATTCAGCAGATTTTGCGGGCTGGTATGCCAGCAAAGGTTTTTATCAAGGCTTTTCAGCCACTGATGCACGCTCTTTGTATCTTGCATATCATGAGGGTTACGGAGGATTTAAAAAAAAGACGTATCGTAAGAAGCAATGGCTCATCAATGTAGCCGATAGAGTTCAAGCTAGATCAGAGATGTATCAACAACAATATTGGGGCTGCGCTAAGGAACTGAAAAGGAAGAGATTCTTCTTTTTTTAAGCTAAACCTCTAATATCTCTAGCTTTAATTCCTTGGCCTGATCTTTAAAACTTTCGCCGGCCAAAATTGATCTTTTAGACTCTTTGGTAAGATATTTTTCATTTACCCTGACTAGATCCTCTATTGAACAATTTATAATCCTTTGTCTAAAGGCTAGGCGATCGTCTATGTTGATGTCCTCTAGATTGAAGTTAAAATCATTTTTTGCTTCACCAACCGGAGACAACGGTTTATCTATCGAAGAGACAACGCCCAAAATAGCTTCTTCCAAATGCTGCTCATTAATTGAGGTTTTAGCCCATGAAATTGCATCTTCAAAGGCCTGAAACGTTTCTTTGCATTTAGGATCTCGATATGAAAATAATTTAAATGTATTAGTAGCATTATCATTTGAGGCACCAGCACCATAGGCACCACCTTTTTCTCTAATTGCAGTATGAAGGAATCCATTTCTTAAAACGGTTGCTAGGACAGACAAAGCTGCAGAATCAGGGTGCTCTCTTGCCACCCCTGCAAAAGCTTGAGCGCAGTAGCAGACTTGAGAGCCTGTGATCCAAGCTATTTGAGACTTAGTCGCATCAATCAACTGCTGTTCTTGCTTCGATTGAGATGCTTCAAACTCTTCTAATTTATTTTTTAAGGCATCTTTTGAGCAAGCAGTAAAAATTTTGTGTGGTTTGCTAGAGACTTTGCCATGAATATTTTGAAGAATATTAATAATATAGCTGGCATCTCCGTCTAGCTGAATCTTTGAAATTAATTCTTTGGTGCGGTGAATCATCTGTAAGCCCGATAGATGAAAAGAAGTAGTTGCTAAAGTATTTAATGAGCTGGCTGCTGAATTCATTGCCAGATAATGACCATTTTGATTCAATGATTCATCATTTCTAGCAACAAAGATATTCAATAAATCTAATACTCTCTTCTCTTCATCGAATCTCACAGATTTTATGGTATTGAATATCAACTCTTCCATGGCATTAAAATTTTCTTCGAGACATTTTGAGGCAATGCTCAAAAATAATGTTCCTGGCTCTGAAGATTCTTTGGTTTGAAGTTTTATTGCTGCGCTTATACCGCCACTGATTTTTGATTGGTGAGCTTGAATTTCTTCATATGATTTATCTTGGATACCAACTTCAGTAATAATAAATGTATATAAAGATGAAAATAATAATTCTTCATTAGTTAAGCTACTGCACGGAAACAGAAAATCTGAATAAACCAGCCCATTTGTTCCAACTTCATAAATTGATCTGTTGCCAACTAATGCATTTGATTGTGAATACTCTCTTTTAAGAGGAATATCTTCTATGGTGACCTTTGGAAGAAGGCTGGCATCATCATCTGCCTCTTGTCTCGCTTTTAGATCATCAGCAAGCTTATTAATCTTATTTTTATCTAAATCTGTAAGAGTTTCTTCCTTTTCTTTTAGTGTAGAAGAGAAATACTCCTCAAGGTTGTCATTAAATCTTGAATCCGGCTTCAGCTCGTAAGTTAATCGATGAGAGTTCGTAAGCAAAGCAGATTCAATTAGGCCTTCTATGTAACCTTCTTTGCTAATTTTTTCTTTGAGCTTGGTAAAGTTTTCATCTAAATCTAGCATCGATATTGGATTATCATAATGAATACATGCATTCATGCATCCAAGCATTAATTGCAACCCGTATGGCATTCCGCCACCAGATATCTCTCTTTGACCAATTTCAAGCTGATGCAGTGCAGAAGAAATTAATTCTTTGGGAACACCATTTTTGACTAAATCCTGCAGCGTTGAAAGAATCAATTCTTCAACATTTTTTGCTTGATCAGCAGCAACGCCTTCTAAACCTGCCATAAAGACAATTTCTTTATTGCTCGGCTCAATGCCAAGAAATGGGGAAGGGGATTTCCCAAGATCGCTCTGCTCTAAAGCTTTTCTTAAAGGGGAGGATGAATTATCAAGCAAAATATTTGACATAAAATACTTTTCTAATAAATTTAGTGGCTCATGACTGTTTCCGATCAGCCAGCTTATAACTACATGATGATTATCTTCATCGCCTGGTAGGGGTTGATAGGTGCCTTGAGCACTCACTGGAGCTGTAAATATTTTAGCGGGTTGAATAATTAGCTTTTGCGAAGCTGGAGTAAATTTCTCAAATACATTCCGTTCTAAATGATCATGAATTTCATCAATTACAACATTACCAAATGTAAAAAAAGTTGCATTACTTGGATGATAGTGTTTTTGATGGAAAGCAACTAAATCCTCATGCGTTAAATCAATAATCTTTTCTGGATCTCCACCGCTATTGTGATGATAGGTAGTTTCTTCAAAAAGATGTTTTGACATCCCGTGCCATAATTGGTCTGTTGGCGAGCTCATAGCACCTTTCATCTCATTGAAAACCACACCCTTTATCTCAAGATTTTGATTGGAGTCAAGCTCTAATCTGTGGCCTTCCTGAGAGAAATCCAATGGATCTAATTTAGGAAAGAAAGCTGAATCTACATAAACATCAAGTAAATTCTGAAAATCTTTATTATTTTGAGTCGCAAATGGATAAGCCGTCCAATCACTTGAGGTAAAAGCATTCATAAATGAATTTAATGATCTCCTGATCATCATAAAGAAAGGATCGCGAACTGGATATTTCTCAGAACCGCACAAAGAGGTATGTTCCAAAATATGGGCTACGCCAGTCGAATCTTCTGGGATGGTGCGAAATGCAACCATAAATACTTTCTCATCATTAGGAGAATCTAAATGAATGTGTTGAGTATTAAATTTAGAATGCTGATAAATCTGTGCATTCACATTTAGTAATTCAATTTCTTTGGATTCTTTTAATTCAAACATAGCTTTTCATGGAAAGTAAATGCATTATATTAGACATATTAACAACAGATTACTATTACAAATGACATATAAAATGTATCCATTTATTGCCGGTATATTATTTTTCTTTTCGGCCTGTACTTCTTCACCATTTATAGAATTAAACAGCAGAGATAATTTTCAACTTGAAGGCGAGACTAAATTTTCAGTATCTTTAAATCGGGATAATTTACCAGTTGAGATGGACCCTATTTTGATCGAAAATCTGGGTGAGGCAGTTACAAACTATCTTGAGGGTACCGGACATCAATCTTCTTTAGATGCCCCAATTATTATTGAGCTTAGTGTTGATAGTAAAGATAAAATTAAAGTTGATGATTTCCGTTACTACGGCTATCCAATTCATAGATCATACTTATATGACACTGACCGCATTAATACCGTACCCGAGTTTTATTTACGAATCTCTATCAAAGATGTTGATCAAGATAAAACTTTATGGACTGGTTTAACAAAATGGAGAAAGGGATCAAGTTTTGCTCCAGTAGATATGCCTTCAGCAGAGTTATTGATAGAAAATCTTCTGGTTAATCTATAAATCTCATTGGATCGATTGATAAGGCAATTCCAGTAGAAACCGGGTTTGGGGACTGACTTATTTGAGAGGCGATGAGCTCTCCCATCAATGGTGCTAAGCTAAATCCACGACTGCCCAAAGCGCCGATAGCATAGATATTTTGATCATTAGATATTTTACCTGCAATGGGCAGTCTGTCTTTGCTACCTAGCCTGAGTCGCGCCTCCGTTAATGCCCCATCAACAGACCCTAAATTAACTTTAAAATTTCTCTCTGTTCGTGAAATTAAATCATTGGTTGCTTCAGAAGAGGGGAGAAGATCTTGAAAATCTTTTTGATGAGTGGAGCCAATCCATGTCACGCCATCAATAGAGGGCAAGATATATCCCTCGGAATTAATTGGAAGTGAACAAGCAATATCTCGACTATTTTTTAAACCTACAAGCTGACCCTTTGAAATTTTTAAACTCGGCATTACATTCAATAATCCTGCGCCGCTTGCAATTACAACTGCATCGTATTGATTATTATTTTTTTGATTTAAAAAATTTAAAGATATTTTGGAATTATTTTCATAGGTATTTTCAAAGCAATGCTCTGTATAAATTTTAATCTTTTCATGTCTAAGCAAAGCTTGGCAAAGTGCTTGAGGAAAAAGATACCCACCTTGCAAAACTTTTAAGCCCTTAGATTCTAATTTAAATTCTTTTTTCATTTCAGCCTCAGTGAACTGTTGAAAAATATCCTTTCTATCTAGCTCTATCATTTGTTGCAGCCAATCTTCTTGGTATTCATTAAAATGCGAGAAAAGCAGCCCAGTTCTTTTGTATTCATTTTGAAATTTCGAGTAAAGACGATCGGCAAAAAAGTAGCTTTGAGCAATCAAGTGAGCATAGGAACTATTGTTTGCAGAAAATCTAGGATACATGGCTGCAACTGGATTGCTTGAAGTGCCGCATGCAGCTTCTTGGCCATACTCATATACATCGACTTGCATTCCATGATTCGCAGCAGCATGAGCGGCGCTACTGCCAGCAATGCCTGAGCCGATTATGGCAATCTTTAATAGTGCACTAGAAGAGGAGTTTTGAGCATGCTTTCTAGGTAAAATTTTTCCAATGAGTTTATGTCTTTTATTGCCAAACCCCTTAACCTTAGAGACGTCGTAACCAAATTTTGTGAAGTTTCTTTTTACGAATCCCGCTGATGTAAAAGTCCCAAAGGTTGCCTGATTCGAAGATAATAAAGCAACAAGCTGGCTAACTGAGCTATTCCACATAGCCTGATTCTTCGCTGGATCAAACCCATCTAAATACCAGGCATCTATTAGGTTGTTTGAAAATCCCAGAAGGTTCTGCAAAGCAAGTTCTGCATTATTTTGAATAAGTGTGAGCCGAATATTTAATTCAGGTAACTCTATTCTTTGCATGTCATTGTGTATGGGTAAATATTGACTTAAAAAATAGTTACCAATTTCACAAAGTTCTGGAAAATTCTTCAGCACTTTAGAGATTTCTTCTTTCGACGGCAAGGCCTCTTCGATGGAAACATAATTTAAGACTTCAGAAGAGGACTTGCATTTAGATTGATTCCAAATCATTGCAGTGACAAAAAAATTTAAACCAAATCCAAAGCCCAATTCCCCAATGCTAAGTTTTTCAGATTCTTTGAATCGATCCTCAAGATTATTGGGAGTTATAAAAACATCTTTAATTTCTTTAATTGCATCGGCTTGAAAAAATCTATCGTCATAGCTAGGAGAGTATGGCAAACCATCAATCCAATCGATCTCTTGCCGTTTAGTTTCAAATGGATTGTTAAAAACGCTATGATGTATCGGCATTAGGAGAAGCTCATGAAATTATTTTTAAATTTTTTTTATCTATTTATTATAGGTGGTCTTTTTATCTCCTGCTCAAAAACAGAGCCACTAGCTGTTGAGCCTAACGATGATGATTTGTTGGTACAAAATCTATACGAACACTCCAAAGAATTTACACAAAATATTTATTCATATGAAAATGGTATTCATGCAGCGGTTGGTTTTGGAATAGCTAACTCTTATATGGTTGAGGGCGATAAAGGCAATATTATTATCGACTCTACTGACAGTGTGTATCAAGCAGAAAAAGTGTATGCAAAGTTTCAAGCAATTAACAGCAATCCAATCTCTGCAATTATTTATACCCACAATCATGCAGATCACACTTTGGGCGCAAGTTACTTTGTTAACCAGCAATTAGATGCACCTTTAATTATTGCTCATGACTCAACAGCAAAAGCAGTTGAGAAACTTTTTGGTATTTTAAATCCCATCATCTCATCTCGCTCTTCAAAAATGTTCGGCACTCAATTACCAGAATCAGAGGTAGTTAATGTGGGAATAGGTCCATTTCTCAGTGCTGGAAAAAGTGCTCCTGGTTACGTGAAGCCCACCCTAACATTTAAAGACGAATTAAAAATAACACTTAGCGGCATTGCCTTTGAGTTTTACCATGCTCCAGGTGAAACAGATGATCAAATATTTGTTTGGCTTCCTGAGTTTCAGGCATTATTTCCCGGCGACAATATTTATAAAACTTTTCCAAACCTTTATACCATTAGAGGCACTTCACACAGAGATGTCAGTGCCTGGGTTAATAGTTTAGATCATATGATTTCATTTCAACCAAAGCATTTATATCCCAGCCATACCCGTCCTTTATCAGGCTCAGATGTGCTAGATGTTCTAACCCTATATAGAGATGGAATTCAGTTTGTGCATGATCAAACTATCAGACTAATGAATTTAGGTTTTTACCCTGAGGAGATCATTGAGCAAATAAGTCTCCCACAAAATATTGTTTCATCTCCATTTTTTAATGAGTTTTATGGCACAGTGAGATGGTCGGTTAGAAGTATCTTTAATGGTTACCTGGGCTGGTTCTCAGGTAATATTTCTGAACTTGATCCCACTTCAATCTCCAAAAAAGCTGAACTTATGTCCGAAATGATCGGCGGTTCCGATAATCTTTTTCAGCAGCTAGAAAAGGCAGTAACTAATGAAGAAATGCAATGGGCACTTGAGCTATCTGATCTGTTGATTGCACAAAAGTACAAAACCAAAGAAGTTAAGGCTTTAAGGGCTAAAGCAGCTTATTTTATTGGCAGAATGTCTTCAAATCCAAATAAAAGGAATTACTTTTTAAGTGAGGCGCAAATATTAAGAGATGGAGAAGACAAGAATCTAGACGTTAGACCCAAAGCAAGCATGTTAAAAGAGGTTCCAATTGATATGTTTTTTGAGGTGTTAAGTGTTCGACTTAATCCTTCAAAGGTTACAGCATTGGAAGTTACTAATGCATGTTTTACTTTTTCATCTGGAGCTATCATAACCATTACAATAAGAAATAAAATTGCTCAGATAACCAATCAAACTCCTGATGAATGCGATCTTCAAATCAGCACTTCAGAAGACACATTTAAGCAGATTTTAGCTGGGCTAAAAAATCCTGTGACTGCAATTGCAAGTCAAGAACTAACAGTTAATAAGAATGTTGAGTTTATTCAATTACTTTCTAAGTTTACGCCTTAGTTGGTATATCTTTAAACGCTAAGCCTTTATCAGCTCTGGGATCTTGAGGAAGCCCAAGAACTCTTTCAGCAATAACATTGCGAAGAATCTCATCTGTTCCACCTGCAATTCTCAACCCAGGAGCGCCTAGCCATGCTCCTTGGAAAGAACTCATGCCACTGTCATCGTCGATAAGCATCCCAGCCATATCCCCTGAATCAATGCCAAAGTTTCCAATTGATTGAAGTTTGTTGGCACTAACAATTTTTGTAATAGAAGCCTCTGGTCCAGGTGCCTCGCCTTTAGATAAAGCTGAAATTGTTCTAAATTTAGTATATTTCAAGCCATTCGCATCACAGAACCAGTCTGCCAATCTTTCTCTAACAGCATCATTTTTAATTAATGTCTCGCCAGCATCATCTTTGGTCTTAGAAAGAGTTAAAGCTTCTTCTATATCAGCTCCACGAGCATCGCCTACAGCAAGTCTCTCATTCATTAAGGTTGTGATCGCAACTTTCCAGCCATCTCCAATTTCTCCAAGCCTTTGAGAGTCAGGTATCCTGACATCATCAAAATAGACCTCATTAAAACCAGAGCCACTGCCAGACTGACCGGTGATCTGCTTAATCGGCTTCACAGTTATTCCCGGTGACTTCATGTCGACAAAGAAGAAAGTTAGACCTTTATGCTTAGCCAAATCAGGATCATGCCTGACCACTAAAATACCAAAATCTGAATAGTGAGCTCCTGAGGTCCAAACTTTTTGACCATTTATAATCCAATCATCTCCATCTTTCTCTGCCTTGCTTCTTAAACCGGCTACGTCTGATCCAGCTGCTGGCTCTGAAAAAAGCTGACACCAAATTTCTTTTCCTTGGGCCATAGGTGCAAGATATCGATTTTTTTGCTCCTCAGTTGAGTACTGCATCATCACAGGACCGCACATACCAAGACCAATTTCAAAAATTCCACCCGGCACATTAAATTTTGCTTCTTCTTGGCCCCAAATAATTCTTTCAATTGGGGAAGCCTCAATGCCACCAAATTCTTTTGGCCAATGCAGCATCGCCCAACCTGCATCATATTTTTTTTGCTGCCATTCTTTCGCAGTTTTTAAGTGATTTTCAAGAGAAGATTCCACATTCATATGCACCTTATCTGCTTTAAGTTGCGCATTAGCCTCCAACCATTCTCTGCATGTAGCCCTAAATTTTGCTTGTTCTGGTGTGTCGTTAAAATCCATAAATTACTCCTTTACTAATGTGTTTGTTTTTTCTAAATTTTGTACTAGCTTCTCTTTCCATGTAGCCTCTGATCCTAAAAGCACAGAAAGAACCTTTGAGCGCTTGTAGAATAGGTGGCAATCATATTCCCAGGTAAACCCATTACCGCCGTGAGTTTGAATATTCTCCTTAGAACATAATTGAAAAGCTTTTGTTGCACTTACCCTAGCTGTTGCTGCAGCCAGAGAAAGTTCAGAAGATTCAGAGGATAATGCCCAAGCACCGTAATAGCAGTTTGATTTTGCTAGGGTAATAGCAATGTACATATCAGCAAGCTTATGTTTGATAGCCTGATAAGATCCAATTTGTCGCCCAAAAGCAAATCGTTCTAACGAGTAAGCTTTAGCCATATCTAGAGCGGCTTGGGAGCCACCAACTTGCTCAAACGCAAACAAGACTGCTGCTTGATCTAGAAGATGCTGAATATAATTCCAACCCTCGCCAGATTGGCCAAGAAGAGTTGAAGGAGTGTTGTTGAATTCAACTTTATAAAATGACTTAGAAGTATCTATATTTTTTTGAGGCGTGACGATGATAGAGGAGTCCTGCAGATCTACAAGCCTTAACTCTATTCCTTGAGATGATTTAGCAACCACAATCATGTGCGATGCCATCCCAGCATCAGGCACTGCAATTTTAGTGCCATTAAGTTTATCAGCCGAAGCATTTACTTGAATGTTTGCCTCAGTGGCTTGATGAGAGTCTTCCGCAATTCCGTAGGTCCCTACCACCTCTCCAGTAACTAATTTTGGAAGTAATTCTTTCTTAGTGTCCTCGCTTGCGTATTTAATTAGCGCTTCAGTAAAAAAGTAGACCGATGATGCAAATGGAACTGGTGCAAGAGATCTTCCTAGCTCTTCTGCTACGACACATAATTCAAGGTGACCAAGCCCAAGCCCCTCATATGCTTCGGGAACTCTAATGGCTGTCCAGCCAAGCTCAACGATCTTATTCCACAATTCATGATCCGCATCTTGAGACTGATCCATAACATTTCGAGCATTGCCAAGCCCACCTTCTTTTTCAAAAAATTTTCTTGCTTCTTCTTGAAGGTATTTTTGGTCGTCTGAGAAATCTAAATTCATAATAGTATTAAATTGTTTTAAGTTAAGGCTTATAATTAAAGTTCACATATTAGAACATATTATTAAATACAATTTAACCAGCTAATTATTTCTTACAATGGCCATTAAAATTTCAGCATCCAAAGAAGAGCAAACCATGGGAAATAAAAATTCTAGCGGTTTATTTCTTGGAGTTGTATTCGTTTTATTGCTTTGCGGTATTCTTGTTTTGTCTCTTTGGGTGAGTGAAATGTCACGTTCATCAAATCAAATCAATGAGCTTGTTGAATCAAGACTTGCGATTCTCGAGGAGCAATTGCAACTTGCAGATTCTACCTCCACTGAATTTTTAAGTGATATTAATACTCAATTGCAATTCCTGGACAAAGAGATTAGAAAGTTATGGGATCTTAGCAACAAAAGAAATAAAGCGAATATTTCAAAACTTACCCTAGACATGTCCAAGCAATCAAAATTATTAAAAGATATTGCGATCACACAAACCAACGATCAAAAAAATATTCAAAAAATTGATGCGCAACTAAAACAATTAAATCAGGCTGCCAAAAAAATTACTCAATTAAATCAAAGCAATAGCACCACAGAGGCTAAATTACTTGAGCTCAATAGGAACCTTTTGCTTTTAGAGGAAACAGTTCAGGCCTTTGATTCTTACAGAAAACAAAATAATGAGTTGATGCAAGAGTTACAATTGCAGGTATCAAGCATTAATACAGCCAACCAATAAAATTTACTTTTAAGTAAAAAGTTTGGGGTTTGAGCAAAAAGCAGGTATATTTTCATAAAAACATTCTTCAATTATGGGGGGGAACCATGAAGAGACTATTAAGCCTATTAACTGTTGTGACTTTTGTTGCAATCCCGAATTATTCTTATGCGCAAGATGCTGAGTTAGTTCTAGAAGAGGTTGTTGTTACAGCAACTAAGAAAGAAGAGAATGTACAGGACATTGCTCAGACTGTTAACGCAGTATCAGGAAGCACTCTTGATGATTATCAGATTAGAGATTTGAGTGAATTAGCTCAGGTTGTTTCAGGCGTTGAATTTACTAAAATTGATCCAAGAAGGGCGACCATTATTATGCGTGGTCAAAAACTTGATCCAGATGGCGGAAACGATCAACCTATCCAGGGATACATCGATGAGGTTCCTCTTAGAGCTCAAGACGTATTTTCTCAAATGTACGATACCGAGCGTGTAGAAATACTAAAAGGTTCTCAAGGTACTTTGCAGGGAGTTGTTAGCACAGCTGGAGCAATTCAAATTTATACTCGATCTGCTCAAGTGGGAAGTGGCGAGAAAAATGGCTACGTTAAGACAATGTGGGCCGATAACATGACTTCAATGGTTGAAGCAGCTAGCGATCTTCATTTAACTGATACTCTTTCAATTAGGGTTGCAGGTCTAAGGAACACAAGTGATGGAAATGAAATTCGAAACATTAGAACTCAAGTTAATGAAAATCATAGTTTTGATTCAGGTCGCATAAGTCTTTCATGGCAGCCTTCAGATGAACTGAGTGTTAGATTTAAGTATCAAAACAGTGAAACAGATTCTATTTACCCTCAACCTGTTGCAGGTTCCAATGGAACTCCTTCATATGAGCAAGTGGTCAATGGTTATGTTTCTCAAATAGCTTTGTTTGAATCTCTTGGTTTTGCACCAGCCGGTTCAGCAGCTCAGTTAGCTTACTTAAATAGACCTACGTACAACGATATTCCTGCTGGTGGTCTAAAGGCCACTGATGGAGTAGCTTTGCATTTTCAAAACCCAAGACAAAATAACAGCGCTGAGATTCATAACCTAATGATTGATTATGATATGGGCAGTCATGCACTTGCTTTAAGATTCTCTAACTCTCAAAACGATGCCATGGGCCTTATTGATAGAGATTATGCAGGAGCTTATGTGTATGGTTATCCTCAAGAAGTTAGAACTAATACAGGTATCGAGACTGTTGAAATGAGAATTTCAAATCAAGACAGCGACAAGCTTGAATACACAATTGGTTTCTTCTCAAGAGACTCTCAGACCTTTACAACTGCTGATTTAGATCGCTCCTTTAGTATTACTGAAGTTGCACCTGCGATGTTCACACCAGCCGTTGGGTTTGATTATAAAACTCCAAACCAAGCCTGTAGAGCTGCAAGAGCTGCTCCAGGTTCAATGGCAGCTAAGAGCTGGGTTTTAACTTGTATGGAAATTCCTTTGGACAACAAAACAGAGGCTTATTTTGCAAACTTTAAATACAATCTAACTGATAAAACTTTTGTTCAATTTGGTTTCAGAGAACAAGAGCTCGTTGGTTATAGAGCGCAAAACCTATACCTTCCATTAACTGCTCTTCTTGCCAGCTGCTCTAGGCGGCGGTCTAACTATTCCAAGAATAGCTGCTGCAGATCAAAACTCTAACGTTGATTCAACTACAGGAAGTTTTAAAATTGGTCATTACATCAATGAAGATATGTTGCTTTATGTAACTACTGAGTCTGGCTTTAGAAGCCCAGGACTCACAATCTCTCCTATTGCTGTTAATCCATCTTTATTAACTTTTGTTGAAGAAGAAAGTGATATGACTGAGATTGGTATGAAAGGAACATTCATGGATGGCAGATTAAGAATAAATGCTGCTTACTTTGATTACACAATTGATAATTTCCAATCTAAATGGGACAACGTTTCTGCTAGAGAATACACAGCTGCCGGCGCCGGTAATGTGACTCAAGTACAAGGCGGTATTTTTACTAATAACGATGCTGAAGTTTCAGGTATAGACATTGAATACGCATACGTTGTAAATGAAAACACAGTCTTAGGTGGAAGCTATTCATCTAATGACAGTGAGTACGCTGCTGGTTCTATCGGTTATGCAAATAATCCTGCATACACTGGTTTTGCAGCTGCTACTCAAGATGTTAGCGGCACACCAGTAAGTGACGCTGCTGAGTCATCATTAAACTTCTACTTAGATAATACTGTTCCATCTTATTGGGGCGGTGAAAGATACACTCGATACAACGTGAGTTGGAGAGATGAGCGAACTAGTGCTATTAATTCAGACGTTAAAATCAAAGCGTTGTACCTTGCTAATATCATTGTTGGGTGGAGATCTGCCGATGATGTTTGGGATGCCAGCTTCTTTGTAAAAAATATTACAGATGATGTTGATCTATCAAACATTCAAGGGTACTACTCTGATTACGCATTACCTGGTGGCAGTGGCTTAGCTTCTAAGTTCTATGCAGGTAACACTAATATGGGCAGACAAATGGGAGCTCAGCTCGTATACAACTTTTAATAAGTTGGTCTATTAAGACTTATATTAAAACGGCAACTTAGGTTGCCGTTTTTTTTAGACATCTATTTAACATGAAAAAAATATTTTTTTTACTTTGCTTTACCTTTTCATCGCAATTTATTGATTCTAATGAGAGGGAGTCATACCTAGCTGAAGATAGAATACCATGCGATGTCCACGTACAAAATCGCATACCTCTTTTTGGAGATTTGCATGTTCATACAGCTCTCTCACTAGATGCGAATACACAAGGCACACTTAATACTCCAGATGACGCATATAGGTATGCAAAGGGCCAATCTTTGTATCTTCAACCCTATAGCCCCGATGGGACCAGTTCACGCAGATCTAGACTGAACAAGCCTTTAGATTTTGCTGCCGTGACAGATCATGCAGAACTTCTTGGTGAAGTAAGGATGTGTGTAGATAACAAGTCATCAAAATATAGCAGCTTGCAGTGCAAGGCATATCGCAATTTCCCCAAATTGTCTTACTTTTATATGAACGCTAAAGCCAGCATGAGAAAACCTTTAGGGTTTTGTGGTGAATCAAGAGAATTCTGCTTAGACGCTGCTCAAGCTCCATGGCAAGAAACCATTCAGGCTGCAGAGAAACACTATGACAGAACGAGCAATTGTAAGTTCACTTCTTTTGTAGGATATGAATGGACTGGCGCAGCATACTCAGGCAATAACCTTCATCGCAATATTATTTTTAATAATTCAAATGTACCGATGGAGCCAGTAAGTTTTTATGAAGCCCCAACTAGAAAGGGGCTATGGAATCTTTTAGATCAAACCTGTTCTGAGAACTGCGACTATGTGGTGATTCCTCACAATTCAAACTTAAGCAATGGTTATATGTTTGAAGAGCCTGATCAAGATGAGATATTAATCCAAAGCACAAAAGAGCCGCTGGTAGAAATCTTTCAGCACAAAGGAAGTTCTGAGTGCAATGTTGATCTCAATGATCCCTTGTGTAATTTCGAGCAACTTCCCTACAAAGACTTTCGTTCAAAATTTCAGAATGATCTTTCCTCATCGCCTGACTCTAGTTTTGTGAGAGAGGCATTGGGTAAAGGCTTGTTATCTCAAGACAGACAGTCAATTAATCCTTTAAAGTTTGGGGTCATTGCCAGTACTGACACTCACTTAGGAACACCGGGCGCTGTTGATGAAAGTTCATTTCAAGGTCATGGTGGTGCCGGCAAATCTTTTAGATCATCAATCCCTGAGGGCTTACCAGATGATATTGAGTTTAATCCTGGAGGCTTAGCTGTGGCTTGGGCAGAAGAGAATTCTAGGAGCGCTATTTTTGATGCCTTTCAGCGCAAAGAAGTTTACGGAACATCTGGCCCACGCTTTATTGTTCGTTTTTTTGTTGGCGATAACCTAGATAAAAACTTGTGCAAAAACCCTGATAATATTTCTTATGCTTACGCTAACGCAACGCCAATGGGTGGAACGATTGCCTCAGATTCTCTTTCCCAGCCATCAATTTTTATTTCCGCAAGTGCTGATAGTTCTATCAAAGATCAATTTATTGAAAAACTTCAAGTTGTTAAAGGTGTTGTTAGAAATGGTGAGCTCCTCACCACCGTTCATGATGTTGGTGTGACTAATGCTCAATCCAAACTAGATATTGCTAACTGTGAAGTTACTGGATCTGGAGAGAAGGCCATGTGCAGTGTGTGGAATGATCCTAATTTTAATAGCTCTGAAAATGCTTACTATTACGTTAGAGTAGTAGCGAATAAATCTTGTCGATGGTCTCACAATCTTTGCTTACAAAATCCAGAATATTGCGAGGCAGACTCAGATGCATCAATACCCAAAGTTATTCAAGAACGAGCTTGGACTTCTCCAATCTGGCTTGAAACAACATAGTCAGTTTGACAGGCCTAGGATAAATATGTTCCCCTATAATCATGAATAAATTAGCTCTACAGTTATTTTTAGTTTTGGCATTTATTCCAATCGCCATTCTTATTAGCTCAATCATTATTACCCTTGCACCTTTGTATTGCTGGGGGCTTGCAATCAATGCCTACAGATTTGGCAATACCAAAGAGCTTTATTTTTGGTTGGCTATGGGAGTTGTTGCATTCTTTCTGGCTCTTTTTGTTCTAGGAGTCCTCTAAATGCTAAAGATTTCTATTTTATTTTCAGCCCTTTGTTTGTTTGTAATTGGTTGTTACGTAATGTTTAAACCTGATTTATCTGATTTAGGATTCATTCCTGTTCTTGCAACAAACCCTGAGACTGCATCAGAGTTTAGGTCCTTATTTGCCGGTTCATTTATTGCTTATTCATATCTTTTGGTTAGATTTACGTTCTCTTATAACTCTCTCTCAATTGCTGTAGTTATTGCATACATTATGGGTTTTATTGCACTTGGTAGATTGGTGAGCTTTTTCTATGAAGGCTTTAATGTATTTGGTCTCTGTGTACTTCTTGGAGAAATTTTCTTAATGATAGTCTTATTAATGGCTCACAGAAAAAGAAAGAATGAGATTCCATATTTCTAAAAATTCCCATATCAATAAAACTACTTAACATTTCTGAATTCTGTAATATAATTCTTTTTCTTTACGGGGATGTGATGGAACTGGTAGACATGCTTGGCTTAGAACCAAGTGCCGAAAGGCGTGGGGGTTCGACTCCCTCCATCCCTACCAAATATTTTTTTGGTGTAAAATATAATTATGACCACCCACTGTTTTTACTTAGTTTGATTTTATTAGTTAGTTGTAACTCAACTAACAATAATAAATCTTCCTTAACAGGTTGGAATTTTAACGACCCAAAATATGGTAGTTATATAAAAGGAACTTCTTTTAAAGGTCAAAAAGTTCCTGATGGAATGGTTGAATAATACAACCAAAACTAGTCCTACTACTCCCATCGCTACATATTTACCAATCTTCTTAGGATCGATATCAAATTGCGGCATTTGTTGCTTAAAATCGTTCATCTTTGTTCTCTTTACTTTTTTTAATTAAATGATCCTTTGCAGGAGAAAATTTCTTGAAATAATCAACCATAAGAATTTCTCTTCCAGCGTGAGAGAATTTTGGTAATTGATGCCAGATAGATCGTTGAAAGATAACGGCTGTTCCTACTCCGCCATGTGTTTCTAGGATATCTTTAGAAGAGAATGGAGATTTTTCTAAATCAATATATGTAGCATCATTAACCTTATTTTGAGCTGTAAAGTTTCTTTTAATCTCAGTAAGATGCGATTTCTTAATGAACTCAGTAGCACCATATTTTTTATCTGGTCCAGTAAGATAAATGAACATAGCCAAACCATCACCTAAATCACTATGAAGAGGAATACCTTTTTCTGCAAATATTTTTTTTTGTACTGATAGCGACCCAATTGATGGATAAGATCCAAAGTAATTATTTAAAAAATTAATTAAATTTTTATCTAATGCAACCTGCAGAGCCTTTAAGCTACATAGGCCGACATGTTCTATCCATTGATTGCTTCCAATGATTAGGGAAGAGTATCGATTATTAAAACTTGTTTTTTTGAACCAAGGCAAAGTGTCCTTTTTAATTTCATCAATTATATTTTCAGGGATAAGGTTAGGCAGGATTATTACCCCATTTTGATTTAACTGCTCAAGGTGGTCCTGAGAAAGGTAAGAAAATTTATCCATGCAAGCAAATTATAGCTTAATAATTTAATTAAAATATAGTCGATAAAATCAATTGCTTCAGTAGTAGCTAATGATCCTGAATTGATGAAAAAAATTATTTTAAGTTATAGAAATTTACGCCTTCTTCTCCTAGCTGGGCTTTGTTATATTAGTCTTATGAAATATTTACTTATATCAATAATTGCTGTTTCCTATTTTCTTCTAGCTGCTCTCAAGAAAATAGCTATTTTCAGAGAGTTCTCAATGCAGATTCGGAAAATGAATCATGGCTATTGCACGGAAGAACTTATGATGAATCTCGCTTTAGCCCTTTAAAAGATATTAATGATTCTAATGTTGCAGGCTTAGGTCTTGCGTGGTCATTTGAAACAGGCACAAACAGAGGCCATGAGACAACTCCAATCGTTGTTGATGGAATGATGTTTATTTCAGCGCCTTGGAGCGTAGTTTTTGCTCTAAATCCGATCACAGGAGAGAAAATTTGGTCTTTTGACCCTCAAGCAGATAAAGCTTGGGCCCGAAATGCTTGTTGTGATGTTGTGAATCGTGGCGTCGCAGTTTGGGAAGATCAGGTTATCATTGCCACCATAGACGGTCGATTAATTTCTTTAAATAAAAATTCAGGCGAAGTGAACTGGGATGTTCTAACCATTGATAAATCTAAACCCTACACCATCACCGGTGCCCCAAGAATCATTGATGGAAAAATCATTATTGGTAATGGAGGTGGTGAGTATGGCGTTCGAGGTTATATCTCTGCCTATGACGTTCAAGATGGATCCATGTTGTGGAGATTCTTTACTGTTCCGGGAAACCCTGATGAGCCATTTGAATCTGAGGCCTTAGCCAAAGCAGCTGAAACTTGGTCTGGAGGTAAATGGTGGGAAGTTGGTGGAGGGGGAACTGTCTGGGACTCAATGGCATATGACCCTGAGTTAAACCTTCTTTACATAGGCACAGGAAATGGTTCACCTTGGAATAGATACGTTCGAAGCCCAGGTGGAGGAGATAATCTTTACCTATCATCAATAGTTGCGATTAATCCAGATGATGGAGAGTATGTATGGCATTACCAAACCACGCCAGGCGATAGCTGGGACTATACTGCCACGCAACATATGATTCTTGCTGATATAGAGATTGATGGAGCATTAAGAAAAGTTATCATGCAGGCTCCAAAAAATGGTTTCTTTTATGTCATAGATAGAACATCAGGAGAATTTATCTCTGCCAATAATTTTGTTCCAATGAATTGGGCATCTCATGTAGACCCAGATACTGGTAGACCGGTAGAGATTCAAGAAACCAATCATAAGTCTCAACCAGCACTAACAACTCCAGGTCCTCTAGGTGGTCATAACTGGCATCCAATGTCATACAGCCCCAAAACAGGCCTTGTGTATATTCCTGCTCAAGAAACATTATTTATCTATTCAACTGATAAAGAGTTTGAATACAACCCAAGGACTTGGAATACAGCTCAAATTAATGAAATGACGTATTTGCCAAAAGATCCAGATGAGCTTGCTATGGTCGACTCAGCAACCCTAGGTTATTTGCTTGCATGGGATCCGATAGCACAAAGAGAAGTTTGGAGAGCCCAATACAAAAGACCTTGGAGTGGAGGCGTCCTATCAACCGATGGTAATTTGGTATTTCAAGGAACTTCAGATGGTAGATTTGTAGCTTATGCTGCAGATAGTGGGGATTTATTGTGGAGCATGGATACCGGTCAAGGAATTGTTGCTCCTCCAATTACCTACAAAATAGATAATGAACAGTATGTTGCTGTTCAAGTGGGATATGGTGGTGTTTATGCTTTAATGGGTGGTTTCGAAGCAGCCAATGAGAATCCTGAAAGGGATGGAAGAATGATGGTTTTCAAAATGGGTGGCGACAAGTTAGAAAAGCCTGTTAAAACAATAGTACAGATGAATCCTACGTTAGTTGAGATGAACTCTGATGCACTCACTATTGCTCGAGGAGAGTATGAGTATTATCAGCATTGCGGGGTTTGTCATGGATTGGATGCTATTGGAGGAGGAGTTCTTCCTGATTTAAGAATGCTAGATGCGCAATCCAATGCTTCATTTTTAGGTAGCGTCCTTGGTGGAGTTCATGGGAGTGGAATGGCTTCTTTCAAAGACGTCATAACAACAGAGCAAGCCTCACAAATTCATGAATACATTAAGTCTCAAGCAGTTTTAACTGGTATCTCAGAGGCAGCCGAGCAGTAAACTGCATTACTTTGTAATCTATGGTTTATAATGGACCATGGATAATAAATATGACATAGCCAAAGACTGGCTGCCAAGGTATACAGGTATGCCTGTTGATGATTTTGGAGACTACATACTCCTTACAAATTTTCAAAATTATGTAGAACAATTTGCTGAAAGATTTAATGCTGACATTCAAGGTGAAAATAAGCCTATGTCGTCTTGCACCAATGCTGATGGCTTGAGCATTATTAATTTTGGAATAGGCTCTCCTAATGCAGCAACAATTATGGATTTGTTGGTTGCTCGAAACCCTAAGGGAGTATTATTTCTTGGTAAATGCGGTGGGCTTAAAGAGACCTCAGAAATTGGTAATCTTATTTTGCCAATTGCTGCCATCAGAGGCGATGGAACTTCAAATGATTATTTCCCTCCAGAAGTTCCAGCTTTACCTTCATTTAAGCTGCATAAATTTGTCTCAGACAAGATTCTCGACGCAGGCACTGATTATAGAACGGTGTTATTTATACAACTAACAGAAGGGTCTGGGAGCACGATAAATCATTTTTAAAGAAGCTTAAAAAGACTACTGCGATCGGAATAGATATGGAGGTAGCAACTATTTTTATTGTTGGCCATTACAATGAAATTCCTCGCGGTGCATTGTTGCTGGTATCTGATGTACCTGTAACTCCTGATGGGGTTAAGACAGAGGCCTCAGATAAGGCAGTTACCTCTAAGTGGGCAGATCAACATTTGGATATAGGGATTCAGGCTATGACTAACATAGGTCAAAGTCGCGATAAGATTAAACATTTTCGTTATTAATCTGCTTTAATAAATTCCTGAAAATAATCAAAGATTTCCTGAGGAGATTGCTGCCTTGCAGTCCGCATCCTATCGTTTGAATCTATATTTATGGTCTCTCCATTAATATCTAAAATAAATACTCTAGGTATGCCAGTTTCTATTTCAGGATCAAAAAACTTAAATAACTCTGTATTGATCTCATAATCCCCAACATCTACATTCAAGATAGCGCATTTAGGATTCAAGAAAATTTTGAACGCTTGGCAACTGAAGAACTGCTTCTAGCAATCGAGCATCAGGGCACCAATTTGCTCCAAAAATTATAATAGGCTGCTTGCTTTCTTGCGTCACATTTATTATAAATTTTTTTAAGAATTGGACATCAAGATTTTGGTATTTAAACGGTTTAGGATGAGGCTCCTGAAGGATATCTTTAGCTGTTAATAAATTTTTCATATGTAAGATTTTTATACAGGTCTAGTTACTATTAAGATTAAAAGTGTATCCTAATAACGTAATGAACAGACTTTTAAAATTTTGCTTAGTTATTGTTGCTGCATACTTAGGATTGCATGCTTTTATTGCGATTTTCTTCTATGATCAATTTCCAATTCCTATTCAAGTAACAGAATTTAATTTTGATCAACTGACAGAGTACAGAGCCCGTGTGCTCATACCTAGCTTTTTTCTCACCCTGATTTATTTTATATACAGGTATTTTGCTGGGAAGAATCCTACCTCAGCACTTTGGCCAGTTTACGTTGCGTTGGTCTCACTTGTTTTAGCTCAAATTATAGGCTTCTTAACCTTTGTCCCAATGTCCTTTGATCCAATAATAATGTTATTGGGAACAATGTTTATGCTTGTTATAGTGCGAAAGGCTCACAACGAAAGAAAAAAAGAATTTTTTTAAGGGTATAAATATGATTTGGATTATAAGAATTTTTTTATTGGGTTATGCAATTTTATACTTTGGTATTGGTGCCTGGGCTATCATTGATCCTGTTAAAGATGCGCTGGATCTTTCTGAGATTCCTTCTTATATGAATGCGGTTGGTTTAACGGTATCAAGCGAAATTGGGTATTCTGAAGTTGCAGGTTTATATGGCGGCATCAACATGGTCGTTGGCTTGCTTTGCTTTTTGGGTTTATTTAGCAGAGGGATAGCCGCGTATGCTTTTTCACTTCTTGCTTTTTTAACTTTGAGCATAGCTTAGGAAGATTCCTTTTTGCCCTTATTCCCTCAACACCAACATACTTAAATACATTCTTTATTTTTGAAGTGATAACTTTTATTTTATCTCTAAGTTGTTATTTGTACTTAAGGCTTTTATATAATCCCAGAAAGAGTACTAATATAGAGAACGTAGCTGGCGATTAGCACCACTCCAGAAATTGAAAATATATTCTTTCTAAATTGAAGCTTGGTCAAAACAACAGCCAATAAAATAAAGACCATGCTTAGGGCTAACAAAATATAAAAGTCTCTTTGCATCACCATTGGGCTGAGCTCCACAGATCCAAAGAACCCAATCATAGGAATAATAAACACTAAATTGAATACGTTGGAGCCGATAATATTACCTACAACCATTTGATGTTTGCCTTTTTTAAGAGCAACTATGGTTGCAGCTAGCTCTGGAAGGCTGGTTCCAAGTGCAATAATAGTAAGTCCAATGATTAACTGGGGAACACCAAGCAATAGAGCAGTATTTTCTGCATAAATCACTGCAATATTTGCACCGGCAATCAAGGCCACCAGACCAATTAAAGAGACAAATAGGCTGTGGCCAAATTCACTTGAATCTAACGAGTCTTCTTCTGCCAAACCATCTGTTTTAAATAAAACAAACATAAAAATCATTAATATGCCGACAAAACCCATGCTTTCGTTAAAAGAAATTTCACCATCCACGAGAGTTAGCCCGAGCAAGATTACTGACAACCCAAAAGGCACGAAATTCCACAGTTGAGTTTTGGAGGGCCCGGTGAGGTACAAGCATGAGACCCCAAAAATTAAGGCAATATTTGAAATATTTGATCCAATGGCAGTCCCAAGGGCAATTTCTTCATTTTGATTAACAATGCTCGATATACCAACAAATATTTCAGGAGCAGAGGTTCCAAATGCTATTAAGGTTAACCCAATTACTAAATCACTAATACCCATATGCTTGGCAATAACTGATGCGTGATCAACAAATTTATTTGCCCCCCAAACTAGAATTGAAATTCCAAGAAGCAACAGAGAAATATTGGTAGCTAATTCCATATGTCTATTTTAAAGCCAATGGTATTGAATTCATATTGATTTCAAGCGAATATGATTAATAAATTAATACTAAGGATTGTGATATGAAAATTAACGAGTTATTTAATGTTTCTGGAAAGGTAGCAGTAGTAACGGGTGGCTCAAGAGGAATTGGAGAAATGATAGCTGCAGGTTTCTTGGCAAATGGAGTAAAGGTTTACATTACAGCAAGAAAAGAAGCTGCTCTGATAGAAAAAGCCAGTGAGTTATCCGAAACCTATCAGGCTGAATGCATTCCAGTTCCCTGTGACCTAAGCACCATGGATGGAATGGAAGAGTTTGCTGCTTTTATGAAATCAAAAGAAGAGCACATTGATTTTTTAATAAATAATGCAGGCGCCTCTTGGGGGGAGCCATATGCAGAGTATTCTGAAAAGGGCTGGGATAAAGTTATGGATTTAAATGTAAAAAGTATTTTTTACCTGACGCAAAAACTGACACCAATGCTAGCCATTAAAGCTTCAAATGAAGACCCTGCAAGGGTTATAAATATTGGCTCGATTGATGGCTTGAATGTTCCGGCGCTAGAGAGTTATGCCTATGGAACTTCAAAAGCTGCAGTTCATCATCTAACACGTGTTCTGGCCAAAAAATTGGTAGGAGACAATATTTTAGTTAACGCTATTGCTCCTGGGCCATATGAGTCCATGATGCTGGGTGCTGCGGTCAATCATGACTACTCGCTGATAGAATCTAGAAACCCAAGAAAACGCATTGGCTCACCTGAAGATATGGCAGGTCTTGTTCTATTCTTATGCTCTAGAGCTGGCGCCTATACTGTGGGCGCAGTTATTCCATCAGACGGAGGATTGGTTGGAACTGCTGGTCATGATTTAAGTCAGTCATGAGCCTCTATGAAGAATACTTTCTTCCTAAGTTATTAGATTTTTGTTGCGGAATGGAGGGCTTTCCAAAATAAACGCTCGCAGATTGTTCCCATGGCTCATGGAAGAGTTCTTGAAATAGGAATAGGGTCTGGCCTCAATTTTGACCATTATAATTTTGATAAGGTGGAGGAAATTATAGGAGTTGATCCTGCGGTTTCTTCGGTTGCAATGGCTAGATCAAGATCATCTCAATATAACTCAAAAATCTCTTTCATTGAATCAAGCGCAGAATCAATAGATCTGCCATCCAGCACTTTTGATTGTGTCGTAATTGGCTATAGTCTTTGCACCATTCCCGATCCCTTAAAAGCTTTGGCAGAGGCACGAAGACTGATGAAGCCTGAAGGCTCGTTATTTTTTATGGAGCACGGCTTAGCACCTGAGAAAAATATTCAAAAATGGCAGCATCGTTTAACACCGGGATGGAAAAAGATTGGGGGTGGTTGTAATTTAAATAGAGATATTGAAGCTTTGATCAAAGCAGGTGGATTTCAATTTAAATCATTGAAAAAGAAATATATTAAAGGACCAAAGATTGCAGCTTTTCAGTATTATGGCGAGGCAATTAAGAGCTAGTTAAACCAACTTCCTTAAAGGATTCAGCAATAAGATTTCTCATCCATACATGCGATCCATCATTATCGTCGCTGTTATGCCAAATTAAGTATTGCTCTAAAGCCGGCACCTTAAACGGTAACTCAACGTAGCTTAAACCATGTTTTTTGGCAAAGGTCTCAGCGCACAGTAGACATAAATCAGAAGATCTTACTATTTCTGGGGTAACTAGATAATGCTGAGCTCTCAAGGCCATTTCTGGCTGCAGTTGCATTTTCTGCATTTCCATCTCTACAACAGAAGCGCCTCGCTTCCTATTTGAGATATTGATATATTTTAGTTTAAGCATCTCTTCCAAGTTTAGATTTTCAACCTTGCTTACTTCATGATTGGCTCGATGAGCAACAACAAATTTGTCAGAAAAGACTTTCATAGAATTAGTGTCTTTAGAATTAGGTATAAATGGATCTACTGCAAAACTTAGCTCGTTGGTCGCGAGGGCATGAGGTACTTGATCTCTAGCTGAATAGTAACTTTCAATTTTTACATGCGGAGCTAATTTACCTATTTTGTTCATCAAAATAGCTAATATGCGGCCTTCATTGATATCTCCTAAAGATATTCTAAATGTTCTTTCACTTGTCTCAGGGTTAAATTCATCAGGTTCATTTACACTTTTTTGCATGAGTTGCAGAGCATTTTGAATGTCCTTGATAATGTTTTCAGTCTTTTGCGTTGGCACCATTCCGCTACCAGTTCTTACAAAAAGCTCATCATCAAATTTTTCTCTTAATCGAGATAAAGCATTGGATACAGCAGGCTGGGTAATGCCTACTACTTCAGCAGCTTTCGTCAAACTACCCTCTGTATAAATTGAATTCATTATTACAAATAAATTTAAATCAAATGAACTAATCTTCATATTTTCTCTATCCTATAGATTTGATTATCTTAAGTGGCTATCATATAAGAGAGCCAAAAAGACTTAATATATAACATTCACAGAACTTATAGTAGCAGATAATATTTGCTAATAACAGGAGCTACCATGAAAGAACTAAAGCCAGAGACTCAAGCATTTTTAGATAGAGTATCTAATTTTATTGACACAGAAATTAAACCAAATGAATCTTTGTATCAGCAGCAAGTGGAAGAGGGCGGCAGATGGTGTGTTCCTCCTATTATGGAAGAGATGAAAGCTAAGGCTAAGGCTGAGGGCTTATGGAACTTCTTTTTGCCTGGATATGAAGGTGACTTTGGAACTGGCCTAACCAATTTTGAATACTCTCATCTCGCAGAGAAAATGGGTGCAGTTGGAATTTCTTCAGAAGTTTTTAATTGCTCTGCTCCAGATACTGGAAACATGGAAGTGCTGGAAAGATATGGAACTGAAGAGCAGAAAGATCAGTGGCTTAAGCCCTTGCTTTCTGGTGAGATCAGATCTGCATTTGGAATGACAGAACCAGGTGTCGCTTCTTCTGATGCAACGAACATGGCTGCAACAGCGGTGCTTGATGGCGATGAGTATGTAATCAATGGAGAAAAATGGTGGACTTCTGGAGCAGGAGATCCAAGATGTAAAGTTATTATTTTTATGTGTGTTACAGACCAAGATCCAGATGCACCAAGGCACAAAAGACATTCACAAATTTTAGTGCCTACAGATGCTGAGGGAATAGAGACTCGTAAAATGATGGAAGTGTTTGGTTGGGACGATGCCCCACATGGCCATGCCCATCTTAAGTTTACTAATGTGCGTGTTCCAAAGAGCAATATGATTCTTGGCGAAGGCAGAGGTTTTGAAATTGCTCAGGGTCGTCTTGGGCCTGGAAGAATTCATCATTGCATGAGAGCGGTTGGCTTGGGCGAAAGAGCTTTACAGATGATGTGTGAAAGATCTCAAAGCAGGGTGGCTTTTGGTAAGCCTCTTTCTCAGTTAGGCGGCAACATGGATATCATTGCAAATTCAAGAATTGAATTAAACATGGCAAGGCTTTTAACACTTCAAGCAGCTCATATGATGGATACTGTAGGCAATAAAGTTGCTGCAAGTGAAATTGCTCAGATTAAAGTTATTGTTCCAAATATTGTCTGTGATGTTATCGACAGAGCAATTCAAATGCATGGAGGAGCCGGAGTTTCTCAAGTATTCCCGCTTGCAAGATTCTATGCTGGAATGAGAACTCTAAGATTAGCAGACGGCCCGGATGAGGTTCATAGAAGAGCTGTTGCAAGACATGAGCTTGGAAAATATCCCAGTCCTAACTAGTGTCCGTTAGCTCTAACTTAATTTTTTATGACACTGAAACAACAGGGCTCTTAAAAGACTTCTCTCAAATTCTTCAATGCGGTTCAATTCAAACGAGCCGCAGCTTAGAAATTTTGCATGAGCAGAATTTAGGATGTGCGCCTCTGCCATGGGCGATCCCTCATCCTATGGCAATGGTAACCAATAAAAAGACCAATCTTTTCCATTCGAATATTTCTCATTACGAATTGATGAGAGATCTTAATAGGCAGTGGCGCCAATGGACGATCGATGAGCCAGCAGTCTTTATTACCTTTAATGGCATGGCATACGATGAAGAGCTCGTTCGCAGACAGTTCTATTGGAATCTATTTGAATCTTATTTAACGAATACCAATGGAAACGGAAGGCTAGATATCTTGCTAATGATGAATAATGTTGCAGCATTTGCACCCGATGTGTTGAATATCCCTTTATTTAACGGCGGTCCTGGAGTGAGTCTAAAACAGGCAGACATCGCTGAGGCAAATGGCATAGAGATTGGTGACGCGCATGATGCGATAGCAGACTGCAAATTAATGATTAGTCTCTTAGAGAAAATTAATGCCAAAAAACCAGAATTAATTGATTTCTTTCTAAGCATCTCTACAAAACCCGGAGTGCAGGCTGCTGTTCAGCAACCTGGATTTCTTGGATTGGGCGAGGTCTTTAGACGCGAGATATTTAAATATCCAGTTGTGCCATGCGGGAGTAAAGCACCTAACGATTTAATGTTTTTTGATTTAAGCTTTGATCCAGATGAAATTTTTGAAATGGATACTCAAGAAATATACTCATTAGTTCAAAAACCTGGTAAATCAGGACCTTTTAAAAAGTACGGTATTAATAAAACCATTCCTATTTGTCCAAGCAGCATGATAGACAACAAAGATATCTTTGATATGGATTTTGCTATTTTAGAGAAGAGGGCAGAGCAGGTAAGAGCAAACACTGAATTTCAAACGCTAGTGAGCCAGGCTATGGCAGACAAGATTGATAATTGGAACAATGAGTATGAGCACATTGAGCAGATGATTTATGCTGGCGGTTTTCCATCCAAGCAAGATAAAGAGCTTATGGCTGACTTTCATAGAATTGATTCAGCCGAAGAGAGGATTAAGATTTGTAGGAATATTACTGACGAGAGACATCGATTGTTTGCAGAGAGGCTTATCTGCCAGTTCTATCCTCAAGAGGCTCCTGAAGACATGACAGGGCGCTACCAAGCACTAATTAACCAACGTCTTAATGAAGAGGGCCCTTGGGGCTCAATGGATAAGGTGATGGCTGAATTAGAGAAGCTTTTAGACAAAGATCATCCAGAAGAAACTCAAAATATTCTCGAGGAAACAAAAGAATTTCTTACGCAAAGATCTGCCTCCACAGATTAACTAAGCTGTATAATAATTTGATATTTAGACCCGTAGCTCAGTTTTGGTTAGAGCGCCGCATTGACATTGCGGAGGTCGATGGTTCGAGTCCATTCGGGTCTACCAAATTTTAAAAGTTTCACTTGATGTCACTTGATCATCAGTGTGAATTAAAATAAATTAAGCCAATGAAAAATTCAGAAACATACTTTCATAATTTTGAATCAATTGATCAGAACAAAAAATCTATTCTTTTCATCGCGGGCGCGGGCATGGATCACCGATTGGTTAGAGCCATAAGATTACCTGAGTCTGAATATAACAAGCCTTTAATAATTGATCTGCCTGGTCACGGCGACTCAAAAGGGTCCTCAAGCAATAGCATTGAATCCTACAGTCAGTTTTTGATTGATGCTTTGGAAACCTATGATCTTAGAGATCTATCTCTATGTGGACACAGCATGGGTGGGTTGGTTGCTTTGGACATGGTGTCGAAGCATAACTTTCCAGCTAAATCATTAATTCTGGTTAACAGTATTTATCCTACAAGAGTGGCTGATGCACTGCTTGCTAAAGCCAAAGCAGGTAATGGGCATGCTGCTGACTTTATTATTAAATATGGTCTGTATAGAAGACTTCTTGGTCTAAAAAATGCTTTTTCTGAGGGAGATGATCTCGTGATGCTTGACGACCTAGAGGCATGCAATAACTATCAATTAGATTTCAATGATTTAAAAAACTTTGGAATGCCTATTTCAATAATCTTAGGCAGCAAAGACAGGTTAGTTGACTTAAAGGCTGTAGAAAATTTTACGGCTATAGTTCCAAGCAATACTTACACAATGAATGAGGTAGGGCATTTCTCATTTTTTGAAGATCCTGTTGAATTAAGCAACTTAATTTCTAAGATTGTTTAACAACTTAAAAATTTAAGTCCACACAAATAAAATCATAGGTATCGATATGGCGACGATCACGCATTCTAGTGGCAATCCAAGACGCCAGTAATCTCCAAACTTATAGTTTCCAGGAGCCATAACCAAAGTATTACATTGATGACCAATTGGTGAGAGGAATGCGCAACTTGCACCTACAGCCACTGCCATCAAAAACGGCTCTACTGGCTGTCCAACCTGCAATGCTAGATTAGCTGCAATAGGAGCCATGATAACCGCTGTCGCTGCATTGTTTACGATATCTGATACGAACATCGTGATAACTAGAATCATTAAGATCAACCAAGGTAAATCCATCCCATGAGTGGTGGTAGAGATAAAGTTAGCGATGTTTAAGGAAATACCTGATGTTTCTAGGGCTTGTCCCACAGGAATCATTGCCGCGAGCATGACCACAACAGGCCATTCAATATTCCTATATAAATTTCCATTGAGGACTTTGATAGAGATAAAGGCAATTACGCATAATAAGAAAGCAACAACTATGTTCATCACATTGAAGGCGGTCAGGGCAATTGCTGCGGTAAAAAATATTAGACTTTTTAACAGTCGACTTCTACTTGGGATGGTTTGCAAATCTCTTTCCATGAGAGGCATTAACCCTAAATGCTTAATTCTTTCTTTAACACCCTCATCATCAATTGTGCGAACTCCAAGCAGCAAAACATCTCCAACTTTGAATGCTTCTTTAGCCAGTCGAGTTCTAAACTTTGCTCCTCGTCTCCATAAGCCTAGTAATGCAAGATCATCTGAGGCAAGACGCTTAAGGAATTCATGCTTGCGACCAATCAATCTAGAGCCGGCAGTTACCATTACTTCGATCTCAGCTAAATCTGATTCTTGAATTGTGTTTAAATTCTCTGCAATTTCAAACCCTAATCGTTCTTGAATAGAAGCTATGTCATCGGGCGAAGTTTTAATCACCAATACTTGACCGGGTTGAATTTTTTTTGCCATTGACACTCTTGAGACCCCACCGGTTTCATTTACCACTCCCAGAACCTCTGTTTCTGGACCGGAAATTTTCTTGATCTCAGATAACCTCATTCCAATCGCATTGCTATCGTCTCTAACTTTTACTTCAAATAGATAGTTTTTAAGATCAATTAAACGCGTTGTGTCTTCATCATTTTCACGAACCGTAACGAACCTGTATCCAATCAAAGCAATAAACAAAATTCCGACAACACTAACTGCCAGGCCAACAAAAGAGTAATCAAAAAAGTTAAAGGCAGCACCCGTATATTCTTGTCTGTACTGCGCAATAATAATGTTTGGAGGAGTTCCTATGACAGTATTCATTCCACCTAAAATACTCGCGAAAGCAAGTGGCATAAGAAACTTTGACGGGTTCCAATCCATCTTTTGGCAAACCGAAAGCGTGATTGGCAGCAATAAAGCCATAGCACCAATGTTATTCATAAAAGATGATAAAAAGGCTGCTATCACCATTATTACAACAAGATATTGATTTTCACTTAAGGTATATCTAGAAATAAGATTACCGGCCAAACTAACCATTCCTGCCTCTTGTAGGCCTCGAGAAATCAATAGCACCAAGGCTACTGTAACGACTGCTGGATGACCAAACCCTGAAAATGCATCATTGGCTGGAACTATTCCAAGCAATACCAATGCGGCAAGACAAATCAATGTTACAGCGTCATAACGCCATTTGCCCCAAATGAGCAGACCCATTAGGATAACTAAAGTTGTTGCTAAAATCGCTTGATCACTCATTTATATTATCCACTCACTTTAGATTTATTTAACAGCCATTTAGCCATTAAATTTGTTTAATCATTACCTTGATCGGGAGCAGAGTCATGAGATATTTTTTGAGGTGCAAGACCATCAGTGGAGTATTCCGCAGGATCAATCGGATCTGTATTTTCCATATATATTGATGATGATGGAAAGGCAAACTCTGATCCGTTAGCTCTAACCAATTTAATAATTTCAAAAATAAGATCTTGTTTTACTTTAGAAAAATCAGTAAACCCAATTGGCTTTGTATAACAAAGTACTCTTACATCTATTGAGCTTGCTGCTAATTCTTCGGTTCTAGCGAACGATTCTTGACCAGGATTCACAATGAATTGATCAGAGGCATCAATATACTGGGTAATGGCTTCACAGATTTTTGCCAACTGTTTTTGTGTTGTTGAGTAGGTCAAATTAAGAGTCCAGCTAATCCTCCTAAACTCCATGTTTCCATGATTAATAACTTTGACGTCTGATAAGTCTTTATTGGGAACCAGCATGGGGGATGTGTCGAACATCCTAATTAGAGTTGATCTAAAGCCAATATCTTCAACCATGCCATGAAGCTGCCCAGGTACTTCTATTCTGTCTCCAGGTTGAAATCTATTTTCTCCAATAATTAAAATTCCAGAGATTAAATTTTTAAATAGATCTTGAGCTCCCAATGCTACTGCAACTGAAAATAGACCCAAGCCTGCAACCAAAGGACCGATTTGAATACCAAAAATATCCAAAATAATACCGGCACCAATAACCCAAATAATCATCCTGGCTGCGCGCTCTAGCCACATAGTCATTGATTTAGTTAAAACTGCTGTTGATGTAAAAGCTTGAAAGATTGGAGGAACGCTATTTGCCAGTGTGCTAAAGATTGTAAAAGCAATCAAAGCTTTTATAAGATTGGTAGCAAATAACTCAGCAACGCCTGCCAAAGGTAAGTATAAGGCTATTAAATATAGAGCTATAGTCATTGGTACATAGCCCAAAGGTTTTTTTAATGCTTCGAGTAATACATCGTCCACCTCAGATTCAGTGCTAGCAGTTAAACCCTCAAGCCATTTTAAAACTCTACCAAGCAGTATTGCCCTGGTTAATGCTCCGGCAACAAAAATTAACATCGAAACAATAATTTCGGTTACCCCTATGCCTAAAAAACCTTCATTCCAGACATTAGTAATTATTTGTGTTAATCCGTCCATATAGTCTCTATTTTTTAACAGATTCTATTATAAAGCAAACAAGTTTTATTGATTGAAATAGCTGAAAGGTTGTAAATAAAACACTTATCTTTATTATTGGGCTATGAATCGTTTTGTTAATTTTTTTCTTCGAATAAGAAACAGTAAATTATTCAGCGGTATTGTTATCTCTGTTATTTTAGCTTCTGCAGTTTATGCTGGAGTCACTTCTTACGATATACCCCCTCAATACACGTTTTATATCGACATCTTTAATTACGGTATTACCGTATTTTTTGTTATTGAAATTATTATTAGAATGATCTCAGAGCGTTCATTGATCAAATTTTTTTCAGATGGCTGGAATATTTTTGATTTCTTGATTGTTACTATCTCACTTGTACCTATTAATAATGTAGAAAGTGTATTTGTTGCAAGGTTATTGCGAATTATTCGAGTACTGCGAATCATCACAGTTGTTCCTGCATTTCGTCATATTATTGATTCACTTGCAAAAACTATTCCAAGAGTTGGTTTTATAGCCTTGTTGATGTTTATTTTTATGTATGTGTGGGGCGCTATTGGAACAATGTTCTTTGGCCCTATTGACCCAGCTCACTGGGGAAATATTGGTCTAGCTTTAATTACCCTGGTCCAAATAGCAACTTATGATGATTGGGCTGCGATCATGGGCGAAGTTATTGAGGTTTATCCTTTTGCTTGGGTATTCTTTGTCTCGTTTATCATTATCAATGCAGTGATCCTTTTAAATATGGTCATTGGCGTTATCGTAGATGTCATGATGGGAGGCTCTGGAATTGACAATCTAGTCAACTCAGAAGAAGACTCTAAGGATTAGCCCTAGCAAGACAGTTGATAAATGTCTCCTCGTCAACGTTTCCGCCAGACAGCATTATTAACGTTCTTGAATTCTTGAATTTCTCTTTATTCTCTAGCAAGCATGCCAAGGCAATAGCTCCACTAGGCTCTAGTTTTAAATTGAGCCGATCAAAGGCAAATTTCATGGCATTGCAGACCATTTCATCTGAAGCAGAAAGACCTTTAACACCAAAATGTTGATTGATAGCAAAAGGTATCTCTCCGGGAGTTGGGGTCATGATACCGTCACATAAGCCGCCTCGATTTACATCCACGGCAATGCGGGTATTTTGTTCAAACGACTGCTCATGATCGTTCCACTCTTCTGGTTCAGCAGTAAAGACATTGCACTCGGGATTGATATGTTTGATTGAGATGCATGACCCAGCAGTTAAGCCACCTCCGCCAGCACAAATAATGGCATTATCAAGCTTTGGGTTGTTAACATCATGAATCACTTCATAAGCGGCAGTGCCTTGGCCATAGATTGTCTCTAACGCATCGTATGGGTTGATCAGCACAAGATTTCTTTCTTTGGCTATTTCTGCGCTCATTTCTTCTCTGCTTTCTGTTCGACGATTATAAAAAATGACTTCAGCTCCAAGTTCGCGAGCATTTGCAACTTTTCTTGAAGGAGCATCGGTAGGCATAAGAACCGTTGCCGGAGTATTAAAAACCTTTGCTGCATGAGCAACACCTTGGGCATGGTTGCCAGATGAGTAGGCAATAACGCCTCTTTTGAGCTCATCTTTTGAAAGTCGAGAGATCGCCGAAAGAGCACCTCTAACCTTAAATGAGCCGGTAATCTGAAGGGATTCAGGTTTAAAGAGAAACTTCCCACCCAGCTCTTCATTTAAATCAGGGCAAGTAACTACTTGAGTGTGATGTATGTGCGGAGCAATAATATGATAAGTTTTTACAACCTCATCAAACCAGGTATTAGGTTCCAGTTTCATTATTGTTGCCCTTACTTAGAGAGTTTATCTCTTACAAAAAATGGAAGGTAGGCAACGTAAAATAAGAATGCAGCCAAAGGAATTGTTCCAATAAGATGGAAGGGCGGATCAGGGAAATAGTCCAGCAAGGTTCCATCAACAGGTCTTTCAAGAAGATACCAATAGTTGGCTGGCGGACCAATGATAAGATTTATGAAATACACAATTACTAACAGCCCTAGAGTCACTCCAATAACTTTTGGAATGTCTGATAAATACGGACGTTCTCTCTTCACCATAATGACATACGCCACTGCCATTAATATCAAACTATGACCCCAAAAAAATGGTGAGTACTCCCCATGTGGAAATCCATAATCTAAATCTGGTGTAGCCAAAGCCATTGTTGCGCCACAGACTCCCCAAAAGTACGCGCAATGAAATAAAATTTTGGGCGCTTTCTCGTTTAGCAAAAAAATGATTAAAGCTATGGATGACATATCGCACATATGCAAAGGAAACTCTTCTTTCCATGGCAGCTTAAACAGAAAAATATCATAAATCGGCTGCGTAATCATGTGCAAGATCATTAAGCCAGCAACGATCTTGCCACCTAAAATCTTGCGAGAGCTCACTTGATTTTGAAACAATTTTGGAAAACCAATAATTGCTACTAAACAAATCAACAGCGACAAAAGGTGCTGAGTTCCAAATACTTCAAATGCTGGATAATTCATTTTAAAACAGTGTTTTGAGACCTATGTTATATCAGACTTTATTGAAAATACATTAATTAGTCATAGTTGTACTTAACACTGCAGCCATATGCCACAGTGGAATCTATACCTAAGGCTTTTTGAGTAATCAGCTTTGGAAGCTGAGAACTGACATAATTCACTGCTTTTGAAAATGAAGCATCAAAAAATTGCATGCCTCTTCCTATGTCATCAATTGCCCCTTTGTATCGCAGTACCCCATTCGCATCAATCATAAACATGTGTGGGGTAGTTTTGGCGCCATAGAGCATACCAATTTCCCCTGATTCATCTAGCAACACATGAGATGGATATGCGCCTCTAGCAACAGTTAGCTCATTGGCTTTGCTTGGACTAACGTGCCCTTGATCTCCAGGCGTTGAAGAGATAATACTGAGCCAGATGATTTCCTGATCCTGAGCAATTTTTTGCACAGCTTGCATGTTATTTTCGTTGTAATGCCTTGCTACATAGGGGCACTCATGATTAGTCCATTCTAATATGACCGGTTTGCCGATAAAATCAGACAGTCTAATCATTTCTCCATAACTATTAATGCCAGAGAAATCTGGGGCCTTTTGATTTGTTGAGGGGTTCTGTAATTCAATGTCACCTGCAAAGCTTATACTTGCAATCAAAAAAGAGGCTATGAGGTTTATGTAAAGTTTCATTGCATTGACTTTATTAATGAATCTTCCGTTAGAACGGCTGGTAAAATTTTAGAACCACGCATGCCTGGTTTCCAAAAAATGTACAGAGGAATTCCAGTTCTCTCGTATTTTGCCAAGCCAATTGCAATTTCTTCATTCCGATTTGTCCAATCTGCTTTAACGTAAGTAATATTTTCTTCTGCTAAGTATTCTTTTACTTTTTCTCTTGCAAGCGCAGTCTTTTCATTTGTCTGGCAGGTAATGCACCATGCTGCTGTAAAATTTATTAGATAGGCTTGATTTTGAGATTGCATTTCTGACTCAATCTCAAGGCTCCATTTTTCTGCAGATGCATCTACCCTCATCTCATTTGAAGAGGCTGGAAGGTTATTAAAGATCTGAAAGGCTGTAATGACAGTCATGATCATGCCAATCCATTTCCATCTCCCTTTAAATGTTGCAATCATCCAAACCGCCGCACCAAGTATTAAGCTTAAAATTAGTAACAAAATTAACGCATCTCCTGATGTTTGCACCATAAAAACCCACATTAGCCACAAAGCTGTGGCAATCATTGGAAATGCAAAAAATTGTTTAAGGGTTTCCATCCAAGCGCCAGGTTTTGGGAGCGCGCTTATCCATTGAGGTTTCAAAGCAAGGATTAAATAGGGCCCTGCAAAGCCAAGGCCAAGAGCTATGAATATTGGTAAAGTTGCGAAAGATGGTTGCAATAAAGCATAACCAATTGCTGCACCCATAAATGGAGCTGTACAAGGTGATGCTACGACCACAGCCAGAACACCCGTAAAGAAAGAGCCAGAATAATCATTTCTTGATTGGACACTTGAGCCTAAGGTAGTTAATCCAGCAGCAAAATTAATATTAGTCAAAAGCACTAAGCCAATTCCAAGCATGATAAGGGTTAAAATTCCTACGACGATAGGGGATTGCAATTGGTAACCCCAACCAATCATAGACCCACTTGATCGAATAATAAGTAAGGCCGTTGCAATTGATATAAACGTAGACATAACACCTCCCGCAAATGAGAGGGCATGAGTTCTAATTTTTGCATGATCGTCTCCACCCATAGAAACAAAACTCAATACTTTTAAAGAAATTACTGGGAAAACGCAGGGCATCAAGTTCAATATCAACCCACCAATTAAGGCAAATAGAATGGCCTGCCATAAGGACATGCTAGAAACAGATTGAAGATTTTCCTCTATCTGAAACCCTTCTCCGTTTAAACTTAAAATACCTGAAAAGAAGTTTATATCTGAGCTTAAGAGTGGAACACTAATCTCATAGGTGTCGTCGTTTAACTTGACCAGTTTTTGAGAGGGTGTGTAGACAAACACATTATCTTGCTTGGGAAAAAGATACGCGCTCTTAATTTCTTCAGAGGATTGAAAGGTTACTTTCAAGGTTTCTTGATCGCTTGAACTGTTTGTTTGAATAAAGTTTGTTGGTAGATTTGTTACCGCTTTATTTAAAAGAAGGCTAGGAGGAGCTGAAGATAAATCTAGGGTTAAAGATGCGCTTTCAGGGATGCAAATATCTGCACAAATTAAAAAATCAAACTCTAGACTTATCTTTTCAAGTGGAGAGTCAAGAGAGCGAAAAACTTTGAATGGAAAAACAACATCACCCTCATACCCAAATGTCATTAAAGGTGGATACGGTATCGTTACAGGGGTCGGCCATTGAACATTCTCCACTACAGTGCCGTCACTTACTTTCCACTTAGCTTCAAATGGGCTGCCGGAATCACCGGGATTTTCCCAATAGGTATGCCAACCATCTTGCATCTCTAATCTCACACCAACATAAAAAGATTCTTGAGTAGAATTTTCAATATTGGTAATTAAGCTAGCTCTTGCATGACCTGTCTCTACAGGATTTGCAGCAATTGCTGCACAGATCAATAGACTGCTTATTAAGATAATGTTTTTCATGTTTTTCATGTTAAACCATTGTAATAAAAAAGGGAGAGCAAAGCTCTCGGATCTAATTTTGTTTCAATTATTTATCGCCTAAGATATTAGGAGTTTTCATATCAATCCCAGCGGGTAACAAATTTTTCTATATCAAGCTCAGGTATGGCTTTCATTGTTCCAGTAGGAGTTCCTACATAAAGGTAACCAATGATTTGGTGGTCAGAAGATAAATCAAGGTACTCAACCATCTTTTTATTAAAAGCGAGTTTTCCAGTTCTCCACATCCCCGCAAAGTTTTGCGCATGCAGAGCCAGCAGAATGCTTTGCGCAGCAGCTGCCGTTGAAAGCATTTGCTCTATTTCTGGAACTTTGGGGTGATCAGAAATTTTTGTAATCAGCACTATAACCATTGGTGCTCTGTATGGAGCAGATTTGTATTTTTCTAGCTGAATAGGAGTCACATCTTCTATGTCTTTCATTGAATACTCTGAAAAAAGATCTGAGAGCTTGTCGAGGCCTTTACCTGTAACTTCTATAAAACGAGAGGGTCTAAGCCATGCATGATCAGGCGCTCTTAAAGCTGCTTGATAAACTGTATCCATTTGATTTTTTGAAGGTATGGGAGTTGTTAATTCTCTCGGTGAGTTTCGTGAAATAAGATTTGTAATTGCGTCCATTTGTTTATTCTAATGGATACCTAATTTTTTTTTAAGAAATACTCCAACTTTTTAAAGGATACGATTAAACTAGTTAGTAAGTCACTTAATAATATCAATATGGAAATTACACTTTTATATGCGTCTCTTCTATCTATCTTAGCTGTATTTTTGGCCTATCAGACTGGCACACTGAGACTTAAGACCAATACTTTGCTTGGTGCAGGTGATTCATCAGAGATGCTTCAATCTATTCGAGCATTCGGTAATTTATCTGAATATGCGCCTCTAGCCATCATCATGCTTGGGCTTCTGGAATTCCAAGATGTAGCATCCTGGAAACTTCATTTGCTTGGCTCCATATTTTTTTTATGCCGTATCCTCCATGCCTATGGAATGGCCATTTCAAGGGAGAGCACTCCCTATAGGTTAGCTGGGATAGTCGGAACCTGGCTCATCATATTGTCTATGGGAATTTCAGGAGTGTATTTATCGCTGCCGTTATAAGAACTTTTTCTATTAATATATTGTCTTAAATATTATGCACACTTATAAATACTTTCTTTTTCTTGTAATATTTTTCTTCCTACCTAATCTACCTGCAGAAGCTAGTGAGGAAGAAGAGTTAAGCATCATTGGTTCCGTTTGGCAGTTAGATAGAAATAGCTCATCGTCTAAATTCTCTGGGCATGGCCAAGTACTTTATTTTTTTTCTAGCGATGCTTATCAGACTTATAACGCCAGAAAGTTTTCACATTGGGATACTTTTTCTGCTGTGGATTCTAGAGACTTAGTTAGATTAAAAAAACATCAGAAAATAAAATTACAAAACTCTAAATTTAATGAGGCAATTTACGAGGTAACCTTATTGGATGGATTTTATGCAGGCAAGACTTACTTTTTGATAGCAGATGAATTAAAAAACTTTACCCAGGAGAAAAATGATGAAGAAGCAGTTTAAATATTTTATGGCTATGATAATAACCACTTCGGTAGTTTCGAGTTGTTCCTATAACTCCCTCAAACCAGAAGTCGTTGACCGCTCATCTGCGCAAAGAATGCAAACTGTTGTTTTTGCTACCGTTGTCTCTGTTGATAGGGTGGTATTGGCTGGGGATGGAGATACTGGTGCAATTGCTGGCGCATTAATAGGAGCTGTCGCCGGATCGTCTGTGACTGATTCAGAAACTGAATCGGATATTGCTGGTGTTCTGGGTGCACTGGTTGGTTCAGCTATGGGCTCTAAAGTAGGTGATGCTGCCACGCGTAAACCAGCCATAGAGTTATTGCTGGATTTAGATTCTGGAAAAACTGTTGCGATCATTCAAGAAGAGGGCGATTATGTTTTTGCTACAGGTCAAAGAGTTAAGATTATTAAAAACAAAGGCAAGTCTCGAGTCATGCCTTTGAAATGAGCGCAGAAGCTTTTATTATTGTTTACAACAAAGCATTAGATTTGGTGTCTAGGCGAGAGCATTCTCGTCATGAATTAATGCAAAAACTTGATAAACGTTATCCAAACACAACTCCAATCATAGAAGATGTTTTGGACAAGCTAGAAACTAATAAAATATTAGACGACGAGCGATTTGCAGAAATGTATCTTAATTCAAGAGCTCGAAAAGGGTTTGGACCTAAAAAGATTGAGATGGAACTCCATTCCAAAAAAGTAGATTCTTTTTTTATTTCTAATGCTGTGGAGGCATATGAGAGTTGGCTAGAAAATGCTCAAAGAGAGCTCAAAAAGAAATTTAAAGATCAAAAACCCACTGACTATCAATCCAAAATGAAGCAAAAACAATTTCTTTTTACCAGGGGCTTTTCTTCACCAATTATTGACAAGATTTTGTAAATTGACATGGTATGATTGAGCCATGTCCTACCAGGTTTTAGCTAGAAAATATCGACCTTCTTCCTTTTCTGAGGTTGTGGGGCAAGAGCATGTTTTAAAAGCATTAGAAAATAGCATCTCTCAAAATAAACTCCATCAAGCATACATTTTCAGTGGTACCCGTGGCGTGGGTAAAACAACCATTGCTAGGGTTTTTTCGAAGTGTTTAAACTGCATGCAAGCAGATTCTCCCCAAGTCATACCTTGCAATAAATGCTCCGCTTGCGAAGAAATTAAAATTGGACGTCACATGGAATTTCTGGAGGTTGATGCTGCATCAAGAACTGGCGTTGACGACATGAGAGAGTTGCTGGATTCTGTGCAATACAAACCTGCCAATGCTCGCTTCAAGATATATCTTATCGATGAGGTACATATGCTCTCTAAAAGTAGTTTTAATGCGCTGCTAAAAACCTTGGAAGAGCCACCGCCGCATGTAATGTTTTTAATGGCCACTACCGAAGTAGAGAAAGTTCCTAAAACTGTCTTATCAAGGTGCTTGCAACTAAACCTCAAGGTAATACCTGAAGCAAAAATTCAATTGCATTTAAAATCTTTGCTGGATTTAGAATCCATCGAATATGATGAAGAGTCTATTGCTCTGATAGCAGACTCAGCTCAAGGTTCCGTAAGAGATGGTTTAACGCTTTTAGATCAGGCAATTGCTCATGGAAATGGTTCTTTGAATACAGAAGATGTGAAGGCTTTGCTTGGAACAATTGATCAATCATATATTATTGAACTTGTTGAGCAGGTGGTCGCTGGTAATGGTGATGGCGCCTATAATGCTTTGCATAAAATCACAGAGCTTAACGTTGAATATGAGCAAGTGCTGAAAATTTTAATTTCTGTGTTCCATAAAATCTCATTGCATCAGCAACTTCACAATAACGAAAGCGAATCCATTCAAAGGCTGGCTGATAATCTAGATCCTCAAATCACGCAACTGCATTATGAAATTGCTCTAAATTCTTTGGGTAAATTCCATGTGCATCCACATCCTAAGCAAGCCCTAGAATTATGTATATTGCGCATGTTGGCCTTTCAGCCAATGGGAGAGGCAGTAACTCCCAGGGAAGAAAAAAAAAATCTTAAAATAAGTTCTAGCGCCTAAAGTTGAAATTAAAAAAGTGGATACAGAACCGCCTGTATCTGAGATTATTCAAAACAAAATAGTCACCGAACCAGAAGAAAGAATGGCAACAGAGCCTAATCCCTCTAGTTTGGATTTAAGGAGTTGGAATTCAATGTTTGATTCCTTAGAACTGTCCATGTTTGTGAGACAAGTATTTTCAGAATTTGAATTTATTAGTTTTGTAGATAAGACTCTGGTTTTAAAGAAATCAGATGACCTGATTAATCCAACCGAGGGCCTTAAAACAGAATTTATAGACTCTATTGGTGCGCGATTGGGGTATAAAATTTCTTTAGCTATAGAGAGCGGGGATGTCATAGCGTCGCCTGCTGTCATGCAGGAGCAAGAGGCTGAAGAGCAACTTAACCAAGACAAATCTTCATTGCTGGAAAACCCAGTGCTAAAAGATATTCTAGATTCATTTGATGGAAAAATAATTGATGAATCTATCAACAAGGTGAGTTCATGAGCAAAGATTTACTTTATGAATTAATTGAAGCTTTAACTATTCTGCCTGGGGTTGGTAAAAAATCTGCTCAGAGAATGGCATTGTTTTTACTAGACAAAAATAAAGATGGAGCTGCGCATTTAGCAAAAACATTAGAAGAATGCTTGGAAACAATTCAGCGATGCGAAGTATGCAGGCAATTAACCTCAGAACCTATTTGCCGTATTTGCAGTGATTCTTCTAGAGATGTATATAGCTTATGTGTGGTTGAAAGCCCATCTGATGTTCTCGCCATAGAATCAACTGGTGGCTTTAAGGGTAGATATTTTGTTTTAATGGGACGTCTTTCTCCTATTGATGGGATTTCTCCAGATGATTTGGGGATTCCAGATTTACTCCGTCATATTCAGCATACGCAAATTGAAGAAGTCATCCTGGCTACCAGCTCGACCGTTGAGGGTGATGCAACTGCCTCATTTATTAAAGATCATTTGCAGTCTGTAAAAGTTTCAAGAATATCTTATGGTATTCCAATAGGGGGCGAGTTAGAGTATGTTGACGGCAATACTATTGCCAGAGCAATCCAAGGGAGGATCGAAATTTAATGTCTATTAAACCGGATGTATGGATCAAACGTAAAGCTGAAAGTGAAGGCATGATTGAGCCGTTTTCCGAGAATCAAGTCAGAGTAGATGACAAAGGTGAGAAGTTAATTTCATATGGTGTATCAAGCTTTGGATATGATGTTCGTTGTGCCAATGAATTTAAAGTGTTTACAAATATTCATTCTGCCACTGTAGACCCAAAAGTTTTTGACGATAAAAGCTTTGTTGATATTACTGCCGATGTTTGCATCATTCCACCTAATTCATTCGCTTTAGCAAGAACTGTTGAGTACTTTCGTATTCCACGAAATGTCTTAACAATTTGTCTTGGCAAATCAACTTATGCAAGATGTGGAATTATTGTTAATGTGACGCCCCTTGAGCCTGAGTGGGAAGGGCACGTGACATTGGAATTTTCCAACACCACAAATCTACCTGCAAAAATTTATGCTGGTGAAGGTGTGGCTCAGATGATCTTTTTTGAGTCTGATGAAGAGTGCGAAGTCAGTTATAAGGATAGGGGTGGTAAATACCAAGGCCAGACTGGCGTAACGCTTCCTAAAACTTAAAGTACGCTTTTAAGCTCAAGAAGAGTATCTCCTTTGCTGTCCTGGTCTTCAATCTTCACAATCAAATAACCAAGCTCGGGTGATAAAAAGTAAGTTGTGATTCTATTTTCTTGAGGCCTCTCGCGCTGGACAACCTTGCATTGATAGATTTTTTCTCCTACTGAGCATTCTGCATCTGGGTTGAGCTTGTATTGATTGGATTCAATCTCGCCAGTCTTAATCTCAGGTAATAAAAGAGAAAATGTCTGAGCGCCTTGCATAACCTTTTTTCTAATTTGTATTTGAGCATTTAATGGATCAAAAATTTCTAAATTTTCAGGTAGGTCTTTTGCCCATTCAAATTTACCAGATGCGCTCATAGTTTTTGCTTCTCGATCAAACTTTAAAACCCGCTCCTGCTTAACAATAGTCCACTTAGCACTCACGGTATATTGATTTGTCGATATGAAATCTTCGCTCTCGTGAAAATCAGAGCCGATATTAATCTTACCTAGCGGAAACTTTGCATTGTATGACAGAGATCTTTTACCATCTTCAAGTGTCTTTAATTCACGAACACCTTCCATGCTTACATCAGAATTTGTAAAGTCATATATTGCCCTGTAGTCAGGGAACATCTGTCCTGAAACATTTAATGTAATTGTTAGTGCCAGTAGCGCACTCATGGATCTATACATTAAAAAACTCCATATTATTTTTTCCAAAGTAACTTTTAGATTCAAACTTAACTTCTTTACCCTTCAGAGAGATCAGCCCCTTTGCAATTTCAGCAATCACTTTGGGCAAAAGGGCATGTTCTATTTTATGAATTCTCTGGGCAAGCTTAGCTTCACTTTGAGACGGATCAATTTTTAATGCGCCTTGCGCAATAATAGGCCCACTATCTAGGCCTTCGTCTACATAATGTATTGTTACACCATGCATTAAATCTCCGTTCTCTAAAGCTTGCTTGTGAGTATCCAGCCCTGGATACTCGGGCAGCAAAGACGGATGTATATTGATTAATTTTCCTGCAAAAGCATTTGTAAATTGTGTTGTAAGAATTCTCATGAAACCAGCCAGAACAACTAAGTCAGGCTCAATTGACAGCACTCGCTCTGTTAGCGCTTGGTCAAAATCTTCTCGAGAAGAAAAATCAGTGTGATTAATCGTTTGAGACATCAGATGATATTTTTGAGCACGCTCAAGACCTTTGACATCTGGTTTATTTGAAATCACCAGCTCGATAGAGCCAGGTATGCTGTTGTTTTGGCATGCTTTTGCAATGGCTTCTAGGTTAGAGCCATTGCCAGAAATCAGAACAACTATTTTTATCATGGTCTAGCTGTATTCTATCTGTGAAACGGATTTAGATTTCTTAATGGAGCCCATGGCAAAAGACTTAAAGTTATTTTTCTTTAAAATTTTCTGAGCTTTTTCAACATCTTTTGTATCAAGCACACAGACCATTCCAACTCCACAATTAAAAATTCTTAACATATCCATTTGCGAGATTTTTCCTGAATCTTGCAGCCATTGAAAAATTTTAGGAAACTTCCATGCTGTTAAATCAATTTTAGCAACCAAGCCATTCTTTAGAATTCTTGGAATATTTTCAGTCAAGCCGCCGCCTGTAATATGCGCCATGCCTTTGACATCAATTTTGCTAGTAAGTTCCTTGATAGCTGTTGGGTATAAGTGTGTTGGTTTTAATAAAGCGTTCACTATAGATTGAGACGGCTTCTTTTTTTTAACAATTGAACGAATTAGCGAGTAACCATTTGAGTGAGGTCCGCTTGATTCGATAGCCAGAAGCACTTGTCCTGCTTTAATTTTCTTCCCATCAATTAGCTTGGCTTTCTCAACCACACCAACTGAAAAGCCAGCAAGATCATAATTATTTCCGACATAATGACCTGGCATTTCTGCTGTCTCTCCACCCAACAAAGCACAATTTGATAGCTTGCATGCTTTTGCAATACTTTTCACAATTTGAGCATGTGATTTTGGCTCTAGTTTTGACGCCGCAAAGTAATCTAGAAAGAACAAAGGCTCGGCTCCACATGTAACCATGTCATTCACACACATAGCCACTAAATCTTGTCCAATTGAGTCAGTTTTATTGTTTGCTTGGCTTAAAGCAACTTTTGTACCAACGCCATCGGTACATCCAACTAATACTGGATTTTTGTACTTGCTTCCAAGTTGAAAAAGGCCAGCAAATCCGCCAATACCTCCAAGCACTCTTTTATCATGAGTTGCATTAACACTTTTTTTAATTGAGTCCACAAATGTATTGCCAGCTTCAATGTTTACCCCAGCTGCTGCATAAGGATCGGTAGGTTTTAGTTTGTTAGTCATTTACAATTAAAAATTATGATTAATAAATTTTTCTTCACTTTTTTTGTAATTTTTTGCTTTGCAGATAATGTTCATGCAAAAGAATTACCCAGCCTATTCACAGTGAATATAGCTGCTGATCAGTATACCAATACTAATGATGGATTAAATAAAGCATTCAATCAATTGCTGAAAAAGTTATCTGGATCTAGGAATAAGCGTTACCTTTGGAGAGTCGGAGATGCAAAGCTGAATAAGATAGATTTTGTCTCCTCTTATTCAATAGAGTCTATAGATGATAATGAATATTTATCCGTAAAATTTAATAGAGCCACTTTAATTCCTGAGCTAAGAAAAATTAACATGCCTTTAATTGGTTTTTCTCGCCCAGTTATTCTTTTCTTAATTAAGATTGATTCTGGTGAAGGCGCACCATCCTACATGGACCTCAATAATCCAGCAGACTCGCTTCAAACTCAATATTCAAACAACGTTAAATGAAATTGCCTCAGATAGAGGGGTTTACTTAGAGCTCCCAGCGTTTGATTTAGAGGACCAAAATTTTTTGCAGCAAACAAATATTTTATTTTCACCTGCTGAATACATTCAAGAAAAATTCTACAACGATGAGTTATTGGCTTTTGAAATTTCCCGAGTTGGAATCAATCAATGGCTTATAAATGGTGATTTAAATTCTCAGCTATCCATTCAGGAAGATATGATCCTAGATTTTTTTAGTGAGCAAATTCACCTTTTCTTAGATTCATTTCTATCGGTTGAGCCTCTGGAGCAAGGTGTTGTAGGTGATCGATTGATACTATCTATTGCTGGCTTAGAATCATTTGAGGATGTTCAGGCTGTCGAGCTTGAATTAGATAAAATCTTTGCCATTAAATCTAGGGATTTCTACTTCTTTGATCGCGCAAAGATCGAGTACCAAACTCAATTATTTCAAACCACTGAATCGCTTTTAAAAGAACTAAGAGGCAGCACTAAGTTGTACGTAAAAGAGCTCGCTCAGGACTCAGCAACACTTTACCTGGAGTACTTAAACTAGCATGGGCAAGTACTTCATTTTTATTCCTAACTTATTGTCAATCATCAGAATATTTTTGATGTACCCATTGTTAACATTTATTTCAGAAGAAAATTTTCTTTTTGCTTTGTATATTTTTGCTATCGCAGCTGCAACGGATGGCCTGGATGGCTATCTTGCTCGAGTCATGGACTGGCAGACTGATCTTGGAAAAATCCTAGATCCCATTGCTGATAAAGTCTTGCTGATAGGTACCATTTTAATCCTTTGGCTGAATGGGTATATTCCATTATTTGTTTTAGCAATATTTGTTCTGCGAGACTTAATGATCATCATTGGCGCCGCATTTCATATGACTGTGTATGAGACGGCAACCCCTGCACCCAATGTATTTGGTAAGGTCACGACTTTCTCGCATATCGCATATTTAGTTTTTGTATTTGTTGATATTATTTTCTCTCTAAATATCACTAATTACATTGTTGATCTTACTGTTGCAACAATTACAGCGATTAGCCTTATTTCTTATGGCTCTAATTGGTTTAAATTAACTGCTAAACTGCATCGTGAATAATCCAACGCAACTTATTTTCCCTTTTCAGGTTAATCAAAAGGCATCTTTTGCGAGCTTTTTTTGTTCACCAGATAATATTGAGTTAATGAGCAGGCTTGCGGACCTTGTTGCAAGCAAGAATGCTGATGAGCTAATAATTAATGGGGCTGAAGGCTCTGGAAAATCATTTTTAATGCAAGCTATTTGCAATGAGCTTAGCTCATCAGGAAAACAGTTTGCTTTTATACCCATGAACAAAGCCATCAACATGGGAGTTGAAATATTTCAAAATTTAGCATCCTTGAATGCGGTCTGTATTGATGACTTGCAACTTATTCTTTCGAGGGAAGAGTGGGAGACAGCTCTGTTTAATCTAATCAATGAATGTCAGCAATCTAACTGCAGCCTCATACTTTCATTTGGAGGCAATCAATCTCTAGAAGATATTACACAGCTACCTGATTTACTATCCAGAATAAAACGAATGGAGTTCATGAAGTTACAAGCAGTGCAGGATGAGTTTTTGAACCAAGCTTTGGATTTTGTGTCCCAACAATTAGACATTAACTTAGAAAAAGCTGAGCTTGAGTTTCTTTTAAAGCATCAAACTCGTGAATTTTCACTGCTGGTAGACAATCTCATGGTTCTAGATAAGCAGGCAGCTTCTCTTAAAAGAAAGATCACCATTCCTTTAATCAAAGAAACTCTAAACCTGTAACTTACTCTTCTTTGTAATCCTCTTCGAGAAGGCCTTTTTCTTTAAGAGTCTTTGTTAGTTTTTGCAAACGAACGAACGCGACCACTCCGACCATTCCAAAAATAAAACTCATTGCTGCTAGTGCATCCATATCAGTTTCCTTGTTTAATATTCTTTGCAATGATGGTCTTCACTATTAAAGAGGGTTTGGCACGATAAGGACCTTTCCATTTCTACCACCTTCCCAAGCACGGGTCACAGCTTGTTTAATTTGATCAACTGTATAGCGTGAATCAATGTTAGCTTTTAACGTGCCGTTAGCAATAAGAGGTATCACCTGCCCAAAGGCGGCCTGCATCTCCTCCGTGGTTGCTGTCTGATACCACTTATAAAGCCAAAAGCCACGAAGGCGAGTATCATTAAAAATAACCTTTCCAGTATCTAAAGTCGCAGGTTTACCTGATAGAACTCCATAAGTAACAAGCGTGCCTCCATAACCTAAGCTATTAGCTAAACGACCATAAGTATCGCCACCAACTGGGTCTAGTGCCAGCATAATTGATGCATTGTCTGTTGCCTTGGCGATTTGCGCCGTAAGATTTGGTCCATCAATCAACACAACGTCTGCTCCCTTAGCCATCAAATCATCAGCCAAACCCTCTCGGCGAACAATGTTAACAGTTTTGATACCGCGCTGTTTTGCCAACTGGATTACATAACCACCAACCGCTGAGTTAGCGGCACTTTGCACAATCCATTGACCCTCTTCAATATCGCTATAGGAGGTAAGCATTAGCAATGCTGTTAATGGATTAACCGCTGACATTGCAAGCTGTTCAATTACCTCAGCGCTAAGAGTCCCTAGGTTGGGCAACGGCAAAAAGCCTTCAGCAGGAGCTACTATCTCTTCTGCCCAGGTGCTGCCAATTGCAAGAAGGACCAACTGTCCCACTTTTAAGTTCTTTACCTGCGGAGATACTCTCAGTAACCCGGCCAACTCCCTCACTACCTGGTCTAGCAGGCAACACAGCAGCAACGCCGTAATTACCAGAAATTTGCAATAAATCAGAGGGATTGATTGGTGCCGCTAATACTTTGACTCGAACTTCACCACTATTTAAAGCGCTAGAAGCTTCTGTCTTTACTTCAAGTACATCGGCGGGATTACCAAGCTGGCTATAGCTGATATATTTTACTTGTGAGTCATGCTTGGAGCTAGCATGATGATCTGCCATGGCAAACGAGCTATAGGCTAGAATAAGTGCCAAAACTTTAATATTAGAGAAATTTTTCATGATGTTAATCCTTTACTTATGGTTAGAGTGAATAAACGTAAAGAAGCTAAGTGAACTAGCATTACGATGCTTGAAATAAATCTTTTCTGCAATCAAATTATTGTGCATTGTTTTCGAATGTTATGGAATTTTCGGGCTTTGTAAAACCGGGCTCAGAGTTATCGCGCTCGAACCAGCGCCCAAGATAGATGCCTACCAGTGACCACAACGCCGCTATTCCTGCACCAACACCAGCTACTGCCGCTAAGCCCAAACCCAAACCCTGCGTTAGTCCGGTGAACAACCAAGCCATAAGCATATCGCTGCCTCGATAAGCAACAATATCAATCACCGGTTTTGCTTTGAAGCGGGTCTCTCGATCAACAAGTGTAAACAGCATCTCTCGAGCAGGACGAGTTAGCCCATAGTTACCAGCACGGCGGATAATCTGTAGAATCATCACGACACCTAGGAGAGGTGAGATAGCCAGAACTAGCAAACCAATACAGACCATTACTGGAACCAGTGCAATGGTTATTGGCATACCAAATCTACCAACAATCCGACCTGTAGCAAATAGCCCAATAGAAATTGATAAAACATTGACTGCCAGATCCATTTGCGCCCAAATCGCAGAGCGCTCAGGACGACTGAGATCGCTCAGTAGATTTTTTAGTTCAAAATAAATAAAGGAACTGATGCCGGTGTAAAGAAAAATAAACAAAGCAATAGACAGCAGATATGGGTTTGAGAAAAGCATTTTAAAACCTGCAATTGGATTGCCACCAATCGGCTGACTGGTAGGGGTTAGATCTAATTTTCCATTGTTTAAGTCTGTGGCTTTTAATGATTGTAGGTAGAAGATAATTGGAATTGGAATCAACAGCATCGTGCTGGCGATTAGCATCAAGTTATCGATGCCAAGAGATACTGAGAAAAATGCTGTTATAGAGGGACCAATTAGACCGCCGATACTAGCGCCAACAGCAATAATGCCAAAAAGTCTGCCTGACTGTTCCTTGCTGAACAGCTCTGACATAAAGCTCCAAAATACAGAAATATTAAAAAGACTAAATACGCTTACCCAAACATAAAATGCTTTATCGATTAAGGTTCGATCATCAGATATGGATCCTAAGAGATAAAACATAACGAATGACCCAGCAAAGATACCGTACATAGTCGGCACCAGCAGTCTAAAACGAAACTTCGAAACCGCAATGCCATACAGCGCCACAATCCCAGTGCTAATAAAAAAGTTAAGCGTCCATAACCAGCTTACTTCTGCATCAGTCCAGTCACTGGCCATAGCATCGCGAACTGGGCGTAAAATATAGTAGGCCGACATCAGCACAACCACAAATAAAAATGAAAAAATTACAGCCTTGATCTCTCTTTCTTTAATCTTAGAGAGCATCTGTAAAAAATTCATTATTAGATTATTGTTTGCAGCCATCTATTTTTTTAGGTTGAAGCCAAGCTCATGCTTTAGAGTATATTTTTAGATTGAAGAAGGGCAGTTGCAGATAATATCCCAAAATCATTTGCAGCTTGCGGACTAGCTCCTGTAATTAACTTTCTATCTTGGTGACACGTCTTATCTGCTTTCTTGTTAACAATATTGACCCCAAGTTCAGATAACTTGCTACCAAATTGATAGGTTAATTGACCAGGCATATATCCGATCATAGGTGTTTGTTTGTCCATGGAGTCTGGAAATACTGCCATTGAATAGCCTGAGTATAGGAATTCCCCATCTTGGTTTAAATTTGCTGACAATAGGGCTGCTGGTCCATGACAGATTGCAAGCATGTGTAAATCTTTTTGGAAGGACCAATGAATTAGTTTTTTTAAGTCCTGATTCTCTGGCAGCCCATTCATTGCACCATGCCCTCCCGGGATAAAGATTGCAGTGAAATCTGAACTATCATTCATATGTTGATTTACAAACTCAGATAAGCTCTTTGGATGATTAAATTGTTCCTCATATTGAGCATACAAAGACATAACATTTTTATCCTCAGCGGGCATGGCCCATCTTTCAATTTTTGCTGATTTACCAGTTGGAGTGAAAACATCTATATGAAATCCCGCATTTTGAAGATGCAACATTGGAACCAGCATTTCAACTGGATGATTGCCTGTTGAAAACTCTTTGCCGTTTGCCATTGTTAAATTCTTTTCTTCAGTGCAGATCATCATGATTCTTGATTGAGACCCTTGATAAGAGCTTTGAAAAGCCGTCTCTTTGTAATCAGTCTTTGAAGAAGTTGCCAATTTTAAGGCTAATGGTGATGGATTAAATGAGCCGTCTGAATTAAGTGTTGGAGCTATTCCTAAAAGTTTTTTTATCATAATCAATTTCCCTATTTTTTCTGAAGATAAAGACTATACAACCTAGAGCTAAGTCTAAGTCAAGCAAAGAAATGTATATTTTTAAGAGGGGGTGTATGGCGGACCCAGTTATTTTTTAAGTTAGTTACAATAATCTAACTCCGCGTAATACCTGGCTCAAAATAGCGCATCTTGAGCCTTATTTAGTGAATTAATCTAGGTCCACTAAGCAATCCTTACATGTTAATAATGCTTTAGGTTCTTGAATGTCTGTTAATGTTTCATAGAGATCTGCTAGACCATTTAGCGCTGATAAAACTTTAGGCTCACCCAGAGATACATCAAAATTTTCAAGTAGCTCTCTGAGAATTAGCTCCTCAGGGGAAAGTTCTTGACCATAATACTCCACTTGATAATCCTCTAATTCTGTTAGGTTTGCAGCATACGCAATGGCATCATCAATGCCTCCAATCTCATCTACCAAGCCTATCTCTTTAGCGCTTGTTGCAATCCAGACTCTACCACCTGCAATAGCTTTAATGTCTTCATAGGATTGAGATCTTGAATCAGCAACAAAGTTAACAAACCGATCGTATGCATCCGCTCCCCAGCCTGCAAATATTTTATCTAAGTCTTCATCAATGGCTTGAGTTGGATCCCAGCCGCCATGCTTAGAAGTAACCACTCCATCAAAATTCACTCCAATGTAGTCCATGGCATTTTCTAATGTAGGCAAAGCAATCGCCACACCTATAGAGCCTGTAATGGTTGTAGGTTCTGCAAATATGTAATCAGCTGGTGTTGAAATATAGACCCCGCCAGATGCGGCATAATCACCCATTGATACCACAACATTGATGCCTTTTGTCTTTAGCGGCAAACAACTCATCACGCATCATTTCACTGGCAATAATAGATCCACCAGGGCTATTGACTCTAAAGACAATAGCTTTTGTATTTTCGTTTTCATGAGCAGATCTAATTTGCTTTACAACTCCGCTTGAACCGGCTACGCCCTGAGCAATCTCTCCCTCCATGATCGCACCCTCAGCAGTAATAATGGCTATTTCATTTTCGCTTTCGGAGAAGTCATCTTCCATTTGATCTGCATATTCGTTGTAAGAAATAGTTTTGTACGTGTCGGTTTTAGCCTCCTCATCAAGACCAAATTCTTCGATCATATACTGACGAAATTCTGGAAATGATTTGGTGCCATCAATAATATTATTTGCTTTCGCATAAGCAATATTTCCGATTGCAGCCTCGCCAAAAAATCCGACATAGTCATCTGCAAAAGATTGAATATCACCTGATTCAATATCTCGCCCTTCAGCCATTAGTAATTTCATTTCATCCCAAATAGGGTTGAGCAGGGCTTCTCTTTGCAACCTGTCGTTTTCTGACATATCTGTCCTTGTGTTGCCTTCAACTGCAGATTTAAAATCACCTTGAGAGTAATTATGAAAATTAATTTTTAGATTTTCATATAGCTCTTTTTGATAAGGACGCATTCCACCAAGACCTCTAACGCTAATACTTCCAACCGGATGAACCCATACTTCAGAAGCTTGGGATGCCATTAAATAGGAGGAAGTAGACAGACGATCATTAAACGCAATGACTCTTTTGCCAGACTCACGAAGAGCCTTAAGTTCTTTTGCAATATTAAGTGCTGTGGTTGGTCCTGCAAAGCCTGTTGATGAGAAATCAATAAATACAGCTGGGATTTCCTCATCTTCAGCCGCTGCTCTGATCAATGCTATTAGATCTCTTGTTTGAATCTGATCAGTAGAAGAGTTTGTTCCGAAGTTAAACATAAAATCTGAGTTAAATACCTCTTGATCGACCACGGTTCCTATTGGATCAATAAACAGAACTCGACCATCTTTTTCGGTAACATCTGGTCCAGAGGAAGATAACCCTCCGATGATAGCGAACGTAATAATGATTAACACAAAGGCTGTTCCCAGGTTGAGCATGACAGTTCTAGCTTTTTCTAGAAATCTTCCAAGCCAAGAAAAAATTGATTTAAGTGCATTCATACAGATTCTCCAAAAATTAAATTAAATAAAAAATAAACCAAAAATACCCGATAGCAAAACAGCAAAAATGATTAAGACAAACGTTAGGGCCATCATCAGAAAAGAAAAGATTAACGTAAAAAGCGTAATCGCAAAGGCAAACAAACCAATCACCCAGCCAAACATTATTGCAAAGATCCCAGTGACTATGGAGCCTCCATATACCGCTAAGAGCACACCAAAAATTACTATTCCTGCAAGAGCTATCATGAGTCCTCCTCAAATATAAAAATTGACTCTAGCTCTGCCTTAAAAAATCTAGTGATTTTAATTACCAGTTTTAAAGATGGATCAAATTTTCCTGTTTCAATTGAATTAATTGTTTGTCGACTCACACCTAGAATAGAAGCAAGCTCATCTTGGCTGATGCTTTTTTCTTGTCTTAGTACTTTGAGATTATTTCTCAACTTTCGGCGATGTATTTACGATAAAAAGAATAACCACCAATGGAAGTGCCTATGGCAAAAGCCAAGAAATATTCATAGAAAGTTGGATAGAAGTTAAAATAGGGGGAAAGAGCAGTTAGACTTAATCCAAAGACAAGAAATCCCAGTGCGCCTCCAACAAAGCAGGCACTTTGATAGCTCTTAAATAAATCATCCTGGGTGATAGTAAATTTATAGTGAAAAAAAGCACCAATAAAAAATAATGCAATCATTAGCGTTCTAATAATAAGCAGCCATGGTTCAGGAATTTGATTTAATGCATCGTCTCCAAGAAAGCCTACTTCTGCAAGATGAATGCCAAGCAAAACAGCACCGAACATAAAACAAGCAAAAGCTTTAATATAATTTTTTTTGTCGGTTGGATTGAGTGAGGATACTTCGATCCACATTCCCTTGTGTGTGATTTTAGCCATGACGCGAATCTTACTGTAAAGCCTACTTGTCTGTCAAGTTTACTTTACATTACGTAATTGTTCTCTGGCAGCATAACAGGCTATAAAAAAAACAATAACTATTTCTGTTAACTCTAACCAGAATAACAGGCTCGCAGCGGTTAGATTGGGCAGACCAGGTATATCGAGGCAGATAACCATAAAGTAAATCAAGATAATAAAGCTAAATATTTGATACACCCTAGCTGTTGGTTTAAACCATGCTTGTAAAAAAAATATGGCTAAGGGGAATGACCAGATAACAATGCCAATGAGTGGAGTGCCAATCATAAGGCTGTTTAAAGCATGAGTTAGGATCAGTCCGCCAGTAAAAACAATAAATAATTTATTTAGATTCATATTTAGTCTAGTGTGTTGATAAGTTTTGCTACCCTTTGCCCAGTTGCATGAGCTATTTGATATTCATGCGGAGTAAGCTCAATAGAATTATTAAAGCTGCTGACGTGAGAAGGGCCGTAGGGTGTTCCGCCAGACTTTGTCTCATTCATTGCCTTCACAGAGTAGGGTGAGCCAACGCATACCATTCCGTGATGAAGTAAAAAAGTCATTAGATTAAACAAAGTCATTTCCTGTCCTCCATGCATAGAGCCAGTAGAGGTAAAAACACAGCCAGGTTTATCCTCAAGTTCATTATTTGCCCAAAGTTCACCAGTAGAATCAAGGAAATATTTCATTGGTGCAGCCATTGAGCCAAAGCGAGTTGGGGAGCCTAGCGCTAATCCAGAGCAGTTAATTAGATCTTGTTTAGTACAGTAAACCTCACCTGATTCAGGGATGTTAGGCTCAGTAGCTTCCGTATTTGCAGATACCTTCGGCACGGTTCTTATCTTGACTGTCAGACTCTCTTTTTCAGCTCCGTCTGCTATCGCATGTGCTAAATTTTTTACGGCTCCAGTACCAGAGTAAAAGAGGATTAGAAGATATTTTTCATGCATAATAGTTTTCATTTGGAATACTATAAATCATGAAAATAAAATTAGCATTACCTCTTCTGTGTCTTTTGTTTATTTCCTGTGAGCGCGGCGACATTGAAATTTTTGATGCAAGACCTATGTTCTCATCTAATCTTGAAGGGAACTGGATTTTAATTAACTATTGGGCGGATTGGTGTCCGCCATGCATTAAAGAAATTCCAGAAATAAATGCATTCTCTGATAAACACCCAGAGGTCATTGTCTTAGCTTTTAATTTTGATCGCCTTGAAGCAGAAGACCTCAGACCTCAAATTAAAAAGTTTGGCATTGAATACCCATCTTTAATAACTCACCCTAGGGGTCTGTGGGGAATCGCCACACCAAAAACTTTACCAGCAACTTATTTTATTTCACCTAATGGAGAGATAGCTTTTACAAGCTTAAAACCTCAAGATGAAAAAAGTTTAAGTCTTATTTATAGCGATCTTCAAAAGGGTGGGTAGGTAACTTTCTTTCACCAAAGATTCTGGGTTAACTTTGTTGCCATCAAAATAAACCGTCCAATGCAGGTGCGGTCCTGTCACTCTCCCAGTAGATCCCACTAATCCAATCAAGCTTGATTGCTCAACAAAATCACCAACTTTTACTTTGGTTTCACTCATATGAGAGTAAGAGGAGAACAGACCATATCCATGATCAAGAATTACAGTGTGACCTGTATAAAAAAAGTCTCCCACTAAGACGACCATGCCTTTTAAAGGTGCTTTGATAGGAGTCCCCTCGCTACCGGCTAAATCTAGGGCAAGATGCGCAGATCTTGGCTGGCCATTAATAAATCTTTGCTTACCAAAAGGGGAGGTAACCGCACCAGGAACCGGAGATATAAATTGAAAGGATGGCGTGATTTTATTGGTTGATGTGCTCAATGCCTGTTTTATTAGAATTGCTTCTTTGTTTGCGCGCATCTGATCAGTTTTGCTTAAGTTTACTTTTGAGGTATCAGCAATAGTTATCCTTGATTCTCCAAAATTTACTTGCTTCACCCTCACATCTACATCATGACGTGTGATTAAAAGATCATTCTTAACAAATGGCAGGCTCACTAATTGAAATATTTTCGAGTCTTGCTTAATAACAAACTTATCTTGATGATTATTTGAAAGGGATGGAATGATAATAATTTCACCGCTCTTGCCTTCAATTACTTCGCCTGAGGTGAAGCCAGCAAAAGCTATTAACGCTAGAAAAATGATCGAGAAATAATTACTTCTTTTTTGTAACATCAGATATTAAATGCCCAGTTGCTAATCGAGTCTGGATCGAATCACCCACTTTGATATTAGCTGAGGATGTGAGAGCTTTCCCAGAGCTATCCATGACTATTGCATAACCTCTATCCAAAACAGCCAATGGACTAACAGCCCCAAGATTAGTTTCAAGGTTTTTTAATGCATAACCTTTTTTGATCATTGTACTTTTTATCTGATGCTGAATGCTTTGCATTTTAGAGCTAATCATTCCCTGGTATTTTTCTATTACTCGCATGGCATTGGACTGATAGAGTAAATTTGATGCAATTTTTAAATCCTGTTTTGTTGAATTGAGTGAATTTTGTATTATTTGAGACAATCGTATCTCTAGGTTATCCAATGACTGAGATTGCTCCTTAAGCAAAATGATTGGGCTCTTTAAGCTTTGAGAGATCAAAAGAATTCTTTGAGATTTTTCTTTTATAAGATTTTTGAATGAATATAGCAGTGTTTCTTTCGCATCTTCAATGGCATCTTCAAGTTGAAAATAGTATTCCGTCACTAGTTCTGCGGCAGCAGTTGGGGTAGGCGCTCTGAGGTCAGCAACAAAGTCAGCTATGGTGAAATCTATTTCATGACCAACTCCAGAAATAATTGGTATGGGGTAATCAAAAATTTCTCTAGCTAGACTTTCATTGTTAAAAGCCCACAAATCTTCTATCGAGCCTCCGCCACGGCACATCAAAATCACATCAAAGGAATTTTCTGGATTTGCATTATTAAACTCTAAGGCATTCTGCAAGGCGTTGATTAGTGCTCTTGGAGCTGTATCTCCCTGAACCGTTGCTGGAATCAAAGTAACTTGGCTAATGGGAGCTCTTCTTTGTATGGTGGTTAAAATATCTTGAAAGGCTGCAGTCGACTCTGATGTGATGACCCCAATGTGTCTTGGCTGGGTAGGTAAATTTTGTTTTATATCTTGTATAAATAAACCCTCTGCATCTAATTTCTTTTTAAGCTCATCAAATTGCTGCATCAGATTACCTGATCCTGCTGGTTGCATTGAGCTTACGATCAGCTGGTAATCACCCCTCGGTGCATACAGGCTAACTTGTCCCTTGAGAATACATTGATCTCCATTTTGAGGTTCAAAATTCAGTCTAGAGTTTTGATTGCGAAACATGGCACACCTGATAGCACCGTCCTCATCTTTTAGGGTGAAATAAATATGCCCAGAAGATGGCCTGGCCAAATTGGAAATCTCTCCAAGCACAGCAATGCCTCGAAACTGATTTTCTAATAGTCTTTTCGCTTGCTGATTAAGTTGACCAACTGAGATAACTTCTTCTTCATGATTTACAATATCTGCACACATAACTGAAGTATATCTTGATGTCATCACAATTAAACCCAGCTAAAAACTTTTTTATTCTTCTCTTGGGAGCAGGGTTGATAGGTTTGGCTCCGTTGTTTGTTCGATGGAGTGAATTGTCTCCATCATGGATTTTGTTTTATAGAATGTTTCTTGCTTTACCATTTTTAGCCTTAATCAATATTTATTTTAATAAGAAGCAAGCCTTTAAATTGCAGAACAGCAAGAGCCTACTTTTTGCAGCGATAGCTGGCTTAGCTTTCGCAACTGACATGAGCGCTTGGCATTGGAGCATTCAATTTACCTCAATAGCAAAGTCAACAATTATTGTTAATACAGCCCCAATTTATGTTGTGATTCTAGGAGTATTTTTATTTAAAGAATCGGTTAGTAAACAATTTTTGCTATCTTTTGCTCTGACATATACTGGGGTCTTTGGTTTAGTATATTTTTCTAATACCATTACAGAAGGAGCGCTGCTTGGTGATGCTTTGGCTCTGATGGCAGCTTTTATGTACGCCACTTATTTACTGATTATCTCCAAATTAGGCAAAGAGAGCTCCATTAATATTATTTTCTACACAACACTATTTACGTGCTTATTCGGATTGATCCCAGCACTTATAGAATCTAGAGACTTTCTGCCAACAAGCAAGATTCGAGATATATAATTTATTTGCCATGGCCATATTATGCCAAGTTGGCGGCCAATTTTTTATTACGTACAGCATGCCAAGACTTACCGCATCTTTTGGTTCGATAGGACTTTTAATGCAGCCAATTGTTGCAACAATCTTTGGAGCTCTAATTTTTGCTGAGTACCTAAATTTAATGCAACTAGGTTTTGTAATTTTAGCTTTAGTCGGAATATACTTTGCTAGGCTAGAAATTAATCCACCAAACAAAGAGGGTCATGATGAATTATCAAACCAAAGCACAAGAGCTTAGTTTTCTCTCTAGAGATTATGCTGTTGCTAAAGACAAAGAGAACTGGCTTGCACTGTTTGCTAAGGATGCGCTTGTCCAAGATCCAATCGGTAAAAGTCCATTAGATCCTGAGGGCAATGGCCACAAAGGCATTACTGCGATCGAAAAATTTTATGACACTGTTATTGCCAATGGAAATATTGAATTCACAATTGTTGAGTCTATTCCTTGCGCTAACGAATGTGCAAATTATGCCCAAATCGTTAACCTTGTTGGTGATATCAAAATAGAAACTAAAATGATTGTAATTTATCGCATCAATTCAAATGATAAAATTGAGTCCTTGCGTGCATTTTGGGATTATCAGAAAATGGAAAAGCAGCTTAATGAAATGCTTTCTAATTAAGTAAAATAACTCTGACCCTTAAAGGAGGGGAATAAATATGTCTCAATTTGCAGGAAAAACAGCTGTTATTAGTGGTGGAGCTGAGGGTATTGGGCTATCTATTGCTCAAGCGCTGGGCGATCAAAAGATGAACATTGTAATTGCAGATATTGATGAAGCAAACCTTCAAAAGGCTCGTTCAAAATTAGAAGATGCAGGAATTTCTGTATTGACAGTTGTGCTCGATGTAGCTCAAGAAGATCAGTGGCAAGAAGTTGCTAATCAGGCAATAGCTCGATTTGAAAAAATTCATATGGTTGTAAATAATGCTGGTGTTGGCGGAGACACAGGACCGATTGAAGGTCAGGATCAAAAAGGCTGGCAATGGGCTCTGGATGTCAACTTGATGGGCGTTGTATATGGAGCTAAAGTCATGACTCCACTGATCAAGCAGCACGGAGAAGGCGGATGGATTGTGAATGTTGCCTCGATGGCGGGCATGGGTGGCGTTCCTTACTTAGGAGCTTACACTGCTACCAAAGCTGCTGTGGTGGCTTTATCAGAAAGTTGGGCCGGAGAATTGGAAGAGAAGGGCATACATGTGTCCGTCTTGTGCCCTGCTTTTGTTCAAACTAGGATTCATGAATCTGAAAGAAACCGTCCAGCTACAATATCAATCTGACTTAGCTCATAAACCAGATGAAGGCAGTTTTGCAAATTCAACGAAGCAAATGGTAGAAAATGGAATAGAAGTATCTATTGTTGGTAAGCGTGTTGTGGAGGCGCTTGAAGACGGCGAGTTTTATATTTTTACCCATCCCAACTACGTCCTGATTATGCAAGGAACGAAATGCAGCAATTGATGCAGCATTTATTAAATCTGCGCAAAGCCCTTTGCTTGAAAATATTGTAAATCAAAAAGTTGAGATGCCTTAAGCAAAACTTTATGAAATTGGGAAGAGGTTATGGAATCTATTGAGCCGCTATATGAATAATAGAAAAATTATCAAGCCATTGTTAAGGGGCTACTTTCACGAATGGATGTTCTTTATTTCAGTGGGAGCATGTATTCCCTTGATTGCTAACAGCACCAATTCAGTTGAATTGGCAGCAACCATTGTTTATTCGCTGGGTGTTTGCATGATGTTTGGGTTTAGCGCTTTGTATCACAGGGTTGATTGGCGGGCTAGAGTACTAATAATTATGCGAAAACTAGATCATTCAGCAATCTTTATAATGATTGCGGGCACCTTTACTCCGATATGTCTCCTTGTTCTTCCTGGCGACACAGGGATTCAGCTACTCTTTATAATATGGGTCATTGCAGGAATTGGAATACTACAAACAATTCTATTCACTCAAACACCACGCTTGATTAGAGCTGGTATTTACTTGGTTGCAGGATACATGGCTGTTCCTTATCTATCGGTAATGTTTTCGATGATGAGCATGACCAACTTTACTTTAACTGCTGCTGGAGGAACTATTTATACCTTCGGAGCCATTGGATATGGTTTTAAGTTTCCCGATATTAGCCCTAAATATTTTGGCTACCACGAAGTTTTTCATATCTTAGTTGCCATAGCTGCAGTGCTTCACTTTATTGTTATTTATTCTATTGTTGGTTAAATAATTACTAATATCTTTGCATTGGAGTTAAAAGAAATTTTTCCCTAACCGGAGAAATAAAAGTTGGCTCTGTTTGAAAACTCCCTATATAATTCCTTCCTCAATAGAAGGGAACCTCTATTAAGTTTGGGTGATTAGCTCAGTTGGGAGAGCATCTCGTTTACACCGAGAGGGTCGGCAGTTCGAGCCTGTCATCACCCACCAAACAACCAAAAAAAAGCCCGGATAAATCCGGGCTTTTTTATTCAACTAATTCTAATTAGCTTTCTGAATCACTTACAGCAGCTGCCCAGATAACAACACCAAATAGGATCTTGTTAACAAAGTCGGCTAGATTGTAAATAAGGTTTAATGAAGAAGCGTCAATTCCGCCAGTCATTAAGTAACCTGATGCATATCCTAAAGGATAAATTGCCCAACCAACAATGATGATCCACATCATAGTGTTGTATGCAGTTGACACAGCAGCATTACCAGAAGCATTTCTAGCCTCGGCGCCTTCACCCATCCATAATGTATGGATCATGTAAAGCCAAGCAGCCATCCCAATAATAAACGCAGGCATCGCACTCATTATTCCAGATTCACCCATGTAACCGAACACAAGCATCACGATTGATCCAACAAATAACTTGTAGAACAAAGATGCAGCAACGTTAGTTACAGCTTTTAGGATTAAGTAGAATTCAATAATTAATAACGGCACAGTTAACAACCAATCAATGTATCTATATACAGTTGGTGTTTCACCCGTATCAATCCAAACACCTCTCATGTAGAGATAGTGCCAGAATGCAATACCGGTAACTAAACCAGAAATTGTTAACGATGTTTTCCATTTTGAATGCACTCTATCTCTTTCAATGAAAAAGAAAGCAGTTGCAGCTAACAAAGCAGCTGTAACAAGCCAGAAAGAAACTCCAACGTAATCATTTGCGTTGAGATCTCCTCCAGAAGCAGCAAAAGTAGGAACAGCCATCACCCCAGCCAAAAGCATAAGTAATTTCATGTAATACTCCTTTTTTTATTATTAATAATAGTCCCCTATGGACGCTCAGATTAGCATATCAAAAAATTTACTTATCCGTAAGTTTATTATCTTTTTGTTTCTTATTTATTTGACAAAATATTCAATTAATGCAATGAGAATCATTATCATTTGAGCATTATTTGATGTGAGATTTGCAGAACATAAAAGTTGCAAAAAAATAACAAAAAGATATCATTCACAGGCGTTCGCGGTCCGGTAGTTCAATCTGGTTAGAACGCCGCCCTGTCACGGCGGAGGTTGCGAGTTCGAGTCTCGTCCGGATCGCCATTATAATAATAAAATGACTAGTCAAATCATCCTTATTCTTTCTAATGCACTGATCATTGGAGTAATCCTTACGCATTTAATTTTAACAACGCCTACTGTTTTTAGTGCTCTTGATACCGATTCTGCTTCTAAATTTTTACGTACAATTTTTCCTAGATATTATTTGTTGCTTTTAATCTTGTCGCTGCCGACATTGCTTGTCTTGTATTTTCAAGGCGCATCAACTTATTTGTGGTTAGCTGTCAATGTTTCATTTCATGCAGCATTAGGTTTTTTGATTATTCCATTAACTAATGCCGCAAAAGATAGGGGGTGGGATAAATTGTTTTCATTCACTCATGGCTTGAGCATTTATTGCACGGCAGTAATCTTACTTTTAAGCATTATTCAATTCTTTATTTATACTGGTTAAGTATCAATTTATCTTGCATAAAAAGCTGAATTTAAAAGAAAAAATATGCAGGCACTGCAACAGGCCCTTTGCATGGAGAAAAAAATGGGAAAGGTCTTGGGACGAAGTGCAATTTTGTAGCTCTAGGTGCAAATCAGAATCGAAAAAAACTCCAGCACACCTTGAAGTTTAGTCATTTAACTCCATATTTCTAAAAAGAGGAAAAATATTATGCCAAGAGCAAAAACTAAATCATTTCAAACTGAAACAAAGCAGCTGATGCAGCTGATGATTCATTCCCTTTATTCAAATAAAGAGATATTTTTAAGAGAGCTTGTATCAAATGCTTCAGATGCATTAGACAAAATTCGTTTTAAATCTATCGAGAATTCAAAACTTCTTGGTGAAGACTCAGATTTAAAAATTAATATTAATATCAATGCTCAAAATAATACTGTCACTATCTCAGATAATGGTATTGGTATGAATGAAGAAGAGGTGATTCAAAATATTGGAACTATTGCTAAATCAGGCACTGCTCAATTTTTGTCAGATATGGCTGGCGAAAAAAAGAAAGACTCAAATCTAATTGGTCAGTTTGGCGTTGGTTTCTATTCAGTATTTATGGTTGCAGATAAAGTGTCAGTCCATTCAAGAGCAGCCACCGCTAAGGCAGAAGATGCGGTGATGTGGGAAAGCTCTGGTGAAGATACTTATCAGCTATCTAATATTCCAAAAGAACAACGTGGGACCACTATTACCATTTATCTAAATGAAGACAACAAAGAATTCTCTGAGTTGATGCGTGTTAAATTTTTACTGCAAAAATATTCACAATATATAAATTTTCCATTAATACTAAATCCAGAAGAGGGAGAGCCGGAAACAATTAATGATTCTGATGCGATTTGGCTCAAATCTAAGCGATCAGTTAAGGATCAAGAATATAAAGATTTTTATAAGTTTATTTCATACGATGCCAATGATCCTTTGACTTGGATGCATAACAAAGTTGAAGGCAAGCAGGAATACACAAGCCTCTTATTTATCCCAGAAAAATCTCCCTATGATCTCTGGAATCGTGATACTCCGCGAGGAATAAAACTCTTTATCCAGCGTGTTTTTATTATGGATGATGCAGCGCATTTTCTCCCCTTATATTTAAGATTCGTTAAAGGTGTAGTTGATTCAAGCGATCTTCCGCTTAATGTTTCAAGAGAGATCCTTCAAGACCACCCCTTAGTGGACTCTATAAAAAAAGGCTTAACCAAAAGAGTTCTTGATGCTTTAAAGAAAATGCAAAAGGATAAACCTGAGGATTATCAGAAATTCTGGAAAGAATTTGGTTTAGTGATCAAGGAAGGCCCAGCTGAGGATTATGAAAATTCAGAATCCATTGCAGAGCTTTTCCTTTTTGCGAGCTCTCGATCAGGCACAAGTGAGCTTGACACAACGCTGTCCCAATACATCGACAGAATGAAAGAGGGAGATGAAAAAATTTATTACTCCATTGCAGACTCTTATGAGGCCGCTGCTAACTCTCCTCACATTGAGCATTTGAAAGCTAATGATACAGAGGTACTTCTCCTAACAGATAGAATTGATGAATGGTTAATGTCTACTCTGATGCAATTCAAGGGTAAAACATTGGTCAATGTTGCAAAAGAAGAATTAGAGGATGGTGATAAAAAACCTAAGGTCACCAAAGAGAAGCAAGAAGTTATAGATAAAATGAAGAAATCTTTGGGTACCAAGGTCTCAGATGTTATTGCAAGCTCACGCTTGGTTGATTCAGCTGCTTGTTTGGTTTTATCTAAAGATGAGCCAGGAGCTCAGTTAAAAAGAATATTGGAAGCTTCTGGGCAAAGTTTTGGAGATTCTAAACCTGTCTTTGAGGTCAACCTTAAACATAAGCTCATTAAAAAACTGGGCAGCATGAGCGGGAAAGAATTTTCGAACTTCTCTCAATTCTTATTTGACTATGCAGTTATTGCAGAAGGTGGAACCCCAAAAGATCCTGCAAAATACTTGCGACAGCTAGATAAATATCTCTCATAAATGACTGATATAAAACAGGTTGCAGTTCTCGGTGGTGGGAGCTTCGGTACTGTTTTGGCTAACTTAGCCGCTTCCAATGGTCATGAGGTTCGTTTATGGGTCAGAGATGCAGACCAAGCATTAAGAATTAATTCTGAGGGAGTCAATACCTCATATCATCCAGAGCTTCAGCTCTCTGAAAATATTTCTGCATCTGAAGATTTGGGTGGGGTGGTCAATGGCGCAGAATATATATTAGTAGCAACACCCAGCTCTATTTTTAACAAAATAATACCTCGTCTTGAACCTCACATAGACTCCTCAGCATTTGTTATTTCTTGTACAAAAGGCATACAACCTGACCCCTTTAGCACCATGACAGAGATTATTTCAAAACATCTTGGTCATGTTATTGGTGATAAAGTGGGGGCGCTTAGCGGACCTAATCTTGCGAAAGAAATTGCCGATCAAAAAATAGCTGGCACTGTTATAGCATCTTCTAACAAGACCTTATCCTCTGAAATAAAAACCATCCTATCCTCCAATACATTTAAAGTTTTTTCTAGCGTGGATACTCAAGGTGTTGAACTAGCTGGAGCTTTAAAAAATATTTATGCGATTTGTTGTGGAATTGCACATGCTAAAAATGTTGGAGAAAATGCGTTGGGTTTTATGGTAACAAGAAGCATGGCAGAAATGAGTCGTTTTGCTGTTGCAAAGGGAGCCAATCCTATTACATTTCTTGGTTTGGCTGGCATGGGAGATCTGATGGCAACTTGCACTTCAAAGCTTTCAAGAAACTTTCAGCTCGGGGAGTTACTTGGTGCAGATATGACTTTAAAGGAGGCTAAGGCTTCAGTCGGCCAAGTGGCAGAGGGAGCAAGAACTCTTGAAGTGGTTTATTTAGAAGCAAAAAAAATGGATGTGAACATGCCAATGGTAGATTCTCTATATAAGATACTATACGAAGACTCTTCATCAGATGAGTTAATTCAAGACTTGCTAGATCATCCAAACGAAGTTGATGTAGAATTCACTTACAAGGATTAAATTATGACTGAAATTAATAAAGATGAATTACTGGATCTGAAAAAATGGCAACGTTTTTTCTTTATGGTTTTATATAGTTTTGCAATAAACGGAGTGGCTAGCATTTTAATAGTTCTAGCTGCAATACAGTTTATTTTTTATTTATTTAGCTCTCAAACCAACGCTAAGCTTCAGTCAGCAAATAATTGGTTGCTAAACTTTTTTAATGATTCAGTTAACTTTGTAAGTTTTAATACCAATTCAAAGCCTTGGCCTTTCAGTGATCAAGACGAAGCATCCGACGCCGAAGAAGAGGTTGAAACGTGGTTGAAGGTGAGTCTGAGGAAGTTGAGTCAGACGAGGAGCAGCCTAGCTCCTAAGCAAAGCTAAAAATTCTGCTCTAGTAGAGGGGTTATTTCTAAACGCACCAACCATTGAAGAAGTCTTCATAACAGAATTTTGTTTCTGCACGCCCCTCATTACCATGCACATGTGTTGAGCTTCAATAACGACAGCACACCCTTTACATCCAGTAATTTCAGTAATTGCATCGGCAATTTGATGGGTCAATCTTTCTTGAATCTGAAGTCTTCTAGCAAACATATCTACGATTCTTGCTATCTTGCTTAAACCTAGAACTTTACCCTCAGGGATGTAGGCAACATGACATCTACCGTTGAAAGGGAGCATGTGATGTTCGCACAATGAATAAAATTCAATGTCTCTCACCAAGACCATGTCTTCTATTTCAGAATCAAACAAAGCATTATTTACCACTTTATCCAAACTCATTTTATAGCCATGATTTAGAAATTTAAAAGCAGCGGCAGCTCTTTTGGGGGTATCAAGAAGACCGTCTCTAGTTTCATCTTCTCCAATATCTTTCAACATATGCTTGAAAGATTCTATTAGCTCTGCTGAAGGCGTAACAATCTCATCAAAGTCTTTTGCATTTTCTAAGTTTGAAATATTTTCAGCCATTTGTTCTTTCCTTTTTTATAGTTATCAATTTATATTTTAACTTTTAAATAAGCTATTTGTAAGATTATTCAAGATCAAGTTCAAGCTCTATATTCGCTAATAAATTAAACTAATTTTTGTGCAGCTAGCAATGTATTGAGAATAAGAGTGTTAATAGTCATTGGCCCAACACCGCCTGGAACAGGAGTATGTGCAGAAGCTATATTTTCAATTCCTACTAATTCTATATCTCCACATTTTTCAACTGGATGGTACCCAGCATCAATCACTACTGCTCCTTTTTTGATCCAATCTTTCTTGATAAGTTGAGGCACCCCAACTGCTCCAACAACAATATCTGCATTTTTAATGTGACCTTGCAGATCTTCAGTTCTGGAATGACAGATAGTAACGGTTGCATTCTTATTGAGTAACATCATAGCCATAGGCTTTCCTAAGATAGGACTTCGACCTACAACTACAGCATGCTTGCCTGAAATCTCAATTTGATAGTGTTCTAACATCCGCATAATTCCTGCAGGAGTACAAGACCCATATGCTGGCTCACCCATGGTCATTTGACCGAAACCTAGGCAAGTAACTCCATCAACATCCTTGGAAACATTGATTGCATCAAAACAAGCTCTTTCATCAACCTGAGTTGGGACAGGGTGTTGCAAGAGAATGCCGTGAACTTTCTCATCATCATTCAACTGTTGTATTGTTTTTAATAACTCATCAGTGGTGGTGTCTTTCCCCAACTCAATAGCTATAGATTCCATGCCAAGTCTTGAGCATGCATTCTGTTTCATTTTAACGTAGGTCGCTGAAGCAGGATCCACGCCAACCAGAACAGTTGCCAGGGTAGGGGTCACGCCCTGATTTTTTAGTTCAGAGACTTTGCTTTTAATTTCTTGCTCTGCAATTTGAGCAAGACCCTTACCATCTAAAATTTTTGATTCCATTGGGGCATTTTCACATCATTAAATATTTATGCAATGGACATTGATTATTTAAGTTTAAAACTTTAAGATCACACACCTCGGGGTATAGCGCAGTCTGGTAGCGCACTCGCTTTGGGAGCGAGTGGTCGTAAGTTCGAATCTTACTACCCCGACCATTGTGCGCCTGTAGCTCAGTTGGATAGAGCAACGGTTTTCTAAACCGTGGGTCAGGAGTTCGAATCTCTTCAGGCGCGCCATTTTTCTCTTGTCATCACCATTAATCAATCTTAGCAAGAAACAATAGTGCCTCTAGGCATGCTCATGCCTTAAATTTAAGAGGCATTCAGAGGTAGGGGCTAAACATATAGTAAAATACGAATATCATGACAAAAACCAGTGCAATTATATCTTTAGTCTTTTTTCTCATAAGGAAATAATTGTACATTTTTTAAATTGAATACTTATTGCAAATGAAAAATAATTTATTTCAAGTAGCGGCCTTCTATAAATTCACCGCTCTCTCAAACCTTGAAGGTCTTCAGAAAATTTTTTATCAATTTTTATTGGATCAAAAACTTAAAGGAACGATTTTATTGGCGACCGAAGGCATTAATGGAACAGTCGCAGGGAGCAAAATAGCCATAGAAGCATTTCAAAAATTTCTTGATAAAAAAAACTTACTATCACCTTCTGACTTTAAAGTTTCAATTTCAGATAAAGACCCCTTTCCACGTCTCAAAGTAAAAATTAAGGATGAAATAGTGAGTATTGGAAATGAGTTGGCAAATCCCCAAGAAATTGTTGGGGAATACATTCAACCAAAAGACTGGAATAATTTGATTTCCCAGGAAGATGTATTAGTTCTTGATACCAGAAATACCTACGAATATTCAATCGGCACGTTTAAAAATTCTATCCAGCCCGAGACAACTAACTTTAGAGAATTTCCAGAATGGGTTGAGCAGCTTGAGAGTTCTAAAAATCATAAAAAAGATCTAAAAATTGCTATGTTTTGCACGGGCGGAATTAGGTGTGAAAAAGCTTCTTCTTTATTGAAGGCTAGGGGGTTTCACAATGTGCATCATCTCAAAGGTGGTATTTTAAGTTATATGGATCAAATCGATGAATCTGAATCGCTTTGGGAGGGCGAGTGTTTTGTTTTTGATGATAGGGTAGCTTTGAATCATAAGCTCGAGGTTGGGTCATTCGATATGTGCCACGGCTGCAGGATGCCAATCACAGAAAACGATAAACTCTCCAAAAAATTTCAAAAAGGTATTAGCTGTCCAAATTGCTTTGATAAAAAGACTCCTGAGCAAAAAAGACGTTATGCCGAAAGAATAAAACAGATAGATTTAGCCAAGCAAAGAAATGAAAATCACCTTGGCGCTAAATCTTCATGAGCAACAGTCACATACTGCCTGTACTTTATAGTTTTAGAAGATGTCCCTATGCAATGAGGGCGCGAATGGCAATAATTCTTTCATCTATTAAATGTGAATTAAGAGAAATATTACTAAAAAATAAGCCAGAGGAAATGTTATCTCTCTCTCCTAAGGGTACTGTGCCTGTTCTTACTTTTGATAATAAAGTTCTTGATGAAAGCATGGATGTAATTAATTGGGCTTTTGCAAAAGATTCGTCTAAATTTCTGAAGTATTCAAGCGATGAAGCTAAGCTTTCGAATAATTTTATAGAGCTGTTTGATTCAAAATTTAAATATCATTTAGATAGGTACAAGTATGCAGCTAGATATAAGAAGACATCCGAAGATCATCAGGGCGAGTGTTTAAAAATTCTTTTGGAGCTTGATGAATCTATTGACACTAATCCATGGATTTTTGGACCTACCATTAGCTTGTTAGATATTTCGATCTTACCGTTTATTCGGCAGTGCAAGATTGCGAACCCTCATTGGTTTTTAGAGCAAGATTTTAAACAAGTAATTAATTTACTCGACTATTTTGAATCTTCTGTCTTGTTTCATATCGCCATGGAAAAATTTGATGAATGGAATCCTGTGAATCCTCAGGTAGTCATTTTTCCTTCAAAGAGTCTAAGCTAAAGACCTATAGAGTCGTAGCTTATAGCTATTCTGTCTAATGCAACTTTATAGGCTGCAGTCCTAAGATCTGGGATATTATTCTCTGCTTTTGCTGCTCTTACTTTTTGATATGCTTCGCGCATCATGTCATCTAGGCCCGATCTCACTAGATCAATCTCATTAGCACCTTCAACAAACTGCTCTTTAAATTTATCAGGCATTTCTTTGCCTGTCATGGTTTCAATTGCAGAAATAAGAGTATCAAACTGATACGCATTACGTCTTTTTTCAAGCCTACCAAAACGAATATGCCTAAGATTTCTTACCCATTCAAAGTAACTGACTGCAACCCCTCCGGCATTAGCCATAATATCTGGAATAATAATAATATTTTGAGCATTCAGCATTTTATCTGCTTCAAAAGTTATTGGTCCGTTTGCTGCCTCTACAATAAGTTTAGCTTTTATGCTTTCAGCATTTGAGCTATCAATAACATTCTCTCTGGCTGCCGGAATTAAAATATCGCATTCCATACAAAGCATCTCAGAACTATTTTTCTCAAAAGAACCACCATCAAAACCTTCAAAAGTTCCATGTTCAATTTGATATATTTTTGCTGCCTCTACATTTAAACCTTCAGAGTTTAAAATTGCTCCATTGTGTTCCATGATGCATACAATTTTGCACTCGTCTTCTTCATGCAAAAACTTTGCTGCATGGTATCCAACATTACCAAGACCCTGAACAGCTATTTTTTTGCCTTTCAACCCCCCTTTAAAGCCTGCTGCCTCGAAGTCTTCTTGGTGTCTAAAGAATTCCTTAATAATATATTGAACGCCTCTTCCTGTAGCTTCTGATCTTCCAACCAACCCGCCTTTTTCTGGAGGCTTTCCCGTAACACATGCAAGAGCATTGATATCTGTTGGAAAAATCTTACGATATTCATCAGCAATCCAGGACATTTCTTTCGCACTCGTTCCAACATCTGGGGCAGGAACATTTTGAGCTGGATTAATAAGATCTCTCTTAATCAACTCTTGAGCAAAGCGGCGTGTAATTTTTTCTATCTCAGGTATGGTCCAATCTTTTGGGTTAATTTTTAGGGCACCTTTGGAACCTCCGTAAGGAACTTCAATTATTGCGCATTTATAAGTCATCAAAGCAGCTAAAGCTTCAACTTCCTCTTGCGAGGAGGCTAAGTCATACCTGATACCCCCTTTTGCTGGCTCTAAATGCTCGGAGTGAACCGATCTCCAGCCAGTAAAAGTATGAATTTCATTTCTTATTTTGACGCCAAAATTAATGGTATAAGTTGAATTGCACACCTTGATTCTTTTGGCCAAGTCAGGAGAAATATCTGTATATTTCAAGGCTTTATCAAACAATTTGTTGGTACTGGTTAGAAAATCTGCATTTACCAAAATAACCTCCTGAAAAAATATTATTATATGCTTTTTGCATCTATAATGTTTCGTTTCTTGGCGGGCGTAGCTCAGTTGGTTAGAGCGCTGGATTGTGGCTCCGGAGGCCGTGGGTTCGAACCCCATCGCTCGCCCCATTTTGGATATAAATAAGATATAAATAAATAATATGGCTAGTAAATTAAAAAAACTGAAAGATTTAGAAAGAAAATTAACTGTGTCAGTTCCAGTTGAAGACTATGATTCAAAGTACAGCGCTAAGCTTACTAAGATTAAATCAAGCGCTAAGCTTGATGGTTTTAGAAAGGGCAATGTTCCTGATGATGTTTTAAAACAGCGGTATGGTGATTCCATTCATTACGAAGTTTTGAACGAACTTATACAAGAAAGCTATCCCAAAGAATTGCAGGCACAAGACCTTAAACCAGCATCTTCTCCAGCAATAGATATTTTAGATGAAGATGCCTCTAAACCAGTTTCATACTCTGCAGTATTCGAAGTTTTTCCTGAAGTAAAGCCCAAATTATCGAGATGGACAAGCTATGAGAAAACAGAAATTACGTTAGATGATGCGGACATTGATCTTGCTATCAACGATATATCTGAGCGTTACTGTCATTGGCATAAGGTTGAAAGAGCAGCCACAGACAAAGATCAAGTGATCATCGATTTTGAAGGCAAAATTGACGGAGAGGGTTTCGAAGGGAATGAATCTAAAGATTTTAAATTAATCCTAGGTTCTAAGTCGATGATACCTGGCTTTGAAGATAACTTGATGAATAAATCTGCTGGAGATACCTTTTCATTTAAAACAAATTTTCCGGAGGACTATTTTAAAAAAGACCTAGCCAACAAAGAAACAGAATTTTTTATTACATTGCATGAAGTGCAAGAAATGCATAAAGCTTCAATTGATAAAGAATTATTTGATACTCTTGCAATGGAAGGCATTGAAGATGAAGCTGGTTTTAGAGATGAGATTTTGAAGCGCATGAAAGGTGAAATTGAGCAACAAGAAAAATCTCTTACCAAAGAGTCTCTTTACGAAACTCTGTTAAAAAGCAATGATTTTAAAGTCCCTCATTCTACGGTGGATGAGCAAGCAAACTTAATGCGCAAAGATTCTTTAATGAGAATGGGGCAAACTCCAGAAACAGCTGATGATGATTTATACCCAGCAGAGGACTTCAAAGAAAATGCAGAAAAAAGAGTCCGTTTAGATCTCTTATTTTCAGCTCTATTAAAAAAATATGCACTAGAAGTTCAAGAGGAAGACATTAATAAATTTATCGAAGAGGAAGCCAGCAAATATAAAGATGCTGAGCAATTTAAAACATGGATTCAAAGCCAGCCCCAACAATTAGATCAGTATAAAATGGTAATTTTAGAAAACTTACTCATTGAAAAATTAGAATCTGACCTCAAATCAAAGGTAAAGGTAATAAAATTCTCAGAACTGGCAAATAAATAAATATGGAAACAATTAATTCAGGCTTAGTACCAATGGTTGTCGAGCAAACTCCCCGAGGGGAAAGGGCGTTTGACATATACTCAAGATTGCTCAAAGAAAGGATCATTTTCTTAACCGGCCCAATAGACGATTATATTTCTAATCTTAGTAGTTGCTCAGCTTCTATTCCTGGAGTCTGAAAATCCTGAAAAAGATATTAGTATTTATATTAACTCTCCGGGTGGCGTCATAACTTCCGGTCTAGCTATATACGATACTATGCAATTTATTGCTCCAGAAGTTTCGACTTTGTGCATAGGTCAGGCTGCAAGTATGGGATCATTGCTACTTGCTGGTGGCGCAGAAGGCAAAAGATTTGCCCTCACTAATTCACGCATTATGATTCATCAGCCTCTTGGTGGATTTTCAGGCCAGGCTTCTGACTTTGAAATCCATGCTAAAGAGATGCTGTTAGTAAAACAAAAAGTGAATGAGATTTTGTCTAAGCATACCGGTAAAACCCTTAAGAAAGTTGAGCAGGATACGGACAGAGATAATTTTCTTAATGCAAAAGAAGCTGTAACCTATGGCATTATTGATGAGATTCTAGAGAAGAGACCTGAGACTAATGGAAAATAATAAAGACACTAAATTAACTTGTACCTTTTGTGGAAAAGGTCAGGAAGACGTTCGCAAACTCATTGCTGGTCCAAGCGTCTATATTTGTGATGAGTGCGTAGATCTTTGCAACGATATTATTGAAGAAGAAGTCAAATCAGATGATGTCGAAGTCTTAGAGGAATTACCATCCCCTTTAGAAATTTTTAATCAATTAGATGAGTATGTTATTGGTCAAGAAAAAGCTAAAAAAATTCTCTCTGTGGCTGTTTACAATCATTACAAGAGATTGCGATCAAATTCTAAAAAAGATGAGATAGAGCTTCAAAAAAGTAACGTATTATTATTAGGCCCAACTGGAAGCGGCAAGACTCTTTTGGCGCAGACACTTGCAAGAGTTTTAAATGTTCCCTTTCACAATAGCTGATGCTACCACTCTCACAGAAGCTGGATATGTCGGCGAAGATGTTGAGAATATTATTCAGAAATTACTGCAAAAATGTGACTATGATCCTGATAAGGCAGCGCTAGGAATTGTCTACATTGACGAAATTGATAAGATTGCTCGCAAATCAGACAATCCATCCATTACCCGTGATGTTTCAGGTGAAGGGGTGCAACAAGCCTTATTGAAGCTAATTGAAGGCACGGTGGCCTCAATCCCTCCTCAAGGAGGAAGAAAACATCCTCAGCAAGAGTTTATCCAGATAGATACATCAAATATATTATTTATCTGTGGAGGAGCTTTCTCTGGAATAGATGAGGTCATCAAACACAGAACAGATAATTCAGGCATCGGGTTTGGTGCAGCGGTTAAAGATACGAAGGCAACAGTTGCGTCTATTGTTGAAACATTAGAGCCTGAGGACCTAGTAAAATTTGGTTTAATCCCAGAATTTGTTGGCAGGCTTCCAGTAATATCTACATTGCATGAGCTAGATGAAGAAGCTCTGGTTAGAATTCTGCAAGAACCTAAAAATGCCCTGGTTAACCAATACAAGTATCTTTTTGAGATTGATGAAGTGGAACTAGATTTTAGAACAGAAGCTTTGGTAGAGATTGCAAAAAGAGCGCTAAAAAGAAAAACGGGCGCCCGTGGACTTCGATCAATTATGGAAGAGCTCTTAATGGATACTATGTTTGAATTGCCCAATGTAGATTTAGAAAAAGTCATTGTTGACGAAAATTCAGTTCTTCATTCAACCGACCCAATCAAGGTTTACAAAACTCCTAAAAAGAAATCTTCATCTGCCGGTTGAATTTAAAGAATTCTCCCTCATTATATTTATATGGCCACAATTAAATATGATCTTCCTTTAATCCCCCTCAGAGATGTTGTTATCTTTCCTGGAGTCGTCTCGACTCTTTTTGTTGGAAGGAACAAGTCAATCAATGCATTAAATGCTGCCATGGCAGGCGAGAAAAAAATTATTCTTGCAGCCCAAAAAGATGGATCAATTGATGCGCCATTGTTTGATGATTTATTTAAAGTTGCATCAGTTGCAAATATCTTGCAGCTCATCAAGCTCCCTGATGGAACGGTAAAAGTTCTAGTAGAAGGAGCTCACAGAGCCCAGATGGAATCGCTAGAATCTGATCAAGAGTTTTCTAAGGTAAGGGTAGGTCTTATCATTGAGCCTAAGATTGATCAAAAAGATGGCGAGAATCTAACGCGTTTCGTAAAAGCTAAATTCCACGATTTTATTAAGTTAACGAAAAAAATTGCCCCTGAGGTCTTAGCATCAATCGATGCATTGGATGATCTATCAAGAGTCATTGACTCCATTGCCGGACATCTGCCAATGGATATTAAACTTAAACAAGAAATTTTAGAGACCCCAGATTTTCAGCTTAGAGCAGAAATTTTAATTACTTTTATTGAATCTCAATTGGATGTTATGGACGTAGATAAAAAAGTTCGTAATAGAGTTAAGGGTCAGATGGAAAAATCTCAAAGAGAGTACTATTTGAATGAGCAAATTAAAGCTGCTCAAAAAGAGCTAGGCGATATCAATGAAGAGGAAGATGAGCTGACTCAATTAGAGAGCGATATTGAAAAAGCAGGAATGTCTAAAGAGGCATTAAAAAAAGCTAAAAATGAGTTCACAAAATTTAAGCAAATGTCGCCCATGTCTGCCGAGGCATCTGTCGTTCGATCATATTTGGATTGGCTGACAGCTGTTCCGTGGAAGAAAAAAAGCAAAGTTAAATCAGATCTTAAATCAGCTATTAATATTCTTGACGAAGACCACTTTGGATTAGATGAGGTAAAGGAAAGAATTTTAGAATACCTAGCAGTACAGCAACGTGTAAAAAAATTAAAGGCTCCTGTTATTTGCTTGGTGGGTCCTCCAGGGGTTGGTAAAACATCTTTGGGTAAATCAATTGCCAGAGCAACCAATAGAAAGTTTGCTCGAATGTCACTGGGCGGGGTAAGAGATGAGTCTGAGATTCGTGGCCACAGAAGAACCTACATTGGCTCAATGCCTGGAAAAATAATTCAAAAACTATCGAAGGTGGAAACCAAGAACCCATTATTTTTACTAGATGAAATTGATAAAATGGGGATGGATCACAGAGGTGATCCGGCATCAGCATTATTGGAAGTTTTAGATCCAGAGCAAAACAACACTTTTTCAGATCATTACCTTGAGGTTGATTTTGACTTATCAGAAGTCATGTTTGTTTGCACAGCGAATAGTCTAAATATACCAAGACCCTTGCTTGATCGCATGGAGATTATACGTATTCCTGGCTACATAGAGGATGAGAAATTAAACATTGCCAAGCAATATCTCATTCCAAAACAGCTTGAAAGAAATGGACTGGATGAAAAAGAAGTTAAGTTATCAGACCCATCAATTTTAGATATTGTGCGTCACTATACTCGTGAGGCAGGTGTGCGAGGTTTGGAGCGACAGATTGCTAAAATTTTTAGAAAGTCAGTTAAAGAAAGGGTCTTATCAGATACTAAGAAATTAAAATCCTCAATAAATATCACTCCCAAGAATCTTGAGAAATACTGTGGCGTGCCTAAGTTTACATTTGGGCAAGCTGATATTGAAAATATTGTTGGGAAAGTTTCTGGCCTAGCTTGGACTGAAGTTGGGGGAGAACTTCTAACTATTGAGACATCCTATGTCCCAGGCAAGGGAAGGGTAATTAAAACTGGTTCACTTGGCGATGTAATGCAAGAGTCAATTCAAGCTGCCTTAACAGTTGTTCGCTCCCGCTCTGAGAAGCTTGGAATTTCAGCTGATGTTTATGAAAAATATGATGTTCATATACATGTGCCAGATGGTGCCACGCCAAAAGATGGGCCTAGTGCTGGTGTTGGAATGTGCACAGCATTGATTTCAGTGTTTACAGGGATACCAGTTAGATCTGATACTGCTATGACTGGAGAGATAACATTGCATGGGCAGGTAACTAAAATTGGTGGCTTGAAAGAAAAACTCTTGGCAGCAAAGCGAGGTGGCATTAAAAGGGTAATTATTCCTGAAGAAAATGCTGCAGATATTCGAGAAATTCCATCTCAAATTACTCACGCTCTAGAAATTATTCCTGTTCGATGGGTCGATGAAGTAATTTCCCAAGCCTTAATCTCAGAACCCAAGCCATTGAAAAAAAAACGTGTCAGTAAAAATATTTCAAAAAATAAGAACATCGCTTCTCGGACTTCGCCCTCGAAGGCGCATTAGAATAGGTTTTAATACTTGACATTTACCTGTGTATGGCTTTTCATAGACCTAGGTACTTAAATAATTCGGAGAATCAAATGAATAAATCAGACTTAGTAGACGCAGTAGCAGCATCAGCAGACGTAACCAAAGCATCAGCAGGGAGAGCTGTTGACGCGGTTTTAGATTCTATTGGTGACGCTTTAGGAAAACAAGATACAGTTTCGCTTGTAGGTTTTGGAACTTTCTCAGTTCGACACAGAGCTGCTAGAGAAGGAAGAAATCCACAAACAGGTGCTTCAATGCATATTGCTGCATCAAAAGTTCCAGGCTTTAAAGCTGGTAAAGGTTTAAAAGATAAAGTTAAAAATTCTTAATTTACTTTAGATTTTATAGTCTTTTAAAAAAGGGTGCATAAGCACCCTTTTTTTATGTATCATTGTTAGCTTTTAAAAGGATGATTTAGTTATGTTAGAGTCAGTTAGAAACTTTTTATCAGGCAAAAGAGTAATCGTTATTGCGGTTATTTTGGCCATCCCTTTCGTATTCCTTGGATCCACATCTTTTGGGACTACTTTTAGCAGTTATGGAACTGTGAATGGTGAGCCAGTTACACAGATTGATATTAACTTAGCTACCTCCCAGGTATCACAAAGATTGCAATCTATTTACGGCGAAGAATTTTCCCTAGAGGACCTCGATGAAGAGACTTCATTGGGACTTATTAAAAACGAAATCATCAATCAGAAAACTCTATTAGCGCAAGCCAAAAGAATGGGTCTGAATACTTCTGAGCAAAAAGCTAAACAGGAAATTATTAATCTTGATAATTTTCAAGGTGATCAGGGATTCGATCAAGCATTATTTGAATCATCGGTCAGGATGAACGGCTTTGCTCCTGATGAATACATTAGGTTAGTTCAAGAAAGCATGTCTCTTGATACATTGGTTCAAGCAATGGGTGTTTCAGCATTCCCTATTGAAAAAGAGATTATTGCTATGGCCTCGATGCTTGAGACCTCTAGGGATATTAATTTCATCAAGATAAACAAAGCTGAATTAGAGAATACTCAGAAAGCCTCTCTAACCGAGGGCCAAGAATTTTACGATGCCAATCCATTTTTATTTCTTTCTCAAGAGCAAAGAGATTTTTCTTATATTGTTTTAACTTTCGATGCCTTTAAAGAACAGGTTAATGTGCCTGATGGATACATTGAAGAGGCTTATGCTGATTATACTGATGACATAGAAGGTCAGATGCAAAATAGGATTTCCCATTACATGATAGAGAAATCTAATTACGACAGTGATACTGAAGCCAGACAGTCAATAGATAAAGTGTTGAAAGATATCCAGTCTGGATTATTAACTTTTGAGAATGCTGTGACCGAATCTAGCGATGACGCAGGTTCTAAAGATGCTTTTGGAGACCTCGGCCTTTCTTCGGGCGATGCTTTCCCCGAGGAATTTGAAACAGCTATATCAAGTATGGCGTTAAATGAATTAAGTGAAGTTTTAGAGCTCGATGACTCATTCCACATTTTGAAGCTAACAGAAGTGTTAAAGCCTGAAGTTAAAAGTTTAGCAGTGATGGAGAGGCAACTTCTTGACGAGTTAGTTGATGCTGAGGCTTTAGCTTTAATGCAAGAAGGCTTTTTAGATTTAGAGTCAATGGTTTTAGAAGGCTCAACTCTTGGTGAGCTTGCAGATGCAGCAAATCAATCTATTTCGATTACTGGCTTACAGAATATGGAAGAGATTACCTTGCAAGGCTTTGATAATTACTCATCTGAAGATTTATTTGATGCAGCCGTTGCCCCCAATAAGATTGAGATATTTGAAAGTGAAGACAGCTATGCTTTTGTCATGCTGACGCAAAAACTTGAGTCATCGGTTCAACCTTTTATTGATGTTGCAGAACAAGCTATTGCAGAGGTTAGATCTCAAAAAGCAAACCAGCTCATTGAAGACTTTTCGCAGGACGCTGAAGAGATTCTATCAGGTTCAAAGGTATTGCCTGGCATAGCCGGCATCAGCAACGAAACATTTAAAAATGTTAAACGCTTCTCTTCTTTGCTTCCTCCTGAGGTTATAACTGAAACCTTTGAATCTTCTATTGGAGCACTTGTTACCAGCACTGCTTTTAATGGAGACAGGTTCTGGGCTCAATCATCCAATGAAGTTATTCCAAGCGAAGCTGATTTTAGTGATTCTATTGATCAGTACAGGGATTTTTATACCGATGCTCTTGGCAAGCAATATTCTGGGTTGATTGATAAGGCTCTTAAAGAGAACCAAAAGGTTCGCTTAAAGAACTTTACCTCTAATTAATCAGAATATTCTTCTATCGACATGGCCGCAGTATTAAAGCCAGCATCCACATAAGTAATTTCACCGGTTACTCCGCTAGCTAGATCCGAGCACAAAAAAGCGGCAACATTGCCTACTTCCATTGTCGTGACTGCTCGTCTTAATGGAGCTCTATTTGCATAACTTGTGAGCATTTTTCTAAAGTTTTTTACCCCAGAAGCCGCTAATGTTTTAATTGGTCCAGCTGAGATCGCATTCACCCTGATGCCATCAGGACCCATTGCAGCGGCCAAGAATCTTGTATTGGCCTCTAAGCTTGCTTTAGCAAGACCCATGACATTGTAGTTAGGAAGAGACTGAACCGCTCCTAGATAAGTAAGTGTTAGCAATGCTGAGCTTTCATTCAGCATTGGTTTTGCACCTTTTGCCATAGCGGTAAAGCTATATGAGCTTATGTCATGTGCAATTTGAAAACCTTCCCTTGTTGCTGCATCCACGAAATTACCTTCAAGCTCATTTGCGGGAGCGTAACCAATTGAGTGCACAAACCCATCAAAAGACTGCCAATGCTTTGATAGCTCTTTATACATATTATCAATGCTTTGATCAGAGGCTACATCGCATTCAAATAAAAGATTGGACCCGAGCTCCGCTGCAATTTTTTCTACATTGCCTTTTAATCTCTCGCTTTGATAGGTAAAGGCTAACTCTGCGCCTTGAGCATGCATTGCTCGAGCTATTCCAGCAGCAATAGAATGTTTGTTAGCAAGACCTGCAATTAGAATTTTTTTATTTTGTAGCATTTGACTTAATTGAATAGATTTAACAAGGCACTATTATATATGCTAAAAGTTACCTTTAATAAGATGTTTTTTTGTGCAGCTCCTGTAAATGAGAAATACACCTTAACCATAATAACTAGAAATACGCTTTAATAAGTATAGACAACCATCAATTCTCTTAGTTCAAATAAAACGCACGAATACTTGTTTCTTTTCAGCAAACAGCTCATAATTGCCCCAACGGTTATATCTTTGCGTGCATTGTTATGGCTCATTTAAAACTTAGGAGTATTTTAAAATGATTGATTTAAATAAATATTTATTCAGCGCTTTTGCAATTATCTCTCTTTCAGTTCCTTTGGCTATAGCCCAAGATGCTGATTCAGATGTTGAAGAAGTTGTTGTAACCGGATCAAGGATTATTGATCCAAACGTTATTAGTTCTTCCCAAATCGCAGTTGTCGATGGGCAAGACATTATTGACGCTGGTATAACCAGAGTTGAGGATTTCTTAAACGATATGCCTCAAGTCTCTCCAGGCCAATCTATTACTAACTCAAATGGATCTAATGGTACTGCTACAGTTAACCTTAGAAATATGGGTTGTGCTAGAACATTGGTTCTTATGAATGGAAGAAGAATGGTTCCAGGTACTACTGGTGGCGGAAGTTGTGCGGATTTGAATACAATCCCAACATTGCTTCTAAAGCGAGTTGAAGTTCTAACAGGTGGCGCATCTTCAGTCTACGGTTCAGATGCTGTTGCTGGTGTTGTTAACTTTGTATTAGATGATGAATTTGTAGGTTTTAAAGCTGCATACTCCCATGGCTTCTACAATCATGAAAACGATAATTCTAAATTACAAAAACTTCAAGCAAGTTACGGCTATGCTAATGCACCAAGCGATGTGCAAACTGGCGATACTGGTAAATTCTCAATGGCGTTTGGTGGAGACATCAACGACGGAAAAGGCCATGTATCAGCTTTCTTTGAGCACACAGACACTAAACCAATGCTTCAGGGTGAATTCGACATAAGTGCTTGTGCGCTTAGTGGCGGTACTGGAAGATGTGGTGGTTCATCTACTATTCCTCCGGGACGATGGGCTGACTTCGGTGGATATACATCCGCTGGCTTCACTAACATTGACCCTTCAGTTACTCGTTTAGATCTTAAGGTTGAAGGCAACAATTTTGTTCCTAGAGCTGGTCAAACATATAACTACAACCCAACAAACTTCTTCCAAAGACCTGATGACAGAATCAACATGGGTTTCTTTGGTAAGTATGAATTAACTGATAATGCAGAAGTCTACATGGATTTCACTTCCATGAAATCTGAATCAAATGCACAGATTGCATATTCAGGTACTTTTGGAAATATCACTTCATTGCCTTGTTACAATGGATTGCTATCAGCGCAACAATATAAAGTTGCATGTAGCGATTGGACAGGAATGGGCGGATCTCATGCACCTAATTTTGCAACTGGAGCAGCAGCTCTTGCTTACATTAATGGTCTAGATACTGCAGTGGCTGACGGTACAATCGTTGGTTACAACGCTCCTTTGTACTCATTGAAAAGAAATGTTGAGGGTAACCCAAGACAAGGAATTCAAACATACAAGAGCTATAACACTACTATAGGCTTAAGAGGCGACATCAACGATGACTGGTCATACGACGTTTATTACCAAAATTCAGATGTTAACTATGCTAACGAATACAGAAATGATCTTTCTGTTATAGCTATCAATCGTGCGGTTAACGTTGTTAACGTTGCTGGAGTTGCAACTTGTGTTGCTAAACTTCAAGGCATCGATGCTAACTGTGTTCCTTACAACCTTTTCCAAGGCGGCTTGGCTGGTGATGCAGGTATTCAAGGTGTCATAGATGGTGGTCAAACTGCCCAAGATTACCTTGCTAAATCTACATTTATTAACGGTGACGGAAAGCAAAAAATCTTCTCTGGTTACGTTACTGGTGATACAGGATTTACTGTACCAGGCGCTCCTAGCTCAGTTTCATTAGTAGTTGGTTTTGAAAGCAAAGAATTTTCAGCTGACTTCAGACCTGATACCCCAACAAAACAGGGTGACAGATCTGGTTCAGGCGGAGCTACATTGCCTATCGGTGGTATGTATGATGTAGACGAATTCTACATGGAAGTCGGTATTCCAGTCACAAACGACCTTAGTATTGATGCTGGTTTCCGTTCAGCTGAGTACTCTACAGGTTCAGAAACTGACTCTACTAAAATTGGTGCATATTGGACTGTGAACGATAATGTTTCTTTAAGAGCATCTTTCCAAACAGCTCAGCGTCATGCAAGTATCTCAGAGCTATATTCAGCAGTAAGCGACGGTCTTGTTGATCTAGACAACGATCCTTGTTCAATTCAGCAAAATGGATCAGCAGCTACAGCCACACAAGCACAATGTGCTAAAACTGGCCTAGCAGCAAGTCTTTACAATACAGACTTAAACTCTCCTGCAGATCAGTACAACATCAAAGGTGGTGGAAACCCATTAGTTGCTCCTGAAGAATCAGAGTCAATCACTATTGGTGCTGTTATTACTCCAGAATCAGTTCCTGGTTTAACATTAACCGTTGATTACTTCGACATTACTGTTGAAGATGGAATCGGTACTGTAAGTGCTAAAACTGCATTGGATAAATGTATCTCAACAGGAACAGCTCAGTACTGTGGTTTGATTAACAGAATGCCTGGAACAGGTTCATTGTGGTTATCTGGTGGATATATTTCACAACAGCTAACTAACATTGGTGAAGAATCAACAAGTGGTGTGGACGTAATATTTGATTACGACATGGATACTGCTTATGGTCCTTTAGCTCTTCAAGGTGTAACAACATTCCTTGATTCATCAGACATTATTGAAATTCCAGGTTCAGCAGCTATTGAGTGTGCTGGTAACTGGGGTGGTTCATGTGGAAAGAATCCATTGCCTGAAGTATCTGGTAAGTACAAAGCTACTCTTACAACTGAGTATGATATGGATGTATCACTTGGTCTAAGATATCTTGGTGAAACTACAGATCTTAATTCAAATAAAATTGATTTTGATTCTAGAACTTATGTAGACGTATCTGCTAAATATTCAGCTACTGAAAACGTAATGGTAACTTTTGGTATTAATAACTTATTTGATGATGAGCCTGGTTACACATCTGATGCTGGAACAGCACCAGGTAACGGTAACACTTTCCCAGGTTACTTTGACGCCTTTGGTCAATACATCTTCTTAAACGTAACGTTACAATACTAAGAAGTTAGTAAGAATTTTAAAAAGGGATGCATTAGCATCCCTTTTTTTTGCAAGTTTTTTAACAGCAAAGTGAAATTAAATTTGACATTGTGTGACAAAATAGCAACAATCTCACGTTACTAACAAACTTTTAGGGAGTTTACATGTCAAATATAGTTAAATTTTCATTGGTGGCAGTCCTTTCATTAGGTCTGATGCCCAATTCAACCTTTGCTCAAGAAGCAGCCTGATGATGATGTCGAAGAAGTAATCGTTACGGGTTCTAAAATTAAGAAGTCCGTATTTGATAGCTCAAAGCCATTACAAATCATTTCTGATGCAGCCATTGAAAGAACAGGCCTTAATAATATTGGTGATATTCTTCAAAGCATCTCTTCAAACGATGGTAACGGGCTACGTCCAGTTACAACTGCTACAAATGGTGGCGATGGTTCCAATGAGATATCTCTAAGAAACTTAGGTGCCGGAAGAACTTTGGTTCTAGTAGATTCAAAAAGATGGGTAACAGATTCTTTTGGTAATGTAGACATGAATACTATTCCAGCTTCTATGATTCAAAGAGTTGAAATCCTAAAAGACGGCGCATCATCTATCTATGGTTCTGATGCGGTTGCTGGTGTTATCAATATCATTACTAAAAAAGACTTCGATGGCTTTGAAATGAGAGCATTCGGTGGAGAATATGATGCTGGATATGGTGCTTCTAATTCATTTAGCATGCAATTTGGTAGTACGTCAGAAAGATCAAGAAATATTGTAAATCTTTCTTTTTCATCTCAAGAAGCAATTTTTGCTGGACAGATTCCAAGAGCGAATCAACCTTACTATGGTTGTTCTAATGTCCCAGGAAGTGGAACAGGCACTCCCAATTCCCCAACTAATTTAGGACCAAGTCCTGCTCAGAATTCTGGATATGGTAACTTTGCACCAGCAAGCGATAGTTTTGTTTGTGGTTCATCTTTTCCTGCATACGGTAGATTCTTTACGGTTAATAAATACTTAGAACCAGGCAAGTCCGGTGCTTCTATTGATGACTTCATCCCATGGTCAAACGCAGGTCGTTATAACTATGCACCTGTAAACCATGTGCAAAACCCAGTTGATCAATATGGTGTTTATACTTACTCCGACTTTGATATCAATGACAATCTAACAGCTTACGTTCAATTTAACTATACAAAATCCAAGCGTGTTAACCAATTAGCTCAGGTTCCAATGACTGCTTACGGTGGAGCTGGTCCGCAATGGCAGCTTAACAATGGAAGATTTGCAACTAAAGACGGCTACTTTAATAAATTTGGTGAAGATACTTCATTTGGTTTTAGAGCCATTGCTATTGGTCCAAGGATTTATGATTATGACTACGATATATTTACCATTAGAGCTGGCTTAGATGGTAGCTTTGAGCTTGGTGATAATGTTTATAACTGGAATGCTGGGGTTCAATTGAACGATGCTCAGTATGATAGCAAGCTTATGAACTTTGTTGACTTAAGTCATTTAGCTCTTGGTGTTGGCGACTCATTTAGAGATGCAACAACTGGTGCTTTAACATGTGGTACTCCAGCTAATCCAATTGGCCAATGTACTCCGTTTAATATCTTTGGTGGTCCTGATTTAGGTCTAGCTGCTGGAAGAATTTCTCAAGCTGAATATCAAGCAATGGTAGATTATGTTGGGTATGACGGTGTTCAAAATCAACATTTTGACAGTGATAATTACTGGGCAGAAGTTTCAGGTCCTTTATTTGAAATGCCTTACGGTACAGCTTTCTTTGCTGCTGGTTTTGAAAAAAGATCCTCAGGTTTTGTTGATACTCCTGACTCACTTATTACAGCAGGTAGTTCATCTACTAACTATAGAGAGCCTACAAGAGGTAAGACTTCCGTTGAAGAATTCTTTGTTGAAGTTAATATTCCTTTATTGGAAGGTGTGACTGGTGCTCAAGAACTAGAATTAACAGTTTCTGCTAGAACATCTGATTACTCAGCTGGTGGAATGGTAGGAGCCACTCCTAACGCTAATAATCCTGGAAGCCCATCTACAACTGAGATTGGAATTCGATGGAGACCTATTGATGATGTCCTAGTTAGGGCAACAATGGGTGAAACATTCAGAGCTCCTACAGTAGGAAACCTTTATCAAGGTGGCGGCGAATCATTCCCTAATGCAACAGATCCATGTAATACAGATCAGTTCGCAACACAAACTGCTGGCACACAAGCTAATTGTCTAGCAGCAGGCGTTCCTGCCGGTGGTGCTGAGCAACCAACTACACAGATTAGAGCTTTTGTTGGTGGTAACCCATTCTTGCTTCCTGAAGAGGGAGAGAATGCTACATTTGGAATCGTTTACACTCCTAGCCAAATTGAAAACTTAAGCATGAGTCTTGATTTCTGGGAAATTGAACTAGAAAATATTTTTAATTCAATTAGTGTTGGAACAGTTCTTAATAGATGTTACGTTGAGTCTACACAACAAGACGATAACTTCTGTTCATTCGTTACTAGAACTGGTAACGGTGGTCTGCAGACTGTTAGATCTTCTCAAGTTAACTCTGCTCTGCAAAATGTTTCAGGTGTTGACTTTGTAATCAATTATTCATTTGATGTTGAAAACTATGGTTCATTCACTACAGGCTTTGACATGGTTTATTACACCAAAGATGAATTTGCTCAAGGAGCAACATCTACACCATCCGAGTCATTTGGTTGGTATGACGGTGGCGCTGACTTTAGATGGAGAGCTAATGCCTCAATATTATGGGATTACAACGATTTTGTTACATCTGTAAACTTTAGATTCTTAGATGACAACAAAGATGATTGTTGGCTATCTACTTATTATGGACTGAACGATGGATGTTCAAATCCAGATGAGGCAAATAACTTTGGCGACTATGGTTACAACCTAATGGAAGTTGAGTATTACACTGACTTGCAAGTTGCATATCAGTACTCAGATGAAATCAATGTATTTATAGGAGCGCGTAACATCTTCGGTGAAGAGCCTCCAGTTGCATACGATGCATTTGCACAAAACTTTGACTATGCCTGGGATCTTCCTGGTGGAGCATATATTTATGGTGGTTTTAAAATCTCACTATAATAGAGTTTAATCAAATAAAAAGGGCCGGTTTACCGGCCCTTTTTTTATATATAATAAGACCATGAAAAATTCTTATATATACTTCTTCTTTTTAATTTCACTCCTTGGTTGCTCAAAGGCAATAGCCCCTGTGGATTCAGCTCTTGATCAACAGATACTTCATTTTGGAAATGGCAGTGAGCCACAAGGTTTAGATCCGCACATAGTGACTGGCGTTCCAGAGCATCATTTGCTTATTGCAATGTGTGAAGGCTTAACTATTGCCAATCCCAAAGGTGGAGAAAACCTTCCAGGTGTTGCGAAATCTTGGACCATAAGTCCAGACGGAAAAACCTATACCTTTTTTCTTCAGGAAGATGCTAAATGGTCTAACGGCGATCTGCTAACTGCGTCAGATTTTGTATGGTCGTGGATGAGAATACTTACACCTTCATTGGGCTCTCAATATCCTGACATGCTTTATTACGTTAAAGGTGCTCCAGAGTATCATCAAGGTCTTACTGATGATTTTTCTTCTGTAGGAGTAACAGCTGTTAATGATTATGAATTAAAGGTTGAGCTTACAAATGCAACACCATTTTTTATCAAGTTATTAAGTCACTACAGTACCTATCCAGTTCATAAGGATACTGTTCTAAAACACGGGACCATTGATGATAGAAATGGTCAATGGACTCGACCAGGTAATTTTGTATGCAATGGTCCTATGAATCTAAAAACATGGGAGCTTAATAAAGAAATTACCGTAGAAAAAAATCCATTATATTGGGATGCTTCTAATGTTCGTTTAAATGAAATTAGATATTATCCAGTGTCCAATGAATCTACTGAAGACAGAATGTTTAGAGCAGGGCAGTTACATGTTACCAATGTTGTGCCTCTTGAAAAGTGCCCTGTGTATATTGAGAACGAAAATCCTGATCTTAGGATAGAGCCATACATGGGTACATATTTCTACCGAGTTAATACTAATCATCCCGTGCTGAAGGATAAGCGAGTAAGACTTGCGCTTGCTTATGCATTGAACAGAAAACAGATTGTTGAAAAGGTTTCAAAATGCGGCCAACTAGCTGCTTATTCTTTTACTCCTCCAGGAACAGCAGGCTATGAGCCTGATACATCTATTTCGTTCAATCCTGAGTTAGCTAAATCTTTATTGGCTGAAGCTGGGTATGAGGATACTAGTACATTTCCTGTTCTTGAAATCTTATTTAATACACAAGAAGGCCACAGAAAGATTGCTTTAGCTGTGCAGCAGATGTGGCAACAGAATTTAGGTATTTCAGTGCAACTTGTAAATCAAGATTGGAAGGTCTATTTAGCAAGAGAGATGACTGGAGACTTTCAAATCTCCCGAGCCGGTTGGATTGGAGATTATGAAGATCCCAATACATTTCTAGATACTCTTCGTCCCAATAGAGGCAACAATAAGACTGGTTGGGAGAATCAGGAGTATGACGACTTGCTAGCAATTGCTAATTCTACAAACGATCAAGCCTTAAGATATGAATACTTAAATCAAGCTGAAAAATTACTTATCAGCGAGATGCCAATTATCCCTATTTATACTTATGTTAAAGCCTATCAAATCTCCAGTGATGTTAAAGGCTGGTATCCCAATATTATTGATACTCATCACCCTAAGTTCATTTATTTAGAAAGATAATAATTTAAATGCTACAAGTCATCCTTAAAAGAATCGCTATCGCCATTCCTGTAATTTTGGTGGTAGCTTCAATTACATTCTTTTTAGTCCGTATGGCACCAGGTGGACCCTTTGATGCAGAGAAAGTAGTTCCTCCACAGGTCATGAAAAATCTTAATGCTGTCTATAACTTAGATGCCCCTTTGCTAGTTCAATACAAAGATTATATGTTCAATCTTGTTCAGGGTGATTTTGGTCCTTCATTTAGGTATCCAGGCAGATCAGTCACTGAGATGATTTTTACTGGTCTACCAGTAACTTTAGAGTTAGCGTTGTATGCCATTCTTATTGCAATGGTCATTGGGGGAGTTGCAGGTGTTTTAGCAGCTGTCAAAAGAAATACTGCTCTTGATTACATACCCATGACTATAGCTATGATTGGCATATGTATGCCTACATTTCTATTGGGACCGCTTCTGGTTCTATTTTTTGGTATTCATTTAGAGTTATTACCCGTTTCAGGTTGGGGTTCTTTATCTGGCGATAAGATATTGCCATCTATTACCCTTGGCGCAGCTTATGCAGCCTATATTGCCCGTCTTAGCAGGGGAGGCATGCTAGAAACATTAGGACAGGATTATATTAGAACAGCCAGAGCAAAAGGACTCCCAGAATATCAAGTTATTTTAAGGCATGCTTTACAGGGTGGACTAGTCCCGGTTGTTTCATTCTTAGGTCCTGCTATTGCTGGTTTAATTGGCGGTTCATTTGTAGTAGAAACTATTTTTCAAATTCCTGGGCTGGGTAGATTTTATGTTGAAGCTGCTTTCAACAGAGATTACACAATGATTCTTGGCACAACTATATTTTTCTCAGCACTGATCATTTTCTTTAATTTACTTTCAGATATTGCAGTTCTTCTTATGAATCCAAGAGCAAGGAGTGAAGCGTGAACCAACAAAGCTCATTATGGGAAGATGCTTGGAGAAGGCTGCTTGCAAACAAAGCTGCTGTTGGCGGGGGGTTATTTTATGTATTTTAATAACTTTGGCTATTCTTGCGCCCTGGATTGCACCTCATTCGTACTCCTATCAAAATCTTGACCTTGGAGCACAACCACCATCCTCAACTTTTTTCTTAGGCACTGATACCCTGGGCAGAGATCTGTTTAGTAGAATTCTATATGGAGCTCGAGTCTCATTAATGGTTGGCTTTGTTGCCACAGGCGTTGCGTTGGTTATAGGTGTTAGCTGGGGAATCATTGCAGGTTATTTTGGCGGTAGAGTAGATTCCATCATGATGAGAATCGTTGATGTCTTATACGGATTGCCATTTATTATCTTTATTATCTTATTGATGGTTATTTTTGGTCGAAATATATGGCTCTTGTTTGGTGCTATTGGTGCGGTTGAATGGCTGACGATGGCGCGAATTGTTCGCGGTCAAGTACTCACAATCAAAAATCAGGAATATGTCTTAGCAGCTCAGGCAATGGGAGTATCTAACTTTCAAATGTTTAGAAAACATATATTTCCTAATATTCTTGGTCCCATAGCAGTCTATGCCACTTTAACCATTCCTCAAGTCATGTTGCTAGAAGCATTTCTAAGTTTTTTAGGGCTTGGGATACAGCCTCCCATGAGCAGTTGGGGCACTCTTATAAGATATGGTGTTGAGTCGATGGAGGAGTATTCTTGGTTACTCATATATCCAGGCCTAACTTTTACCATTACGCTATTTGCACTCAACTTCTTTGGAGATGGCCTGAGAGACGCCCTGGATCCAAAAATCTCCTCAGACTAAAAAGCTCGAATAATTATTTTTAATACCTGGCCAGGCTTTATCTCATTATCAATAATTGAATTGAGCTGAATAATATCCTCTATTTGAATATTAAAAATATCAGCAATTCTATATAGGCTATCCCCTTGTTTCACACTATATAAAATAGTTCTTTTTTTAGAATTGATTGTGCGATAAATATTTTTATTGCCAATATTTAATTCTTTTCCAATCCTCAATGGCGAGCCTATTCTTAGCCCATTACTTTTAGCTATATCTCCGGGGGTGAGGGCATATTTTCGTCCCAAACTCCAAAGAGTATCTCCCTCGCTCACAATATGAGCTTGATAGGGGATAAATGTCTGATTGTAAGAGTTACTCAGGGGTATAAGAAGTTCTTGATTTAAACTAAGCATATTAGACTGAAGATAGTTAACTTTTTTTAAGACTGGGACTTCCGTATCGTATTCAGCAGCAATCTTCCACAAGCTATCTCCCTTTGATACTTTATGCGTAACCCAGTTAATTTGATTGGCTTGAACAAATTCGCTCTTTTTTAGATTCAGCGGCTCAACTAACTCAATTGGAATATTAAAGATTGTGGTTTTGCCAGGCGGCGATGCCCATTTTGTGTAGCCTGCATTCAGCTTATAAATAAATTCTGGTTTTAATTCAGCAAATTCACTGAATGCAAAAATTTCTATTTGTCCGTCTAAGGTAATTTGACCTAAAACTGAGTGATTTGGAAAAATAGGCAATTGGATATTGTACTTCTCTGCATTAACAATTAGCTCGACAATAGCCTTAAATTTTGGAACATATTCCTTGGTTTGCTTGGGAAGCTTTAAATCTCTGTAATCAGTGGATTTATCCATCCTTCGATTTAACTTAATTTGTTTTTCTAAGAGAGTAGGACCACCATTATATGCAGACAATGTATAACTAATATTTTTATCAAATCTATTGTGCAAATAGGCTAAGTACCTCACTGCAGCTTTAGTTGAAATCAAAGGATCATGCCTTTGTTCAAACCACCAAGTATCCTGGAGACCATATATCCTTGCTGTGGCAGGCATAAACTGCCAAAGCCCCATAGCTCCAGATGAAGAGATAGAAAATGGATCATAGTTACTTTCAATGTAGGGTAACAGCGCAAGCTCAGGGGGTAAGTTATAGCGTTCAAGCTCCTCTAGAACAAAGTAAATGAAATACTGACCCTTTAGCAGCAACTTATTAAATTGGACCGGGTTCTCTAAATAGATATTAATATATTTTAGCGTCAAGTCATCGATCTGTTGATTTTGAATGGAAGAGCTCTTAGCAATCCTTTCCCACACATCACTATAGGGCGTCTGTTCCTGATTGAGGGCTATTGGCTCTGGCTCAATATATTTATCAGCAGGTATTATGTTCGCAATCTGACAGCTTGATAGAGTTGCAATAGCAACTATTAAAAGGAGTCTTTCCATTCTCTCAAGTATGAAAATATTTCAGCATCAGTGGCAGTTTTTGAATTTTTCATATTTTCTGCAATAGCTTGACGAAGATGGCTATCTGCACATCTCATAAATGGATTGATTCTATGCTCTATTTCTAAAGAGCTGGGCAGAGTGGGAAGCCCATCTTTAATCTTTTGTTGGCAAAGATGAATATATTCTGAGATATCTTGATTGTCTTGCTCTACTTGCCCAGCAAACTCAAGATTAGCAAGAGTGTATTCATGAGCACTATAGACCAAAGTATTGCTTGGTAACTTTTGGAGTTTTTCTAAAGATTCATACATTTGATCATGAGTTCCTTCAAAGACTCTTCCGCAACCACCCGAAAAGAGAGTATCACCACAAAATAATCTTGGTTGATCACTATCGTTTAAAAAATATGCAATGTGATCAAGGGTATGACCAGGAATTTCTATAACCTCAAACTTTAATCCACATGATTCTATTTCCATGCCATGAGTTACATGATTATCAAGCCCTTCAATCTGATGGTTAAGTGGACCAGTCACATTGCCTAAAATATTTTTTTTGAGATCAAGCACACCTCCCACATGATCAAAATGATGATGGGTTATTAAGATATCTGTTAATGTAAGCGTATGTTTTTGCAGATAATTTATTACTGGCTGTGATTCACCAGGGTCAATTACAAGATTGCCTTCATTAGTCGTGATTAACCAAATATAATTATCACTGTAAGCTTTAATAGATTGAATATTTATCATAATAAGTGAGATATTTTAACCCATGAAACAAGTAATAATGTATACAGATGGTGCATGTCGAGGCAACCCAGGTCCAGGGGGTTGGGGTGCACTCATTACATTTGAAGGCTCTTCCAAAGAAATATTTGGAGGCAAGCTGGATTCTACCAATAATCAAATGGAGCTATCTGCTGCAATTGAAGGTTTGGCAGCTCTGAAAGAGCCCTGTAATGTAGATCTTTTTACAGACTCAAAGTATGTGATGGATGGGATCACTCAGTGGATTCATAACTGGAAAAAAAATAGCTGGAGAACAGCAGCAAAGAAAGACGTAAAAAACAAAGAACTATGGCAGAAATTAGATGAATTAATTAATTTTCATCAAGTACAATGGCATTGGGTAAAAGGCCACTCAGGGGATGCAGGCAATGAAATTGCCGATCAGCTTGCAAACAAAGGAATAGATTCAATCTTATGACGAAAAAATTAATTGTTTTAGACACAGAAACGACTGGTTTAGAGGTTGACCAAGGTCACCGCATTATTGAAATTGGGGCTGTCATGCTTGAAGATCGCAAGAGAACAGATCAACATTTTCATACCTATCTAAATCCTCAAAGAGCTATAGATGAAGAGGCGCAGAAAGTGCATGGAATTTCAAATGAAAAAGTTAAAAATGAACCTGAGTTTTCAGAGATTGCTGAAAGTTTTTTAGAATTTGTTCAAGGCAGTGTTTTGATTATCCACAATGCTTCTTTTGATTTAGGCTTTTTAAACAGCGAGCTAAAACGAGCATCTTCGCAGTACCCTATGCTGGAAGAAATTTGTGAAATTGAAGACACTCTTTTGATGGCTAGAAGTAAATTTCCTGGTCAGCGTAATTCTCTTGATGCACTTTCTAATCGATTTGAGATAGGTGGATATGACAGAAGTTTTCATGGTGCTCTGCTAGATGCCAATATTTTAGCGGATGTTTTTATTCACCTTACAGGTGGCCAAAGCAAGTTTGAGTTTATGTCTTCTCAAGGTGGATCCTCTTCGGATGAGAGCAATACAAAGCAGTCAGTTAATTTTGATGAATTTCCTATTGCTCAAGTCTCCATCTCTAATGAAGATATGACAGCGCATGAGAATCGGCTGCAACAAATAGAAGCAGACAATAAATTAACCACTTTATGGAATCAGTCATGATAAAAGTTACAAGGTTTGCCCCTAGCCCCACTGGAACTTTGCATATCGGTGGAGTCCGCACAGCGCTTTTTAATTTTGTTTACTCAAAACAGCAGAAGGGCAAGTTTCTTATCAGGATAGAAGACACTGATGCCGAGAGATCGACGCGAGAGTTTGAAGAAAATATTTTAAAAGGATTGGCTGACATGGGTATTGTCCCAGATGAGACACCTGTTAGGCAGTCAGAAAGATCAGATCTCTACCAAAATGCCATTGGTCAAATCATGGACTCTGGGCAAGCATATTACTGCGATTGCAGTAAGGAGCGTCTAGATGAAATGAGGTCTAAACAACAGGCAAGTGGTCTTAAGCCACAATATGATGGTAAATGTAGAAATTTAAATTTAGACAAGAGTGAAAAATCAGTGCTGAGACTAAAGACCCCTCAGACAGGTGAGCTTATTTTTCATGATCTAGTCAGGGGAGAGGTGATCTTTCAGAATTCTGAGCTAGACGATCTCATTTTAGTGAGAAGCGATGGTTCTCCAACATATCATTTTTGCAACGTAATTGATGATCATGATCAAGGTGTTACCAATGTTATCCGGGGAGAAGACCATCTGAGTAATACTCCGCGACAAATTCACATTCAACAAGCATTAAAGCTACCTTCTTTGGAATATGCACATTTACCAATGGTGCTTGGGCAAGATAAAAAAAGATTATCTAAAAGAAATGCTGTTACCAGCCTGCAAGATTATTTTGATCAAGGCTATCTGCAGTCTTCCATGATTAATATGTTGGCAAGACTTGGTTGGTCAAAAGGCGATAAAGAGATTTTTTATATCGATGATTTAATCTCAGATTTTAGAATTCAAGAAGTACAAAAGGCTGGAGCAATATTTGATCCTGCCAAGCTTGACTGGATTAATAATAATCATATCGCGGCATTATCTTTTGCTGAATTTAAATCTCAGCTTTTACCGTTTCTTAACAGTCAAAACATTGATCTTGATTCCAAAGAAAATGGCGATGAAATCTTACAAGCCATGCGAACCTCTAAACCAACTCTTGCCGGCATAGCAGAAGACTTACGCCCATATTTTTTTGATGTAGATGGTTACGACGAAAAAGCTGAAAAGAAGTTTTTAGTTGGCTCAGAGAAAGCTTTAGAATTTATTCAACGCAAACTTAATGGTCTTGAGACTTGGGACGAACCATCTATTGATAGCGCTTTAGCAGATACGCAGGCTGCCCTAGACCTCCCAACACCAAAATTAAACCAGCCTATTAGAATCGCGATGACAGGCTCTACTCAATCCCCATCTTTGGGGCTAACTTTATCTTTGTTCGGGAAAGAGGAGTCTAATGCTCGCATACAAAATGCCTTGGATCATTTAAAAGCAAGTTCTAGCTAAAACTATTGGTAAAAATTAGAGCAGGAAATTTTTTTTGAAGCATCTTCAGGTCTTCTAATTGCATGTGTTGCATGATTCCATACTCGGGAACTCCAATAATTTCGCGATGATCGCTGACCAAATTATCTGAGATTTTTTCTAGCCCTATCTGGCTCTCTAGCATCTGAAAATCTGATTCTTCCATTGCAAGATAGAAGATTTTTCTTTGAAATGTAGAAGCTAGATTTTCGCTTGAACCTGTAAAGACATAAAAATTTAGTGGAACATCCATAAAATTAAGCTCATCTTCTCTCAGCACATCACCAGCAGATGAACCCATTTGTTCAGCTATAACTTCTAATGATTTTTCAGATGCATATTTAAAAATACTTATAGAGCCAATAGCATTATTAGAAGAACTAAAAGCTAAATCTACATAATTTCTCTCATAGTGCTCAAAGGTGAGTAATGATTTTGCTAGAGGGGAGTGTGTAGTTTCATAGTAAAGTTGAAACTCTTTGTGGGATAAAGATTTTTTCTTATGAATAAATGCAATTGCTTTAATCAACTTGAATTGCTACTCCAGCATTTGGTCTTCTTAAATCTGCATATCCCTCTGTCCCTTGAGAGGAAATCAAGATACTTTGAGTTGAACCCATAGTTTTTGATTCCTCTAATTCATGGCCAAAGGATTCTAGGACTTTTTTGGTATCTGAGCTAATTCCCTTTTCTATTCTTAATGATTCATATGGCCAGTCCTTATGAATTCTTGGGAGCATAGTCGCTTCACCAAGATTTAAATCAAAATCTATTATTCCCGTGATTACTCTAAGAACTGCAGCTGGTATTAAAGCTCCCCCGGGAGAGCCTGAGATGAGTTTTAAGGCATTATTCTCATCAAATACTATAACTGGTGTCATTGTGCTCATGGGCCTCTTACCAGGCTCGAACTTATTACCTTCGCTTGCAGACCTATCTATGATTCCTTCTTCACCATAGCGGTAGGCAAAATTATTCATTTGATTGTCCATCAAAATTCCAGTACCAGGTATTGTCACTCCTGAGCCAAATGAATACCCAAGTGTGTAGGTATTGGATACGGCGTTTCCATCCTTATCTACGATTGAATAATGAGTAGTGTTTTCTCCCTCATAAAATAACGAATCCGGATTTAAGTCTCCCGGGGGAGTAACGCTTGCTAGATTTATTTCTTTTGCTAATGTGCTGGCTCTTTTCTTAGAAATAATTTTTTGGATTGGTACATCATAGAATTCTGGGTCTCCCATAAACCTTGATCTATCCATGTGGCCTCTTTGAAGCGCTTCAGCTAATAGATGTAAAAATTGTGCGGATTGGGCTCCCATGTTTTTTACAGAAAAGTTTTCTAAAATATTAAGGGACTCAAGCAATACCGCGGCGCCTCCAGCTGGAGGAGGGTGGGCAAATACTGTCAATCCTCTGTAGGTTGTTTTTATTGGTTCAGAGAATCTTGGCTGATATTCTCGCAGGTCTTTGGCTGACATATAACCATCGTTCTCGTTCATTGCTTGAATAATTTTTTTAGCAATAGATCCCTCATAAAATGCTTCGTCGCCATTTTTTGCAATCTCATTAATAGTCCATGCAAGATCTTTTCGGATCATTTTAGAATGTTCTAAAACTGGATTATTGTCTTGTAGATAAAGTTTTGTAGATTCAACATCCAGCGCTATCTGATGTGCACTGCCTATGGCTTGATTAAGGTCATAACTTACATCAAGACCTTTTCTAGCCTGATTGATCACAGGCTTTAAAATTCTTCTTAGAGGAAGTTTTCCGTATCTTTCATGAGTCTGGATTAAACCAGCCACGGTTCCGGGCACACCAGAGGCTTTATAGCCATAACGACGTTGATCATAATTATTTTTAAGAAATAAAAAATCATCTTGAGTAATATTTTTTGGTGATGCGCTTCTAAAATCTACTGCAATAGTTTTGTCTTCATCTTTGAGGTATACCAGCATAAATCCACCCCCACCAAGATTACCTGCTCTAGGAAGTGTTATTGCTAAAGAGAACCCAACCGCTACTGCCGCATCTACTGCATTTCCACCCATATCAAGAATCTGTATACCAATATCTGAAGATGCCTGATTTTGAGATACAACCATCCCGGATTGACCAATGGTTGGATGAAACGGCGATAGATAATCTATGTAACTCACTTGAGCACTTAGATTCATAGAACCTAGCAAGAGAGCTGCTAGTATATTTTTTGTAAACATAATTCTTAAAATATCATTGGTGCGAGATAGTACGCAAATATTGTTACCAGGAACATTCCAATAATGTTTAAGGCAAAACCGGCTCTCATCATATCTGGGATTGTAAGCTTCCCAGAACCAAAGACGATAGCATTCGGCGGTGTGGCTACAGGCAACATGAATGCGCAACTGGCAGCCAACACAACTGGAATAGTGAGAGCCACAGGCGCTATGCCTAAAGCTACTGCTACTGCGCCCACTACAGGTAAAAATGTTGAAGTCGTAGCAACATTGGAAGTTATTTCAGTTAGAAAAATGATTAAAGTTGCCACAGCCAAGATTAATACAATTGGCGGTACGTTTTCTAATACCGTTAATCCCTGTCCAATCCAACTTCCTAACCCCGATGATCCAATCGAAGCGGCCAAAGACAAGCCTCCACCAAATAAGACCAACAAGCCCCAAGGTAATTTATTTGCTTGCTCCCAGGTAAGTAAATCAGTTTTATTATTTTCTGAAGGAATAAAGAAAAAACTTAGTGCAGCTAAAATCGCTATTCCCGCATCAGTCAAGCCAGACAAAGGAACAAAATTATCTAACAGCGTTCTAAACATCCAGGCACCTGCTGCAAACAAAAAGATTACCAGAACTTTTTTCTCATCTCTTCCAAGAGGGCCAAGGTCCGTTAACATATTCCTTAGTTGAAGCTTGGTTTCCATGCTGGCAACAAAATTAACGGGGTAAACAAATTTTGTGATCGTATACCAAGAGGCAACAAGCATAATCGAAGCGATTGGAACACCCAACTTCATCCAATCAATAAAAGAGATTTCAATTCCATATGTTTCTAACATGAAAGCTGCAAATATTATGTTTGGAGCAGTTCCAACTAAAGTTGACATACCACCGATAGAGGCCGCGTAAGCAATCCCCAGTAACAATGAAGTTTCAAAATTCTTTCTTTGTTTGGCTGAAAAATTAGGAATGGTTTCAGCCACACTCGCACACACTGCTAAACCTATTGGTAGTAGCATTAAAGTTGTTGAAGTATTCATCACCCACATGCTAATTACAGCTGAGACCAGCATAAAACCACCCACGAGCTTAGCCCCACTGTTACCAACTAAAATTAACATCTTTAATGCAAGGCGTTTGTGTAGCCCTGAAGACTCAATTCCCAGTGCCAATATAAATCCACCCATAAATAAGTAAATATTTGGATTGGCATAGGGCAGGGCAGCCGCCTTAAAGTCTGTGACCTGTAGCAATGGAAAAAGGGCTAAAGGTAAGAGTGCTGTTACAGCAACAGGCACTGCTTCTGTGGCCCACCATATAGCCATCAATAAAGTAACCGCAGCAACAGCCCAGCCAATGGGTGAAAGAGATTCAGGATTTGGACTCAAAAGCACCAAAAAGAAAATTCCCAAACCGACCCAAAAACCTCTTTTTTTAGAAGCTTGCATTACCTGAGTCTCGCGAAGAACATTTCAGCAGCATATGGAACCATTTGCTTGGTATTGCCATGTCCTTTGGTTGTAGGCACTTCAACCATGCCCCATTTAAAAAATTGATCCACTTCTTTTGATTTTTCAACTGATGATTTAAAGAAATTTCTGCCTCTTGCCAATCTGTGCTCTCCTTGAAGATTGATGGTATCCCAGTGTTCTTTGACGTAGGGAGAATTTGGTTTGGTTGAGATATCTGCCTTGCCTAGCATCAAAAGAAAATACTTACCAAATGCTTGTTTGAGTTGGGTAGCTTCAATTCCAGAATTCGTTAATCCAAAAGGCCATTGTTGGTCTGTCATAGATAAATACCAGCCAAGGTTTGCTGCAATTGCGAGAGTATGATTTGCTTCTGGCTGATGAAGAACATATCGATGGACAAAATGAGCACCTGCTCCATGGCCGTAAATGCCCCAATTATTTGATTTAAGTTTAAATTTTTCTATAGCTTCATTAGCTAAGGGGCTGATTGAACTAAATGCATGTAATTTTTTTTCAATGGGCTCTGATTCAGGAGTCATTACATTCCCATAATTAAAACCCCAGACTTCTGGAAAATTCTTTTCACTAAATTCAGGCACAACAACTAAAAGATTTAGATCTTTAGCTGCCTCTATCCATTGATCTCGATACTCCTCTGCATTTCGTTTGCGACCATGCATAACTACAACAAGACGAGTAGCTTTATTGACCTTGCCTGGCTTTGCTACAAATACAGGTAAATCAACACCATCCCAGTTTGTAAATTTGTATTGTTCGTCAGCAGTGACAAATGGGATCATCCCGATTAGTCCGATAAAAAGAAGAAAATGTAATTTAAATTTGATCATAAAAAAAAGGGAGCCTAAGCTCCCTTAAATTTTAACTTAATTCTTAGAATGAAACCCTTAAACTAAGATAATAGTTTCTTCCATAATCTTGATGAGCATCTGCATAGTAACCGTAGTATCTATCTGCAGTAGGAGCTCTTTCATCTTCAAGATTCTTCACAGCAAACCTAACTCTTGCCTTTTGACCACTTAATGTAAAGTCATAAGATAATGTTAAATCCATAGTCGTCATAGCAGGGACAGTATATGGAACACCGTCTTTTAGACCCAATGAAGTCTGCACAAATGAACCCTTCTTAAGTCCAACCAAACTAGCTCCGTATGGACCTTTGTCCCATGACATTCTTAAGGTGTGCTTATTATCGTAAACACCATCTTTTCCAAGCAGATCACCAAAGCCTTTTAGGGGAATGGATGCTGGGATTGTTCCATTATCTTTAGCGGCTTGAAGTGCTGCAAATTCACCACTTGCTTTTTGTTCAAATGTATCAAGGAATGTACCAATGTATCTCACATCAAAATCACCATAGGCAGTTTCAAAGTCATAGTAGATACCAACATCTGTTCCTTCAACCGTCCTTAAAGCCATGTTGGTGTAATCATTTTTAACGAACTTAATAGGACCAAAAGGGCATACGCCTGCAGCTGCAAAACCAGCTGCTTCACCATCATCTGCTGCTTCACGGACAACCAAAGGATCACCAGCAAAGGTCTCACAATTAGCAGTACCATTAGCAAACCTTAATAGCATGTCGTTTGTAGTTTGGTTTTCACGTCCAAATAAGCCAATTGTTTTATCTTTTTCAATTGTCCATGTATCAATGGTTACGATTAAGTTATCCATTGGGGTCAGCACAACACCGAATGAAGTATTGTCTGACTCTTCAGCTTCAAGACCTGATGCACCTGTTGCCATTCTTTGAATGGTGTACCTAGAATCTGAATCAATAACATTATCAACACTCTGAACTTCATTCACTCGGAATGCAGCTCTGTCATATCTTGTTCCAGATCTCACAACAGTCTCTTCATTCATCTGAATAACATTTGGAGCTCTAAAAGCTGTTGAGACAGAACCTCTAAGGCTCATCCAAGATGCTGCTTGCCAACCCACTGCAATCTTTCCAACAGTAGCATCACCAAAATCAGAGAAATCTTCATTTCTTATTGCAATTTGCATATCAATGGAATCAGCCAAAGGTATTTGCAATTCAGCAAAAATAGAGGAGACATCTCTTGAGCCTGAAACATCTGACGTAGGCGAGGAGTTTAAAACGTCTGCAACCAATGGGAACGTATCACCTTCGTAATCAGTATAGGTAATAGTTCCATCCAATCTAGGATCCCTATCATCATCAATTGATTCTTCGCGATACTCAAATCCTAGTAAGATCCCAACATCACCAGCAGGCAATGACATAATTTCGTTGTTAGACATTTTAAAATCAAACATTGTTAGCTCACTCGTACCTTTTCTATAAACATCAATTAAAGTTCGCTCAATGTTTGAATTAACTCCTGCACTAAATGGGTTGTAAGCAGCAGGGGTTGGATCATTTAAAGCTGCCTTCAATAGATTGTTAGACATTCTATTTCTAGTCACATCTCTAGATTTTGCAATAGAGTCAACAAAGGCTGTTTCCCAGTCCCAGGCTCCGGAAGAACCTCTAAAGCCTTGCAAGAATCTATAAGTTTCTTTCTGCACATTGACTAGCCTGTTTCTTTCTTCATATCTATAGTTATCTATGTATAACTGCTTGCCAGCAAAAATAGCAGTAGGAACACCATCCACATCAACCTTGAGTTGATTTAGGTAGTAGTTGTCTTTGCCAACTCTATGTTTTGATGATGTAAATGCATAAGATGCATGAGCAATTCTGTCACTGTCAGAGCTATAAACGCCCAACTCTGTAAAAGATTCAATGCCATTGCCCATATCATGGTTAATAAACATCACAACATTATTCCTTAGCACCTCACCTCTGACATCAGTAGAGCCCCAGAAGTTACTTCTTAAGGCGCCATTGCCATCTGGAGCAATACAAGTTCCATAACCCGTATCAAATAGTGGGTTACCTCTATTAGTACACTTAGCATCACCTAGCGGAAACACTTCAAACTCTCCGTTTGAGTCAGTCCATACATGATCGTAGCTTTCACCCCTGTGTTCACTTGAACTAACCATATCCATTTGTGGATAAATTGAATTAGAGCTTAAATTTCTAAATGATGTGCTTGTTTTCCATGGTGAATTAGAATCTACAAAAGGCCTATGATCTCCAGCACCCCACCTTGGATCCTCTTTTGCTTGAATATTTCCACGATTGTAGTGATTAAAGAAAACACTTATATTTGTTGCTCCATCATTGAAAAATGAGCCCCATTTAATAGTTGCGCTATTGTCTTCTGTGCCAAAATGATCATATGCACTGACTTTTGCGCTAACAGTAAGACCTTCAAAATCCTTTTGTAAAACATTATTAATAACACCTGCCACAGCATCTGCACCATAAATAGCTGAAGCACCGTCACGCAAGATTTCCAATCTATCAATTCCAGTTACTGGAATGAGATTCGAGTTTACGCTTGTTGTTGGAACATAGTCTCCACCAATAAGCTCAGTTTGATAGCCTGGTGAATTGACCAGTCTTCTGCCGTTGAGAAGGGTAAGAGTATTACCAACTCCCAAACTTCTTAGGTTGTAAGCTCCAACATCTCCTCGAGATGCATTAACCCCACCAGAAGCATCTTCCGCCTCATTAAAGTAGTTCAAGCCTTGCTCTGCTATGTTTTCAAGTAAATCATCACCAGAATCAACACCAATAGCTTCTATGTCTTTACTTGAGATAATAGATACCGGAAGAGCTCCTGTAATTTTTGCTCCTTTGATTTGTGATCCAACAACCACAACCTCTTCAACGTCACTCATTTTTGAGGCATCTTCTTGAGCGAAGACAGTTATGGACAATGGCAATAACAATAAGCCGAAGGCATATTTAATATAAGTAGATTTCATTTTTTCCCCTAAGAAAGATTTAACTCTAGCATTCATATTAACAGCTAGAGTTAGAGAAATTAAAGTAATTGTTACAACATTAGTACCATTAATTTTGCATTTATAAATAACAATTAGTTATGATTAAATAACTCAATAATAGAAATTAAACAATTTAATATGATTAGTTCAAGGCACATAGAAGTTTTTTATCACGTTTACAATGAGGGGTCTTTAACCAGAGCGGCGAAAGTGTTGAATGTTTCTCAGCCTTTAATAAGTAAAACCCTTGCCTATGCCGAGCATAAACTTAAGCTCAAACTCTTTGTAAGGCATGCGCGAAGATTGAGCCCAACTCCAGAAGCAGATTTACTGTTTCACCATGCTGCTGCAGTTAATAAGGAAATTTCACAGTTCAATAATATTGCAGATAATCTTGTGAAAGACCCATCATCAACTATTAATATTGGCTGCACTCCCTCTCTTGGCTTGGGATTGCTCCCCAAATTGCTAAATATGTATTTAACAAAGACCCCTGGAACTAAATTCAATGTTGTTAATTTGCAAAGCACAGAGCTAGAAGAGCAGTTAAAGGAATTAACGTTTGATTTAATTATCTGCTTTAATCCAGATGACTCTGAGCTATTTCAAAAAACTCAATTACTGCAAGGCTCGTTGGTTCTTGTTGCCCCTTTGGACAATGCTCCAGAAAGCAAAACCTTCAAGTTAACCCATATTAAGAAACAACCTTTTATTAAAGTAAAAAATCTGAAAACCGGATCTTCTAAGAGAAACCTAGATCACTACCTAGACAATGCAGGTGTGAAGGTTAACTGGATTGCTGAAACAGAAACAATGCAGGTTGCAAAAGCAATGGTGGAGCAGGGAGCTGGTTATGCAATCATTGATGACTTTAGTGCGCAAGTTTATGGGAGCAGAATTTCAGTCCATAAATTAGAACCAAGCATTCCGTATGAGATTTGCATGGTCAACAATAAAGAAAAACCTCTGTCAGTTAGCGCGCAAAAATTTATAGATTTTCTTTCAAGCGCTTCAATTGATCCAAGCTCATTTGTTGTAGATTAATTTCTATAATCTAGAGGTGGCTCTCTATCTCCTAAAAGCGGAACGTATTTAAAATCTTCCCCCACTCTATTTTGGTATTCAGTTTTTGCATCGTCTAATATTGACGGGTTTTTGAAAATGTCTTGAGCTGTATCGGCCATGACTTGTGCAGCAAGCTTGGTGCCTTTCATGCCAATAGTTGTGCCGCCAGCCGCAACTCCTTGCCATGAGTGACCTGCTGTTCCAGGAACCCATGTAGCTGTTCGAAGACCTGCTTGAGGGACAACCCAACTCACATCACCAACATCCGTTGATCCATAGGTATGTGAAGTTCTGTAGGGATATACTTTTTCTTGATCTCCAACTTTGCCTCCAGGTGAAATCATTGTTTTGTAGATTTCTTCAGCAAATTCATTTTCTTTTTTTGAGTATTTAATGCCACCTCTTTTCACAAGATTTTTATGCATGATTTTTTGCAATACATCGTTAGGGAGTTTGGAATAATTACCGTGCATGACTTCATGAGTAACACTTGTATCAGTTCCCATAGCAGCCCCTTCTGATGCTTTCACTACCCAGTCAAAAATCTCTTGGACCTTTTGTCTTCTTGGATGCCTTACGTAGTAATAGACTTCTGCAACATCTGGAACAACATTTGGAGCTAAGCCACCTTTAGTAATGACATAATGAATGCGAGATTCTTGAGGTATATGCTCTCTCATCATATTGACCATCATGTTCATGGCTTCTACTCCATCTAAGGCCGATCTGCCTTTGTCGGGAGATCCAGCAGCATGAGCAGAAATTCCAGAAAATTTAAATTTTGCTGATTTGTTTGAATTGGAAGACTCAGCGTTGGCTCCATTGGAACTGCTTGGATGCCAGTGAAGCACAGCATCAACGTCCTCAAAAAGGCCGGCTCGAACCATGTAGACTTTTCCTGAGCCACCTTCTTCTGCAGGGGTGCCATAAAATCGAACCGTCCCCTTAGTTTTTGTTTTAACCAACCACTCCTTAACAGTGACAGCTGCCCAAGCTGATGCAGCACCAAACATATGGTGGCCGCAAGCATGTCCTGCGCTGACGTCTTCTCTAATTTCTTTGAAGGGAGAGGCAGTTTGCATGAGACCAGGCAGGGCATCGAATTCACCCAAAATTCCAATAACTGGACCGTCGTTTGAATACTCAGCAATAAAAGCAGTGGGAATATCGGCAACACCCTTGGTAATAGTAAAACCATGAGCGGCTAATTCTGATTGAAGTAACTCTGAACTTTTATATTCCTGATAACCAACTTCTGCCCAGTCCCATATTTTCATGGCCACCTGCTCAAAAGTTTCTTGGTGCTTGTTAATGCTAGAATCCAACGAAGAATCTGCAAGCGTTGACATTGAAAAAACCAGGGCTATTAAGACAGCTGATTGTTTTTGAAAGATATTTTTTTCCCCACCCATTCTTCTTCTCCTAAATTATTTATAACGTCTTTATCTATAGATGTTATAACTTTTCTATGAAGATTTGAATCTTCAACGTAAATAACTGATTTAATGCCCTCATTCTTTTCAAATAGAGTGGTGCATCCAAGCACCTTGCCTTCACCATCTTTTTCGGAAGACATTGGCACTGGTTTTTCTATTTTTGCAGCTTCGTTGGTGACGTCTTTTGAGCGAAAATCCATCACAGGATCTTTGCCCCAAATTGCCAATGCTTGTTTTGTCATCAACCCAGAAACTCCGGTAATTAAACCAATCTCAGCAGGATCTTTTCTAATTTTTTCTAAAACCTGTGCCGTTGCATGGATCATGTAATTATTCAAAGGACCGCCAGCAAATGGCATGCCGCCGGTTACGGTTTTATCAGTTTTATCAGAAATATTTAATGCTTCTGCAAACAGTTGAACAGCAATCGGAAAGCAACTGTAAAGTTCAAACAAGGACGGTTGGATGTCATGTGATTGAGCTGTTTCAAGAAGATACTCAGCTGCTAAATGTAAGCCAACAGGCTTCGTCAAATCTGGCCGCTGAATAACAGCAATCATATGATTTGTCTCGCTTGAAACCAGTGGATAAACCCTCTTATTTTTTGGGACGTTTAGTTGATCGGCAAGCTCCTCACTGCATAAAATCAAAGCAGAGGCCTGATTTACGTTCCAGCTGCTGTTGTGAAGTTTATTGTAGGGATAGGCTATCCTCTGATTTTTTACCGTTGGATTTCTTATGTCATCTGCACTAAAAGTATTTTGGTTCCAAGCGTGGGGATTGTCTTTCGCAATTTGAGAAAAGCGTTCGTAGTAATTGCCAAGAAATATTTCATGATCCTCTAAACTGCGTTGGTGCTTAAAACGCATTGCACTTTCAATGATTGCATAATACCCAACAGCCATCATGCCTAATGCCTCTATCTCTTCTGGAATATACAGATCCTCTTTTGCTTTTACGTATTGATCGGGGTTAACAGTTAATTTCATCTCCTCAAAGGTTAGACCTTCTTTTAAAGCTTGAATTATTTTATGCCTGGCTTCACCGCCAACTATGAGACTTGCTCGAATATCACCATTGATAATTTTGTCACATGCAGAGTTAATTAGATTCTGCTGCAAGACACCAATTTTAGTGACGCTGGTTTTAGCATGAGAAAAACCATGCTTTTCTGCTATCCACTTTCCTGGGTCTCTGTAAGACCAAAAACCCTTGGGGATTTGCACTTCATCAATGTAATTAACGATGGATGGATTTTCGGTGTCTTCAATAGCGCCGAGAGTCGCTTGCTCCATGAGAATTAGAGCCTCATCAACCTCATGGAACGATCCTTTTTGCTGCAGGGATCCGATGCCTATTAAGACGGGTCTATTTTTCATATTATTTAATGTTGGCTACTGAGTAGCATCTCCGGCAATCGTAATTCTGTGCAGCAATCTCTCATGCCCATCGTAACCGCCTTCTGCCATGTGCATCACGGTTCTGTTGTCCCACATGATCAGCATATTTGGTTGCCACTGATGGCGGTAAATATACTTCTCTTGAGCCATGTGAATATAAAGCTCAAAGAGCAATGAATCTGAATCTTCTTTTGAAAGGCCCTCTATTTCAATTGTATAGACAGGATTAATAAAAAGAGTTTTTCGACCTGTTTCTCTGTGAGTTCTAACTAGAGGATGTGACATGGTCTTATTGGCCTCATCGGAGGTATGAATTTGCATGGTTCGTTTTTTACCTTCGGTTGCATAGACCCCATCTTTTGCATATGGAAGCTTGGCACTGTGGATGCATCTTAAGTCTTTAATCTTTTCTTTCAATTCTTTGCCTAAGTCATCGTATGCATCTGCAGTATTTGCAAATAGAGTATCTCCACCGACGGGAGGAATAATTTCTGAATAAAGCATGGTTGCTGAGGGAGGTTCATGTTGAAAGGACCAATCAGAATGCCAAGCCCCACCAAAATGGGCAGCTTCTTCATAAGGCTTTCTGTGAACTTTTACTATGTGAGGATGCTCTTGCATGGGAATCAAAAAAGGTTCTTTACCAAAAGGGCCAAATAGCTGACTAAAGTCCTCATATTGCTTCAAGGTTAAAGTTTGATTTGGGAAAACAGCAACTCCATAATTAACCCATTGCTCACGAACATTGCTGACCTCTGAATCGTTGAGAGTTTCAGCAATATTGATATTTTGTATTTGCACTCCTAGGTTAGAAGAGTTGGTTGGCAGCATAAATTCCATTTATTTAATATATCAAATAATTCACTCTGCAGATATTGGTGATATATAATTCTTATTTTTTTGGGGCTATAGCTCAGCTGGGAGAGCGCTTGCGTGGCACGCAAGAGGTCGGCGGTTCGATCCCGCCTAGCTCCACCAATCTGTTTTTAGGAATACGTTTATTGCTCATAAGCCTATTTGACTTAATTAGCCATTGCCGCTTCGTTATAGGCAGATATTAGTATTTGCCAATCGGCCAGTTGCCAATAAATATTACGTAATCGTTTTTCTTTTTCAAACGATCGCTTTAAACGCGCCATGTTTGAGTTTTTCCAATTACTGCCTTGTCTAATTCCGCATTTATCAAAATCAATTAACCAAACCTCGTTTTCTATATCGAGCATAATGTTGTGGATATTTAAATCGTGGTGATAAATCTGATGATGATGAAATTTGGCAATGGTTTGCCCAATTTTTTTCCATACATCAGCGGTTAAGCTGTTTGCTAGTAAAATATGATGTAAGTCTTTAGCGCTGGAAATTTTTTTTGAAATGATATCGGCTTGGTAATATAAGCCTGTCTTCTTCAACATCGCTGCGATCGGAGTTGGACAATTTAAATCCATATTTTTCATGTGCTGTAGTAGCTTAAATTCTTGCCATGCTCGTGATTTTTCAATACCTGTATACATATATTGATCACTTAGTACTTTTCCAATCAAGCCACCGCGACGATAGTGCCGTAACACATATTCATTTTTGTTATGTTGAAAAAAGTAGGTGGTGCCACGGCCGGTTGCCTGTCCTGTTATGGCATTTTGTGTCTTCCAATATTGACCCGTAAACATTTTTGGGACAGGTACAGGGAAATGGCCTGCATCAAACAACATGATGTGGGACTTAACTGCTTTTTGTTGTATGTATGCCATGTAACAATTTTGACTCAGAAATAATATGCGTATTGTATATATAATACTCAGGTAAGACTTTTAGTAAAATAAATATCCCTTGATTTATCTTCAAGGGCATCTATTTTTGGCTTAAACGGATATTACTACGCACTTTAGACAATTGAGAATTTTCAGTATAACGTCCTTTTGTAACATGACGAATATGAAAAACACCATCAATATGCTTAGGCTCACCATCAGTGCCAAGTAGCCAGCGAAAGGCGGTGTCTTCATAGGTTTTACGCCAACGGTCAGATTCAGTTTGAAATATTGACAGTTTTTCACAATAACCGATAGCACGAGCAACGTCACCATGAACAATTTGAAATGCGCCGCGTGCTTTATCACGGGATTTACCACGCTCGTATAAACTGAAATTTTCTGTTTCTATATCGATAACTTGTGGTTGGGCATCATTTGACAATAATGGGTCATCATCTTTTAACATCTCAGTGATTTTTTCTTCTTTAGGAAAAAACAATGAACCTTTCTCGCCTTGTAAACTATCGGCGAGTGAGTCTAAGCAGTTCTCATAAAAGATAATGTCGCAATCTGTAAACCATATCCAGTCAGCTTCTGTTGACCGCGCAGCCATATTTCGGCCTATGCCACGTCTAAAGAGCTTTCCTTTGGAAAGTGGGTGGAAATTCCAAGTGATATTTGGCATGGTTATTTGACTAAAGAAGTCCAATGTAGCCTTTGTTTTAGTATCTTCTTCAGCATAAAAAACGGTCACAGTTAAATTTAGTTTTGTTGGTGGATAGTTTACAAACGAACTTAATTGATAGGTTAACATGTTGGCATAACCCCAACAGTGACTAACAATTTCTAAATCAAACTTTCCCTTTACTGCCTTGCGATCTACTTCAGCAGGTATTTTATCGCGAAACAATGACTGTGGTAAAATACGACCAAACACTAAACGATAAGCTTGTATAGCAAAGCTATTAAAGCCATTTGGTGAAAATGTTTTTGTTTCTATCATGATAAATAAGTAAGCCAAAAAAAGGAATCTGTTCTAATAAAATGATACCATATTGCTTAACATTACTGCCAATCGAACTGAGCGTAGCGAGGACAATCGTGCCATGTTATCGGGATATTCAGCATGAGGGGTAGCAATAACTCCACAAATAAATGAATCTTGCTGCGAAGGTGCTCAAAGCTGAGTTAGATCCCAAGCCTAGTAGATTGTTTAAGGCAGTACAAATGCGTTATGGAAAAAGATAATGTTTGCTAGAGCAATAGTAATTAGTATATGTGTACATAAATTAAAGTGTAGTAAATCTTGATGGCTAACAAGGTACTCATATTTACCAAGCGCGTTTTGCCTTTGTCCAATACCTTTGTGGCGGCCCAAGGAAATAACCTTCCTAATTTTCAACCTATTTACATTGGGTTACGGAGTAACAAAAGCGGTATCGATTTAATTGATGGTCAATCTACCTGCGTGCAAGAACAATACGAAGCACTTCCGGTTATATCAAGATTGATGCTTGATGGTATGCAGCATTTAATGCCTGCCTGGAAAACCGCACTTACCGATTTATCAGCAAACCTTATTCATGCTCATTTTGGGAAAGGGGGGTATTATTGTAGTCCAATCGCAGAGAAGTTGAACATACCTCTTATTACTACTTTCCATGGTTCTGATATCACTCAAAGAGATAAATTCTCATATAATAAAAAGCACCGCAAGATAGTATTCCAACAGTCATCAAAAATAATTGCCGTGTCTAAGTTCATTGAAAACAAGCTATTAAAAGCAGGATGCCCACCAGAAAAAATCATCCAGCATTATACTGGCATTGATACCCAGTATTTTTCATCAGTGGGCCAAAAAAGTGAACAGCCGACTATTTTATTTGTTGGCAGATTGATAGAGCAAAAGGGTTGCCAGTATTTGATACAAGCAATGAAAATAGTTCAAGCACAATTACCTGAGGCTGAACTAATCATCGCGGGTGATGGCAAGTATCAAGAAAAACTAGTGACATCAAGTGCGGACTTTAGAAACATCACTTTCTTAGGCGCGCAAAACAGAACTCAAGTAAAAGCGTTGATGTCTTCAGCTTGGCTAACCTGCTTACCTAGTGTAAAAATTGACAGAGGCAATGAAGAAGGAATGTCAACTGTTTGCATGGAATCACAGGCTATGGGAACTCCAGTGGTTGGGTTCGATACAGGTGGTGTAAGTGAAGCTGTCGAACATGGCGTTACAGGGCTATTGTCACCCGAAAAAAATATCGAGCAATTAGCAAAAAACCTATTAACGTTATTGAAGTCAAATCCACTAAGAACTTCGTTTTCTAGCGCGGGTGTTGAACGCACAAACAGATTGTTTAATATTAAACGGCAGTGCCAAATCTTAGAGAGTATCTACCAAGAACTCTGTTAAACCGGTCTAGGGTTAAGTAACCATGGACATATCATTGCGGATAGATTCTTTAATCTCAGGCCATATTACTAAGTGGCACGCAAGAGGTCGGCGGTTCGATCCCGCCTAGCTCCACCATTCTAATTGTTAGGGCATTGGTTATGAAAAAAATATTACTTACATTGATGGTCTTTGGGAGCTTTGGAGCTTTTGCAGAAGACACACTTGAAACAACTCAAGCATCAAATCCAATTCTTATAGATGTAAGAACAGATGCTGAATGGAATGATGGATATATTGAAACAGCGATACATATTCCTTTAGATAAGATTTTGCAAAAAATAGAATTTGCAACTGAGAACAAAGAGCAAACAATATATTTATATTGTAGAAGCGGCAAAAGGTCAGCCAAAGCAGAGAAAGCCTTGCAAAGTATTGGTTATATAAATGCAAAAAACATTGGTGGAATTAAACAAGCCAGTTCTAGTCTTCAACTTAAAATCACTAATGAATAATTGGCTTAACTGGGTAATATTTGGGTGTCTCATCATAGGGCTATTTTTTGGTATCAATAAACTTGCATATGGAGAGTATGGCAAGCCGAACTCAGCCCCTTCAGGGCCAATGATTAAAAAAGAGATGAATAGATGAAAAACATCCTCCTCACATTCTTTTTTATCGCATCTTTGTCCGCACTAATTGAGGCAGCAGAAGTTGAAGTGACCGCTCCAGATACTCAAAAAATTGACTCCTTAATGTTTGTGGGAAATAGCTTTTTCTATTACAACAACAGCCTTCACAATTACTTAAATCAGCTGGTTAAAAATGACAAATCAATTGAGTCATTGAAGCAGCGATCAATAACCATCAATGGATCATCTCTTTCCTGGCATCCCTTAGAGTCTTATCTTGATAATAAAAATATAGGAAGTTTTCGTATTGATACGAGCAACGATAATGAGTATATAAAATCTGAAGATACCTCAATAGACGCTGTTATTTTTATGGACTGCAGCCTTTGCCCAATTCACCCAATGACCAAAGATAATTTTCATAAATATGTTGCCGAGCATTCAGAAACAATTAGATCTAAAGGTATGGAACCTATGCTTTTTATGTCATGGCCCTATAAGAATAAGCCGTTGATGATGCAAGAACTTCGACAAGAATTTATTAAAGCAGCAAATAAAAATAATATATTGTTAATCCCTGCAGGCGAAGCGTTCTATAGATTTACCAAAGCATATCCAGATATTGATTTATATACCCGAGATCTAAGGCATCCATCAAAAGAGGGGACTTATCTAGCAGCAGCCGTAGTATTTGCAACTATTTTTAATACTGCTGTCGAAGGCAATAAAGGAATCAAAGACATAGATCCTGAAGTTGCATTAAAGATTCAGCAAATTGCAGACCGCACTGTTCAAGAATTTTTTGGTCATTAGCCTGCATAAGCATATTGCAATCCCTTTTTTAAAGAAGAGCTGCCATCGGTTTTAATGTTGAGCCATTAACTCAAGCTGATTCAATAAAAATTCCTATAAGATAAGTGCGTTATAGTGTCGCTATGACAAAACCCACAGATAATAAAACCCCAGTAACAGAACATGCTTACAAAAATTTAGATTTTTTAACCAGCAAGGATGCTCGCCCTCTAAGAATTTTATCTGAATACCTTTACCCAAAATTACAACTTGAAGAACAAAAGGTTAAAGATACCATAGTGATTTTTGGATCCGCAAGAGCACCATCTCCTGAGGACTGGGTGGAGAAGAAAGACTTAGTAAAAATACTAAATTAGCTGAGTACTACGATGCTACAAGAGATCTCTCAAAAAAATTGACAGAATGGTCTATGAGTTTAGAAGATCGAAGATCAAAAATATGTTGTTTGTTCAGGCGGAGGCCCAGGCATTATGATTGCAGCCAACAGAGGAGCAAGCGATGCCGGAGGCAAAAGCATGGCGCTTAGAATCTCTCTGCCCTTTGAAAATATTCCAAATCCATATGTGACTCCAGAGTTAGATTTTGAATTTCATTACTTTTTTACAAGAAAATTTTGGTTTACCTATCCAGCAAAAGCCCTGGTGATTATGCCCGGGGGTTTTGGAACCATGGACGAATTTTTTGAAATCCTTACACTTATTCAAACTGAAAAAATTACAAAAAATTTACCCATAGTTCTTTTTGGAAAAGAGTTTTGGGGCAAGCTAATTAATTTTGAAACTTTGGTTGAATTTGGAACAATAGATAGAGAAGACTTAGACCTGTTTTTTATTACCAGCAGCGTAGATGATGCATTCAATCATATTGTTTCCGGTCTTAACCCGAGCCATTCACAATAACTCACTCAAGGACGAAGCAGCCAATAAAATTTTTGCAGGAGAATACCATGATCGAATATAAAGAATATTATGAATTATTTAAGCAAAACTCCGAATGGGAAGTCGAGCATGATAATCACAAAGAAGGGTTTGATGGTGAAGGCAACCCTGAGCTAGAGAAGGCAATTACAGAGATGGTGGACAACGATGACACCTTGTTCTTCTACGAAGCAAAGACTTTTCATTTTTCAATGCTACTGCTGAATAAACAATACGCTGATCTAGATTTTTGGGTATGCACCACCCATGCTTTACACGATATTAGTGAGCACAAGCAAGGCTTGCTCGATGATGGCGACTATCGTTTATATTTTGAAGGTGCAGAAGGACCGATAGAAGAAGAAGAGGAGCAGGGCTACCTTTGTGATCTTCCCCTAAATGTTAGAAATGGCCACTTTAATATCGAAGAGTTTGAGCAAATACTCGATGAAATTATGACTTTTGAGGGCGCCATAGAAGATACCTATTACATTGAAGAACTCATTGATAATGGAAGGACTTACACAGAAGATGGAGAAACTTTTAAAGTCTTAGACTGCTCGCATAATAACTAAAGACTGTTCGCGTAATGGTGATTTTTTTCACTGTGATGTTGCTCATCTGCTCTGACGCACCTAATGAGGTCTGACAATTTTGCATCAGATCCTAGCTTGTAATAATTTATAGCAATATGAGGGGCAGGGGTATTTTCAACTTTACCCGCTTCAACTATTTCTAAGTATTCTGTGTAGCTTCTTACGGCCTCATCTTCAAAATACCCTATCATTCGATGCGCTGTTTTTGTAAAGAAAACATACATAAATAAATAGAATAATCCAAAAATAACTTGCGCCGATAAAACTACAAATCTTTCCATAGAATTTGGCTTAGCTATCTCGATGAAAAACATTAAATGCATTCTTTCATTTTCTGCTTCATCTAACATTTCTCGAATTTGCTCACCATAGCCAGCTTTCATTGCTCTCAAGCTTTTAAAATGCATCCATACACCAGCCACCATTCCAGGCACTCCAGCCACTGTTTCTAAAACTACAGCTCTGTGACCATATCTTTTTGCAAAAAAAGTATCGGCAATAAACCTAAAAAATTTAGTCATCGAATAAGCAAATGAATCCGAGATATCGATTGTTTTGATTTTAGTTATGAATTGCATAATATATAAATAATTAATACTATAATATACATATAACTTATATTATGGTCAAGCGCAAATGTGCTTTCTAAGCAAAAACTTAGATCTAATATTAAGATTTAAGCAACTAATCCAGCAAAGATATTAGGAGACTAAAATGTATTTACCCCAAGTCTTGTGCAAGAAGGCAAACCAAAAACCATTTATTACCGGCTCAATAATCGCATCAGCTGCTGCTAGGTTTAATGGAGCTCCAGTAATAACAAAGGTGCATGCCATAGCTATAAAAATATGCCCAACGGTGTAAACAGTTGTCAGCCCCAAAGTACCAAATTTAGAAAGTCTTTTTAAAATTACCATGAGTTTTTCCTTTAATTAAAGTTTAATTCTATTTTTCAAATTGCCTATATTCATTGACCCGACCAACCCAAACTGTTCTTTATTTTCATTTAGAATAAAGGGATTCATCATATCTCATAAGAGAAGTTTTTAAATGATAATGATTCTCATCTATTATGAAAAATATAACAATTTATTATGATCAATTCAATCTAATGCATAACAAACAATTATGAACATATAAATGATTGGAAGCATTAAATCTTTTCCTCAAAAGATGCATCGTGTTAAATTAGCGACATGAAAATTGGCGTTCCAAAAGAAATTAAAAATAATGAACATAGAGTAGGATTAATACCTAGCTCAGTATCGTTGCTTACGCAAAGTAACCATATAGTTTTTGTTGAGGAAAACGCAGGAGCAGACATTGGTTTTTCTAACGAAGATTATCTTAATGCGGGCGCTCAAATTCTTAGAACTGCTGAAGAGGTCTTCAATTCATCTGAGTTAATTATTAAGGTGAAGGAGCCAATGCAAGATGAGCTGAAGTATCTCAATAGTGGCCATACTCTTTTTACCTACCTTCATTTGGCAGGAGATAAACAACAAGCAGCGCAATTAACTAAAACGGGTGTTCGAGGCATTGCCTATGAAACTGTTACCTCAGCAGATGGATCACTTCCTTTGCTAGCGCCAATGAGCGCAATTGCTGGACAACTTAGTTTGGTAGTTGGTTCATATCATTTGCTTAAACCAAACAAAGGCATAGGAACATTAATTGGATCCTTCGGCGATGTCGAGCCAAGAGTCGTTACAGTGATTGGTGCTGGAGTCGCCGGAACCGAAGCGATTGAAAAAGCAATTGCAGCTAATGCTCATGTAAAGATTATAGATTTATCTTCTGAAAAATTATTGGCACTAAAAAGTATTTATGGCAGCCATAATATTGAATACATAGAATCTACTGAAGCATCTATTGCCAAGGCATTATCAGTGTCTGATTTGGTTATTGGAGCTGTTTATGTGGTTGGAAAGGAAGCGCCGAAAGTAGTCACTGAAGCTATGCTGGATCGAATGACTCCAGGCAGTGTGTTAGTTGATATTTCAATCGATCAAGGCGGGTGTTTTGAAACAAGCCAGCCAACAAATCATGATGAGCCGACCTATGTTAAAAAAGGAGTAGTTCACTATTGTGTTACCAATATGCCAGGAGCAGTGCCATTAACAGCTACCCATGCTTTAAATAAGGCAACGCTTCCATTTATTCTTGACCTTGCCAACAAAGGCATTGATAGAGCACTAAAAGAAGATGAGCATTTATTGAACGGGCTCAATATTCAAGATGGAATAGTGATGCATCCTTCGGTAAAAGAAGCTTTATCAAGCTAAATCATCCATTTCTAATACTGCATTTCTCGCATCAGCAATTGCTCCATGTATGTATCCCACAGAGGTGCAATCTCCGATAGCTGTTGAGCGAATATTTCTTGTTTGCAATGCATTGGCGAGATCTAAGTTTGGATTTGCCCCCATGGCAATGATTACTTGATCTGCTTTGGCTAGGTGAGCCTCTTTATTGTGCTCATACAAAACACCTGCTTTAGTAATCTCATTAATTTGTACGTTAGTTAACAGAGTTGCGCCATGCTCCTTTAAAAGATGAACCACTCTTGATCTGCGCACTATGCTTAAATTGGGACCTAGAGAAGACGAGGGTTCTAAGACAGTAACTTTTCTGCCGCGCTCAATTAAAAATTCTGCCAGCTCAAGACCAACTAAATCTCCCCCAATAATAGTAATATTTTTCTTCAGAGGCATCCAAATTTTACTGAGCATGGTCAAAGCCTTAACATTTCTTAATAATTGGCTTGCTCTACCAATCTTTAAAATCAGCCGCTGAAAAATAGATAGTTTTTTTATGGCTTCAACATCAGAACCAAACAGCAGACCTCGTAACTGCTCCCCATCAAACACATGATTGAGATCTTTGCCGGCTATGGGCGGGGCATCTCGAGTGGCACCGACAGCCACAATCACATGGTCAGGTTGAAATAATTCAATCCTTTCTATCGTTGCCACCGTATTTTTCTTTATTGTTACTTTGAGTTCTTTGAGGGAGTTTTGCAGAGTATTTGATCAACTGCCCATTTGGTTCATATGCAAGAGTAGCGACTCTAACGGTGCCGCCTATGTCCTTATCTTTTTCCCATATCTCCACATGATGACCTTGCATTGCTAGCAGTCTTGCAGCCTCCATGCCGCTTGGACCTGCTCCAACAACTAAAATATTCTTTTGCCTAGCAGTACTAAAAATAATTTTTTCGTTCCGAAACTCATTGCCTAATTGGGAATTAACAGCACACATCATTGGCTTGTTAATAAATATTTGACTTACACACACGTAACAATAGATACAGGGCCTGATCAAATGCTCTTGACCAGATGAAATTTTATTTGGTAATCCAGGGTCAGCCAAAAGCTTTCTTCCCATGGCCACAAAATCGAAATCTTTATTTTTTAAACCATTTTCTGCAACATCGAGCTCAATTCTTCCAACAGCAATAATTGGAATAGAAACAGTCTCTTTAGCCATGCGCGCATATTTTAAAAAGCCACCGGGCTCATGAACTAAAGGAGCTTCAGTAAATGCTATGCCTTTGCTTGTATTGCCATAGGAGCTGACATCTAGGGCATCTGCTCCAGCTTTTTCAGCAAGCCTAGCAGTCACTAGGAAATCTTTAGGAGTTATTCCCCCATCAATTCTGTATTCATTAGCATCTAGTCTTACAAGCACAGGAAAATCGGCAGATACTTCTTGCTTGATAGCCTGAATGACTTCAATTAAAAAACGAGCCCTATTCTCTGTGCTGCCCCCATATTGATCTGTTCTTTTGTTTACTGCAGGGGACAGAAAACTAGAAATTAGATACCCGTGACCAGCATGAATTTCTACCGCATCAAAATTTGCCAGTTTGGCTCTTTTGGCAGCCTGAGCAAAATGATTGATTTCTATTTTAATTTCATCAATTGTTAATTCATGATATCTAGGCCCCTTGCCATCTGGCCCACCAGCTTTAATAAAATTCATAATTTCATCTTGTGTTAAAAGGCCAAACATATCGCTTGGCTCAGATTTTGGTATTGATGGCACTGGAATTGGCCTTCCTGCTATCGTATCTTCTTGAGCAATTTTTCCACTATGATTTAATTGAGCGGCAATTTTTGCACCATGCTGATGAACTCTTTGAGTAAGAGAATTGAGATCTGAGACAAATTCGTCTTTTGAAAAACCTATCATGTAAGGCATTGAAGCACCTGCAGGCCATGTGATTGCAGAGGTCTCTAGAATGATTAACCCAACACCTCCTTTGGCCCTTTCTTCGTAATAAGATTCAAGTTGCTCGGTTGTATGACCATCTTCTCCAGCAAAATTTGAACCCATGGGAGCCATGATTATTTTATTTTTGAGCTCTAATCCTCCTATGGAGGCAGGAGCAGCAAGAAGAGGATGTTTGACCTGAAGGTTCATTTATCTTATTACCATTAATTCCAGTTTTAATTTATATTAATTTGTAGCATTAATTTATAGGTCATTAGTATGAGTGAAGTAGACAGTAAAATTCAAGAAATCCTTGATAAGGAATCTATTAGAGATTTGGTCCACATTTATTGTCGAGCTGCTGATCGCCATGATCATGAGCTCATGAGAACTCTTTACCACGAAGATGCTCACGATGATCACGGATCTTTTTTCAAAGGCAAGGCAATGGAATTCATCGATTTATTACCTGAAATACAAAAATCTATGGGCATCCTTCATCATAATGTCACCACTCATAACATTCATTTGATGGGCGATAAAGCTGAGGGCGAAACCTATATTCTGGCATTTCATCAAGTCCTGACAGATGATCAAAATTTTGATGTGCTGATTGGCGGAAGGTATTTTGATGAGTATGAAAAAAGAAATGGAGTGTGGAAATTTTCTAGCAGGGCAGTGGATGCAGATTGGGCTTATGTAAACGACCCTTCAAAAGTTAACCTTACTCACCCCATGATTGAGGGAGCAAATATTGGCACACCCAATTCACAGGACCCGTCATACAAATACTTAAAATCTTTTAAACGAGGGCAGAGATAATTAAATCAGCTGAGTGAGTTCGCGAAAATGTTTTCTGCAATAAACCTTGTAGGAATCGTTGCCGCCAATTTTAATCTGATCACCATCAGTTACGACTTTTCCTGCTTCATCAAGCCTCACCACCATAATAGCTTTCCTGCCACAATCACACACTGTTTTGAGTTCGATTAAATTATCAGCAAGAGCCAGAAGCTCAGAACTGCCCTCAAATAAAGCACCCTGGAAATCAGTGCGGATTCCATAACACATAGCAGGAATGTTTAGTTCATCACTAATCTTGCAAACCTCTCTAACCTGTTTTTTTGTAAGGAACTGGACCTCATCAATCAGAATGCAGCTAATTGGCTTTTTCATTTGCTCTTGAGAGACAAAGCTATAGAAATTAAACTCAGGATCTATGGAGTGAGCTTTTGCTGTTAAGCCAATCCTAGAATGGATCATGCCATCATTAATATCTGCATCTACCTTAGGAAGAAACAGCAATGTTTGCATGCCGCGCTCTTGGTAATTGTAGTTAGACTGGAGAAGCGCAGTAGATTTCCCCGCATTCATGGTCGAATAAAAAAAGTGTACTTTTGCCAACTATCTTGCTTGCAACGGATCTGAATAAAACTGACTCACCCATTTTCTAAACTTATTAATCGGCCCGTCACCATCACATAAAATAGGCTGAGCAACGTAACTTTTATGATCCCAAATTGGCATGTCATCCAAGACTCCATTTGCAATCCCATCAATGATTGCCATTCCCAGCTCGTCTTCAATATCTTTTGTTACCCTCATGGACCAACGGAGTGTTGAGTTCTTATTATCCACCGGGCAAGAAGCATTAATCATAATGAATTCACCACCAAACGTAGTTTCATCTATGGGTAAATTAACCATATGCAAACCTACGCATCCAAGACCCCATGATTCTCTGGTAAAAGTAGTCGTAAACATTGAAGGATCTGCCACATGAAATTCCTCAGAGACACTATCATTATTTGGATTCATGAGAGTTTCTGCAATTGTTTTTCTGTAGATCCCATCAATAATGGCCTCTGTTTCGGGCAAGCTTGGCGAGCCATGCACTTTTGGAAAATGAGCTTGATCAACATCGTTCTCTGCAATTTCTTGGAGCACTGTATTGATGTGATATTCATAATGGTGCTCTTTACCCCACTTAGAGTCTTCTCCATTAAAACCATCAATCGCAGGAATTTCAAAGTAAGGCTCTTCTTTAAGCAAATGATGCCATGCCCATATAAATCCATTGAGTTCCTGACAAGGGTAACTAAAAGTCGTAACTTCCATAGCTTCCTTGGGAACCCCAGAATCTTTTCCAATCTCAGCACAAGAACCATCTATGTTCCACTTAATGCCATGCTTAGGAGAGTTAATGGTCTCTCCATCAACTTTGCCACTAATGGCTAAGTTGATTCCTGAATAGCCGCAATAAGCATCCATGACAGAAACTTTGCCAGATTCAGTTCTAAAGGCCACCACCTCTTTTTCACAAAACGTAAAAAGCTTACTTTCTCCATTTTGGATATCATCAACTCTAGTAACGCAGAACCAACCGTTTGGCATTGGAAATGGGAATTCTTGTTTTGGCATAATTATTCACCTTATCTTGATGGTTAAAATTTCTCAACCATTAGCAATAAATCTTATTTAATATCTAATGATTTCATTATTAATAATTTGAATCAACATATTTTTTCATAAAATATGTTTATATAATTGCGAGTTGTACAGTTGTTAAATATATTTTATAAAATGTATCATTAGCTAATTAGAAATAACATAGGGGAACAAAATGTCAGATTTAAGATACGTAAAAACTCAAGAGCAGTTAATTGAAGCTGCTGAAAACAACTTAGAATTCTTTGATGCAAAAATGCATGCCATTAAAGCTTGGTATAAAACAGAGCCAGGTTTAATTGAAAAGCTTATACCGGCCCCTTTATCTGTTCACGCTGATCCAATGGTGAGGATAGTTATCTCAAGAGTGTTTGTTGATCTGATGGGTGGCATGGAATTTGGAGCTGCTACATTTGGTGTTAATTGTATGTATCAAGGCAAAGAAGGTATTTATGAAATTACTATGCCCATGGAGACAGAAGGCGTTGTGGTTGGCGGAAGAGAGACATATGGAGAGCCTAAAAAAATAGCTGACGTTACTGCTTCAAAAGATGGAGACGACTGCGTTGCGACAGTTACTCGTCATGGAATTACTTATCTAGAGCTTAAAGGCAAAACATCTGAATCACTTGATACAGCATCTTTTACCGATGATGTGTATTGTTTTAAAGTATTTCCATCTTGCGAGCAAAATAAACCAGTTGATCAAAACCCGCTATTGGTGAGAATTAACATGCATAGAACACAAAGTGTGCACACAAAACTAGATGGAGAAATTATTCTTCGTGAATCTCCAATGGACCCAGTGGTAGATCTTCCAGTAAAAGAAATGGTTTCTCTTGTCTGGGAAGAAGGCACTTCATCGTCAAATGCATCTGTTGTAGAGGAAGTGGATATCATGTCCTACGTTCCGTTCATGCATTCTCGTTACGACTCAGTATAGTTTTATAAGGATTAAACATGGAAAATTTTACGGGTAAATTGGCTGTAATTACTGGAGGAGCCTCCGGTGTCGGTTTTGCAATCGGAGAAGCTTTAGCCAAAGAAGGCGCTAAGGTTATTCTGACCGATATTGAAGCAGCGAGTCTTGAGACTTCTGCCAAGGCTTTAACAGATCAATCTCTTGATGTGCATTTTAAAGTTGCGGATGTCTCGAATCCAGAATCCATGATGCAGCTTGCTAAGTGGTGTGAATCAGAGTTTGGATCGGTTCATTTGCTATTTAATAATGCAGGGGTTGCTCCAGCTGAGCTTTTGCCTATTTGGCAAACCAAACCAAATGATTGGCAATGGGCCTTTGGTGTAAATGTGATGGGTGTGCTTCATGGCATTCAAGCATTTGTTCCTGCGATGATGGCTCATGGAGAGGGCGGCAGAGTAATTAACACTTGCTCAGGAAATGGCGCATTTATTAACCTCCCATCAACCCCAATTTACACTTCCTCAAAAGCTTCAGTTTCTAGTATTACTGAAGTATTAAAGCTGCAGCTAGAACAGGCAGAATCCAATATTAAAGTTTCTATTTTATTTCCTGGGCCGCATACAGTTAGAACTAAGTTATTTTCTGCAGAGCGCAATAGACCCGAAGAACTAGCAAGAGATCCAAATGCCCCAGAGCATCCAATCTCTTCAGTAGAGGATATGCTTGAAATGATGAGCTCAATGGGTATTGAGATGGAAACAACTGAGCCCGAAGAAGTTGCGTCTTTTTGTTTAGCAGAAATTAAAAAATCTAATTACTGGATCAATCCTATAAATGAAAAAAGCGAACAAGCTTTTAAAGATAGAGTTGAATCTATTATAACTAGAAGCGATTTACCTAATCCTAATATTTTTTAATCCACATAATTTATGAGTGAGCAATCAAACATCTCCGTTGATCATTTTTTTGATCCATCCTCTAAAGATTTTATTCATGATCCTGTTCCAACTTTGGAGAGGCTTAGTGCAGAATTTCCAATTGCTCGTTTTGATGCGTGGCAAGCTTGGCTGATAACCGGCCATCAAAATATTATTTCTTGTTTATTGGACCGACGTCTTTCAACAGATTTTAATTTATGGGAGTTTGCTCCTGCGAAAAAACCATTTGAAGAGATGGATGCTTTTGAAAAGCTGATGAACAATAATTTATTTTTCCTCGACAGAAAGAACCATCTTCGTCTTAGAAAACTTGCTCTTCCAGCTTTCTCTCCTCGAATCATGGAAAAGATGAAAGAACGGTTCACGATTCTTGTTAAAGAGCGCTTTGATGAAATTGGGACCCCAGAATCTTTTAACTTTGGTGCAGAGATTGCTGAGATAGTCCCAACCCAAGCTATTGCAAGTTTAGTTGGCATTCCTAGGGACAAATTCCCGATATTTGATTCATTGGCTTATGGGGTTGTCCGAGGCATTAATCCAATGCTTACCCCTGAAGAAAGACAGGAAGCTATTAAAGGTGTCCCAGAAGGCCTAGATTTATTAAACGAGCTCATAGATGAAAGAAGGGCAAACCCAGGAGATGACTTTTTATCCACGTTGATCCTCGCAGAAGATGAAGGTTCTAAATTATCCAATCTTGAGATGTGTGCTTTGGTTGGGGCCGTTCTTGGAGCTGGCTCAGATACTGCTGTAGATCTTCATAGCTATTTAATTAAAAATTTACTACAACATCCAGAGCAACATCATGCATTGATGGCTGATGAGACTCTTGTTCAAGGAGCGATATCTGAAACGTTGAGATATGAATCCTCTGGAAAAACTGGATTGGCTAGATATGCTTCAGAGGATATAGAAATTCAAGGCCATCAAATCAAAAAAGGTCAGATGGTGCAGCTCATCACAAGCACAGCTGGGATGGATCCTTTAATTTATAACGATCCGAGCACATTTAATATTCAGCGTGATCACGATAAAAGCATCTCCTTTGGGCAAGGGCCTCACTATTGTATTGGAGTGACCTTAGTAAGATCGCAAACAGAAGTTATGCTCAAAGAGCTATTTAAGCGTTTTCCAAACCTTAGCCTCGGAGATGAGATTGTCTATGACTACGCTCATCACAATGCAAGAAGAATGGATGTCATGACGGTCAATACAAATATAGCTAAAAGCTAGTTAAGTTCTAAATCTCATGAGAGTCTTTGAGGAAAGAGGTATCACCCATCTAGATTTGCATGGAACCAAGCATCAAGACGTTTCCTCTGAAGTGCTAAATTTTACCTATCAATATCAAGAACTTCTGCCATTAGTAATTATTTGTGGCAATAGCAACAAGATGATTGAAGTAACCTCAAGTTGTTTAAATAAAGCTGAGATTAAGTTTTCATCCCCAAGATTTGGCATTATTAGGATCGAAGGGATCAGTTAATTGTCTATTCTGCAAGGTTTTTCTTTGCTAGCTATACAAACAAAGATGCAAATAAGCTACTTTTTTGCAATAATCACCAAGTTATCCAAATTTTAAAGGGGAATATGATGAGTAAATTGAAACTAATATTTTTAGCGATACCGCTATCTTTCATTTTTAATGTCAATATTAATGCGCAATCCACAGGCATGCTTGAAGAAGTTGTCGTTACGGCGCAAAAGAGAGAAGAGAGTCTTCAGGACGCTCCAATTGCCATTACAGCTATTACTGAATCCACGATCGATGATTTAGATATAGCCAATGTTGTTGATCTTGCTGGCATGGCCCCTAATGTCCACATTATTAATACACCTTCAAATAACACTGCCGCTACAATTGCAATGAGAGGTGGAACTACCATTAATCCTGCTATTACGTGGGAGCCAACCGTTGGAATGTATCTTGATGGAGTCTATTTAGGTAAAGGCCAGGGATCTATCTTTGACGTTGCTGATTTAGAAAGAGTTGAAATTCTTAGAGGGCCTCAAGGGACTCTTTATGGAAGAAACACATTGGGTGGCGCAATCAACCTTATAAGCAAAAAACCTTCTGGTGCAGGAACTTCAGCGAAAGTTACACTCGGTAATTATGGTTTGAAGCAAACACAGTTAATTGGTGACTATGAAATTGGTGAAAATGTTTTTACAAAGATTGTTGTAAATAACAAGAAGAGAGGTGGTTACGTTAATAATGCTGCATCTCCATACCAAGCTGCTCAAGGCGTTGTACCTAATACAACATCGCGTAACACTGAATTAGATACCATTAACTCTAAAGGAGTTAAATTTACTCTTGCATATGAAGGCGATAAAACTAGCGTCAATTTATCTCTCGATAAAACTGATCAAGACAATATCCCACCTTTTGCACAGCTCACAAATACGATTCCAAATTGGAGTACTGCTTTTGGTGTTGGTGCTTCTGCACTCACCGGCGGCCTAAAACTTTGGCCAATAGAGCTTTTTAAGAACTCAGATAGACAGGGTGTTGCGCATATTGATGCGAATACATTTGAGCTATCCACCGTTGAGGGAACAAGCTTAACCATTGCTCGTGAAATGGGTCTTGGGACTTTGAAAGTAATTTGGGCTAAAAGAAAAACAGACTGGGATGATAATCTTGATTTAGATGGTGGACCATTTCCAATTGCTAATACATCAAGATTTACTAACTACAGCGCTGAAACTCTTGAAGTTCAGCTATCTGGCTCTACCGATAAAATGGAGTATGTTGTTGGATATTACGCATTAAAAGATGATGCATATACCTCTAACCCTCAATCATTTTTTGGTGGCGGAACATCGATTGTACAAAATTACTCAGGAAACGGAGATTCAACAGCAATCTTTGGTCAGCTGACCTATGCAATTGCAGAGAACTGGGACGTAACTGTTGGAGCAAGATCTACTGAAGAGGACAAGGTAGGTTTTAAAGAGTATGTAGGCATAATCTCAGCATCAGGAAAAGGCAGTTTTGACGATACCACTGGTACATTCATTCTGTCTCATGATTACAGCGACAACACTAACCTGTATTTTAAAGTTGCAGATGGTTTTAAAGCTGGTGGATTTAATGCAGAGAGCTCTAATCCTTTTGGAGCATCTACACCATACGCTCCAGAAACTATCTCATCCACGGAATTTGGTTTGAAAGGAAGATATTTCGATAATCGCATGATGTTGAATGTTGCTTACTTCGATAACGAACATGAAGATATGCAGATTTCTTATTTCACAGCAAATGCTGCAGCAGCGTCTGAGGTTATTAATAATTCAGCTGATATTTCTGGTTTAGAAATAGAGACTACAACACTTATTAATGACTCAACTAAGCTAATGGTTAATCTAGGAACTCTTGATTCTGAGTTCACAGGAAATAAAGTTGCAAGTGACGGATATTTACTTGAGCAAGTTCCTTATTCGCCAGAGACTACTCTTTATGTTTCTTTGGAAAAAGATTATGGAACTTATAGAATGCGTTTGGATCACAGCAGAATTGCTGAGCATCCAACATTCCCATACAACTCTAAAGATCCAAGAGCAGCTTTGACAACATTAGATTCAAGAGGAACAACTGACTTTAGGTTGTTAACTGAGCCTATGGAAAATCTGCAATTAAATTTCTGGATTAAGAATCTTACGGATAAGAATCACAGAATGAGTTCAATTCCATTTGGACCTGCATTTGGACAGCTAACACTGTCTTATTTTAATGCTCCAAGAACCATAGGAATGGATTTGCACTATAAATTCTAGTATTAGAATATAATTAAAGCCTTAGTATTTTTACTAGGGCTTTTTTTTGAGTAAATTATGGGAAAAAACTGGGAAGACATTTTACATCTTGATAATCAGCTGACTGAAGAGGAGAGAATGATTCGCGACAACGTGCGTGAGTATGCTCAAAAATCTCTTATGCCAAGAATTCTTGAAGCCAATAGGCACGAAATATTTCATCCAGAAATTTATAAAGAAATGGGTGAATTAGGAATTTTGGGAGCAACAATCAAAGGTTACGGTTGCGCGGGAGTCGGTTATGTCTCATACGGATTAATCACAAGAGAAATAGAGCGGATAGATTCGAGCTACCGATCAGCATTTAGCGTTCAGTCTTCATTGGCTATGTATGCAATTTATAAGTTTGGTTCAGATGCGCAAAAAGAAGAGTTATTGCCTGAAATGGCTAAAGGAAATTTAATTGGATGTTTCGGTCTTACTGAGCCAGATGCGGGCTCTGATCCTGGCAGCATGCTATCGAATGCAAAAAAAGTTGAGGGTGGCTATAAGTTAAACGGATCTAAAACCTGGATAACGAATGCGCCTATTGCAGATGTATTTGTGATTTGGGCAAAAGACGAACAAGGAGTGCTTAGAGGTTTTATCGCTAAAAAAGATTTTGCAGGTCTCGATACCAAAGTCTTGCAAGGTAAGTTTGCTCTCAGAGCATCAACCACTGGCCAAATATTTATGTCAGATGTCTTTATTCCTGAAGAATATGTTTTACCTTTGGCGCAGAGCTTTAGAGGACCTTTTTCGTGTTTAAACATAGCCCGTTACGGTATTGCCTGGGGCTCTTTGGGAGCTGCAGAATTTTGCTGGCATGCAGCAAGACAATACACGCTAGATCGAATTCAATTTGGCTCGCCTTTGGCAGCAAAACAATTGGTGCAAAAGAAACTAGCTGACATGCAAACAGAAATTACTCTAGGTCTTCAAGCCGCATTGCGAGTAGGTCGCCTTATTGATGAAGGCGAAATGATTCCAGAAATGATTTCTTTGATCAAGAGAAATAATTGTGGGAAGGCACTAGATGTTGCCAGACTGGCAAGAGACATGCATGGCGGTAATGGTGTAATTGATGAGTATCATGTTGTCCGACATTCTATGAATTTAGAGGCGGTAAATACTTATGAAGGCACGCATGATATACATGCTCTGATTCTTGGTAACCTTCAAACTGATATAGCAGCTTTTGAATAATTCATGAAGCAAGAAAAATATACTCCCAAGCAGGCTAAAACTGCTAAACGAATTATTAAATATTTTGCTAAATTTCAAGCAAGAGTTTTTTTGCTCAGTAACGGTAAGCTTTGGAACAAATGGCCGGGTGGTTTTCCTGTCATGGTTGTGAGAACCAAAGGCGCGAAGACTAATAAAATTAGAAACATTCCATTGATTTATGTTCATCAAGACGGAATGCCTATTTTGGTTGCTTCTCTGGGCGGCATGCCTAAAAATCCCAACTGGTATTACAACGTAAAAGCGCACCCTGAACTTAAAATCTCCACCATTCATGATTCTAAGAACTATATTGCAGAAGAAGTGTCTAAAGAGCAGAAAGATGAACTGTGGCCTTTAATATGCTCTTTTTACCCAGACTATGAAACTTATCAAAATAATACTTCTCGAGATATACCAGTTTTTTTATGTAGGTCAGCATGAGCATTATTAGCGTAAACGGAGTCACCAAGCATTATGCTTTGGGCACTCAAACGGTGGAGGCTTTAAGAGGTGTCTCATTCGATATAAAGAAAGGCGAATTCATCGCAATCATGGGACCTTCCGGCTCTGGTAAATCTACCCTTATGAATATCATTGGTTGTCTTGATATTCCTACTCATGGAACTTATCTGCTGAACAATCAAGAGGTTAGCTCTTTGGACGATGATGCATTGGCAGGAATTAGAAACAAAGAAATTGGATTTGTCTTTCAAAACTTCCATCTCTTAGCCAGAAACAGTGCGCTTGATAACGTAATGTTGCCTTTAAAATACGCTGGCATAGAAAAAGCAGATCAAATAACTAGGGCTAAAGCCGCATTATCTGAAGTGGGCTTGGAAGATAGAATGGATCATCAGCCATCCGAGCTTTCAGGGGGGCAACAGCAAAGAGTTGCTATTGCTAGAGCTCTTGTCAATAATCCATCAATTCTGTTTGCAGATGAGCCAACAGGAAATCTTGACAGCCAAACGGGCCATGATGTGATGCAGCTTTTTCATAACCTGCATAACCAAGGGCAAACTATAATTTTAATTACTCATGAGAATGAAGTTGCTGCTGAGGCCCAGCGCACTAATCTTTATTAAAGATGGCCTCATAGAATCAGATACCACAAAGGAAAAAAAATGAAATACATTAATGTTAAATTCTTAACAGTACTCCTATCTTCAGCTATCTTAGTTGGTTGCGGAGGCGGAGACAAAGAAGAAGAATTCAAATTTTATACTCTCAAAGAAGCAGGGGCTCAACAATTAGAGCTAACTGTTGAAGCATCGGGAACTGTTGAGGCTATCTCTTCGATAGAAATAAAATCTAAAGCATCGGGGCAGGTGCTTTTCTTGGGAGCAGAAGTTGGAGACTACGTTGAAGAAGGCGTGGTGCTGGCTCGGATTGATCAGAGAACTCCTACCAACACTCTAGCGCAAGCAAATGCCGATCTAGAAGTTGCCAAAGTCAGACTTTCGAATGCTCAAAATCAGTTTGATAGATCCAAGCGATTGCATGAGGAAGGCAATATTTCTGATAAATCTTTTGAAGATGCTCAGGAGGCTTTCTCTTCTGCCCGAGCTCAACTTGTGCGAGCTGAGGTATTTTTAGAAAATGCTCGAATTGCTCTAGATGATACAAGTGTCAGGTCGCCCATAGCTGGAACTGTTATTAGCAGGTTAGCTGAAGTGGGACAAGTTATTACATCGCCAACCTCTGCTGTCGGAGGAGGAACCTTGCTTATGGAGATGGCTGACCTTAATAAAGTTCGGGTAAGAGCATTGATTGATGAAATTGATATTGGAAAAATAAGCATTGGCCAAGAGGTTACCCTCAAAGTTTCTGCTTACAGAGACAAAAGATTCACAGGCGTCGTGTCTAAAATTGAACCCATGTCCAAAATTGATCAGAACGTGACTACTTTCCCGGTGCTAATAGACATAGAGAATACAGATAATCTTTTATTGATTGGAATGAACACAGATGTTGAAATTGAGATCTTGAATGAAGAGGTGGCCCTAGCGTTGCCTGCAGGTTCATTGCGCACCAGAAAAGACGTTGTTTCAGTTGCTGGATTATTAGGTATCAAGCAAGCAGATTTAGATAGCTTTCTGTCCAAAAAAGTTCCTGGAGAAAATTTCGATACTTTTATAGTGTTAAAAAAAACCAGCAAAGGCGCTTTTCCACATTGGGTTAAGGTAGGCAAGACTGACTTAAACCATGTTGAGGTAAAGGGTGGCATTGCTGAGAAAGAAATTGTTTATGTTTTACCTAGCGAAGGCTTGATTAAGTATCAGCAAAGATTCTCTGAACGAGTTAAAGGTAGATTTGGATAAACTATGATATTGCAAGAATCCATCTCAACTGCCATCGACGCAATCAGAGCTAATCTTATGCGCTCCTTGCTGACAACCATAGCTATTGTTATTGGAACAGCCTCAGTCATAGCCATGGTAGGCATAGGATCAAGTGCGCAAAGAGCTATTGATGACTCAATTACCAATCTTTCAGCAAGGACTCTGTCAGTCTATCCCTCTCGGGGCAGAGGTGCGCAGAAAGTCAATGCGACACCTTTAGTCATCAAGGATGCGGATGCCCTGATTAAAGACAAAGAGATTGCATGGCGTATTTCACCAGAAATTAGGGGAAGTAAGTCGTTGAAGTATGGAAATGAAAGTATCAGCATTTCAGTTATAGGTGCGCGAGAAAATTATTTAGACATTCAGGGATACGAGGTAGTGCAAGGAAGATTTTTTTCAGAAAGAGATGACCTTGCAAGAAAGAGAGTTGCCATTATTGGCTCCAGTGTTAGCACGGAATTAAAAACTTCTTCCAAGGCTTTGCTTGGAAAAGACATTGATTTGGGCGGGGTGACTTTTGAGATTATTGGCGTCATGAAATCAGAGGGCTCTTCTGGTTGGTCTAACCCAGATGAACAGATATATATCCCATTATTTACTGCATCCGATAGAGTTTTTGGTAGACAGAGAGTTGATTCAATTCGTGTTGAAGTGCCGAATACTTACTCGCCCGAAGAAGCCATGATATCCATAGAGCGAGTCTTGAGAAGAGAGCATGATATTGGACCCGGAGAAGAGAATAACTTTCGAATAAATGATTGGTCTCAGTTCACTGATTTACAAAAACAAGCAACCGCAATTTTTTCAGCTTTAATTATTGGGATTGCCGGGATCAGTTTGTTGGTTGGCGGCATTGGGGTAATGAACATTATGCTGGTTTCTGTTACAGAGAGAACAAGAGAAATAGGGTTACGCAAAGCCCTTGGAGCTACTCATCAAGCTATCCTTCTGCAATTTATAATTGAAGCTGTGGCTCTATGTATTATTGGGGGAGTTGCAGGGGTCATACTTGGCTCACTTTTATATTTTGTTATTGCGATGTGGCAAGACTGGGTTTTTACAATTCCCTTCTCAGCAATTTTAGGCTCAGTTACTTTCTCTGCTTGTGTAGGCTTATTTTTTGGAATTTGGCCAGCGCGTAAAGCTGCACAATTAGAACCAGCAGTTGCTTTAAGGTACGAGTAATTCATGCGTGTCTTACAACTGCTGCCTGAACTCAAGTTTGGTGGAGTAGAAAGAGGTACGGTAGATCTGTCTGAGCATCTTACAAAATTAGGCCATCAGTCAGCTGTAGTATCAGCAGGTGGTGGGCTTACTGAGCAGCTATCTAATCATGGAGCAAAGCATTTCTTGCTACCCATAGCCAAAAAGAATTTTTTAGCGATCAAGCAATACAAGAATTTACGAGATATTTACCGCGAGTTTAAGCCGGACATCATTCATGTCCGCTCACGCTTTCCTGCTTGGATTAATGTTCTGGCTCTTAAGGGCCTGTCTTCCTCAAAACCAATTGTAATTTCTACGTTCCATGGCTTGTACAGTAAACCTTTTTATAGCAAATCTATGTCTTATGCCAATGACATCATTGCTATCTCAAAAACAGTGCAAGAATATGTCTTCAAAAATTATGATGTAGATCACTCTAGAGTCCATTTAATTTATAGGGGATGCGATATTGATGAATTCAATACATCCCCACCTTCAGAAGCTTGGTCTAATTCTTGGTACAAAGAATTCCCTCAAACGAGCGATAAAATTTTACTCACTTTGCCTGGAAGAATTACTGGATGGAAGGGCATAGAAGACTTTCTAAAATTATTGAGTCAACTTGATCAAGTTAAATATCATGGCCTTATCCCTGGTCCAGTTAATGAAAATAAAAAGAGATATTTTCAGTCTCTTCTCGCGCTGGTTAAAAAATACAATCTTGAATCAGCCGTAACTTTTTGTGGCGCAAGAACAGATATCGCAAACATATATAAAATTTCAGACATCGTATTTAATCTTTCATCCAAACCTGAGCCATTTGGACGGACCATTATTGAGGCCGCTGCATGCGGAACCCATGTGATGGGTTGGAACAGGGGAGGCGTTAAGGAGTCTATTGGTATGATCAATCCTCTTGGGCTAATTGAGTTTGGAGATACGGATGCTTTAGCCAATCAAATTCCACATTTGCTGCAATGCGCTCCACCTTCAAGCATCCCCTCTAGTTTCACCAAAGAGAGATTGGTGGAAGAGACGATAAAGGTATACGAAACCGCTATTCAAAGAGAGAAATAAACTTCCTTGGTTTTGATGCAGGCATTTTTCAAAGAATATTCTTCATGCATGGCTATTTTGATGGCACTAACATCTAATTGAGGCAGCAATGGGATCATTTCTTCTAACAGAGCTGTTAAACCTACCTGATCACCGGCTTCGGTCAATAGATCTCTAGGAATGATCTGAGGCATTATTCCAACATTCGTTCCAAGTACCGGTATATTGTGATTAATTGCCTCTAGAACTGTTCTGGGACCCCCCTCACGCAAGCTTGATACAATTAACCCACTCGCATTTTTATATATATCTTCTATGGATTCATAAGAATGATCCGTAAGAATTTTTATTCGATCCGATAAGCCTAACTTTTTGATTAATTCTTGTAAGGGCAAAAGCTCTTTTCCAGAGCCTATAATATTAAGCTCTTCTTTGATGTTTGCCCAAGCATTGATTAGCAAATCAAACCCCTTCACTTTTTCTAATCTCCCAACAGCAATAACAGGACCGGTTCTTGAGGATGGTCGGCCTTGATGGGCTGGATTAAACCAATTAGGAATGACTTTGGCTTGAGGTATATCTTTGACTACTTCTTTGTTTACCCCGATAACTGAGTCTGCATATTTTATAGATCTGTTATGAGATTTAAGACCATGAATGGTAGCTACAATTTTTACCTTAGTAATTAGGCCAACCCATCCACCTATGGCACTGGCTTTAGCACCATGACAATGCAAAACATCTGTATTATTTTCCCAAAAAAAGAGAACCAGCCTAATAATATTAAGTGGAGAAAATCTAGAACCCATCGTTATTGAATGAGTGCGGACTCCGCTCATAAAACCCACCAAAGATTTATCGCATAAAATAACATGATCAGTCTCGTCATCCATTGCGGTAGCCAGCTCAAATACATGCTGCTCGATGCCTGCAAATACCTTGCTAGTAATTAAATGAGCAACTTTCATATTTTGTTATTAATTAAACCTTGAATCACATATGCAGTTTTTTCTACTTCTGCTAAAGGCTCTAATCCAGCAACAGGATGTTCCATTGCATGAACTTTGAGACCTTGAGTGGGTGTGTTAATAGTAAGAGTTCCCACCTGACGATTGGCCACCAAAGCATTGATAGCATTTCTAATTTTTTTGGAACCAGATGTCTTAGAGCGAACAAGGCGTTCAATTTGCATGACATAAGTTTTCCCTTTGCATGAAAGAGCTTCAAAAACTAAGTTTGAGCTATCAGGCGTAACAAATTTTAGCTCTGAAGTCTGCAAGTCTTCCTGAAAGGATTTTGCCTCATGACTTTCCATATCTATGAAGGTGAAGTTTTGAAATTCTTCAGTCATATCTTTTATCGCTTGGTTGAGTGAAGAAGGGAGTTCTTCGAGAGTTATAGATATGAAAGTGATGATGAGGATGTGTTGTAAGAACATACTCGATTTGTTTACCAACAAGCTCGCTATCAAATCATAATGCTTGCTTGAGCCGCCAAGTCCAATGATCCCTTTGTTGGGAGTAGGCTCAATCAAAGAAGTGGTGGCCAAAGAACCTTTAAATGCATGAACATTATTAGGTTTTTTGGTTGAAGGATAATCATGCTCGGGTGCGCAAATAAGATCAAAATCGTTGGCGTTAAATGAGGGTTTTAGAATTGCTACTGACAAAAGACTGGATGTTTGTTTCAATGCTTTTTGAGTTTTAAGGATTTGTGGATAGGTTGAATGCCCAGCCCCAATAAGGAGAGTTAAGCCATCTTTTTGATTCTCAATCGGAGCACTGGGTAGAAAAGACTTCAACCAATTAAAGACACTTCTTTCAGGGCAATGTATCTTAGTAATAACCAGCTCATTCTCTTTAGATAGCTCATCTAACAAGGCTTGCACTTGGTTTAAGTGACCAATTTTTGAATCTTGAAACCAATAAACATGCATAAAAACTTTTGCTCCATTTTCAGAAAACACACAACAGCAGAATGAAAGAGGGGCAACTTATTTGAGCAACCGCTTAGTGCATTCAAATTACATTATTGATTGTTGAGGCACAAAAGCAAAGCTTATATTAGTAATAACCATCCTATAGAAAGGCTATAATTCGAAGTTCATGTCACAAGAAATCCAACAAATGGCCAATGATCTTATTTCCCAATATGGAGATGATGCTAAGGCTATTGCAATGCTAAGAGCAGCAGAATATGCAGCAAGCTTCAATGAAGCTGAATGGTTAATATGGGAATCTGTAATCTTAGAAATTGAAAAGGTTGAATTAACTCCAGATTTAAATGGATAAGGCCAAACCTTGTTTGAATAGTTAAGTGATAGAAGGAGTCGAGCGGGAATGGCTACCCGCTCTAGCTGACTTTAGGGAAAATTTTTTAGAGGAAAATTTAATCAGCTTGTCTATTTGACCAAGCTTTCTTTAGAAAGTTCATGCCTTTTTCTATCTTAGTGTCATCAGCATCAATAAATATATTATTCCACCAAACCCCAAGCCAAATCCCAGGGGTAATTCTTTGATCTTTGGATCTTTGCTGATCACATATGTACAAATTGTTAGACTGGAGCCAAGTAGCAGTATTGGCCCAATTGCTGATGCTCCAAGAATAGAACCTATGCCAGAGAGCAACAAGAAATCACCAGAACCGATGCCATCTTGTGATCTCAGCATTTTATAAAGCATATTAATTGAAAAGAGTAAGCCGTAGCCAAAGAGTAAGCCTAACAAGGCATCAAGAGGGACAGCAAAAATCTCAAATCCAAGATTAGCCACTAAGCCAATCAAAATAAGTAAAAAACTTAATGGTTGAGATAACAGCAGTGTCTTGAAATCCATCAGCGCTTGAACATAAAGGATCATGGCGATGCTAAATATTAACCAAGTCACTGGATTTATGATTCCCAATAAATTGATCAAGTAAATGAGTAAAGCAGCTGTAAATATTTCGTTAAATAAATATGAGCCATCAATTTGCTTGCTGCATTTAGAGCATTCTCCTTTATTGGCCAGGTAGCCGAAGAATGGAATCAGTTGCGTCAGACTTAATGGTGTTTTGCAAGATGGGCAAAATGATCGAGGCGACAGTATATTTATGGATGTATCTGGGTGTGGAAGCCTGTAAATTAACATGGAAGCAAAACTTCCAACGCATCCACCCAGACTTATAAATAGAAGATTCTCAAGGAATATTTCCACCTAGTTAAAGCGCTACTTTTTCTTCGCTATAAACATGCATAGAACTAACAGTGCAATGGTAGGCATAGCATACAAAGAGACAACGAATAATTTATCTAACATTTTTTAAAGTCCTTTAGCTTTTGAATCTGGTCTTCGGGTATCACCAAAGCCATAAAACAAGTTATTTTTTATTTCCAAGCTCTCCAAAGAGGTGCCTGGACCTGAGATATAGATGGGCTGACCGAGAGCTTCAATTGCTGAAGCATGCTCCAGCGTCAAAACCTTTTTCGAGCATTAATACATCAGGCTTCCATTGGTGATGAATTCTTGGAACAACGGTTGCATCGGAAATTTCCATTTTAAAATCTAGGGTATTCAAAAGAAACTGAAGAACTGCAGTGATTATTCTAGAGCCTCCAGGTGAGCCCGTTGCAATAATAGGTTTGTTTTCATGAAAGACAATTGTTGGTGTCATCGAGCTAAGAGGGCGTTTAAAAGGCTCAATTTTATTTGCCTCACCTCCGATCAAACCAAATTGGTTTGGTATGCCTGGAGCTGATACAAAATCATCCATTTCGTTATTCATTAATACGCCTGTTCCATCAACAACGATTCCTGATCCAAAGCCTGAATTCAAGGTGTAGGTATTAGAGGTAACATTGCCGAATTTGTCTGCTACAGAAAAATGTGTGGTATCCATGCTTTCATGAGGCATGGCGTCACCAGGCAAAATTTTATCCGAAGGAGTAATTTCATTGAGATTGATTCTGGATTTTATTTCCTTGGCATACTCTTTGCTGATCAATTCAGTCACAGGAACATCGAAGAAATCTGGATCACCCAAATACTTTGATCTGTCGGCATAAGCATACTTCATGACCTCAGCCAATAATGCTACATAGGTAGGCGAGTTGTGACCCATCTCAGGCAAGTTATAGTGCTCTAAAATATTGAGCATTTGTATAATATGAATACCGCCAGAAGAAGGTGGAGGCATGGTCACTATTTCGTATTCTTTGTAGTTGCCTCGAACAGGCTCTCTCCAAACAGGCTTGTAATTTTTGAGATCTGCTTTTGTTATCAGGCCATTGTTCTTTTTCATGTAGTCGGCAATTAAATCAGCAACTTCTCCCTCATAAAATCCTCATTGCACCTTTGCTGGAAATAGCTTCTAAGGTTTTAGCTAGATTGGGTTGCGTGAGAGTCGCATGCATTTCTACTGGGTAATTAGCATAAAAGATGCTCTTAAAATTTTTGAATTTACTGAGTTTTTTATAACGTCCATTTAGCGCATCTGCCATAAAAGGAGACATAGCAAAACCATCCCTTGCAAGAACAATGGCAGGTTCCAACAATTGATCCCATGGCAAGCTGCCAAATTTCTTATGAATCTCCCACATACCAGCAACGGTTCCGGGCACTCCGATGGCAAGGACTCCCTGTCTAGAGCGCATTTTATCAACCGTACCATCTGCATTGAGATACATGTCTTTGGTTGCTGCAGCTGGTGCAATTTCTCTGTAGTCGATGCTGAAGCTTTTATTTAATGCGGCATCATGCATCACCATAAAACCACCGCCGCCTATATTTCCTGCTCTTGGAAGGACAACCGCCAAGGCAAAAGCAACCGCAATAGATGCATCATATGCATTGCCACCACTTTCTAGTATTGCGTGACCAACATCAGTAGCAAGGTAGTGCTGAGACACCACCATTCCATTTGCACCAACCTCAGGATGGACAATAGCTTGAGAGTTAAAAATTTTAGATTCTATCGCGCACGAGAAAATCATCATTGCTGAGAGTAAGAATTTCATGATTAAGTTAACAAGCCTCCGTCAACCCTTAGATCAATACCATTTATATGCAGAGCATCCTCTGATGCCAAAAAGGCTATTGTACTTGCAATGTCGTCCGGAGATCTATTCACACCATCAACAGGCATGATTTTTTTTAACAACCTAGTATCTATGTCTTTAGGAAGATTAGGATTTTTTGTCATAGGCGTATTGATTGAAGCAGGGCAGACACAGTTTACATTCAATCCTTTAACTCCATACTCTACGGCTAAAGTTTTAGAAAAAGCACTAATTCCACCTTTGGAAGCACTATAGGCGGCTGTCCAAGCATGAGACCCTAGAGCTGCAGTAGAGGACACATTCACAATATAGCCTTTAGACTCAAGCAGCATAGGCAACCAAAATTACACATAAAAAATGTGCCGGTCAGGTTTACGTTTAAGATTTTATTCCAATCTTCTATTTTTACTTCATGAGAATTATCAAATCGCAGAATGCCTGCAACATTGATCAAAGCATCTAAGGTCTTATATTCTTTTTTCACGGTTTGAAAGCAAGCCTGAGTTTGCTCTAAATCAGATATATCTAAAACCATGGCCGATGAAGCTTTGTTAGTCAGCATATTTTTTGTTTCGTTAAGCTGATCCTCATTAATATCGGCAATGATTAACGTTGCTCCTTCTTGGTCAAGTCTCACAGCCGTTGATCTTCCAATGCCTGAGCCAGCTCCGGTTACCAGTGCAATTTTATTTTTAAATCTATCCATTTAGTAGCCCTTAAATTTCTTGAATTTTATTACAGTTTTTGTTGTTCAGCTTAATTTTTCAGCAGCAAAAGATTTGGCCCATTTATAATTTGCTTTTCCATTTGGCGCTCTTTCAACCACATCTGAAAAGACAATAGTTTTGGGAAGCTTGTAGCCAGCCAATCGCTCTCTGGCATTGTTGATTAGGTCTGCCTCTTCAACTGCTTGATTCTCTAACGTAGAGACAACCGCAACAATTTTTTGCCCAAAACGCTCATCTGGCAACCCAACAACCAAGCAATCAAACACCAACGGGTCCTTCTTTAATGCTTCTTCAACTTCTTCGGGATATATTTTCTCCCCTGCTGAATTAATGCAGTTACTGCCTCTGCCTAACAGGATAATACTGCCATCAGCTTCAATCTTTGCGTAGTCACCAGGAAAACTATACCGAGTGCCTTTATATTCTCTAAAGGTTTCAGCAGATTTTTTTTCATCCTTGTAGTATCCAATCGGAATCATGGCCACATCTCCGCTAATTCCAAGCAGGCCTGTATCCTCTGAGCCTGGCTCCACGAGATCACCGTCGTCTTTAAGAACAATCATCCCGGGGTTAAGTCTGAATTGAGCTGTTTCTGGTTTACTTTCCCTTGTGCTAACTGAGGCTCCCATGCCTCCTTCTGTTGAGCCCATTGTATCCATGAGGGTCATGTCATGATGCTCCAATAATCCGGCTTTTACTTCGGAACTCCACATAACACCACTTGAGGTAATTTGATTAAGGGATGCAAGGTCATACGGCTGATTTTTTGTTGCAGCAACCTCTAAAGCATCCAACATAGGTCTAGCAAATGCATCTCCTACTATCACAATATTCGTTACATTAATTCGAGAGCATTCTTGCCAAATCTTATCTGGGTCAAAACCTAAGCCTGGAATGGTGGCAACAGCACCGCCAAGATTATGAGGCACAAAGCATCCCAGCCACATTCCGGTTCCATGCATTAAAGGGCAGCCAACCAAGCTTACTGGCAATGCTTTTTTATTATTTAGATCAAGTATGTACTCATCGATAGTGTCAAGATCTTCTGGTAATTCATAACCCATGGCTCTAAGTGTTTTAAACATACCTTGAATAAACTCAGCTTGGTTATACATAACACCTTTAGGCATTCCTGTGGTTCCACCTGTATAGAGCATATAAACAATATCATCTGGTCTATTCCATCGCTCCATTTCAGAGCATTGCTCAATTAAAGATGAGTAGTGCACGCAATTCTCTACAACCGAATCAGATCCATCAGCCACTTCAATCCATGCCTTTATTTTGGGAAGTGAATCTTTAATTTTATTAATTTGATCCCCATAGCAAGCCTGATAGAAGAGGGCTTCACAGTCAGAATTATCTAAAAGATAAAGTAATTCCTCAGATTTATATCGATAATTTACATTAATCGGAGTTCCACCAATTTTAAAAATTGAAAATTGTGCCTCTAAATATTCATTTGAATTGTGAAGGTACAGTCCTGCTTTGGAATAAGTGGACAAGCCGGCATCTATTAAAGCTGTTGCGAGTTTTGCAGAGACATTTTCATACTCGCCCCACGTTTTCTGTTCATCACCACAAATAATAGCTGTTTCATTTGGTATAAGATCAGCAGTTTTCTCCCATAGTGTTGCAAAATTAAATTCCATTCTTAACCTCTTTTATATCTAAATTTTGACCAATACGCCTTCCTGAAAAAATACAGTCAGCTATAGAAAGTCCTGATACATAAATATTAGAACAAACTCCAACTGCCGTTCGCCCAGCAGCATACAGTCCCCGAATTTCCTTTCCCTCAAGATTTAATACCTCACCTGTTTCTTCGTTCACCTTTAATCCCCCAAGGGTCAAAGTAGTCAATGGCGCAAGTTTAGAGTCAATTGAGATATCCATAATATAAAAAGGTCCCTTAAGCTCTTTGACATCCTCTGCTGCTTTTCCAAACTTACATGGCATCTTATTTTGAGCTGATTGGTTGTATTCTTCCAAGCTTGCAATAAGGCCTTCCTCAGGAATGCCATAAACTTTAGCAAGATCTCCGATTGTTGATTTCTTTCTGGAATTAAAATACATCAACATTCTTGCCATATCTCGTTGAAAGGGAAGGGCAACTGAAGCCTGTTTCTTGGCTTCATCGTAGAGTGCAGCATCTAGAACCAAATATGCTTTGCCCTCATTATTCTCACACATCGCATCCCCCAGAGTGGCTCCATAAACCATCTCATTGCAGAATCTCTTTCCTGCTTGATTCACAACCATGCCTTGGGCAAAAGCCAAAGGAGGATTTAAAAATCTCCAGGCTGTCACTCTGTCCATATGATCAGTTTCGCCGCCCACACTTTGTCCCAGCCTAATGCCGGAACCTTGGTCGTTGGAGGTGCCTAAAGGCATGCCAGCAAAATATTTTGGAGCATATTCTTTTACCATAGCCCTATTAAATATAAAGCCTCCAGTAGATAAGCACACTCCTTTTTTAGCCTGTATGTATCTGACTTGTCGATGATTTCTTTCTATTTTTTCAGCTCTTTTGAGGAAAAGACCACCAATAAATTGCAGCAGGCTGGCTCCCGGATAAGAGGGTGGCAATAACATTTGTAAAGAGTCGCCTTTGCTCATAAGTTGCTTGTGCTTATCTGCTATTTTCCCTGATGGCAGCACGAGAACTTTAATGCCTACAACCTTACCAGTTTCTGTTATCACCAGAGATCTTGCTTCGGTCTGGGTATAAAGTCTTAGGCCTTTTTTTAATGCAGATTTTTTCAAGGGATAGTAAATTGTTCCACCAACACCGATAGGTCGAAAGGGTCCTTCTTCCCAGCCCCTGTGCCCACGAGCTGCCGGTTTCGCATTTTCCATATAACTGGGAACAAGAGAATTATCTGAGTGGTAAAGAAAATATCCAGCATCAGGATAGCTTGATTTTTTCTTGTAATAGGATGAGTTGAACTTTACGCCGTTGTCCATTAACCACTGAGTATTTTCAGCTGATGTCTCGCAAAATTTCTTTAAAGTTGATTCTTTAATAATGTCGCCAGTTTCTTGAATGAGATAATTGAACATATTCTCAGGTGAATCATCAATACCAGCTTCCTTTTGAATAGGTGTTCCTCCCCCAGCATAATATACGCCACCACTCTTGGCAGTTGACCCACCTCCAGTTGTTTTGTCTATTCCAATAACAGACAAACCTTGGTCCAATGCTTCATTAGCAGCTGCAATACCAGCTCCACCCAAACCAGCAATCACCAAATCTGCCTGATCATCCCATTTAAATAAATTAGGATCAGTAATAATTTGCGGGGCTTCCACATCTGAAAGCCACAAATCACTCGATGGATTTAATTCAGTGTCCAGCATTTAGATCAGCAGTTTTACCGCCATCCACAACCAAGCTTGCGCCAGTTATAAATGATGAGTCTTGACTTAGAAAAAATGCAATAGGCTTTGCTAGCTCAATTGGATCAGCAATCCTTTTAAGAGGAATGGATTCAATGGTTGCCTGCATCATTTTTTCATCGGGAATTGCTCTTTCTGTTGCAGGAGTTAAGACAGCACCTGGTATTAAACAATTGACTCTAACATGAGGCGCAGCTTCAATTGCAGCAGCTCGTGAAAAGTTAATTAATCCAGCTTTCGCTGCCCCATAAGCAGACATATAGGCAACACCTTTTAGGCCAACAACTGAGGCGATATTAACTATGGATCCTTGTTTTGCCTCTATCATCCAAGGCAGCACAGTTTTTGTTGCCAGAAAGACAGCATCCAAGTTTGCCTTAAAATTTGTTTTCCAGGCGGAAAGACTTAAATCAGTAATTTTGCCTGTATGAATAGAAGGAGCATTATTTACCAAGCCATCAATTCTTCCGCAAGACTTATGTACCTCATTCAAGGATTCAATAATTGCAAGCTCATTGGAAACATCTACATTATGTGCAATCACTTTTGGAGAGATCTTGAGAAGCTCAGCTTCAGCATTTTTTAGGTTATCAGCATCTCTGCCGGTAATAACAACGGTCGCACCTTTTTCGATGCATAACTTAGCGGTAGCAAATCCAATGCCACCACTTGAGCCAGTAATGTAAAAGACTTCATCTTTAAATATTGCTTCCAAACTAGACCCCCCTAGTTAATTTACATTAAATTTTTATCGAGAAACCTAATGCGGTATACCAATAGTCTTCCAGTGATTTTATATGATATGGATCGGATTTATACCCCAGCGTTAGACTTAAACCAATGTTTTTATACGAGGACATATAACGAGCTTTTGAATGAACTTCTCTGCCGCTTGGGCGAAGAGTAAAACCAAAAGAATTAAATAGAACGTTCCTTTCTGTTGTTCTATATACAGGAACTCTTAAGTTCATTTCGCCTGATTCGGTTCGCATGGGCTGATCAATAGAAAGCAATAACTCATCTCCAGAATTAAAGATTGATTGTTTTAAGAAACCCATGCCAAATGCAGAAGACTGGATATCAGTAATAGAATTTATCATTCCTTCATTGTTTGATGTTCCGGGAGAGTTGCCTATGTATAGGGAGCTAAAGAATTTTCCTCCAAAGAGGTTGATAGAATCTGAAATCCCAACAAACGAAGTCATTTGACCGCTATTACCATTAAAAGCTCCAGAACCACTTAAACCAAGATTTGCATCATTCTCTTTTAATATCCCAAATTGGATTGAAGGCATATAATTCTTTGGTTGAAGCTCAATCATAGCAACTGTGCTGGAGTTACTCTCACCAAAGACTTCATTAGCTTGGAATCTATTTCTGCCAGATGATATTAAAAATGCAACATCAAGATTATGTTGGAACTTATAAACAGATCCAAAAGAGGTACCGCCGGCACTAAAATTTAACCACGGATTGCTGAACTGAGATCTCAGCTGACTTTTATATCTTAAATCCTTATCTTGAAATATCCCCAAAGCCCAACTTCCATTTATTCCATGACTCACGAAACTATTATTCCCTTTATTGAAGTATGTAAAGAACTGATTGCTATCTTGTTGCGCTTCGAGCAAATGCATTGAGTTAATTAATCCATATGAGAGATTTTGATTTTTATAATTACTCATCTCTAAGACATTATCTTGAGAGTCAATGATCTGCGGAGTGGATTGATACATATGCTCATACCCATCCAGATTTACAATTTGATTTCTATAGTCGGTTGTTAGATTATCAACAGCACCTCTAAAAGGAGCATCTAATTCATCAAAAAATATAATTGTCTGATTGGCTACTCCGTTAGATACAGCATCTCCAAAAGAGGGGCTCGTAAGTTGGATTCCAGTAAACAATGCAGGAACCATGGCACCAGATAGAGTTCCAGTTAGCATGGCGCTTACTTGACCAACTGGAGCAGTTGCTGCACCAAGATCCATTAGGCCTTGGCCATATATTGCTTTATCCGAATATACCCCTTCTTTATTTGCAGTTGAAAAAAGACGATCAACAATTTCTTTACTTCCTAGCTGACCTTCAAAATAGTCAGCTATGACGGCAAGGCCACCAGAAACAAAGGGAGCAGCAAAAGATGTCCCACTTGTTACAGCAAAACACGAGTTATCTTGTATGCAGCTATTGTAGTTATCGTCATTTGTGTTTCCAATGTAGATGCCAGTGTCTGAAGTCGAAGTTGGATAGGCTGCCGTAATCCTCCCACCAGGTGCAGAAATGCAATAATCCTGAGCAACACCACATCTGCTAGAAAACGAGCTAATTGACCCATTCTCATCAACAGAAGCAACTGCTATTGAATGCCCTTGAATCTCAGGGATGTAATGCGCCATCCCAGGCAGTAATTCTGGGCTTGAAAAATCAACGCCTTGGTCTGCATATCCACCAGCATTACCAGCGGCCCAAACATAGATAGTTTTTTGAGAATCAGGTGTTCCTATTTGTGACATTTCAGCAATGGTTTTAGGAAATGCATTTCTAACCTGAGCTTCTGTGTAATCAATAATATTTCCGGAATATCCATAGCTATTATTTACAATATCAACATCATATTGATTGTAGACTTCAAACAAGGAGCTAAAAAAATTATCAATACCAGTAAAGTCAGGAGCTCCTGTTACATTTCCAGAACCATCATCAGTTCCCAAGTCCACTGGATCATAATCAGGATCTGGCTCAGCAAGCTGAATTGCAATAAATAAAACATTGGCTTCAAAAGCAACCCCATGCATAGGCGAGGTATCTGATTTTTCTTGTTTTCCTGCTGCAACCGAAGCAACCATGGTTCCATGTCTTTGTTGTCTCGTATTTGGAGTGTAATTTGAGTAAGAGAGATCACTATCGCCTGAAAGTCTGCCAGCACTGATTTCTGTATGAGTGTTATCTAATCCTGAATCAGTAATACCAATGGTTATTCCTAATCCAGTTGCTCCTCTTGCATAAGCTGCTGAAGCATTAACAGCATCAAGACCCCATTGATCCTTGATATTCATAGTAGCCTTCATACTGAGCTTTTAATTCATCATAAGATAGCGTTGGTGGGGCTACAGGAGGAGTAGGGGTCTGAGATATTACTGGAGCAGGGGCACTTCCGCCTCCGCCTCCGCCTCCACAGGAAACTATAAAAAATAAAGTAAAAAGTAGAGTTTTGTTTTGTTTCATAATAGTTTAGGATTCTACCAAATAAGCGAATAAATACTATGTCTGATATATATACCCAAACTCTAGATGCTTTAACAGCACCAGATCAAACTTTTGCATTTAAAGAAGAGCTTCACTCATCCGGAGTAACTTACAGAGAATTTACAAATATCCCTAAAACCTTAGCTAATTACTTTGAATATGGGCTGATGTTTCCTGAGTGGGAATTTGTGGTCTTTGAGGGAGAAAGATACACATATCAAGATATTCATAACAAAGCTGCGCAAGCAGCTAATGCTTTTGTAAATGCTGGAGTTAAAAAAGGCGATAGAGTTGCCATCTGCATGGCCAATAATCCAGAATATATTATTTGCTATATGGCTCTTACCTCAATGGGAGCAGTATGCGTACTTTTAAATTCTTGGTGGGTTCCTGATGAAGTGAGTTACGGCCTAGAAAACTCGCAAGCTAAAATCCTAGTTGCAGATCAAAAGCGTCTTCGTGGCTTAGAAAAATTTCAGGACATTCAAAAAATTATAGTTAGACCAGATTCAGATTCTGAATTTTCTAATTTTAATGATTTTATTTCTTCGCATGAGACAACATTTCCATCTGTTGATGTGGATACTAACGACAATGCAACTATTTTTTATACTTCTGGCTCAACAGGTTTTCCAAAAGGGGTTCTCTCTACGCACAGAAATATATTAGCAACACTCTTTAGTTGGGCCTTGGTTACCACACTAAAAAGAGAGGTTGAAGCAGCTGAAGCAGCAGGTGAAGCAGATCCACAAATCCAGCAATCAGATGTTCCTGTTAATCAATCTGCCATTTTGCATTGCGTTCCTCTGTTTCATGTCACAGGAAGTCACTCCGGTTTTTTAATGAGTGTTATTGCAGGAAGAAAAATGGTCATGATGACGAAATGGGATCCCGGCGCAGCATTGCAATTAATTCAAGATGAAAAGATTGGCGCCATAACTGGTGTGCCTACTCAAACCTGGGATTTATTAACGCATCCAGACAAAGATAAATATGACCTTTCTACTTTAAAGGAACTAAGCGGTGGAGGGGCTGCAAGGCCTCCAGAGCATGTTAAAAAATTAAAAGATGGCTTTAAGGATAGCGAGCCCTCTATTGGTTATGGGCTCACCGAAACAAATGCAGTTGGAACTCTTAATTTAGGCAAAGAATATTTAACGCACCCTGGTAGTTGCGGAAGAGCTGTTCCGCCTGTCACAGATGTTGCAATTATTGATGAGAATTGGAATTTCTTAACAGAACCCAAGGTTGTTGGGGAAATAGTGATCAAGAGCCCAGCAAATATGGTGGGGTATTGGGGCAATCCAGAGGCAACCGAAGAGGTCTTCAATGATGATGGATGGTTTAGATCTGGCGATCTTGGATACATTGAAGATGGTTTTGTGTATATCGTTGATCGCGTTAAAGATCTTGTGATCAGAGGAGGCGAAAATATCTCATGCATAGAAGTGGAAGCAGCAATATATGCGCACCCATCCGTGCAAGAGGCTGCAGTTTTTGGTATTCCTGAAGAGAGGCTGGGAGAGACACTTTGTACCTCAATATGCTTAAAGCCGTCTTCATCCTTAACAGAAGATGAAATCAAAGATTTTTTACAAGATAAAATTGCCGCATATAAAATACCGTCCATGATAAAGATACACTTAGAGGAACTTCCAAGGGTAGCTTCCGGAAAGTTTTCCAAGAAACAATTGCGTGATGATTTTGTTGCAATTGAGCAACATAACTCTTAATGAGTTCGCTCTCTTATATAATTGATGTATAAAGAGTAATAACTTATTTGAAATACCTATGACATCAAGAGTTTTAATAATAGAGGATGAGCCCGATATCCGTAAAACTATTGACTACAATCTTTCAAAAGAATCTTTTAAGGTTTTTCAGGCTGGTTCAATTGCTGAAGGCGAAAAATCTATCTCAGACAACAGTCCTGATGTAATAATTCTAGATCTAATGCTTCCCGATGGCTCAGGCTTAACTTTGTGCAGAGACATTAAATCAGATGATAAAACTAAACATATTCCTGTTATTCTTTTAACGGCTAAAGCTGATGAGGTGGATCGAGTAATTGGATTTGAGCTTGGTGCAGATGATTATGTTACCAAGCCTTTTAGTGTCAGGGAGTTAATATTAAGAGTTAAGGCTATACTCAAAAGAGGAGTATCTGAGACAACAAAAGGCGATGAAGAGGAATTTATTTTTGGTGAATTAAAACTAAACCTAGATGCCCATCAGATCTTTATTGGTAATAATGAGATTTCCTTTACAGCCCTAGAGTTTCGTCTTTTAAAGCACTTGATAGATCGGCGGGGCAGAGTTCAAAGTAGAGACCAATTGCTTGAGGAGGTTTGGGGTTATAGCGCTGAAGTAACAACAAGAACCGTAGATACTCACATCAAAAGATTGAGAGAAAAGCTGGGCTCAACGGGTGAATACATTCAAACTATTCGTGGAGTGGGTTACCGTTTTTCAAAAACTCCTCATTAACTCCTAATGAGCATCCGCAGTCGTATTTTTATTATTATTTTGTCATGCCTGTTCATTGGTCTTTCTCTTGCATTTATTGTAGCCGAGAGAGATCTCTCAGAAGGCTTGCAACAACAGATTGAGAGCGAGCTTTCTAAGCAGGCAAAAATTTTAAGACAGTCTTTTGCCGAATCCCCTAAGGTCAATAATTCTATTAGCTTAAAATCTCAAATTGACTCTTACTCTGACGCGTCTGGCTCTCGAATTACTCTTATTGCTCGTGATGGGCTGGTCTTGGTTGATTCTGATATCGCAATGGATATTCTAGAGTCCCTTGATAATCATAGTAATAGACCGGAGGTGATAGCTGCTTTCAATAATGGTTCAGGTTCCAGCAAGCGTTTTAGTAATTCAATACAACAAGACATGTTGTATTTTGCTCTGCTAGATACCACCTCCAATCCAGAAAGAGTTATCAGAATTTCAGTAACCAATGAATACCTAGATCGCTCCCTTGCATCCCTTGAAAATTCAATGACTTTAATTATCGTTGTCGCCCTTATTGTTGCAATTTTGGCGAGCGTGATTGCAGGCAACTATATTCGTGAAAGTTTAATGGACTTAGAGCGAGCTGCATCAGATATATCCGATGGCTCTTATAACAAGAAAGATCTAGGATCCCTGCCTGTAAAACGAAGAGATGAAATAGGGTCTATGGCTAGAAATATTTCTACGATTTCAACAAACTTAAAAAATCAAATTTCTTTAATAGCAAAACAAAGAGATCAATTCGGATCAGTTTTGGATGGTCTAGGCGAAGGGATTATGGTTTGCGACCAAAATGGTTTAATAACTTTCCGCAACGATCAGATTATGGAAATCTTGGGTCTAGATGAGATTATCAATAAGTCAATCAATGATATAGAGATACCTGCTCTCAGCAGGATGTACAAAAAAGCTCAAAAAAAAGGCAAGTTTGATAGTGAGTTTGAGTTGGAAACAGGTGAGGATGACACGCGATGGATCCTAGCCCATATGAACAAGGCTAAGTCGACTCAGGAACTAATTTTAGTGGTCCATGAGACCACTCAATTAAGACAAATGGATTCGATGAGAAGGGATTTTATCTCAAATTTATCCCACGAACTGAGAACTCCTGTTAGTGTTATCAAAGCAAATTCAGAGACATTGCTGGATGGCGCCTTAGAGAACAAAAAGGATGCAAAAATATTTTCAAAGGCTATTTTGCATAACGCAGACCGATTGAGTGAGATGGTCACTTCACTGATTGATTTATCAAGAATTGAGTACGGCGAACTCAAGTTTGTTATTGAGAAAATAGTGTTAAATCAGATCGTTGAATCAGTGGTTCTCGCGTTCAAAAATAAAGCAAAAAGAAAAAATATCCAAGTTGTGTTTGAGCGTCAATCTGAGGTGACGGTTAACAGTGATGCCAAGGCAATCGAAAGGGTTCTTAATAACCTCTTGGATAATGCATTTAAATACAGCCCAGAGAATTCTATTATTCAGATTAGTTTAAGAAAGCAGGGTGAAGCAATTCGATTGGCAGTGATTGACCAAGGTGAAGGTGTGGCCGAAGAAGATCAAGACTTAGTTTTTAAAAGATTCTTTAGAACAGCTTCAGCTCGAGCTAATACTCAGCAGGGCAGCGGTCTGGGTTTAGCCATAGTAAAAAATTTAGTCTATAACTTGCAAGGAGATGTAGGAGTAGAATCTAGGCCAGAAGGCGGCTCTGAATTCTGGTTTACCATACCAATTAAATAGTTTTTAAAATTATATAATTGGCTTTCTGAAATAAGCTAAACTTACTGGCTAATGAAAATTAATTTTATTCTGGTAAAGAAAGCTCTCATAACACTGTTGGGCGCTGTAGCCATGTATTACTTAATAAACCTATATCTTGTCTTGATGTCGCAGCCAGAAAACATTAAAAATAATTTTAGTTCAATTTCAAACTCCCAATCCATTTCAGAAAATCCAGGCCAGTCAATACAGGAATCTGTGTCCAGCAGCTTTAATTATAAAGTTATTGGTTACAGAGCTGGTGATAAAAGAGCTTCAGTGATCGTAGAAAAAAATAATCAAACCTATGTCGTACAACAGGGTGAACTTTTAGAGAATACATATAAGCTTGAAAGTGTTAACTCTAAGATTGCAATTTTTACTCAAAACGGTAAAAGTTATCAATTGAGTACTGATATAACAATAAATAACTAAAGCATGAAAAAACTACATACATTGTCCTCACTGCTTTTGATTATTGTCTTTTCATTTGAGCTAGTCGCCCAAGAAAATTTCTTACTAAATTATCAGGATGTTGAAATTGCTAAAGTTACTCAAGATATTTCCAAGTTTTCTAAAAAAACTTTGATACTTGATCCAAGGGTTAAGGGTAGAATTTCTATTTTTTCAGATTCAATACTTTCAGCAGATCAGGTATGGGATGTTTACCTTAGAACCATACAAGTCCATGGTTTTGCAGCCCTTTCTGATGGGGGAGTTGTTAGGATTGTCCCGGAGAATGAAGCCACCAGAGACTCCAATGCCTCTTTTAATAATGCCTCAATTGCAACTAAGATATTCACATTAAAAAATCGATCTGCAGGAGAAATATTACCGCAGATTAAGGCTATTACCGGACGCCAATCTCATCTATCAAGCATTCCTTCTATTAATTCCATTTTATTGGTTGATAAAAAATCAAACATTGATCGCATTGAAAAATTACTTATTACGCTTGATATGAATGACAGTGCAGCTATTAATATTATTAAATTAAATAATCTTTCGTCCGTAGAAGCAGTGCGAATTCTTGATAGGCTTAAAGTGCAGGATAACCCTACTATAAATAATTTTATTGCAGTGCCATTTACCCCTTCAAATTCAGTGATTCTATCAGCCGATCAAATTGTTACTAATAATATTACATCCACACTAAGAGCTCTTGATCAGGATGCTTTGACTGGTGGATCAATAGCAGTGATATATCTCAAATATGCTAAAGCGGAAGAAGTTGCAGCAATTATCAATACTGTTTCTTCAAGATTTTCAGGTGAAGATGCTGATAAGCCTGTTGTAACTCATCACCGTGAAACTAACTCTCTTGTCATTTCCTCAGAAGAAACCAATCTCGATCTAATAAGAAATTTAGTCTCTAAGCTTGATATTAGGCGAGCCCAAGTACTTGTTGAAGCAATTATTGTTGAGCTATCGCAAACAGCAGCCAGGAATCTTGGAGTTGAGACAATCTTTGCTGGAGCGCAAGACGGAAATATTCCCATCGGCATCACTCGGTTTCAAAATGGAGCTAATCCAGACTTGCTGTCACTCGCAGGCTCTGCCATCGAACAGGGTAATAATGCAACTTTAAGCAATCTTGCTACATCTTCTTTATTAAATTCATCTGGTCTGATCAGTGGGTTTGGTGATCTTAGCGGCGGAGATAGCTTTGCAGGAATAATTAGCGCTGTTGCAGATGATCAAAATTCAGATATTTTATCTACGCATACTATTATTGCGATGGATAATGAGCCAGCTCACCTTGTTATAGGCCAAGAAATCCCTATTACTACGGGTGAAAGTTTAGGCTCTAGCAATGCTAATCCTTTTCGAACAACTTCCAGGCAAGAGGTTGGTATTAAGCTTTCTATTACTCCGCAAATCAATGAAGGCAATTCAGTTATCTTGGAGATAAAACAGGAAGTATCTGGAATTGTGGGCCCTTTAACTGGGACAGCTGACCTTATTACTAACAAAAGAAGTATAGAGACAACGGTTTTGGTTGATAACAATCAAATGATTGTATTAGGAGGCTTAAATGAAGATGATCTTCAAGAGAGTGTTTCTAGAGTTCCAATCCTTGGTTCAATTCCCTTGCTTGGAAAGTTATTTAGCTCTTCTGCAGAATCTAGGGTTCAAAGGAATCTAATGGTATTTTTGCGACCTAGAATTCTTATTGATTCTGCTGATGTGTCTTCTCTTTCGGGAGAAAAATACAATTACATCAATGCTGAAGTGCTTTTGCGTTCTTTAGATGAAGTTCAGCCCATAGATTTAACTCAGTAAATTGATGGATCTGGAAGGCCAAAATTCAGAAGAAAATATCTCTCTTCCCTATGATTTTGCCCGAGTGCACAGGGTTCTTGCTTATTTAAAAGAATCAAAGCTTCACGTAATTGCTGAGAAAAAATTAAGTCTCGAAATGTACCAAGAACTTTCTAGAGTTCTGAGATCTGATTTTCTCTCCGAAGTCTGCTCTCCAAAGGATTTCGATCAACTGTTAACTCAATACTACTCTGCAGAAGGCGATAATCCGAATCTTAGTGCAGACCTTTCTGAAAATTTTGATCTTCAGTCTTTTGCAAATACATTGGCCCCTACTGAGGATTTGTTGAGCGGGGCAAATGATGCCCCAATCATTAAGTTAATTAATGGTGTTTTGAGCCAAGCAATCAAAGTTAGAGCATCTGACATACATTTTGAACCTTATGAGGATAATTTTATTGTTAGGTATAGGGTGGATGGAATTTTACAGGAGGTTTTGACGCATGACTCTAGGCTTTCAGCCCCAATAATTTCACGCCTTAAAATTATTGCTCGTCTAGATATTGCTGAGCGAAGAAAGCCCCAGGATGGCAGAGTTTCATTATCCCTGGGTACAAACAAAATTGACGTGCGGGTCTCTACTTTGCCATCATCCTATGGAGAGAGGGTGGTTTTACGGCTCCTTGATAAAAAGGCTGCACAAATTAATATTACTGATCTTGGGTTACCTGAATCAATCTTAAATACTTATAAAACTGCGCTGACATTTTCAGAGGGAATCATCTTGGTTACAGGACCAACAGGATCCGGTAAAACAACAACCCTTTACTCTGGTCTTCGCCATGTCAGTGACTCGTCTCAAAATATATTGACAGTTGAAGATCCTATAGAATATACCCTCCCAGGAATCGGTCAGACTCAAGTTAATGCAAAGGCAGGTTATGATTTTGCATCAGGCCTTAGATCCATTCTTCGCCAAGACCCAGATATAGTTATGGTTGGAGAAATAAGAGACATAGAAACAGCAAAAATAGCTATTCAAGCTAGTTTGACAGGCCATTTAGTTCTTTCAACAGTGCACACCAACAGCGCAATTGGAGCAATTGCTAGGCTAAGAGATATGGGTATTGAGTCTTATCTTCTTGCGTCAAGCATTAGAATGGTGGTATCACAAAGACTTGTAAGAAGACTCTGCACAAAATGCAGAACTGAGATAACTGCCTCAGATTCAATGCAGCAAAAATTTTCTTTAAACTCCGAGCAGCACTGTCTTTCAGCCAAATGGCTGCGCAGAATGTGGTCATTCTGGCTTTAAGGGAAGAGTTGCTCTTGCGGAATGCATTAGCGTCACAGATGAATTAAAAGCATTAATTCATGATGAAGCGTCAGAGAGCACATTAGAAAAATGTGCTTTTAAAAATACCTTATCAATTGATGCATCGGCAACTAAATTATTACTTGAAGGAGTAACTTCCTATGAAGAGCTTCTAAAAGTTCAAAGTCATCAAGATGCCAACATTTAAATATACTGCCATTGATCTAACTGGAAAAAAGATCAAGGGAATTCTTAGCTCAGCTTCTGAGCGTGCAGCTAGACAACAAATTAAAGCAGGAAATTTAACTCCCTTGTCTTTAGGGCTTTCTGAGAATAGATTCCAAAGAAAGCTTAGAGTCAGTCAAAAAGATGTTCTATTTGCTACAAGGCAGATAGCAACATTATTGGACTCCGGCATTGCTTTGGATGAAACCTTGAAATCAATTGCTGATGAGGTTGATGATAAAAATCTCTCCGCAGCGCTTCATTCTGTAAGAGACGAGGTATTGCAAGGATCAAGGATTGCTGACGCAATGTCTGCTCACAGTACTATTTTTAATGAAACATATAGATCTTTAATTGCTGCTGGAGATGCTGCAGGGAATCTTCATATCGCTTTTAGCAATCTTGCAGATTATCTTGAAGAGGCAGCTCTTGTAAGGCAACAAGTTGTTTCTGCCATGACCTATCCTATAATTCTTTTAACCTTTTCTATCGGGGTAGTTTTTGCCTTGCTTACATTTGTTATGCCTCAGGTAGTTGATCAGTTTGTAAGGGCTGGGGCTACTCTTCCTTTGCTAACAAGAAGTCTGATGATTATTTCTGACTATGCTTGGCTTTTTCTTATATTTCTTTTCAGCTCTATTGGAGGAACATATTATGCTTACAGAAAGATGTCCAAGAATGAGAAAACATCGATACTCTTCCATAAAAATTTTTTAAGATTACCTCTTGTAGGAAGTTTTATTCTAAATGCTGAAGTTGAGCGTTTTGCTAGGATCATGCACTTAATGCTGAAGTCAGGACTTAATCTTGATATTGCAATGCACCAAGCGCACGTAGTGATTGGTAATAAATTTATAGCCAAAACAATTACCAATGCTAGAGCTGACCTCGTTGAGGGAAAAGACTTTATTCAATCTTTAAAAGCATCAAAGATTTTCCCATCACTATTTATTCAGTTACTTTCAAGTGGCTATAAATCAGGCAATCTTGTTTTTATGTTTGAAAAGGTAACTCAATACATGAAGGGAGAGATAGAAAGTAAACGCGCTACTGTATTGTCTCTTCTAGAGCCCTTGGTAATTATCTTTATGGGAGGTATTATTTTGTTAATCGTGTTGGCAATTTTAATACCCATCATGCAAATGAATACTATAGCTTTAGGATAACAATGATTTTAAAAAATAGACCAGGTTTTACTTTAATTGAGTTGATGGCTGTCATAGTTATCTTGGGTATTCTCGCAACCATAGTTGCCATTAATGTCTCCCCTTTTTTGCAGCGTGCTAACTTAGAAAAAATGAGAGCTGATATTTCTCAAGTAGAAAAAGCTCTAGAGTTATATAAATTTAATGAAATGCGATACCCCACTACAGAGCAGGGTTTAGAGGCGCTCGTAAAACCTCATTTAGAACTTAAAAGGCCTTATTTGTATCCAGAAAATGGATACATTAACTCTGTACCAACTGATCCATGGGGGCAAGAATACTTTTACCTTTCCCCGGGAGAGAAAGCTAAAAGATATGATATATATAGTCTAGGAGCAGATGGTCTTGAGGGAGGTGTTGGAGACAATGCCGACATAGGAAATTGGATTTCACAAAATTAATCAATTCCAAAGGCTTCACTTTATTAGAGCTGCTTGTGGCTCTAATTCTGATAGGGATTATTTCAACCATAACTCTGACTAACAGTGGTTTTTTAAAATCCTATCAATCAGATCAAATCAACTCATACTCAAGTCTAATAGAGTACCTAAGCGAGGAAAGTGCACTTACTAAAAAAAACATAGGCTGGTTTGTTGGAAATGGCTCTCAATTTATAGCAACTTTTCGTGAGAATGAATGGCAAGCAAACACCGAAGTATCAAATATGCTGCCTATGATTGAATCAGACACAGAGTTTCAAGACAGTCTTGGTAATTTATTTTATGTTGATGAGAGCAGGGATGATCCGTTTTTAATCTTTTATCCATCTGGGCATTCATCGGGCGGGACCATCCAATACAATCGCATGGACAATGAATTGATTCTTAGTGTTAATAGCTTTTCTGCCATTGAAATTATTTCTAAGGAAAATCGGTAATGTTAAAACCAGGCTTTAGTCTTCTAGAAGTTGGAGTGGCACTACTAATACTTGGTCTTGCGGTTACTTCTGTTTTCCAATTCATTAGCTCCACCACACTCTCTGCTATGCAGTTAGAAAATAGGGCCTATGCAAGACAAATTGCTAACAATAGATTGGCACTAACTCAAACCTTAGAGCCATTTAATGGATCTGATGCAAGGAAGGGTCAAGCTAACTTTGGCGGCAAATTATTTTTTTGGTCAGAGCGCTTGCAAGATTCATCCCCTGAGTTTTTTGAACTCTCTATAAGAGTAGGGCTCTCTGCTGAAAATAATATATACGAACTAAGGACTTTCATTGAAAAAAAATAGTCACATGTTCAAAGGATTTACTCTGATAGAAGTTTTAATTTCTTTGGTAATTTTGAGCATCATTACAATCATCACTTCTACCTTTCTGCAATCCTCCATTCAATCAAAAGAGATAGTTTTTTCTCAATCAGCTCAGACTCTTCGTATTAATTTACTAGGAGACACTTTGAGAGAAGATATTACCAATGCTGTGAATGTAAATCTTATAGATACTAGGGGAGAGCCACAGCCACATACATTTGAAAGCAGCCTTAACGCCGATAGCTTTATATTCACAACCAAAGTAAGAGCTGGTAGAAATTTTTCTGACTCTCTTGCTCGTATTGAGTATCTACTTGATGGCAGTCGGTTTCTTAGAAAGCAATTCTACGCATCAGCTCCAGCAAACAGCGATGACTTCTTTGAAACCATACTACTTAATAATGTTACGAATGTGAGCCTAGAATTTTCTGATAAAAATTCATGGTCTCCTTCTTGGCCAAAAAATACTATCGACGAGCAAAAATTTCCACAGTTAATAAGAATTTATATAGAGCAGGATCAAGGCAAATCCTATACATGGGTTATCAATTCAAACCTCCATCATAGCTATGAATAAACCAGGTGTAATTCTCATAACAACACTTTTAATAGTCATGATTCTATCTATTATCAGTGTGCAGATTAGTAAAAATTTTTATATCTCATTAAAAAGAGAGGCTTATTTAGACTTCAAAAATTTAAGCCACCAAATGCTAATGAGCTCTGAAAAACAAGCCATTAAATCGCTCCAAAAAAACATTAAACCTTTCCAATCAAAGCTCACACTTAACGATTCACTTCTTAACAATAAATTTTATTTTCAAAATGATTTAATGGTTCTTGAAGTTTCTGTTCTAGACGCATCTAATTGCTTTAATTTAAATAGTTTATTTAAACCCTCGGGTAACTCATATGAAATTAGGCCGTTATATAAAGCTTGGTTAAAAAGATACTTAAAACTAAAGCAATTCAATGAAGCTGATATTGAATCTTTTATTGATCAGCTTGTTGATTGGGTTGATCGTGATAACCAACCTCTAAATTTTGGAGCTGAAAATTATTTTTATATAGGTCCCGCAAGCAAAATAAGTCAATTTACTCCAAAAAGGTTGCTTGTAGATATCTCAGAGATTAATAATTTCCCAATCATGGAGAGGATGGATTACAGGGATTTAATTACCAATCTTTGTGTTCTTCCAAATAGAAATAATCAAATAATTAATATTAACTCTTTGGTTCAAAGCGATTCATTGTTGATTGCAGCATTTTTTGATGAAGAGAATTTAGAATATACCGCCAGTCAAATTCTTAATATGCCAAAAAATGGTTATGATGATGTGAATGTATTTATTGACCAGTTTAATCAGGCATCAAAATTCCCATCTCAAGTGCTAAGCATTAATTCACAAACTTTCAGACTTCAAAGTGACATAATAAATGAAAACTTTTCTGCCAATCTTGAAACTCTAGTTATATTAGATATTTCGAATTCAGCAGAAGTAATAAGGCGCACATTTAATTTTTAATATGACATGATCAATTCTTTTATTCATTTTCAAGATTCATCACTAGAGTGTATTGATATTTATTCTTATGATGAATTGACCATATCTCCGCTGCATTCTGTTTCATTCTCTGACATAGGCAATACTCTTTCAGGTAGCACTAATATATTTGTCATGATTCCCTCTCAGCTATTTGGATTCATGAAATATGAAAATAAAGAGGGGCTTAAAGGCGAGATCTTAAGAGCCAATGTTTTGATAGAAGTAGAGGATCAGCTGATTAGCGATATCTCTAGCTTAAAATTCTTTTATAACGAAGAATTAAATCTTGCCTCCTGGATTGATTCGTCCATATTTGAATCTATAGCAAAGAAATTTTATGAAATGGACGCTGAGATTATTCTTGTCCCAGAACATTACCTTTTTCAAACCGAACGAAATACAATCTTTCTCACAGAGAATTCTTTTGTTATATCTTTTAGTGATGGATCTGGTTTTGGGGGGTCAATTTCTTCACTGCCAGAGTATCTTGATAGGCTAGAGTCAAACTCTTTTGATTTAAATTCTTTGGAGGTCTTTAAAGAAAATAATAATATTTCTCATCCTATAAAAGATTTAATTCCAGTCCAAAAATCTTGGAAAGAAATGCACAGTGGCTTTGCGAAACATTCAAAGTTAAGTTCTTTCAACTTATTCAAACGCAAGCTATCGCTACAATTTTTAAGGTCTAAATTTAAACTTAGTTATTCTGAATCCTGGATTATGGCTGCCTCTCTCTTAATTGTGCTTTTAGCCCCATTGTTGATTAACCACTCTCTGCATTCTTCCATTGCTTCTTACAATGAAAATACCATGACGATATTTCAGCAATTAAATCCTGGCTTTAAGAGACTTGTTAATCCTAAGGCACAAATTGATGATTTAACTAAAGGCGTTCCATTGCAGTCACTTGTTTCCTCTCAAGACTTGGAAGCCCTAGGTTATGTTGAAGTACTTTCAGATAAATCAATACGAAGTATCAATATCAACTTTGCCGATCGTGAAATCACAACAAATGTAGAGAACCTATCTCCTCTCAAGCTTTCTCTTTTTAAAGAGCTTGCTAACTCTAAACCTATCAAGATTAATGATAACGGGCTCAACAAAGGCTCGGATGGTTGGAACGGCAGTTTAATTATTGATTATGAGAATGATTAATATGAAATTATTAGACTTCTGGGGATCGTTTCAAACCAATGAAAAAAGAATGATTAAGATTCTTCTATTCCTATTGCCGCTGATAGTTGTCTTTATCTATCTTGGAGACATATCAAACAAAATATCAGCGAAGAAATTAAATCTTGAGGTAGCAAAGGCTAATTTTGATTATGTTTATGACAAAGCTTTAAATTTCCAAAAATATTCGTTGGCACAAAAAGCTTTGTTTGATTATCCCGAAAAAAAAGATTTTATTTTTTCAGAATCTAAGCGCTATCCATTGATTGATTTTCAATTAGGTGAAGAGGAGGGAATTATGTTTATAGCATTTAAGAGTGAATCAGTGGTCAATTATGCTCAATTCCTTGAATCTCTAGTCAATCATCCAGAGATTGAAATAATCTCCCTATCAATTACTCCCAATTCAGAGTTCCAGCAAGTAAAAGCCTTTCTTCAATAGGCATCTATCTGCTTATGAGATATTTATTTTATTTGAATATATCTCGTGAAAAAGTTTTACTCCGATGGAGTCTGATACACCCCATCTGGTAGATGTAATCGTTTCTACCATCAAGTGCTCTGAGATAAATTTAAAGATATGTAATGCATGGTCTATAACATCAGCTCTGTCTGGTGAAAATTCATATTTAAATATTTTCTCTTGAGTGCTTAGTCTTGAAAATTCTTTAATTTTTTTATTTAATTCTTTGACGCTTAATTCTTTTTTATCGTGCGCCTGAAGAAACGATCGAATATTGCCCCCAATACCTATTAACTTCTTTCTTGGTTTGATAGTTTCTAGCCATTTCTCTAGCCTTATCCATTCTTCTTTTTTATCTTTGCTCAACATATTTCTCACAGCACCCAATTGAAACGATCGAATCTCAATTCCTTTGCTATCTCTTAAAAAAAATTCAGTACTGCCTCCACCTAGATCAACAAAAATCTTATTTTTGCCTGTGTTACTTTTTGGATGAAATCGAATGAGCTGAGCCTCCTCAAGACCTGATATTACTCTTAGGGGGTGATTGATAGCCGTCTCTACGTATCTTCTTGCATCCTCAGAATTAGAGGTATCTCGAAATGCTGAAGTAGCAACAATTTCATATCTATCAATTTTATTTTTTTGAAAAATACTTTCATAGCTCTTAATAGTACTTATAACTTGGTCCAGCTTTTCTTGACTGAGCTTTCCTTCGTTGAAGACTTCACTTCCAAGGCGAATGGGCGACCTCATGCCTTCGATAAACTCTATAGAAGTGGGGGTCGTCTTAAATATTTTTGACTTGATGGCATTTGTACCAATATCTATAGAGGCAATTTTCATTTATTCAACATCATCTGTGTATTTGGTTAAAATCATGTATTGGTCATAATCTAAATTATTGAATTCCACGCCTTCAAGATTAACCTTGTAGTTATTAATTTTCTTAGACCAGGTCAAAGGTTTCAGAAGCTTCTTTTTCTCATACTCAGTCTGATTAAGTAAAAATCTTAGAGCCGAAAGTCTTGCAATCATTTTATTGTTTGCATTTATTGCTATCCATGGGGAGGAGGCTGGAGAAGTTTTCTGAAACATTTGCTCTTTATAGAGCGTAAAGGCATCCCATTTAGTGACAATTCGCTCATCATTAGGCGATAGCTTCCAGTATTTAAGTTCGGAGTGTTTCCTCGCTTTCATTCTTCTTTTTTGTTGATCTTGCGAGAGTGAAAAATAGAATTTAATAATTTCGACACCTTCATTAATTAAAGATTCCTCCCAAGGAATAACTCGCTCCATGAAATCTCTATATTGTTTCTCATTGCAATAACCCATCACAGGCTCGGTTAATGCTCTTGTGTACCAAGATCTATCAAGAAAAGCGATTTCACCTTTTTTGGGTATAACTTTTTTCCATCTTTGAAACCAGTGACTTGATTCCCATTTAGTGGGGATGCCTAAATTCACGTATTGAAAATTCTTTGGAATAAGGTACTGAGCAAAGAATTTAAATGCAGAGCTTTTTCCGGCAGTGTCTCGACCTTCAAAGACTATGCAAATACGTCTATTATTTTTTATGACATCTTCCTGAAGCTTAAGTAGTTCGATTTGCAGCCTGCGTTTCTCTAATTGATAGGATTTATCGTTTAGCTTTTGATATTCTTTTTGATCAAATGAAATAAGCATATTAAATGAAGTATTTTGCTAAGAATTTTTAGGCTGGAGTCGCAATGCAGCTAAGAAGATAAGCGTTTGTAGCTCGGACTGCTTCGTTCAGCCCAACATCCGTTAGCTCGGCATTTTCTTTTGTATTAAGAGATAGGATTGAAAAAATAATCTGAGTTATGACTAGAAAAACTCCGGGCTTATTAAACATATTCGGCAGGCCAATCGATCCTTCCACATGTTTTAGAATCGAGTCAGCAATTTTATGTAGCTCAGAACTTAAGACGGGAGGGGTCACATTATTTTCTAGGATTAGTTTTTGAGCGCCTGGATTGGCTTTAAAAAACTCAATTATAATATCTACTGAATCTTTGAGGCATGCTGCATAGTCGGCATTTGAATTGATTTGAAGATTGGCAATAAGGGCCTGATTGCACTTCTTGATATAGATTTGAATTAGTCCCAGCTTAATGTCATCTGGTGTTTCAAAGAACTTATATGTCGATGTTCTTTTTAAGCCAGCCATTTCAGATATCTTGGCAATGGTTAAAGCATCAGTTGATTCATGCTCTAAGATTGATTCGGCTGCCTGGAGAATTTTATTAATTCTATCTTGGCTTCTTTGTTGCTTTGGCTTTCCTAACATAACTTTATTATCGACATTTGTTCTATAAATAACAATAATTTATAGCTTTTTTCAGCAATTTAGTTTATTGTGTCATTCATGTGACAAACTAGTGTCATATAAGAAACTTAATTATTCCAATGAATACTAAAAAATTATTAAAAAAACAGGGTTTAATGCCTAAAAGTTCTCAAGCAAACGAGATGCAGGTATTTGGTTTTTTCTCCTTGTGGTTCGTTTTAGCAGCAGTTATTTATTTCTCTTAAATTATTAGCCCTCTAAATCTTATCTTGTCCTAATAGAGGCAGATCCTTCCTATATAAACCATCGGATGCTTCATCAAAATGTTGCACAAAGGTTTGTGTTTAGTAACAAGAAAGCAATCTCCTTTTCACAGCCATAATGCTTAATAGCATCATTAATTAATAACTATTATTTAAATATGGAAAATTTATTTCTTGATCCCTTCACGATACTTTTAATTGCTGGCTTTATAGGTTTTTTTATGGCCTTTGGAATTGGTGCAAATGATGTGGCGAATTCTATGGGAACATCAGTTGGCAGTAAAGCCATCACAATTAAACAAGCAATAATTATTGCAGCTATTTTTGAGTTTCTGGGAGCTTTTTTAGCTGGCGGAGAGGTTACATCAACTATTCGCAAAGGGATTGTAGACCCTAATATCTATGCTAATGATATAAATATTTTTGTAATTGGCATGATGTCTGCTTTGCTGGCGGGTGGGACTTGGTTGTACATTGCTAGCTTAAGAGGTTGGCCAGTCTCAACAACCCATTCAATCGTTGGAGCCATTATTGGATTTGTTTTAATTACCAAGGGTGTTGATGCAGTTTCTTGGAATAAAGTAGGCACCATTGCCATGAGTTGGGTTACATCTCCATTGTTCTCCGGAACTTTAGCCTTCGCTCTTTACATTTCTGCAAAAAAATTAATCTTAGATCGCTCTGAACCTGAGAAAGCTGCCATTACATACATACCAATGTATAGCTTTATGGTTGCGGTTGTTATATCACTTGTTACCGCAAGAAAAGGATTGAAGCATGTTGGAGTTGAGTGGAGTGATAACGAAGTTTATTTATTTATTTTGCTCTTTAGCTCACTTGTGGCAATTGGCACAGCATTCTTTTTAAGAACAAACAAAGAAAAAATTATGCGCGATGGTGGAATTGAATTTGCTTTTGGGCTTCTTATGATCGTCTCTGCAAGTGCTATGGCATTTGCTCATGGCTCAAATGACGTTGCTAATGCAATTGGCCCGCTGGCTGCCATTGTAAGTGTAGTAGATACAGGCGCAATTGGCTCAAAAGCAGCTATCAGCCCCTGGGTTCTATTTATTGGAGGCATCGGTATAGTCTTTGGCTTAGCAACGCTTGGCTCACGAGTTATAGCGACTGTTGGAAAAAAAATTACTACCCTGACTCCGAGTCTTGGATTTTCAGCTGAGATGGCAACTGCTTCTACGGTTGTAGCTGCTTCCTACCTTGGATTTCCAATCTCTACAACTCATACACTTGTGGGTGGAGTTATAGGCGTGGGCTTAGCGAAAGGAGCAGAGCACCTTGATTTCAGTTCGATTAAAAGAATCATTGCTTCTTGGCTAGTTACAATTCCAGCTGGCGCTGCTTTTACCGTGCTGTTTTATATCCTACTAAGAATAATCTTTAACGTATAAATGATAAAAAGAATTTATAGCTTTGTTATTAGTGGCAAAACATTATTTTGCTTAATGTTTCTGGGATGCTTGGATGTAGACGCTAATAATAACTTTTATGGCAGAATTGCTATTGATGCTCAATCTATCTCAATTGACAATAATGGTACCAAATCGGATATTGCAAACAATGAATCTAAAGCTGGATTAAAAGGAAGTTTTTTATTTTCAGAATCCTCAAATTTAGAGTTTATTTATCAGATTGAATATGGATTTGATCCTGTCGATGGAAAAGCTAGAGGAGATGACGGGACTCTCAAACAAAGAAATACATTTATTGGGCTGCAAACTAATTTTGGTACATTATTTGCAGGCACGCATGACTCAGCTTTAAAAAAATCCCAATTAAAAGTAGATCTTTTTAATGATGTGTCTGCTGATATAAAAAATATTTTGCATGGCGAAAATAGATTGGAGGAATTTATTGGGTTCACCACACCAAAATATAAAGATTCTATTTCAGCTACTTTTAATCATATAAAAAATCCTTTAGCCTCTGGTGCTAATTTTAAATCCTACTCAATTAATTACTTTGGGGATAATTATCAGGCAGCATTTGCTGTAGACGATGGTATGAAAGGTTTTGATAGCACTCGGCTCTCAGTTTTATATCCTCATTCAAATTTCCGTCTTGGAATTATTGTCCAAGAAACTAAAAATCTTTCAACCGGCGTCAAAAAAAGTGGGGGAGTAATTAGTTACTCCACTAGGGTTCAAGCAAAAGGTACGCTTAAATTTCAGCATGCCAGCTCAAGCATGAAAATTAGCTCAGGCAAGCAGTCTACGATTGGTTATGACCATCAAATTAAACAAGGTTTAAAGTTCTTCACCTTGTTTTCAAAACTTCAATCAGATAGGGCAAACAAGAATAGAAATATTTTTTCTATAGGTCTCGAGTATAAGTTTTAATTTTTGAAAGTGAGTCATTGAAGATATAATCTATTCTATGAATAAAATTTACCTCAGTTTTTTTGTTTTAACCCTTTTGGTTACATCTTCTTGCTCTCAAGAGACTGGAGTATTTGCCTTGGCAGAGTCAGAACCTATTGAGACCTCTGGTGATGCTGCAGATGACCCGGCTTTAATTATCAATTTTAAGAATCCCAGATCATCACTCTTTTTTGGTACCGATAAGACTGCAGGAGTTTATCTATATGATTTAAAGGGTGTGAAGCAGAGTTTTTCTCCTCTTGGAGCTATAAATAACATAGATGTTAGGCAGCAAAATTCAGAGATTTATCTTGCTGCAACCAATCGAAGCAATCAATCTGTAGAGTATTGGGTTATAGATCAAGATACCTTTTTTGCTAACACCCATGAATCTCAAGATATCTTTTCATTATCTAAGCGTGCATTTAGCATAGCCTCAAGCATAGATATTTATGGCATATGCATTGGAATGATTGGTGGAACCCCCGTTGCTTTTGTAACTGAGGATAGGGGCCCAAGAGTTGAGCTATGGACACTTGAAAATCAAAAGCTAATTGGAGCATTTGATAATGGAGGGGAGTCAGAGGGATGTGTATTCGATGATGAGAATACCAAACTTTATTTATCTCAGAAGAAGAAACCAATGGAGTTTTAAAAGCCTACGACTTAAATCAAGAGTATCCATTTTTAAACCCAGTCATTGTAGACTCTCGAGAAGGAAACATTGGTGGCGATCCTGAAGGGGTGGCAATCTATAAAACTTCTGACACAGAAGGGTATGTCATTTTATCTTCACAAGGCGATAACAAATATAATGTCTATAACAGGCAGAAGCCTTATCAATTCATTTCTAGTTTTACTGTTGATGATAGCCCCCGCGGTATTGATGGAACATCACACACAGATGGCATCTCAGTTTCTAGCTACAATTTTGGTGGAAAATACACCAAAGGAATGATGATTGCTCAGGACGATGAAAACCTCGATGGGGAAGAGCTAAAAAATCAGAACTTTAAAATTATCCCTTTCAAGCAAGTGCTGAAAGCGCTCAAATAAAGATTAAGTCTAAAGAGTGTCTATGAGCTCTTTGGAGTAGCCAGCGTAAACATCTATAAACTCAGGATGCGTTAGGATCCAAAATTGATTTTGTTCAATTTTATTGAATACTATGACTGCTAGGTCTTCAGTAGTCATTCCTTCTTTTACCCCATCGGCTAAGCCACTGTGCATTGTTTTTAGCGCTTTCGTGCTGATCAATGGAGGATTCATCTAGATCTAGTCCCAGATGGTCTCTTTCTATGATGTTAGTTTTGACAAGACCTGGGCACATCACAGACACTCCAACTTTATCATTCTGAGCTAAGTCCTCATGAAGTGTTCTTGTTAGGCCTACAACTGCGTGTTTGGTCGTTGTATAAGGCGCTAAAGCGGGCCCAACGATTATCCCTGCCATGGAAGATGTATTAATAATGTGACAACGTTCATTGCTATTGATCATCTCATCTACAAAGAGATTTAACCCATAGATAACACTCATTAAATTTACATCAATGACTCTCTTCCAATTCTTTTGATCTGCTTTCCAAGCTCGGCCCTCTAAAAAAATTCCAGCGTTGTTAAAAAGAAAATGAACCATGCCAAATTCCGCATCTATCTTTTCTTTGCATAGAGTGAATTCTTCGAGATTAGATACATCACACTTCAATACAAGAGTAGGGGAGCTTGGGATAAGAGCTTGAGTTTCAGACAAGCCTTCTTCGTTGAGATCCATCAAAACAACATTCATTCCAAGACCAGCCGCATGGACAGCTAAGCCGCGACCAATACCACTTGCAGCCCCAGTGATCAGCGCAGTTTTATTTTTAAATATGTCAGCTTGCAAGATAGCCACCATCAACCGGGTGATAGGACCCTGTAATGTATGAGGCCTCTGAGGAGGCAAGAAAATAAATAAGATTGGCTACCTCATCCGAAGAAGCAACTCGCTTTAAAGGAATCCTTCCAAGCATGTATTGCATTACATTTTCATCTTTCATCAATTCTGTGTTCATGGGCGTATCAATGACTCCAGGACCCACAGCATTGGCACGAATATTTAAATGAGCATAGTCTTGAGCAATAGATTTGGTGAGACCTACAACGGCATGTTTAGATGCAGCATAAGATGCTTGAGCTGCGCTGGCTCTTACTCCCATAATTGAAGCCACATTGATAATTGAACCATCGGATGCATTATTCTTCATTGCAAGACCAAGAAACTCTCGGCAAGCATAGAAGGTCCCATGCAGATTGATATCAATGGCACGATGCCATTCTTCTACAGGGTACTCGTGTAATGCATTCAAAGCTGGACTAATGCCGGCACAATTTACTAACACCTGTGCACATTTATTTTGGTCTGCAAGTCCTTGAAATATAGCGGCGACTTGCTCATGTTTGGTGATATCGCAATAAGCAAAATCTGCATTATAACCATCTGATTTAAGGCTTTTTAATTCTTGTTCACCGGCTTCTTTATTCGCATCAATTATTAAAACTGCATAACCTTCTTTTGCAAAGCGCTTGCTGCAACTCAGCCCAATGCCAGACGCTCCTCCAGTAATGACAGCTAGTTTTTGATCTGTGTTTTGTGAATCCATAATTTTTAAATTCTCTTCATGTTAAATGGCATGTAATCCACTATAACTAAACTCTATTTCTCAAACAACATTGACAAAATAAAAGCTACTGATACTCGTTGATTATTTGTTTTGTTTATACGATAGTTAAAAATAATTTAAGTTATGCACACAGATAAATACATACAAGCCTTGGTTTCAGATCAAGAATTTTTTCAGATACATCGTGAGAATGTTCTTGGATCAGAGATGGACGTTTTCAAAAATCGCCCTAGGTCTCTGGTAGATTTTTTAGAGCTTTCAAATAATCATGGCGACCAACCATATCTTATCTACCAAGATAAGGTTATTACTTACGCTGAGCATTTGAAGCTAGTTAAAAAAGCTGCATACATTTTAAAGAATGAGTATGAGGTTAAACCTGGAGATAGGGTGGCTATATACGCAGCCAATTGCCCTGAGTGGGTCATTTTCTTTTGGGCCACTGTAAGTATTGGTGCTATTGCTTGTGGTTTGAATGGTTGGTGGAAGGGCTCTGAGGCAATGAAAGCCATTGAGGATGCTGACCCAAAATTAATTGTTGCTGATCAAAAAAGATTCGATCGCATTTCTGGCGAGCCAACACATCCTGTATTAATTTTTGAAGAAATGGATTTAGCCAATCAATCTGAGATGATAGATTCATTTATTCGTCTCGATGAAGATGAGTGTGCTTGTTTGCTTTACACCTCAGGGACAACTGGCGCACCGAAGGGTGTTATGACTTCTCATCGCTCTATGATTGCAAACTCAACTCTATCGATGCTGCAAGGCGCAGCAGTCTCCCAAGATTCATCCTCTAAGGGCATTGATTGGGGTAAACATAAACCTACCAGTCTTTTAACCTCTCCCTTATTTCATGTATCAGGTCTTTCGGCTGGTGTGGTAACGAGTTTATTTGCCGGTTCAACAACTCTTCTTTATGCAGGAAAATTTTCTGCCCATAAAATACTAGAGTTGATTGATAAATTTAATGTTACTTCTTGGGGCGGCGCTGTGCCTACCGCCTTAAAAAGAGTTCTGGATGCTGCAAACGAAACTAATATCAGTCTTCCATCAGTTCTCGTAGTCGGGGGTGGTGGCGCTCCAATGCCTCCTGCTTTAATTGAAAGAACCAAGGAAGTCTTTCCTAGTTCTAAATACAGCTTTGGCTATGGCTATGGTCTAACTGAGTCAGGCGCTATTACCATTATTAACTGGGGTGAAAACCTAAATAGCAATCCAGCTTCTCCAGGACAAGTTATGCCAACCGTTAATGTAGAGCTTAGAGATGAGGAAGGGCAAGTCATTTTAGAGGACAACGAAGAAGGAGAAATTTTTGTTAGGAGCCCCTCGGTCATGCTGGGGTACTTTAATAATCCCGAAGCCTCAAGCGAATCTTTGTTAGAGGATCGCTGGCTGAGAACCGGAGACTTTGGCTTCAAAGAAGGCCATTTATTTTTTATTTCTTCTAGGCGCACTGATCTTATTTTACGCGGAGCTGAAAATGTCTATCCTCAGGAGATTGAGCTTCTTTTGGATTTACATCCCATGGTCGAAGAATCTGCAGTCATTGGATTACCTCACGAAGATTTAGGGCAAGAAGTTGCAGCAGTTATAAAGCTAGTAAACTCTGAGATTACACAAGAAGAACTATCAAACTGGGTTTCATCAAAGCTTGCAGATTTTAAGGTACCGTCTAAATGGATATTTGCTGAACAATCATTACCAAGAAATGCTTCCGGAAAATTAATGAAACATGTTTTAATAGACTCATCTAAAAATACGATGGTAGAAGAGAATGAATGACAGCAAGATCAATTTATTAGAAGCTCCTTTTGAGCTTTCGTATAAATATAAGCGTTCAAGCGGTCCAGTGATGTCTAAGTTTTTTGAAGGCTTATCTCAAAAGAAAATTTTTGGAACCAAAAGCAAAGCTCAAAAAGTTTTTGCTCCAGCCGCTGAATACGATCCAGATACAAGAGAAGCTTTAACTGAAATTGTTGAAGTTGGCCCTGGTGGAACCATTGAGTCTTGGAGCTGGGTAAACTCACCTCGATCTCATCACCTCTTAAAAACACCCTTTGCATTTGCTCTCATTAAGTTGGATGGTGCAGATACAGCCATGCTTCACATGGTTTCCGATTGCGATGAATCTGATCTTAGTATTGGAAAAAAAGTTTTACCTGTTTGGTCTGAGAATCCAACCGAAGCCATCACAGACATTAATTATTTTATTTTAGAATCATGAGCGACGATCAAGCACCTAAAGATTACAAAGAATCCTTTATTCATCTTGAGTATCAATACACAGCTGGCTCAGCAACCACCACTTTTTTGAATCAAGTAAAAGAGGGCAGGTTGGTTGGGCAATCATGTCCTAAATGCAAGGCCGTTTATGTTCCGCCTAGAGGGAGTTGCCCAAGATGCGGAATTGCAACATCCATTGAAGTGCCTTTAACAGACAAAGGCTGCGTGGAATCTTTTACTGTGGTGCACATACCAATTCCAGGCAACCCAATAGTGCCTCCCTATGTTTGCGCCATGATTCGACTTGATGAAGCTGATATTTCCTTTTTGCATTTAGTGCAGGATATTGAAATTGACCAAATTAGAATTGGAATGCGGGTTCAGGCAGTCTGGAAACCAAAAGATGAATGGACTCATTCATTAGAGAATATTAAATGGTTCGCTCCTATTGATGAACCAGATGTTGATGTATCCACTTTAAGGTTTAAACCATCATGAAAAAAGTAGCAGTAGTAGGTTACGCACAGCACAAGATATTGCCTAATGCAGGCGCTTTAAATGAAGTAGAACTTATTATGCCGGTTGTGCATAAGGTTTTTAATGATCTAGGCATATCGCAAGATGATATTGGCTTCACTTGCTCTGGAAGCTGTGATTATCTCCAAGGTGCAGCTTTTGCATTTGTTGAAGGGTTATCTGCGATCCAAACAAGTCCTCCCATTAAAGAATCACACGTTGAGATGGATGCAGCTTGGGCACTCTATGAGTCTATGTTAAAAATTAAGATGGGTGATGCAGACACCGCATTAATTTATGGTTTTGGTAAATCTTCACCGGGAAACCTTGATTCAATTATTTCTTTGCAGATGGACCCTTACTATATTTCTCCGCTTTGGCCTGATCGGGTTAGCTTGGCTGCTTTGCAAGCTCAGATATTATTGCAGCAAAAAATTATTACCCACGATGAAATGATGGCAACAGTTATTGAGGCCAGGAATAATGCAGCAAATAATCCAAACGCACTTTTGACTGATCATGTAAGTGAGGATCTTTATCAAGCCGATTCATTAATTTCTTCTCCCCTTAGAGGTTTTGACTGTCCTCCAATATCTGATGGAGCATCTGCAATGGTGATTGCCTCAGAAGATAAAGCTTTTGAATTTACCGATAACCCTATTTGGATTGAGGGAATTGATCACAGCATTGAATCTTCAAATCTAGGCTCGAGAGATTTAGCAACATCTCCAACTATCCAAAATGCAATTACTAATCTGAACCTAAAGAACATTAATTTTGATGTGGCTGAGCTACACACTCAATTCAGTCATGAAGTACCATTTTTAAGAAAGCTTTTAAACTTAACAAATGTTCCCACAAATTTATCTGGCGGTCCCTTGGTTGGAAATGTGATGATGTGTGCAGGTCTAGACGCCATTGGAAAAACGTTTCAATCACTTGTAAGCGATCAATCAGATCATGGAATTGCTCATGCATCCTCTGGTCCTTGCCTTCAACACAACATGGTTGTTCATTTGGAGAGACATAAATGATTCAAGCAGGCGTCATAGGTGTTGGTCAAACTAACTACGATTCAAAGAGAAGAGATGTGTCCATGGCAGGCTTGGTTCGTGAAGCCATAGACAAAGCAATGCTAGCAGCAGACATAGAATGGGACGCCGTTGACGCGGTTGTTCTGGGTAAAGCTCCCGATATGTTTGAAGGGGTCATCATGCCTGAGTTATATCTTGCTGATGCAATTGGCGCGGTAGGCAAACCTGTTTTAAGGGTTCATACCGCCGGAAGCGTGGGTGGCAGCACGGCTGTAATAGCAGCCTCACATGTGTGCTCTGGACAATTTAAAACCGTATTAACTGTTACGTTTGAAAAACAATCAGAATCAAATGCAACATGGGCCTTATCTCCAAGATACCCTTATTCACCTCACATTAATGCAGGTGCTGGAGGCTACTTTGCTCCATTTATTCGTGAGTACATTCGTCGTTACGAGCCACCCGAACATATTGGATGGAAGGTTGCTGCTAAGGATCGACAAAATGCTTTAAAAAATCCTTTGGCGCATCTTCAAATACCTGGCATAGATGAAAAAATGGTGAGCGAAACTCCTATGCTTTGGGAACCCTTGCGATATTTAGAAAGCTGTCCATCTTCCGATGGAGCTTGTGCCATGGTTATTACCTCAGAAGACAGAGTGGGCTCAAGAAATGTGGCTTGGATTAGAGGCATGGCGGTTAGATCAGAGGGAACTCTTTCTGCAGGCCGTGATGAGGTCAATCCGCAAGGCGGAATAGATTGTGCTAAAGACATATACCAGCAAGCCGGAATTCAGAACCCAAGAACTGAAATTGATTGCGCAGAGATTTATGTTCCATTTTCTTGGTATGAGCCCATGTGGCTAGAGAATCTAGGATTTTGTGATTTAGGAGAAGGTTGGAAATTAACTGATGAGGGTGTGACAGCTATGGATGGAAGCCTCCCTGTAAATATGTCAGGCGGAGTTCTATCTTCTAACCCCATTGGAGCATCCGGAATGATTCGTTTTGGTGAGGCTGCTCTTCAAGTAATGGGCTTGGCTGAAGATCATCAGGTGGAAGATGCAAAAATATCTATGGGTCATGCCTACGGTGGCGCAGCACAATTTTTTGCAATGTGGATTGTTTCCTCTACCAAAGACTAATCGGAGATATCAATGAACACAGATCATGCAATTGTAGAAGAGAAGGGCCACATAATGGTCATCACCTTAAATAGACCAGAAAAAAGAAATGCTTTGAGTCCAGGAATGCTTGTAACTATTTATGAGGCTTGGAGAAAACTTGATGAAGATCCAAATTTAAGATGCGCTGTATTGACTGGTGCAGGTGGAACTTTTTGTTCCGGCGCTGATCTTAGTGCTATGAAAGAAGGAAATGAAGATGCAGAAATGATGGAGAAACTAAAAGTTATCCCAGATCTTCATTGGCAATCACTTTTAAGACACAACCGCCCAAACAAACCTATTATTGCAGCCGTTGAAGGATTTGCTTTGGCTGGTGGCACAGAAATTCTGCAAGGCACGGATGTCAGAGTTGCAGGAAAGTCTGCTGTTTTCGGTCTATCCGAACCTTTGCGAGGGCTATTTCCGCTTGGAGGTTCTACCGTTCGCTTAAGAAGACAAATACCTTACACCTTGGCGGCAGAGGCTCTGCTAACTGGTCGTCGAATATCTGCTGAAGAGGCATTAAGATTTGGGCTAATAGGTCACATGGTTGAAGATGGAGATGCTTTATCTCATGCAATGGAGATCGCAGAGACCATCAGTGCAAATGCACCATTGTCCATTCAAGCAATTGTTAGATCTCTTCGAGAGCTTGATGAAAGCTACCCTGAGGCTGAGGCTCTAGAAAAAGAGCTTGAAATTGGCCAGCCAATTTTTGCATCAGAAGACATGATGGAAGGCCTAACCGCTTTTGCAGAAAAACGTAAACCTAACTTTAAGGGAAAATGAGCAAACTTCTAATCGAGACCATTGATAAGGTCCAGCTTCTTACGCTCAATCGCCCGGAAACAAAAAATGCTTTTGATGCTGATCTATGGGGATTGTTAAGAGATGCGCTGAATTCAGCGAGCGAAAATCCAGAGGTTCATTCCGTGATTGTGACAGGAGCAAGCAATACTTTTTCTTCCGGTGTTGATCTGGCAAGTATGGTGGGGGATGGCGGCGCAAACTATGAAGAGCCATTTGAAACTTGCGTTGATGCTTTGATTAATTATAAAAAGCCCCTCATTGCTGCTGTTGATGGAACTGCCATTGGCGGAGGTGCGACTATTCTTCTGCATTTTGATGCCATCTTTATTAGCCCTAATGCAAAAGTTAAATACCCTTTTTCAGATCTGGGCTTAGCTCCTGAAGTAGGAAGCTCACTGTTATTATTTCAATCACTTGGCTATCAAAAGGCTGCCCAAGTATTATTTGGAGCAGAGTGGATAAGTGGCAAGGAGTATTTTGATTTTGGCATGGCTAAATACCTAGGAGAGGACTATTACGATAAAGCTATAGATTATGCCCATCAATTAAACGAACAATCCCTCGCTTCAATTATAGAAACCAAAGCAATTCTAAAATCCTTTAATGCTGATGCTCTTTCTGCAGCAAGGGACTTAGAGACAAAAGCAATGAAGAGGCTGTATGGCTCCGAAGATAACATAAAAGCGATAGAGAAATTTTTTTCAAGAAAAGGATAAATTTATGCCATTTGATAAAATTCAATTTTTTCTAGAAACCAATCCTGAATACGCATGGTTTCTAGTATTCTTATTTGGCTTCATGGAATCTATGATTATCACCGGCAGTTTTATGCCTAGTGCAATTTTATTTTCTTTATGTGTTTACTTGTACAATACTGAACTTTTAACGTTGCCATGGATTTGCAGCATTGCATTTGCTGGATCTCATCTGGGCGACATATCAGGATTTCTTGTTGGAAAAATATTTGGACCATCTTTCATGGCATCCAATTTTCTTCAAAAACGCCAAAAGGGCATTCAGCGTACTCAAAAATTTCTTAATCGATTTGGGCCTTATACTGTTGTGATAGGCAGATTTATTCCAGCAATTAGACCATTGGTACCTTTCTTGTTAGGCATTACAGATCTTGAATTAAAAAGATTTTATATTGCAGATATTATCGCTTGTCTTGCATGGGCCTTGCGCTTTAGCCTTGCTTGTAGTCTCGGTAGCGCCTATATTCACATAATTATGATTACTTTAATTATTGCATTTTTGTCTATTGTTGCTTTGCTGTTTTTGGTTCAGCAGCTTTTATCCAATTCTCCGGATGGAAAATTTTTAAAATCTATTCGAGACTTATTGGTAATTATCTTAGCCCTTAGCATGTCTATTGGTGTTTTCTATGTGGGATTTAGATTATTTAGATTTTTGATATAGCTGAATGGAAACTATTTTTACAAAAATAATAAACAAAGAGATTCCTGCTGACATAATTTATGAAGATGAGCTTGCTCTTGTTTTTAAAGATATCCAACCTCAAGCGCCAACACATCTTCTGATTATTCCAAAAAAAGCTATTCCCAAGCTTTCAGATGCAACTCCAGAAGATCAAGCGCTACTAGGTCATTTGATGCTTGTGGCTGGCGAGGTCTCAAGGATGCTAGAGCTTGACGATACTTTTAGATTAGTGACTAACAATGGAGCCAATGCTGGGCAAAGTGTTTTTCATCTCCACTTGCATTTACTGAGTGGCCGATCACTAACTTGGCCTCCAGGATGAGCATGAGCATAGAGGAAAGGCTTGATCGCTTAGAATCCTTGGATGAAATTAGGCAGCTTGCTGCAAAATACTCTGTAACACTAGATATGCGAGACTTGGATATGCACGTGAATCTATTTGTTCCCGATGTCAGGGTGGGTAAAAACGGGGAGGGACGTCAAGCTCTTAAAGCATGGGCTGATTCCACCTTTAGAGATAAATTTACAGGCACCTCTCATCATATTGGTAATCACATTATTGAATTTGAGTCTGCTGACTCTGCTATCGGCTTGGTGTATTCAAAGAATGAGCATGAAACAAAGACAGATTGGGTAATTATGCAAATGCTTTATTGGGATTCCTATAAAAGAGTAGACGGCACATGGCTGTTCCATAAAAGGCTGCCAATGTATTGGTATGCCTCCGATATTAATAAACCGCCACTAGGCGACAAGAAGATGCGTTGGCCAAATGAGGATCCTTATGAAGGATTTTTCCACGACTTATTTCCCTCGTGGAAAGATTTCTGGGGCAGTGATTATGTGAGAGATACAGATGTGTCAGAACCAGCTGAGGCCAATAATTTTTTGAAAGCTTTAAATCGAGGCTCTAAGCCAGGCAAGATAAAAGTTAATTAAATAAATAGGCTACAATGCCAATCAAAAATACTAATGCACCTATGCCAATGACAAAAAAGCTTAAACTTTTAATTGTTTGTGAGTCTTCATCCATAGCCTAAGTATACGCAACTACCCACCACATAATCAATCATGAGCACTGAACATAGACTAGAATTTCCAATCGATACAGTTCCCAAGTCTGGAACCTCATTTGTAATCAATGAGCATGTTCGCTGGGTAAGGATGCCACTACCCATGTCGCTGAACCACATCAACCTATGGGCCCTAGGGCCAAATACCAATCTCACACTGGTGGACACTGGAATGCATCTAGACGATACCAAAAATGCATGGAAAGACCTTATTGAATCAGAGGAGCTTACTATCAACGACGTTATAGTTACTCACATGCATCCTGACCACATTGGAATGGCGGGTTGGTTCGTAGAAAATTATAAGACCTCTTTTAGTATGAGCAGGACGGACTATCTTCAATGTCGAATGTTGGCAGCTGATACTGGTGATCATGTTCCAAATGAAGCAATCAATTTTTATACCCAAGCAGGCATGACGGTGGAACAAATTGAATCTTTTACCAAAAGATTTGGTTTTTTTGGATCAATTATCCATCCTCTTCCTCACTCATATACTCGCTTAAAGGACCAGGATTCGATCAACATCAATGGCATTGAGTGGTTGGTCATTGATGGCAGTGGCCATACCCTAGAACATCTATGCTTGTTCTCAAAAGAGTTAAATATTTTTATTAGCGGCGATCAGCTATTACCAACTATAAGCTCTCATGTAGGTATTTTCCCGACAGAGCCAGAGGCTAATCCGGTGGAAGATTGGATTTCTAGTTGCCACAAATTAATTAAAGCCTTGCCAGAAGATGTATTGGTGCTGCCAGGACATGGTCGACCTTTTGTAGGAGCGCACAAAAGACTTCATGCTCTCATTGATCACCATGAAACTTCTCTTGATAAGCTGCATGCTGCTTTAGCTAAACCTAAAAGGTCAGTTGATGTATTTGATATTCTGTTCAAAAGAGAGATTGATGACAGCAATCTAATCATGGCTACCGGAGAAGCGCTGGGTCATTTAAATTGCTTGATTAAAAGAAATCGAGCTAAAAAATACCTAGTCGATGGAATTTGTTGGTATGAACAAGCCTAAGTTATCACCAGAGGCGAAAGCCTGGATCTTATATGACGGCGGAAACTCAGCTTTTGCGACCACTGTTATTGCAGCCTTTTTCCCCATATTTTTTAATGATTTTTGGGCAACTGGTTTAGAAGCTGAGGTTAAAACGGCTTATTTAGGATGGGGCCTAACCATATCAAATCTTGTATTGCTATTTACATCTCCATTCATTGGAGCGATTACGGATGTTTCTAGAACGACTAAGATTTTATTTAGTGGTTTTGCCTGCATTGCAATTATTTCTGTTGCTGCTCTTTACTTTATTCCAGCTGGATCATGGCTTTATGCATTAATATTTTTTGGTATAGCTAACTATTGTTTTGCTGCAGGCAATACCCTGTATGACAAAATGTTAATCCAAGTTTCTGATGAATCTAATATCGCTAAAATTTCAAGCTATGGTTTTGCTTTTGGCTACCTTGGCGGGGGGTCACTTTTTTTACTCAATGCTGCTATGACTATCAAGCCAGAATTTTTTGGTTTAAATAGTGTTGCTGAAGCAGTCCAGTGGTCCTTTTTGAGTGTCTCGGTTTGGTGGACATTATTTTTGATCCCAATTATGTTGCGGATCAAAGACCAAGGAGAAACTTTACCGGGCAATAAATTAACCTTAGCTTTTCAAAAAGTTTTGCATACCCTTAAAACTGTCTCATCAAAAAAGAATGTTTTTATCTTTCTCTTAGCTTTTTTCTTATACATTGATGGCGTGCATACCATCATGGCTATGGCAGCAGATTTTGCTTTAAATCTTGGTTTGCCTAGCAGCGATATTATTGTGGCTTTAATCTTGGTGCAATTTGTTGCCTTTCCCACAACTCTTCTTTGGTCGAAGGTAGCCTCTCGCATTGGAGATAAAAATACTTTGCTTATAACGATATTCCTTTATCTGATTGTGGTCGGATATTCTGCCTTTCTATCCAGTGCAATGGAGTTCTATATATTGGCTGCTATGGTTGGAGCCATTCAAGGTGGCATTCAGTCTATTTCTAGAAGTTACTATGCAACCTTAATTCCTCAGCAAGAAGCAGGTGAATATTTTGGTTTTTATAATATGTTTGGTCGCGCCGGAGCTTTTATGGGTCCAGCTATGGTAGCTATCTTTGTTACCATGACAAATGATACTAAATCCGGCTTGATACCTATCGCAGCTCTGTTTATCATGGGCGGAATTATCCTTCTAAAAGTAAAAAGCCCTCATGAATCTCTTTAATAGAAACTCAATTATTTTGTATAGCCTGCTTGGTCTCGTGAGTTTATTCTTGGCCGGGATGATTAGAGATTTTCTAGAATTTGATACATGGCTTGAGCTCATTATTACCTCCAGCATAATTATTCCAATGTATATGTTTGCTAGAAAAATCTTTAGCAAATTTCTTCAGAGCTAATGGATGATCAAGAAAAGCTATTCTTAGATTATTTTCCAGCCCTTCGAGATAAAGCTGACAAAGAGACAACCCCAGATTATTTGAACTACATAAGTGACACCATAGAGAAGTCCCATAATACTTTGTTGATGGAGCAGAGCCCTTATTATAAAATTTTTACAATATTCAGCACAAAAAAACCACTGGGCTTAAGCGATATTCAAGATATTTTCAATGAAGTGAAAAAACTTAAGCAAAATTAATTCTTACCAATGGAGCTATCTATTTTTTAATTCTTAACTAGTATGCGAAACTAATTCTCAGCAATTTGATATTAGGAGCGCATAAAATGAATTGGTACAGAATTAAAACTTCTTTCACGGGACTCAAAAGACTGGCAACAATATCGGCTGAGGATAAACAAGCCTGTATTGATGCGTACAAGTTTTTTCAACGCATGCAAGGCGGCGAGAAAACTGAGACTGCAGATGAAACAAAGGCAGTCGCTGCATACTATAAAGTTTTAAATAATATGCTTTCTGTTTTTGATCTAGAAAAGCTATACATTCCGCCCCAGTATGATGACTCTAAGGGCTTGTATGACAATCAATTGATTTGTGAACAAGCGCTCCTAAAACAACTAAATCTTCAAAATCCTGAATCATCTCATCTATTAGATATGGGATGTGGGCGAGGCAGAATAGCTCATTATTTAGCAACAATGACCGGCGGTCAGGTTTCTGGTTATAACATCGACCCCAATCAGATTGAGAATGCTATTGAATGGGCAGCGGAAACTAATATGACCGATAGGCTCCACTTTAAAGAGGGCAACCATCATGATCCACTGGATTATGATTCTGAATCTTTTGATGGGTGCTTTTCAGTCCAAGCTGTTTGGCCATTTTTTAAAACCGAAGAACTTGATGACTGTGCCAGGGAAATGTATCGAATCTTAAAGCCAGGGACACGCTACGCTTGTTCTGAATATCTCTTGTCACCTTATTTTGATTGGAATAATCCCGAGCATGCTGCGCTGCATAAAATTTATCTTCCAACTTTAGCCGCAACTCAATCTATGTATCCCGCAGATGTTTGTGCAGCTCTAGAAAGAGCAGGCTTTAAAATACTAGTATCTGAACCATCTCAAAGACCGGCGTGGCCAATATGCGAGCAGAAGCGCAATCTTATTTTTGGGATTCGAAAAGTGATTCGCTTTCTTGAAAAAGTTAGAATACTTCCACCATGGGTTGAGGAGTCATTAGAGCTTCTCCAGACCGGCGGTGAAGCATGGACGGATGCTGAAAAAGCGAAAATTGCTGATTTAAATTGGAGAATTGTTGCGGAAAAACCAGCTGCCTAAGCTTTGCTAAGCAACTCTTTGAGTGCACTAGGTCGATCGGTAATAATTCCATCTACACCCATATCTATTAGAGTCTGCATGGTCTCTTGATCATTGATTGTCCAAACCATTATTTTTAGACCTCGCTTTTGTACATAATTTATAAATCTTTGAGTGACTAGCTTTAATCCATACTGATAGATGGGAATTTGCAAACAATGACCGGGAACATCTTTGTGGTAAAGCCTAAAGCTTGATAAAAGCAATTTTAAAACTTCTTTTGGTCCCATAGAAAGACAGACATCCGGGTAAGCTTCGCTCACTCTTTTTAATCTATCGCTATTAAAACTTGCGATGCAAACCCTAGGCATTGCTGCACACTTTTTAATAGTCTCCAATGCTGGCATTGCAACCTCATCAGTCTTCACATCAATTTGAAATAAAGCCTCTGGAAATTCAAGCAGAGCAGCCTCTAATGTTGGAATAGAATATTTTTGAAATATTATTAAGCTATCTATTTCAGAGCTAGGCATTGAATTAAATAAAATATCTCGTCCTAAGATGCGCTTTAAATCATCGTCATGAAAGATATATGGGATACCATCAGATGAAAGTTGAACATCTGTTTCAATGTATTTACATCCTAAGTCTAATGAATATTTAAACGCTTCTAATGTATTTTCTGGTGCTTCCAAGCTTCCACCTCGATGCGCAGAAATTGAAATTCCTTGTTGCTGAAGATATGAATGATATTCCATTTTAATATTGTACCGAGATTGGTGTAAAATCGATATTTCGTTATATAAGAGTTTTTAATGCGAGGGCTTTGTAGGTGATGGAAACAGGAAGCACATTAATAGAATCAGGTATTAACTTGCTGTTAACAGGAATGATAGTGGTATTTTTTTTCCTGTTGGCGCTTATTGTCTCAATTTACTTATTGAGATTACTTTTTTCAGAATCATCTAACAATAACACTCCTGCAGTTTCTAATTCGAGCGCCAATGAATCTATTAATAAGATTCATGAGCGAATTATTCACGAGATAATGGAGCATCGTCAAACATGACAGAATCAAACAAAATAGGTGTAACAGAGGTTGTTCTTAGAGACGGACATCAATCTTTACTGGCAACAAGATTTAGATACCAAGACATGGAGGCATCTCTTAAGCAGTTAGACCAAGTAGGGTTTTGGTCTGTTGAGTCTTGGGGTGGTGCAATTTTTGATTCGTGCATTAGATATCTTGGTGAGGATCCATGGGACAGAATTAGAAAAATTAAATCCATGATGCCAAATACGCCTCAGCAAATGCTATTGAGAGGGCAAAATTTACTGGGTTACAAGCATTACGCTGATGATGTCGTGAAGAAATTTGTTGAATGCTCCAAAACTAATGGCGTCGATGTATTTAGAGTCTTTGATGCATTAAATGATCCTAGAAATATGTATCAGGCGATGCAATCAGTGATTGAGGTGGAGGGTCATGCTCAAGGCACTATTTCATATACCACTAGCCCAGTTCATACAATTGATTTGTGGGTTGATTTAGCAAAAACTATTCAGGATATGGGAGCTCATTCTCTTGCCATCAAGGACATGGCAGGATTGTTAAAGCCTTACGTAGCATTTGAGCTTGTCTCAAAGTTAAAAGAATCGCTGGAAATACCCATTCATCTTCATTGTCATGCAACCACAGGCATGTCTGTTGCAACAGGCATCAAAGCAATTGAAGCAGGTTTAGACAACATTGATACATCCATCTCATCCATGAGCATGACCTATGGACACTCACCAACAGAAACAATTATCAGTATTCTTGATGGCACGAATAGAGACACGGGACTTGATCTAGATAAATTAATTCCAGTTGCTGAGCATTTTCAAGCTGTTAGAAAAAAATACAAAAATTTTGAAGGGTCCTTGAGGGGAGTAGATGCAAGAATACTAGCATCTCAGGTGCCTGGAGGCATGCTAACGAATCTTGAAAATCAACTTAAAGCTCAAGATTCACTCAATAGATTTGATGAGGTAATACAAGAAATTCCAAGAGTGAGAAAAGATTTGGGATACATACCTCTAGTTACCCCAACTTCACAAATCGTTGGAACCCAGGCAGTCATAAACGTTCTCTCCAATTCTCGCTATTCCACTGTTACCAACGAGGTAAAATCTTTGCTTAAGGGAGAGTATGGCGCAACTCCTGCTCCAGTGAGCAAGGATTTGCAACAAAATAGCATAGGGGATTCTGCGGTCATTTCTTGTAGGCCCGCTGATCTAATTAGTGATAATTATAATGAGATTGTTGAAAGTTTTAATTCAGCTCTTATTGAAAAAGATCTTAAAATTGATTGTTCTGATGAGAATATTCTTACATATGCCATGTTCCCAGAAATTGGCTTAGCATTCTTAGAGCATCAATCAGATCCAGGTTTCTTTGAAACTGAGCCAGCTGATATTCTCGAGCAGACTGACTCTTCTTATTTGGTCTCCATTGATGATAAAGAATACTCAGTAGTCGTAAAGAGCAATAATTCAGTTGAAATTAATGGGTCTTCAGTCAAAAGTGCTAATGAGCAACCATCTCATTCAGCTCAAGCTGGCTCAGGCTCAATAATCAATGCTCCATTGGGTGGCAATATTTTTAAATTGATTGCGCAAGAGGGTCAGTCATTAGAGCCGGACTCCACTGTATTGATACTAGAAGCAATGAAGATGGAAACAGAAATTAAAAGCCCGGGAGCAGGGGTTGTTACAAAAATATTTGTGAAACCTGGTGATTCTGTGAAGCCTGGCGATCCTTTGTTTGAGATTGCATAGAGATGAACTTAGAAGCTATTTTTTTAAATTTAGGCATCTTTAGCGCTACTTCCGGACAATTTATTATGCTGGGTGTAGGCATGATAATTTTATATCTCGCCATTAGTAAAAAGTTTGAACCTCTTTTGTTGCTGCCCATTGGTTTTGGTGCAATTCTAACGAATATCCCTGAAATTGGATTGGCTCTCTCTCCAATCGAGAAACTAATTTATGCTGGATACCCTGAGCAGTTAGCAGGCGCTCTGTCACTAATTGTTCTTCCAGAGACTGAGTCTTTACAAACCTTTATGAAGACAGCGTCTCATTCTCAGATATGGCTTTTAAATGAATATGCTCTAGAGCTTGGTTATAAACCTGGAATCTTAAGCACCTTTTACAGTGTTGCAATTGCCTCTGGTGTTGCACCCTTGGTAATATTTATGGGTGTTGGAGCGATGACTGATTTTGGTCCCATGCTGGCAAATCCAAAAACATTGATCCTAGGAGCAGCGGCACAGTTTGGAATTTTCGCTACAGTTATTGGAGCTTTGCTTTTAAATCATTTGGGATTAGTTTCCTTTACTCTGAAGCAGGCTGCTGCAACAGGAATTATCGGTGGCGCTGATGGCCCAACTGCAATATATGTATCTTCTATCCTAGCCCCAGAGCTACTTGGCGCCATAGCAGTGGCAGCATACTCTTATATGGCTCTTGTCCCATTGATCCAACCACCAATCATGAGATTATTAACAACTGACTCAGAGAGAAAGATACGAATGGTTCAGTTAAGAGAAGTTTCTCAAAGAGAAAAAATTATCTTTCCATTGATTTTGGTTTTACTGGTAGGAATGTTACTTCCTAGTGCAGCACCTCTTATAGGGATGTTTTGTTTTGGCAATCTTATGAGAGAGTCATTGGTAGTCGAAAGGCTGAGCGATGTTGTACAAAACTCTTTAATAAATGTTGTAACTATCTTTTTAGGTTTAGCAGTGGGATCAAAGCTGGCAGCAGACCAATTCTTAACGGCTGAAACTCTTGGGATTCTTTCATTGGGAATTATCGCATTTTCAATTGGAACTGCAGCTGGGGTCTTGATGGCAAAGCTTATGAATCTTCTAAGTGTAAATAAAATTAATCCTTTAATTGGTGCGGCAGGAGTTTCTGCAGTACCAATGGCAGCTCGAGTTGCCAATAAAGTCGGTCTAGAGAGCGATTCTCAAAACTTTCTTTTAATGCATGCCATGGGACCAAATGTAGCCGGCGTTATAGGTTCGGCAGTTGCTGCTGGAGTTATGATCCAGCTGCTTGGTTAAATTCGTGGATCCCTTTCTAGCGATTCGTCCCTATCAAGATCATGAGGTGCAACCGGTACTGTCATCTTTAATTGAGGACCCAGCTGTATTAGAGGCTCTCATTAGTCTGAAATATTCTAAGTATTTTAACAAACTTCCATTTTTTACGTCTCTAGTTAAAATTCTGCTGAAATCTCAAGTAAAAAACATTCACAGCATTGAAGGCTACCAAGAAATTTTTAAGAGCTTGATGGATCAGATGATCAAAACCTCTATTTCACATTTAGATGTTAAAGGTATTTCTAATTTAGATTCGAATTCTCAGTACTTATTTATATCTAATCATAGAGATATATCTCTTGATGCAGCGTTACTAAATCTTTCTCTTAATAGAGCAGGGCATAAAACTTTTAATATGGCTGTTGGAAATAATTTAATGAAAGAAAAGTGGGCATCAGACCTAATGCGATTGAATAAAAGTTTCATTATTCAGAGATCTGGAAACAAAAAAGAAATTTATATGGGACTTTCTCTGGCATCTCAGTTTATCCAGCACACGATCTTGGAAGCTGGTGAATCAATATGGATTGCACAAAAACAAGGTCGCGCGAAAGATGGAATTGATGAGACTGATCCGGCAATGTTAAAGATGATCCATCTAACTGAGAGAAAAACACAATCTTTGGGTCAATATTTTAATGCTTTGAAGGTAGTGCCAGTTTCAATATCTTATGAGCTTGATCCTAACGATTGCCTTAAAGCAATCGAGCTCAATGCTTTGGACCAAAACAACAGCTATGAGAAAAGTGAAAATGAAGATTTGATTAGCATAGCCAATGGCATCAATGGCCAAAAAGGCAATGTGACCATTAATGTTGGCCAGCCAATTCAGTGCAAAGATATTGATAGCTATGAGGTTGTGGCCAGTAAAATTAGCAAAGAAATTACTTCTACGTATCACTTACATCCAACAAATTTCGCTGCAGCATCAATGCTCAAAACAGAACATGAATGCATTCATCAATTTGCAGATGAAGATATCTCTGAAGCAAAAGACTTGTTAAGCCAGAGAATGGCAAACCTGGATGATGGCGCACGATTAAAATTCTTAAATCAATACGCCAATCCAGTTATTCAAAAGAGCAGTTCAACCTAAATACTAGCTGGTGTGATATCCAGTTTCGTTGTGCTCGGTTATGTCGAGCCCTTCAAATTCACTTTGCTCATCTATTCTTAACGGAGTAATGAGTCCGGTTACTTTTAAAGCAAGCCATGAGAATATAAAAGTCCATAAGCAAATTACTACAACACCCTGAAGCTGAATCATAAATTGCTCTAAGACTGACGGATCAAAACCACTTGAGCCAGCTCCCAGGAATCCGTCTGGCTTTCCGATAAATGCCAACATTAATATTCCTAAAATACCGCCCACACCATGAACTGGAAATACATCCAAGGAATCATCAATTTTAAAGTAACCTTTAATAATTTGAGTGGCATAAAAACAAACTAAACCAGCTGAAAATCCTATTAATAAGGCTCCTTGAGGGCCAACAGTTCCAGAGGCAGGTGTAATAGTTGCCAAGCCAGCCACCATGCCAGTTGCAATACCAATTACGGTTGGCTTACCTGTTTTAATCCATTCAACTGACATCCAAGTTAACGCACCTACCGCCGCACTGATATGTGTCACCAGAATAGCCATTGCAGCATTCGAATCAGCCGCCACAGCACTTCCACCATTAAATCCAAACCAACCAACCCAAAGCATAGCTGCTCCCATAACAACCATTGGTCTATTGTGGGGCACCAAAGCAGACCCTGGGAAACCTTTCCTTGGACCTAACATGATTGCTGCAACCAAAGCTCCAACACCACATGTTGCATGGACAACCAAGCCGCCGGCAAAATCTATCACGCCAAGGTTAGAAAGGTATCCACCACCCCAAACCATATGACAAGCTGGAAGGTAAACCAAAGTTACCCATAAGACCGTGAAAATACACATTGCACTAAATCTCATTCTTTCAGCAAACGCACCCACCACTAAAGCAGGAGTAATTACCGCAAAGGTCATTTGAAACACTATAAATAAACTTTCGGGCAGAGTTCCAGATGCCGCATCCCTTGTTAAGTTTGATAGAAAGAGGGCGTCTGTCCCACCAATGATTGAACCATTGCCGGTAAAAGCCAAGCTATAACCATAGACAACCCAAAGCACAGAAACAATGCAGCAAATAGCAAAACATTGCATTAGCACGGACAATACATTTTGAGTTCGAACCAAGCCGCCATAAAAAAGAGCAAGACCTGGTAGGGTCATAAATAAAACCAACGCAGTTGCAGTAAGAATCCAAGCGGTATCACCGGCATTTATTTCAGATGCAAGCAAGGAAGGAGAAGCACATGTCAGTATAGCAAGTGCAAATATATTAAATGATTTCATGGTCTTAGCTCCTGTAAAATTAAATTGCTTCATTATCTTTTTCTCCTGTTCTGATCCTGATAACACTCTCAATATTTGTAATAAAGATTTTTCCATCACCAATTTTTTCTGTATTGGCAGATTTCATGATTACTTCAACAATTGATTGACAGGATTCTTCGATAGTTAATATTTCAAGTTTTATTTTGGGCAGAGTATCAATAGTGTATTCTGCACCTCGATATAATTCTGTGTGACCTTTTTGCCTTCCAAACCCTTTAACTTCTGTCACGGTGAGCCCTTCTACACCAAAATCAAGCAAGGCTTGACGCACTTCTTCGAGTTTAAATGGTTTAATAATAGCTGTTATTAGCTTCATTGAATTTACCCCTTATATATTTATTTCTTATTTTTATAAACATGCAATTATCATGCCAAAAAACAACTATGTTAATTAACACTTTTAAAGTAAAAAATAGCTAGTTGTAGAAATTTGTGATCTATTTGAGTGCAAAAGGAGTTTTAAGGCAAAAAAAAAGCCGTCTTATGACGGCTTTTTTATTTTGCAAGCAGTTTGCTTGTGTCTTATCTACTTAAATTCAGGATATGCTTCTACGCCTATCTCTGAAACATCAAGCCCAACTGATTGCTCCTCGTCTGAAGCTCTAATTGGCATGACTCGATTGATCAAGTAAACCGATGCATAGCTTGCTAAAAATCCAAATCCACCAATAGCAAGGACTCCATACAACTGCGTAACTAATGATGCATCTGCATTTGTGAATGGCACAACCATGACTCCAAAAATTCCAACGATACCGTGAGCTGAAATAGCTCCTACAGGATCATCAATCCTTAAAGTTCTATCAAAAAATAGAATGGATGCGTAAACAATGCACCCACCAATCAAGCCTATGATGACAGCTTCACCGCCACTTGGAGCGCTTGGGCCAGCAGTAATTGCTACTAAACCAGCAATAGCGCCGTTAATTACCATGGTTACATCACTCTTGCCTGTCATAGCAAGACTCAATATTAATGCGCCAATAACTCCACCAGCAGCAGCCATGTTTGTATTAAGGAATACCTGACTAACAGCAATAGCACTAGCTTCATCGCTAATAACTAGTTCTGAGCCACCATTAAACCCAAACCAACCTAACCAAAGGATTAGCACACCCAAAGCAGCCAGGGGAATATTTGAACCAGGCATAGGATTAACAGATCCATTTGCACCGTACTTTCCATTCCTAGGTCCAAGCAATGTTACAACTCCCAGAGCAGCAGCCGCACCTAACAAATGCACTGTTCCTGAGCCTGCATAGTCAGAATAACCAAGAGTACTTAAAAAGCCTCCGCCCCAATTCCAGTATCCCTGAATAGGGTAGATGAAACCAGTTAGGATAACTGTGAAAATAAAAAACGGTATTAACTTCATTCTTCCGGCGACAGCGCCAGAAACGATTGACATAGCTGTAGCAACAAAGACGACTTGAAAAAAGAAGTCTGCTTGTTGAGAATAGTCCATGCTGTATGCCATACCAATTTCTTCTAAAGGCATATCAGTAGATAGCCCCCATGAAGTTCCAATGGAAGGTAAAATTCCATATGAAATAACATCTCCCGCTTCATCTAGGCCGCCCGCAATTGCAAATATAGCGTCAGACGGATACATCAACACAAAGCCACATACCAAGTACATTACACATGCAATTGAAAATAACCCAAGATTCTTGGTTACAATTTCAGATACATCTTTTTTCTGGACTAGACCGGCTTCCAGCATTGTAAAACCAGCTGCCATCCACATAACGAGAGCTCCAGACATGATTGCATAAAACGTGTCTAGGGCAAATTTAATTTCTTCCATAATTTACTCCTTAATTAAATGGCTTCATTGCCAGTTTCGCCTGTACGAATTCGTATGACTTCGTCAAGACTTGATACAAAAATTTTCCCATCACCAATGGCACCAGTGTGTGAGGATGAAATAATAGTTTCGGTTACAGTTGTTAAGTCATCATCTTGAGTAATAACTTCAATTTTTATTTTAGGGAGAGTATCAACAGTGTATTCAGCCCCTCTGTACATTTCTACATGACCTTTTTGTCGGCCATACCCTTTGACTTCAGAGATTGTTAAACCCTCTATGCCTGCGGCAACGAGGGCTTCTCTAACTTCTTGAAGTTTGAAGGGTTTGATAATTGCAGTGACTAATTTCATGACTTATAGACTTGCAGATATTGAAAAGAAAAAGCCATCTTCATCAGCGCCATATCCGCTATCACTAAAGTCGTATGCAGTAATCCCACAGTCATATGATCCGCATGAAAAACCATAACTGACTGTTAAATTGTCGCCATAGTCATCGTATTCACCGTATGCAAAAGAAACAGGGCCCAGACCATAGGAAACTTCTGTGTAATCTGGTGCTCCATCTTGACCGGAAGCAAGTGTTAGACCAAGATCGCCAAAGCTTAAGCCAAGATAGATTTCTTCAAAATCTAATCCAGTTTGGTTTTCCGGGTAATCAAAGGCTATGTATCCAATATCAACTCCGATGTCTCCAAGCGAGAAGCCATATCCTGCGTAGTAATCTAGCTCACTGCCAGCACCATCATTAAAGTTCACATTAGAGCCCCAGATTCCTGCGTAAAAACCGCTTTCATCTTCAAAGTCAAAACCACCCTGTATTGCAGGACCGTCGCTTTGAGTCATTCCTCTCCAGACATAGTCAGATGCAAAAGCAACGTTTGCACTTACTGCGGCAAATGTAGGCATGGATAACATTATAGTTAGCCCCATAAACAAAAATAATCTTTTCATATTTACTCCTTTTTTAGAAAATTAATTAAAGTTACATAATCTAATATGCAATTTTGATGCCAATTATATTAGTCGACATTTTTATTCGAATGATTTGTAAATTTATAGGTATAATTGTTCAGCATTTACAACAAACATTAGCTAATTATTGATTACCAATTAATTAGGAAAGCAGGAGAAATAACATGGAACTTAAGGATAAAGTTATAGCAATCACTGGCGGTGCATCTGGATTAGGTGAAGCATCTACAAGACATTTTGTTGCCCATGGCTCAAAGGTCATGATTCTTGATATCAACGACGATAACGCCAAAGCTATTTGCGATGAATTAGGCGACGATAATGTTAAATATATCAATACAAATATCATGGAAGAGCAGCCTGTAATAGATGCGATGACATTCATCAAAGAGTCTTTTGGAAGGCTTGATGTTGCAATTAATTGTGCAGGCACGGGTTACGGCGGAAGAATTCTTGGTAAAGAAGCCCCTCATCCATTAGATCATTTTAAATTCATCATAGACCTTAATCTTGTTGGAACATTTAATGTCATGCGCTTAGCAGCTGAACTTATGGATAAAAACGATGAGTCAGAGTCAGGTGAGAAGGGCGTTATTATCAACACCGCATCAGTGGCTGGTTACGAAGGTCAGATTGGGCAGTCTGCATACAGCGCCTCAAAAGCTGGCGTCATTGGGTTAACCTTAACTGCAGCAAGGGACCTTGCAAGACATTCAATCAGGGTAAATACAATCGCACCTGGTATTTTTGATACTCCTTTAATGAAAATGGCCCCAGAAAAGGTTAGAGAACCTTTGCTTCAGTCAACTCAGTTCCCTCATAGATTTGGTGAGCCAGCAGAATTTGGTTCGCTAGCAGCACACATTGTTGAAAATACTTATCTAAACGGAGAAACCATTCGTTTGGATTCTGGAATGAGAATGACCCCAAGGTAATGAAGTATTCAGCTTATTATATTCAAGAATCAGAAGGTAACTTTTCAGCCTCTATAGCTGAACTGGATTTAATTAAACCCGAGCAGGGGTTTGTGCAGATTCAAGTTTCTCACTCATCTCTTAATTATAAAGATGCATTATCAGCAACTGGTGTCAAAGGTGTCACAAGAAATTATCCTTTTGTGCCTGGTATTGATGCTGCCGGTGTTGTAACAGACTCAGCTTCAACATTATTTGCTGAGGGCGATGCAGTTATAGTTACTGGCTATGATCTAGGAATGAATACGCCCGGAGGATTTGGGGAGTTCATTACTGTTCCTGAGGGTTGGATTGTTAAAAAACCAGAAAATCTTTCTGCCTTAGAGGCAATGTCGATAGGAACCGCTGGGATAACGGCAGCCGCAAGTGTGATCAAAATAATGGATTCTAAACCAAGCAGTGAACTCCCAATAATGGTTACCGGCGCAACTGGCGGAGTAGGATCTGTTGCGGTAATGATCTTATCTAAATTAGGATTTAATGTCAGTGCTTTGACTGGCAAGTCAGAAGCTAAGAATTTTTTAACTCAATTAGGCGCTACCTCAATCATTCTCAGGGAAGACTACTTAAACGAACCTTCTAAACCGATGGCAAGGCCGTTATTTGCTGGTGCAGTTGATACGGTTGGCGGCAGCATATTAAGCAAACTTCTCTCTGAAATTGCTCCGCATGGCGTAGTATCGTGTTGCGGAAACGTTGGCGGCATTGAAATTAATACAACTGTTTTTCCATTTATTTTAAGAGGCATTAATCTGTGTGGGATTGATTCAGCAGAAACTCCCATTGAATTTAAAGAAAGTTTATGGAAAAAATTTGCTAACGAGTGGAAGCTAGATTTATCTGGCTCAACTAAAGAGGTTTCCAAAGAACAGTTAGGCGAAGAAATTCAAATAATTCTTCAGGGCGGCCAGCAAGGAAGAGTTGTTTTAAATCACAAGGAGTAATAAATGTCGGATCATCTTAAAGAATATTTTGAATCACAAGAAGAAAATGAGGATAGTGCAAGCGATGCCAAAGTAGCTCTACTTATAGTAGTAGTTGCTGTGATGGGCGCTGTATTTTGGGTCTCAGGTCAGTAAGCTATTCTGATAAGAATCTTTCTGCATCAAGGGCTGCCATGCAGCCAAAACCTGCAGAAGTAATTGCTTGTCTGTATATTTGATCTGAAACATCTCCTGCAGCAAAAACACCCGGAGTGCTTGTTGCTGTTGCAAAACCATTGGTGCCAGACTTAATGGTGATGTAGTCATTTTCCATATCTAGTTGACCTTTAAAAATTTCTGTATTTGGATGATGCCCAATTGCGATAAAAACCCCGTTAAGGTCCAGAGTATTTGAACTATCATTTTCTGAGATTTTTATGGAATGCACACCTCTTTGATCTCCAAGAACTTCTTGTAACTGTGAGTTCCAATGCATTTCAATTTTTCCTTCTTTCACAGCTTCAGCAACTCTATCTTGAAGGATCTTTTCAGCTCTAAGCTTATCCCTTCGATGAATTAAATGAACTTTTGAGCATATTCTTGATAAATACAAAGCCTCTTCTGCGGCAGTATTACCACCACCAACCACAGCAACTTCTTGATTTTTATAAAAGAATCCATCACAAGTAGCACATGCAGAAACACCTTTCCCTAGAAATTCTTTTTCAGAAGGTAAGCCAAGATATTGGGCGCTCGCTCCAGTTGAAATGATTAGAGCATCCGAGGACCAGTTCTGACTGCCATGAAGTTTCAATGGACCATCACCTAGAATAGTTTCATGAATGTGATCATTGATAATTTTTACATCAAACATCTCAGCGTGTTTTCTCATGCGTTGCATTAACTCTGGTCCTTGCAATCCGTCTGAGTCTCCCGGCCAGTTTTCAACATCTGTTGTTGTGGTAAGTTGACCACCTTCCTCAGCTCCGGTTAAAAGTATTGGATTTAAGCCTGCTCTCGCAGCATATATACCTGCAGCATAACCTGCTGGACCTGAACCTAAGATAATGAGCTTGTGATGTTGATATTCCATGTGTGAATTATAAGATAGAGTGTAAAGAAATTGTTATCTTTTCTAACTTAATAAACTATTTCAAATATAATATTTGAAACCGGAGATTACTATCGTTAAACAATCAGAAGATTCAAATCTATCAGCAGGTACCTTAAAAAATGTTATAGCATTTTTATGTCTGGGTTCTGCGCTCTATATATTTATCTCTCTGCTTTCTTATTCGGCTCTTGACCCTAGTTTCTCATCTGTAGCTTCGCTTTCAGATTCCGTTGTTAATCTTGGAGGCCCATTTGGTGCATACCTTTCAGATGCACTTTTTTCAGTTGCTGGCATGGGAGCTTATCTTATTTTATTTATTGCTTCATTTGCAGCAATTCGACTCCTATTCTTTTATAAGCCTAAGAACAATCTTTACACACTTGTTAAACTAAGCTCGGCGACTGTATTGGTTCTTTCTTTTTCAACAATCTGTGAATACTACTTTAGCGGAGATTTTTTTCCACAAGGATCCTCGGGCGGTATTTTAGGAGAGATTATTTTCACGAACCTTTCAAATATATTTGGTGTGGTTGGCTCGTTACTTTTTATCTTTATTTTCACACTCATAGCCGCCTCGTTAACTTTTTCATTTTCATGGCTTACAGTTATTGATTCAGTTGGCCGCTACTCATTATCAGTAACCTCATATTTAATGAATGCGCTTAAAGCTTTTGCTTTAATGAGTTTTGAGAAGGTTCAATCAATAGACATCAAAGAGTTTTTTAAAACTAAAAAAATACCACCAGAAAAACCACTTTCTGATGCTCAGCCTAGAGAGTTAAATCTCCCTAAGACTAAACCTGCATCAGAAGATTCATCAGAGCCTTTAGCTTCAGCTGCAAAAACAATTTTATCTGAGCCATCTTCTGCCAAGGAAGAGATCTCTAAAGCTTCATCTACAGTGTATAAATCAAAAGATTCCAAGCTTGATGCTGAGATGCCATCCACTGATTTGCTTGATCGTGCCTTGGATGATGGATCTTCCTTGAGTCAAGATGAGCTAAATCAGTTAGCTGATTTGCTAGAAGTTAAGTTAGACGAATTTGGTGTTGAGGCAAAAGTTACTTCAGTGATACCAGGGCCAGTTGTTACAAGATTTGAAATTCAACCTGCCCCAGGCACAAAGGCCAGTAAGATTACTAACATTGCCCAAGATATTGCTAGATCTCTTGCGGTTAAAAGTGTTCGAGTCGTTGAGGTGATTGAGGGCAAGTCAGTGGTTGGTGTAGAGATCCCTAATACAAACAGAAAAATGGTCCGTTTGACCGAAATTTTATCTTCAGATGTATTTAATAAATCAGTTTCTCCTTTATCTCTTGCTTTAGGACAAGATATTGCAGGGAAGCCAATTGTGGTGGACTTAGCAAAAATGCCTCATTTATTGGTTGCAGGAACCACGGGGTCTGGTAAATCTGTTGGTATTAATGCGATGCTACTGAGCTTATTGTTTAAATCTGATCCTAAGGATGTTCGCTTGATTATGATCGATCCTAAAATGCTTGAATTATCAGTTTATGAGGGCATACCTCATCTTTTGACTCCAGTAATTACAGATATGACAGATGCAGCAAATGGCCTTCGATGGTGTGTTGCTGAGATGGATAGAAGATATAAATTAATGTCAGAATTGGGTGTAAGAGGCTTGGCTGGCTTTAATCAAAAAGTAGCAGAAGCCAAAGCAGCAGGGCAACCTTTATTCGATCCTTTTAAAGAAGAGGATGAGATTGAGTTAGAAGAACTTCCTTCAATAGTCGTCGTCGTAGATGAATTTGCTGACATGATGATGTTGGTTGGAAAGAAGGTAGAGCATCTTATTGCTAGGATTGCCCAAAAAGCTCGAGCAGCAGGCATACATTTAATTCTTGCAACTCAAAGACCTTCAGTGGATGTAATCACAGGTTTAATTAAAGCCAATGTACCAACCAGAATTGCTTTCCAGGTATCCTCTAAAATTGATTCAAGGACTATTTTAGATCAGGGTGGTGCTGAGCAGTTACTCGGATGGGGAGACATGTTATATATGCCATCAGGCCAGGGAGTGCCTATTAGAGTGCACGGAGCATTTGTTGGTGATGATGAAGTGCATAGAGTTGTTGATAGTTGGAAAAAGAGAGCTGAACCTAATTATCTTGATGAGATCACCTCTGATCTTCAAGAGACAGGCCCGATACCAGGTTGGTCAGGCTCAGATGCTTCTGAATCATCCGATGAAGATGATGAGATTTATGATGAGGCCGTAAACTTTGTTATTGAATCAAGAAGGGCTTCCATTTCGGCTGTTCAAAGAAAATTTAGAATAGGCTATAACAGGGCTGCCAGATTAATTGAAGCCATGGAAATTGCGGGCTTAGTTTCAGAGATGAGTAGCAATGGAAGTAGGGAAGTACTTGTTCCTAAACAGCAATGATCGCAAGAATATTTTATTCTCTCAGTTTATTTTCATCCTTTACCTTTGCCGATCAAAGCAATCTTGCGGATTTACTTAATGAAGCTTTGTCTCATAACTATTCTTTTGTTGAAAGATCATTAAATCAATCTGATCTAAAGATAGAAGAGTCCGCTGGAGAGATATTATTTAATACCACCAAAGGGTTTGTTGTGAATATATTATCTCCCTTTAAAGAGCGTTATGAAGTCAGTCAAGATAAGGTGACAATTTTTGATCTTGAGCTCAATCAGTCTCGAACCATGAGCCTAGAGGATATTAATAGTATTTTTATCAAGGTATTGCTTTCAGGTTTAAGCTCTCAATCCACCGAATATACAATAATGCCTCATGACTCTAATAACTTCAGCATTCTCCCAGCAGATAATTCTCCAGAAATTAAATTTATATTTAATAAAAATATTTTAAGTCTTATTCGATACACTGATAATTTAGGGATTGAGCACGGAATAGAGTTAATAAGATTATGATTAAGATTCTATATATTGCTTTTGGAGGCGGAGCAGGGGCTTCGCTAAGATATTTATTAAATGAGAGCTTAAAGAACCATACATTTTTTTCCCTGCCTCTTGGGATTATGGTGGTTAATTTTCTTGGATGCTTTTGTATTGGCATTGCAATGACGCAGTTAGCTGATTTGAAAGATAATCTATATTTATTTTTAGTGGTTGGCTTTCTTGGATCATTTACCACCATGTCAGCTTTCTCTCAGCAAACAATTGAAATGTTATATAATGGACGAGATATAAATGCTTTAGTTTATGTCTTAGCTTCCATTGGCTCATGCATACTTGGCACTTACATAGCATATGCTCTATTTAAAACTTCTTAAAAATGATTGATACAAATTTAATAAAAGCTGATTCAGCCTTAGTTGCCGATAGTCTTTCATCAAAAAAATATAAATTAGATCTAAAAATTTTTGAGGATCTTGAGGTTAATAGAAAAGCAGCCCAGATACAAACAGAAGCTTTGCAAGCAAAAAGAAATGCTCTCTCTAAAGATTATGGTCTCTTGAAGAAAGAAGGGAAAGATGACACAACATTAAATCAACAAATAGCTGAGGTTAAAAGTGAGCTTGATTCTTGCTCAAAAACTCTCACTGACATCCAATCTTCTTTGCAAGCTTTTTTATTAGATATTCCGAATCTACCGCATCTTCAGTGCCACATGGTGCAGGTGAAAAAGACAATATTAAAATTAGAGATTTTGGCAAGCCTCTTGTCTTTGGAGGAAAAGATCATCTAGACATTACCTCTCTTATTAATATGGATGCGGCTAATATTCTTGCAGGCTCTCGCTTCTCTGTTTTGACTGGCAAGGTAGCAAAACTGCAGCGAGCACTAATCTCTTTTATGCTTGATAAAGCAGAAGAGCATGGATATGAAGAGCACTACCTTCCTTTAATAGCTAATACTGAATCTCTTCAAGCAACCGGTCAGCTTCCCAAGTTTGCAGATGATCTATTTCAATTAACCGATGATTATTACCTAATTCCAACCGCTGAGGTGCCTCTAACAAATCTATATCGAGATCAAATTATTTCATTGGATTCACTGCCAATAAAACTTACTGCCCATACAAGCTGCTTTAGATCTGAGGCAGGAAGCTATGGAAAAGATACCCGCGGATTAATTCGACAACATCAATTTGAAAAAGTTGAACTTGTGCAAATATGCCATCCAGATCATTCATTCGAAGCATTGGAATCTCTCACTAAAAATGCTGAGACAATCTTGCAAGAGCTTAATCTCCCTTACCAGGTGATAGAGCTTTGCACTGGCGACCTAGGTTTCTCAGCGGCTAAAACATACGATTTAGAGGTTTGGATTCCCAGCCAAGAGAGTTTTAGAGAAATATCATCCTGCTCAAACTGCACTGACTTTCAGGCAAGAAGAGCTAAAATTAGATTTAAGCAAGATGGAACAACTCAGTTCGCTCATACCCTCAACGGATCTGCTCTGGCAGCGGGCAGAACTCTCATAGCAATTATCGAGAATTGCTATGACCAAAAGAGCTTAATTACTATTCCTGAAGCACTTCAGGATTACACAAAATTTAAAACCATTGAAGTCTAAGAGAATTTTTTAATTGTTACTTAATTGTTACTTTTATTCCCACCAAAAGAAGTATAGAATTCAGGTAGAAGTCCAATATTAATTTTTAGAGGAAATTATGAAATCTTTGCGTAACTTATTCTTTGTTGTTGCCTTAATAGCTATCCCAGCCTTTTCGCAGGAACTTACATCTGATATCACTGGTGTGGTAACTAATTCAGCCGGAGCTCCAGTGAGCGGGGCGAATGTTAGTGTTACTTATACTCCAACAAACACAACCATTACTAGAACAACTAGTGCAAATGGTAGATTTAATGCAGGTGGCCTCAAGCCTGGTGGACCTTACGATGTAAGCGTTCAATCCGGTGCATATAATTCTGAAACAGCATCAGGCATTACTTTAGTTGTTGGTGACACTCGCAGGCTAAATTTTGCCCTTGAATCTATTGACGAGGTTGTAGTCGTTGCTACCAGAAGTGTCTCATTGGATACAGGATATGGTTTTGGAACAGCTCTAACAGCTCAAGACATTGCTCAGAATGCTTCTGTAAACAGAGATCTTAAAGACTTTGTTAGATTAAACCCATTAGTTTCTTTGGACGATGCTGAAGATAACTATGAAGCTATTTCTATCGCAGGCGCTCACCCAAGAACAAATGATCTAAGAGTGGATGGTGTTTCTTTTAACGATGACTTTGGTCTAAATGCTAATGGTTACCCAGCTCAAAGAAGCCCAATTTCTTTAAACGCTATTGAGCAGCTTTCCGTAAAAGTTGCCCCAGCATCAGTTGAGTACTCTGGCTTTAGAGGTGGTGTTATTGAGGTAATCACTAAATCTGGTACGAATGAATTCTCTGGCGAGTTCTTTTCATACGATAGAGGCGACTCTCTCATGGGAGACGAATCCAATGGTGATGAATATAGCTTTGATCTAGAAGATACATCTGAAGGTTTTACATTTGGCGGCCCAATTATTAAAGACAAAGCATATTTCTTCGTAACTTACGAAGAAGCTACCATCAACAAGCCGATCACGCATGGACCTATTGGTTCAGGCCTTCCAAATGAACAAGGCATTACAATTGCTGAAGTTGATCAAATTAGAAATATTGCTAAGAATAAGTATGGCTTTGACCCTCTAAGTTACACATCAAGCAATTCTTCTGCTCAAGAATTTATAACAGCAAGATTTGATATTAATATTACAGACAATCATCGCTTAACCTTGAACCATAAAGAAGTTGAAAGTTCCAAGTTAAATGGCGCAAATAGTTCATACGGTGATTTCGCCTTTTCATCAGCCGAGTATCAAAAAGGTGAAAACACAACAACCGACGGACTTTTGCTTGTTTCTAATTGGTCAGACGATTTAATTACTGAAATTAGCTACTCTACAAAAGAGCAAAAAACTTCACAAATGTCGCCTGTTGGACAAAATCTGCCATCTTTTACAATTGAGAATTGTGGTGCTAGAGAGATCACTTGTGAGCTAGGTCCAGATATTTTTAGAAGTGCTAACGCCCTTCAAACAGAAAATACTTTCTTTAAAGCTAAGCTAACTTACTACGATGATAATCATAAGTGGACAGCTGGTTATGAAACAAAAGAATGGGATATTTACAACGTATTTATCGTTGCGCAAAATGGTCAGTATGATTTTGATGGTATTAGTGGTTTTGAAAGTCAGCAAGCAACTGGATTTTTTCACAATAACTCTAGAGATCTTAACAGAGCAGGGCGGAGCGGCTGTATTTACATACAATCTAACTTCTTTGTATCTCCAAGACGAGATTGAAGTATCAGATAAATTAAATGTACTCTTAGGATTAAGATACGACGAATTTGACTCAGACGATGCTCCTTCATTAAACCAAGGTTTTAAAGATACTTACGGTTTTGCAAATGGCGGCATTGCTGGAACAGATCTTTTAAACTACAGACTTAGTTTTGAGTACGAGATTGATGACGTTAGTTCATTGAAAGGTTTGTATGGAACGTTCTCTTCTAAACTTCCAACGGTATGGATTTCAAATGCTTATACCAATGATGGGGTTAGAATAGCCGCATACAATGGCAGCAATGCTCCTGGATGTGATCCTACAAGTGGTGTTACCTCTACACTTCCTGCTTGTGTAAACACTGCCATTCAAAATGCACCGTTAACTGATGCTGTAATTAACTTTATTGCACCAAGTTTTACATGGCCTGAAACTAAAACCCTTAATTTGACTTATGACAGACAGATGGGTGATTGGTTAATGACTGCTACCTATCTACATTCTGATCAAGAAGAAGCTTTGTATAAAATTATTGATGGCTCACCTTTAAATGGTGATCAACCTTTAACTCCAACATTAAAAGCTCCCGATGGAAGACCTATCTACAATCAAACAGGAAGAGGTACCTATAAAGGTGGTCTTTATACTGAGAGTGGTGGCGAGAGAGATGTTTGGTCAGTAGCTTTCTCAAGATACTTTAATGATGGTGATGGCTCATTCTCAATGGGTTATACCCACCAGGATATCCAAGAATTAAGTGGAATGGCTTCTACAACTGCTAACTCTAGTTACGGTAAATATGCTGCTTCTGATTACAACAATAGAACAGCACAACGTTCTATCTATGAGACAGAGCACAGATTCTTTGCAACAGCATCTTCTACACATTACTTCTTAGGTGCTGACAAGCCAACTACTTTTAATCTATATTTTGAAAGAAAGTCTGGATTACCAGGAACATATTCTTGGGATACTTATACCTCAAGAAATTATGGTGGCACTGCATATCAACGAGAAGCTTTCGGATATGAAAAGAATCTTAATGATGATAGCTCACATCTCTTATACGTCCCATCTGGTGTCTCTGATCCTAACGTATGTTGGGGTTCATGTGCAGCTCCTGATCTAGCGATTGCAGCTCAAGTTTTAGACACTCTTTATAACAAGTTAGGCTTACAAGGTTATGCTGGTCAGATAGTTCCTAATGGAGTGTATGAATATCCATGGAGAACATCTTTAGATCTTAAAATTACTCAAATTCTCCCTGGCTTTAGAGCAGAAGATGAGTTTGTTATTAGCTTAGGAATTATGAATCTACTTAATCTAATTGATTCAGATAAAGGTGAAGCTAAGTATGGTCCTTATAACGGTAAAATGGCTGTATTAGATATGTACATGAACGAAGACTTTACTAAGTACATATATCCTAATTATAAAGGCAGAGGTTATCCTGACTACGCTTATGGATACAATTCAAGCAATCCAAAAGGAATTAGAAAATCAGCTGTGAATAGTATTTGGAGAGCGCAACTAGGCTTTACTTATAAATTCTCATTCTAAGAGAGGTTAATTTTAAAAAGGGCGGTATTCACCGCCCTTTTTTTTGTTAAAATAAAACATGTCTTTCAATTCAATACCTGAATTTTCTTTTTCCCTAATCAATGATCGGGATCCCGATACTATTAAAGCCCTTAAAAATGCTTTAACAACCCATGGATTTTTTACAATTACTGACCATGGTATTGATGATGATCTATTGTCTGCAAGCTATTCTATGAGCAAGAAATTCTTTGAATTAGAAGAAGCTACAAAGAATACTTACGCTCACCCTGAGATGGGAGGCGCTAGGGGATACACACCATTTGGCAAAGAAACTGCATTAGGTGAAACTACTCCTGACATGAAAGAATTCTGGCATCACGGCCCGATCACGGATGACTCCTTTGATGCAAGAATTACTTCAAATATAAATGTTGCTGAACTGCCTGAATTTAATTCTCAATTTGATGGCTTATTCAATGATTTAAATCTACTTGGGATGAAGGTCTTGAGTGCTATAGCAGTGATATTGCACAAAGAACCCAATTTTTTTGATGACTGGGTTAGCAAAGGAAATTCATTGCTTCGACTTCTCCATTATCCTCCAGTCTCTGATACTTCAAACATCTATAGAGCAAGGGCGCATGCTGATATCAATTTAATTACTTTATTGGTTGGTGCAGAGGAATCAGGTTTAGAAGTTAAGAATCCAGACGGTGATTGGATCCCAATTGATGCAAAAAGCAAATCAATTGTTTGTAATATAGGAGACATGATGCAGCTGGTTACAAGGCAGCAATTAAAAAGCACTTCTCACAGAGTAGTTGATCACAACGCAAGCGGATCCTCTAGATATAGCATGCCTTTTTTTCTTCATCCATCTCCAAATGTAGAGCTTCATTCTATTGTTGATGATTCCCTTGAGAGCATTAGCGCACATGATTTCTTAGAGGAAAGACTGAAAGCAATTAAGTTATACTAAGCCATGACTATTACATCTATTTTACAAATTCTAATTGGTTTCGTTGGCTTGGTTTGCATTGCCATTCCATTCTCTCAAAACCGCACCTCCATTAACTATAGATACATTTTTGTAGCCATTATTTTTCAAATTATTCTTGCCTTTGCTTTGTTGAAAATCCCATTTATTGTCCAAATATTTGCTTATCTTTCTGATGGCGTAAGTTCATTACAGGCAGCGACACAAGAGGGTGCTGAGTTTGTATTTGGTTATTTAAGTAATTCCTCTAATTCTCCATTTGAGGCATCTGGTGCTGGTAATTCAATGATCTTTGCCTTTCAAATACTGCCTTTAATTATTGTTATTTCTAGTCTCTCAGCCTTGCTTTGGTTTTGGAATATATTGCCTTTGATAATTAGAGCTGTTTCAAAGGTTTTTGAGAAACTCTTTAATATTGGGGGACCAATCGGTCTAGGCGCTACTGCTAATATTATTATGGGTCAGGTCGAAGCGCCGTTACTCGTGCGACCATATCTTTCGCGGATGAGCGAAAAAGAACTTCTAATTCTAATGACTGCGGGTATGTCCACTGTGTCTGGCTCTATCATGATTGCTTTAGTTTCTATGCTCCAACCACAGTTTCCGGATTTGAATTTAATACAACATCTTGTCTCAGCCTCTATTCTTTCTATTCCAGCGGCAATCATGTACGCAAATATTATGATTCCGTCTGCAGAAGTTACTAACTTTGATGGTAATTCAATTCCTAAAGTCTATGACAGTTCAATGGATGCAATTACCAGGGGAACTCGTGATGGCTTGGATATCTGTCTTAACGTTGGTGCTATTCTTATTGCTTTTATTGCATTAGTTTCGCTACTTAATTCTATTTTAGGGATTGCAGGTGGCTGGGTTGGAATTACTGATCTCTCTCTGCAATTAATATTAGGGTATATGTTTTTTCCAATTGTGTGGTTAATGGGAATTCCGCTGTCAGAAACTTTGGCTTCTGCTGAGTTACTTGGCTTAAAAACCGCCCTAAATGAATTTGTTGCATATGGTGCTTTGGCTAACATTGAACCAGGTGTCTTATCTGAAAGATCAAAACTGATCACTCTTTATGCTTTGTGTGGCTTTGCTAACTTCTCTTCAGTTGGTATTTTGGTTTCAGGTATTAGCGCAATGGCGCCAGAGCGAAAAAATGATCTGATTAAAGTTTCTTTAAAAGCACTGGTTGGGGCAACGCTTGCCTCATGCATGACAGGCTTGGTAATAGGAATTTTCTAATTTAGAAAAACAATCGAAGCATTTAAGAATGCTGCAAATGAAAGCCATAAGACATATGGTAAATATAGCCAAAATAATAATTTAGATTCAATTTTTAGGATTACTAAGATCTTTTGATTTAAAAATATCAGTATCGTGATATTTATTAATGCCAACAAAGGTGCATGCATAAAAAAGAACATCCACGACCAAGCTGCGTTAAGTATTAACTGCGGTATGAATAGTTTCCAAATTTTATCTGCTGACTTAAATGATACAAATGCCATTAGCGCATAAAGAATTGGCCATACAATTCCAAAGACGAAGCTGGGTGGGTTCAGCGGGCTTTTTACGAGATCCACATACCAGCTATCAGAGCTTATAAAGACATTAGCTAAAGATCCTATGACCGAGCATGCAATGACAAGCAAAGGCAGAAAATATTTCATTCCAGTATTTTAGGCTCGCTCAATAACAAGAGAGCAAATAGAATATCCAGCACCAAACGAACAAATGATTCCTTTATCACCTTTCTGAAGATTGTTGTTCAGGTGATAGGAGAGAACGGATCCTGCAGATGCAACATTTCCAAACTCACTTAAAATCATAGGGGCCATATCGGGATCATAGTCACTTGTTCCAAGTATTCTGGTCATTATTACTCGACACATATTTGCATTGGCTTGATGAAGCCAGAATTGAGAAATATCTGAAACTGGAATATCAAGACGACTCAATTGATCGGTAACGAGACTTGCAACCATTGGGCAGACCTCTTTAAAGACACCCTTACCATTTTGTTTAAAAAATAAATCTTTCTTATCCTTTGGAGGCTCTTCCACTCTATTTAAATAACCAAAATCACTTCTAATATTATTTGAAAATTGAGTGACTAATTTTCTATCAAGAATTCTAGCTCTATTTTTTGAGGTTGAATCCTTCTGAACAACTGTGGCAACACAAGCATCTCCAAATATAAAATGACTATCTCTAAGAGTGAAATCATTGTGAGGGGAGGTTAGCTCAGGGTTAATAACTAAAATAGTATCAGCCAATCCTGAGGCTATGTCGCTGTAGGCATTGCTAATAGCAAACGTAGTTGAAGAGCACCCAATGAGCATGTCATAACCATAACCTTCAATGCCAAGCTCATCCATTACCTCGCATGCTATTGCAGGATAGTTCCTAGAAATGTGAGATGTTCCAAGAATGACCGCATCGACATCTTTGGCTTGAATACCTGCTTGATCAAGCGCTTCTTTTGCAGCATGAATACTCATTTCTGCTAGTATTGAGATTTTGCCTGGATTTTCTGGACTTAAAATAGGCTTCATCACGTTAATATCTAAACAATTCTTCTTATCAATTAGATATCTAGTTTTAATGCCCGATGCCTTTTCAATGAATTCAACAGAAGAGGGTCCCAAAGCTTCTTTGGAGCCCTTTAATATTTCTTCCTCATGTTCTATGTTGTAGAGCCGAACATATTCATTAAATGATGAAACAATCTCCTCATTTGTGACTAGATGCTGAGCCTTCCAGTGGCCTGTCCCAGAAATATATATATCGTGCATAATTTTTACCTATTACATGTTATTTTATATTCTTATGCAGATAATACCATTAGATAATAGTTCCCAAGACACATTAGATTTTGTACTGCATGAATCAAAGCAGGATTTAATTTTTGGAGTTCTCCAAATTTCACATGGCATGGCTGAGCATTTAGGGAGATACAAGCACTTTATTAGTCACTTAAATAACGAGGGCTTTCATGTAATTATTCATAACCATCGGGGTCATGGAGATAGGCTGGTGGATGGCAAGATGGGTTTTTTTGCTGCACAGGGCGGTTGGGATTGTCTTGTGGATGATCTCATTTTGATTCATAAATGGGCAGTGATGCAATACCCAGAATTGCCTCATATCTTACTTGGCCATAGCATGGGTTCCTGGATTGCAATGTCCGCTCTTCAAAAAGTTACAGATTTTAATGCAGCCCTCATTTCAGGTTCTTCCAAACCTAAAGCTCTCGAAACTATTGTACAAAAATTACTGGTTAGGATTGAAACAATGAGACTTGGACCTTCTGGCTATAGTAATTTTCTCCATAAAACTATCTTTGGAGGTTTTAATGCAAAGTTTAAGGATACGAATACGCCCAATGACTGGCTCACAAGAGATCAATCAAGTGTAGACGATTATACGAAAGATCCCTTGTGTGGGTTTGTGGTAACCAATCAGCTTTGGTTAGATGTCATTGAGGGTGTTTCAAATATCTTCATTCCAAACAACCTAGGATTAATTTCAAAAGAGATGCCTGTATTAGTTTTCTCTGGCAGTGAAGATCCGGTTGGCGGCATGGGCAAGGGAACTACAGAGTTGCACAATAGCCTTGTTGAGTCTGGCTGTAAGAGTACGTTATTATTGATTCAGGGTGCTAGGCATGAAACCCTTAATGAAACTGATAAAATGGATACTTATCAACACGTAATTAGTTTTTTAAAAAATAATTTAACTGGACTCTAATATGGATCTAGATGGAAAAATTTCACTTATTACTGGCGCGGGCCAAGGCATCGGAGAGGGCATAGCCAAAGTTCTTGCCGCCCATGGATCAAAGGTTGTCTTAGTTGATTTGAATGGAGATGCTGCCAAGAAAGTGTCAGATCAAATTAATTCTAATATCCCGGATGCCGCGATTAGCTTTCAAGCCAATCTAACGGATGAGACTGCTATCGCAGCAATGATTGAGTTTGCACATGAAAAATTTAACCGTCTTGACTGTATTTGCAATAACGCAGCTGCCTCCAAAGGCATTGGACCAGTTGAGGATTATGCGCTCCAAGATGTGCAAGCAACTTTAGATTTAACTTTCACAGCCTTGTGGAAGTGCTTGCAGGCTGAAATTAAGTATTTAAAACATCATGGTAATCCGGCATCAATAGTAAATATTTCCTCAAACTCTGCCTTAACAGGTTATGCATTTAATTCTATTTATGCTGCCAGCAAAGCCGCAGTCAATAATTTAACTCAATCGGTTGCAAAAGAATTAGCAAGAAAAAATATTAGAGTGAATGCAGTTTCACCTGGAACTATTAATACACCAGGCGTTAAAAGGTATTTTGAAGAAGAGCCAAGTGCCAAGGAAGCTCTAGAGAAGTCTTCGTTGTTAAGAAGAATAGGCGAGCCTGAAGAGATTGGGGAGATGGTTGCTTTTCTTTTGTCAGAAAGATCCTCATTTATCACGGGACAAATCATCTCAGTTGATGGCGGCTCATCTATCAATTAACTCCTTGTAATGATTAATAATAAGTACACATATCCTGAGTTGATTCGCGTTGAAAAAAATGACGTTCGTTATTATCAAGATTCTAAGGAAAATTTAGTTCCCTCTGTCACCACAATACTTTCTGCGACCGGTGATCATTCTGGGATTGATGCATGGAAAAGAAGAGTTGGACCAAAAACTGCAAAGGAGGTTGTCCTTGAGGCCACAACCATAGGAACTGCAGTTCACTTAGCAATTGAAAACTATCTTAATGGAGTTGAGTGGCAAGATTTTTCAGAAGATCGCTTAGGTCTAATGGCGCATCAAATAGCAAAAAGGTTTGTTGATGATTGTCTGGTTGATATTGATGAGGTCTGGGGGCTTGAATCTGGCTTGGTTGTTGATGGTTTATATGCCGGAACAGCAGATTGCATTGGAGTCTTTAAGGGCAGGCCTACTATCATAGATTTTAAAACTGCTAAAAAGATTAAACGAAAAGATTGGATAGAAGATTATTTCTTGCAAGGCGCAGCCTATGCCAATGCGCATAATGTTATGTATGAAACCAACATAGACTCCATTGCAATTTTAATGGTGGATAGGGATCTGCTGTTTAAAGAGTTTTTAGTTGAAAAGAAAGAATTCGATAGTTTTACTGGCCGATGGAAGCAGAGGATAATCGAGTATTATAAAACGCACGAAATTTTAGGGAGAGAATAAATGAATGATTTAAAAGATAGGGTTGTAATGATTACTGGTGCTAGCTCAGGCTTTGGAAGAGAGGCTGCAAGAATGTTAGTGAGCCATGGAGCAAAAGTTATTTTAGGAGCAAGAAGAGAAGAAAAGCTGAAGGAGCTTTGCGCTGAATTAGGCTCTGATGCCTCAACTTATATGGTTACAGACGTAACCTCTAAAGAGCAGATGCATGCTTTGGCTCAGCACGGAATAAAGACTTTTGGACGCATAGATTCATTGGTAAACAATGCTGGAATCATGCCCTTATCACTAATTAAGAAAGGCAGAACAGATGAATGGGATCAAATGATTGATGTAAATATTAAAGGTGTCTTATATGGAATTGATTCAGTTTATGCACACATGCTTGAAAGGGAATCAGGTCAGATTATTAATATTTCATCGGTAGCTGGCAAAAGAGTCATGCCGGGAAGTGCAGTTTATTCTGGAACTAAATATGCTGTACGAGCTATTTCTGAAGGTCTCCGCGTTGAGTCGGCTGGTAAAATTCAAGTTACTTGCATTTACCCCGGAGCATTTACAACGGAACTTGCATTTACAATTAAGGATGAGTCTATGATGGAGGCTTTGATGAGCAGAGGACTGGGCGCTATTGCACAACCAGCAGAGAGAGTTGCAGAATCCATTGTTTATGCATTGCAGCAGGACCCGGGCGTTTCAGTTAATGAGATTGTTATAAGACCGACTGCCCAAGATACTTAATAAATAAATTCTACTATGGCCTGCAAAAGATTAGTTTCATCATTATTTCTTTTAATATTATCCATTTCCAGTATGGCTGAATGCATATTCGCTGATTTAATTCTTGCAAATGGAACTGTTTATACGGGCAATAAGAATCAGCCAACAGCCAAAACTATTGCAATTAAAGATAGTTTGATTGTGGATGTAAGCAACAATCTTCTTGATAAAGATTTATTCTGTGGAACCCCTAAAATTATTGATTTAACAGGCCAATATATTTTTCCTGGGTTTGTGGATGCCCATGGACATCTCAAAGGAATTGGTTATAGAGAATTGACCCTAAATCTTCAAGGAATTAATTCTTTAAATGAAACATTGGAAGCCGTTAAGAAGTATATTCTTACAAAAGAGTCAGGTGAATGGATCGTTGGAAGAGGCTGGATAGATAAGATTTGGCCTGAAAAACGTTTTCCAACCAAGCAAGATTTAGATATATTTTCTCCAGAAAATCCTGTGGTTCTTGAAAGAGCAGATGGTCATGCAATTGTTGCAAATTCTATGGCTTTAGATTTAGCAAACATTACATCCGCCACTCCTAATCCTCAAGGAGGTTTTATTGAGCAAGATGCTGCCGGCCAACTTACTGGATTACTTGTCGATACAGCTATGAGTTTAGTCACAGACCTTACTCCGAAACCATCATTAGCGATGGATAAAGAAGCATTTCTTCAAGGCTTGCAGAGGAATGTGAGCTTAGGTTGGACTCAGATACATACCCCAGGTGCAACATATGATGATATTGCTATATTAAAGGAAATTAAATCTCAGGGTGAATTATTGCAGAGAGTCTATGTAATGGTTGATGATGGATTGCCTGCAGAAAGATTATTGGATGAAGGTCCATTATTGGATCCGGATAATTACCTTATAGTAAGAACCATTAAGATGTATTCTGATGGCGCCTTGGGCTCAAGAGGGGCTGCCTTGTTAGAAAAATATGATGACTATGATGGAAATGGACATTTTATTTTCATTGAAGAAGAAACAAAACCTAAGCTATTAAAAGCTCTCAAATCAGGAATTCAAATTGCTACTCATGCCATTGGTGATCATGCAAACAGAGTTGTTCTAGATTGGTATGAAGAAGCCTTAAGCATAGGCAATAATTCAGGACTTGCTGAGCCCAGATGGCGCATTGAGCATTCACAGAATATTATGCCAATTGATCAGAAGCGATTTCTTAAACTTGGAATAATTCCCTCAATGCAACCTTCCCATGCAATTGGAGATCTTCATTTCGCTGTTGATAGACTTGGGTTGGATCGGATCGATAACGCCTACGCCTGGAGAGACTTAATTGATCTTGGTCTTATTATACCCGGTGGCACAGATGCTCCAGTGGAGATTGGAGATCCTCTAATTGAGTTCTATGCAGCTGTTACTAGAAAAGATGTAGATGGGTTTTATGATAAAGGATGGAATCTTAACCAGCGTGTAACAAGAGAGGAAGCGCTGAAAATGTTTACTATTTGGCCAGCGATTGCTTCATTTCAGGAGGATGTAAAAGGCACTATAGAAAAAGGCAAGTTAGCAGATTTTACTGTTTTTAATAAAAATTTGATGACTATTCCGGATCATGAAATTTTGGAATCAAAGAATATCTTAACTATTGTCGGCGGTCGAGAAGTTTTCAGTTCTTTGGGTAAATGAATCGAATTTAAGACTTATTTTTTTAAAATCAATTCCGCACATTTTGCTCCTACAGCATTACATGTCGCATTGGTATTGCCTGAAATAATATTTGGAAAAATAGATGCATCGGCAACTCTCAATGATTCAATGCCCTTAACTTTTAGATTTTGATCAACAACACAATCGAGCTCGTTTCCCATTTTGCATGTACCAACAGGATGATAGACTGACAAACATTCTTGTCTTATAAGTTCTTCGATCTCGCTATCATTTTGATGATTTAAACTTGGATCCATTTCTTTGGGATTAAACTCCTGAATAGATGGACTTTTAAAGATTTCCCGAACTTTTTTAATTCCCTTCAATCATGGGCTCTATATCAGATTTATTCGATAGGTAATTTGCAAATATCTTAGGAGGCTCATTAGGATTAGATGAGTTTAGCTCGATATGACCCTTGCTAAGTGGTCTGAGATTGCAAACAGATGCAGTGATCCCAGAAATGGGTTCCATGGCCCCATCTTTATTATATTTACCTGCCCCTGGTGCAAAATGAATCTGAGCATTAGGGGTTTCATAATCTTGGTTTGTTTTAAAAAAAACTCCAATGTCAGATGCAGGATAGGTCAATAGACCGGCACGCTTAAAAAAATATTGATATAAATTTTTTAACATCTTCATGGGTCGCATTAGTTCTGCAAATGTATCTAAATGATCTATGTTATAGCTAATGTTGACAGTGAGATGGTCTTGAAGGTTTTGACCTACACCAGGAAGATCATGAGAACAGGAAATATTTACTTTCTCAAGAACTTTCTTAGGACCAATGCCTGAGAGCATTAAGAGTTGAGGGGAGTTGATTGCGCCTCCGCATAAAATAATTTCAGATTCTGCAGTAATTGCATTAATCCCCTGACGATTTTTTACTTGAACGCCAAGCGCTTTTTTATTATTAATAATAATTTTTAACACCGAAGTATCTGTCATTAACTCAAGATTTGGTCTACTTAAAATAGGCTTAAGAAATGCATCAGCAGCGCTGTATCTTTGTCCATTTTTAATATTCACTTGGTATGTCCCAAAGCCTTCTTGGACACTGCCATTAAAATCATTATTTTCCGTTAGCCCAGATTCAGAGCACGCCTTCATGAATACCTGAGATGCTGGCAAGCTAGATTGATATGTTTCAACCCAGAGCTCTCCAAAGTTTCCATGATATTGATCTTCATGATTTTGATTATCCTCAAGGCTAATAAAATATTTCATTAAATCTCTGTAACCCCAACCTATATTTCCTGCGCTCTCCCATGCTTCATAGTCTTCAGCTTGACCTCTTATATACAACATTCCATTTATAGAGCTGCTTCCTCCAAGTGTTTTGCCACGAGGCCAATTAATTGATCTATCTCTTAGGTTTGGTTCTGATTGCGTCTCATAACCCCAGCCATACTTCTTATGTTTAAACAGTGAACTTGCTCCCAAAGGCATTTTTATTGTTGGATAATTATCCATCGGACCAGCCTCAATTAAGAGCACGCTATTCAAAGGATCAGCTGAGAGTTTATTGGCTAAAACACAGCCTGCACTTCCGGCCCCAACAATGATATATTTATGGCTAAATTTCATATGTGTAATATCACTTAAGGTTTAATATGCGTCAAGTTATTGCGATTGGTGGGGGAGGCTTTGGAAGAACCCAAGCTTCTAATTTAATTGAACAATATATTCTCGATCAAGCTAGCAATAAAAGCTCTCCCAGCATCTGCTTTATTCCTACGGCCACAGGAGATTTAGACCCGTATGTGGTGAATTTTTACAGTGTATTTTCTAAGCTTGACTGCAAACCAAGCCATATTAGTTTTTTTAAAAGAACAATTGATCTGGAAGAACACATAGCTAAGCAAGATATTATATTTGTGGGGGGCGGGAACACTAAGAGCATGCTGGCTGTTTGGAAGGAGTGGAACTTAGATAAAATTCTAAAAACCGCTTATGAAAGAGGTGCAGTCATGAGTGGCGTGAGCGCAGGCGCAATTTGTTGGTTTGATCAAGGGTTGACTGACTCTTGGGCAGATGAACTCAAGATTATGCCATGCATGAATTTTATCTCAGGGAATTGTGCACCTCATTACGATGAGGAACCAGAAAGGCGCCCAGCCACAAAAAAACTTCTTGAAGAAAATGTTATCACTTCTATGTATGGTATTGAGGGTGGAGCAGCCCTCCATTTTATTGATGAAGCTCCAACTTATACTGTGAGATTTGCTAAAAATAAGAATGCATACAACGTTACCCTTCAAGACAGAGCAGTTTTAGAGAATCCATTCGAAGTTAGGGAGCTAACACAATGAATATGTGGCGCATTATCAATCCTTTGGTTGTGTTGATTGCTCGATCACCAATTCATCTTCTAGTCAGTACCCAGATTCTTGTAACCCAATTCAATGGAAGGAAATCAGGGAAACAATATCGCGTCCCAGTTAGCTTTCATAAGAATGAAAATACATATACGTGCGTTACCCTAAGATCAAACTTATGGTGGAAAAATCTTATTGATTTAGAAAGAGCAGACGTTTGGCTTAAGGGGAAACTGGTTAATGTTCACGTAGAGCTGGAGTACCAAAATGATGAGTTAGTGAAAAGTAACCTACGGCATCTAGTTTCTGGCAATGCCATTGATGCATTCTTTGCAAAAGTTAAATTAAATAAAGATGGCAGCCCTGATGAAAAAAGTTTAGATGATGCGGCTAAACTTCATGCAGTGCTTAAATTTAGAACCGAATAAATAAACTAACTTTGAATCTTAATCTGTTTTTCAGTCCTTATTTCCATTTGCGTTTTGCCTTCATGTTCTGAAATTAAACCTTTTACACAGACAGTTTTTCTTTTAAGTTTTTTTTCAGGCTTGTATGAAAAATAATCTGAAAATCTTCCAAACCATATTAACCCTGTCATTTGCTGATTAGGGTAATCTCTACCAAAGTTTAAGAAAATGGGTCCTCCAGATGATCTTTTAAGATACTTGGTGGAGACAATTCTTCCGCAGACAATTTTTGTTTCTCCAACATACTTATATGCTTCTTTAACCTCAATAGCTTGCTCTGCTTGAGCAGAGACTGTGCTTGATAGTAAAAAAAATCCAATAAATACAAGGTTAATTGCAGAGCGATGATTTATATACTTCATGACATAATTCTATTATATATTTCAATTTTAGTCTGAATAAGTTAATTTATAAGCTAGAAATTTAATTTTTATAAAAAAAGCTGCCTATGTTTACAAGAATGGATCAAAGTACCAAGCAAGAATGGGAGCATATTAGTGAGCAACATATGCCTCATATTTTTGATATGCCAAATAGAATCATGGGGATGTTAAAGCAACTCCAAGCCTTAACTCTTGGATTTTCAACAGACCAACTTCATCATGCTCTTCAAACTGCCACAATGGCAAGGCGAGCTGGAGCAGAAGACGAAATGGTTCTTATTAGTCTCATACACGATATTGGTAAGGTAATAAGTGTCCCTAATCATGGTCAAATTGCTGCTGAAATGATTAAGCCTTATGTGAGTGAAGACGCATACCATGTCATTCGAACACATCAAGATTTTCAAGGCGAGCATTACTACCAGTACATGGGTAAGCCTCAAGATCTTCGCAAGGAATATATCAATGAGTCTTGGTATGCAAAAGCGATTGAGTTTACAGATGACTGGGACCAGGCTGCATTTGATCCAAAATATAAGGTAGATTCCTTGGAATCCTTTGAGCCATTAATTAATAAATTTTTTGCTGCACCCAATTTTATTTAAAATTGACTCTCATAAAAATAGAAATTAATTTCTGCTGAATTCCTTTTCAACCTTAGTTTCAGATTTCAAATTCCTGTCTCGCAAATTTATATTATGTGTGTCAAATATATTCATAATATTTACTTTGCAGTAAAACTATTATTCATGTAATTTATACTTACTGTTAGCTTCGCTGACGGAATAATTTTTAAATTTAGGGGAATTTAAATGAATATAACTAAAAGTTTTTTAGCATTAACTTGCTTTGCCTTTTTATCTTTTAACGCTAACGCGCAACAAGATATTGAAGAGGTCATGGTTACCGGTTCTTACATTAAAGGCAGCGCGACAGATGGCGCTTCACCTGTAGAAGTAATCGACAGAGAGGAAATAGAGAATATTGGAGCGGTCTCTATTGCAGATATTACCCGTAACCTCTCAGTAAACTCAGGCTCAGAAAATGCTTCTGATTCATTTACCCAAGGATCAACTCAAGGAACCTCAAACGTAAACCTTAGAGGCTTAGGTCTTTCTTCAACATTGATTCTTATCGATGGCAGAAGACAAACCCTGACAGGGGCAACAGCTAATGATGGAAGTGTTTTTGTTAACACCAATGCCATTCCAGTTGTCGCCTTAGAAAGAGTTGAAGTTTTAAAAGAAGGTGCTGCTGCTGTATACGGTTCAGACGCAGTTGCTGGAGTAGTCAATTACATCTTTAGAAGAGATTTTACGGGAGTTGAATTTGAGATGTCGAGCCAAGAAGCTGACATCAGCGGTCAAACCGATGACAGGGTGAGCGTTATTTGGGGCGCTGAAAATGGCAACACAAATTTTGTTTTAGCAGCCAGCATATTAGATAGGTCTCCTATGTCAGGCGCTGACTTCAACCCTAGCTTGGCTCAACTTGGTATTAGTGGCTTGGGAACAAGCTTCTTACTGTTTGGCCCGAGCACTGTTGATTCAGGACCATATGCGGGAACTTATGCTCCCTTTCAAAATGTTCCAGATCCATCATGTGTAGCAAACCAAGGAATACTTATTCCTCAAGCAAGCGGACAAAGATGTGGGTTTGTTTATGGACCAAGATTTAACGTTGTTAATGATGAAGACCATACAAGCATGTACGGTTCATTTAAAACCCTACTTGCTAATGGCAATGGGCTAGAAATTGATTACATGAGCACAGCGATTGATGTAAACGATAATCCTCAGTCACCATCTTATCCTGCTCTTTCATACCTAAGTCCTGCTAATGCAATTATGCCTGGCACAGGCGGAAATCCATTTGGAGTTCCAGTCTTATGGTTAGGCAGAGCCTTGGGATCAGCTTTCCCATCACCCATTGCTCCAAGAGAGATTGAAACAGATAGATTTTCAATTGGACTTAACGGAAGCTTTGATAATGGTTTTGACTGGGATGCTCATTACACAGTGAGTAGCGAAGACCTATATGGTCAGCAACCTGACACCAGCACATCAAAATTTAGCGCTGCCATTAAAGGCAATGGTGGATCTGCTGGAAATCAAACCTGGGACTTATTTACACCATCAAATAATTCAGCAGATTTAATTAAATGGATTTCAACCAATCAGCAGACTTGGACAAATACTGAGCTTGCTGTTTTTGATTTTCTTATGACAGGCTCTATTGGAAACATAGACATAGCTTCTGGCCTTCAGCTTAGAGATGAATCATTTGATGTCGCACGAGGCGCTTCCTCAATTGCACAATTTGATGCTGCTGGAAATATTACTCAGCCAGCTGATTTACTGTTTTTGGGTGGTGGTTTAGAAAGCACTGCAAGCAGAAATGCAACAGCTTTATTTATTGAGGGGTCCATGAATGCTTCTGATAGATTGGAAGTTAAAGGTGCCTTGCGTTATGAAGATCTAGAGTCTGATAGTTCAGTGGATCCAAAAATAGCATTTAGATACCAAGCTTCTGATGAGCTAGCCTTAAGAGCTTCATTCAGTACTTCGTTTAGAGAAGCTTCTCTAGCTCAGCTAACTTCTACCAATATTAGTTTGCAGGGCATTCAGGATTACAATGCAGACGGTTCAGCAAAAGGTGGAACTGCCTTTATTAGAATTGCCCAAGCAAACAATCCAAATCTTGCTCCGGAAGAATCTGAGAATATGAACATAGGCGCAATGTGGAACCCAACTGACAAACTTTCTATGAAATTAGACTATTGGGCTATTGATTACACAAATGTCATTACCATTGAGAGTGCTCAGGGAAAAGTTGCAGCAACTCCATTCGATTCAGATGTTAAAAGAACTGCTGGAGGAACTCTTACAGGGGTTACTACTAAGTACTTTAATGCTGCAAATGTAAATACAAGCGGACTAGATTTTGAGTCAACTTATGACTTTGATACTTCATTTGGTCAGGCTCAAGTGGGTGTGAATATGATGCATATGTTTGAGTATGAGATTCCTGTTGGAAATACTACAAAAGATGTTGTGGGGTTATTTAACCATGATAACTTTGCAAGATCATTGCCAGATACTAAAGCAGTATTCCATGCAGCTTTAAACAGCGGCAATAATTCATTGTCCTTGTTTGGAAGATATACAGGTGACTATAAAACAACAAGACCGCTTGATGCTACTGCTACAGCTAGAGGCTTCAGTCAATCGATTGATAGTTTCTTCACTGTAGATTTAATGAATTCCTATCTAGTTGAAATGAATGATAGCGAACTTAAATTATCACTTGGTATTACTAACATGTTTGATGAAGAAGTCCCATTGGTTTACGACGCTGCTAACTGGAGTTACGATGCAAAACATCATGATCCTAGAGGGCGAATGATCTACATAGGCTTCAAATTAAGTAGATAACAAGACTTAAATATAAAAACGCAGCATCAGAAATGGTGTTGCGTTTTTTTTTGTTTTAAAGCTTACTATCCTTTATAAAAATAAAAGATAATTGAATGGAGCAAGTGATGAAAAATTATGACTTTATTATATTGGGTGCAGGCTCTGCTGGATGCGTTTTAGCAAATAGACTAAGTGCCAATCCAAATACCTCAGTGTGTTTGATTGAGGCTGGATCAAAGGATAATGACCCACGATTGCATGTGCCTATAGGTTTTGCTTTTTTAGGAGATAAAAGTAAATTTAGTTGGGCCTACGATACAGTGCCACAAAAAGGGTTTGAGAAAGAAATAGTTACTGAGCCTGCATCTCTTGCAGTCGACTCAGCGGGTGGCATGCACAAGATGGAAGGCGAACATCAAGAGCATCGAAAGGGATATCAGCCAAGAGGGAAGACATTAGGCGGGTCTAGCTCTATTAATGCAATGCTATATGTAAGGGGTCATCGATGGGACTACGATCATTGGTCGAGCTTAGGAAACGATGGATGGTCCTATGATGAGGTCTTGCCCTATTTCATTAAAGCTGAGCATAACGAAGAGCATAACAATGAATATCACGGCCAAAATGGTCCCTTGAATGTTAGTAAAATTCGACATCAACCCGAATCATGCGACGCCTTTGTAAAAGCTGGATCTGAGTTATACAACTTTAATGATGATTTTAATGGCGAGAATCAAGAAGGCTTTGGTTATTATCAAACAACGCAAATTAATGGAAAGAGATGCAGTGCAGCAAAAGCCTATCTAGTTCCTGCGTTAGAGAGAGAAAATCTTACTGTGCTAACAGACACGAACGTTAATAAGATTTTGATTGAGAGCAATGAGGCAAAAGGGGTAGAGTGCATCGACTCCAATAATAATACTTTTCAACTGACTGCTTCCAAAGAAGTCATTCTTTCTTCTGGAGCATTTGGTTCTCCACAAATACTTTTAAGATCTGGGGTAGGGCCTGAGAATGAGATTAGCCGACATGGAATTGATCATCTAGTGGATCTACCAGGCGTAGGAAAAAATCTTCAGGATCACATTGATTACCTGACAGTTCACAAGTACGACTCAATCAAGTTAATTGGATTTAACCTTAAAACAATTTTCTTTAAGTTCCCGCTTGAGATTATTAAGTATGTACTTATGAAAACAGGAGTATTTACCTCAACGATTGCTGAAGCAGGCGCATTCATAAAAACCAAAGATGAATTAGAGGCTCCTAATATTCAGCTGCACTATGCGCCGGCCATGGTTATTGATCATGGCAGAAAGTCTGCCTGGGGAACAGGCTTAAGCTGTCATTCCTGTTTGCTAAGACCTAAATCTCGAGGTGAAGTCACGCTTGAATCTGCCGACCCTTTTGCAGATCCTCTCATAGATCCTAAGTTTTTAACTCATCCAGATGACATGCAAGACATGATTGATGGATACAAGGCAATGATGAAAGTTTTGAATAACGCATCTTTTAGTAAGTACATTTCACAAAATACTCAAAGACCTATTGATATTAACGATGATGCTGATATTGAAAAAGCAATTCGAGAAGAAGCAGATACTGTTTATCATCCGGTAGGCACATGTAAGATGGGCGATGATGATATGTCAGTCGTTAGCAGTGATCTTAAAGTTCATAAAATGAAAGGATTAAGGGTCGTTGATGCTTCAATCATGCCAACGCTTGTAGGAGGGAATACAAATGCCCCCACGATCATGATTGGTGAAAAAGCATCAGATTTAATCTTAAACGAATGGAGAATATGAGATCGATACACTGGAGATAGTTCCATATCAGGATAAATATAAGTCAGATTTTGAGAGACTTAACCGAGAGTGGATTGAAGAATATTTTAAAATGGAAGATGAAGATTTTCATACCCTTCAACATCCTGAATCCTATGTAATAGCCAAGAGTGGAGAAATTTTTTTTGCAGTCTTTGATCAAGAAGTAATTGGAACAGCCGCGATGATTCTCAGCTTCAGACAAGGTATTTGAGTTAGCTAAAATGGCTGTCAGAAAGGATTTTCAAGGCCGGGGAGTTGGAAAGTTATTATTAAAAAGATGTATTAGCTTTGCTAAAGAAAGAAATGCGCTGGAGATTTTTTTACTTACCAACGATGTTTTAAAGCCAGCCCTTAATTTATATCTTTCAAGTGGGTTTGTATTAAATGATGAGTACGATGATGAGCGTTACGAAAGAGGCAATACTAAAATGCACTTAATCCTTTCTTAAAAGCAAAAGACTTCTGATTTAATTTTAATAGGCTCGCACTTGATTATGCTTCTTTGTTTGGATTCCAGATTGTTAAATTCTTGGTTTTAAGCCTGTTGACCACCAACTTATACCTTGATTGTTCTGCCTTCCATTCCTCTAACCATTTTGCCCCATCGCGCTCTGCATCCACAAAGATAGCATTAGTAAATGCCAATGGAATTAGATATGGCGACATGAATAATAATGCTTGCAACTGTGCTATATCCAAATAGGCCTAGAGTAGTTTGCTGCTATAAAGCCAAAGAACACACTCCAAAAAGTAAATAACACTAACATGAAGTAGGTTTGCAGGCTCGGGTCTGGTATATGTTTTAGTGGATTGTATTTAACATCCATTACTCTTCTCCAGCCACTTACAAGAGACATTATTATTCTTCTAAATAGACTTGGCTTCTTCATTACTGGTTTTATACTCATTTTTTTCCTATTTAATATGATTGCGTATGTATTCTTTTATTACATGCATGCCGTAAGATGCCCACGTTATAACTAACAAACTCCAAAATAACATTTCGATCATAGGTTTTTACTCCTTTAACCCTTAGCAGTATAGTCTCTTCGCTAAGGCATGGAAGTCCAGATTGAAGAATATATGAAAAAAATTAGAAAAAACTAGATAGCGAACTAGGTAAAGCCACATCATCCTTCTTTGCTTCTTTTCTGTGCTCTGAATTAAAAGGATATTTCCCATAATAATCTTAAGAAAAAAAGTACAAGAATCATTAGTTTTCTGTATAGTGGCAAAAATTATTTAGGCAATATTATGATTAATGACATTAACGACAGCATTAAAGATATCTCTACTCCTAGTAAGCTATCTCTTCTTGCCCAAGAGCTTAGGTCGGAGAAGAAGCGTCTCCAACAAGACCTTGACGAACTTCAAAGTGATTACGATGACGTAAAGCCTATGACACCCACGGGAACTCCCGATTGGTATGTCAAGTGGACAGCAATGTTGCTTGGTGTAGCGGGTATATTTACGATAAGTGCAGGGTTTGTTGTTTGGGGACAAGTTGCATATCTCTTATCTAGTTGTGGATGGGTTTACGTTGGCATGCAATGGAGTGATCGTGCGATTATGATTGGTTCTGCTATTAGCGGCACCGCGGTTTTGATGAATATGGTGACAGGAATATAATCTAAAACTTGCAGATACTATCGATTAAGCTGCTCCATAGGATTCACCATATTTACATACTTGAAGGGCATGGAAGTCCAGATTGAAGAATATATGGAGAAATTAGGTTAAAACTACGTCACGAAGTGAGGAATGTCACATTGACCTTTTTTACAAAGCCTTTAAAATGCCTTAGCTATAAGCGTGGAGGGATGGCAGAGCGGTTGAATGCACTGGTCTTGAAAACCAGCAAAGGGTCAAACCTTTCCAGGGTTCGAATCCCTGTCCCTCCGCCACTTATCTTTGTTAGTTAAAATCCCCAACAAGAATTTTATTTTACCCTTCTAACTCTTAAGCTAACTTTGTTGCCTTCTACTCTCATGATATGACCGCTGAGAAACCCCTCAGAAATTGTTATGGCCTCACCTTGTTTGACCGGATTACGATCATAAATGTCTTTAACGCTTCTCCAGGTTTGCCCATTTTCTAAAACAATATAGATTTTAAAGCTACCTCGTTTTTTTACACTTATTATTTTAGAGGTTATTGATAACTGTTCTTTTGGTTTATCTAAGCCGTAATCATTACTATTTTTAGCTTCCTCAATTTTTTCTGCTTTATCAACTTTATTAGAAATATTTGATGTGTTGGTTGCCTCAGCGCTTTGAAACAACTTATCGTAACAATCTAATCTCTTAGAAGGATCATTGATATCTAAGCATTTTTGTACATTTGGGCTTTGCGAAAGAACTGGATTGCTTATAAATACCAAGACCGCAAACACAATCAGTAATTCTAAATTAAAGGATATTCTAATATTCATTTTTCATTGATTAAAAAAATTACTTTAATTTAGTTGCTTAATCCTGAATAAATTAATGTCTTAAGATCTTCTCTTAATGGGTATTTATCTGATGGCATGTATTGAGTCATCATTACAGCAGTCAATTGATTAACTGGGTCTACCCAGAAAGTAGTACTTGCTGCACCGCCCCATGAAAACTCACCGTTAGTAGAATATGTCCCAGCTCTTCCAGCATCCTCTACCACAGCCATGGTTAAACCAAATCCTATTCCATCTAACCCAAATGCCGCACCATCAGAAAGAACTGAATCAGATAAATGATTTTTAGACATCAATTCTACAGATGACTCGCTGAGTATTCTTACTCCATTGAGCTCTCCTTTATTCATTAGCATGAGTGCAAATTGAGCATAGTCATCTATGTTTGATACAAGGCCTGAACCGCCATCATAGAGCTTGCTTGTGTTTGATTGATATGGAGATTTTAAATATGGATCAATCTGCCTAAGTTCTTTGGAGAACATTAGGTCTGCAGGATTTACTCCAGCAGCACCTATAATTTCGCCATCTCTGCTAAAGAGACCCGAGGTATAAAGAGTTGTAAAAGAATTATTGTCTTTGGCTTTGACGGCAAAGCCCATGCTATTTAGTTTGAGAGGGTCAAAGATATTTTCTTGTAAATATTGTGCAAAGTTTAATCCAGAAACAACTTCGACCACGCATCCAAGAATGTCCATGTTAATTCCATAGGACCATTTTTCACCTGGGTTATGAAGAAGTGGAACGGAGGCCGCTGTTGCTGCGAATGCACAAGTATCTCCAGGGAATTTCGACATTTCTGAATCAAGGGCACCAAAAAAATAAGGGCGAATGTTGTACTTTCTATACATCTGCTGCACCGGACCTTCTCCTGCCCAACTATAGGTTAGTCCGCTGGTGTGAGTGAGGAGATCTCTAATGGTCATCTCTCTTTTTGGTTTAACCATATAATCTTGATATTCAAGATTAAGCACTTTAGTGTTTTTAAATCCTGGGATATACAAAGAGACCTTATCTGCAAGCCTCAATTTACCTTGCTCAACCAACTGCATGATAGCAACCCCAGTAACAGGCTTGCTCATAGAGTAAATTCTAAAGATTGAATCTTTATTAATTTTTGTTTTACTCTCGATGTCTGCATGACCATGGGCATGCCTATAGATTTCTTTCCCATCTTTATGGGCCAATATAGAAATATGAGGTATCTTTCCCTCATTAACGTAGGCATCGAAGTGTTTAGAAATATTCTCTTGGTCTGTGGCGTCCAATGAGCTCGAAAATGCTACCGGCACAACAGCAAAAAATATAACCAATGATCTTAAAATATTCATAATTTTCCCTTTATAATTATTGAAAATAACTCTTCTAAATTATAAGGCCTTATAACCAGGCATTGAAACTTAATATATTCATGACATCAACTAAATTAGATCTTCAAAAGCCTCCAAAATTCTTAGAGATGCTTGGTTCCAAAGGTTTTGAATTTGATGATGCGCTAGGCACATCTTCGATGAGCTTTGTAATTAGCAAAGATTTAACCCATTCCAATGGAACAATCGTGCAGGGCGGATTTATTACAGCCATGCTAGACGCTGCTATGGCACATCTAATTATTTTAAAACGCAACGGAGAAGTAAATCCTCTGTCATTAAACATCAATGTTAACTTTATAGCTCCTGGTTCACCGGGAGAGTTTGTGGCCAAGGGAGAAATTACAAAAATGGGTAAAAGCATTGCCTTTACATCGGGCGAGCTTTATCAAGGCGATACTCTTATTGCTACAGCAACAGCCACAAATAAAATGATTAAGCTTTAACCGCATGACTGCCAAAGAAAAGTACTTAAAATTTATTGAGAGCGTTAGACCTCAAGCAAGTTTTTCTGATGACGAACAATCAGAACCGCCAAACTATCTAAATGACGATTACTGGGCGGCATTGCCAGGAAGGGATGGCTTCCATTTACTTTCCCCGGATCATGCCCCCTCATCGGAACTCAAAGATTACGATGTCTTTTATATTCATCCCACCGGCTATTTTCAAACTCATTGGAATGCTCCATTAGATCCAGAGTCTGCAGCGTATGAGAGAACAAATAGTCACTTAGCTACCCAAGCTTCAGCTTTTGCAGAGACTTGTAATGTTTATGCTCCTTACTATCGCCAAGCAACTTACTATTCTTTCTTTGATGAAGATAGCAATGGGTATAAAGCTCAGGACTTGGCCTATTCTGATCTATCGAATGCTTTTTGCGCATACCTGGAAAACCATAATCAAGGCAGACCTTTTATTATTGCCGGCCATAGCCAAGGAGCCCTTCATGGCCAAAGACTCGTGCATGAGCATATTTCTCAACAGCCCATCAGAGAACTTTTTATAGCCGCGTATTTAATTGGATATATTTTACCTATAAAGCACTTTGATCAACTCTACCCAGATCTAATCATTTCCAATGATGCTGAGGATCAGTCCTCAATTATTTCTTGGTGCACTGGAACCAAAGATTTTCGAAGAAGCAGGGCTCATTCAATGTTCTGGTTGCCTGAAGGTTGGTGCCAAGAACCCATGGAGCAACCTCTTGTATGTCAGAACCCATTTTCTTGGAATACAAAGAGTGATTGGATTTCAGACGAGAACAATCTATCAATAAGGCTGAAGGCTAGTAATTTATTTTTAGCAGACTACTACGCAAAAAAACACTCACACTCTGATCTAACCATTGATGCTATCAATGACCTTAGCTTTGAAGCCAGGCATTCCGAAAACTCTATGATAGAAACCCAAGGCCCGTTAATTGAAAAAATGAAATCTTTTACAACTGGTGGGGATCTTCATAATTTTGATGTTTCGCTCTTTTGGGGAGCAATTCGACAGAATGTTCGTAGGAGGGCGCATGCATTTAAAAAATAAACTTACCTTACTTTTTGTAATTTGCTTTAGTTTGAATATTTTTTCTTACAGCGAAGGCTTTGCATCGAATGGTGATGTTCAGATAGCCTACAGAGATTATGGTCCTGCTGAAGGAGAGCCAATTCTATTGGTTACAGGGCTTGGTGCTCAACTAACATTGTGGCCTGAATTTTTGATTAAAGATTTGCAAGCAAATAATTTTAGGCCCATTGCCTATGATAATAGAGATGTTGGCTTATCATCCCGCTTTACCTCTAAGCCCTCTCAGCTAATAAATTACGTAAAGTATTTTTTATTCATTCCTATCAGATCAGAGTATTCAATAGAGGATATGGCTTCAGATGGCATCGCTGTTCTTGATGAGCTGAAGATAGAAAAAGCGCATATCTTTGGAATGTCTATGGGCGGAATGATTGCGCAAATTCTTGTAGCCAACTTTCCAAGTAGAGCTAAAACCTTTACGCAAATTTCTTCTACCGCATCAACACCCAATCCTTTTAACGGACCAAAGCTAAAAGTCACACGGCAAATGCTAAAGCGCTCAGCTGATAAAAATGATCTTGAAGGCAGGATTGATCAAACCATTGAGCTATTTAAACTGATTGGCACTCCTGGTAAAAATTACGACACACCTCAATTTAGAAAAGACATGAGAGCATATCTAATTCGCGGAGGAGATGACGGAGGCTTTTTAAGGCAAATGTCTGCAATTATTGGATCCAAGAACAGAAAGGAATTACTGAAATCCATAGAAACCCCTACTTACATTGTCCATGGAGATATTGATCCTTTGATCAAGGTAAAAAATGGGTATGCTACCCAAAGACTAATTCAAAATAGTCAATTGCACATAGTGCCAAATATGGCACATCTTCTTGATACAGAATCATATGAGCACTTCCAACCTTCCTTTATTGAATTTATCTCTAAGTGACCATTCAGAATAAACAGAAATTCTTTTATTCATCTGGAGCCATTGCAAATGGAGTTAAAGCCGATGCATTTACTTTTTTCTTACTTTTTTTCTATTCCAATGTAATTGGTTTAACACCAGGGTTAGCAAGTTTGGCTATTTTTATAGCTCTTCTGGTTGATGCATTCACAGATCCATTGATGGGCGTGATATCAGACAGAACAAAGCATAGGCTTGGTAGGCGGCATCCTTATTTCTTGCTCGGAATGATCCCAATGTCACTGTCATATTTCATGCTTTTTTCATTCAAACATCTTGGGAACTCTCTCAGCAATTGCTATTCCTGTGGATGCTAACCTTTACCTTGCTTAACGACGACTAGGGATGACAATATTTGATGTTCCTCACAGATCACTTGGAAGTGAAATGTCTCGCTCATACACGGAGAGGACTTCAATATTTGCTGCAAGAGAGATGCTTGGTTGGATGGGGGGCTTATTTAATGCATTTCTTAGCCTACACAATTTTTTTAAAGACACCCCAGAGTATATGCCTGGCACCAAAAATCCAGATCCATGGATTTTTTATGGGATGACCGGAGCAACCATTATGTGTATCTCTGTTCTGATTACTTTTTTTGGTACACGACAGTACATTCAAAACCCAATCCAACACACCAAGTATTTAATTTAAAATTAATTTTTCAACAGATTTTTGTAGCCCTTAAAAATAAATCATTTTTAATTTTCTTTTTTGGCTATTTATTTATTGCAGTGAGTTGGGGCATGGGGAGCTCTCTTCAAATTTACATGAATACCTATTTTTGGGAGTTTCAATCAAATATGTTGGCTTCTTATCTTGGAATATATGTTTTAGCTACTTTCACAGCATTTTTGATCGTGCCCAATTCTAGTTAAATTTTACGAGAAAAGAACAATTTTATTAACTGCCATAGTTGCCTTGCAGCATTAATACCTCCAATTCCTATTTTTTTATTTATTAATGGTTATTTGCCAGCAGCCAGGAACTTGGGATCTATTTTTTGCAACTATACCCTTTGTATACATAGCTAATACCTCTCTATCATCCAGCTCAATTATTAGAGAATCGATGCTAGGAGACATTAGTGATGAGGTAGAGCTTGATACAAACCTTGGCCAGCAGGGCTTGATGTATGCCTCTAGCTCATTAATTGGAAAATTAAATACTGGCTTGGGAATCTTGATGGCTGGGCTGGCGTTGGAGTTCATCGGATTTCCACAAGGCTCTCAGGTAACCCCTAACGCTGATCATATTTTTAATTTAGCAATGATTCAGGGGCCGCTTGTTGCGATGCTAATGATTATTCCGTTTGCAATCTTTTCAATGTATAAAATTGATAGATTTAAGCATCAAGAGATTATCACTGAGCTCGAAAATAGGTAGAGAGTACTTTTGGAACTATAATGATTTACTTATCATGAATTTAAATATTAAAAATACCCCCAAAAGATTAAAGAAAAAAGAAGCTATTCTTGAATCAGCTCTTAATATTTTTGCTGAACATGGATTATTGAACACTCGTTTAGAGCAAATTACAGATGCGCTTGATTTGACTGATAAATCTATTTACTACTATTTTAGTAGCAAAGGAGATTTATTTATTGAAGTGATTCTTTCGCTTCAAGAAAGATTAAACTCCTTAATCAAAAAAATTGATGCAAAAGAATGCAATCATCATGAAAAAATTAAACTCTATACAAGTCACGCTATGAGCATTCATGGCCTAACACTTTTGATGAAACTTCCCAAGTCTCTGTCAGACTTTTCAAAATATGATGCCATTAAATCTAATGAGATATCGCAATACAAGATTTGGACTCAATGGTTTAAGAAAGGTCAGTTGGAAGGCTCAATTATTCAAGGCGATGCCCCTGAGCAGCGCAACTTTCTATTCGGGTCTCTATTTTATTTGCACGAGTGGCATTCAATTAGAGACAGTGAATCATATTCAAAAATACAGCCTTTTATAGAGTTAATGATAGATAGAATGTACTCAACAAATTACAATAAAACACAATGAAAGCTGCACACATCATCACTTTAATTTTATGGGCTTTTGGAATAGTTAATCTGTTAGAGCCCTTTAATGGAATATCGTTTTACATAGCCTCGGTTATCTTTTACTTACTTCTCATAGCCCATGTTGCAGAGTGTGTTATTTACAGGCAAAAAATCTTAAAATCTAATGATTCTGCTTTTGTTGCTTTTTCTATGACACTGTTATTTGGTGTGATTTATCTCGGCTCTATTAAAGACTCTTAAAATTGGAGGTCCTAACCGAGGAAGGTAAAATTCCAACAGGATCTATGGGTGTCTGGACGCTTGCTTGGCCATCTATCATTACGAATCTTTTTTATGCAACTAGCTCTATAGTAGCTATAAAAGTTGTTGGAAACCTAGGTCCCGATGCAATAGCCGCCGCCGTTACAGGGCAAAGAGTGACCTTTATATTGCAAGCGGTACTTACAGGGGTTCTAGCTGGCTCCACCGCACTGATTGCAAGGAACTGGGGAGCAAGAAATAAAGAAGAGGCTGGTATTTTTTTTACACGAACTGTTCAGTTAGTTATTTTCATTGCTTTTATTACTGGTCTTGTCATCTGGGAGTTTGCAGAGCCTCTGGTTAGGTTTTTTGGACTTAAAGGGGAGGCTTTAATTTTATCAACGGAATACTTAAAAGCTATCTCTCCATTTTATGTGGGCTTTGGTTGTGGTTTAGGACTTATTACAGCTCTTCGGGCTGTTGGAGATGTGAAAACACCCTTGGTGATTGGTTTAATCATGAACATCTTTGCTATCTTTTTTATGTTGGTTTTTGTTAATGGTTGGATGGGATTTCCTGAATATGGGGTTAGAGGTGCAGCACTAGGTAATGGCCTATCGTTTGTTATAGGGGCGCTCTTGTTAATAGTATTTTGGCGAACCAACCAGTTGCCCGTTAGATATTCTTCAATACTTCATCTTGATCTAATTCGAGTTAAAGAAATTTTTAAGGTTGGGCTGCCAGCAGCTTTAGAACAAGTAATCTTCCAAGCAGGCATTACAGCCTTTTTAATTCTTGTCGCTCTTTATGGAACAGAGGCTTATGCCGCTTATGGGATTGGTGTTCAAATACTGTCTTTTGCCTTCGTGATTGGTTTTGGTTTTTCAATTGCAGGTGCTACTTTGGTTGGCCAGCATTTAGGGGCAGGCAACCCTAACCAGGCTAGAAGGGCAGGATGGGGGGCCATGAGACTTTCAATTGTTTCGATGACTTTCTTTGGTATTTTGATAGCCTTTTTTGCTGAACCCCTTGCACGTTATATGATCGATAACGATGAAGTAGTTCGTCTTTCAGTGGTTTTTATTTGGCTTTTAGGTTCTATGCAACCATTAATGGCTATTGAGTTTTCTTTGGGAGGAGCTTTGCGAGGAGCAGGGGATACCAAAACACCACTAGTAATTACCCTTACTTGCTTGCTGTTTATTCGAGTATCTTTGGCATTAATCTTTTATATGCTGGATGCCAGCATAGAGGTAATTTTCTCTACCTTGGTGGCTGACTATGTTGTGAAAGGCTTTTTGTATGTAGCAAGATTTAAATCAAATAAGTGGATGAATGTAATGAAGACTAAGGAAGGTGCTTAGCTAGATCGTTTAGAGCAATTTGCGCTCTTTTCCAAAGTTTTGATTCAGGCGCACTTAATTTCTTCGCCTTTAAATTGTTGATAATCACTAGCAATAAACCTTTTAACTTTTCGCTTTCGTTTAGCCCTTGAGAAAATTTATTTTGTAACATTTCTAATGTTAATTTTTGCTTAATGGCCTTATCAGCAGCAGGGCAGTCAACGCCAGCCATTAACTCCATCATTACCACAGCTTCTTTTATTTTATCAACATCACCCGAGTATGTTGGCTTTATTAATGCTTTAACAATTTCTTTCTCTATTGATGTATTTTCTATTGTGTCTAATTCTAGCAAGGCTGGGAGATCTTGATAGGAAGTAATTTTCTTAGATATGATTTCTTGAGCTTGCTGTCCCTCGAAGGCCTTTAAAGATTTTTGAAGCTTTAAAAATTCAGGAGATTTTCTTGTTTTTGATAATTCGCGTATTTGGTCTTTAGTTTTTGAGATTGAAAATCCGTCTTTTCCAATATCAGCAGCCAGAGACTCTATAATTTTTAATTCATCGTTTGCTATAGATTTTTCTGCTTCATAAAACCTGTCTGCACTTTCATTTAGAATTTTCCATAGATTGGGCTCATTCTTTTTGCCAGCAGGGCCAATATCCTGGTAGGCACGTTTTAATTTTTGATACTTTTGAATGCAAACCTTTGAATCTTCATCATTAATCAGTTTAACTTGCTCAATGACAGTTTCTTTTAACTTAAGGTTTTTAGTCTCTTGCTCACGAATCTGATCATTAATTGGTTTGCGTGCATTTTGATAAGCTGATTTTAATTTAATAAAATCATCGTCCATCACAGGCGCAAAAGTCTGCCACAGCTGAAATGTTTGACTGAGATATTTGCTTAGCTCGATTAAGCCTGGCCATCTAGATGACTTTTCTTCTGTGTACTTTAATATGCCTTCAATAATCTTCTCTCTTTCCTTTGCGTTAGATACTTTTACTGTCTTAAGTTCCTCGTAGTACTGTGCGCATGGCTCCCAAGCTTTGTCAGTCAGTTGTTTAAAAGTTTCCCACTGTTCTCTTCCAGCGGGTTTTGATGTTTGATCAAGTTGCTGCCATTTAGTTTGAAGCCCATGGATTGCATTGGCCTGTTTTTTTGGATTGTCGATTGGCGCTGCAATTAAAGCTTCTATTTCTTTAATAATTTCATTTCTTTTTGGGTTAGTGGCAAAAGATGATATGTCATTGAAGTATCTTGATTGCGCAGACATAAAATTAAATCTGTGCCTCAATTTATTTGATACCTTGCCTTCAGCTCTAATAGATCTTGAGACTTCATTGACAATCTTTTGGCCGTTGCGAATCTCGCCAGCTTCAAAATGCTGCTCTGCTTTTTCTAACGATTCGAATAAAATTTTATGAGTTTCCACAATAGTCTCTTTTGAAGTTTATAATTACATAAATGAAAAAAAGAATTTTAACAGGTATTACGACAACTGGAACTCCTCATATAGGAAATTATTTGGGTGCTATAAAACCTGCATTAAAATTAGCTGGACCTGATACCGAATCCTTTTTCTTTTTAGCTGACTATCACGCCCTTATAAAGCAGACAGATGCTTCTTTGATTGAGGCTAGTGTTAAAGATATTGCGCTTGCATGGCTCTCTTCTGGCCTGGACACTGAGCATTCAAACTTTTATCGTCAATCTGATATCCCTGAAGTCCATGAGTTAACTTGGATTTTAAGTTGCAGTGCAGCCAAGGGGTTGCTGAATAGGGCTCATGCATACAAGGCTGTTGTTGCTGAAAATGAAGCGTCAAATGCAGATGATGATAAAGCAATTAGCATGGGTTTATTTTCATACCCTGTCTTAATGGCGGCAGATATATTAATCTTTAATGCAACTCATGTTCCTGTCGGACCCGATCAAGCTCAGCACATGGAAATGGCCAGAGATATTGCAGGAAAATTTAATCATACATATTCTAAGATCTTCAATCTTCCTGAGGCTCTTATTCAGAATGAAATTTCTGTTCCAGGGATAGATGGTAGAAAGATGAGCAAGTCATACAATAATATTATTCCCTTCCTCTGCTCCGAAAAAGATCTTCAGAAGGCTGTTTCAAAAATTGTAACTAACTCATTAGAGCCCGGAGAGCCAAAAGATTGTAATAATTGTAATTTGTATGAACTCTATTCACTTTTTGGCAATGCAGAGCAAATTGCATCATTTAAACAGGCTTATTCAGATGGAATAAGTTGGGGAGATGCCAAAAAAGAACTATTTACAGTTATTAATAGTGAAATCATACCAATCAGAGAGAAATACTTTGAACTAAATGCGCAACCAGATCTTTTGAATGATCTATTTGCTGATGGAGCTCGTAAAGTCAGGCCTCAGGCCCAAGAGCTTATCGAAAAGCTCAGAGATCTGGTGGGCATTTCAAAAATTGTCTAATCCCACAGCTTGGTTAAAATTTGGGTTATTTGCAGTTGGTTTGGGTCAATCATTTGCATTTGTATTAGTTCCACCCTTGGCCAGAGATCTCGGCCTATCTGTAATTGAAACCTCAACGATTTTCTCTATCTCTGCAATAGCATGGGCGGCAACAAGTGCTTCGTGGGGCAGGGCCTCTGATAAGTACGGAAGAAGAAACATAGCTGTTATTGGTCTTATAGGTTATTCGGTCTCAATCATTGCTTTAATTACTCCATTATTTCTTGTTGAAAAAAATGTTTTAGATCTTGCCTACTTGCTCCCGTTGCTGGTATTGGGAAGGCTCATCAATGGATTGATTGGATCTGCCACAAGACCAGCAGCATTTGCTTATATGGCAGATATTACCGACAGATCCAAGCGCACAAAGAAATTTGCAAGGCTTGAATCAAGCTTTCTGATAGGAACTATCATGGGGCCAATGATTGGCGGTTTTTTATTCTTATACTCCAAAACCCTCCCTTTTTATGTTTTTGCACTTTGTGGAGGTATAGCAGCCATAGGAATTCTGGTTACTTTTCCAAAAAAAATTAATCAAAAGACCTCCGAAAAAATAATATCTAAGCTTTCTTATAAAGACTCATCTGTATGGCCATTTCTTCTTTTGGCTGGATTATTTTCACTTTGCCAAGCATCGCTATTGCAGTCCATTGGTTTTTATATAACTGATGTTTTCTCGGGAGAGAAGGATCTTCCTTTGGTAATAAGTTTAACTTTTGTATTCCTATCAATCTCAACAGTTGTTAGTCAGTATATTTTCACAGACCTTAAACCAATATCTAATGATAAATTATTGATATATGGTGCTTTTTTACTATGCATATCATATATTCAAGCAGCATTATCAACATCAATCGCTTTATTTTATCTTGCAATGATGATTAATGGATTGGGTTCTGGAATGGTCAGACCAGCCAATGCATCGGCCTTATCATTAGCTCAAACACCTGATGATCAGGGTGTTGCAGCTGGATATCTTGGCTCTGTAATGCCAATTGGTCATATTCTTACTCCTCTTGTTGCAATGCCGATTTATCAGTATGCGCCGGAGTATTTATATTTTTTCAGTGCTTTTCTTTGCTTTGCCGCCTTATGTTTTATAATAGGTCATCCCATACTACGAGATCATGAACAAACCAGCGCTATTAATAGTTAATTTAGGAACCCCAGATTCGCCATCCTACTTTAATGTTTTTAAATACCTTAGAGAATTCTTAATGGATGGAAGGGTTATTGATATTCCTGCTTTTTTTAGATTTATTCTTGTTACCTTAATCATTTGCCCTTTGAGATCGTTCAGCTCAGGAAAAATTTATAAACAACTCTGGGATCTTTCGGGTGGAGAGTCACCCTTATTAAAAAATACTCGTGAATTAACAAGTAAGCTGAATGAAGCTCAGGAAAAATTTAATGTTTTTTATGCCATGAGGTATCAAACACCAAGCATTAAAAACACTCTGGCTGATATTCAAAAAACAAATCCAACTGATCTTATTGTTTTTCCACTTTTTCCACATTATGCATCTGCAACATCTGGTAGTGTTTATGCCGAGGTCACAAAACAATTATCAAGGGAATGGGTGATACCTAATTTTAATTTTATCTCTCAGTATTATGATCATCCAGCCTTCATAGAAGCCTGGATTAAAACTGCCCAAAACTATGATATTGAGCAGTATGACAAGATCCTATTTAGTTATCATGGATTGCCAAAATCACAAGTTAATAAAGTCTACAAAGACATGCAGTGCGATGGAAAAAATTGTGAACATGAAATCAATGATGATAATCACTACTGTTACAAAGCAACTGTCTATGAGACCTCAAAGCTTATCGCAGATCGTTTGAATATTCCGCAGGATAAATATGAGGTATCTTTTCAATCCAGGTTAACCAATAATTGGCTGGAACCATTTTCTGATGAGGTCTTGAAAAGCTATCCTGCTAAGGGGATAAAAAAAGTATTGGTCTTTTCGCCAGCATTTACAGCAGATTGTCTTGAGACAATCATTGAGATTGGCCACGAATATAAAGAACTTTTCGAAGAATCAGGTGGTCAAAAGCTTGATTACGTAGAGTCATTAAATTTCTCAGATGCTTGGGTTCAAGCTATTATAGAAATAGTAAATTCTAAATCAGGATAAATATGTTTAAAGATAATATTTTACAAGGAAAAAAGATTTTAGTTACTGGTGGCGGCACTGGTTTAGGGAAAGAAATGTCAGAGCATTATATTCAGCATGGAGCTGATGTGGTTATCTGCGGAAGAAGAGAAAGTGTTTTGGCTGAGACAGCTGAAGAATTTAAAGAAAAATATGGCTCCACAGTTCGATATCAAGCATTAGATATTCGTTCAGCTCAAGATGTCGATGATTTTATTGACACCATTTTTCAAGAAGGACCTCTTCATGGTCTTGTAAATAATGCTGCGGGAAATTTTATTTCTCCAACAAAAGATCTTTCTGCTAGAGGTTTTGATGCAATCGCTAACATCGTTTTCCACGGAACCTTTTACGTAACGCACGCTGTCGGCAAAAAATGGATTGAACAACAGATCAAAGGATCTATTATCTCAATTCTTGCTACCTGGGTTTGGACCGGCTCCCCATTTGTGGTTCCTTCTGCAATGTCAAAATCTGCACTCCACACTATGACAAAATCTCTTGCTGTCGAATGGGGTCCTAACGGTATTCGTGTTAATGCAATTGCTCCAGGACCTTTTCCAACAGAAGGCATGACTGCGCGATTAAGTCCTAAGGGAGACATGCAAAAAGATTCAGACAGCACCATTCCTATGGGCAGAATGGGTGAGATGAATGAGCTTCAGAACTTAGCAACTTTTTTAATGGCCGATGGATGTGAGTATCTTACCGGTCAGACCATTGCAATTGATGGCGCTCAATATCTATCTGGCGGCGGTACTTTTTCTCAGCTTTCCAAGATGTCTGATGACGACTGGGCCGAAATACGCGATATGATTAAAAAAACAAATGATTCAGATAAACAGAAACGATCTACATAATTTATAGGGGAAAAATATGGAAGCGAATAACATGCAGGAAATACTAGATTTACAGCAAGCACATTTTATCAAGGAGGGAGCTCCGTCATACGAGCTAAGGGTAGACAGGCTGGATAGAATGAAAGCTTTGATTATGGATAACAGATACAAGTTTGTTGATGCATTGAATGAAGATTTTGGTGTTCGATCTAAAAACCAGTCTATGGCTACCGATGTCTACACTATTATTCCAGGCATCAATTACGCTAAAAAGAATTTAAAAAGATGGATGTCAGATTCCAAGAGAAAACCTAATTTTCCATTAGGATTGCTTGGCGCTAAAGCTAAGGTCAGTTATCAGCCATTAGGCACGGTTGGAATGATCTCGCCTTGGAATTTTCCTGTATACCTAACTTTTGCACCTTTATCTTCTATTTTTGCTGCCGGAAATCAAGTGATGCATAAGCCCAGTGAATATACTGAGCAAACTTCTAACCTTTTAAAGGAACTTTGCGACAAAGCCTTTGATGAGCATGAGTTTGCAACTGTGTTAGGTGGACCAGATGTTGGCGCGTCCTTTACGCAGTTAAAATTTGATCACCTTTTATATACTGGCAGTGGAGCTGTGGCAAAACACATCATGAAAGCTGCTGCTGAAAATTTAGTTCCTGTCACACTAGAATTGGGTGGTAAATCACCTGTGATTGTAAGCAATACAGCTGAGAGCGTTACAGCTGCAAAAAGAATTATGCTTAGGAAAGACAATGAATGCTGGTCAAATCTGTCTAGCCCCTGATTATGTGATGGTTCACTCAGACAAGAAAGATGAGCTTGTAGCAGAAATGAAATCAGCGGTTACCTCATTTTATCCCGACCTTAAGCACAATGATGATTACACATCTATTATTAACGAAAAACATTACGATCGTCTTCAAGGCTTGCTTCAGGATGCAAAGGAAAAGGGTGCAACTATTGATGAGATTAATCCTGCCAATGAAGATTTTTCTCAGCAAGAAGCCTTCAAAATTCCGCCTACACTTGTAATGAACCCAAGTGATGATATGGAGATCATGCAAGAAGAGATCTTTGGGCCATTACTGCCAATTAAAGAATTTACTGATATCAATGAAACAATTTCATACGTAAATAAAAATGATAAACCTCTTGGATTGTATTATTTTGGCTCTGATCAGAGTGAGGAGAATCATGTTTTAAATAGAACTTCCTCTGGTGGGGTTACCGTAAATGATGTTTTGGGTCATATTCAGCAAGAGGACATACCTTTTGGTGGCGTTGGACCATCAGGAACTGGAAGTTATCATGGCGAAGAAGGCTTTAAAAACTTCAGCAACCCCAGGGCAGTGTATAAACAAATTGGCTCTAGATTCGACAAGCTCATAGCTGCAATTAGACCTCCCTATACAGGCGATATAGAGAAAATTCTGAAGCAGATAGCTAAATAGCTATGACTTCTCTGCCCATTTACTTGGGTTACAAGTATTTCCGCTCAAAAAAAGGTGCCTTTGCGTCTTTTACTTCAATCATGGCTATTGCCGGCTTAGCTTTAGGCGTAGCTGCATTGGTAATTGTTTTATCTGTTATGAATGGTTTTGAAAGAGAGCTCCAAACAAGAGTTCTTGGAGTAGTTCCTCATCTCATTATTAAAAACGAAGAGTCCATAGAAAATTATGATGATTCGATTGCTCGGCTAATTCAAGCACCAGAAGTCCAAGCAGCAAGTCCCTATATAGAAACTCAAGGCTTGATGAGCTTTGGCAATCGAGCAAGAGGAGTTTTTCTTACAGGAATATTACCTAGTATAGAAAAAGAAGTTTCAATACTTCCAGAGTATATGTTTGCTGGTTCATTGGATCAATTAAGTCCGAAAGAGGGCATAGTTATAGGAGGGTGGTTGAGTAGGTATTTGGGAGTCAGTATTGGAGATAGCGTTTCTATTACCACTACCAACCTAAGATCATCAGTTTTAGGATCTTTTCCTAGATCATTATCGTTAAAGGTTGTCGGTATTTTTGAGCTTAAAGCTGAGCTCGATCAATCCCTTGCGTTGATTCACCATGATCTCGCAGCAAATCTTCTTAACCTCACACCCAATCAGACTCAAGGCATTAGAATTAAAACCTCAGACTTATTTAAAGCAAATGAAATTGGTTACAGTCTGCTTGAAGAGAATCTCCCGCAGGACCAAGGCTTTTACTTTAGCTCATGGCAAAGAACCCATGGAACTCTATTTCAGGCAATTCAACTAGAGAAAAAGCTCATTAGCCTGATGTTGTTTCTTATCATTACCGTGGCAGCGTTCAACATTCTCTCAACTCTAGTCATGACAGTAAAATCAAAGGAGCGAGAAATTGCAATTTTAAAAACCATGGGATGCAGCAATCCTCAGCTGATAGGGATATTTTTAACCCTTGGAATGATTATTGGTTTTCTAGGAATTTTTATTGGCTTGGTTCTTGGCTTACTCATTACTCCCAATATTGATTCTACGATTCATTTTGTTGAAAGCTTTACTAATAGAGCCTTGATGGATAGTTACTTTATTAATTACTTCCCTTATGAGTTTAGACCCTCACAGTTAATTCAAATTAGTGCGACGTGCATTTTTCTAAGTTTATTGTTTTCATTCTTCCCAGCTTACAAAGCAGCTAAATTAAACCCTGTAACTATTTTGCGTCATGAATAAACTTCAAGCTAAAAATATTTCAATGAGTTTTGCTAGTGCCCAGCACACAGTTGATGTTTTAGCAGATATCTCTTTGGTGCTTGATGAAGGTCAATCGATTGCGATTATAGGATCATCTGGATGTGGAAAAACGACTCTGTTACAAATTTTAGCAGGCCTAGAGACTCCTTCAGTAGGCAAAGTTTTTTTTAATGATATTAATCTTTCTGCAAATAACAAAACTCAGTTCACACAACTTAGATCAAGTTTATTTGGTTTTGTTTATCAGTTTCATTATTTGCTTGAGGATCTCACCATTTTTGAAAATTGCGAGCTGACCTTTCAAATTCTTCAGTCAAAAGATCGTGCCGCTAACCATCAAAGTATTCTTGCAATATTTGAAGAGCTTGGTATTTCTCATCTTAAAGATCACTACCCATTTATGCTGTCTGGTGGAGAGAGACAGAGAGCTGCTATCGCAAGGGCAGTTGCACATAAGCCTACTTTTCTTTTGATGGACGAGCCCACTGGCAATTTAGATAATGAGAATGCAGCCATCATTCAAGAATTAACAATAAATTTATCCAAAAAGCTTAATATGGGCATAATAGTTGCTACTCATGACTTGGATTATGCCAAGCAATTAGATGATGTGTATAAAATTGAAAATACTAAGTTACATAGGATAGACAATGAATAATATTTTAATTTCAGGCGGATGGTTCATATGGCCTTTATTGGTGTGCTCTATTCTATTAATTTCAATTGTCATAGAGCGGCTTTGGTTTCTACAAAGAAGATTGGTCGCCCCAAAGGGTTTGCAAAGGCAAGTTCAGAACCTTATTAATAAAAATGCTTTTCATGCTGAGAATCAAGAAGAGATCGCGGCTACATCTCAGTTGGGAGAGCTTCTCACTTATTGCTATCAATATAAATCTGAATCTAGAGACTTTATTGAAACAAAAGCTGAGGAAAAAGCAGCAGAAATTAATCTAATCTTAGAAAGAAACCTCTCTATGCTGAGCACAATTGCCAGCATTAGCCCTTTGTTAGGTTTACTTGGAACAGTCGTTGGGATGATTACCGTGTTTGGTAACATTGACATCAATGGATCTGCTAATGCAGATCTTCTTGCAGCCGGTATCTCTGAAGCATTAATTACTACCGCTTTTGGTCTAATCATTGCCGTGCCAGCAATTGTTTTTTACAGATATTTTGAACAAAAAACTTTAAATTTAATGTCTATTCTTCAGGCCAATACATCATTATTTTTAGATTTTATATATCAAAAATGAAATTTTTTAATAATAAAGAGCGAGCCCTGAGTATCGAGATCACGCCTTTAATCGACATAGTCTTTCTGTTAGTTATTTTTTTTGTGGTCACCTCTAAAATTGAAACAAATCAATATCTAACTCTTGACCTTCCTTCAACGGAATCATTTTCATCAAGCTCTATTAATGCTGACAGAAATATTATTCTTTTAGATACCGGTATTTTGATTGTGAATAATCAAGAATTTAATATCTCCAAGATTGAAGAGGTCATCATTGGAATCAAAGCTAGTTTTGATACCTCAGAGACAATCATCTTATCAATCGAAAACAAGGCTTTTCATGAGTGGGTTATTACTCTGATGGATGAGCTGCAGAGCGCTGGATTTCAAAACCTTCAAATTAAAACTTATACTGATCAGTCATGAGTCCTTTAAGAAGATTATTTTCGTATACCTTTAGGTTTAAGTTTTCCTTTTTTGTTAGCATTATTGGATTTTTGATGTTTGCAGCAGCGGATATTGCAGCCGTTGAGTGGATAAGACGCATTATTGAATTTATTAATTCTGATAAAACAGATTTTAGTATTTACTTGGTTCTAGCTTTGATATTTATTGCTCTTGGGCGAGGAATAGGTTTTTTTATCGGAAACTATTTTATGTCTAGGGTAGGTTTTGGAATTGTTCATGATTTAAGGTCAGAGCTATTTACTAAGTTAATCAATCTACCGAAAATGTATTTTGATCAAAACCAATCAGGACAGTTAATTAACCGGATTACCTTTACAACAACTCAAGTTTCCGGAGCCGCCTCAAATGCAATCAAAACCTTTGTTCGCGAAGGCTTCCTATTGATTGGGCTAATGATTTATATGCTTTCGCTAAACTGGAAGTTAACGCTACTTTTATTAATTACTACGCCCTTTATTGCATTAATTGTTTACGTGGCTGGAAAAAGACTAAGAAAGCTTGCTAAAACTATTCAAACAGCTATGGGTGATGTCACTCATCTAGCTTCTGAGGCAGTTGATGGCAATCTTGAAATAAAATCATTTAATGCTGAGTCGTATGAGACCGAACGATTTTTAAAGGCCAATGCATCAAATAAAAATCAAAATTTAAAGCTTGAAGCAACTTCTAATTTAGCAACTCCTATAATTCAGTTGCTTGTTTCTGTATCCCTATCAATCGTGGCTTATTTTGCCCTGGGTGCTCAGTTAGGTATTGAGCTTAGTGCTGAAAACTTTGTAGCATTTATTACAGCAGCAGGACTGATGGCAAAACCAATTAGACAGCTTTCCAACATAAATGCTGTTATTCAAAAAGGCTTAGCAGCGGCCATTGAAATATTTGATCAGCTTGACTCAAAGGAAGAGGAAGATTCAGGTGATATTGAGTCAGCGATTACTGGAAACATAGAATTCAATGATGTTACTTTCTCATACACCCCAAAAGAACTAGTTTTAAATAGTCTAAATTTTTCTATTGCACAAAATGAGACAGTCGCCATTGTCGGTAAATCTGGCTCTGGAAAATCGACTATTGCTAATTTGCTCTCAAGATTTTACTCAGATTTTACTGGTGATATTTCTATTGATGGAGTCAGCATTAAGGATTATAAGCTTAGCTTCCTTCGAGAATCGATCTCAATAGTCAATCAATCACCAACACTTTTTAACGACACAATAGAAAGAAATATTGCTTACGGTGAAACTGATATTGATGAGGACAAACTGAAACAAGCTGCTGAGATCTCTGGCTGCCTTGAATTTATAGAAAAATTACCCGAGGGCTATAAATCTGAGATAGGCGATGATGGTGTTCTGTTATCAGGCGGGCAAAGACAGCGCATTGCTATAGCAAGAGCTTTTTACAAGGACTCTCCAATTATTATTTTAGATGAAGCAACTTCAGCCTTGGACAATGAGTCTGAGCTAATAGTTCAAGAAGCAGTTGAAAAATTAATCAACAATAGAACAACTATTGTTATTGCTCATAGACTTTCAACCATTGAAAACGCAAATAAAATTTTAGTTCTTGATCAGGGAACTGTTGCAGAGTTTGGTACGCATCAGGATTTATTGGAACAAGAGGGCATTTATAAAAGTCTATATCAAAACAAATTTAGCGATGGAGAGGCAAGCAGCACTCATTCAACAAAATCAAAATCTCAAGAATACTTACCCTCCTTTACAGAAGAGCCTGCTCAGCAGGGCTACTTAATAGATGCCTGGTACAACAAGAGTTTTTGGCTATATCTTTTATCGCCTTTTACATTCATTTTTTCTGCAGCGGTTAGGTGGAGAAAGAATTCATACGCAAAAAACCCATCTAAGGTTTGGAATTCAGATGTACCAATTGTCGTGGTGGGAAATATTACCATGGGCGGCACAGGCAAAACTCCACTTGTAAAACACATTGCATCAGAACTTAAAGAGAGAGGCTACAAACCTGGCTTAGTGAGTCGAGGCTATGGCGGAAAATTTTCTGGAACTCTTGAGGTCAACAAAGAAACAACTTTTAAGCAAACAGGTGATGAGGCCCAGCTTTTATCTAAGCTGCAAATACCATTTTTTATTGATAAAGACCGATCCAGAGCCGCTCAAACTCTTCAAGAGAAATATGATTGTGATGTTATTATCTCGGATGATGGCCTGCAGCACTATAAAATGGACAGAAAGGTTGAAATTGCTGTTATAGATGGAGCAAGAAGGCTTGGTAATGGTATGGCATTTCCAGCAGGCCCTTTGCGCGAGCCCAAGGGAAGACTAAAAGAGGTAGACTTTATTGTTAACAACGGAGGCCCGACTGAAGCAGACGAAATTCTTATGACCCTTAATCCAGCAAAATTTGTCCACTTAAATTCTGGAAAGCGATATTCGGTAGAGAATTGGCCAATGCATAAACAAGTTCATGCAGTTGCTGGTGTTGGAAATCCAAATAGATTCTTTGATTTGCTCTCAAGACTAGGATTCGAATTTGATAAAAGTCCTTTTCCTGATCATCATAAATACAACAAAAGAGATTTATATTTCCTTGATCACCTCCCAATCTTGATGACTGAAAAAGATGCCGCAAAATGTAAGCATTTTAATAATTCTAAAATTTGGTATCTTAGTATCGAAGCAAAAATAGAATCCCAGTTCATAGATCGACTAGAGGAAAAAATAAATGATTGATAAAGAAATACTAAAACTAATGGCGTGTATCAGGTGCAAATCAGACTTAACCGAAGAAAGTGATTATCTTAAATGTTCTCAGTGCAACATTGGTTATCCCATCAAAGAAGATATCCCACACATGCTTGAAGAAAGTATCTTTTCTTTAGATGGCTGATGAATTTGTAATTATCGTTCCCGCGAGAGCTGGATCGTCCCGCCTTCCAAACAAGCCACTTTTGGAGATTAATGGTAAATCTTTGCTGGCTAGGGTATTTGAATTAGCTCAATCCTCTAGAGCCAAGTCTACATTCATAGCAACTGACAATGACGCTATAAGAGATCACGCTGAATCTTTAGGCGCTTCCGTAATTATGACCAAAGAGGATCATATTTCAGGGCTGGATAGAATTGCCGAGGCTGCCAATATATTAGGCTTATCAGCTGATACAAGAATCCTTAATCTTCAAGGCGATGAGCCCTTTATGCCTCTTGAGATTATCAATTCTCTAACCGCTAATTTATCCAATGAATTTACTATTGCAACAGCATGTGTGCCGTTGATAGATTCTGAAGCTATCAAGAGTCCAAACGAAGTTAAAGTAGTTCGCTCCCTATCTAAGCGGGCCATGTATTTTTCCAGGTCTGTAATACCTAATGAGTTCACTTCAAGTTACGATAATTATTTAAAACATTTAGGTATATATGCATACCAGAACAAGACTCTTCAAGAGTTATCTGCTTTACAGCCCACATCCAATGAATTGCAGGAAAAACTAGAGCAACTTAGGTTTTTAGATCATGGTTACAATATATTTGTAGAGGACTATGCATGTGAGCCCCCAATAGGAATTGATACGCCTGCTGATCTTGAAAGAGCTATTATGTTTTCTAAAACTCATGACTAACTTATTGATAGACAACGCCTTTCAGTTAGAGGTTGCAGCTAAGCAAATTATCTCAATTGAATCACTTGAAGACGCTCTCAGTCTTCGTGAGCTGCAGCTCGATAGCTATTTAGTTCTTGGGTCAGCGACCAATATGATTGTAGACAAGTTCTATGACGGTACTATTATTAAAGTGTCTATGCGTGAGATTGAGCAAATCTCTGAAGACATTACTTCAGTTGGAGCTGGGCTTTCTTGGGATAAATTAATTAGTTACTGCATAGATAACAAACTGTTTGGCATAGAAAACCTTACTTTGATTCCAGGATCGGTAGGCGCTGCACCAGTTCAAAATATTGGAGCTTATGGGGTTGAAGTTTCTTCGGTGATAGAAAGCGTTACTTGTTATAACTTCTCAACCAAGCAAGTTGAAATTCTTTCCAAGGCTGAGTGTAAATTCTCATACAGGCAGTCTATCTTTCAGAGTAAGGCTTATTTAATTTTGAGTGTTCAATTTCGATTTAGCAAAGTCTTTAATCCCAATATTTCTTATCCATCCTTACTTCAATTTCTAGAGCAAGAGAGTATCAATCATGATTCTCTTTCTTCAAGACAACTTTCAAGCGCTATTCAATCTATTAGAGAATCTAAACTGCCATCTCCAGATAAAATACCAAATGTAGGCAGCATCTTTAAAAATCCTATTGTTAATTCAGACTCTATAGATTTAGATTTTCTATCAGGTCATCGCTGGGAGTTACCAGAAGGGAAGACAAAGTTAAGTGCAGCTAGGTTACTTGAGACGGTAATGGCTGGGATTAAAATCCCTCCCAGTCTTGGGTTTTATGAAAAGCACTCATTAGTCTTGATCAACAGGGGAGGCGCTGTATTTAAAGAGGTTATCGAACTCTTAAAAGATATTCAGGATGAAGTTCATGGCCTTTATGGAATTAATCTTGAGATTGAGCCGGAAATAGTAGGATCTTAGATGTTTTTATCTGCTGCTATCGCTCATTTATTGGCAGTCATGTCGCCGGGACCTGATACTGCTATTATTTTTCAGCAATCTTTTGCAAAAGGTCGCAACTCAGGAATTCTTACTGCATTAGGCATAGGCTTTGGTATCTTTTTGCATTGCCTGTTAGCAATTTCAGGTATCTCTATTCTTTTGTACAGTACTGAAGAAGCTAGATTTATTATTAAAATCTTAGGGGCCTCTTATTTGATCTACGTTGGATTTCAGTCTTTGTTGCTTCAAGATGCATCAGAACCAAAGACTCGAACTACCATCTTCACTCATCCATTTTTAATTGGATTGATTACAAATATTCTAAATATAAAAGCATTCTTATTCACCGTCTCATTATTTTCATTTATCAATCTTCAGCCAGATTCGTTAATGTCATGGATTTATTTATTCTATTTTCCTGTGATTACAGCAGCGTGGTTTAGTTTTGTCTCTTATGCCCTTACTCATGAGGCATTAGGTGATATATTTGATCAATACAATCCTAAAATTCAATTTGCTTCATCGGCATTTATATTGGCATTGGGCTTATTAATTTTCTTACAAACAATTTATGGAATTCTCTGAGCTTTTAAAATCAATCAATTCTCTTGAGGAAACGTATCCTCCAGTCCATCTCTGGAATCCAGATTTGTGCGAAGGCGTAGAAATGCGAATAGATCGAGAAGGCAATTGGTACTATCAAAACTCTATTATTGGCAGAGACAAACTTAAAATATTATTTTCAAGAATCTTAAAATTTGAAAATGGAAACTACTATTTAGTAACTCCTGTTGAAAAGGTTATTGTTAAAGTTGATATAGCGCCATATATGATCGTAGATTACGAAGTAGACCCAGAACAAAAAAATATTCTTTTAAAAACTAATCTGGACTATAACTTCACTCTTGATGAGCATCACCCAATAGAGCTAAAAGTTATTCAAAAAGAATCTATCCCTTTTGTAAAAATCAGAGATGGCCTAGAAGGCTTTATCTCTAGATCAGTATTTTACAGTTTGGTAGAACTAGCCTTAACTCAAGAACAGCATTCAGAGAATGAGCTAATGCTTTCTAGCTACGGACAGAATTTTAGTTTGGGGCCTATTTCTTAAATCTAAGGTTGATTATTTTGTCTGAGCAATCCACTGGTCGATGTACTGCTCTAAAATGTCTAGGGGCAGGGCACCTCTTTTGAGCACCTCATGATGGAAATCTTTGATATCAAAGTTCTCTCCGAGTTCACTTTTTGCGCGATCTTTAAGTTCTTGAATTTTTAACTGGCCAATTTTGTATGCCAAGGCTTGTCCGGGCCAATTGATATATCTATCCACCTCATTCATGACATCTTGTTTAGTTTTGGCAGAGTTATCTAAAAAATAATTGATAGCATCTTGCCTGCTCCAATCAAAGTAATGCATGCCTGTGTCAACAACCAATCTTATGGCTCTCCACATATCATAGGTGAGCTGACCAAATTGTGAGTAAGGATCCTTGTATAGACCTAGGTCGTAACCAAGACTTTCACTGTAGAGGCCCCAGCCTTCGACAAAGGCAGTTACTCCTCCATATTTCCTAAAGTTTGGTAGGTCTAGCTCCATGGCCAATGCTATTTGTAGATGATGCCCAGGAACTGCCTCATGAACACTCAATACTTCAATTTCATACTTAGGTCTGACTTCAGGTCTATAAAGATTCACGTAGTAGTAACCTGCTCTTGATCCATCTGCTGCTGGTCTTTGGTAGTATGCCGTTGTTGTATCAGGTGCACTCTCTATTGGGATAGGTTTTAAGCCATAAGGCATTGAGGGAAGCACTTTAAAAATATTAACTAATTCCGGATCTATTCTTTTAGACGTAGCTAGGTATGCTTCAAACAGCTCTTCAGAAGTTTCATAGTAAAATTTAGGGTTTGATCTGAGGTCGTCTAAAAAACCTTTGAAAGTTCCTTCCCATTCAACTTCCTTAATAATAGCTTTCCATTTCTGTCTTAATTCGAGCTACTTCGCTAAGACCAATATTATGAATTTCTTGAGGAGTTAAAGTGGTGGTTGTAAATTTTCTAGCCAGATACTCATAATACTTCTTACCGTTATTGATATCTTTTATTCCGATAGAAGTTCTGCACGCTGGAAGATAGGAATCTTCAAAAAACTTATGGAGTTTCAGATATGCAGGTATGACCGTGCTCGCAATTACATTTTTTGCTTTCGCTTGAATGACAATAATATCTTCTTGGCTAATCGACCTATCCATAGACTCGAATGCTCTAAAGAAAGGACTATTTTCTGGTGACACGAAGGCTTGTAACTTAATTTGTTCAAAAACTTTCTGCATCAAAAAGCGAGGAGGAACTGTTCCAGTCTCAATTCCTTTTTGAGCTTTTTCTATATCCGCATCTATCAGCACTTCAAGTTTGCTAAGTCGCTCAATCCAATCTAAATAATGTTGCGCATTTCTTAGAGGCAAGATGTTGACTGTTTCGTGTTCTAGTTGAATGCCTCCACGATGACTAAACGGCATCAGGTAAGTCTGATACTGAAAACTTTCTACAGCATTCTCATATTGCTTTATAAATAATTTATAGTTGGTTGTATTTAGCTCATTGAGATCATCAATGTCCATTGCATTTAAGGCATCAAGAACAGACTGATCATGCTGGTGGTCCTCCCTGATTCTTTTGATAGAATTATCAGACCATTCGGTATTAAATCTTAGATCGCCCATGCTTGAAGCATAGACAGGATTATCAGAAACTATCTTAGACCACTCAGAATCCATTAGCTCTTCAAAGGCGGTCTCTGTTGATGGCTGAGAGCAACCAACCATCAATGGAATCAATACTAAGTATTTAATGCTTTTCATTACATATTCGGGTAATTAGGTCCGCCGGTGCCCTCTGGTGTAACCCAGGTAATGTTTTGAGAAGGGTCTTTAATATCACAAGTTTTACAATGCACACAATTCTGACCGTTGATTACAAATTTTGGTCCGTCATCGCTTTCGACTACCTCATAGACACCAGCTGGACAATATCGTTGCGCAGGCTCGTCGTACATAGGAAGATTTTGTAGAATAGGAATTGAAGAGTCTTTAAGTGTTAAATGGCACGGCTGATCTTCTTCATGATATGTATTTGAAAGAAAAACCGAGCTGAGCTTATCAAAGCTAACTTTTCCATCAGGTTTCGGATACTCAATTTTGGGCATATCTGCTGCTGGCTTCATGCAAGCATAATCGGGTGTTGTGTGACGAAGCGTGAAGGGCAGTTTGCCTCTAAATATTAATTGATCAATAGCATTAAACGCTGCGCCAATTAAAGCACCAAATTTATGAAACATAGGACCAAAGTTTCTGGACTTATAGAGCTCAGTTTGAATCCAGCTTGATTGAACCAACTCATCAAATTTTAGATCGCCTTCTGTATCTATGTTTTTGAATATTGTTTCAGCTGCCAGCATTCCAGATTTCATTGCAGTATGAGAGCCTTTAATTTTTGAGAAAACTAAAGTTCCTGCATTATCACCAACAAGAACTCCGCCTGGAAATTCCATGCTTGGGAGTGATTGAAGACCACCTTTGATAAGAGCTCGTGCGCCGTAGGTTAATCTTTCTCCACCTTCTAGGTATTTGCGAATAGACGGATGAGTTTTCCATGTTTGGAATTCATCAAAAGGGCTCAGGTAAGGATTTTCATAATCCAATGGCACCACGTAACCTAAATAGACTTCATTGTTATCTGCATGGTAAAGGTACGAGCCTGCAGGAGTGTTCTTGGCGCTTGGCCATCCATTGGTATGAATAACGAGTCCTTCTTCGTGCATCTCGTCTTTAATCTTCCAGACTTCCTTGAAACCAATGCCATAATGCTGAGGGTCTTTGCCTTTATCCAATTCATATTTTGCAATAAGTTCTTTGCCCAAGTGTCCTCTGCAGCCTTCACCAAATATAGTATATTTCGCCTTGATATCTATGCCTGCTTCAAATCCAGGTTTTTGCTCGCCTTCCAGGCTAACACCCATGTCTCCGGTTCTTACACCGACCACCTTATCGTTTTCATAAAGAATTTTACTAGCAGGGAAGCCAGGGAATATTTCTATTCCAAGCTCTTCGGCTTGGGTTGCCAGCCATCTACAAAGATTGGCTAAGCTCGCAACATAATTGCCATGATTATTCATTGGCGGCATGACAAAAGATGGAATTGATAAACCAAATTTTTCAAATAAAAACATTAACTTATCTTTTTTTACGGGAACTGTAAGAGGGCAGCCTTTATCTTTCCAATCGGGTATTAGTTCGTTTAATGCTGTTGGTTGAAAAACATTTCCCGAAAGAATATGAGCACCAATTTCTGAGCCTTTTTCAAGTAAACATATCTCAAGTGGCTTATCATTCTCTTTTGCTAGCTGAGCAAGTTTGATTGCTGCACTTAGACCGGATGGACCTCCACCTACGATAACTACATCGTATTCCATTACTTCTCTTTCCATGATCAGTCTCCCTCTTTTTTTAGTGGTAAAAAAACATTACAATCATATCGCAAACTAATCCAATGAACGAATATTATTATATTAAAAATTGATATTAAATTATAACTAAATATAATAGTATCAAACAAACTGAGTCTTATATATGAAAATTGTAGTACCTATAAAACGCGTTGTTGATTACAACGTCAAAGTTAGACCTCTTAGCGATCAATCTGATGTTGATTTAAATAACGTGAAGATGTCAATGAATCCATTTTGTGAAATCGCTATTGAAGAAGCTGTAAGGTTAAAAGAAGCTGGAACAGCGACCGAAGTCATAGCTGTCACAGTAGGAACTTCAGCCTCTCAAGAGCAATTAAGAACAGCCCTAGCTCTTGGAGCAGACCGAGCAATTTTGATTGAGACTGAATCTTCGTTAGAACCTTTAGCTATTTCTAAAGCTTTGGCCAAGGTCATTGAGAAAGAAGCTCCTCAACTAATCATTCTCGGCAAACAAGCCATTGATGGTGACAATAACCAGACAGGTCAAATGTTGGCAGCTCTGTTGAATTATAGTCAGGCAACTTTTGCTTCAGAAATATCTATTGAGGGCGACTCCGCTTCTGTTACTCGTGAAATTGATGGCGGACTTCAAACTATTAAAGTTTCTTTGCCTGCAATCGTAACTACTGATCTTCGTTTGAATGAGCCTAGATATGCGTCATTGCCTAATATTATGAAGGCCAAGAAAAAAGAAATGGACATTCAGCCGGTTGATAGTCTTGGAATAGACACAGCGCCTCGCTTAGAGCTTATTTCTGTAGAGCCACCAGCCACTAGGGCAGAAGGCATTAAAGTTGAATCAGTTGAAGAATTAGTTAGTAAATTAAAAAATGAAGCGAAGGTGATTTCATGAGTACATTGGTAATAGCAGAACACGATAATTCAAATCTTAAGCCGTCTACGCTTAATACACTGGCCGCTGCAAATGCAATCGGAGGCTCGGTGCATTTATTGGTAGTTGGAAGTTCTTGTCAGGCAGTTGCAGACGCTTGTGCTGCAGTAGATGGTGTTGAAAAAGTTTTATTGGCTGATGATGCAGCTTATGCAAATCAATTAGCAGAAAGCACAGCAAATCTTATTAAGTCAGTTGCTGCTGATTATTCACATATTCTTGCACCTGCAACTACCTTTGGTAAAAATGTTCTGCCAAGACTAAGTGCATTGCTTGATGTGCAGCAAATTTCCGAGATTACAGAAGTTGTTTCTGAAGATACGTTTAAACGACCTATCTATGCAGGAAGCTGCATTGCAACGGTTAAATCTAATGACGCAACAAAAGTCATTACGGTCAGAGCAACTGCATTTGATCCAGTAAGTGATTCTGGTGGATCGGCCACAATTGAAGCTGTTACTCCTGAAGGCGTATCAGATCTTTCTTCTTTCGTTGGTGAAGAGATTGCAAAAAGTGATAGACCAGAACTTACCGCAGCGAGCATTGTTATTTCAGGTGGAAGAGGCATGCAATCAGGCGATAACTTCCATTTATTAGAAACCATTGCAGACAAACTTGGTGCAGCGGTTGGAGCTTCTAGAGCTGCAGTTGATGCAGGCTTTGTTCCTAATGACTATCAAGTTGGCCAAACAGGTAAAATCGTTGCCCCGGACTTATACATAGCAGTAGGCATCAGCGGAGCTATTCAGCATTTAGCTGGAATGAAAGATTCAAAAGTAATTGTTGCCATCAACAAAGATGAAGACGCACCTATATTCCAAGTCGCAGACTATGGATTGGTTGCCGATTTGTTTGATGCTCTGCCTGAGCTATCAGATAACCTCTAAGCTACTGATTTGAAGTAATATTTAAGCCCAGCCTATCAATATTTTGACTGGCTGAGCCATTGATTAGCTCGCATTCTTTTGCAAGCAAGCAATACCTCCAGAGGACATAATCTTTATCAACGCCCATGCCGCCATGAAGGTGTTGAGCTGAATAACTAATTTTGTGACAAGCATTTCCAGCCCAAATCTTTGAAATCAAAGCATCGTTCTCACAATCTAGATTGGTATTAAGGTTGACCGCAGCTTGCTGATTTACAAGCCTCAAGCATTCTAGATCAATAAAGCAATCAGCAGCTCTGTGAGACACAGCCTGAAATGACCCTATGACTCGACCGAATTGCTCTCTTTCAGAAGTGTATCCAGCAATTAATGAAGTCATTTTTTCAGTGATGCCTAAAGCTAAATAACTTCTCATGACCATGTTAATTTGAAGAAGGTATCTTAAAGCTTCTAAGCCGCGACCATCCGCATGAATAATAGCTGATCTATCTAGGGTTACAGAATCAAGATCTACTTTAAAGGAAGGGGAATTAGCTGTGGTTGAAAGTTCAGATATTTTAACTTTACTTGAATCCACAAGAACCAGTAAGACACCTTCAACTGAATTAACTGAAACCAGGATGCTCTTTGATTTGGAGGCAAGTTCAGACAGGTACTTAGTCCCGGTAATAATCAAATTATCTCCATCAATCTCAGCCCTGGTCAGAGGATTCTCTGGGTCTTGATTCAGTGGCTCTAGAATTGCTGAGGTATGAATTTCTCCACCAACAATAGCTTCAATAAGTGACCGATGAGTATTACCATCGCTAAATTTTTGTATAGTCTGAACAACATCTACCAAGCATCCAATGATGCTTAAGGGGGCGGCATGATAACCCAGGCGCTCAAAAAGAATTCCTAGGTCGTAGAGGTTCTCGCCACTTCCACCAGATTGCTCATTAACACCTAATCCGAGATAACCATTCTTTGCCAGTAGTGAGAGCAATTGCTCATCGTGCTTAAAATCTTCATCAAACTTTTTTAGATTATTTGGCGTGCATTGCTGAGCAAGTATTTTATCAAGAGAGTCTCTGACCTCACTTTGATAACTTAGTTCTAAAAAATCCATTAGCGGGTCCTTGGCATGAGAAGGCCTGCCATGGCAATAATGTCTCTTTGAACCTCATTGGTGCCACCGCCAAAAGTTAATATAGAAGCAGTTCTATACATGCGCTCTAACCGAGCATTTAGAATTGATAATTCCGAATCATTTTTTAGAAGGCTGAGCTCGCCCATGACCTCCATTAATAACCTGTAAGCTTCAATAAAAAATTCTGATCCATACACCTTGGCAACAGATGCTTCAGCCATGTTGAGCTGACCAGTTTCCATGATCCATGTTTGCTTCCAGCAGATTAGTTTTAGCGCCTCAATACCAGAATGTACTTCGGCAAAATTTCTTTTTACCCATGACAGATCGGTTAGATATTGATCGTTATTAATTTTGGTTGATTCTGCAAGCTTTAGTACATTTTTATAAAGCTCTTCAACAGGACCATGATTTACAAGAGCCAAACGCTCTAAGTTCAATTGACTGGTTATCAGAGACCAACCTTGATTAGGCTCTCCGACAAGATGAGTATCTGGGAACCTTAATATTGTCATAAAAAGTAGCATTTGTTCTCACATCACCTAAGGTATTAATTGCGGACATAGAAAATCCTGGATCATCTGTTGGGACTATAAACATTGATATGCCTTTATGATTTTTAGCCTCAAAATCAGTCCTGGCTGCCAACCAAATATAATCAGAAAAGTTAGCCAAGCTGGTCCACATCTTTTGACCATTTATTAAATAGCCATCAGATTCTTTAATAGCTTTTGTTTGCAATGAGGCTAAGTCAGTTCCTGAATTAGGTTCAGAATAACCAATTCCAAATATCAGTTCACCTCGTAAAATCTTTGTTGCTATTTCATCTTTCGCCCATTCAGAACCATGCTCTGCAATCATTGGGCCGACTGATTCGGTTGTTAGAAAAGGGAAGGGGAAGCCTGTGCGCATAACAGTCTCAACAAAAATGTATTGCTCCATAGGGCTTAGTTCTTTGCCGCCCAATTCTTTTTTCCAACTTAAGCCTATCCACCCATCTGCACCCATTGTCCGCATTGCCTGTTTAAATTCAGGGCCACCGCCTTCGAAGTGTTCTGGGTTATTTAACTCTGCTCTTAGCGCAGGAGTTATTAAGCCTTCAAAGTATTCTTGAAGCTCATCTTTCAGTTTCGATTGTTTTTGATTTAGTTGTATTAACATTTCAGATATTAGTATCTCATCTACATTTCTCAAGGCAATATCTTAGTGTATTATTTAGGCATGGCTAGTTACTCAAGAACAATGGATTTTCTTCATCAAAAACTCTTGCAAGCCAGAACAAAAGATCAAGAAGACAAGATAGTTAATTGGATGCTTGCAGAAGCTCAATTAAAGCAGGCAGCAGAAAAGAATAACCCAAAGAGTTCCTTGGATACAGGAAAGACAAAGTAGGATACGTCTTAAAAATAAAATGAATAATCAACATTGGTCATATGGCGATACAAAGATAGATAGGCAGGGCAGAACTATTTATTTTATTGAATATGCAAATCAAAAAGATAAGAAAGGGAATGAGATAGAACTTTGGGAACCAGAGGATATTTTTTTAGCCAGAGATACCAATTAAATGAAACTTGGCTGGGCTTTCGGTGTAGCAGTTGCAATCTTATTTAGCTTGAAGGTTCTTGAGTTTGTTTTGAAGACTTCTCAATGATCTTTGAACTATTAGGTTGCATCTCCAAAACTTGTTACTTTAAAAATGCAATGATTTCGAGGTGACCTGTATTAGCAAACTGATCAAAGATACCAATTGATTCTATCTTTCTGCCTAGTTTTACTATATCCCTTAGAAATGTTTCTGGATTACAAGAAATATAAATCATGTTTTTAAATTGCCTTGATAAGCTGATTGTCTCATCGCTTAACCCAGCCCTAGGTGGATCAACAAGAATATGGCTGAACTCATAGGATTGCATATCAATGTTTTCTAATCTTCTAAAAGGGCGCTCATTGGCCAGTGCTGAAGCTGTTTCATCATCGGATAGTCTCGCAGTTTCAATATTTGAAAGATTGTTCAATTCAATTGATTCTTTAAGAAGTCTAATTGAATGCCTGTTATTTTCTGTAGCAAAAACTTTATTAAACTTTGAGGCCAAGGGCAGGGTAAATCCACCACAGCCACAGTAAAGTTCTAATAAATCTTTGGGATCTTTTAATTGCCTGGTGATAAAAGTAATCATGAGAGGATAAAGATAATAATTAGGCTGAAAGAACACCAAGTCGTTTTGCAGGATTTTAAAACTTGAATCGTCAAAGTTGCATGTGACCTCTAAATCCTCATCACCTATCAAGACCTTTTGTTTTTTGCTCCTGCCAACAATAGATAAATGATTGATACTATTTTGAATAGCCAATGCCTCTGACTGCCAATCATCCTCAAGAGGTTTGTGGTAAATGAGGGTGGCTAGAATCTTCTGACCAGAGGTCCGAAAGTTAATTTGAAACAGCTTCTTTTTAATCACCTCAGAGTTTTGAATCCTTGGAAGCAGCAAAGTCATAATTTCTTGAATGCTGCTGTGAGGTAAATCCGAAACACTCATGTATACCTTTTGACCATCCTCAATCATGGTGTAAGAGTCTTTGCTGACACCAAATTCACTTCTGGCCCTGTAACCGGTAGCTGGAGATGTATGGATAATTGGCTTTAAATCAGTATGTGGCACCAGGTCACTACAGAATTGAGAGAACTTATTCATATCAAATTGATTGCGAGTATAATAAATGAAATAAATGCAGCGTTTAATAGGATAAACAAGACAATGAATCTAGGCAGAGTTAACTTATTTAAGTCCTCCTCTAAATCGCTAGATTTACGAACGCCCATTAACGAAGCTAATATTCTTTTGATCCACATAATATGAAAAGTCAGATTATCACAATTACAAAAACTGCCGAAGAATATCTTTCCAAGCTAATCACCGAGAAAAATGAACCCGGAACTGCTGTGAGAGTTTTTATCTCTGATCCTGGAACACCCCATGCAGAGACTTGTTTGGCATATGCAAAGCCGGATGAAATAGTCCCTTCTGATGTATTGATTTCTCTGCCAACTCTATCAGTCTATGTTGAAGAGCGCAGTATTCCATTTTTAGAAGATTCAGAAGTTAATTACGATATAGACAATTTTGGTGGTCAATTAACTATCAAAGCTCCTAATGCACGTCTTCCAAATATTTCGCCAGATAGCCCACTAGAAGATAGAGTTAATTACGTTATTTATAACGAGATTAATCCTATGCTGGAGTCCCATGGCGGCCTTGTGAGTTTAAAAGAAATTACCGAAGACAAATATGCCATCCTGCAATTTGGAGGCGGCTGTCAGGGTTGTAGCATGGTAGATGTCACTCTTAAAGATGGGGTTGAGAAAACGTTATTAGAGTCTATGCCTGAGCTGGCTGGCGTAAGAGACATGACAGATCACACCATGGATGAGAACGCTTTTTATAGCGAAGAATCGTAAACAGATACGATGATCCCCATTTTTGGGTGATCAAAAAAATGCGACTCATTCTGAAAAACTCTTCGATCTTCTCTTAAAATATACTCAACCATCCCTTCCGTAATCTTTGGTGCTTGCTCCTTGTTTTTCTCACCTGTGATCTCAATTTTCTCTGGTATAGATTCTAGGTAGAGTAAGTCACTAGATACAGGTATATCAATTTGCTCTACATCCTCAGGTATAGATTCCTGTAGGGCAGTAAATTTAATCAACTCAATTTGCTCTTCATTCTGATTGGATTCAAGATTTCCATTCATGTATCCAATTAAATCTAAATGGAGGTATCTGCTCTGATAAAGCCTAATTAGTAGGCCATGAGTATCAAATATTTCATGGACATATGGTGTCTCTTCATCAGGAAGTGCAGGCTGAATCCATGAAATTTTATGCAGAACTTTGTATTCATTTCGCCTATCCAATCTTCTATAAATATTATTGAGCTCTTTTAGTTGATCATTTCTTTCAAACCATTTATCCGTTTTTAAGATATATTTCTTTTCTTCTTTTGCATCATCAGGCTCGATGATTGAGGGTGAGTCTAGATCTATGATCTCTAAATTATTTAGGAGATCACCACTGACCTTTGCCTCAAAAGATTTTTCAACAGCCTCTGTATTAATTTTATTAGCTTGCCTCTCGAGGAGAGATATGAGATTTTTGGATTTCAAATCAAGCAATACTGGGGATAAATCCTCTTCCTGAGTAATCTCTAACTGCTCAAAGACTATGACTTCAATGTAATATTCCTTGAGATCTTTTGCATATAAAGCATTTGAGCTAACAAAAAAGACTAAAAGCAGGGGACTCGCTTTAAGAAAGCTGATGAAGCAGGGCAGAGACAGCCTCTCTTTTATTTGATTGATCCGATACATCTAAATTTAATTTGTTCGCTCCTACTAGTTTAATACCTGTTGAGCCTGATTGAATTAATTCTATTAATTTTTTATACACTTCATCCTCAAGCGAATCATGAAAAGTTAAGAGGGCCGTATCTTTGTTGCTGTAAATTTTTCTAATGCCCAAGATGTTTGCCTGAACCCTGATTTTAGAATTCTCAACCAAATTTAATACATCATCACTTGGTTTCCCGCACCTATCTTTAATTTCTTCAAAGATTTTATGAATATCCGTGGTGGATTTGGCATCGTTCAAAGATCTGTAAATCTTAAGTCGCTCGTTGGCCACTGGCATATAGGTATCTGGCAACAATGCTCTGTCGTTAAAATTAATCTCTGAGTCTATCGCAACCTCTGTTTTGATGCCCTTAAGATCGTTCACAGCAGATTTCAGCATGGATAAATACATCGACAGTCCAATTGCTTCTATGTGACCGCTTTGTTTGATGCCCAGAAAATCACCGGCACCCCTGATCTCTAAATCTTCTTGAGCAATAAAATACCCAGAACCAAGATCAGAGTATCTAACTAGGGAATCAAGCTTATTTTTTGCATTCTTTTTAATGTCTTGAGTTGGTATTAGGAGGTAGCAATAAGATTGCCTCAAAGCTCTGCCAACCCTGCCTCTAAGTTGATGTAATTGCGAAAGACCAAAATTTTGAGCATCAATAACAATGATGGTGTTGGCATTTGGAATATCTAGACCCATTTCAACAATCGTTGTGCACAACAAAATGTCAATTGAATTTGAATTAAAGGCACCCATAGTTTGGGATATATCTTGCTTGCTTAATCGCCCATGAGCTATTCCAATTCTTGCATTGGGTTGCAAGGCTTGAATATCATTTTTGAGGTTATCCATTTTGCCAATGTCATTTTGAACAATAAAAACTTGCCCACCTCTGGTCACCTCTCTGTCGATGGCATTTTTAATAATCTGATTGTTCTGAACGTTCAAAAAAGTTTTAACACTCAATCGCTCCATGGGTGGCGTGTAGAGATAGGAGAAATCTTTGAGACCTGAATAGACTAAATTTAATGTGCGTGGAATCGGCGTTGCCGACATGTAAAGAATGTGTGTGGTGGTTTGGCGAGACTTAATAATTTCTTTTTGCTTGGTTCCAAACCTATGCTCTTCATCTATCACCAACAAGCCAAGACTTGAGAGGTCAATGTCGTTATTTAAAAGTGCATGTGTACCAACGAGGATGTCTATTTTTTTGTTTTTAAAATCTTCGTATAGCTTTGCTCGAGCTTTTGGCGATGTGTGGCGAGTTAATATAGAAATATTCATTGGAAAATTGCTAAAACGCTTGGTAAAACTCTCGTGATGCTGATCGGACAAAACGGTACTTGGAGCCAGAATCATGGCTTGCTTTTTAGCCTGGACGCAAACAAATGCTGCTCGCATGGCTATTTCAGTTTTTCCGAAGCCTACGTCTCCACAAATTACTCGATTCATTGGTTTGATAAGAGCCAAATCTTTGATCACATCGTTAATGCAGTTTTGCTGGTCTGAGGTTGGGATGTAAGGAAAGTCATCGGAAAATTTTTGATACTCGTCTTTAGAACAAATGAGTTGAGGTGAAGTAGAGACAGACCTTCTTGACTCTATGTCTAGCAGTTCAGCTGCATGGTCTTTGGCTTTAGCTTCTGCTTTCTCTTTTTTCTGACGCCATTTAAGAGATGACAGAGAGTCCAATGGAATATTTTCAACCTGTGAAACTTGGTATTTTGATACCAAGTAAGCTTGTCTAATAGGAACGTATAGCAGCTCTTTGTCGAGATACTCAATTTGAATAAACTCCTCTTCGTTTGCATTCGTTTTTAAGAGCGTTAGACCCTTGTAGATGCCAACACCGTAATCTACATGGATGACCAGTTCGTCATCGTGAAAGGGATTGTCAAAGGTGTGGACTAATGACACTTGCTCTGAGGCAACTTTTTTATTGATTGAGGTATCTTGACCCAAGTAATTTTCAACGTTGATGTAGGCATAGGAACTATTCTTGTCGTAAAAATATCGAGTTGGATGATGAGGTGCGCTGAAGAGACCCTCCGACATATCAAACGGGAGCAGAGCGTTTTTAAAGCCATACTCTTTGTTTAGCTCATCTAATTTTATTTGCTCTGAGGCAGTCACAAACAACGTCTTAATTTTTCCTGCTTGATGTCGCGATACTAACTCTTTAATTTGATCATTGATGCCTAAAGTTAGGTCAGGTTTAGCTCCACTTTGTGCTTCAGATACATTTGTAGCGTTGCTTAGGTAAGGACTCAATTCATCTGGGGTAAAAAAGTAATCTTTTGGCTGCATTACAGGTCTCAATGAATCAATGGATTCTTCCTCGTACCTTTCTTTAATGTAAGAATTGTAATTAGCCAACGCAATATTGAGAGTAGGGCTTTGCATAAGACTGAAGCCATCAAAATAATCTATAAGGTTTGTATCCTTGTCTTGCAGTAAAGGCATGTATATTTCATAGCCTTCGGGTAAGACAGCAGATGAAATATTTTGAAATATCTCACAGTATCTTTCATCGTGCTTTTGAAAATAATTCCTCCAATTATCCTTAAAACGTTTGATAGAGTTTTCTTCAAGAGCAATCTCTGAGCCATGGAATAATTGAAACGATTGGAGTTTTTCAGTCATTGCCTGTGAATCAATATCAAACCTTCTAATGTCATCAATTTCATCACCAAAAAAGTCTACTCTTAAGGGTGTTGAGTAAAAGCTAGAGTAGAGATCTACAACGCCACCTCTTACGGTAAATTGATTGATCAGCTCAACTTTGTCAGTTCTTTCGTAACCAAGTTGAATTAGATTATCGGCAAGCTCCTTGATAGATAATTTTTCTCCAGTGTGAAAAATCTTGCGAGCTGTAAAAAACTCTTTGGCAGGAAGTTTTTCTAGCAAATTAAGTCCGCTGGTAATTATTACCTTGAGATTTTCTTTGCTGGAATTTAATAGTCCGATGCGACTTTGAATAATAGATTGAGACGTAGAGAATCTGTCGTATGGCAATATTTCTCTTTCAGGGTAGTAAGCAATTTCTTCTGCAGGCAGATACAACTCCAGCTCATGCTTGACCAATCTTGCTTCTTTGTCAGAGGAGCATAGGTACAGAATTTTTTGATTGTGCTTAGATGCACATTGCGCAAGCTCAAAAGCTTCAAAATGGTTCTGTTGTTCTTTCATATGGTGAGATATAATTTCGCGGTAAGAATTAACTAAAAAACAGGAACACTAACATGGATATAAGTTTTTCAGAACAAGATCTTCAGTTTCAAGAGGAAATTAGATCAGCTTTAGCAAATGATTACCCTTCACACGTTCGCGAGAAGCAAGAGCAGGGAATGGTTTTATCTAAACAAGACATGATTGATTTTCATAAATTTCTGTATGAAAAAAACTGGGCAGGGTATAACTGGCCTGTTGAATTTGGTGGAACTGGCTGGTCTCCAGTGCAGATATATCTCTTTTTAAATGAGCTTGCCGCTGCGCAATGCCCAACAATTCTCCCATTTGGAGTCAGCATGGTCGGACCAGTTATTTATACATTTGGTAACCAAGAGCAAAAAGATAGATTTCTTCCAGATATTCTTCAATTTAATTCATGGTGGTGTCAAGGATACTCAGAGCCTGGATCAGGTTCCGACTTAGCTTCATTGAAGACGAAAGCTGTGCTTGAAGGCGATCACTATATTGTTAATGGAGCAAAAACTTGGACAACCCTAGCTCAGAATGCTGATTGGATTTTCTGCTTGGTAAGAACCGAAACAACACAAAAGAAACAAGAGGGTATCTCATTCTTGCTTAATTGACATGAATACTCCAGGTATTGAAGTAAAACCTATTATTACTATTGATGGAGATCACGAGGTAAATACAGTGTTCTTTACTGATGTAAAAGTTCCTGCAGATCAGTTAATCGGAGAAGAGGGTAAGGGTTGGACTTATGCTAAGTTCCTCCTAGCGCATGAGAGATTTGGAATTGCTGGAGTCCCAGTTTGTAAAGTTCAGATATCCAGATTAAAAGAGAAGACAGCTCATTATAATGATCTCAGATCTGAATAAAAAAATTGCTGAAGTAGAGATTGATCTCATGGCTTTAGAGTTTACAGAGCTAAGAGCATTAGCGGCTATTGCAGGTGGCGGTCATCCTGGTGCCGAGTCATCAATATTAAAAATTAGAGGAACTGAAATTCAACAAAGAATCTCTGAGCTTTTTGTTGAGGCAGCCGGCCAATACATTCTTGCATACGAAGGCCCTGATGGTTTTGAATCTAACAAAACTCCTGCTGGTCCAGATCATGCAAGTGACTCAGTTGCGCATTACTTAAATTTTAGAAAAACATCAATATATGGTGGAAGTAATGAGATTCAAAAAAATATCATTGCTAAAGCAATTCTAGGAGTTTAGTAATGAATTTAAATTATTCTGATGAGCAAAATATGCTCCGCGAGCAAGTTCTCAAATTCTGTGAAACTAATTATGATTTTACGGACAGAGAAAAAATCTTAGAGTCTGAGGTTGGCTACAGCACTGAAAATTGGAAAGAATTTGCTGAGCTTGGCTGGTTGGCTGTTCCTTTCAGCGAAGATAATGGTGGATATAACTTTGGACCAATTGAATTAACAGTTCTTTTTGAAGAGTTTGGTAAATCATTAGTTGTTGAGCCATACCTTAGCTCAGTGGTAATGAGTGGAACAATTCTTGAAAACTCTAATTACCCTGCAAAGCAAGCTTTGCTTGAAAGTATTATTTCAGGAGATCATCAAATTTCTGTTGCTTATGCAGAAGCTAATATTGGCTATAACTTTCTTGATTGCGTAACTTCGTTAGATGCACAAGGCGATAACTTAGTTTTAAATGGTTCCAAAACAATTGTTTTGAATGCAGCAAACTCTAATCAGTTTATTGTTCTTGCAATACATGACGGTAAGCCAGCTCTAGTCCTTGTTAATAGTGATGCTTCGGGTCTTGAGCTTCAAAGCTTTAGAACTCTAGATGGACAGACTTGTGGAGAACTAACTTTTGAGAATGTTGCATTGAATTCAGATGCCCTTATTGCAAGCGGCGATGAAGCAACAGCATTGTTCAACCAAATGATTGATGTTTCTATTTTATGCATCAGTGCAGAAGCTGTCGGTGCCATGACCAGCGCCTATCAAAAAACTGTTCAGTACACCAAGGAAAGAGAGCAATTTTCACAACCTATCAGTAACTTCCAAGTTCTTCAGCACAGAATGGTTGACATGTTTGTTGAAACAGAAATTACCAAATCTCTTTTGATCAAAGCTACCTTACAACTTGACTCTAAAGATGCTGAAGCCTCAAAAACTATTTCTGCACTCAAAGTTCAGGTTGGTAAAGCTGGAAAATATATTGGGCAGCAAGCTGTTCAGCTGCATGGTGGAATGGGCGTAAGTAATGAGATGTCTATAGGTCATTACTTAAAACGCTTTACTGTCATTGATTCTATGTTTGGTAATACACAGCATCACATTAATAAATACTCATCACTCTAAAAGAAGCTAATGACTGACTTAACTAAAAACCCTGATTTGAGATCTAGGGAAAAAGTTGACGATTATTTCGGTGATTGGAAGTGGAGAGAGGGTCTTGCTGAACTCATGGTTCCAATTATTGGTCGATTGTATCGTCATGGTGTTCATATCATGATTTATGGCCAGTCTCTTGTGAATGCTTCTCCGGTTGAAATTATGAAGGCTCATAGGTTTGTTCGACAGATCGAAGGCAACGAGCTCAGTGAGTTAGAAACATTTCCACTCTTAGAGCGTTTAAGCAATCTTGCTTTATCTGATTGCGAGATAGATCTTGGTGAGCTTACCGTGAGATGCCCATTTTTTGATGATCTTGCAGATAACCCCGATAAGATTGATTCATATCTTCATGAGCAACTTGATTTTTCATCCTCAACTTCTATTAGGCCTAGTGAACCTCAAGACATAGTGTTATATGGATTTGGGCGTATTGGTAGATTAATGGCAAGGTTATTAGTTCAGACCACAGGACCTGGAAACTACTTTAGACTGAAGGCTGTTGTAGTGCGAAAGGGTGGAGAGAATGATCTGGTAAAACGTGCCAGTCTTCTAAGAAGAGATTCAGTGCATGGCAGATTTATAGGCACAATTAGGGTAGATCTTGATAACGACTTACTAGTTGTCAATGGGAATCCGGTTAAATTTATCTATGCTAGCGGACCTGCTGAAATTAATTACGAAAAATTAGGCATCAATAAACCAATCGTTATTGATAACACTGGAATTTGGAGAGATGAAGCCGATCTTTCACAGCACTTAGATTGTGGAGCTTCCAAGGTTATATTAACTGCTCCAGCTAAAGGTAACATCAGAAATATTGTATTTGGAGTCAACGATAATTCTCTAATAGATTCAGATAATATTATTTCAGCTGCATCTTGTACCACCAATGCAATTGTTCCGGTATTAAAAGTTATTAGCGATCAATATGGCATCCAAAATGGCCATATTGAAACCGTTCATTCATATACAAACGACCAAAACCTTATTGATAACTATCATACAGGCGACAGAAGGGGGAGAAGCGCTCCCTTAAACATGGTGATAACATCTACTGGAGCTGTTAAGGCAGTTGCTAAGGCTATACCTGAATTGAGTGGCAAGTTAACAGGCAATGCTATAAGAGTTCCAACTCCTAATGTCAGTCTTGCAGTCTTGGTTTTAAATTTAAAAGAAGAGGTCACTAAAGATGAGTTAAATGATTTCTTAAAAAATTCCGCTTTTAGTAGTAAATATAGACAAATTATTGGTTATACAAATTCACCCGAAGCTGTTTCAACTGACTTTTATTCTAGCCCTTTTGCGACCATCGTGGACTCCCAAGCTACTATTGCAGAAGGCAATCAGGTAACTCTTTATTGCTGGTATGACAACGAGTTTGGATACTCTAAACAAGTCCTCAATTTAACTAAAAAAGTTGCAAAAATTGAGCTACCAAGATTTCCTAAAGCAATTGATCCTTCGGTGTAGAAACCACCGATTTTTACCTTTATAATTGCCTCATCTTTTACTGAAGGGAAAGCGTGATTTTAACCAACAAAGGACTTGATTTACCTATTTCTGGCGCTCCAAGCGCGGACATCGATTCCTCTACAACCATTAATACAATAGCCATTTTAGGCCCTGATTACGTTGGTCTAAAACCAACCATGTTAGTGAAAGAGGGAGACACGGTTTCAAGTGGTCAAAAACTTTTTGAAGATAAGAAAAATCCTGGTACTTATATTACTTCCCCATCGTCTGGAGTAGTTGAATCTATCAATAGGGGTGAAAAAAGACGTTTCTTATCTATCACCATAGATGTTGATGATTCTATAGAGCCAACAAAGTTTATTGCTGCTGACTATGAGACACCGGTAAAATTTTTAGTTGATACAGGCGCGCTCTCTTATTTTAAAACTCGACCTTACAATAGAATTCCAAACAAAGAAGACTTACCTAATGCAATTTTTATAAATGCTTGTGATACGAATCCATTGGCAATAGATCCATTTTATTTAGTTAAAGAGGACCAAGAGCTATTCAATTCAGGCTTGGCTTATATCTCATCAATCAACAAGGACGCTAAGACTTATTGTGCCTTTCAAAATGATGATTTTGATCAATCTGTTGAAGGTATTAATTACAATCAATTTAATGGTCCGCATCCAGCTGGATTAACTGGTACGCACATTCATTTTCTTTATCCTGTCGGTCAAAATAGAACTGTCTGGACTATTTCTTGGCAAGAAGTCGTTTCACTTGGTTACCTATTAAAAAATCAGAAACTTAGATCTAATAAGTTAGTATCTTTGGGTGGTCCTAATGTTCATGAACCGAAAATATTAAACATCCGCTATGGTTCCAATATATCTGAAATGACTGCTGGAGCTATTAAAGAGAGCTCCCGGATAATTTCTGGATCAGTCTTAAATGGTAGGACCGCTGAAAGTGTTATGAATTATTTAGGTGCTTACGATAACCAGGTCTCTGTTATTCCTGATGAGGCAAATGATATTTTATTTAATTGGGCTATGCCAGGCTTAAATCTTCATTCTAAATTACCAGCTTTTATTTCATCATGGTTCCAGCCTAAACAATTCATTTTTAATGCATCTATGAATGGTGGAAATAGAGCAATTGTCCCTATTCAATCCTATCAAGAGGTAATGCCATTAAATATTCTGGCTACTCAGCTTTTAAAAAGCTTAGTTACTTTTGATATTGAATTAGGTGAAAAACTTGGAGCTTTAGAGTTAGCTCCTGAGGATGTAGCCTTGTTAAGTTATGTTTGCCCAAGCAAGTATGACTATCAATCAATCCTAGATAGTAATCTTGAGATAATGTATGAGGAGTTCAAATGAAAACTTGGCTTCGCTCTGTAAATAATAAAGTTAAATCTGATTACATGCCTGGTGGCTCAAAGGCTAAATGGTTTCCAATTTATGATGCTATTGAAAACTTTATATTTTCATCCACAAAGAAAACAGCTAATCCAATTCATGTAAGAGATGCAATCGACATACAGCGAATAATGGTTACTGTTTGGCTGGCTGCTTTTCCTGCAATGTTCTTTGGTATGTATAACATTGGTAATCAAACTCTTGAATACCTAACATTGATAGGCTCCAGCAACTCCAATGACTGGCATCATATTATTATTAACTTGGTGGGTTATTCACAAGACAGCTTCATCAGTAAAATGTGGATAGGAGCCGTTTACTTTATTCCTATTTACGCAGTTACATTTGCCGTTGGAATTTTATGGGAAATTCTATTTGCCGTGGTGCGCAAGCATGAAATTAATGAAGGGCTATTTGTGTCTTCAATTCTCTTTGCTTTAAGTTGCCCTCCAGACTTGCCACTATGGCAGGCAGCGATGGGTATTACATTTGGAATCGTTATTGGTAAAGAAGTTTTTGGTGGAACTGGTAAGAATTTTTTAAACCCAGCTTTAACAGGCAGAGCTTTTCTTTATTTTGCCTACCCATCACAACTATCAGGAGATAAAGTTTGGATAGCTGGTCTTTCCGATAATGGAATTACTCCAGAGGGTTTTAGCGGTGCTACACCTCTTGGCTACGCAGCCGAAGATGGCTTGAGCGGATTAACAGATAATTTCTCATGGTTCGATGCTTTTTTTGGTCATATTCCTGGATCTGTTGGCGAAACATCTATAATCGCTATTGGTATAGCCGCAGTGATTCTCTTAGTTACCAGGGTCGCTTCTTATAGAATTATTCTTGGAACAATCCTTGGCATGATGTTGATGAGCTCAATTCTGAATTTAATTGGCTCAGATACCAACCCTATGTTCCAAGTGCCTTGGTATTGGCATTTTGTTATTGGTAGTTTTGCTTTTGGTATGGTGTTCATGGCAACAGAACCAGTTTCAGGCTCAGGTACAAACGCTGGTCGTTGGATATATGGCGGGCTTATCGGTGTTACCGTGGTGTTAATACGAGTTGTTAACCCGGCTTTTCCAGAGGGAATGATGCTTGCAATATTATTTGCCAATCTCTTTGCACCAGTAATAGATCACGTAGTAGTTTCTAGAAATATAGCAAAACGTAAAAGGGCGCTTTCTTATGAATGATTCAGTTTTAAAAACCTTAACAGTATCTTTTGTCGTGTGCTTATTCTGCTCACTGATAGTTTCATTTGCTGCTGTAAGTCTTCGAGATGCTCAAAATCTTAATAAGTTAAATGATCAAAGAATTAAAATTTTAAAGACTGCTGCTATCTACAATCCTGAAGAATCAATCGAATCTCAATTTGTACGCTTAACTCCTAAATTTGTAGATTTTAGTAATGGCCTTCTATTGGATGAGTTTGAGGACCTAGATTTAACTACCTATGATCCAGTTTATTTCTCCAAACAAGCTGATTACTCAACTCCAGTTCCAGCAGATCTAGATATCGCAATTGTTAAAAACAAAGAAAACATCGGAAAGATATATTTACTCAAAGATTTTAATAATAATCTCGAGAAGATTATTTTACCCATTCGAGGCTATGGGCTTTGGGGAACACTATACGGTTATATAGCAATCGACAAGGATCTCAATACAATTCGTGGTTTAGAGTTCTATGAGCACAAGGAAACGCCTGGCTTAGGTGCTGAAGTAGACAATCCAAAGTGGAAAGCATTGTGGGATGGAAAAAAAATATACAAAGATGGTGTGATCGAAATTGCAGTTATCAAGGGCAAGGTAGATAAATCTAACAAAATGGCTGATTACCAAGTAGATGGGCTTTCTGGTGCAACCTTAACAAGTCGTGGAGTAACTAATATGCTGGCCTTCTGGTTTAGTGAAAGTGGATATCAAGAAACACTAAGTAAAATAAATTATGACAGTTAAACAATACAAAGAAGTTTTAACCAAGCCATTGCTGGATGAGAATCCTATTACTCTTCAGATTTTAGGGATTTGCTCTGCTCTAGCAGTTACGAGTAATCTTTCAGTTACGCTGGTCATGTGTGTAGCGCTAACAAGTGTTGTTTCATTCTCCAATCTCTTCATTTCCCTTATAAGGAACTACATTCCAAGCAGCGTTAGAATTATTGTTCAGATGACGATCATTGCATCACTGGTAATCGTTGTTGATGAGCTATTAAAAGCGTATGACTACGAAACAAGCAAAAAACTTTCAGTTTTTGTTGGGCTTATTATTACCAACTGTATTGTCATGGGAAGGGCTGAAGCTTTTGCAATGAAAGAGAAGCCATTTATTAGCTTTATTGATGGGCTTGGAAACGGATTGGGCTATAGTGTTATCTTAATAGCGGTTGCAATTGTTCGAGAGTTATTTGGGGCAGGAACCCTAATGGGCTATGAAATCCTCCCTCTAGTGTCAAACGGTGGCTGGTATCCAGCAAACAATCTGTTGTTACTTCCTCCTAGTTCATTCATCTTAATTGGTTTAATGATTTGGGGAATTAGGGCTTACAAAACTGATCAAATTGAGGCCAATGAATTTAAATTATCAAAACATGCAACTGCACCTGACCTAACAAAGAGAGAGTTAAATGCTTGAACATTATCTAAGTATTTTTATCACCACAGTTTTTATTGAGAATATCGCTTTGTCAGTATTTCTTGGTATGTGCACATTTATAGCTATTTCTAAGAAGATTGATGCTGCTTTTGGTTTGGGTGTAGCAGTCATTGCAGTATGTTTAATTACTGTGCCTCTAAATAACTTCATCTTCAATACTATTTTAAAAGATGGGGCACTGGCATGGGCAGGCCTGCCAGATGTGAATCTGCAATTTGTTGGTCTGATTAGTTACATAGGTGTAATTGCAGCAGCAGTTCAAATTCTAGAAATGTTCCTTGATAGATTTGTTCCTGCTTTATACAATGCCTTAGGTGTTTTTCTTCCTTTAATTACAGTTAATTGCGCCATACTAGGAGCAACCTTGTTCATGGTCGAGAAGGATTTAAAGTTCGGAGAAAGCGTAGTTTATGGACTTGGGGCAGGTGTTGGTTGGGCAATGGCTATTGTTGTTCTGGCTGGAATCAGAGAAAAATTAAAGTATTCTGATATTCCTGATGGACTTCAAGGCCTTGGTGTTACTTTCTTAATAGTTGGATTGATGAGTTTTGGATTTATGTCGTTTGGCGGAATTTCTCTTTAGGATTTTATTATGCAAATAGATTTATTTTTAGGTGTTTTTTCTTTTACCGGGATAGTTCTCCTGTTAGTTGGAATCATTATTATGGCTCGAAGCCAATTAGTGAGCTCGGGTGAAGTCTCTATTGAAATCAATGGTGATAGCGCAAATGCAATCAAGGTTCCATCAGGAAGTAAGTTACTTCAGACTTTAGCTGAGAATAAAATATTCTTGTCATCAGCTTGCGGCGGTGGGGGAACATGCAGTCAGTGCAAGTGTCAGATAGCTGAGGGCGGCGGATCTATTTTGCCTACAGAGGAATCTCATTTCAATTCAAAAGAAAAGAAAGAGGGCTGGAGACTTTCTTGTCAGGTTGCGGTTAAAAATGATTTAAAAATTACCATTCCAGAAGAAGTATTTGGAGTAAAGGAATGGGAATGTGAGGTTGTTTCCAATGACAATGTTGCTACTTTTATCAAGGAGTTAATATTGAAACTTCCAGACGGCGAGCAAGTTAACTTTAAAGCAGGCGGTTATGTGCAACTTGAAGCGCCCGCATACGAAAATCTAGACTATAAATCATTTGACGTTGCCGATGAGTACAGAGAAGATTGGGATAAATTCAAGATTTGGGACAACGTTGCAAATAATAAGGAATCTATTATTCGAGCATACTCAATGGCAAATTACCCAGATGAAAAGGGTGTTTTAAAATTTAATATTAGAGTAGCATCACCGCCTCCAGGCTCATCCGATATTCCTCCAGGCCTAATGTCCTCATGGACATTTAATTTAAAACCGGGCGACAAGGTTAGAGTATTTGGTCCTTTTGGAGAATTTTTTGCAAAAGAAACTAAATCAGAAATGGTGTTTGTTGGAGGAGGAGCTGGGATGGCTCCCATGCGCGCACATATTTTTGATCAGTTGCTTAGAATTCATGACGATAGGAAAATAACATTTTGGTACGGAGCAAGAAGTCTTAAAGAAATGTTCTATGTAGAAGAATTTAATAAACTTGCCGCTGATAATGAAAATTTTGACTGGCATGTAGCACTTTCAGATCCGCAACCTGAAGACGACTGGAATGGTCTTACAGGTTTCATTCATCAGGTATTATTTGATAACTATCTCGGCTCCCATGATGCCCCTGAAGATTGTGAATTCTACATGTGTGGCCCACCAATGATGAACAAAGCCGTTACTGATATGTTAATTAACCTTGGTGTTGAGCCCGAAAATATTATGCTTGATGACTTTGGTGGTTAAGCAAGCTATTTGAATCGATTAATTGCCTCAAAGGTTCTTGCCATTTCGGTTGGACTCTTATGCGTATTTCTTGCCTATAACCATAATAAATCTTCTACCTATGAAATTGGCGGAAGCATTTATGGAACTTACTGGAAACTTGTTTCAACAGACTACATCTCTGATTCCATAAAAAAATCAATTATCGATGAGTTGGATAGGATTGATTTAATCGCTTCAAACTATAAGATTCAATCTGAGCTATCCATTCTTAATGCTGCTCCAGCCAACACAAAAATTAAGATTTCTAAGGATCTGTACACACTTTTATCATTGGCTGAGGATCTAAATAGGTTGAGTAATGGTGCCTATGATGTAACTTTGGGGTCCATGGTTATCAATGGTGGTTTTGGTCCTGAGTTATTAATCAATACATATGATCTTAAGGCTAATAAGAGGTTTGTAATTTCAGAAGACCTTTATCTTGAGAAATACAATCAATTTCTTTTTGATCTTTCGTCAATAGCCAAAGGGTATGCTGTTGATAGTATTCACGATCTTCTTATTGCTTCCAATAGACCTAATTTTCTATTCGATGTGGGTGGAGAGCTAATTGTCAGCGGATCCAAGCATGGTGCTCCATGGGTAATCGGGATTCAAGATCCGATTGAATTCAGCAATCAAGCAATTACAAATATTGTCACCGATAGTTTTTTAGCAGTAGCTACTTCTGGTGAGTACAGAAATTACTCAATAGATGATTCTGGTATTGCATCAAGCCATACCTTTGACCCACTAACATCCCAGTCAATAAAAAATAATGTTTTATCTGTTACTGTCTCATCAAAGCAATCTGCAATGTTAGCAGATGCATGGGCAACTTTACTTAATGTCATGGGCTCTGAAAGCGGTCTTGAGTTAGCAGAAAAACATCAAATCTCTGTTTTATATATAATTAATGAAAATAATGAAGTTAGGTTTCTAAAATCTAGCCACTGGACACACTGATGTTTGAATTTTTCTTAGTATTCTTGGTTATGGCAATATCATTTACTGCTATTGCTGTTGGAGTTATTGCTAAAGACAAACCCATAACGGGAAGTTGCGGAGGTCTTGCAAATCTTGAAAAAGGTGCATCCTGTCAAATTTGTGGACGCACCTCTTCAGAGGTATGTGATACCTAGAATTGATTCATGGTGTTATCGTCACCAGAAGCTTTAAGAGCAGCTTCACCAGCAAAATATTCTTTATGATCGTCACCCATGTCTGAGCCAGCCATATTTTGATGTTTTACACATGCTATGCCTTGGCGAATCTCTTTTCTTTGAACGCCTTCAACATAACCAAGCATTCCTTTATCACCAAAATACTCTTTAGCTAAATTATCTGTAGATAGCGCTGCAGTATGATAAGTTGGAAGAGTTATCAGATGATGGAAAATACCAGCATCACGGGCTGCATCAGCTTGGAATGTTTGGATTCTTTTATCAGCTTCAATAGCTAATTCAGTAGCATCGTAAGACTCATCCATTAGCTCATCTCTTTCATAGGATGAAGTATCTGCACCATCTTCTAGCATTGAGTCGAATACTTGCTGCCTAAAGTTTAAGGTCCAGTTAAAAGATGGACTATTGTTATAGACAAGTTTTGCGTTTGGGACAACCTTCTTGATTTCATCCATCATTGCTCCAATCTGACCAATGTGTGGTCTTTCTGTCTCAATCCAGATTAGATCTGCTCCATTTTGAAGACTAGTTATGGAATCTAAAATACAACGAGCTTCACCTGTGCCCTTTTTAAATTGATATAGGTTGCTGGGGAGTCTCTTAGGTCTAACAAGCTTACCATTTTGATTAATGAGAACGTCTCCATGATTCATTGTTTCAGTGGTCACCTCTTCAACATCAAGGAATGAATTATATTGATCGCCTATGTCTCCGGCTTCATTGGTAACAGCAATTTGCTTTGTTAATCCCGCGCCCAGTGAATCTGTTCTAGCAACAATAACGCCATCGTCTACACCTAGTTCTAAAAATGCATACCTAACAGCATTAATTTTAGCCAGGAAGTCTGAATGAGGCACAGTCACTTTGCCATCTTGGTGACCGCATTGTTTTTCGTCCGATACTTGATTCTCAATTTGAATACAGCAAGCACCAGCTTCAATCATTTGTTTGGCCATAAGATACGTAGCTTCTTCATTTCCAAATCCCGCATCAATATCAGCAATGATTGGAACAATATGAGTTTCAAAATTATCAATTTTATCTTGAATAGATTGCTGTTGGTCCTGGGGAGCTTTATCAAGCTCTCTAAATAAACCTGCTAGCTCTCTTGCATCAGCCTGTCTCAAGAATGTGTATAGCTCCTCAACAAGACTAGCTACAGATGTTTTCTCATGCATCGATTGATCTGGAAGGGGTCCAAATTCTGATCTAAGCGCTGCAACCATCCAGCCAGATAGGTATAAATATTTCTTATCGGTTGTTCCAAAATGCTTTTTAATTGAAATAAGTTTTTGTTGTCCAATAAAACCATGCCAGCAGCCAAGTGATTGAGTATAAGAAGAGGTATCGCTATCGTAGGCTTCCATATCTTTTCGCATAATTGATGCAGTATATTTAGCAACATCTATTCCAGTTTTAAATTGATTTTGTATGGCCATTCTTGCTGCAAACTCAGGCTTGATAGAGCTCCAGTTAGTGCCTTGAAAATCGGGGATAGCCTTCAGCCTTTCGATTTCGGAAGATAGTGTAAGTTTGCCCATGATGTAGCTCCAAATATTTTTGTATGTAGTGCATTGAAATTTATATGGTTTAAATTGTCAATAATTATTAAAAACCCGATTTAAAAGCTTTTTAGGAGATTATTATTGTAGCTTGACTACAAAAATTACAATTTTGCTAGTTTGATAGCATCGCCAAGATAGTTGGTTGGGGTAAGCTTTTTCAGCTTATCTTTGGCAGCTTCAGATATCTCTAAGTTCTCAACAAGCTCTGCATAAGAATTTTGATCTAAATTTACACCACGTGTTTTTAATTTTATGATCTCATAAGCATTATCCAGACCTTCTAACTTCATCACAATTTGAATTGCTTCCGCTAAAATCTGCCAATTATTTTCTAACTCATTGATCGCTTTTTCTTTATTTGGCTGGAGCTTTGATAGCCCCTTGAGAACTGATGAAAAGCCAACATACGAATAAGCAAATCCAACACCTAGATTTCTTAATACAGTAGAGTCTGAGAGATCACGCTGCAATCTTGATTTTGTAAGTTTATTGGCGAAGAATTCCATCATTGCATTTGATAGCCCTAAATTACCTTCTGAATTTTCAAAATCAATGGGATTAACTTTATGCGGCATAGTAGATGAGCCGACTTCACCCTCTTTCAATTTTAGTTTGAATAGATCATTTGCAATATACATCCAAATATCTTGATTAAAATCAATCAATATATTGTTAACTCTTTGGATGCAGTGGGCTACTTCAGCTATTCCATCATGAGGTTCAATCTGTGTAGTGACTGGATTTTGCTCGACTTGAAATGATGCTAAGAATTTTTTGGTTTGATTTGCCCAGTTTATGTTGGGATCACTTATTACTAGGGTGTGATAGTTACCAGTTGCCCCACCAAATTTTGCTAACGGTTTCATGGTTTTTAGGCTATTTCGTTGACGTTTCAGGCGCTCGACAAAAACCTTCATTTCTTTGCCAAGTGTAGATGGCGAAGCTGCTTGGCCATGAGTTCTTGCAAGCATTGGGATTGATGACCAAGTTCTTGCTCTCTTGTTAAGTTCTTTGATAATAATATCGAGCTGTTTCAAATAAATGATTTGAGCATCCCTCATTAAGATAGCGTAGCTAAGTGAATTCACATCTTCGCTGGTCAATGCAAAATGAACTAAATGCTCATATCTTTTTAGACTGGAGGACTTTTTTAACTCATCGCGTATAAAGTATTCAACAGCTTTGACATCGTGGTTTGTTTTACCTTCAATCGACTTGATCTTTTTGGCTGATTTCTCATTAAAGCTATTCTTTAGAGCCTGAAGATTTTTAATATTAGCTTTAGAGAGAGCAGGGAAATTTTTTCCACCCTTAGAACAAAGAAATATTAGCCATTCAATTTCAATTTCAAACCGGACTTTATTTAAATTAGATTCAGAAAAGTTAGTCGCAAGGTCTGCAATTTTGTCATTATATCGATTATCAAGAGGCGAAATTAGCTGTTCAATTTTCATAGGATGATTATAGCTAGACTTGGATCGATTTAGCTATGATACCTCCACCTAAACATTGATTATTAGAATACAGTACCGCAGATTGACCTGGAGCTATTGCTCTAATTTCTTCTTTAAATTTTATTTCAACCTCATCTTTTTTAAAAACAGCATTACATTCAACTGGCTTGCCTCTGTGTCTAACTTGGACCTCACAATCCAAAGACTCAGGCTCTAACCCAGCATTGATCCATTTCATTGGTTCCATAATTAAGCCTGAGCTCATCAGTAGAGGATTAGATCCACCTTGGCAAACATACACCTCATTTAATTCAATGCTCTTATCATAAACGTACCAAGGTAATTCTGATTTATCTTTTACCCCACCAACATTTAGTCCTTGACGCTGGCCTTGAGTGAATAGAAGGGCGCCTGGATGTTCTCCAAGAACAAACCCATCCGAGTCTTTGATGTTCCCGGGTTTAAATGAAATAAATCTTTTTAAGAAATCTCGTAAATTTCTCTCACCAACAAAACATATGCCTACTGAATCCTTTTTATCGTAGTTAATAAAATTATTTTCTTCTGCAATTCTTCTTACCTCATCTTTTGATAAATCCTGAAGTGGAAACAAGCACTTTGCAAATTCTGACTCTTTTACCTCATGTAAAAAGTATGTCTGATCTTTGTTCAAATCATCGGCTCTCATAAGTATGGTTTTTCCATCTCTCTTGATGAGCCGTGCGTAGTGTCCTGTAGCAATATGATCTGCACCAATTTTGAATGCATAATCTAAAAAAGATTTAAATTTAATTTCCCTGTTACATAAAATATCTGGATTTGGAGTTCTGCCTTTCTCATGTTCTGATAAAAACTCTTTAAATACTCTATCCCAGTACTCATCACTAAAGTTCGCTCTGTGCAGAGGAATATCCAAAGAATCACAGACCTTTGATGCATCTTTAAAATCTACTTCAGAAGTACAAACTTCGCCAGGTTCATTCTGCCAGTTCTGCATGAATAGACCTTGAACTTGATAACCCTGTTGTTTTAACAAAAGAGCAGCCACAGAAGAGTCAACACCACCCGACATTCCAACAACAACTTTTTTGCCTACATTATTTGCCATAAATTACCTTCAAGCCCTCTATTTCAATGAATTTTTAGAGTATAATTCTCACCGATTTATATTATATAAGCGTTTAATCATAAGAGGACAGCAATGAGCTACAAACATATTAACATTCCTGCTGAAGGCACAAAAATTACTTTCGAAAATGGGTCGCTGGTTGTTCCAAACAATCCAATTATTCCTTTTATTGAAGGTGATGGTATCGGAGTAGACATAACACCAGCTATGATTGATGTTGTAGATAATGCTGTAAAAGTTGCTTACGCCGGTGAAAAAAAGATCTCTTGGATGGAAGTATATTGCGGTGAAAAATCTACAAATATATACGACAAAGATACTTGGCTTCCAGATGAAACTATTGAAGCGTTAAAAGAATATATCGTAAGCATCAAAGGTCCTTTAACAACACCTGTTGGAGGTGGAATTAGGTCGCTAAATGTTTCCTTAAGACAGATTCTAGACCTTTATGTATGCTTGAGACCGATCAGGTATTTCTCTGGAGTCCCTAGCCCTGTAAAGAATCCCTCTCATGTGGACATGGTTATTTTTCGTGAAAACTCTGAAGATATTTATGCTGGTGTAGAGTTTGAAGCTGGTTCTCCTGAGGCTGATGCAATGGTTAAGGTATTGCAGGAGCAATTTGGTGTTACTCAGATTCGTTTCCCACAGAATGTTGGTCTTGGCGTCAAGCCAATCTCAAAACAGGGAACAGAAAGACTTGTTAAGCAAGCTATAGATTATGCAATTAAAAACAACAGAACCTCTGTAACGCTTGTTCATAAGGGCAATATCATGAAATACACTGAAGGAGCTTTCAGAGACTGGGGCTACGATGTAAGCATGAATTCTTATGGCGGTGAATTATTTGACGGCGGTCCTTGGGTTACTATTAAAAATCCTAATAATGGCCAAAGCATTGTTATTAAAGATGTTATTTGTGATGCTTTTTTGCAGCAAATACTTACAAGACCAAAAGAGTATGACGTCATAGCTACAATGAATTTAAATGGTGACTATATTTCAGATGCATTGGCTGCATGTGTTGGCGGTATAGGAATAGCTCCTGGAGCAAATATTGGAGATGACTCAGCTTTGTTTGAGGCTACCCATGGAACTGCGCCAAAATATGCTGGACAAGACAAAGTTAACCCTGGCTCCTTGATGCTCTCTGCTGAAATGATGTTGCGTCATTTAGGGTGGGGTGAAGCAGCTGATTTGATCATTTCTTCTATGGAAGCCGCTATAAACGACAAAATGGTTACTTACGACTTCGAGCGACTAATGGATGATGCCAACCTTGTTTCATGTTCAGGCTTTGCCAAGGAAATGATCAAAAGAATGTGAAGATAATTCAATCTTCAGACTCGAATAACGATATATCGTCAGATCAAGGAACCATTGTACTTGAGGATAAACCTGAGCTAAAAGAACCGCCCTTGTATCAAGTTGTCTTACTTAACGATGATTTTACTCCGATGGATTTTGTAATTTACATTCTTCAATCTATCTTTGGTTATGAGCACGAGAGATCTACACAAATAATGCTCGCCGTTCATACAAAAGGTAAAGGAGTCTGTGGTATATTTCCTAAAGAGATTGCAGAAATGAAATCTCATGAAATTAATGAAATGGCTAAAGCCCATGAGCACCCTTTAATCAGTGAAATCGAACCAATGACAGACTAATGTTTAGCAAAGAATTAGAACAATCCATAGCAAGTTTATTTGATCAAGCGCAAGATCAAAATCTTGAGTATTTAACTATTGAGCACTTGTTGCTGATGTTGATCTCAGATTACGATGTTCGCCAGGCGCTAGAGACTAATGATGTGAATTTAAATACGCTACGTGAGAACCTAGAGGAGCACGTGCGCGATAATACACCTGTTAAAGTCGATGCAAAAAAACCAGTTCAGCCTACACTTGGATTTCAAAGGGTTCTTCAAAGAGCAGTATTCCATGTTCAATCCTCAGGCAAAGGTGTGGTTAAGCCAATTAATCTTCTGGTTGCTATATTTTCAGAGAAAGAATCTCATTCAGTTTATTTGCTATCTAAGCAGGGAATAGGGCGCCTCGATATAGTTTCTTATATTTCTCACGGAAAGACATCAACATCTGATGAGGGCATAGAGTCACCTGATGAAGATGGTCAAGCACCAGAGGAAGCAGCAACAACTGAGCTGGAGTTTTTAATTAATCTTAATGAGCTAGCAAGCAACAGTAAAATTGATAAGTTAATTGGTAGGTCTGAAGAGATTGAAAGAATTGTTCAAATCTTAGCCAGAAGAACAAAAAATAATCCATTGTTGGTTGGTGAGTCTGGGGTAGGGAAGACAGCTATTGCTGAAGGCTTGGCTCACCTGTTAAACGAAAAGGAAGTACCTGAGTTTCTTCAAGAATCAACGTTGTATTCACTGGACATAGGAGCTCTCATTGCAGGCACTAAATACAGAGGAGATTTTGAAAAGCGTTTAAAATCTGTTCTTAGCTTCTTAGATAATGAAAATAATCCTATTTTATTTATTGACGAGATTCACACTATTATTGGAGCCGGATCAGCCTCAGGTGGTAGTTTAGATGTATCAAATTTATTAAAACCAGCACTTGGCAAGGGTAAATTAAGATGCATTGGATCAACAACTTTCCAGGAATACAGAGGTGTCTTCAATCAAAACCAGGCTCTATCAAGAAGATTCCAGAAAATTGATGTTATGGAGCCATCCGTTGAGGATTGTGTCCAAATTCTTGAAGGCCTGAAGAGTAATTATGAATCTCATCACAACGTTAAGTATTCATATGAATCAATCAATACTGCTGTCTCACTATCCAAGAGATTTTTAAACGATAGGTTTTTACCAGATAAAGCCATAGACCTAATTGATGAGGCAGGCGCACTGCTGAATATAGGCAGAAAAAATTCTAAACAAATTACAGTTAATCAAAATCACATAGAAAAAACAATTTCGAAAATATCAAAAATTCCTGAGCAAACAATTTCTAGTCAAGAGTCTACAAATCTTCAGAAACTTGAATCGGATCTTAAAACTGTAATTTTTGGTCAAGACCAAGCTATCCATAGTTTGGTTAATGCGATTAAATTATCTAGGGCAGGGCTTAGAGATGATAATAAAACCATTGGGTCATTCCTTTTTGCAGGGCCAACAGGCGTCGGCAAGACAGAAATCACAAATCAACTAGCAAACATGATGGGAATTGAGTTGGTGCGTTTTGATATGTCTGAGTACATGGAGAGACACACAGTATCAAGACTCATCGGAGCGCCGCCAGGCTATGTCGGCTTTGATCAAGGCGGCCTATTAACAGAAGCTGTTGTTCAAAACCCTCACTGTGTCTTACTGCTTGACGAAATAGAGAAAGCTCATCCTGATATTTACAATCTTTTACTTCAGATCATGGATTCAGGAGTATTAACTGATAACAATGGCAGAAAGGCAGACTTCAGAAATGTCATTGTAGTTATGACTACTAACGCAGGTGCAGATCTTCTTGAAAAGAAATCCATTGGTTTTAGTGATCAATCCAACGAATCTGACGCTCTGCTATCTCTTAAAAAGCTTTTCTCGCCAGAATTTAGAAATAGATTGGATGAGATTATTCAATTTAACTACTTGCCTATAGAGGTTATCCTTTCTATTGTTGATAAATTCTTAACAAAGCTTCAGGCCCAGCTAGATGCAAGAAATGTTGAGCTAATTTACTCTAAGAAAGTATTAAATTGGATTGCAGACAATGGATACAACAAAGAGATGGGCGCGAGGCCTATGGAGCGTTTTATTACCAATAAGATTAAAAAACCTCTTGTTGATAAAGTCTTATTTGGGGATCTTAGTAAGGGTGGCCAAATCAAGGTTGATTTAGGTAAAGATGGGATTGTCTTCTCAGCTAAGAAGAAAACTGTAAAAACTAAGGCTTAGCGGCCTCTAAACGTTATTCTGCCTTTAGTTAAGTCGTAAGGAGTCATTTCTACCTTAACTTTATCGCCAGTTAAAATTCTGATGTAATGCTTACGCATTTTTCCCGAGATATGAGCTTCAATAATATGATCATTCTCTAACTTTACTCTGAAAGTAGTATTAGGAAGTGTCTCAATAACTTCGCCTTCAAATTCTAGATTATCTTCTTTAGCCATAAAGTGTATTTTACACTAATAAGAAGCCTCAATGTTTACGACTTATAAGAAAGTTATATAATGTTAATTTACTAAATAGGTAGCACAGAATGTCACAAAATATTAGTGTTTATATGGTTGTCAATCTGACCATCAATGATCCGGAAGAATATCGAATATACGAAAAAGGTTTCTTTTCTTATTTGCAAAAGCATAACGGATCATTTATTACCTACGATGATAATCGAGTAGTTTTAGAGGGCATAGAACCAGTTCCAGGAAGAGCTATTATCTTTTCGTTCCCATCTGAAGAAGATGCTGATAATTGGTGGGCTGATGAGGGGTATCAAGAGCTTTCAAAACATAGACGAGCAGCAACAGATATTACACTGCAACGAATCAAGGGGCTGCCTCCAAGAACGTAAACGAGTTACTTCTCTTTATTGAGAAAAATAGCTCCTTTATAGATTATTGCTGGAAGTATGATCCAGGGAATTTGCGTTTGAAACATAATGCGTCTTCCATTAAAAGAAAATAACTCAGGATTATAATATGATCCAAATGGAGCTAATGGAGCCCATGAAAGTATTTTTCCTTGGGCTAGTTGATCGTGATAAAGAAACATCTCAACTCCAATATTCTGAGCTATACACCAGAGCATAAATATTGAGAATGCTCTCCAGCTCCATCTAATAAAAATTGCATTATCCCGGCTACATAATAACCAAGTGAGATAGAGGCCACCGAGCCCAATAGTTCCGGCATCAGCCAACGAGTTCATCAGCCAATTAATATTCTGCGGAAGCCAAGTATTCAATGCCGCAGAGCGCCTAATATTTACTGGGTCGCCATCTACCCATCCATAAGTAAACCAAAGCTCCCACCCAAATGCACAAGCTATAAAGATGCATGCATATAAACTTAGTACAGATGTTGGCAGAGTATCTCTTTTGTAAATAAGATATATGAGGGGGGCTAAAGCAGAGACGTAAACTACACATACAACCCTTATTTCTTCAAATGACATAATTCACCTTAAGAATATATTTGAATTATTGCAAACATAATGAGACCAAAGAGAGCTGCTAGCAGCAGCGGATATTCTCCCAGTTTTAAGGAATATTTTTTTGGCATCAATAGCAAAACAGCAATTGAGCCTGTAATCAATCCCAAGGCCCACAGCAAATCATTTAGCTCATTAAAAAGCTCTGATAAAACCATTGAAATTATTCTTTAGGCAATAAATCATTCAGTCTTTCAACTGAATCTAGGTATTCACTAATGAGCCCAAACATCACATCTTTAACTGAATCAATTTGCTTGATCTGCCCAATTACCTGACCAGCTGCATTAAAAGAGACATCCTGAGTATTTCCTGAGCCTGCATAGATGGAAGTTCTTCTCATAGCATCAAACGTAATCATTCCCTGCAGCGGCATTGGAAGTGGATCTGGGTTCTCAGGATTTTCCCAGGCCTCAGTCCACTTATTTTTTAGCATTCTTGCAGGCTTACCTGTCCATGCTTTACTTCTAATAGTATCTTCACTTGTCGCATTAAGATAAGACTCTTTTTCAGCAGGTTGAGCAGCAGCTTCTTCAACTGCTAACCACAAAGATCCACACCAGATTCCTTGAGCTCCCATAGACATTGCAGCAGCCATTTGTCGACCATTACCAATACCTCCTGCCGCTAATACAGGTAAATCTCCAACCGCCTCGATAATTTGTGGCCACAAGACTATGCTTCCAATTTCCCCGGTATGCCCACCACCTTCTCCTCCCTGAGCAATAATAAAATCTAAACCTGCTTCTTTATGGGCTAAAGCTTGTTTAATTTTTCCGCATAGAGCTCCTATCAAAACACCCTTGTCTTGAATTTTTTTTATCATATCTGCAGGAGGTGTGCCTAATGCATTTGCTATTAATTTTACATTCGGATGTTTTAAAGCTTCTTCAATTTGAGGTTCAGCAGTAGCTTCTGTCCATCCAAGTAGACCTCCCTTTGGTCCGTTTGTCTCAGGAGCTTCGGGAACACCACTTTCTGTTAGTAAGTTATCTACAAATTTTCTGTGCTCATCTGGAATCATTTTCTGTAATTGTTCAAGCAGTTGTTCAGGGTCTTTTTCCTCCATGCCTTCATACTTTTGAGGAATAACCGTATCAACTCCATATGAATAATCGCCGATATGAGCATCAATCCAGTCCAGTTCTTCTTTTAGCTGATCTGGTGAATAACCGACGGCTCCTAGCACACCAATTCCGCCAGCTTTACTGACTGCAACAACAACATCTCTGCAATGAGTGAAGGCAAAAATTGGATATTCAATACCGAGTTTCTTGCAAATATCTGTTTTCATAATAAGAGTAATAATTTATTTAACTTTTTTATTATACAAATAAATTGCACCTCATGGAGTATCAAATCATTCGTTTATGTCAACAAGGAATAGGAATATTTATCGTTTTTTAAAATAAATTTCATGGGTTATAGTTGATTGGTTACAATTGAACTTATTAAAGCCTTGGTGAATATTATGGAATGGGATTATGAATTTGACGTTGTTGTAGTTGGCTCTGGAAATGGAGCATTAACAGCCGCTCTATGCTCTCATGATGGAGGAGCTAAAACCTTAGTTATTGAAAAAAGCAGTCAGTTTGGAGGCACTTCCGCCACCTCTGGTGGAGGCGTTTGGATTCCAAATAATCGTTATGCAAAGGCTGAAAATGTTGATGATTCTGATCAGGATGCCAGAAATTACATTAATAGCGTTTCGCCTGAAGGCATGATCAAAGACGAGCTTATCGAAACATATATTTCTGAGGGCCCTAGAATGATTGACTATCTTCATGAAAATTCCCAAGTGAAGTATAGAAATCTAGCTCACTATCCTGATTACTTTCCGGACAATACCGGTGGTAAAGAAGGCAATAGATCTATGGAGCCCGAACCAATTTTTGGAACTGAATTGGGTGATGATCTGGGTAAGTTGCGCGAGCAGCATCCCCAAACAGCATTCACAATGGGTCCAATCAATATGAACTTTACTCAAGTCGAAGGACAGCTTTTACTGGGCGCTCTTCCAGGTTGGAAAACGCAGTTCGCAAAATTATTTACTAAATATATTTTAGATTTTGCTATGCGCCTCAAGTGGGGATGGAAGGATAGAAGATTAACAATGGGCAATGCAGGCATAGCTAGGCTCATTTTATCTCTGAAGGATCGCAAGGTAGATTTATGGACACTTACAGCCATGACAGATTTGGTTGATGAAAATGGTAAAGTGATAGGCATAAAAGCAACTAAAGATGGCTCATCTATTAATATTAAAGCTAACAAAGGAGTCATCCTAGCTGCAGGTGGTTTTGAAAGAGATCAAGACCTAAGAGATAAATATCTTCCTAAGCCCAGCAATGCAGAATGGAGCGCAGCAAATATTCATAATACTGGTGATGCTTTGAAGGCAGCATTAAAATTAGGGGCTGATACCCATCAAATGGATACAGGCTGGTGGTCAACAACCATGAAGGTTCCGGGTCAGGAAAAAGGATGGCTTTCTATGGTCGATAAATCTATGCCTGGTAATTACACCGTTAATAAAAATGGTGAGAGATTCTCTAATGAATCTCAAAATTATGTAAGTTTTGTTAATGATATGTTTGCAAAGTTTGATGAAGGTAATCCATGCGCTCCTTGCTATATGATTTTTGACAGTAATTTTAGAAAAAACCGACCTTGCGGCCCTCTTTTACAAGGCAGTATGCAACCTGACTCCGCTGTACCTAAAGAATGGTGGACTCCATCTTTTTTATCTAAAGGCGAAACTCTTGAGGAGCTTGCTGAAATTGCAGGAATCGATCCAGATGGCTTAAGAGCTACTCAAGCTAAAGTTAATGAATATGCTGTAACTGGAAAAGATTTAGAGTTACAAAGAGGTGATAGTGCCTATGATCGATATTATGGAGATCCTTCCGTTACTCCAAATCCCTGTTTGGCTCCCTTAAAAGAAGGGCCATTTTATTGCATGGTTTTGTACCCAGGAGAGATGGGAACTGCAGGAGGGTTAGTAATTGATACTCATGCAAGAGTCCTTAAGCAAGATGGTCAGCCAATTGCAGGGCTTTATGCTTGCGGTAACGTAACCACTGCACTTCTTCCAACTTATCCAGGCCCTGGTTCTACGCTAGGACCAGCCATGACATTTGGGTATCTTGCTGCTAAGGATATAACAGGCACAAATTTTTAATGGATTTTAAGAATAAAACTGCCCTGATTACTGGCTCAGGACAAGGTGTTGGCAGGGGAATAGCTCTAGCTCTATCTGAGCGAGGTGCTAATATTGCTTTGGTTGGTAGAACTCTTTCAAAAGTTAAGTCTGTTGCCGATGAAATAAAAAATAATGGTGGCTCAGCTATAGCAATAGAGTGTGATGTTAAAGACAAAGATTCTATTAAAACCGCAATTGATCTAACAATATCAGAATTTTCTGGCATTAATTTTCTTATTAACAATGCACAAGAAGTTCCTTTGGGTAACTTATTGCAAGTATCAGATGACGCATTTGAAGCAGGCTGGATGTCTGGCCCATTAGCAACATTTCACTTTATGAAACTATGTCATCCTTTTCTAAAGGGCGGAGGAAAAATAATTAACCTAGCAAGCTCATCTGCTTTAAGGGCAGATTCTGAGGGCTATGGTGCATATGCAGCCGTAAAAGAAGCCATAAGAGCACTTTCAAGAACAGCAGCAGTGGAATGGGGTCCGGATAGTATTCTTGTGAACTGCATTATGCCACTGGCTAAATCTACAGGTATGGAGTGGTGGATGAATGAGCGCCCTGAAGAAGCCGCTGAATTTGTTAAAACGATTCCGCTTGGAAGGGTAGGCGACTGCAAGGATGATATTGGAGAGGCGGTTTGCCATCTTCTAAGCGAAGGCATGTCTTATATCACTGGCTCAACTATTATGATCGATGGAGGTCAAGCCTTTTTAAGGTAACTATATTATGGATAAATTACAAAAATTATTAGATATTGAGGATATAAAGAACCTTAAGCACCGATATTTCAGGGCCATAGATATGGCTGATTTTGATTTGCTTGATAATATCTTTACCGACGATATTACCGTTGACTATAGAGGCGGAACGTATCGCTGGGAATCTCAGGGCAAAGACACAATTACTGAAAGTCTTCGTTACTCCTTTCACAATCAAGCTTGCGCAATGCATACAGGCCATCATCCGGAGATTGACGTAATCTCAGAAACCGAAGCTAAGGGTAAATGGTATCTCCAAGATATTTTTTATAACATTGACCACAATACAGTTACCCAAGGTACAGCATTGTATGAGGATGTATATGTAAAAATAAATGGCCAATGGCTAATCAAACATTCCGAATATGACCGCATATGGGAACAAGTCTCACCGATTAGCCCAGATATTGAATTCACAAAAATCTTGCTTAAGGATAAAGGCATTCAAAAAGAGAGAAATGAAATGAAAGAAAAAGTTCAAACTGCCATAGATAATTATGTATTAGCTTACACAAATAACGATAAAGAATTATTTACTAGTCTTTGGGCTCCAGATGCTATTTTTGAAGATCCAGTGGGAGCAGAGCCATGTGTTGGCATAGAAGCTATATCTGCTTTTTGGGATTTTGGTCATGTTGAAGGAATGACTATTTTACCTGCTGATGTTCAAACAGTTGTCTGTGGAACCGAGGGCATTTTAAAGGCTGTCATGCAGGTACGTAATACTTCAGATAACTCAGGTATGAATATCTCTATTGTCGATCATTTTATTGTTAATGAGCAGGGAGAAATCACTAGCGGCCGAGCTTTCTGGGATGAAAACTCTATCACTCAACCAGATAACATTAACTCAATAGAGATAAATGTAGATGACTTTAAGGATAGGGGTTAGTTTCTATCTACAATGAATCTAAGTGTTAATTTAAATAAAATAGCCCTTTTAAGGAATTCTAGAGGCTCAAATACACCTTCCTTAGAAGCCTATGCCAATAAAGCTATTTCACTTGGCGTAGATGGTCTTACTTTGCATCCAAGGCCTGACCACCGACATGCCACAAGCAATGATGCTCTAAATATTAGCAGTCTCTGCAAAGAAAAATCATTAGAATTTAATCTGGAAGGAAATCCATTTTCTCAGCCTAAAAATGAGTTTCTTGGTTTTTATGAGCTATGTCTTCAAGCTAAGCCTGATCAAATAACCCTTGTACCAGATGGAGAGGGTCAACTAACGTCTGATAGCGGTTGGGAGCCTGGATTTCAAGACTCCGAACTAAAGTCTTTTATTGCAAAGGTAAATGAGCTCAATTGTAGGACCAGTTTATTTATAAATGCCGACATCCATTCTGTTGAATATGCCTCAGATATGAACTTTGATCGCATTGAAATATACACTGGACCTTTTGCTCAAGCATGCTTGCTAGATAAAAACGAATTGCAGATTAATTGCGATAAGATTAAAGAGGTTATCAATAGAGCTCAGCACTTAGGATTGGGGGTTAATGCAGGGCATGACCTATCACTCGATAATATTCAACTCTTAAAGGAATGTGGTCTAATAGATGAGGTATCAATAGGACATGCAATTATGACTGACTCATTGAAATATGGGTTCGACGCCACCATAATAAAATATATAAATATTATTAGAGAGAAATAATGTCCATTGAAGAAAAAATAAATGCCCAACTTACAGATAATGACATCCTCATTTATATGAAGGGATCACCTTATGAGCCTAAATGTGGGTTTTCAGCAAAAACAGTTCAAGCATTAATCGATTGCGGAGCGGAGTTTTCGTACGTTGATATCCTAGAAAACCAGGACGTTAGACAAACTCTCCCAAGCATTTCTGACTGGCCAACTTTCCCACAAGTTTTTTTGAAAGGAGAGTTAATTGGCGGTTGTGATATTGTCTCCGAAATGCACGAAGCAGGGGACCTGCAACTAGCCATAGACAAAGCCCTAGTTAAATAGATCCAAAGTCTTTTAACATAGCCTTTAACTCTAAGGAGTGCTGCTCTTCTTCTCCAATTAGGCCACGAGCGTACTCCTCTAAATATATCGAGGCATCTGCAACGCTAGCAAGTAATTTCTTGTATAAGGACAAAGCATGCAATTCGTGTTCTAACGCTTCTTCAAGAATATCTTTAATGGTATGTCGATTTGTTTCTTCAATTTTTGCAATCTTTTGACTGGGGTGACCATCAAGCCCAACGATAAGTTCTCCGGCTTGTTGAGAATGTAAAAGAGATTCACTTGCTTGCTCTTTAAGAAAATTAACTATTGGCAATCTATAAGGACCAGTAACCATTAAAGATGAGTGCGTATAGCGAACAACGCCAGCTAATTCATATTCCATAATTGAATTTAATATTGCGCAAACATCCTCATTGTTTATCTCTTTCATCTCCATTATGTGCTCCGTTATAGTTGTGAATAGCAGTCAATATATGTGATTTAATATGTATTGTAAACCACTGATATAAGGTATTTATTTAATGATAATCATTATCACTATGGTAATTACAATCATTTATGAAATCATAGATATTATGCAAGTTATTAGGGGTGATAGTTATCAATCCTGGGTTTATTCCAGCGCATCAGACCTTATAGTTGTGGACCCATGGTTAACAAGAAAACAGGTCTTCCCTATTCTTGAGTGGTTGTTATACAGAGATTCAGAGAAATCATCATACCTAGAGCAGCATAATCAGATAGATGCAGTTACACATATAATTATTACAGCGCACTTTTCAGATCACCTAGATTTAGAAAGTTTAAAAAAATTTAAAGCCGATATTCCTATTTTCACTACTGCAGAAGCAGCAAAAGTTCTTATTAAAAATCATTTTACAAATACTGTTATCGTAAAACCTCATCATAAATACCAGCTTGGTTCATTTGAGCTTGAGGTATACGAAGCTGGAAGTCCCTACCATTCAACAACATTTGCATACACCCTAAGAGATGTCACGTCGATTATATTTCATGAGTCTCATATGGTTGACGCAAACTTAAGTTTTAAAAATCTTAACGCATGTATCTTGACGGTAGATCAGGTGAAGGTGCTTGGATTCATAAAGGTATCGATGGGAATTGAGCAGGCCAAAAAGATGCAACAAAAACTTAATGCTGAATATCTCCTGGCAACAGGGATTGCACCAAACAAGACAAAAGGTCTTATTACCTGGCTTTTATCTATTAAAGAAAATTATAGCTCGTTAAAAGGTGTGAACTCAGCATGCAACGAAACTGGCGATTCATTAATGCTCTAAGCATAGAAGATTATATCGAAGGCAATTCTAGAGATATTTTTCTAGTTAACATTGATTCACTTGAGACCGAAGAATTTTGCACAGCATCAAATGTATTAATAATACTGCAAAAAACTTCTGCTGTTACTTTAGCGTCATATGCTGCGCTATGCGCTTCGTCGTTATCATAGTCAATCTCAAGTTCCTTGCAGATTCTGGCAAGAACAGTTTGTTGAGTCGCTAATACACCAAGACTAACGGTATCAATAAGTGAGAAGGGATGAAAAGGAGATTTTTTTATATTATTTCTTTTGCAAGCTTCAAGAATAAAACTGTGATCAAAAAAAGCATTATGGCCAACCAGGATAGCTCGCGAGCAATCATAAAAAGTTTTATGCTTATTAATTATCTTGAATAAATCATTTAAAGCTGTTTTTTCGTCAACGGAGACCCTTAACGGATGATTCAAGTCGAGCTTTAAAAAATCCAATGACTCTTGATTTAATTCGAGACCCTCAAATGGATCGATATGATGTCTGTACGACTCTCCAAGAACATATTGATCATCAGAGAAATCAATTAATTGGATAGCTATTTCTAAGATTGGATTTTTTTCACAATCAAAACCACCAGTCTCAAGATCGACTACAACTGGCAGGAATTTTCTAAATCTATCTTTTAACATTTTTGCCCCTTATGATGCCTCTATAATAAACGATAAATCATTGCTTACATGAAGTTTTTAGATATCACAGACACTCTTTTTAACGGCGTACAAGCCTCTTCGCACATTGAATTTGATCATGAAAAAATCTTTTATTGTGAGGATGATATTTCTGGTCTGAAATCAATTATTGCTATTCACAGTTCGAAATCAGGCCCGGCCATAGGTGGTTGCAGGTTCCGTCAATACCAAACCTATGAAGAGGGCTTAACAGATGTTCTACGCTTATCTAGAGGCATGACCGAAAAGAATAATGCTGCTGACATACCCTTTGGTGGCGGCAAAGCTATTATCTTTAGTGACAAGCCCAAATCCACTGAATTGCTTGTAGCATTTGCATCATTTTTAAACCAACTCGAAGGAATTTACTATTCCGCTGAAGACATGGGTATTTCACTCGAGGACATTCAGCTGGTTGGCAAACATACTCCTTATGTATTTGATAATGTTGACCCCGGATCATATACGGCAAAAGGAATATTTTACTCAATACAAGTTGCTTTAAAATTCTACTTGCAGAAAGATATTAAAGATTCAATCATCTCACTTCAAGGCGCCGGCAGTGTTGGCTCTGAACTAGCTAAGTTACTGGGAGATATGGGAGCTACAATTTATGTCCAAGACATCGATCAGGTTAAGCTTCAACAGTTAAGCACTGAGAATATTCATATAGTTGAAAATGCCTTAACTCAAGAATGTGATTTGCTGTCACCTTGCGCTGTGGGAGGAATATTCACTGAAAGCTCAATTCAAAACCTTGGTTGCAAGATTATTGCTGGAGGAGCTAACAATCAACTTCTTAACCCAAGCATTGATAGTCATTTATATAAGAAGGGAATCCGATACATTCCAGATGTCTTAATAAATTCTGGTGGAGTTATTGGATTAACTAAAGACATTTTAAAAAGGAATGACTTGCAGATTGAAGATGACCTTAAACTTATTGGTAAGAGGGCGCTTGATTCTATGTCTTTTGCAAAAGCAAATAATATGAGTGTTCTAGAAGCTATTGATGGCCTTTTAATTTAATCGGTTAATTAAATCTTCAATTTCGGTAGAATCTAAAAGCTTCTCATTTTTTTGTGATTCTAAAATATCAATCTGAAGTTTTTTTAATGCATTCTTTTGATCAATCTTTCGGTTGCTAATCTTTGAGTTCATATTCATACCAAGCTCAATGTTTAGTTTAATATTCTTATTGAGTTTAGAATTCTTAGAAAGCCCAGTATTTAAAATATTTTTTAGGTCAAAGAATTTTTCTGAGCGATCTCGGATTATTTTTGATTTAGTAGTCTCTATCTCAACCAGCTCTATGCAATCTACAGGGCAGGGCTCTATGCAGAGCTCACAACCAGTGCAAAGCTCAGATATAACTCCATGCATAAGGTTTGCAGAGCCAACAATTGCGTCAACTGGACATGCATCTATGCATTTTTTACAGCCAATACATTCATCTTCAACTATGTAAGCAATCTGTGGCGATAGAGCGGGACCATAATCATCATCAAGAGTTAAGGGTGGTCGCTTGGTTATCGCCTGAAGTTTATCTAGAGTTTCTTTGCCACCTGGAACGCATCTATTGTATGGAGAGCCTTCAGCAATTTCTTTTGCATAAGGTCGGCAACCCGGCGTATCACATCTTCCACACTGATATTGCGGCAGGGCTGAATTAATTAACTCAATTAAATCATGCATTAAATTTAATCAAGTACGCCTAATTTTTTTTGAAGTTTTGTGTTGGAAGTAGTGTAACCAAATGGAACTCTCTCTCCTGGATTAACTCTTTGAAAAGCCTTTTGAACTGCAAGCGTAGTTTCATGAAATCCACAAAGAATAAGATCTAATTTCCCAGGGTAATTATTAATGTCACCTACGGCAAATATGCCATCTTTGTTCGTTTCAAAATTTTCAGTGTTAACAGCAATCTTTTTTTGATCTAGATCTAGATCCCATTCTAGTATTGGCCCCAATTTCTTATTTAACCCAAATAAGAAAAGTAATTCTTCAGCTTCTTTAGTAACACTTTCTTTGGTATCAAAGTTTTTTAGTGTTACGCCTGTAACAGCATTATCTCCATTAATTGACTCTATTTGATATGGGGTAAGCAAGTCAACCCTGCCATTTTTTACAAGATCTCTCATCTGAGCTTCTGTGTGCTGAGCTCCTCTAAATTCGTCTCTTCTATGAACCAAGCTAACAGATTTAGCCACTTTGGCCAGTTCGACTGTCCAGTCCAGAGCCGAGTCACCCCCACCAAAGATAAATACATTTTTATCTTTGTACTTTTCAACCGACCTTACTGCGTAACTTACACCTGAGTCTATAAATTTATCTGGGTCATCTATATTTGGAGGTCGCCTAGGTTCAAACGAGCCAGCTCCAGCTGCAATGAATATATTTTTAGTAATACACTCAATACCTTCGCTTGAGGTAACTTTCCAGGTTGTTATACCCTCAATGCAATCGATAGCTTCTATAGCCTCAACTCTTTGGGATAAATGTAAATCATACTTAAAGGGTTCTATCTGAGCTTTCAAGGCGTCAACATGCTCTTGAGCTGTTTGCATTGGCACACCAGGGATATCATAGATGGGCTTTTCTGGGTAGAGCTCAGAACATTGACCTCCAACCTTATCGAGATTATCGATGAGAGTGCAATTAAGACCTAATAACCCTGCTTCAAAAACAGTGAATAGTCCTACAGGTCCAGCTCCAATTACTAATATATCTGTTTCAATCTTCATTTAATCTTTTGTCCCGGTTTTGCTCCTTGGTCTGGTGAGATTACAAAGATACCACCCTCAGAATCACTGGCAGCTAAAATCATACCTTCTGAATTTCCAAATTTCATCTTCCTTGGAGCTAAATTATAAACCATCACAACGAGCTTTCCGACCAGTTGATTTGGCTCATAGGCAGATTTAATACCTGCAAAGACGTTCTTTTCACCAAGCTCACCTAAATTTAATTTAATAGATAGTAATTTATCAGCGCCCTCAACATGCGAGGCTTCAATAACTTCAGCCACTCTTAAATCAACCTTCATAAAATCTTCAATGTTTATAAAATCTTCAGATTTTTCGTCCATTTTTTCTTCTCCATTTTGAAATTTTTTAATATCTATTGGCTCAATTCTAGATAGCACAGGTTTAAATTCTAATATCTCGGTGTCTAGAAGTTTTGCTGATAGGCTTGTATTAGTAATAGCATTGACATTGAGCATGCTCAGCATCTTGAGTGTAATACTTGGAATAACTGGATGCAGAAGAATGCAAAGATTTTTAAAAACATTTGTAGCGGTGGTTGAAACAAGGATTGCTTGATCCTGATCAAGTTTCCAAGGCTCTTTCTCGTTAATATATTTATTAGTATTGTCCGCTATCTCCATGATTAATTTAATAGCCTTGGAATAATTTTTAGACTCAAATAGATCATAAATTTCGCCCTCTTTAGCTCGAGTCTCAGCAAGAAAGGACTCATCTAATATAGGAGCAAGTTTATGATTATTTTTTGCAATAAACGGAGCAGATCTACTTAAAATATTTGAAAACTTACCAACCAAATCGGAGTTTATTTTTTGTGCAAGATCATCAAAACTTAAGTCCAGATCTTCGATTTTAGAATTTAGCTTGCATGCAAAAAAATAACGTAGCAATTCAGGATCACATTCTTCTGCAAATTGATCGGCTGTTATGAAATTCCCTTTAGATTTTGACATTTTTTCACCATTCACAGTAACAAAACCATGAACATGAATGCTATCGGGAAGTTTATATAAACTATTCTCCAGAAGGGCGGGCCAGAATAGCCCATGAAAATAAGTGATATCTTTTCCAATAAAATGATGAATTTCATATTCAGAATCTTTGCCCCAAAGACTCTCAAGATTCGTGTGGTTTCTATCTGCCCAATTTGTTGCTGAAGCCAGATAACCAATTGGCGCATCAACCCATACGTAAAAGTATTTATTATTTTCTTCTGGAATGGAGAAGCCAAAGTATGGCTCGTCCCTTGATATATCCCAACTTTTTAAATCACCATCTAGCCACTCTGATAGCTTAGATACAATTGGTTTTTGCATCTGCACAGTTTTTAGAAACTGCTTAAGTAAGTCCTTGGATTTTTCTAGGTTAAAAAATACATGCTCTGATATCTTATGCGTTGGAGTGGAGCCTGTTAATGTAGATTTTGGGTTCACTAGCTCGGTGGCAGAGTAGGTTACTCCGCAACTATCACAACCATCTCCATATTGATTCTGGGCTGAGCATTTTGGACACTCACCCGTAACATATCTATCTGCCAGGAACATTTGTTTGTCTTGATCAAAACATTGTTCAATTTCTTCTTTGTAAATATATCCTGCTGATTTTGCAGCTAGATATACTTCGCTCGAGAGCTGCTTATTCTCTGCGCTATGAGTTGTGTGATAGTTATTGTATGTAATACCAAATTTCTCTAATGAAGCAACATGAGCATCTTGGATGGGTGATATAAAGTCCTCTGGATTAACTCCCAATTCCTCAGCTTTCATCATGATAGGTGCCCCATGAGCATCATCCGCGCAAAAACCTAGCACTTCATGACCAGACATTCGCATTTGTCTGATCCATATATCCGTCTGTATATGCTCAAGAACATGACCCATATGAATGGCCCCATTGGCGTAGGGAAGGGCGCTGGTAACGATTATTTTTCTTAATTTGCTAATCTTGAGTCCATAAGTAGGAATTATTCGAGTATTATAAGACAAAAAATTATATCAATGGGAATCAAAAAAATAATCGCTCTAGCTTCTGCTAAAGGCGGTGTTGGAAAATCATCTATATGCGCTAACCTAGCATATATATTTTCTAAAAATTTTACTGTTGGTATTTTAGATGCTGACATATACGGACCTAATCAACACATTATCTTTGATGTGCCTTTATTAAAACCTGAGGTTATTGAGGTAGAGGGTAAGAAAAAGTTTTTACCTGTCCAGGTAGATAATATATTTATTAATAGCATGGGTTTTATTCTAGACTCGAGTAAAGCTGCAATGTGGCGAGGTCCAATGCTCAGTGGAGCCATTAAACAATTAATGGATTCTACAGAATGGGGAGATCTTGACTACTTGTTCATTGATATGCCGCCAGGAACAGGGGATGCCTATCTAACAGTTGCAAAGGATTTAAAGCCTGATTCAGCCATTTTGGTAACTACCGAAAGTCCACTTGCAGTGCAAGATACGCTTAAATCTAAAATACTATTTCAGAAACTTAATATTCCGATTCTCGGATACATAAATAATATGGTTGGCTCTTCTTCCTCTGGAAGAGGAACTGAGGATGATACAACTAATATTCTAGGATTGGATCTTTTAGGCAGCATACCCATGGATCATGGAGTTGCTAACTTTGACTTAATAGAATCTACTAAATTGTTTGAATCAACTTATAATAAATCTAAAAATTATTATTTAATTGTGAATTATTCTTATAGAATCTTAATACTCTTGATGCTTTCGATACCTATTGTCGAAGCAAATGATCCTTTTGAAGATATCAACAGAAAGGTTTGGGCTTTCAATGAATTCTTGGATGATAACCTTGCAAAACCTACGGCTGAGATTTATACATCAATCGCTCCAAATTTTGTTGAAGTTGGCATATCAAACTTTTTTAGAAACTTAAACGAATTAGATAATACGGCCAATCAATTACTTCAAGGCCATCCGAAGCTTGCTATTAATGATTTTACTAGATTTTTAATAAATTCAACTATTGGCTTGGGTGGTTTTATTGATGTTGGTTCAAGACTTGGCCTGGAAAGGCACGACGAAGACTTTGGTCAAACATTGGGCGCTTGGGGTGTTTCCTCTGGGCCATTTCTAATGATACCAATATATGGACCATCAACTCCTAGAAGCCTTGCTGGAAGAAGTGTAAGCTCAGTACTTGGCGGAACTTTTGCAATTGAAGAGACCGATGTTCGTTTGGGTATCACAGCATTAGATGCTCTGGAGACAAGGGCAAGATATTTAGAGGTAGAAACACTGATTATTGGAGATCGCTATTCATTCATCAGAGATTCGTATATGCAATATCAAGAATTCGAATCATCGAATGGTATCAATCAAGTGGATGACTTTGTTGATGATATGGATGACTTTTTATTAGAAGAAGACCTTTAGACTAAAGATACCAAATCTTCTAGATTGTTCTGAAGATTATTTTGTTGCATTGTATCAAGTATCAGCTTTCTGTATTTTCTAGCATGAGGCATGCCTTTGTTAATGCCAAAAACATGTTTTAAAGTTCTTGAATAAGAGTGCCCTAGGTCATTTTGCTCCAGACAATAAAGCAAGTAACTATTTAATATTTTTTTTCTGTCGCATATCTGAGGAGAGGCATTAAAAATTAGTTCGTCAACCTGACTGGTAATCATTGGATTATCATAGGCAGAGCGTCCTAGCATCACACCATCTACTTCATTTAGATGTTGAATAGATTCATTAATATTTTGAATTCCACCATTGATAACTATTTCTAGATTAGGAAAATCTTTTTTTAATTGATAGACGTGATCATATTTCAGTGGTGGCACACTTCTGTTTTGTCGTGGTGAAAGGCCTTTAAGAATTGCTACCCTTGCATGAACTATCAACGTCTGCATTAATGGGTTCATGATGGATTCAGTGAAGTTATGTAAAAATTCATAATCATCATTGTCATCAACCCCAATCCTGCACTTAACAGTTACCGGCAGGGTTGTTACTTCTTGCATGGCCTCTATACACTCAGAAACTAATGTAGGCTCTTTCATCAGGCAGGCACCAAAAGCCCCTTTTTGAACTCTCTCTGATGGGCAGCCAACATTCAGGTTAATTTCGTCATAACCCATTGCATCACATATCTTTGCACATGCTGCCAAATCTTTAGGATCAGAACCGCCAAGCTGCACTGCAACGGGGTGCTCAACTAAATCATTGAAGCGTAATTGCTCAATGCATTCACCATGAATAATAGCCCCGGTAGTGACCATTTCAGTGTACAAGATAGATTTCTTTGTTATTAGCCTGAATAGGTATCTGTCATGTATATCTGTGCATTGCATCATAGGCGCTATGCAAAAACGGTGATTTATTTCTCTCATCTTTTAGAGAAAATATACCACCGACAAAAAGCCAACGATGCTAAGAACTATAGTGTAAGGAAGAGCCATCTTAACCATTCTCATGTAAGAGAGACCAATTAGGGGAGCCAGCGATGACGTTAATAAAAATAGAAATGCAGCCTGACCATTTGGGGTGGCTATGCTGGGAATGTTAGTCCCTGTATTAATAGCAATTGCAAGATTATCAAACTGAGATCGTGAGATTATCCTCTGAATCAAGGGCCTCCTTAATCTCATTAATATAGATAGTTGCAACAAATACATTATCGCTTATTGCAGATAACAACCCATTAGCAGCAAAGAAAATGGGTGCTTGCACATCAAGGTTCTGAGCAAGAACATAGGCAATAATAGGGGAAAACAAAGCTTGATCAGCTATCACGCTGACTACTGCAAAAAATACAACCAACAATGCTGTGAATGGCAAAGCCTCTTTAAACGCATCACCAAGATCATGTTCATCGGTAATACCCTTGAATGATGTTAGAAGAATGATGACACCAAGACCGATAATTCCAACAGCAGCTAAATGGAGAGCTAGCGCAACAATCAAGAGCAGACCAACTATCATCTCAATCATTAATTCAAGCTTCATGATGTCAGTTCTTTGGCTAAGCTCAAAATCATTATATTCATGGAAAATATTTTTAATTCTTAGGGGTAGATGAGTTCCAAACCCAAACAATCGAAATTTTTCAACACAAAAGCACGTAATCATTCCAGCTATAAACACTGGAACTGTAATTGGAGCCATCTTTACAGCAAACTCTATAAACTCCCATCCAGCAATATTTGCAATCAATAAATTCTGAGGCTCACCTACAATGGTGCACACACCACCAAGAGCAGTTCCAACTACTCCATGCATAATAAGATCTCTTAAAAACGATTTAAAATTTTCTATATCTTCAATGCCTTCAATCGATAGAGAGGAGTCATCAAGGATATTATGATTTTTAGATAGAAAAATCAGCGCCTGAGTTAGCCAAATGAAAAATTCTATAAAACCCAATTCCAACAGCTATTAATACTGCTGTGACAGTCAACGCATCTAGAAAAGCGGATAGAAATGCCGCTACAAAACAAAACAGGAGCGATAATTTTGTTTTTGAGTGAACTCGCAAAAGCAGCTTAGTAAAAATATTAAGCATTAAGTTTTTCATGAAATAAATTCCAGCTACCATGAAAACCAAAAGTAAAATAACCTCTAAGTTATTTTCAACTTCATGCAATAAGGTGTACGGACTGGTCAGGCCAATCATCAAAGCTTGAATTGCTAAAAGACCTCCAGGCTGAAGGGGATAGCACTTTAATGCTAAGGCAAGAGTAAAAATAAACTCAAGTAATAACAGCCAACCAATAACAAAGGAACCATTAAAACCCAGAGAATTTAATGTATATAAAGCAATTGGATTAAATATCAAAAACGCTATGATGGTATTTTTATACCAGCTTGGCGATGATCCCAAGAACATTTTATAAAGATTATTTATCATAGCTATAGACCCTAAGTAATATGGAACCAATTAGACAGTTACACGACAATTTTAAATCCCAGTCAAAACTGATTATCTTTTGTGATGGTAAGATTTTATACGATCATGATCAAAAAACTTACTGTTTTGATGTAAAAGATTTAAATTCTTTGAGTGACTATTCCCCTTATTTATCTATTGCTAAAAATTCTATAAGTGATGAATATTATTATTCGATTAACATCGACCCTGAAACCAATGTTCTTGGAATTTTTATGGATCCAGCAAAGATTGAATTTACTGATTTTAGAACAACATTGTCATTTCTCGACCCGTCAGATTTTCAACTTATATCAAGGGCTTCCATTCTAGTAAATTGGAAAGCTACGAATCAATTTTGCTCCTCTTGTGGCAAACAGACTGTTTTTAATTTAAGCGAGGGCGCTCCAGATTGTGATTGCCATGCTCCACCTAGATATCCCATTATTTCTCCATGCATTATTACTTTAATTCATGATAATGATCGAATCCTTTTGGGTAGAAGTAAATTCTTTCCACCAAATATGTTTAGTACTTTAGCTGGGTTTATTGAAGCCGGAGAGAATGCGGAGGAAGCTCTCGCCCGAGAGGTTATGGAGGAAGTGAACGTTAAAGTTTCGGATGTTAGATACTATGGCTCGCAATCATGGCCATTCCCTTCTCAACTGATGCTGGGTTATTTTTGTAAATACGAAGAAGGGGACATCCAGCTAAATGATGCTGAGTTAGAAGAGGCCAGGTGGTTTGATTTGGATGATTTACCCATAATTCCACCTGATACTTCTATATCTGGTCAGCTTATTCGCTCTTATATCTCGGATCGTTCAAAGCTCTAGTCGGCTTTGGAGCTGGTGAGGCGCAGGAGTTGGAGCTGGTGTAGGCGCAGGAGTTGGAGCTGGTGTAGGCGCAGGAGTTGGAGCTGGTGTAGGGCAGGGTAACAGCAGGCTTCTCAGCTGATTTATCAGCCTCCACAACATTAGCTACATTTGCATTCTTCTCAACACTTTCTGATTTAACATCAGGCTGTTTAGTCTCGCTAGATTCTCATCTTTATTGGCTACTTTTTTTGGAGGAATAACCACTGGCTTAGGCGACTTACCACCTTCTGTTTTTTTAGCAGGAGACTTGCTTGCCTCTAGGATTATTCCTTGGATTCCTTGGATTCCTTGGTTTATCTGCAGCAGATCTACTATTTTTATTATAATTTTTGCGCTTTCTAGGCTGCACTTTCTTCTTTTTCTTACCTGATCTTAAGAAAGACAATGTAAATATAGATTTTAATAGAGCTAAAAGGCCATTAGATTTTTTTCTTTTAGGCATTCTTGGGGGTACTGAAACTTTGACCAATGGCTTCAAAGCTTTTTTATTGGTATTAGAGTCTCTCCAATCCATAGATGGTTCAGGACTATTAGGAGTCATGTCATATGAAAATGGTTTTTTTCCTGCAACAGCCTTAACTCTAGCAACTTTATAATATGGTCTAGATTTATATGGATCTGCAATAATTAAAATATTGACCTCATATGTGTTCTCTATTGCAATAATATCTCTTCTTTTTTCATTTAATAGATAGCTTGAAACATCTGCAGGAACATAAACGTGAATCTCACCTGTATTTTCTTTAGCAGCATCTTCTCCAATAATTCGTAAGATAGATTGCCCTAATGATCTGGTACCTCTTACTTGGACGTGCTGGATATCATATGTTTCATCCAATGATGGTCTCAGCCTTTGTCTTGATAACTCAAGAAGCCCAAATCTTGAAATTGCAGCAATTTGTATTCTTGCTCTATCAGATTGAACGGCTGATCTAAAAGTAGCCTCAACTTTTTGCTGATGTTTTTCATCCTGCATATCAATAAAGTCAATAACTATTAAGCCACCAAGATCTCTTAATCTTAATTGCCTAGCAACTTCTTTTGCAGCCTCCATGTTTGTTGCAAAAGCTGTCGACTCAATATCTTTACCTTTTGTAGATCTAGCAGAATTAACATCAATGGAAACCATGGCTTCGGTAGGATCTATAACTATCGATCCACCAGATGGGAGTGATATCTCACGTTGAAAAGCAAGTTCAATTTGACTTTCTATCTGATAGCGATTGAAAAGGGGTATATCTTCATTATAAAAAATAACTTTATCAGCATGGTCTGGGATTACTGACTTAGCAAATTCCAAAGCTTCAGCATGGACAGCCTGGTCATCAATTAGAATTTCCTCAATGTCATCCCTGAAAGTAGTCTCTAAAAACCCTCAAGATCAACTTATCATCTTTATAGATCAAGCTTGGGCTTGGAGCATCCCCAACAGTTGATTTGATTTGTTCCCATAGATTCATTAAATAATCTAAATCCCACTTTAATTCTTCTGCAGTTCTGCCAAGACCAGCAGTTCTAACTATGACGCTCATGCCTTCGGGAATATCTATTTCACTTAAAGCATTTTTTATCTCATCTCTTTCTTCGCCAGCAATCCTTCTAGAAACACCACCAGACTTTTCAGAATTAGGTATTAAAACAATGAAACGGCCAGCTAATGATATTTGATTTGAAAGAGCAGCACCTTTAGTGCCTCTTTCTTCTTTTAAAACTTGTGCAAGAATCTGATCGCCTTCTTTGAGGATGCATTTTCTTTTTCCATCAGCACCATTTGTGAAATATTCACTTGATAACTCTTTTAAGGGTAGAAAGCCATGTCTTTCATTTCCAAAATTTATGAAGGCTGCATCAAGGCTAGACTCTACCCTTGAAACTGTTGCCTTAAATATGCTGCCTTTAAGAAGTGCTTGAGCATTAAATTCATTGTCTAAATCAAATAATTTAGCACCGTCAACCAAAGCTACGCGAAGCTCGTCTGAATATGAGCAGTTAATTAGAATTCTTTTCATTATTTTCTCCGTTATAGAGAAAGAGAACAGCAGTCATGCATCGAAAAAGTTTTAAGAGTCTTATCCCGAGGAGCTCTTAAACTAGCACCTTAAATTTAATTGAAAGGTGTGTATGTAAATCTTGTATTTAAACTTTCTTGCGCCCTTGCGCTTGTTCCTATCTTTCTCATTGCTCACTTCTTTTACTTTAAGAGCGAGCTATTATTATCTATGCACTTAACATAGATTTTTTTCTAGCACTAGAAATCATTCATAGCGGCTAATTTCGAGTATTCTACCCCAATGAGCGATAAAAACCTAAGAATTACCGAAGATCACGCTGGGAGGCGTTTGGATAATTTTCTTTTTAACGTCTATAAATCACTGCCTAAATCTAAAATTTACAATATGATTCGAAAAGGCGAGATTAGAGTTAACTCTGGTCGAATTAAACCTTCTCGCAAATTACATCTAGATGATGAGATTAGAATCCCACCTTATTTAATAAACTTTGATGAAAATGAAGTCATTATCAAGATTCCACCATCAAGGATAAAGGAGTACTGGAAATCAATCCTATTCGAAAACAATGACTACATAGTATTTAATAAGGATCCTGAGCTGAGTGTTCATTCTGGCTCCAACAATCAGTTTGGTTTAATTGATATCTCAAGAGCTGCCCATGAATCTGATGAAATAGACCTATGTCACCGAATAGATAAGTCTACGTCTGGATGCATAGTTTTAGCTAAAAATAAAAAGTTTTTAAGAAATTTTCATACTCAATTAAAAGATGACAAGATTACTAAGAAATATGAAGCTATTTTAATGGGACAATTTAAAGGCAATCAGCGCATAGAAACTAAGATCGATTCTTCAACAAAAGAGTTTCTTCATAAAGTTCAGGAAGGATCAGAGGGAAAAGCAGCTATTTCTGAATTTAAGCTTATCAATAATCTTGGCTCTTACTCACATGTTGAGATATTAATATTTACTGGAAGAATGCATCAAATTAGGGTTCAGAGTGCAAATATTAATTTACCGATCGTAAATGATAAAAAATATGGAGATTTTGCTACGAATAAATTGATTTTCAAGGAAACCGGAGTGAGCAGACTCGCGTTGCATTCTAGTTTTATTGAATTCTATGACCAAGAAGGATTAAAAGTCTCTTACAAAGCCCCAATTGATAAGGAGTTTGGTATACTTCTCGGCAAGCTTTGATAGGTAACTATTAAAAGCTAATCTAATCTGATAGGATGCATTTTTTTTAAAATATTATGGCAGTACAAAAAAGTAAAAAAACAAGATCAAAGAGAGGCATGATTCGCTCTCATGACTCATTATCTGATCTTACGTTATCAACTGATCCAGTTTCCGGAGAGCGTCATTTACGTCATCAAATGACTGCCGATGGTTTTTACAAAGGAAGATTAATTAAAGACCTTCGTAAGCCTGAAAAGGAAGTAGAGGATACTGCAGCCCAAGACTAACAAATGTCTTCAGTTGCTATTGTTTTTCCCGGTCAGGGATCTCAACATCTCAATATGCTCTCTCAGGGATCTATTCTTGATATAGCTCAAATCCTCAGAATACTCCATCTTGTAGAGCTTTGCAGTGATCTAGTCTCTTTAGATTTTATCGATGTTATCGAAAATGGACCAGAAGAGTCTCTCAACAAGACATCGATCACTCAACCGATTCTGCTTTTAACCTCTTTTTTTCATTATCAAAATCTTGTTAACCAAACTAGCGTTGAACCAGTAATCTTTGCTGGTCACTCACTCGGTGAATACTCAGCTCTTGTTGCAGCCAACTCACTTAGAATTGAGGATGGATTAAAGTTAGTTCGAAAACGGGGACTTTTGATGGAAGAGGCACCCAGTGGATCAATGGCAGCTATATTAGGCTTAGATTTTTTATCTATTGAGGGGATATGTGCGCAAGTTTCTATCGATCAATCTATGCAAGTGCAATGCGCAAATCTTAATTCTCCAAGCCAAACAGTGATTTCAGGCGCGATCGAAGCTGTTGCTAAGGCACAAGAGCTTTGTTTGGAAGCAGGAGCGAAGAGGGCCATAACATTAAAAGTTAGCATTGCCTCTCACAGCCCATTAATGGAGTCAGTTCAGGAAGAGTATCATGCATTTCTTTCAACCATCGAGCTTAAAGTTCCCAATGTATCGGTTCTGCATAATGTTAATAACTCTATTTGCGCTGTGCCGGATGAGATAAAAAATCTTTTGGTGCAACAGCTTTATTCACCTGTTCAGTGGGTAAATATATGCAAGGAAATATCTGCACTCTGTTTGCCTGCAATTGAGTGTGGACCTGGCAAAGTTCTTGGAGGGTTGTTTAAAGCAAATGGAGTAAATGATTATTTTTCAACAGCAGACAGCAATTTTTATGAGAAGATATTAACGCATGTTAAATAATACTGTTTTCATAACCGGGGCTTCCAGGGGAATTGGTCTATCTATTGCTCAAGCATTTGCTAGTGAAGGTCATTTTGTCATTGGCACCTCTCGCAGTAAATTTGATTTAGAAAGTGCATTAGGCACAGAAGATTGCTTGCATATGATTCTGGATGTTACAGACAGAACTGCCATCAAGGAAGCGCATGATACTTTAAAAGAAAATAATCATTTACCAGGAATAATAATAAATAATGCTGGAATTACTAAAGATCAATTATTTCTACGAATGAAAGATGAAGATTGGGATGATGTAATTAATACCAATCTCTCAAGTGTTTTCAATATTACCAAGGCATTTATCAAATCTATGGTTAAACAAAGAGAAGGCCGAGTGATAAATATCTCTAGTGTTGCGGGCTTAATGGGTAATCCGGGGCAAGTTAATTACTCATCAAGCAAAGCAGCAATCGGCGGCTTTACCAAATCACTTGCCAAAGAATTAGCATCCAGAAATATTACTGTTAACTCAATTGCTCCCGGATTTATATCTAGCGATATGACAGACGCTCTAACCGATGATCAGAAATCTGAAATTCTTAATCAAATCCCTATGCAGAAATTTGGAGATCCAAAAAATATTGCAGAACTTGCAGTTTTTCTAGCCTCTGAAAAGGGTCAATATATTACAGGACAAACCATCTCAGTCGATGGTGGTCTTTATATGATCTAATCTTTTATTAATTTTCGTTGAAATGCTGTAGAATGGTTTTTTTTAATACGGAGGATGCTAAATGAGTATCGAAGAAAGAGTAAGAAAGATTGTATGTGAGCAACTGGGAAAATCAGACGAAGAAGTCAACAATGACTCTTCTTTCGTTGATGATCTAGGCGCCGATTCACTTGATACAGTAGAGCTTGTCATGGCCCTAGAAGAAGAATTTGATCTTGAAATTGCTGATGAAGAAGCAGAGCAAATCTCAACAGTTCAAGAAGCCGTCAACTACATAAATTCAAACAGTTAATAAGTATTAAATGAAGCAACTACACAGGCGAGTTGTAGTTACAGGCTTAGGCATATTATCTCCGATTGGAAATACAGTAAACGATGCCTGGTCTTCGTGTACTGAAGGCCTATCTGGCATTACCCATGTTGATGTTGGCATTGCCAACAGTCCAGTTAGCATCGGAGCGCAACTAAAAAACTTCAATACCTCAGATCATCTTGATCCTAAAGAAGTTCGCCGAATTGATCCTTTTATTCAATACGGCCTGATAGCTGCAAACCAATCCATATCAGACTCTGGTATCTTGGATTATGAATCCCTTAACAAAGAAAAAGTAGGCATAAACTTTGGGGCTGGTATTGGTGGGATTCAAACTATTGAGAATAACAAGATGATCCTTGAATCTAAGGGTCACAAAAAAGTCTCTCCATTTTTTGTTCCTGGATCAATTGTCAATATGATCTCAGGTTTAGTATCTATTAAGCATGGTTTTATGGGACCCAATACCTCTGTGGTAACAGCTTGTTCTACAGGCAATCACTGTATTGGGACTGCTGCAAGATCAATAGCATGCGGTGAAGCTGATGTAATGATAGCCGGTGGAGCAGAAATGGCATCAACACCTTTATCTATAGCAGGGTTTATATCCGCAAGAGCACTTTCAACAAATCCTAATCCTGAATCAGCATGTAGACCTTGGGACAAGGATAGAGATGGTTTTATTCTAGCTGATGGAGCCGGTTCATTGGTTCTAGAAGATTATGAGCATGCAAAACAAAGAAATGCACATATCTATGCTGAAATCATTGGCTTTGGAATGAGCTCAGATGCTTACCATATGACAGCGCCTCCTGAAGACGGAAGAGGGGCAGCTCTCTCTATGAAAAATGCACTTATTGATGCTGAAATTAATGCTGATGATATTGATTATATTAATGCACACGGCACATCAACTCCCCTAGGAGATTTAGCTGAAACCAGAGCATTAAAAACTATATTTACAAACACTATGCCAAGTATCAGCTCAACTAAATCTATGACTGGTCATACGCTAGGAGCCGCAGGTGCAATAGAGTCTATATTTTGCATTAAGAGCTTAAATGATAATGTGGTTCCACCTACCATTAATCTTATTAATCAAGATTCCGAATGTGATTTAGATTACACAGCCCTGAGATCGGTTGAAAAGAAAGTTACTGTAGCTATGAACAACTCTTTTGGTTTTGGGGGAACTAACTCCACTCTTGTTTTCAAAAAAATCTAAATTATTCCTTCTCTTATTTTTAATAGTTTCTTTTGTAATTGTTATTGCAGGGACAGCTAAATCTTATTCACATACCAAGCCATTTTTGGAGCAAACAACTTTAGAGATTGCTAGCGGAGATTCAATTAATAAAATTTTAAGTAATTTCCCAATAACAGTCTTGAACAGAGCCTATTAAAAATCTTCCTATACACCAATAATATTCACTTGATCCAAGCCGGTCATTACGATGTTCAATCAAAAACATGGAGTGAAATATTTGTAGATTTTTCCGAAGGTAATATCAAAGAGTATAGATTCAAGATACAAGAGGGCACCAACATCTTCGATCTTAAAAAACTACTCTTATCATCTAAGTTAAAGCTTGATTGTCCAGATTTTAACTGCCTCAACAATCAATTAAATTTTACCGAAGGCACTTTGATGCCTGAAACTTACTTTTATAATTTCAATTCTCCAGCCTCAAATATTCTTATTAAATCTCAAGATTCCTTTATTGAATATGCAGAGTTACTATGGAAAAAAAAGCAGCCTTCCAATCCACTTAAAACATTGGATGAAGCAATAATACTAGCTTCAATTGTTGAAAAAGAAGCTGGTAACAACAAAGAAAAACCTATCATTGCAGGTGTTTTTTTAAATCGACTTAACTTGAACATGAGATTACAAGCTGATCCAACAATTATTTATGGGCTTTTACCAAATTTCAATGGCAATATTACAAAATTAAATCTTCAAGATTCCTCAAACAGATACAATACATATAAAATCAAAGGATTGCCTCCAACTCCCATTGCTATGATTAGCAAAAGCTCCTTAGAAGCAGTAATATTAGGCATACCAAATAACTATGTGTACTTTGTTGCCAAGGGAGATGGCACTCATTATTTTTCAACAAAATATGCTGATCATTTAAAAGCAGTGAGAAAGTTTCAACTAAATAAATCATGAAATTAATTACATTTGAGGGAATTGAGGGTGTTGGAAAATCAACTCAAATAAACTTATCAAAAGAATGGTTAGAGTCTAAGGGTCATTCAGTTAAATTGCTCAGAGAGCCAGGCTCTACAAAATTTGGCGAAAAAATTAGAGAAATATTACTATCAAAGGATTCAAACATTTCCTCTAATACCGAGCTATTGCTTATGTTTGCCGCTCGATCTGAGATGATTCAAGCTTACTTCAATGACGACGCTGCTGACTTTATTCTCTGCGATCGATACTATCATGCCTCTATAGCCTACCAAGGCTATGGCAGGGGATTGTCGTTAGAATTAATAAATTCACTTATTGTTGGTTTGAATTGCCCTAAGCCAGATCTGACTATTATTTATGATTTAGATGTTGCATTAGGCTTTGCGCGCAAGTCTGGCGATGCGATAGATAGAATTGAATCATCAGGACTTGATTTCTTCGAGCGTGTTAGAGAAGGGTACATAGCTCTATCAAAATCAGAGGCTGAAGTACATTTAATTAATGCAGATTCTTCCCCTGAGGATATACACAGTCAATCAATTCACTTAATTCAATCTCAATTAAACCCATGATTGATACCAAGTATCCCTGGTTAAAACCAGCTGTTGATAATCATACTATTGAAAAGTTTCCATCATGCTTATTGATTGAAGGTGAGAGCGGGCTAGGGAAGTCTAAGCTAGCGCATTATTTCGCTAAAAAACTTCTGTGTATTGAAGAAGATCAACCTTGTGGTCATTGTAATTCCTGTTCATATTTTGAAGCTGGATCTCATCCTGATTATTGTTTTTTATCCATTGATGAGTCGTCCTCCAGTCTATTGGCTTCATCTAAATCAAAGAATGACTCACTCGTCTCTAAAAAAATTGAAGGAATTAGAGCATTGAATCAATTTATGTCTCTCACAAACTCAGTTTCTTCGAAAAGGGTAGGGGTTATTTATGATGCACATGTCATGAATATTAATGCGCAAAATGCATTGCTCAAAACCCTTGAAGAGCTACCTGAGAATAAATTTATTCTATTAATATCCAACAAGAGAAGGAACTTTTTGCCAACTATTTATAGCAGATCTCATTTATTGTCTATCCAGAATCCCTCTAGCGCAGAAATAGATCAATGGTTATCTGATCAAGGATTTATTGAGCATTCTTCGTTAAATTTTGCTCCCGACTCAACGCCCTTGATTATGGAGCAATTAATTAATAAGAATCTAGCAATGAACTATCAAGAGTTAACAAATGCTTTAGATTCATACTGCATAGGTAAGATTGATACATTTGATCTAATTAAATTTTTCAAGGAACTTAACCTTAGCCTTGATGAAAAGGTTGATGCCATAATCCTATTTCTAAAAAACTGTCTTGGTATTACCACAGACTTTTACAAAGCCAATCCAATGATAAGTTCTGTAAATTCTGCATCTTTGGATTCCAGATCCATCTCTGAACTTATAGAAGAGATGATTCAGTTTAAGGTGGACCTCAATAAGGTACCTTCTTTAAACGAGCAGATTGGATTAAGTCACTTTATTTTTAAAATCCAAGCATTATTTAGATAACCATTATTCTAAACAATAGTTGAGCCACCATCGACAACTAGGGTTTGACCATTTATATATGATCCAGCTTCTGATGCAAGCATTAAAGCAACTCCAGCAATCTCCTCCGGTTCTCCTATTCTTTGCATTGGAACCTTATCTGTAAAAACCTTTAGAATCTCTGGATTCTCCCAGAGAGCCTTTGCAAAATCTGTTCTAATTAATCCTGGCGCAATTGCATTAGCCCGCACATTAAACTGACCAAACTCAGAGGCTATATTTTTGACCATCATAATATCGGCAGCTTTGCTCATATTGTAAGCCCCTAAAATTGCACTTCCTCGCAAACCACCAATGCTAGAGACAATAATGATTGCCCCATCTCTTCGTTCCTTCATTTGAGGAAGGACTAGTTGGGATAATACGTGATTTGATTTGATGTTGTTGTGCATAATCTTATCAAATGAATCTGATGGAATATCCATCATAGATCCCATAAATGGATTTGTAGCTGCATTGCAGACCAAAACATCTATTTTCCCTAAGAAGCTTATTTGTTTCATCTACAAGACTGTGCATTTGGGATTCATCGCCAATGTTGGCGGCGATAGGAAAAGCTACTTCTTGGCCTATTAATGTATTAATTTCATCAGCTGTTGCATTGCAAGCATCGATTTTTCTACTAGATATAATAACTTTTGCTCCTTCTTTAGCAGCATGCAAAGCTATCGACTTTCCAATTCCCCTTGAAGAACCAGTAATTAAAAATGACTTGTTTTTTAAATTAAATAATGACATTTGATTTATAATCTCCTGATGTTAAAAAATGTTGAAATATATTCTAAATCAAATTGTCTCTATTGTGATAAAGCAAAAAACTACTTTTCTCAAAATAATATTGATTATGTCGCACATGACGCAGAAATACCTGAGGTTTTCGATGCATTAATGATCAGAAATCCTTATGCGCGAACAATGCCTCAAATATTTATAGATGATGAACTAATCGGTGGCTATACAGATCTAGAGGATTGGCTACAAACTAAACAGGATTAATTATGGTTGCTTTTAATGATTTTCTTCTTCTTCTTGATGGTTATCTAAGTGGCTCATGGTGGTTTCCTGCTTTTCTAATCGGAACAGGTATCTTTTTTACTGCCTACCTTGGTTTTCCTCAATTTAGATTTTTTGCCCATGGGTGGAGAATTGTTACTGGAAAATATGCAAAAGAGGATGCGGAAGGAGAGACCACTCCCTTTGAAGCTTTAACAACAGCAATGTCTGGTGCCGTTGGCACTGGAAATATTGGTGGTGTGGCTTTAGCAATTTGGATTGGCGGTCCTGCAGCAATATTTTGGATGTGGATCACTGCTATTTTTGGGATGACAACTAAATTTGTCGAAGTGACTATGGCTCACAAATACAGAACAACTCTATCTGATGGCTCTATCTCAGGTGGTCCAATGTATTACATTGAAAAAAGCTTCAATAAAAGATGGGCGGGAGTTCTATTCGCAGCCCTGATGATGATATGTGCTATTGGATCAGGCAACATGCCGCAAATAAACAATATTGCCAGTGTTCTAGATTCTACATTTTCAATTCCTAAGCTAATGACAGGCCTTGTTTTAGGTGTCATGCTTTGGATGATCATAGCAGGTGGAATTAAAAGAATTGCCAAGATTGCAAGTAAATTAGTTCCCATCATGGCTGTAATATATTTTGGTGGTGCTTTAGTGGTTGTAGCTGAAAACTATCAAAATATTATTCCATCTTTTCATTCTATATTTTCACAAGTTTTCTCTGGGTCAGCAGCTGCTGGAGGATTTTTAGGCGCCAGTTTTGCTATGAGTTTAAAGCTTGGAGTTGCAAGAGGTTTATATTCTAATGAAGCCGGTCAAGGCTCTTCTCCAATTGCTCATGCATCAGCCAAAGCTGAGCATTCAGTTGAGCAGGGCATGGTTTCAATATTAGAACCGTTTATCGATACTATTGTTGTTTGTAGTGTTACAGCGCTTGTCATTCTTTCAAGTGGCGCTTGGACTCAGAAATATGACAATACATTTGAGAGATCCTCTATGGCCATCTTCGCGGGCTCGTATGCTGAGAGGTAATTCAAAAGATGTTGAAGAGTTAGGTAAATATATATTAGATGCAAGAAACTTTACCAGCGACACAACTAACGTAGAAAATTTTACTGGTAGCCTTGATCTTATTGATGGACAGATGCAAAAACAAAACGTCACAGTTTTTCATAATAATTCAATCGCCGAAGATGTAGTTTTTTATCAAGGCGGTGAACCAGTCAGTGGCTTGCTTGAGATTTCCAATGGAAAGATTGCTGACTCATCAGTAAGAGTTGAAGGAAAATCTTTAATTCACTCTGCTGAACTTACCTCTAAAGCATTTGGCTCTGGTGTCCTCGGAATCTATGGTGAATATATAGTTGCAATAGGATTATTATTATTTGCTTTTTCAACAGCCATTGCTTGGTCATATTATGGTGACAGATCAACAGCTTACATATTTGGTGAAGGTGCTGTTCCTTGGTACAGGACGATTTATGTAGTTTGCTTTATCGCTGCAGCTGTTGTTGATACTACAGTCATTTGGAATATTGCATATGTTGTTGTTGCACTTGTTACCATACCTAATTTAATAGCGTTATTCGTTCTTAGAAAGGAAATGAAGGAACAAGTCGATAGTTATGTGATGGAAAAATAATTACATAGAGCTTAGAGTTAGATCTATTTTCTTGAGCGAGCCTCTAGAACATCTATTACTTCGCTAAAGCTTACATCCATTTTTCTAAGCATAACCAATAAATGGTAAATCAAATCAGCTGACTCTTCTTTGACGCGGCCATCGTCGGTAACTGCAGAAATTGCTACCTCTCCAGCTTCCTCGGTAACCTTTTTAGCCATTTCCTTGATGCCATCTAAAAACAAGCTGTAAGTATATGAATCAGTTTTTTTATCTTTAAAACTTCCATCAATCACTGCCTCGAGCTTTGCTATAAAATCAGTGTTACTTGGTGATTCGACGAAACATGATTCACGTCCAAGGTGGCAGGTTGGGCCATCATTAAGCGCTGTAATGAGAAGGGTGTCGTTATCACAGTCATGATTGATATTTACAACAGTTAGTTTATTTCCAGAGGTTTCACCTTTTGTCCATAATTTCTGCTGTGTGCGGCTAAAAAAAGTGACCAAACCTAATTGTTGTGTCAGCTCTAGCGCTTCTGCATTCATGTATCCCAGCATCAATACTTGCAAGCTATTTGCATCTTGGATGATTGCAGGCATTAGCCCATTTACTTTATCCCAATTTAATTCCATTGTTTAACCTCTGACATTGATTTTATTTAATTGAAGGTGTTTTTTTAATTCTTGAACTGTAAAAACATCTTTATGAAAAACGCTTGCTGCTAATGCTCCATCCACATTAGTAGATCTAAATACTTGTGTGAAATCTTCCATGCAACCTGCACCACCTGATGCAATCATAGGAATCGTGCAACGGCCTGACAGATCATTAATTAACTCCAAATCATAACCATTTCTCATACCATCTTGATTCATCGAATTAATAACTACCTCGCCTGCACCTAAGCTTTCAATCTCTTCCAGCCAATCTGATGCCTCTCTCTCACTAGAATAAGCTGTGGCTTCATTTCCTGTTTTAGCATGAACAAGGTGCTTGGAATTTATCGTCTTAATGTCCATGCCAACCACAACGCATTGGGAGCCAAACTCATCGCTAAGTTGCTTAATCAGCATTGGATTTATCAAGGCAGGCGTATTAATTGAAATTTTATCAGCCCCTTCGTTGAGTATTAGTCTTGCATCCTCTAAAGACTTAATTCCTCCTGCCACACAAAATGGAATATTGATAACCTTTGATATTTCCTGCACCCAGCTTTTATCGACTGTTTTATCTTCGGTGCTCGCAGAAATATCATAAAAAACTAACTCATCTGCACCCATCTGGGAATACTTAGCAGCTAGCTCAGTAATACCTCCCATGACTTCATGATTCTTGAACTGAACTCCCTTAACCACCAATCCATTTCGGACATCCAAGCAAGGGATAATTCTTTTACATAACATTGGCTAGCTCCCTCAGGCTAAAGGCTTTCTCGTAAATAGCTTTCCCAACAACTACTTCCTTGCATCCAAGTTTTTTTACATTATCTATATCCTTAATAGAAGAGATGCCTCCAGAAGCAATAAGATTAATCGAAGGGAAACTTTGTAAAATTCTCTCATAAGCAAGCAAGCTAGGACCTTCCATTGCTCCATCAAGGGTAATATCAGTAGCAAGAATATTGCTAAAGTAAGAATAAGTATTTAAAAACTCTATCAGGTTCACGGAGGATTGATTCTGCCATCCATGAGTAAAAATCATAGGTTGTCCATGGATGTCTTTGAAATCTAGACCGAGAACTATTTGATCAGGATCAAAGTTTGCTTGAAGATCATCTAAAAAGCTGGGAGTTTCAAATAAAGCGGTGCCCACAATAATACGGGTAACACCAAGTTCAATCATGCTGTTTGCTTTTTCAATACTTCTGATGCCGCCACCAACTTCTAATTTTAATTGGGGATTAGATGCTAATTGTTTAATGATGGATAGGTTATCTTGTGAACCTGATTGGGCTCCATCTAAATCAACGACATGCAAATAGCTGAAGCCATGGTCTAAAAACTCTTCCGCTTGTCTCAGCGGATCAAGATTGTAGTCAGTTAACTGATTAAAATCTCCCTGCAACAAACGAACGCACTTACCATTTTTTATATCAATTGCAGGCAATATAGTCATTTTAATCCTAGAAAATAATCTAGAAATTGTTCACCAGCAACGGATGATTTTTCTGGATGAAATTGACATCCTATAAAATTATTTTTAATTACCACGGAAGACATAGTTACTTTGTAATCAGTTATCGCTGCAGTTTCTAGTGATCCTTCGGCGTAATAACTATTTGCAAAGTAGTAATGATTGTTTAGGTTGGAGAGGGCGCTTTGATCAAAAATCACTTCATTCCAACCCATTTGGGGAATCTTAATTCCCTGCTGAATCGGCAGTTTTTTTATTTCTCCATTGATAATACCTAAGCATTTGGTGTTCTGTTCCTGGGAATATTCATAGAGAATCTGCATGCCAATGCATATACCTAATACAGGCTGCTGGAGTTCCTTGATTAAGCTCGTGAGCTGCAAAGAATTAAGTGCATTCATTACCATTCCTGCTGAACCAACACCAGGTATAACAATATGTGAGGCTTGGCCTATTTGCGTTTTCTCAGTTGTAATATTAGCCTCATAACCCTTCAGCTGAAAAGCATGTTGCACAGACCGAAGATTAGCTCCACCGCAATCAATGATGGCGATGCTCACATGACACCCTTTGTTGAGGATGACTCAGAGCCTTCTATTATAATTGCTTGCTTAAGCGCTCTTGCAAATGTTTTAAACGTCGCTTCAAGAAGGTGGTGTGAATTTTGTCCGACTGTTTCTATGTGACAAGTTAAAGCTGCTGAATTAATAAGGGATATAAAAAAATGCTCCAACATTTCTCCAGGGAAATCACCAACTTTCTCCCTAAGCTCAGAACATTTAAAACTTAGGTATCTCCGAGACGCTAAATCAATACTGACAGAGCATTTAACTTCGTCCATCACCAGCGTCTCAACACTTGCATACCTAGAAATACCAACCCTTTCACTCAATGCGGAATTAATGGCAGAGCCTAGAGTAATGGCAATATCTTCTATCGTATGATGCTCATCTATGTGCAGATCTCCATCACACATTAAATGCAAATCAATTTTACTGTGTTTAGAAAATTGTTCTAATAAATGATCTAAGAAACTAAGGCCTGTATTAATCGAATACTTACCTGTCCCATCTAAATTAAGATTAATATAAATATTCGTCTCATTTGTTTTGCGTATCTCAACACAGGACCGAGATTTCTCAGCTTCGTTGACACGGCTTCTTCTTGCATCTACCGCAGCAGCGTGCCCATCAAGTCCTTCAGCTAAGGCTAGGGTGGTAACAGTATCCTTAAGATTCATAAACCCTTCTGCCGAAGCGACTTGTACAGAAATCTGTTTACCAAAATCTTTGATGCCTAGGCCTGAATAAGTTTTTGCCTTTCCGTTTGTTGGGAGGACATGATTTGAACCAGAGGCATAATCTCCAAATGATTCAGGGGATAGGGAGCCGCAAAATATTGATCCAGCATTCTTAATAGTTGGAAGGTACCTAGCAAAGTCCTCATCAAGTAAAATTAAATGCTCTGGTGCGCATTCATTGATGAGCAGAGAGGTATCAGTAAAAGATTTAGATTTAATAAGAATGAGATTTTTTATGCTCTCACTTAAAATGGACTCTCGCTTTAATTTCTTTTTTTGCTTGAGCGCCTCGGACTTTACCTTTTTTAAAACATTTAGATTTTGAGAAACAACAAAGGCCTTTGAATCAACTCCATGTTCAAGCTGAGACAAGGCATCCGCCGCAGCTAAAGCAGCATTATTAAGATCATTTGTAACAATCATGACTTCGCTGGGGCCTGCTGGTAAATCTATCGCTACATCCTTAGATACTAGTTCCTTTGCGAAGCTTACATAAGCATTGCCAGGGCCAAAGATTTTTGAAACTTTGGGAACTATCGTAGTCCCATAAGCCATCGCAAGGATTGCTTGGGCTCCACCAACCTTATAAATATTATTGACGTTGAATAATTTACAAATCCATAAGATCTCAGGGGAAATCTTTCCCTCGATATCTGGAGGTGAGCAAACAACAATATTTGAACACCCAGCAACGGTTGCTGGAATAATTTGCATCAATAAAGATGATATTAATGGGGCTGTCCCACCAGGAACGTAAAGACCAACAGAATCAATAGATCTAAACTCTTTCCATATGTTAATCCCTTTGGTAGTTTCAATGGGACTTGAAGAAAGATTGATTTTTTCGCTCTCACACACAAGTTGGATATTTTTAGATGCTGTTAAAATTGCGCTCTTTAAGCTCATCAGAAACAGCTTGTTCTGAAGCACTAATTTCTCTTGAGGTAACTTTATAAGATTTGAGCTCTTTCAGCCCCAATTGTTTGTTGATAGCATTTAATGCAGGAGTGCCTTTTGCAAGAATTAAATCTTTAAAATCTTTCACCACGGACTCAATTTCACGATTGGAGTCTGATGAAGAAAACCAATTGATGGATTTTGTATTAGTAGATCTATTAATTAATTTCATCTTAGTAAAGAATTTTTTCTACAGGCATAACCAAAATTGATGATGCTCCACTGATCTTTAAATTCTCCATAGTCTCCCAGAAGACCGGCTCAGTGCAGAGAGCATGAATCGCAACTTTGCCTTTTTCTTGTAAGGGAATAATGGTTGGGGAATCTGCTCCTGGCAGTAGTTTACAAATTCTATTAATCGATTTTTCTTCGGCATTCAGCATCACGTATTTACTTTCTGCTGCGTTAATAACTCCCTCAAACCTCTTTACTAAACTTAAAACCTTTGGTTCTTGTATATTCTTTCTCCTCTCATTTGCAATGAGAACAGCTTCAGAGGTCATCAGAGTCTTAAATTGAATAAGGTTATTAGCCTCTAAGGTTGCGCCAGAGGAGACGAGATCGCATATACAGTCTGCTATCCCAATATAGGGTGTTAACTCCACAGAACCATTAATTTTAATAATTTCTGCTTTGATATTATTTTGCTTTAGAGTATTTTTTAACTAAGACCAGGATAAGACGTTGCAATAGCCTTATTGCTTAAATTTTTCATTCTTGAGGAGGAGGGTTTTGCGAATGCCAATGAGCACTCTTGAAAAACCTAAAGATAAAATAGTATGAGCTTTGAGTTGAGTATTTGTTGCCGTCTGTTCTGCTAAGACATTTTCACCGACAATACCTAAATCAGCCACACCCTTAGAAACAAGTGAGGGAATATCATCATCACGAACAAGTAAGATATCTATGTTCATATTTGAAGATCGAGCTAAAAGTTTCTCACCTGATGTACGAAAATTAATGCCAGACTTCTCTAATAAATTTTTGCTATTATCTGATAGCCTGCCTGATTTCTGTATTGCGATAGTAATTTTTTTATCTTTCATTTGATTCTTTTAAATGCATTTTGATACCCATTATTTGACTCAGAAAATAGGAATCTTGCTACTCGTGTAACGGTTGCTGTTGATGTCTTTAATTCGGCAGCAATCTCTCTATAACTTTTATCTTTCTTATAGAGCAATTGCGCAACTTCCCATCTTTCATTTATTGCTTTTATCTCTGATGGAGTGCATAAATCTTTTATGAAGTTTTCAACTTCTTTCGGTGATTTAAGTTCATTTATAATATTTGGTAATTTCATAAAAAGGATTCTATCTGTTTTAGCATGCTAAAACAATAGAACAAGAATATAAATATACTATCGCTTAAAATAGGTTAGAATTTATAAAAATTAAAGGAGTTATTATGACCATAGAAGTTAACAGCAATTTTCCAGTTCAAACATTACGCCTGGTTGTGGCCGGTGAATTACAAGAGGTTGATTCATCCGAGTACTTGGCTGACAAAAAAGTAATGCTAGTAGGAGTTCCAGGAGCCTTTACACCTACTTGTCATGTGTCACATTTACCAGGTTACATAGAGCATCTTTCTAGTTTTGAAGCTAAAGGGTATTCAGTTGTCTTCATATCAGTGAATGATCCCTTTGTTATGAAGGCATGGTCTGAAGCCTCTAATGCTAATGGCATTGACATGATTGCTGATGGAAATGGCGAGTTAACAGAAGCACTTGAATTGGTGATGGATGCATCTGGATTTGGTCTTGGCAAGCGATGCATGAGGTTTGCTATGGCTATTGAGAATAGCGTTATCAAATCGATAGACGTAGAAGAGGGCGGTGCTCTTGATGTGTCATCTGCGGAATCACAGCTTGCAAAAATCTAAGCCGAAATACCTATTTGCAGGCCTTGGAACCATGGGTTTTCCCATGGCTGGTCATCTATCCAAGAATCGTAATCTAGATATTTATGTGTTTAATAGAACATCAGCAGTCTCGGCAAAATGGGTTAAGAAATATAATGGGACTCAACTCATAGACCTTGATAACTGCTCCGTTAAATTTGATGGGTTGATAACATGCTTAAAGGATGACGCTTCTATTCCTTCTGTAATTCTTGAAAGTGGCTTTCTAGACTTTCTTAAAACTAATTCTTTTATTGTTGATCACTCAACAACATCCTTAGAACTTAGTTACAACAATCTCTCAGCATCCTAAAATCCTAGATAAAAAAATATCATTTTTTGATGCTCCTGTTAGTGGGGGAGAGGCTGGTGCAGTAAATGGTGCTTTATCTATTATGCTTGGAGGACCTAAGAAAAAACTTCTACAAATTAATAACCTTATGGATTCATATGCAAAGAACATCGTTCATATTGGGCCAAGCGGTCATGGTCAATTAACCAAAATGGTTAATCAGCTATGTATAGGTAGTCTCATTCAAGGTTTATCTGAGGGAGTGGCCCTAGGCAAGAAAGTCTAATTTAAATATGACTAAAGTTCTTGATGCTATTTCTGGAGGCGCTGCTCAATCCTGGCAGATGGATAATCGATTTAAAACAATGGTTAATGGTGAATTTGATTTTGGTTTTGCGGTAGATCTTATGATCAAAGACCTCAAAATTGCTTTAGATCACTCAAAGGATCTCGGTATTAAATTGCCTTCAACTAAATCCGTTCTTCAGAACTATAAGAAGTTATCAACGCTTGGAGATGGCCAATTAGATACTTCTAGCCTCATCAAATTACTAGAATATTAAATAAGCCAAAAAAAGCCCGCTAGATACGGGCCTTTTTTATACACAGCCTCTTATTAGTCGCTAGTATTAAACCAAAGAGGTGATAGGGCTATTAGAAGACCTGTCACGCCTACCAACATCATTACAGGGTTAGGCATTCCTGTTGCCTCAGTTCCAAAGTATGCAATGTACCCAGTTGCCATTGGTGATAGTTCAGCACCAGTTTCCCCAAGCATCTCAAAGGCTTTAGCAAAACCACTGTAAGTATTCATAACAGTCGAGCCAACAACCCAGTTGCCCATAAATACACCTAGAGCAAAAAGAGAGCAAATAATTTTTCCGACCATATTTACACCTTTCTCAGCTGCAACAGACGAAAATCTTGCTGCTAATCCAGATCGACACCATGATCGATAGAAAAAAAGCAGCATTAGCAATTCGTGCTGTGTGTAAAGACATCCATATATCTGATTCCATAATTTTCTCCAAAATTAAATATTTCATAATTAAAATTATAGGTATAAATACTACTAGAATTTTACTGCTTAGTAAATTTTTTAGAATATCCAAAATAATGTAATATCAATAGATGAAAATAGCTCAATTAATAATAATTTCTTTTATCTTTGTTGGATGTTCAAAAAATGAATTCGACATAATAATATCTAATGGAACTATAGTTGATGGTTCTGGGCAGATGAGCTATCAAGCTGATATAGGAATTGTTGATGATCGTATTGTAAAGATAGGAGATCTATCAACGTCTAAATCAGTTCGACATCATAAATGCTGATAATTTAATTGTATCTCCAGGTTTTATAGATTCACATACTCACGCAATTAGAGGTATTTTTGATGTTCCTACGGCTGAAAGTTCATTGCTGCAAGGAGTAACAACCCTAACTGATGGGAATGACGGGACATCCCCGTTTCCAATTAAAGAGCATTACCAAAAAATAGAAAATACTAGAAATTAGTCCAAATTGGGCGGTATTTGTTGGTCAAGGGACAATTAGGCAAGAGGTTATGGGTCTGGAGAACAGAGATCCGACAGCTTCTGAGCTATTCAAGATGAAGTTGATGGTTAAAGAAGCTATGGAAGAGGGCGCTTTGGGCATATCTACTGGTCTTTTCTATGTGCCTGGAAGCTTCTCTTCAACTAGCGAGGTAATTGAACTATCTAAGGTTGCTTCTCGCTATGGTGGAATCTATATCTCTCATATGAGGGAAGAGGCAGTCGATGTCTTGAAATCAATCAATGAAACTATCAATATTGGCATTAAAGCTAAGATTCCAGTTCAGATAACTCACCATAAGATCATAGGCAAAGAGAATTGGGGTCTATCAAAGGAAACTTTGAAGTTGGTGGATAATGCTATTAAAGATGGTGTTCAAGTCAGTATTGATCAATATCCATATACTGCATCCCAAACGTCTATTAGAGCCTTGATACCTCAATGGGCTCAAGCTGGTGGCAGAATAGACCTTCTTCAACGCATAGATGATCCCAAGACGCGCAAACTAATAGTAGATGAAATTATTGAGAGGATATTATTTGATAGAGGCGGCGGGCACCCTAAAAATATCTTTATCTCAAAGAGCTCTTGGAATACATCACTGGAAGGTAAGAACCTTGCTGAGCTTTGTATTGAAAGAGATCTAGAGCCAAGTCCTTACAACGCAGCAATGGTTGTCTTTGACATAATTAAAGGAGGAGGTGCCTCAGCTGTCTATCACGCTATTAATTCTGATGACGTTGATTTAATCATGCAGCATCCAATGACATCTATAGCATCTGATGGTCCTATGACAGTCTTTGGTGTTGGCTCACCACATCCTAGAACCTATGGTACTTTTGCCCGCGTATTAGGTAGTTACGTCAGAGAACGCAATATTTTAAGCTTAGAAGAAGCTGTAAGAAAAATGACCAGCTTGCCAGCACAAATATTGTCCATAAAACAAAGAGGGCTAATTAAAGAGGGTTATTATGCGGATATAGCTATATTTGATCCTAAAACCATACTAGATAAAGCAACATTCGAGGATCCGCATCAGTATGCAGTTGGAGTTATCTCAGTAATAGTTAATGGGGAAATTGTTATTGATCAAGGTGTTCATAATGGAAATAAGCCTGGTAGGGTTCTTCGAGGCCCAGGATATAATGGAAGTAACAATTAAATGAAGAAATCTACTAAAAATATCATAGCCATAGTGTTAGTTTCATTATTACTATTAACTAGGTTCATGTAATAAATGATTGATTCCTCAAAAAGGGGGATTGACAGAGATAATAGGCCTAAGACTAATATTAACTTCGCATAATATATATTATGTTAAATTATGCGATTAGGATATAACTATAAAGATACTAGAATGTCTTTAACGTACCTTTTAATATCCTCTGGTGTATCTTCTTAAATTAAATGGTTACCTTTTACAGCGACTTGTTTAGTGTTTGCCCAAGTCTCGACTATATCTCATAAAAGATAATCAGAGCTGCTGCCGTCGACAGATTTACTCTGACCATTAATTAATCATTTCTAGGGAAACCTAAATCAACTTTACTATCCGCTGGATTAGGCCAACGGGTAGTTAAAGATTTTGTTTGTGTATAAAAATCAATAGATGATGGCCCAAATGCTTTGGTCTCTGAGAAACCGCTATCCTTCCAGCCTCCAAAGCTATGAGAATATGTGGGTAATGGAATTGGAACATTTATACCAACTGAACCAGCTTGAATTTCTTCAGACCATTTTTTGGCAACGCCTCCATCTCTGGTAAATAAAGCAGCACCATTTCCTAGTTTATGACCATGCGTAATTTCCATAGCTTCATCGTAAGTTTCAGCCCTTACAAAACACAATACAGGACCAAATATTTCATTTTCGTATACAGACATTCCCGGTTTGACATGATCTATTAGAGTGGGCCCAACAAAGCATCCATTTAACTCATCAGATCTCTTCCTTCCATCAATTACAACTGATGCTCCATCGGGTTCAGCACTCTCAATAAATGAGTAGATTTTATCTCTATTCTCTTTTGAGATCACTGGTCCGAGTTGAGTGTTAGCATCATCGGTCACACCCATCACTAGGTTTGGTATTCTTGTTTGAATTTTTGAGATTAAATCATCTGCAATATCTCCAACAGCAACAACAACAGATACAGCCATGCATCTTTGACCTGCAGCACCAAAGCTTGCAGACACCGCAGCATCTGCTGACATGTCTAAGTCAGCATCAGGAAGAACAATCATATGATTTTTGCCTCCTCCAAGAGCTTGAACTTTAGTGTTGTGCTCAACACCGAGCATTTTTAGACTTTTGGCAGCTGCCGTGCTGCCGATGAAAGCTAGACCTGCAACTTTTTCATGACGAACCAAAAGTTCTACTATTTCTTTTTGCCCATTGAGAACATTAAAACAACCATCCGGCAATCCAGCTGCATTCCATATATCTGCAAATAATCTTGAGATTGAGGGAACTTTTTCGCTTGGCTTGGCTATGTAAGTATTGCCTGTAACTATAGCCATAGCGCTATGCAATATAGGAATTAAAATTGGAAAATTAAAAGGTCCTACTCCAGCAATAACCCCAATTGGAAACCTTAAATCTGCAATATCTATTCCGCCCGCAACGTTTTGACTAAAGTTGGTTGTTAAAAAATGCTGGACTCCTGAAGCATGGGTTAAAGCTTGCACTGCTCTATCAAGCTCAGCCTCAGCATCCGGTCGAGTTTTACCAGCTTCGCTAACACATATATCCACTATTTCAGTTGATCTATTAATTATGCCTTGTCTAAACTTAAGGATTAATTCAGCTCGATAGCTTAATCCAGTTTTTGCCCATAACTTAGATGCTTCATAAGCTGCGTCAACAGCCCTATTAGCTGATTCATTGTTGGCATACAAGACTTCTCCTATTTGCGTGCCATAGGATGGATTGATTATTTTAGAAGATTCATTGGAGACAGAACACCCCTCTCCGTTTATGTAATTATCAACTTTATACATTTCTTTCTCCTCTCCCTATCGTATTATAATGCCACAAGTAATTAGATTGACTATCCTAACCAGTTGACTAAAATAAAGCAATTTAATCATTTCATAAAAAATACATACTAATGCATTTTGATATAGCAATAATTGGTTTTGGTCCTGTTGGTGCAGCTGCAGCAAATATTTTTGCCAACAAAGGTTTCAGCATTATAGTAATTGATCCTAAAAAGAAATTTGGGATATACCAAGAGCCGTTCATTTTGATGGCCAAACTCAAAGAATTTTTCAATCTATGGGTATCTTTGATGAGGTTGAAAAAATAATAGATCCTATTAAAGGTGTTAATTTCTTAAATAGAAATGGCAAGACATTATTGAGTGTTGGTTTTGAAGATCATCCTAAGCTAAATGGATATTATGAAGGCGTTATGTTCAATCAGCCAAAATTTGAATCAATCCTAAGACACCGCGCTCAAAAATATGAAAATATCGAATTTAAATTAGGATCATCCCTTAGCAACTTAGAGGCGCTGGAGAATCACAATAACCTTGAGGTAACCAATCAAGAAACTCATGAAATTACTCCTTATACTTCAACCTATGTAATTGGAGCTGATGGTGCAGATAGTTTTGTAAGAAAGCATCTCGGCATAAAAATGCATGATTATGGTTGCGATCAAGATTGGGTGGTCGTTGATTATTTGGTTGATGATAAGTACGAAATTCTAGACAAAGCTAGGTATCAAATTTGTGACTACAAAAGACCAACAACCCTCTTACCAATTACTGATAACCATATTCGATGGGAATTCAAAATAAATCCCAGCGATGATGTCGCGCAATTGGAAGCAGAAGATAATATTAGAGAGTGGATGAAGCCTCATCTGTGGAGAATTAATCCTAAAATCGATGTTAATAGTGGCAAAATTATACGCTCAAGTAAATATACTTTTCACGGCTTGTTGGTGGAAAACTTTAAATTGAATAACTGTTTTTTAATTGGTGATGCAGCTCATCAGACACCTCCTTTTCTTGGTCAAGGTCTTTGTCAGGGCATCAAAGATTCATACAATTTATGTTGGAAATTAGATGGCGTAAGAAATGGTCTATTTAATCCAATGGTCTTGAATTCATATGATATAGAAAGACAAGAGATTAATGATTTCATGATCAGAACAGCAATGAAGCAAGGTGAAGTCATTGGCAGTCAGGATAGATTCAAGTCCTTTATGAGAGATACATTTTTTGCGATTGCTAAAAAATTCCCTGCTGCCTTATCGGCCTTAAAGTTTCAATATAGTTGGAAATTCAATAACGGCATTATAGATAAAGATTTATATCCCAATAATGTTAATGGTGTAATCATTCCCCAGCCTGATATTAATATAAAGGTTGAAAATAAAAAATTTGATCAATACATCAATGATTCATTTGCACTTATAGTTTTCAGCAATGAAGAATCCCTCAAGCAAAAACTCTCAATTAGTCATCCTTTGAAATTCTTTAATGAGAATATTCACGTATTCGATACCAATCATCCTTTTATGTCAGACGGCAAATTACTTAAGTGGATTAATGATAATCAAATATCTGCAGTTATTGTCAGACCAGATAAACACATATATGGTTGTTGTGATAAAGAGAATCTTTTATTTAAAATGGAAAAACTCACAGAACAACTTCAAAACGAATTGTCTAAATAACATTACATGGACAAGATAAAAAACAAGTATAAGGGCAGAGAAAACGTCGAGAAAATACTGATTGATTCTGCGGCTGAGTTACTTGGGACTATTGGCCCTTCGAGATTATCGATAAGAGATATTGCAGAGCATGCAGGAGTAAATCATGCTCAAATTCATCATTACTTTGGTGGTAAACAGGGATTGCTTGAGGCAACCTACAAACAATTAGCTTTTACCCACATGCAACAAATAGAGAGGCGGAATATTAGTGCCATGGACTTAGGTGAAGAGCCTCTCTCTGAACTAACGGATAATTATTTTAATGCTCTAATTAGAGCAGTGCTTGATGGCCAAATGGATTTGCTTACAATTCAACAAGACTCAGGGCTATCAGTGGCTAAGAAAACCTTAAATGAATTGGCTAAGTTAAGAGGTGCATCAAAACCATCGGCTGAAGAAAAAGCTGCTATAGCTTTAGTTACTGTAATGGAGTTTGGTTTAGCAGCATCAAAACCATACATTACCCAAGCATTAAAGATTTCCGACAAGGAAATGAAAGTATTTATGAAACTATTTATTGAAGGCAGGAGCTTAGGTCTAAATAGACTTAAGAGAAAAAGTAATGCAAAGATTAATACTGCTAATCGCACTGTTCAGTGCTCCAATATATTCACAGCCCAATGTGGTAATAATTCTCACTGATGACCTGGGTTGGGGTGACGTCTCATATCATGGAGGTCACATCCCTACTCCCAATATGGACAGACTAGCTTCAAAAGGTTTGGAGTTAAATAGATTTTATGCGAATCCAGTATGCAGTCCAACAAGAGCTTCGTTATTGACTGGCCTGCATATATTTAATCACGGCGTGGTGAGGCCCTTTCAAAATCCAACTGCCGAGCAATTTGGGTTGTCTCCAGATTTAAAAATAATGCCTCAATATTTTAGGGAGGCAGGATACCAAACTGCACTGTCTGGAAAATGGCATTTAGGGATGCATGATGAAGCTTTTTGGCCTACCAATAGAGGATTCGATACAAGTTATGGTCACATGCTTGGTGGAATTGGTTATTTTGATCATGTTGCTGCAAAAAGAATGGATTGGCACAGAAATGAAGAGCCTCTAATCGAGGAAGGTTATTCAACCACACTTATTGCAGATGAGGCAGTTAGAATCATTGAAAATAAAGATATTCATCGCCCCCTATTTCTTTACGTAGCATTCAATGCTCCTCATACTCCAATTCAAGCCCCCCCTTCCAACATAGAATCTTTTAGTCACATAGAAGATCCCCTAATAAGGGCTTATGCAGCTAATGTGAATGCTTTGGATACTGAAATTGGAAAAATAATTCAATCCATCGAGGATCAAGGCCTTCTAAAGGAAACTATCATTGTTTTTTTTAGTGACAACGGTCCTGTTGTTGATATAAATCCAATTGTTGCAACCTTAGCGCCTGGGCTAACAAAATCAAAGGGAAATACAGCCGGATTAAAGGGCAGCAAAACATCTGCTTTAGAAGGAGGAGTTAGAGTGCCAGCAAGTATTTGGTGGCAAGGAGTTATTGAAAACTCAGCAACAGATCAATTTATGTTTGTTCAGGACTTACTCCCAACATTACTCACTGCCGTAGGCATTGACATCGATAAGTCAGTGGTCTTTGATGGAAGTGATAAATGGAAAAATTTAATTAATGGGGAAATCACTCCGCCTGATAATGATCTTATAGGAGCTCAAATTGTTTTTGATGAACAGGCATTATATAAAGATGAGTGGAAACTCCATTATCGCAAACCTTCAATGTTCCCCGGCTCAAATGGAACTTACAGTTTGTTCAATATAGTTGATGATCCCTTTGAATCTAATGATTTATCTAACCTTGAGGTGAAGATTTTTGAGGACATGACAGCCTACATGAAAAATATAGATAAATCTAAGAGCATGCCCTTAATTAATCCAGCTCACACATATTATTACGGCGACTCAGAGGGTGGAGATGTTATTGGCCTACCTTGGCTTGATAGAGACTACGAAATATCCGAATACCCATCACCTGTTGCTAGTTTTTTTATCATGCTCTGGGTAATTATTTTGTCCTTTAAGTACTATTTGCTAGCTTTGTTGCTAGCTATTTCTGTGAGCATTTATGCCACAAAGAAGTTTAGGTCATCTAGATAATTTCACAGGCTTCATCAAAATCTAAGCGCGGTAATCTTTGAAAGATCTTTGCTGAATCACCGTAACCAATGCAGCACAGAAAGTTCGATTTGATATTGGTATTTTCAAAAAAAGTTTTATCTACCAACTCGTTACTGAACCCTGACATAGGACCGCAATCAAGACCTAAGCCTCTACAAACCATCATGAAGTATGCTCCTTGAAGACTGCTATTTCTAAATGCAGCTGAATAATTGAACTCTTGATTTCCCTTGTACATTGGAGCAACGTCCATGTGAGGAAACAATTTCCCCATATGATCTGAAAAATCTAGGTCATACCCTATAACAGCAATCACTGGTGCAGACATAACTTTATCTACGTTGTTAGGCAGCAATGCATCTTTTAATAATTGCTTATGCTTTTCACTTTTAATAAATTTAAATCTTGCTGGGCAGCAATTTGTGCTTGTTGGGCCCATTTTAGTCAATTCATAAATTGACTTAACCATTTCGTCAGAAACGTCCTTGTCTTGCCACCCATTCATACTTCTGGCCTCACCAAACAATAGATTCATCTGTTCCTGGTTTAATTTTTTTGCATTATCCTTTAAGTTCTTGAATGTTACTTGGGCTTCAGCAACTGCTTTTTTTTGTTGTTCAGAAAGTTCTATCATGATTGTTCCTCTGTTTCTGCCTTAGCAGCCTTTTCCATTTCTTTAATCATTCCAGGAATTGTAGGATGTGCTGCGCGAGCTTTATCAATTTGATCGATCGGCATGGTTATACCAAATGTGTTGGGAACTTCTGGGCCATATTGAGCCATAGCGAGATCTCTAAACCCTGAATTTTCTGTAGGAATTGACGCATCCATTAGGTCGCCATCGGTCCAATGCTCATGAGTAAAACCATGAGGATCACGCCAATAGTCATACATTTGACTGCCCAGCAAGTGTCTTCCAATGCCCCATTCATGATAATACTCATCAACGGTTTTCATGTGGTAATGTCCAGCCATCAAATCATCTATTGAATCTTGTACCTCATAACCCGCATGACCATAGGCTAAAGCACCACCTTCGCCAGGTAGGCCCATGTTATTCATGGTGTGATGATCAACCGGTTTATCGCCTTGATCACACCTCATAAAAGCTCCCATAGAAGTGCCATCAGGCCCAATGCAATTATTACTTATTAAAAAACCTAAAACATTTGCGTACCAATCAACTGAAGCTTGAGCATCTTTACAGTTAATTGCTGTATGACCCAATCGCTTAACTTTTGAAGATAATTCATAGACCCACTTATCACCATGCACTTGCCACTCATCCGCCGCTTTTCCAAAACGCTGCAATTCATTTTCCCTCTGCTTAGATTGACCTGTATTTAAAACTTTTGAAACAACGGCTATTGGTTCTGCTTCGTTCATACCGTGACACACTTCGACCTCGATACCATCAGGATCTATCACAGTAACTTTGTGACCTCCCCCAGGTTCAGTATTTGCAACAATATCAACATCAAATTCTTTGGACAGTGCCTCTAGATCAGAAAAGTTATTAGCCTTGTATGCTGATCCTATGTATTTATTTTCGGGACCCTTGGTTGCTACATAGATAAAAGGTGAGCTTCCAGTGCCTCTAAAATAGATACTATTTTCATCTTCGTGAGCTAACATCATACCAAAGTGATTTAAGTATTTTTTTTGGGCCTCTAATTCAACAAGCTCAAATCTTACATAGATAATATCTGCTATCTTGCATATTGGTGTATTCATTTATTTTCTCCTTTTGCTAGTAAATTATTAATTTCAGACCAAACCAAATCGTCGTATTCACTGGGGCCATCTCCATATAGTGCAGTGATTTCTGGCGCCCATTCTCCAGTAACGTAATCAAGAATACCTGCTTGGTAACTATTTCTGCTTGATAGTGTTTCCCAGTAATTTTTTAAATTTGGTAATTTATCGCTCATTAAGACGCTGCCAAAACGCATTTCTTGAACCCTATGAAGTATCGATGTCATGCAACAGTCAATCGCGGTGTAAGCATCACCCATCATAAATTTTTTTTGATGACTTAGTACCTCCTCAACAGTTAATAGATGTTTTGCGAGCATTACAGCCATCTTTTCGCTTAAGCTCTTTGGTGGCTTTCCAAGAATTCGTAAGAGTATGAATATTGGTACCCTCTTCTTAATTGAATGTTTCGTTAAATAATCCCAAATTATGGCAATGATAGGTCTCTTGCATAGCATTTTTACTAAAATTTGAGCTGAAATACCGCCAGCAGTTGTTCCCAAGGTATCTCCAAGTTCCTTGTTTTCATCTAAACTTACAAAATCTAATAAATTTTCAAAAGTTTCTATGTCTACTGTATTTGGAAATAAAATTTCTCCCTTTTGAGGATGACTTGAATCGATGTGTCTCATTATTTTGATGCTGTCAGGTATGGGAACACCATTATCAACAAGAGTGGGTACAAGATTTTTAGGATTTAATTTTTTATATTCTTTGGTTAAATGATCTCCTTTAGACTCTAGATAGACAAGATTATATTGGTAAGATATCTTTTTTTCAGCAAGGGCTACTCTAGCCATATTTGAGGCTACAGACTCACCATATCCATATAATTCAAGGTTTTGCATAAGTTTCAATTGAATCTTCTAAAAAACAGTAAAACATATATTCATATTTTATCCAACTGGATAGTTGTAATTTCCTAACCAAGTGGCTAAGATAATTCTTTAATTAAAATTTATGGGGAATTTATGAAAATATTCACGACTAAATATTTGTATCTATCTAGCTTATGCTTAATGGTGCTTGGTTTTTCTTCACAGAACATACTTTCACAGAGCACAGATTCTCGACTTGAAGAAGTTGTTGTTACGGCTCAAAAAAAGGAACAAGGGCTATCAGAGGTTCCGATTTCTATTCAAGTACTTTCAGGCGATAGAATAGACAGCCTCGGGATTACAAGCTTAGAAGATCTGCAAACCCATGTACCAGGGTTAATGATTAATAAAGGTGCCGCGCAGTTTAATATTTATATTAGAGGTGTTGGCTCAGGAACAAATAAAGGATTTTCTCAATCAGTTACTCAATTTATTGATGGCATGCCCATTGCCAGAGGCGAACAATACTTATCAGCCTTATTAGATGTTGAAAGAGTAGAAGTCTTAAAAGGTACGCAAGGTGTTTTGTTTGGCAAGAATACAATTGGTGGAGTCGTAAACATGGTCAGCAAATCTCCCGTCATAGGCGGTGATGCAGATGGACATTGGTCAATTGAGACAGTTCCTGAATGGAACACCATTAAAGTGCAAGCGGCTTCAAGTTTCCCTGTCAGCGATACATTTGCAATGAGGCTAGCAGCGACCGTAGAAGAGTCAGATGGTTGGACATACAACGCTTTACTTAAAGAAGATGGGCCTTCAAGCGAAAGCACAGCTTTAAGAGCAACATTTTTATGGCAGCTTGATAATGCTGAGATAAACTTAAAAGCATTCACCTCATCACATGAAAAAGCTGGTCAACATGGAGGCACCGATACATATCGAACACCTGTACCCGTCGGATTAATGGCTAGATATGGCTATACGGCAACGTTTATTTCACAAAGCATTATGGCAAGAGCCTTTCCAAATCAAGTAGTTGGACAACCTGGTATTACTTATTTAGATAATACTAGCGCTGGTTTACCTACAGGTGGATCGGTTGATTCGGACAACGTGATTTTAAATATCTCATCAACATGGGGTGACTTTGATGTTAAATCAACGACATCTTTTTCAACTTATGATTATGGTTGGGGTTTAGATGCCGACTTTGGACCGTTAGATTTTCTCTCAACTGATAACTTTAATGAATTTGAACAATTCTCTCAGGAATTCGTCATTACATCTCCTTCTAGTGAAAGTTTTGAATACATTGCTGGGGTTTACTATGAAGAGATCGAGATGGATGTTGCAAACAATGGATTGTTTGACTTATCTGTAGGTGGAGAATTTGCAAAGTCATTTGGGTTACCAGATATTGCTGCTTTCCAAACCAGACTTAACCCCCCCCAATTTAGATTTTCAACACCACAAAGCGCAACACACACTTTATTTGATGAAACATCAAGCAGCTTATCTGCATTTTTTGAGGGAACTTGGTACCTAAGCGATCAATTAACATTTATTGCTGGTGTTCGTGTCTCAGAAGATGAGAAAGATGTTAAAGCTTCACAAGTAAATAGTTCCACTACAACTGGTGGCATTGGAATTAATAATCCAACAGCTAATCCTGTAGTTGCAGGACTTCATAATGCATTGCTAGGAAGATTACCCTACAACTTCCCAAAGCAAAGTAGATCAGAAAGTCACACAACTCCCTCGGTGAAAGTAACTTACGAGATGTCAGATACTACAAGGCTCTATGCTAGTTATGCTGAAGGTTACAAAGCAGGCGGATACGATGGTTCTGAAAATGCTGGACGAACAAATGCAACTACACCATCTCCTGCATTCGCATTTAAGCCAGAAGAAGCCACTACATTTGAGATGGGAGCTAAAATGGATATGCCTGAGAATAATCTAAGGTTCAATGCTGCTTATTTCTCAACGGATTATAAGGACATGCAAGTATCAGCATTTAATGGCTCGACGTTTATTGTCTCTAATGCTGCAGAAGCCGAGATTACAGGTTTTGAAGTTGATACTACTTGGGCTCCAACAGATAGCCTAATTATTGGCGGTTCAATTACTACGCTTGATTTTGCATACGGAGCTTTCACTGCTGCATGTACAGGCGATCAAGATGTGGCATACAGAGCTGCCAGACCAGCAACTTGGCCGTCAACACCTGCTGGAAGAGCTGCACGACAATGTACTCAAGATCTTGCAGGAAAAGCGGGTAATTTTGCTCCTGAGACATCGGCTAGCATGTACGCTAATTACTTCTCATCATTGAGTGGTGGCAGTGAATTGGTTTACACAATTGCTGCAAATTACGTGAGTGAATTTAATAGTACTGGAGTTGCGGACCCTGCTGGTGACCATGATGCCTCTACTAAGATAGATCTAAATGTAAGATTGATGATGGAAAACGGTCTTGAAATCAAACTCTTTGGTAAAAATGTTACCGATGAAATCGTTGGATCTTCGAGCTTAGCACTTCCATTAACACCTGGGTCTTTCTTCAAATTGTGGGAGCCAGGCAAACAGTTCGGTATATCTATTAGAAAATCATTCTAATAGTGTTGGAATAGCGCTTAACCCTTCTTCCTAAGAGAAGTTGTTAAGGTTTCTTTGGACCATGAATGCAGACCCCCTTATCTGTGTTCATGGTCTCATCGCTAAAATCGCTTAGTTAAGCTACTTTTAAGGAGAGAAAACATGGGTTTTAAGTTAGGTAATGTAAATGGAAACGCAGCGTTAATCAAAAATGAAAGCTATTATGAGCTATCCGATATTTCAAATGGAGCGCTCTCAAATGATCCCTCGCAATCAATAAATTCATTAGATGCTCTGTCAAAGCTATACACTCAGATCGATGATTTTGAACCCTCAGGAACAATCACGAATGAGAGCATGGGAGCACCGATAACTAATTCAAGAAATTGTTTTGCTGTTGGACTAAATTATAAAAACCATGCCGAAGAATCAGGAATGGAAATTCCACTCTTCCCTATGATATTTACAAAGCATACTTCATGTATTGTTGGGCCATTTGAAAACATAGAAATGAGAAGTGATCTTGTCGACTACGAAGCAGAATTAGTAGCAGTAATTGGCAAAGAAGGTAAAAACATATCAAAAGAAAACGCCTGGGATCATGTTGCAGGACTTACAGTTGGTCAGGATATATCAGATAGAGCGGTTCAATTTCATGCTACACCTCCACAGTTTAATCTTGGTAAATCATTTGATACCTTTGGGCCAATAGGACCAATTTTAGTTTCTCCAGATGAATTTGAAGATCCAAACTCTTTGGAATTAGAGTGCTCAGTTAATGGTGAATTAAGACAAAAAGATAATACCAATGACTTAATCTTTGATATCCCATATATCATCTCTTATGTATCAGAATTTATCACTTTAGAGCCTGGAGATTTAATTTTTACAGGAACGCCTGCTGGTGTTGGCGCAACTCAAGGTAAGTGTTTAAAGGACGGGGATATATTGTCAACAACTATCAAGGGCATTGGAACCATAGAAAATCAATGCTTAAGAATTGCAGATCATAGTAACGTATCACACATACCAGAGTTTCTTAAAGGTAAAATGCCTGCTAACGACGATTAGTAATGAGCAAGCCCAATCTTCTTTTGTATCATGCAAAGTGGTCGCTTTGTAGTCAAATGGTAAGAGTAGCCCTTCATGAAAAAGGGCTTGAGTATGATCACAAGGTAATCAAACTCTGTGATCAGCACGATGAGGCAGAGAACATTAGCGAAGACTTTCTAAAAGAGATTAATCCAACAGGTGTCGTACCTGTTCTTAAAATAAACAATGAGTTCGTAAGAGATAGTGCCTACATTATTGAGAGATTAGATGAGTATCAAGGAAATAATGCAATAAATTTGTGGCCTTTAGATCCAAAAAAAAAAGAAACCTTAAGAAAATGGGTCTACGACACAACGATTGATGAAAGCGTAAAACTTGGGCAAAGTTTTGGAACATCAATACCACTCTTCTCAACCGGTTTAATTGAAGTCCTTATTAAAAAACTTAGCCTAAAAACAATTTTAAATATCATTTTCAATCACCCCAGAAGGGAGAGGAAAGTTGTTTTTGTTATGATGTATTTTTTATCTATAAAAAATAAAATTGGTCCTTTGGCCTATGAATCCTTTGTTAACGGCTTATTTGAAATTGAGAATCAGTTATCCGATCAAGGGTTTTTATTTGATGACTTTGGTCATGCAGATATTAATCTAATGTGCTGTTTCAATAGATTGGAGGAGCTTGGCTTAGGCCCAGTTCTTCAGATGGATACATTTCCTAAGATATCAAGCTATTGGAAAAATCTACAAGCTCGACCTAGCTATAAAGAGGGTATCTTAAACTTTGTTGATCACGAACAAACTATTGAGGAGGCATTTCCAGATAAATTTAACCCTCATTTAGCCAATCTTGTTGCTAAAGTTCATAACAGAAAATATACCTAGCAAAGTAACAAAAGATTTAGGTTAAATTAATTTTTGCTAATACTAATTATCTAAATTATAGTCTTTGGAAAAATCTTCAACTAGATTCACAAAAGCTTTCAAGCCATTTGTAAGGGCTGAATCATCAACATAAAAATATGGTGAATGATTCGTAGGAGAATCTTCTACTCCAGGCGAATTAACTCCCAAGAAAAAGAACATTCCTGGCACTTGCTGGGCAAAGAATGAGAAGTCCTCAGCGCCTGTCCTTGGAACCTTAGCCTCATAATAATTACCATCAGCTGCTCTAGATAGAGAAGATGCATACTTATCTACTAGCTCAATATCGTTATAGGTTACTGGATAGCCACCATAGACTTTGAACTCGACATTAGCTTTGGCATGATGAGCAGCAGCAATATTATTAGCAATAACAGATATTTCATCTCTAATTTGATCTGCATAAGAGTCTTTAAACGTTCTAATAGTTCCTTCTAAATAAGCACTTGCTGGAATAATGTTATTTCTGGTGCCGCCTTTCATGATGCCTACGGTCACTACAGCTTGGCTATCAAGAAGATTTAGTCTTCTGCTAACAATAGTTTGCAAAGTAGTAACGATATCAGAGGCAGCAACAATAGGATCGACACCATTCCATGGACGCGATCCATGCGTTTGTTTGCCCTCAACTGTAATCCTAAAAGCTTCTGCGGAAGCCATAATTGGCCCTGGTCTTGTCCAAAGTTGTCCATGTTTGGCATTGGAAACATGCATACCAAAAATAGCATCTGGTTTTTCAGCTTCAAAGAGCCCTTCTTTTAACATTAATTCAGCCCCTCCCTCTTCTCCTTCAGGTGCGCCCTCTTCTGCCGGTTGAAAGATTAATAGAATATCGCCATCTAGTTTGTCAGTATTTTGTGACAGGAAGCTAGCAACACCCAAAAGAGTTGCTATATGAGCATCGTGGCCACACGCATGCATAATTCCAACATCATTGCCCTGATAGTTAGTTCTTTCTTTTGATGAAAATGGAAGATTCAATTTTTCAGTCACTGGCAACCCATCAATATCTGCTCTTAATGCAATTAAAGGCCCTGGATTTTGGCCTCTTATAAATGCAGTTACTCCAGTTTTACCAAATGAGGTATTAGGCTCAAGACCCATTTCAATAAGAGCTTCACTGATAGATTTTTGCGTTTTAAACTCTCTATTAGATAGCTCTGGGTATTGGTGAAAATGATGCCTCCAATCAGTGACCTTGGTCATCACACCACTTAGATTTTGATCCAAAGCAGAGGCCAGTTCTCCCGAGCAAATTGGTAAAATCAGAAACAATGAAGTTAGTAAGCTAAAAAAATAACGCATTAGGCTTTCCTCTTAAAAAAGTTAAAGAATATTGCAGGGGTCGTATCCATGTAATCTTTAAAATCATGACGTCTTTGCAAAGATCTACTATCCATCATAGCAACAGAAGTAATGGCAACCAATGCGTACATAGTAATTGTGCCAATAATCAGCCATGAAGCTGCTAAACCGTTAGATAAAGAGAAAATAAAGAAACTAAACCAAAAGAGTATTTCGCCAAGATAATTAGGATGACGTGAATAAAACCATAGCCCTGATTGCATTGTTTGAGGCTCAATTAATGTCCGTCTAAAGTTATACATTTGCTGATCAGAGATAATTTGAATAAATACCGCTGATATACCAATAGCATAAGCCACCCAATCTAACCAGAATACTTCAGGACCAGGATAATACAGAGTGTAATTCATTGGCAGTAAGGCCATAAACACTGATAATGTTGGGATTAGATGTATGGCTCCGAAGTCGGTTAAAAAGTACTCAAATTTATTTTTAGCCTTCCCTTTCATCATGACATAACGCCAATCTTCATGAGTAAATCCATCCCATGATCTAGCCCAGTTATAGGTTAATCTAATTGCCCAAAAAACCATTACATCAAACATCATTCCTGCTCTAAGTACATTCCCTGCAGCATGTATATCAATCCAGCATAAAATAGTTAATACGACTGGAATGACAGACCAAAATGCATCGTACCAACTCGAATTTTTAAATGCGACACTCAATATATATATAAAGATAGTTGCTTCGACATGACAGGCTAATAATCTAACGAAGATATTAGTTTCTATAAGTAGATTCCATGTGATCACCATTGAATAGATGCAGACGACGTATCCAATAAAAATAATAGCCAGGTCGAATAATTTATTTTTCATAAGTAGTTAAATGGTTGCCGAAGGTTTGTGGTATTCATTAAGAATGGGAAGCAAGGGAATGCTTTGAGATTTTGATAAGTCTGATATCTGGCTATCAAGCTTTTGATAAAGAGTATTTCTTTGCACTAAGTCCAAATCAAGAGATTTAGCAATTCGATCCACATCAGCAAGATTGAGTTCTTGGCCGAAGGAGGCTCCTGCTGCTTTTGTTATGCTTTCATTCATCAATATTCCGCCAACGTCATTTATCCCAGCTGATAATAGGAATTTTAAGCCTGGAAGACCCATTTTGACCCATGAGCCTTGAATATTATCAATGGAATCATAAAAGAAAATTCTTGCAGCAGCGTGAACCAACACAGATTCTTTGAAAGTTGGACCGGGCCTTGATAAACCTCGCATGTATATGGGAGCTTCACTTGCAACAAAAGGCAAAGGCACAAACTCCGTTATGCCATTGGTTTTATTTTGAATAGCTTTAAGCTCTCCAAAGTGCCTAGCAACGTGAGACATGTTTTCAACATGGCCAAACATCATTGTCGATGTTGTGGGCAATCCTACTGAGTGAGCTGCCATAATGACATCAGCCCATTCCTGAGAATTTAACTTATCTGGACAAATAATAGCTCTAATATCATCATGCAGAATTTCTGCTGCTGTTCCTGGCAATGAGTTGAGTCCTGCATTTTTTAGCTCAATGAGAAACTCTTCAACCGAGATATTTAATGTTCGTCTGCCGTGATCAATTTCTAGGGGAGAAAATGCATGAATGTGAATAGTCTCTGAAACAGAACGAATTGTTTTGACTATATCTAAGTAGGTATTCCCAGTATATTTAGGATGGATGCCACCCTGAAGACAAACTTCAGTTGCCCCTCTATCTATAGCTTCAAGTGTTCTTCTTGCTATCTCATCATGTGAAATATTGTATGGTTTACCTCTCAAATCAGAATGACCCGTACCTTTAGAGAAAGCACAAAAATTACATTTAAACGAACAGATATTGGTGTAGTTAATATTTCTGTTCATAACGCAAGTAATCTCATGCCCATGCACGTGAGTCTTTAAATCATCTGCATAATCCATCAAATATTTAAAATCTCTGTCTCTGGCTGTCAGAATATGTTGCAAAGCATCAAGATCTGAATTTTCATGAATCTTTTTAATGCTATTTTGAATATCTGATTTAAAACTCGTATTTGAATACAAAGGAATGGTTGTACTGACCCCTGATACCCACTTATCTGAACGAATCAGGTTTTGAGAATCAACTTTCTGCAACAATTTTGAAGCTACATTCTTAGATGTGTGTAAAGCAAGATTTTTAAAATAAGCTGGGTAAAGTGTAGCTCTAGCCCTCAAGTCTTGCCCGAGAAGATTTGCTGTGGAAGTTAATTTTTTAATTTCAGGCCATGGCGCTTCAGGATTAACAAAATCTTTTGTTACAGGTGAGATGCCACCAAAATCATTAATGCCAGATTCAATGAGTCTCTCGAGGTGGTGTGGATTAAGGTTAGGTGGAACCTGAAGACTAATATCGCCAGGTAAAATTAATCTTGCCATTGCAATTGTCCAAATTAACTCATCAAAAGATGGCTCAGGAGAATGCTCCATTAATGTGTTTGCTTTGGCTTTAAAATTTTGAACTATCACTTCTTGAATATGCCCATATTCTTGATGAAGTTCTGCTATAGCAAAAATAGACTCAAGCCTTTCTAGCCTTGTCTCGCCAATGCCTATAAGAATGCCTGTTGTAAATGGAATATTTCTTTTGCCAGCATTGATAAGGGTTTGCATCCTAAAAATTGGTTCTTTATCTGGAGAGCCATAATGTGGCTGCCCTTTCTTGCAGAGGTTTGCCGATAAGGACTCAACCATTAGTCCCATAGAGCCACTTAAGGGTTTAAGCATATCTAGCTCGGCTTCAGTTAAGCACCCAGGATTAAGATGAGGTATCAATGATGTGTGCTCTAAGACTGCTTCCGCGCAGGCAGCAACGTATTCATTTGTTGTCTGATAGCCCATTTCTGCCAGCGCATCTCTGGCAGCTTTGTACCTTAGTTCAGGTTTGTCCCCAAGGGTAAATAGTGCTTCATGACAGCCCTTCTCTTCGCCCTCCTTGGCAATTCTTATAACTTCCTCAATTGATAAATATGGCGACTCCACCTTTTTGGGTGTTTTGGCAAAGGTACAGTAATGGCAAACATCTCTGCATAAAAAAGTAAGAGGTATGAAAACCTTTGGAGAATAGGTTAGTTGATCTGGGTAATAGTTCTGTTTTTTGGAGAATGCATGCTGTACTAGCGAATCAGATAGAGCAATTTTAGACAGGTGCAATAAGTCATCTTCAAGACAAGTCTCTGAAGTAAGGAGCTTTTTTAAGCTATTATTAGAATGTTCCTGAATTTCCAATCTATTAACCTCGAACATAATCCTTTAGTTTGAAGTAATCATCTTCTGAGTCAAGGTCATACTGCAGTGACTCAATAGAATGTTGATTCCAACGATAATCATTCGCCTTAAACTCCCTTAAAAATAAAGCATAGCTATTAATACCAAATTGAAGATTAAATTTCATTGCTGGATCGTACAGAAGGCAATTTGTTCCAGATTCATCAATATCAGGCACTATGCTGATAAACGATTTATTGAAGGAGGTAACAAGATTATCGAGGTCTCTTTCGTTAATTCTCGGTAAGTCTGCATGCATAATTAATATTGGATTATTAGAGTCGTTGCAAGCAATAGCTTCATTTAGCGCTTGGTTTAAGGATGCTCTGGTAAAGAAAGTAGACGCGCCCTCGATAATCAGATGAGGATCATTTGTCACCAAGGTAATTGAATCGCAGATATTGGAGTGAGTTAAAGCCTTAATAGTTTGAGTGGCCATTGCCTTTGATAGATCTGATCTTTGCTGCTCTGATAGAATGCTAGCAAGACGCCCTTTTGAGTGACTGTATTTCTTAATAGGAATGAAAGCTGATACCTGCACGTTATTTTGCTTCCAAATAATCAATTACCGATTGCGCGAGATTGATTTTAGAGCCCAGATTATTCATAACTAAGTTTGCCAGCGATACCTTGTATCCCATGCCTGCGATCAAAGATTCTTCTTGATGGTCGGTAGAATCTATAAATAAAGTTCGAGCGTATTCAGAGTAATAGTTTGCAATAGTCAAAACCGATGTATCCATGCCAAGCTCATTCATCATTTTAGAGGTTGGTCCCTTCAAAGATTTTGAATTAACAATTGGGCTAACAACACTTACTCTTTCTGGATGCGATTTTAAAAATTGATTAAGGGGATCTAATTGAATAATTGGGCTTATGCTCACAAAAGGGTTAGAGGGACAAATAACTATTTCATCAAATGCATCAAGATCGATGAGAGGATTAAACTTAGCTTTATCAAGACCCTTAAAAACAAAATCAGTCACAGAGGGCTCGCATTGAAACTTCACAAAATACTCTTGAAAGGACAAGAGTCTGTTTTGAGTTTGAATGTATGTTTCAACCAAATCATCAGTCATGGGTAAAATATTTGACTTCAAACCGAATCGTTGGGTTAGTTCCTGTGTAGCTTCCGACAAACTAGAGCCATTGGCAATGAGTTGTGTGCGAATAATATGAGTAGCAAGATCTTTGTCTCCTAACTGAAACCATGTTTCTCCTCCAAGTTGCTTAAGAGCCGATAACATTTCCCAAGATTCGTTTGCCCTACCCCAGCCTTTAGATAAATCAGACTCGTTAGATAAGGTATACATCACGGTATCAAGATCTGGACAAATCTTAAGATTAAAGTGTTTGAAATCATCGCCGGTATTTACAGCAATCGTATAATTAGAATCAGAGAGAATCTTAGAAAATCCAAGGGCTAGCTTGGCTCCACCGACCCCACCGCATAAAAGTAGATAATTTTTCACCTAAATAAATCCTCTTCCTCGCTCCTAATAAGATCCTTTCCATTGCTTGATGTAGAAAAGTTAAATTTATAACCTCTAATGAGAACAATTGGTTTTTTTTGATCTGCTTGGCCCATCAACAACGAAGCTGCTGCTGCCAGCTCGTCTGCAACTGCTATTTGAGTTACTTTTAAAATATTGCCGTATATGTCCTGTTTACCTCTCTCGTCAACAACAGACTCTAAATTAGAGCTGCCTATAGCAAACCCTACGATGCCATTCCTAAAAGGACGACCCATGGTGTCAGTAATAATTAGGGCAATGTTTTTTCCGAAATGTTTGCTAATAGTTGAGCGTAATTTATCTGATGATAAATCCGGATCTTCGGGAAGCAGGAGAACCTGATTTAATGATTGATCTATATTAGAGCGGTCTATGCCAGCATTAGCATGAATAAAACCTAATTTATGCTCAACAATTAACACTCCCATTCTGTGGCGAACAACTTGCTTTGATTCATTTAGGATGGCTTGAACAAATTGCGGATCTTTATCAATCTTATTTGCAAGTGATATGGCTTCTGAGCTTGGAGTTAAGGTGGATATATCAAGATATCTATTTTCACTTTTTGATACTACCTTTTGAGCAACAGTTAAAATGTCGCCATCATCAAGATGAATATTCTGCTGAGTTAATTTTTGAATAATTAAGTCGGCCAGATTATCGCCTGGATTGATCAGAGGAAAATCTTCTAAAGCTGTTAGATTAATTGAGTTAATAATACTTCTCGAAAGCTAATGGCCTGTGATCTTTATGCCAGAATGTTGCAAGGAATGTTTTTTATTAATGGCAATTAAAATTGAAGTCAAAGCTTCGGCAGCGACTGAATTACATAAAGGACCAGCATGCCAACCCTTTAAGCCTGCATCTGCTGCAAGCTCTATAACAGTAGCTCTTGCTTCTAGAAAATCTCCAGATACCAGGACATCACAATCAATTTCTTTATCTGTTTGCAATAATTCAGCAGAGATATTCTGAAAAGCTGAAACAACTTTAGTGCCCTCTCCCATGATACTTTGAGCTTTCATAGCAGCAGAGCCTTCTGGTGGAAGTTGAACTCTCATAACCTTGGGTGGAACCAGGGGAACTGTCGCATCAATTAAAATCTTATCCTCTAACTTATTGCCAATGCTTGATAATGTTGACTCTTGGTGAGCAAATGGAACTGTTAAACAAGCTATATCGCCAAGGTCTGCAGCATCTATATTGAGCATTCCAGCTGATGACTCAAGACCAAGCTCAACGGCTATTTCCTGAGCTTTATTTATATCTCTGCTACCAATTAAGACTTCGTGATTAGCCTTGATCCATCTAGAGGCCAATCCTTTACCAAGAGCCCCTGTTCCACCAAGAATTGCAATTTTCATAGATATACTCCTAGATTGATTTCAATGTATTAATGACTAGATTATACAAACTTATTCATGAATCAATGGGTATCAATCATAAATAATATGTCAACTTTACAAGTAGTTTAAAATCCTTATCTACTTAAAAGATTTTATTGGCAGGGTTATAATTATTTATCTAACAACAATGGTGAATTGAGTGACGAATATAAATTTTAAAAATAAAACTGTTGTAATTACTGGGGGTTCTAAGGGCATTGGACTTGAGATCACAAAAACTTTTTTAAAGCATCAAGCGAACGTAATAATACTTGCCAGAAATAAGCCTAAACGAAAAATTCAATCTAAAGATAATGCAGGATATTTTATTGAATGTGATATCAGGAACACAGAATCAATAGATAGTGCCATAAAAGATATCGCATCAAAATATAAGTCAATAGATGTTCTGATCAATAATGCTGGAGGAGCTCCAATGGCAGACTCGCTTACAGCATCACCAAAGTTTCATGAAGCAATTATTGATCTCAATTTAACAGCTCCATTGAACTTGAGCCAAAAAATTGCAAAAAAAATGATTAAACAGAAAACGGTTTCAAACATTATTAATATCTCTAGCGTTACCGCTACTCGACCTACCCCTGGCAGTGCCGCTTATGGTGCTGCAAAAGGAGCATTGGTCAACTTAACAAAAACATTGGCAGTTGAATGGGCTCCAAAGATTAAAGTAAATTCAATCATTGTTGGTTACATTGAAACAGAGAATTCAATCCTGCATTACGGCAGTAAATCTGAGATTAAAAAAGTAGCACAAACGATACCTCTAAAGAGGATGGGTCAGCCACAAGACGTAGCAAATGCATGTGTGTTTTTTGCTTCTGATCTGGCCGAATGGGTTACAGGATCTGCTCTGGAAGTCCACGGGGGCGGAGAAAGTCCTGCATATCTTGATGTAGCAAAACCTAAATAATGCTTAGGTGAAGACTAACCAAAAATTTTGCGTACTATTCTGTTGCCCCAAAAAATCTTAAGAGCGCCTTGTAACTGCTCAAATGACTTATCTGTATATGGGTAAGCAGAAGCTGATTTTTTGCCAATGATAATTGGCATTGCGTGAGCATAGCCTAACAATCCTTCTTTGCCATTAACGACACCTAAGCCACTATTTTTAACGCCGCCAAAGGGAACTTCATTAACACCATAGCTCATCGCCATGTCGTTTACCGAGCAAGCTCCCGTTTCTATGGAGCGAGCCAGTTTTTGACCCTTAACCAAATCTTTTGTCCAAACATTTCCGTTTAAACCATAATGGGATTGATTGGCTAATGACAAGGCTTCATCTTCAGAACTCACCTTCATAATGCATATGACCGGACCAAAAGTTTCATCCTTCATGATTTTCATCTCATGGGTAACTTCTGTCATCACGGTTGGTTCAAAATAGAGGCCTGCAAAAGCTGGGTTTCTTTTTCCACCAGCAAGAACAGTGGCGCCTTTGGCGATAGCATCATTAACGTGATCTTCAATAATATCGATTTGCTTATCCCAAAACGTAGGACCAACATCTCCTTTGCAATCATTTGATTGGACTAAAGATTTGGTAATAGAAACAACTTCGGCAACAAATTCATCATAAATATCTGACATCACATAAATTCTTTCAGTGCCGCAGCAGTATTGCCCAGCGTTCATAAAGGAGCCAACAACTGCCCCGCTAGCTGCATCTTTAACATCAGCATCTGAACATACAATCATTGCATCTTTACCACCAAGCTCTAAGCTGAAAGGAATAAGCATTTCACCACACTTTGCAGCAATTTTTTTACCCGTAGCAACGCTGCCTGTAAAAGAAACCTTGTCTGGTCCTTGGCTAATAAGTTCAGCACCAGTTTCACCATCACCAATAAGAGTTTGAACTAAGTGCATAGGCGCATCTGCTAATGCAAAAATCTCTTGGACCATAGCGCCTGACATTGGAGTAACTTCAGAGGGTTTAACAATAACGCTGTTCCCACATAATATCGCTTGAATGACAGGGTTAATTGAAAGAATAAATGGGCCATTCCAAGGAGTAATCACTGCAACAACACCTCGAGGCTTATAGGTAATAATCGTTTTTTTTAAGAATCGCATTGGCCCATGCATCTTAATTTTTTTATCAGAGAGCCATTTCTCAGCTCTCTTAGCGTAGAAAACCAGTGAATCAACCGCTGAAAAAACCTCCATAGCCATGGCCTCTTGGACAGGCTTGCCAGTTTCACGCATAACAACATCCATAATCCTATCTTGTTGCTGGATAACAACATCTGCAACTCTATGCATTAACTCAACCCTCTCTTTTAAGGTTGTTTGTTTCCACTTAGATTGAGCAATTTTTGCCTGTGTCATGACCGCAGATATTTCATCTGAGTTTGCACAGTCATATGTATCAATGTGAGAAAGATCAACAGGACTCTTTAGAGAAAGCTGTTTGCGACCACTCTCTGAGTGAGAAATAGAAAAAATAGCCATGATTAAAGCTCCTTGAGTTTTGCTTCTAAGATAGGTGTAACGTGATTATTAATGTGTGCATTTAAACCCATTGGCATTATTTCGTAATGCTCAAGCTTTCTTACAACCTTGATCATTATTACCGTAAATTTATACAAAGCTAATGTGTAGAAATAATCAAAATTATCTGCGCTGAAACCAGTCAAAGCTTCCCATTTTGCTATGGTAGCTACAGGTCCTGGAAATCCAGGTAGCCTTTCTGCGCCAACACCCTTGCTGTTGCAGTCGTCAATAGCAATGCCCCATGCTAGGTCCATACAAGGATCACCCAAAGATGCCATTTCCCAATCAAGAACTGCAGAGATTTCACCATTAGGTAAATACATTATGTTTGCACATCTGGAGTCTCCCCAGATAATCGAAGATTGATTTGATACAGGCTTGTTTGCAATTAACCACTCACGGGCTTGATCAGCAACTGGATGCGCCTCTCCTTCCATTGCCCACTCGTGAAAATTTAAATAATAATTGAGCTCTTGATCAAGATAGTTATCGCCTAATTCAGGTCTATTCAAAAACTCATACTCACCGGTTGAGATATCAACTTGATGCACTTTGGACATTTCTTCAACCCAGCCCCACCAAATTTTCTCGCGAATCTCTTCTGAGGAATCCGCAACCCAACCCTCTTGATGGAAAGGTGGATTATCAGAAGGAGCATCGCCCTCAGCCATTTCCATGACATAAAATGATGTTCCGAAAACTTCATCGCTTTCCTCGTACCATAAAACATTCGGAACTTTGATATTGTGAGCGGACAGCTTTTGCATGATTAGAAATTGCTTATGAATATCGTAATCAGGAAAAACAAAAAAACCTTCGGGATAGAATCTCACAACCATGCCTTTGCTAATCTCTTCATCACCTAGAGAATATGAAACCTGAAAACTTAAAGTTTCATTGGAAAAGCCAGTATTTTCTGGGCCCCCCAAGATTTCTACATTGATATCTGAGGCAGTTGTAAGTTTTTCTTCCAACCAGGATTGAAAAATTACTTTGGTCTCTTCTTGATTTCTTTCTTGTGGTTTTGGCATCTTAAAATTTATATGATTTACTACTAACCATAATATATATTTATTTAATTAAAAAGAAATAATATGACACAAACATTTAAGCAAAACTGGAATGAATTTTGTGACGAGCTTAAGTCGATTGGAGATATAGTTTCAAGCCAAGATGATTTAACCAATACAGATGAGGTTGAGGGCTACAGATACCTTACAAGGTTATTAAGATTGTCACTTGAGATGAACATAGAACACTCAAATAAACACAATCCATCTTTTTATAGTTTGTCACATGAAACAGCAAAAATTGGTGCGGATAATCCCGACAACATATATCTAAACGCAAACATAGATGGCTCTAGTTCGTATGAAGTATTTGGCAACATTGGTGAAGTTGAGTATCTTAGTTTTGGGGTTAAGGAAAATAGATATTCAATCGATGGGACCATGAACTCATTGGGTGAAATTGATTTGTCTGAAATGACTGTGTCTGATGATGGAGATTTTAAATTAGTGCTAGGGCAAGAGATAAGTGCAAATAATTACTTGCACATGCCCTCTCAAGCAAACATGTTAATAGTTAGACAGACATACTCTAGAAGAGTTACGCAAAAACATGCTGTGGTAAATATAACTAAAATAGGCAATCCTGCAGATCCTCAGCTTTTAACAAATGATGAGCTAAACAAGCATCTCAAGCAGTCTCTTGCATTTGTCAAAGGAACGGCACAAACATTTTTAGGATGGGTGCATGATTTTAAAAAGAATCATAAGAATCAATTGCCTCTGGGGGATCAAGCCTTTTTTCAAGCGGCTGGAGGCGATCCAAAAATATTTTATCTGCATGGCTACTTTGAATTTAATTCTAGTGAATATCTTGAAATTAAAACCGATATACCCTCCTGTGAATTTTGGAACTTCCAGCTTGAAAATTTTTGGATGGAATCATTGGACTACAGACATAATCCAATTCATCTAAATTCAGCAACGGCGAAAATGAATCCCGATAATTCAGCAACCATAATAGTGAGTCACAAAAATCTTGGCATTGAAAACAACCTTATTACGGAGGGAAGAGACAACGGGGCTATGCTTCTTAGGTGGATAGGTGCGGATAGCTGCCCTATTCCTGAGGTCTCGATTAAGAAATTAACAGATTTGGAGGTAGAACATGCTTGATGCAAATCAACTGCTTGAAGAGGCTAAGAAAATTACAGGATTAAGATTTATAGGGAATCCTCTATTTGAAGAAGGATTCAATAAGTTAGTTTACTCAATTAACAATGAGGCTGACTTAAATGATATTGGCATTCAAGCTCAACACCATAGACTCATAGGTGTACTGTCAAATATGTTGAGGATTGAAGATGCCGTGATCAATCATCCTGAAATTTTAAATGAGCAGATAGTTGCACCAATTGTCATCGTAGGTTTACCAAGAACAGGCAGTACGATGACTCACAGGTTGCTGGCTGCTGATCCAAGACATACAGCGATGCTTTGGTGGGAAGGCAGATACCCAGCAATGCTGCCTAATGAAGAGCGAGGCAATCCATCAGAGCGAATGGCCCTAGGAAAAGCTGAGGTTGATGCTGTGGTAGCAGCTTCTCCAGAAGCATTAACTATTCATCCATGGGACTACAAAGGAGCAGACGAAGAAATCTTGCTGCTGGAACATACATTTTTTAGCACGGTTCCTGAGTCCTTCATGAGACTGCCTAGTTATTCATCTTGGGTTGAAGATCAAGATCATATTCATGCATACAATCAGTTAAAAATCATGCTCCAGTACCTTCAATGGCAGAATCCTGGCAGAGAGAAAAAAAGATGGGTTTTAAAATCACCTCATCATCTCGGCTTTATTGATAAGCTGCTGATGGTATTTCCTGACTCAAAAGTTATTCAGACTCACAGAGACCCACAAAAAACTGTGCCTTCATTTTGTTCTATGTGCGCCAACCTATTTGAACCGCTTACAAATAGCTATGATAAAAATAATATTGGCTCCCACTGGGCAAATAAATTATCAAAAGTATTAAATCACTGCATGAAGGTAAGCAATGACAATCCTGACAATTTTTTGAATCTAGATTTTCTTAAGATGATTGAAGACCCCATTGCGGAAATGTCGATTGTCTATCAATTTATAGATCAGGATTTTACTGACCAAGCTGAGAATGCTATGACTGCATGGAAAGAAGAGAACCAGCATGAAATGGGTTCTCACCAATACTCACTGGAAGAATTTGGTCTGGCGCCTACATTCATAGAAACAAATTTTAATGAGTATATAAATCAATACATAGATAAGGAGAATTTATGATTCTAGAAAATAAAGTTGTGATTGTTTCAGGTATTGGGCCAGGTCTAGGTCAAGAATTAGCATATGGGGCAGCCAGAGAAGGTGCTAAATTAGTTATAGCTGCAAGATCCACAGAGCTGTTGAATAAACTTCAAGCAGAGATAACAGAGTCAGGTTCCGAGGTTATTGCTGTTCCTTGTGATATCACCAAGCCTTCTGATTGTGAGAACTTGATAAGCAAGACAATAGATCAGTACGGGAGATTGGATGGACTTTTAAATAGTGCATATAGAGCTGGTGACTTTAAAGAAATTTGTGATTCTGATTTTAATGATTGGCAGGAAACAATGAACACTAATTTCTTCGGTACCATGAATTTAACCATGGCAGCTGTTAAAAAAATGGAATCAAATGCAGCGATCGTAATGATCAATAGTCTTATTACTAAAAAGCCCTTGCCAACACAAGGTGGTTACGCAGCTTCAAAGGGTGCTTTAGCCACAGCAACCAAAATACTTGCTAAAGAATTAGGGCCAAAGGGCATTAGAGTTAATTCTGTATTTATGGGCTGGATGTGGGGACCTCCGGTTGAGATGTATGTAAATTATTCAGCTGAAGCTATGGGTGTGTCACCAGAAACTGTAATAGCCGATGTTACAAAAGATATTCCTTTAGGCTTAATACCTGACGATAGTGACTGCGCAAATGCAGCTTTGTTTCTAATATCTGATCTTGCAAAGGTAATTACCGGAGCAAGCTTAGACGTTAATGGTGGAGAATTCATGTCCTAATGGGTATCGTGAAATATATATTCGTCAAGACCTAATAAACTATTTATACTTTTTTTCACTTTACATTCTATCGATAGACTTTATTAGTTAAACTTTGATCATGGGATTTAATAAAGACATTTACACGGTTGATTTGATGCTTGGTATTCCTGAAAAGGAGGATCGATCTGATTGGTATACATTTATGGAGCCTCTTCTAAGAGACGAAGAGTCAAAGTCAATGTTTAAGATGCCTGCTCAATATATGTTTAAAGATATACCTGAAACTGGCTCACATGATGACTTTGTTCAGTACGCTCTTGGAGAGATGGATAAACATCACATCAATCAAGCCATGGTTGGATTTCATGAACAATCAGAGGTAAAAATTTTAGCTGGAAAAAATTACCCAGACCGCTTCTTTTTTGACCTTCCTGTTAATCCAAACACTCCAAATGAAGCAGCTAATATTAAGAGAATTTATGAAGAATTTGGAATAAAAGCAGTGAGTGCTTTTCCCTCTGGAATGCACCCTCAAGTAGCAATTAATGATGAGAAATGGCATCCCATATATGAGATGTGTGTAGAGTTAGATTTACCATTTTTTTGTTGCGTTGGCGTCCCAGGACCAAGAATACCGATGGCACCACAAAAAGTTGAGCTCATCGATGAAGTTTGCTGGTATTTCCCTGAGCTAAAATTTGTTATGCGTCATGGTGCTGAACCTTGGACAGCTTTAGCTTGTAAATTAATGCTGAAGTATCCAAATCTTTACTATTCAACCAGTGCGTTTTCACCGAAGCATTATCCCGAAGACATTATTAACTTTGCCAATACAAGAGGCAAAGATAAAATAATGTATGCAGGTTATTTTCCAATGGGCCTAAGTCTTGATAAAATTTTTGCAGAAATGGAAAATGTTCCTTTTAAAGATGATGTTTGGTCAAAGTTTCTTGGTGAAAACGCTAAAAAACTTTTAAAATTATAAAAACTTAGGAAAAATTATGAATACCGCTAAAAGATATCCCATGCCTCTTCCATTTGGATGGTTTGTAGTTAGTTATGCCAATGAACTTAAAATTGGTGATGTGAAAGCTGTTCGATATTTTGGTCAAGATCAGGTTTTATTTCGTGGTGAATCAGGGAAAGCTGCAATGTTAGATGCTTATTGTCCTCACCTGGGTGCCCATTTAGGTCATGGTGGACTGGTAAAAAAAGATTGTATTGAATGTCCATTTCATGCCTGGGAATGGGATGCAAATGGAAAAGTAGCTAATATCCCTTATGCTAAAAATATTCCTCCTAGAGCGAAAGAAGCTAAAATATTTACTTACCCAACTGTAGAAAAAAATAACCTCATCTATGCTTGGTATCATCCTAATGGAGATGAGCCATCTTACGAAGTTGAAACTTATCCAGAAATTCTAGATCCAGAGTGGTCTGATCACTTTGATTCATATGAATATATTGTTGACTGCCATATTCAAGATATGGCTGAAAATGCAGTAGATGCAGCTCATTTTCAATATGTTCACGGAGTGGTGAGTTACCCTGAATTCGAAGTAACTTATGACAATCAAAAAAGAACCTCTGTTCAAGAAGCTAATATGGAAACTCCGCGAGGCACCATTAAGGGAAAAATAACTGCCTACTCAAATGGGCCTGGAGATAACGCAACTAAATTTGAAGGGATTTGTGATACTTTGTTGCTTGGTTCAACCACTCCGATTGAGGGAGAAAAATGCATTGTTCGTTTTGCATTCCTTCAAAAGAAAATTAACGGTGAAGAGCCAGTTGGTGGTGTAGGCGCTGCAATTATTAAAGACATAAATAAACAAGTTAAAGAGGACATACCTATCTGGGAAAATAAAAAATTTGCTTTAAAGCCAGTACTTTGCGACATGGATGGACCAATTGCTAAATTTAGAAAGCAATACGCCACTTTCTATGTAGACTATGATGAAGCTCAAAGCATCGCAGCGTTAAATTTAGATTAATCTAAAGAGCCAAGTATTTTTAGAAGATCAGCCTCTAGGCTTATCTCAGGCATCTCGACTATTCTTCCAATTTCCTTTTGATTTCTTAGAAAGACAAAAGTTGGTGTTTTTTTAATTTGAAACTTTTTACCTCTATCCTGAGAGTCATTCTTCATGAAATTTAATCCAATCAAATTAATTTGATTCTCCGGTACATCTAATTTATTGAGCAGACTAAGCAGCCGAGGAACTTCTCTTTTGCTGTCATGGCACCACGTTCCAAAAAGCATATAAATTTCAACACCCCTAAATAATGCAGGATCCAACAAGTTTCCAGGTTGGTATTCCTCATAATTATCCTGAAAACCTTCGTGGTTCTCAAATAAGGTTTTAATTGAAATATCGCCAACAGCATAAGGGTCCATCGGATAGGTTTCTGATGCGCAGCTATAGGCAAATAAAGACAAAAAAAATAATTGATAGATTTTCTTCATGCAGCTGCCAAGATTATAAAAATATAAGAAATGTTAATTATTCTTCTATTAACTCAAAATCAAATTTGCTAACGCCACACTCCGGACATACCCAATCATCTGGTATGTCTTCCCATTTGGTGCCAGCTGGAATGCCGTCTTCTGGATCACCAAACTCTTCGTCATATATGTAGCCACAAATTACGCATTCAAATTTTTTATAATCCATAATTAATTTTGTAAATTTGATTTAATTTTTGCATGTTCTTCCCTTCCAAGCGAGTGAGAAAATAATAAATATGCCGCGATTGAATAACTAATAATTGGGACAAATGTATATATATAAAAAATTCCCATCTTAGAAGAGCTTGAATTATCAACGCCTAAGCTTATATCAAACCCCCATAACATCTCCAACACCAAATAAGGGATGACTGCAGCTAGAGCAAAGCCAATTTTAGTTAAAGTTGTTAAGTAAGAGAAAACTGTGCCTGAGATATTTTCACCGCCTTCTAAGCTTAATTTATCCGATATGTCTGCAGTAATGGCATTGATGAGTGGCAAAGGTCCAGAGAATGCAAACCCGTATAAAACTATAAATGAGCCTACAGCAATTAATTTAAGACCATCGTCCAGATCCTTGAAAAACCAATAACCTACAAATCCTATCAGTAAGATAATAATTGCATACAAACATGAAACTCCAGCAGCAAAGTGTTTGGAGGTCTTAATGCTTAATGTTCGCCATACCCACAGACCCAATACACTGACTACATAGTAGCAAAGCATTAGTCTTGAGGAATATTCTGGTAACTCTATTACAACTTCCATCCATATTAAATACAGAGCCCCGTTCAAACTCATGCAAAAAGCTATTAAAACAGCAGCACAAACAATTTTAGTTAGCATCTTATTGGCAAACAAACTGCGAAATGCTTTAAATGGATTGGTTAGCTTTTCAGTACGGGCCAGCCTCCATTGAGTCTGGAACCTGTTTTAAAGCATTTAATGTGATGAATGGAATGCAAATTAAAACAAATATTCCAATCGCATTAACTTTTGCCTCTAGAGAAGGATCGTTAATTTCAACAAATGCAGGGATTGCAATTACTGAAAACATACCAAGCAACGCCATTAACTCTCTTAATGTCAAAAGCCTTGTTCGCTCATCATAATTTGGAGCTAAAAAGGTTGCCCACGATAGTTGAGTAATGCTAGTTAAGGTAAAGGCTGAATAAAGCAGGAACAAGCAACCAAAAAAATAAAAGCCTGTTGGAACCTCTATGGGTGGCAAAAAAATTAAATAGGTTGCAAGCATAAATACCGGTGTCGATATGAAGACCCAATGCTTATGTTTACCCCACTTAGAAGGGAACTTGTCTATTAACACACCCATAACTGGGTCAGTTAAGATATCTGTAAACCTACCTAAGAAAAATATAATTCCGACCAAAGATAAGCCAAGCCCTAGATCATCTGCATAAAAGGGAAGAATGAAAATAAAAATTGGCATTCCTGCCGCGGATGTCGGAAGGTTAAGGGCTGTATAAGACAGTCGCTGGAAAAGATTCATAATTGTAAGGAGCTAAACGTTAAATACGTCTCTCATTGAGATTATTCCAATTAAATGTTCGCCATCAAAAACAGGAAGATGTCTAATTTGATTTTCAATCATTAATTTTTTCGCCTCAGTGTTTGGAGTTTCTGGGCATGTAAAAATTAATTTTCTAGTCATAACAGTCTGAACTGTCTTAGTGTTGAGGGATTCAGCTCCCCCAGATAGTGCGTAGACTATGTCTCTCTCAGTTAAAATACCCACTACAGATGATTTAGAGAGGTTTGTTGAAGATCCGGCTTTAGATATCATAAGAGCGCCTATCTTATTCTTGTACATCAACTTAGATGCTTCAAAAAGGTCTGAATCCTCTGATACCGTAAAAATATCCCAAATTCTTTGCTCGTTTAAGTGATCTTTGACTTTTTTCATAGATATATCTTTGCTATTATAGTGGTATTGGCCTGCAATGTATTATTATACATAGGCTTAACTAATACATAACCATACTTATTATGAAAAAATTTAACTCACTATTCTTTGTACTGTTCGCATTGATATTAACCTTTCCAGTTTTTGCTGGTGATAAGGGATATGTTGGAGAAGAAGGAACTGAAATTGAAGTTACTAGGGTCTCTAACCCTTCTCCTGAATACCCACGTCGTGCAATTAGACTCGGTGTAGAAGGTTCTGTAAGGCTTGAATTTGATGTAGATACCGATGGATCAGTATTAGATCCATATGTTGTAAATAGCAGCCCTGCTGGTGTTTTCGATAGGTCTGCCATCAAAGCAGTAAGAAAATTTTTGTACGAGCCTCCTGTCTATAACGAGACTTCTGTAAAGGTTAATAATGTACAAATTGTTCTTACATTTAGGCTAGCAGACTAACTAACTAAAATTATATAACCACAGGTTTATCATGCCGATAAGACTCCAGTTACTCTTGTTTGGGGTGCTTGGTAATGTCTTAGTCGCAGCTATATTTATATTTTCTTTTGATTATCGAGAGAATATCCAAGAAGACTCTTCCAATGAGTCTCTCTTAACTCTTTATGAGTCAGCTTGGTATCAGACTTACAATAAATCGTTTGATGTTATGTCTAAATGGTTGCCAGTAACTGGTGAAAATGCATCTTATTGGGAAGAAGATTCAGAAATTTTCCTAGACGAAGTAGCACCAAGTAACATCTTCACAAATCCTTTGCTCGACACTATCAGCGCCGACAGAATAGGTGATGCTCAATATTTAATTGAGCTTTTTTTTGAGGAAGAGCTAGATTACGGAAATTTAAGCTATGTCATGGCTTACAAACCTACGGGCCAAAGAATCTATTGCGGGAGTGCCTTAGATTTATTGGGCGTAGACCCATGCTCTCCTGCGGCACGACCTGACTTTTTTAGTTTCTTGGATTCATTTTTAAAAGAAGCTTCTTCAAGACCAAGACAATCCATTGTAAAAATTAAAGATAGTGAAGCAGAGCAAGCCTCCACTGTTAATCAAGCATTAACATTTCCAGTTAAGGTTGAGGGCGAAACCATTGCTGTCATTGCACTTGGTGTAGACATTAGAAAGGGTCTTGAGATCTTTGAGGATGAGTTTGAAGTCAGAACTGCGATCAACACCGAATCTGGATTAATCTCACTAAACGATTACTACCAACAATTCGGAAATGTTGAGGATGATTTATTTGATTTAGAAAATTTTACAAAATTAACTGATAAGGCAAGTTCATTCAAAGAAGCATATGGTTCTAGATATTCAGAGAAAGATACTGAACTTGGTACTTCAGTTACCCTCCTCCCTCTTAGTGCGTATTTATCAGCTGATGAGGCTCAGTTATTTATTTTTAAGGACGAGCGTGAGAATATATTAAGAGCTGCAAATGTACTTAACCTAACTTATATCGCTGCTATTTCATTTGTAATCTTCATTATTTCTTTGATAGCTTTTATTACAACAAGGACATTTGGAGGCATCACAAAAGCTATTGAGGTCCTAGAAGGTCTAACAAAAGGCGATCACACCCAAGAAATGCCTGTTAGAAAAGGGATGCTTGCATCGGAAACTGATGAGGTTGGTCAACTTTCTGCAGCTTTGAAAACATACAAAGCTCATCTACTTGAAATGGAGTCAATTAGAGAGGAGCAAGGTAAACGAAGACATGAAAGAGACGAGGTTATTATTGAAAAAATGTCGGCCCTAGCTGATCAGCTAGACGGGAGTGCAAGAACTCTTATTCTCAATGACATTAAAAAAATGAAAGATCTTGCTGATAATTCAGACCGAAACGCCAGCGAAGAAGCATCAGTTGAATTAATGCTTGTAGCTTTCTCAAGAATGTCTGATGAAGTTGGTGGTCTGATTGATGCTAGAACTGGTGAAATGGAAACAGCTCGTGATGAGGCAAGAGATGCCAGTGACCAAAAGACTAAATTCTTTGCCAACATGAGTCACGAACTGCGAACACCACTAAATGCAATTTTGGGTTACGGTGAGATGCTCTACGAGGATTGTGAAGATCTCGGTTACGATGACTTGCTTCCAGATCTTAAAAAAATTACATCGTCTGGATCTCATCTCCTATCGCTGATTAACAATATTCTTGATTTATCGAAAATTGAAGCTGGGAAAATGGAGCTGTTTATTACGAGTTTTGAGATCGAGAACATGGTAGAAACGATTAAAAATATTTCTGAGCCGCTGGCCGCTAAAAATGATAATGGCTTTGTTGTGAATTTTGATGGTGCCATGGGGTCCATGTCTCAAGATGAAACTAAACTCAGACAATGTTTAACCAACTTTCTAAGCAACGGTTTTAAATTTACAAAAAACGGTACCGTCACTCTTGATGTTAGAGCGAGATCAGTTGAAGGTGTTGAGTTTATTGATTTTGCCGTGATAGATACAGGCGCTGGCATGAGTGCTGAGGGAGTAGCTAAGGTTTTTGAAGAATACACTCAGGCCGAACGCTCCACTTCTGCTAACCATGGTGGAACAGGCTTGGGCTTGCCTATATCCAAGAAATTCGCAGAAATGATGGGCGGTGAAGTGGTGCTAACCAGTGAAGAAGGTGTTGGCTCTGTCTTTACGCTATCTGTCCCACGTGAATGTCCTGAATACAATGAGGACGATGTTGATAGCAATGTTATCAACCTCGACTCTGATGATAATCTAGTTGTTCTTGTTGACGACGATGTTGCAATGCATGATTTAATTAAAAGAACGATATCTAAGCTCAATCTTAACTCTTATTGGAGCTACAAATAGCGAAAAAGGCATGGAGTTAATCAGGGAAGTTAAGCCTAAATTAATACTCCTAGATGTTTTATGCCAGGTAGAGATGGATGGTCTTTATTAAAAGAATGTAAAACTGATCAAGAGCTTAAAAGATATTCCTGTCATCATGATCAGTCAATTAAATCAATCAAATCTAGCAGCATCTCTTGGTGCTAATGACTATCTAACGAAGCCAATTGATAGGTCTCATTTCGTGAACACCGTGCAACGCCTTCTTGGCCGGGATGCTAAAAATCAAAAAGTTCTTGTAATTGATGATGATAAGGACGTTAGAGAATTACTTTCAAGGCTTCTTAAAGATGCGGGTTACCGCCCTATTGATGCCAGAGATGGAAAAGAGGGTCTAGAGCGAACAAAAGATGAGCCAGCTTAATTATCTAGATCTAGAAATGCCTCGCATGGATGGGTTTGAATTTCTTGATAACTACATCAAAGATGTGCCTGAAGACAAAAGAGCTCCTGTATTCGTTTTCTCTGGAAAAGATTTAACAGACGTTCAGGAAGATCTATTGAAAGAAAGGGTTGTTGGATTAGTTAAGAAAGATGATGTATCAATGGATAACCTATCCAAGATGATACAAAGCATTGTTAAAAGCTAGGGGTTAAGCAGAGCTTCAATTTTTTCTAACAACCGCTTGAAGTCAACTGGCTTAGTATCAAAATCATCCGCTCCACACTCTAAGTGCTTTTTGCTTGTCAGATTCTAAGGCATGAGCAGTCAATGCAATAATTGGTATTGAGTTAATTGAGTCATCGGCTTTTGCTTGTATGGTTGCTTCCCATCCATCAAGAACAGGTAAACCCATGTCCATTAATACTATGTCAGGAGCATCATTCCTCATCATATCAAGTCCAGCCTGGCCATCAAAAGCCATAATAATGTCATATCCCCTTCTGGTTAATCGACGTGAAAGCATATCTCGATTCATCTCGTTATCTTCAACATAAAGTATTTTTGCCATGATTAGTCTCCTACTAACTCGCTATCTATTAATTTAAATCTATTTCTACCCGATTTTTTTGCCTCATACAGTCGTTCGTCAGCTTTATTAGTTAAGTCAGCTGAAGTATTCGTTTCTGAGGAAAATGCAACGCCGCCACTTGAGCTAATTTTAATATCAATACCATCAAAGTTAACAGTATTATCATTAATTTTAATAATGAGCTTTTTACAAAATTCAGCAGCTTGATCTTGATTCAAGTACAAGATTGCCAAAAATTCTTCTCCCCCAATTCTGCCAACAATGTTTGGAGAAGTTATTTCTGATTCTAATAATTTTGCAAATGAGATCAAAACTGCATCTCCACCAGCATGACCATAGGTATCATTTACTTGTTTGAAAAAATCGATGTCAAACATAATAGTAGTAAATTCTCTGTCTTGAGATTCATTGGCTTTTTCCATCGCTTCATCTAGAGCATCAAAGACTACTCTGCGATTGAAAATACCAGTTAGCTGATCAGTTGTAGCTTGAATATGAAGCTTATCAACCAACTCCTTTTCTCGCTCTCTCCAAAATTTTCTCTCTAAGGCAGCTACGACCTTTGCCAATAAAATAGTGCCGTTAATTGGTTTTGGAAGGTAGTCCTGAGCTCCAAGTTGAATGCATTTAGAGATACTATCCACATCATTAAAAGCAGAAACCATTATCACAGGAAGAGATTCAGAGTTATGTTCCTTGCGGAAAGTCTTCAGCAACTCTAGCCCATTAATATCAGGCAAAATTACATCTAATAGAATTAAATCTGGTGTTTTCTTAAAAACTTCTTCTAAAGCGGTCGTTCCATCGTATGCAGTCCTACAAGATAAACCTTGCATGGACAATCGTCGCTGCAGAACTTCGCAGTTAGTTATATTATCGTCAACAATTAAGATATCTGATTCTTTGATATCGTCATCCAGAGTAATTGAATATTCAATATCACCCAAAGATTTGAATAAAGATTCAGCAGATTCAAGCTGATTGGATGAAGCATCATTATTAGGATCTATCGACTCTCCTCTGATGTAGTCGACAAATATCTCAATCGCTTTTTCAGTCTCCCTAGCTAAATTAATAATTTGTTGAAAATCTTCTAGTGCAGATTCCTCCAAATCATCCTCATAATCTTCCATTAAGATTTCGCTGTACCCTATGATTGCATTTAACGGGGTTCTTAGATTGTGACGAAGCTCAGAATATTCTTCTGGAGTTTTTTTAGAGGTCTCAGCATTGATGCCAGTGTTTTGTAAAAAAGCGACTTCGTACTGGTCTATTAAATGATTGCAGGATGATTTTATCTGAGCAATCTCATCTTCTGAGGTTAGCTCAGCATCATTGAGAACCTTTTCAACCATATCAACATAATCAAATATAGCATTTGCGGGCGTAATAAAATCTTGTTTAATTTGGGTTAAAACAATCTCTTCTGCACCTTTTGAAGTTTCTTTTGGTGTTAATTTATCCATGCTTTTATGTTTCCTTAGGCTTAAATGAATCTAAAAAATCAGGCCTGTGCATTAAGTAGCCTTGGCCAATCTTGCAACCAAGATCTAACATCAGCTGTTTATCTTCCTCCGTCTCTATGCCCTCACCAATCATCTCCAAATCTAGATCACTACATACCTCAGAGACAAAACTAATAAGCCTTGCCGTAGAGGGGTCTGTTACGTTGAAAGTAAAATGTTTATCTAGCTTCACCACATCAATCGGAAGATCTCTCACATATTTCAAAGAGGCATAACCAGCACCAAAATCATCTAGTGCAATTTTAATGCCCTTATCTTTTAAAGTTTGAAGAGATTCAGATGCAATGTTTATGTCTGCAAGCTCAGCAGTCTCTGTTACCTCTAACCCGAATTGATTGGGAGCAAGGTTATGTTTTTCTACGAAATCAGTGAATATTGAACAAAATTCTGGATGCATAATGGTGTGAGCAGAAACATTTAAATAAAGAGTGGCATCCTTGAAACCAATTTCTTCCTTGATAGCAAAAAATTTTTCTAGCTGCACCAGGGATTCAAGCACAACAAGGGAGAATAAGCTCTCACCTTCAATTTGAGGGATTATCTCATCGTTTGGAAGATATCCACCCTCTCCGTCCTGCAACCTCAGCAAAGCCTCAATACCAGTAACTTCGTTTGTCTCAAGATTAACTTGTTTTTGATATGCCAGCTCAATGCGTTGATGCTCGATGCAATCAATTGTTTTTCTTAAAGCATCTAAGCCAGACCTAGAGGAGCAAAGTAATTCTATGAGCATAATGCCGCTGGATATATCCACTGGGATCATGTGAACTCTTGTTCTCATAAAAAAATTAATATCTCGTAGTGAAATCTCAATCGGAGTATCGTAATAAAGAGCAATAGAATCTAGATCACCAAAATTATTTTTTACCTGCTCATCAATTTTAACAACCGAAAGCTCGTCAAGGCTGGCCAGGTTAAAAATATAGTTTGCTGCAATATTTGCCCAAGCTATAGATCCATCAAGCTCATAGATAATATAGGGGCTTGGGTGGTGCAGGAGCGACTTTGTTAGGTAATTTAGTTCTTGATCTGTTTGCATGATTTATCAGCCATATAATTTACTTTGTTTGATTTGATCGTCAACAAGCTCAACAAAATCTTCTGCAAAAGTAATTTTTATAAAATCCCAAATTTCCAAATGTTTAGGCTCTTTAAATAAGGTTTTGAAAGATATTAGCATAGCGTTCCACTCATCTTCATCCAGCATGCCAATTTTAAATTGATAGAATTGATTTTCTCTAGCTCTAAGCATGACGCTAAAGTAAGTTAGGTACACTGCGTTCTCCTCTTTGGTTAGCTCTTCATTGTTTCTAAGTTTAATTTTAGTGGTCACCAAAACTGGTTTCATTCCAGCAAGCGCAACTTTTTGATGAGAATCAGCAATATTTTGTCGAGCATTAGCTCTGGCTACACGATTTTGTTCTTTTAACTCCGTAACCAAAAAATACACAGTGACCAAGACCGTAAATGGTCCTAGCGTTTGAAGAATGATAATAATGGTTTCGAAATTCATGGGTTGATAATACGTATAAATATATTACTTTAATATAAAGTTTTTTTAGATATGGGTAAAGAAACTAATCGATTTAAAAAAGATTTCTCCAGTATAATAGCCACGTGCGCCCGTAGCTCAGCTGGATAGAGTACTTGGCTACGAACCAAGGGGTCGGGAGTTCGAATCTCTCCGGGCGCGCCACACATTAGATTAGTCTAAAGGTGATTGGGGTAAAGATATGACAGATGAATACGAGAGCTTCATAAAATCTGAGCAGAATAAAGACACTACTGGTGTAAACATCTATCAGACTTTAAAACCCTTCATAACCTTAAAGACGAGATATCCAGTCACGTGGATTGGTTTAATAGCAGAAGTATGGACACCCTCCTCAGCTATTCATATCAATTCAATTCAGAACAATCCAAGCTGATCTGCCTCATTCAAAACAAAGCTTATGATTACGAGGAGATTGAGGTCACAGCATACGAGTCAACCAGTGCCAATGCATGGAATATAAACTGCAGCTTTATCAAGGGCAGTCCCAAAGACGCTCTTTCAGAGAGTGTTTATACGCTTGATGAAATTGATTCCTTGAAGCAATTTATGGGCTGCATTAGAAATTTACTGATGGACATACTCGTCGATGAAAAAACAGGCCTGAGAAACTAAACCATACATGGGAGCTATAACGGCTTCAAACTTGACATCTATGTGTAGTTTTAGATTAAAATAAATTATCGTTCATCCTTTCTTGGGACGGAAGTAGGTAATAGTACTGAAGGAACGCATCTGATTGCCACCTGGCAGGAGATGATAATGAATAAATGGGAATATAAAATTGTTGATCATAGCAACTCTACATCTATGGGTTACTCCAATGAGGACACAGAGCATTTCAAGGAGCAGCACAAAGAGCCTGCAAATTGGAAATATGAAATGTCTATGATTGAGTTAAATAAATTGGGTCAAGAGGGTTGGGAATTAGTATCCCTAGATAGCTCTAACCAAATATATTTAAAACGTCTACTGGGATAATCCTCCCTTTTTCAATGAAGCCTCACCTGAGGCTTCTTGAGATCTAACGAGTTTCTATTTCTGATTTGATAGAAGTTCTCTATTGAGCTTTAATCATTACAAATCATAGTGCGATCGCGCTTAATATAAACTTCATAATTTTTTCTTCAAAAGTGCATAACCTATTAAGCCGGAAATAATTTCTATAAATAGATAAAAAATAAAGATTGGACTAGGCAAACCATCAATTAAGATGCTTGCAACTCTTCCTAAAGCTATCCCAGTCATGAAGATTGTTAAACTCCATAGAGCAGGTAATTGAAGATTAGAGTTATATGCACCTAATATCCAAAAAGTTACTAAGGCTATATATAAACCCGAAATTGCTCTTAAAATATTTAATAAATTTGTATTGGTTACTTCTATGTCATACAAAAAAGGCATTGTTAGGCTTGGTAAAAATCCGTATCCCAAAGAAGCAAAAAATACACCAATAGCAACAAATACTAAAAAAAAGGATTCTTTTTTTATCATAATCTCTCCTACAAAACGAGTTTAATTTACCCATAATCTCAGAATAAATAGAAATTTCAACCCCTCTACTCTTGTGTCTTTACTTCAATTGAAACAAGATAAATAACTCCAAACAAGAAAGTCATAGCAAATGCTTTAGCAGGAGTATCTGTTGAGCTTAAGATTCTTTTTCTAAGAATAACGCATCATCAAATGTGAGAACAGAAGCCAGAAAATAAACGTTGAGAAAAAAACAAGAAGCCATCAACGGCTGAAATAGATTTACAAGACCAAGCGTCCATAGGGTTAATGGAACAAGGTATCTGATTTTCAAAGCTTGAACGTTGTTTTAATTTTTAGGATTGTAAAAGCGAAGTGTTGAATCTTTTATAGAAAAAAGCCTGACATAAAATATATCTAACAGATAATTTTGATAATTACGCCATGGCGATTTTTTGCCCTGTTTTGGCAATCTATCCAAAGCTCTTTGGACATAGCCTGATGTAAAGTCAATGTAATCATCTTCCACCAAAGCATTTAGATCTTCTTCTGGGGAACACGCTGCACATCCCTCTTTGTCCATTGTATTGATAAGCCGACACACATACTCACAAGTTAGGTCGGCTCTTAAGGTCCAAGATGAATTAACGTAACCAAAACTAATAGCTAGATTAGGGACTCCGCTTAACATCATTCCTTTGTATGAGAGCTTGCGATTAGCCTCGACCTTCACCCCATCAACAGAAACATTAATATCGTTCAATGCATTAAGCTCAATTCCTGTGGCAGAAATAACAATATCAGCTTCTATTTCATTGCCAGAGTTAAGTAAGATGCCTGTTGGAGTAAATGTATCAATTGTATCTGTAACAACGTTCGCACGATTGTCTTTAATAGCACTGAAAAGATCGCCATCAGGAACAAGACACATACGCTGATCCCAGGGTTTATATGATGGAGTAAAGTGCTTTTCAACGTCAAAATCTTGGCCTAATTCTTCTCGCACAAGATTAATCAGTCTTTCCTTGATCCGCTCTGGATATTTACGAGATAAATAAAATCCTATAATGGTTCGTAAGATATTTTTCCATCGAATCACAAAATATGTAAATTTAACAGGGAAAGATTTTGTTTAAAGCATTGTTCCAGGAATCTTCGGCAGGAGCAGAAATAACGTAGCTTGGTGAGCGTTGCAGCATTGTTGTTTGTTTTGCAGATTCAGCAATTGCAGGCACCAAGGTAACAGCAGTTGCACCACTCCCAATAACAACAACTTTTTTGTTCGAATAGTCTAACGATTCATCCCAGAATTGAGGATGAATAACCCTGCCATTGAATTCATCCATGCCTGGAAAATCAGGCATGTAAGGTTTGTCATAGCTGTAATAACCTCCACATAAAAATAAGAAGTTACAGCTCATGCTGATCTCTTGACCATTATCATCAACTGTTAATTCCCAGATTGATGAATCCGATACCCAGTTAGAGGCAATAACTTTTTGGTTGTATGTGATTTTTTCTCTCAGATTATAATCATCCACGGTCTCGTTAAGATATTTAAGTATGGATGGACCATCAGCGATTGCTTTTTTATGAATCCAAGGCTTGAACCTAAAGCCTAAAGTATGCATGTCAGAATCCGAGCGAACACCTGGATATTTAAATAGGTCCCAAGTTCCGCCCAATGCCTCTCTGCCCTCAAGAATAGCGAACGATTTATCCGGGCAACTTTTTTGCAAGTTGTACCCTGCTGCAATACCGGATATACCAGCGCCAACAATAATAATATCCTTATGCATATAGTCTACTTCCCAGCTCTCGCAGCGTCTCTGGTTGCTTTAAATTCATTCCCTTCATACCAATTAGGCCATTGTGAGCTATTCGCTAATTCATTGCTAATATTAAAAATTACATCTATTGATTGATTTAAACCTTCTAAATTCCACGATGCATCATACTCATCAGCCACACCATGGTAAGCCTCTAGACGATAGGATTCTTCAAAAGCAAAACCAGCTTCTCTTCCTCCGTTAACAAAGTCAAAGCCACCATCCGCATAAAGCATAGGCACTCCCCTTTTTGCTAAGCTGATGTGATCGGAGCGATAAAAATATCCTTTTTCAGGATTGGGATCAGGGTTAATATATCGTCCGTTTTTTCCAAGCTCTACTTCAAGCAAATCTTCAAGCTCAGATGCGCCGTAGCCGACCACAACCATGTCATTGGTTAGGCCCGTTGGAAGGATGGCATCAAAATTAAATCCTCCTACAACTTGGGATAAGTCAATTGGCGGATACTTTGCAAAATACTCAGAACCAAGAAGTCCAGATTCCTCAAGCGTTACCGTTAAAAAAATAATAGATCTTTCTGTTTCAATGTCCGAGTATCTTTTAGCAAACTCAAGGATTGAAGCAACGCCCGTTGCGTTATCAACGGCCCCATTGACGATAGAATCTTCGCCAGGCTTGGTATTATCAAGTACGCCAAGATGATCCCAATGCGCCATAAAAAGAACATATTCATCAGGATTAACAGTTCCTTTCTTCATTGCAGCAATATTGTGAGATTGAAGGTATCTAACTTCATTGAACATCTCGCTGCTCAAGGCAAGTCCTCGCAGAGGAAATGCAGAGAATGATTTTTCTAAGGCGATCTCTTTAAGTGCCTCATAGTTAAAACCTGTGTACCCAAGAACATCATTAAGGGTGTCGTGTCTTATCCAGCCTTCTAAGGTAACTCTATCTGCGCCTAGATCATCGCGTTGCAGATCTAACTGAGGACCTTGCCAACTGTTCTCAACAACACTCCATGGATAGGCCGCGGGCGCTTCTTCATGAACTATGATTGCAGCTGCTGCGCCTTGTTTGGCTGCTTCTTCGAATTTATAGGTCCATCGCCCGTAGTAAGTCATTGATTTACCATTGAATAGTCTGAGTTTACCGGTTGCATATCCAGGATCATTAACCAATATAACAACGGTTTTACCCTTCACATCAATCCCTTCGTAGTCATTCCAGTTGTATTCAGGCGCAACAATTCCATAACCAACAAAGACCACTTCACTGTCTCTAATTTTTCGGTAATCTCTGGCTTGTTTGGTCCAAAAAACAACCTCTTCACCGGTCTTCATTTTTCGATCATTGCCTCTAAAGGAAAGAGTTAAATAGGAAGAGTCTTTTAAAGTTATTTCAGAGGTAGGCACATCCAAGAAATAACTTCCGTTAATTGGGTCAAGATCGAGATCTTGAAAAGTTTGCGAGATAAAATTTTTGGTTAATTGGCCGCCAGCGAGTTCCAGGCGCCCTGCCTTCAAATTCATCGGATGCTAGAGTAGATATCCAGTATCTCAATCGCCCATCGGTCGTATCGCTTAAGGGTTCAGAGCATCCTGTAATTAGAATAGAGGATCCCAGTAACAAAATAGCTAAATGCAGTTTGATTGATTTAAAACGTCTTATATCTATTTTCATGATGATCTGTATATTGTTTTAACTAAAGTATAAAATATATTTTCAAATTATTGGGGCACTAATTCATGAATAAATTATTTCAAGCATCTGTTATTAACATAATGTTTATCATCTCTATTCAAGCGTCATCGCTTGCAGAGTTACCTGAGATTAAATATGAGTCCTTTAAGCTTGATAACGGATTGACAGTTATCGTTCATGAGGACAAGAAAGTTCCCATGGTTGCTGTTAATGTCTGGTATCACGTTGGCTCCAAAAATGAAAAATTAGGCAAGACTGGCTTTGCTCATTTATTCGAACATCTCATGTTTAATGGAACTGAGAACTACAACAATGAATATTTTGAACCGTTTGAAAAAATAGGTTCGACTGATCAAAACGGAACAACCAACTCCGATAGAACTAATTACTTTCAAAACGTACCTACCAATGCTCTCGATTTAGCTTTGTGGATGGAGTCTGATCGCATGGGTCACCTTCTTGGTGTTGTCGATCAAGAGAAACTTGATGAGCAAAGAGGTGTGGTGCAAAACGAGAAGCGTCAAGGTGAAAACCAACCCTACGGAAAGGCGTTCACAAGAATCAGTGAATCTGCTTTCCCGAAAGGACACCCTTACTCATGGTCAACTATTGGTTCAATGGATGATTTAGATGCAGCTTCGCTTGAAGATGTTCAAGACTGGTTCAAAACTTACTATGGACCTAACAATGCAGTATTAGCGTTGGCGGGTGATATTGACCTTGAGACAGCCAAGCTTAAAGTCGCTAAGTACTTCGCAGATATTCCATCTGGACCTCCGCTAATAAAACCAGAAAAGTGGATTGCAAAACGTTCAGAAGAAAAAAGAGAGGTCATGTTTGATGATGTGCCTCAGGCTAGAATTTACAAGATATGGAACGTACCAGAAAGAGACACAGAAGCAGCGGCTCATTTTGATCTTGCTTCAAGTGTATTGGTGGGTGGTAAAAACTCTCCTCTTTACAAAGAACTAGTTTATGAACAACAAATAGCAACAAGCGTTTCATCATTTTATTATGATCGTGAGATAGCAGGAATGTTTTTTATTGTTGCTGATGTTGTGGCCGGAGTTGATCCTGCAACAGTAGAGGCAGCTATGGACGATGTAATGGCTGAATTCACTAAAAGAGGTCCTAACCCCAAACTATTAAAAGCTGAGAAAACAAAAATACTTGCAGGTTTTATCAGAGGAATTCAAAGAATAGGTGGATTTGGTGGAAAGTCAGATTTGTTGGCTACTTGCCAAACATACACTGGTGACCCAGGGTGCTATCAAAAAAATGCGGCATATTTAGATGCTGTCACACCATCAAAGATGAAAGCTACTTTTGCGAAGTGGATAGATGACACTCCTTATGTCCTAACCATTCTTCCAACCGATAAATACAGCGTTGGTGAAACAGATCTTGATAGATCTGCAGGCATCCCCTTCCCAACAGAAAAAGTAGAGTTTCAATTTCCAACATTGCAAACTGCAACGTTGTCTAATGGAGCTAAAGTTGTTTTAGCCCAACGCAAAGGCGTTCCTTTGGTTGAAATGAATTTTCAATTTAATTTTGGTTACGCTCAAGAAAATAACGATGAGCTGGGCTATACGAATTTTATGATGGGCATGTTGAATGAAGGAACGAAAAAATATTCATCCCTAGAATTTGATGAAGTGCTTGATTCTCTTGGCTCAAATCTTGGATTCGGTTCTGGTCTAGATACATCTGTTGCGACCTTATCTTCTTTAAAAGCGAACCTATCTCAAACTTTAGATTTAGCAAAAGAAGCATTGATCAACCCTACGTTTCCAGAAAAAGAAATTGAGCGCATTAAAAAAGAAACATTGGCCGGAATTATTCAAGAGGAAAATAGACCTGCTTCTATCGCTTACAGAAATATTGGCAAGCTCTTGTATGGTGATAACCATCCTTACGGTAAGCCATTAACTGGCAGCGGAATCTCTGAGACTATTTCATCTATTACTCGGGCAAATATTATGGACGTCCATAGCAGAGCTATTAATTCTGCTCATCTTACGTTTGCTGTAGCAGGTGATATTGAGATGGATGAGCTTGTTGATCTGCTCGAAAGTAAATTTGGTGATTGGTCTGCAAATTCAGATTCAGGTCTCAAAGCATTAACAACGGTTGAATTGCCAAATACCAGAACCATTTATTTGATTGATAAGCCAAATGCTCAACAATCCTATATTGTGGCTGGTCAATTATTACCGCCTTCAGCAACGGATGAAGAGATCGAGATCGATTACATGAATTATGCTATTGGCGGAAGTTTTACTGCCAGGCTAAACATGAACCTTAGAGAGGACAAGAGTTGGTCTTATGGAGTAAGAACAAGACTTGGAGATGCCAAAGGACAAAGAGCTATGCTGGTCACAGCGCCTGTTCAAACGGACAAAACATCTGAATCAATGGCTGAAATTGTTAAAGAGTATTCAGACTACCTATCAACTAAGCCGATCACACAAGATGAGCTTGCTAAAGGCAAAGCATCCAAAACACTCAGACTGCCTGGGCAATTTGAAACGCTAGGAGCTCTAAAAGGCGGAGTATCTGGAATTGTTACCTACGATCGTGATCTTGATTACTTGGATCAATTGCCTGCATTACTTGATGAGCCTTCGCTCACTCAAGTTCAAGCAAAGGCTCAAAAATATATTAAACCCAATCAATGGACTTGGTTAATAGTTGGCGATCTATCTAAGATAGAAGAGCCAATTAGAGCGCTAGGCCTTGGTGAAGTTAAGGTGATTAAATAATGAGCAGCCCACTATCAATTAGCAAAGAAATTGCCAACTCAACATTTAACAAAAGGCAGCACCCTGCGGCTCATGATTTTAAAACCACCATTAATTTAACGGACCTAGATCTATTTACCAAAGGTCAGCCGATTAAGGAATTTAAAGAAATGAGAGATCAGGCTCCGGTCTTTTGGCATCCTCCGATGGTTGGAGATATTGAACCTGGGTTTTGGTCGCTAACAAACCATGCCGATATTCTAAAAGTCTCATCGGATCCTTCAACTTTCTCATCACAAATGGGCACAGGGACCATGATGACTCTTGGCAGAGAAGATAGACGTCATCCAAAATTATGGCGATCAGCAATTGATCACATGCTCAATCTTGATGGGGCTCTTCACATCAATCTTCGACGCGAGCACATGCCGTTTTTTAAACCAGATTATGTCTCTAATTTAAGAGTGAAGGTTAGCGCAAAGATTACAGCCCTCTTAGATACAATTGAACCAAAAGGAGAATGTAATTTTGTGCATGACTTTGCTCAACAACTGCCTATTTATACCCTTTCAGAAATATTAGGAATTCCAGAAGCTGACAGGCAAAAACTTGTTACCTGGATGGAGTTCTTGGAACTTGCCCAATACATTCAAGTGGATCAAATGAAAAAAGAATTGGATGCAGAGCACACCAAGGAACCTGTCAATACAGAGATGATCGATATGTTCAACAACATGATCGATGAAATGTTTGAGTACGGCAGAGATATCTTAAACAGCAAGCGTAAGAATCCTCAAGATGATTTGCTCTCAGCCATAGCTAATGCTGAAATTGAGGGGCAACAACTGAGCCAAGAATTCTTAGATGGTTCTTGGTTGCTAATAATCTTTGCTGGCAATGACACAACGAGGAATACCTTAAGTGGTGCGATTAAACTGCTGACTGAAAACCCAGATCAACGTCAAAAATTAATTGATAACCCGGATCTCATGCCGAACTTTGTTCAAGAGTGTATCCGAATGATTTCCCCTGTTATGCATATGCGAAGAACCACAACGTGCGAAACGCAAGTCGGCGATCAGCTCATGGGCCCAGGAGAAAAAATTGTCATGTGGTATGGAGCTGCAAATCGAGATCCATCTGTTTTTACTAATCCTGATAAGTTTGATATTGAAAGAGAGAATGCCGACAAGCATCTAGCTTTCGGTATTGGTCGTCATACCTGTGTTGGGAAGCCTGTGGCTTTAATGCAATTAGCAGAATCTTACACTCAAATACTTCAGCGTTTTCCTGATATTCACATGAACGGTGAATGGAAAGTTGCACCGAATAATTTTGTGCATGCGATCCAAGAGATGCCTGTTAAGTTTTAATCTGATTGCGCAGCTTCTAACTTTTCATTTGCAGTTAGCCAAACCTTCTCTACCTCTTCTATCTGAGATTTGAGTTCGGTTTGATTTCTAATGAGATCATGCAGATCGTCTTGGAAATTACCGTCGTACGTATCGGGTGACTGCAATACAGCCTCAACTTCTCCAATTTTCTCTTGGAGACGTTTTAATCTTTTTTCAGCACCCATAATCTCAGCTTTAATTTGACGCAACAGTTTTTGGTCTGCTTTTTTATTTGCGCCAGGAGTCTTAGCCTTGCCTGCTGATTTTTTTGGATGAGATTTGCTGAGGTTGGCTAGAATTCTTGTGCTGTAGTCTTGCAGGTCGCCAGCATATTCTTGAACTTCTCCATCGTCGATTAACAAAAATTGATCCACATTGTTGGCAAGTAGATGTCTGTCATGAGAGATTAATAAGATAGCCCCACCAAAAGATTGCAGCGCCATGGTTAGTGCTTGACGCATCTCCATGTCCAAATGGTTGGTTGGCTCATCTAAAAGTAAAAGGTTGGGTTTCTGATAGGCAATCATGGCCAGTGCTAGCCTGGCTTTCTCTCCACCAGAAAATAATTCTATGGAGTCTTTAACTTTATCGTTCTTAAAATCAAACCCACCCAAGTAGGTTCGAACCTGTTGTTCGGTCTTTTGCGTGTCCATCTGATGAATACATTCGATAGGCTGTTTTCGTTAAATCTAAGTCATCTACTTGGTGCTGAGAGAAATAACCTACTTTTAAATTGCTGCCTTCAAATCTATCTCCATCAAGCAGTGAGATGGCCCCTACGAGACTTTTAATTAAGGTAGATTTACCAGCACCATTGGGTCCAAGAAGGCCTATTCGATCACCTGGATGTAAGCTGATGTTCACGCTTGAAAGAACTTTTTCTGAGTAACCTAAGTTGGCTCGATCCAAAGTAAGCAAGGGATCAGAAATCTTATCGGATTGAGGGATAGAAAAATGAAACGGGGAGTCCACGTGTGCAGGTGCAATGACTTCCATGCGCTCTAATGCCTTAACTCTGCTCTGGGCTTGCTTGGCTTTGGTGGCTTTAGCTTTAAAGCGTCTAACGAAATCTTGCATGTGCTCAATTTGACGTTGTTGCTTTTTGTAACTGGCTGCTACCTCGGCAAGCCTTAAAGCTTTCACTTCTTCAAATTGAGAGTAATTGCCTGTGTAGAGTTCAATGGATTGTTTGCTGATATGGGCAATGGTATTAACGCATTCATCTAAAAATTCTCTGTCATGAGAGATAAGCAGCAAAGCACCCTTAAATGATCTGATCCAATCTGAAAGCCAAACAATGGCGTCAAGATCCAAATGGTTTGTTGGCTCATCAAGCAGCAATAAATCCGAAGGTTGCATCAAGGTTCTTGCTAAGTTCAATCTTACTCTCCAGCCACCTGAAAAATCTTTAACAGTTTTACCCAAGTCGTCTTGAGTGAACCCCAAGCCAACCATGAGTTGCTCCGCTTTTGATAAAGCAGAGTGACCATCCAGAGAATTAAAAATCTCATGTAACTCACCCAACTTATCAAATTGCTCGTTAGCTTCTGCGGATTTTATTTGTTGCTGAATTTTTATGAGTTGTTTGTCTCCCTCAAGAACGTATTCGACTGCTCTTTGATCTGTACCAACAACTTCCTGCGCTAAATATGAAATTCTTAAATCTTGGGGATAGTCCAAGTACCCATCCTCTACGTCCAACTCACCTGTAATCATTTTAAAAAGACTCGTCTTCCCTGCCCCATTGGCTCCAATTAATCCAACCTTCTTATCTCTATGAATCACAAAAGACACATCTTCAAATAGAAGATTTGGGCCTCTGCGAAGAGCTAGATTAGTGAATGAAAGCATTATTGGTATCTTTAAAAAAAGCTAGTGTATCAAAAACAAAGAAGCTTTCCTTGTTCTGACATTGATATAAAATGATTGCATGAAAAACACGATATGGTTTAAGCCGCTTTCAATTGAAGATTTAAAAGATTCTGCTGTGAATATGGATAAAAATCTCGGCATCGAGTTTACTGAAATTGGAGACGATTACATTATTGCCAGGATGCCAGTAATAGAGAAAACTAAACAACCTTATGGAATTCTTCATGGCGGGGCTTCATGTGTGCTTGCTGAAAGCTTAGGAAGCACTGCTGCTGCTCTATCGATGGACAGTGAAAAGAAATATCCGGTAGGCATCGAAATCAATGCAAATCACCTCTCTTCTCCGACTGAAGGATTTGTCTATGCTAAAGCAATGCCTGTGCATATTGGTGGCTCAACTTCTGTTTGGAACATCGATATTACAGACGATGCCGGCAAAAGAGTTTGTTATTCTAGGTTTACAGCTATGCACAAGAGTTACCCTGCCTAATTTTTAAATGGATTATGTACCCTATGCAGTTCCGTTTTTTTTAATTGCCATATTAATTGAGCTGGCATACGGTATCGTAAAAAAGAAGAATACCTATCGACTCAATGATGCAATTAGCAGTCTTTTTATGGGCACATTAAGAACTGCAAACAAGTTAATCATTATTAGCCTTGGCGGTTATGTCTTTTATCTCATTGAAACAAACAATAGCTTATGGCGCATGGATGCGAGCTCACCCCTGGTATGGATCTTTGCGTTTGTGGTGTACGACCTTGTTGTATTACTGGTTTCACAGAATCAGTCATGAAAGACAAATATTTTGGGCGTCTCATGTGGCTCATCATCAAAGCGAAGATTACAACTTAAGCACTGCCTTAAGGCAAACTGGAACTGGAGCCTTGGTGACTTGGGTCTTTTACATCCCAGTGTTTTTGATTGGTGTGCCCTCTTATGTGTTTATAAGTGTTGCCTCTGTTAATCTTATTTATCAATTCTGGGTCCACAGCGAGCACATTCCTAAACTGGGCTGGTATGAAAACTTTTTTGTTACGGCTTCAAATCACCGCGTTCACCATGCACAAAACGAAAGCTACATTGATAAGAACTACGGTGGGGTATTTATTATCTGGGATCGAATGTTTGGTACCTACAAAGAAGAAGATGACGCAGTGGCTCCCATCTACGGTATCAGAGGCAAAATTAATACATTTAATCCAATTTGGGCCAACCTTCATGTCTATGTGAAGATGTTTAAAGATATCTGGTATGCGCAAAGCTGGAAAGAAAAGTTCTTTGTGCCCTTTGCAAAAACAGGTTGGCAGCCTTCCTCACTTTCAGTGGCATCAGAAAAAGATGATTTTAATGCTGCAACATTTAAAAAATACAATCCTAAGGTCCCAACCAAAATTAAGTTCTATGCCTTCTTTCAGTTGCTCGCATTGAGCTATCGTTGGATTCACTATATTAGAAAGTGGTGAATTAAATTATCAACAACTTTTTGTGACCGTTACCATGATGGCATTCACCATGTATTGCACTTCGCTGTGGCTTGATGGAAAGAAAGGTTTTGTGATGGAAGCAACGCGACTTGCGTTATTTCTGATGGTGGGTGTGTATGCGTATCTTGAAATTAGCTTAGCTCAAGTTGCTATCAGCTTAATGGTTTATTCAGTGATTAATATATTGATCCTGCCTTGGATCAACAGGCCTCAAGCGATACCTGAGGCCTGAAGAAAAACTAACTAGTCTTCAAAGTCGCTTGCTTGAGTGACTGTCACTTCACCAAAACTAGCTGCTGAAAAATGCATTGTTTTAGCAACCCACTTTCCACTCTCTTTAACCCAGTTCATGGATGCTCTGGTTCTGTAGTCTCTAGTTACGCTAGGAGTCTCAATAACACCTTCGTAATAAAATCTTACGTGCACAACGTCATCGGATAGTTCAGTAAAATCTGGGTGATAAGTCTGCTAATGCTCCGCCCAAAGTACCTGCTTTCCAATCTGCTTCTGATTGCTTGTTTAAAGGCTTATGAAAACTTCCATCGGAGTTAGTGTTCATGGTTCCTGATGCACTTTCTAGCGCTACAACAGTTTTGTAGTCCTGCTTTTGGCGTGCTTGAAAATACTCAGTAAAAGCTTTGGAAACTTCTGCTTCAGCTTTTGATGGTGCTGCGTCAACTTGCACTGCAAATATGACAAGCAGACTAAATAACATTGATAAATTCTTCATCTATTTCTCCTTAAGTTAAACAAATAATATTAACACTGTATGTTTAAATAAAAACTATATTAATTTTATCTTTGGGATTTATGCAATCGCCTGAGAGAAGTATTCCTTTAAGTCTTTTACATTTGTGGATTTGCCCCAGTCTATGAATGCAATCTTATCTATAATTTGTATTAATTCATTGTCTGTCTCACCTATCACACAGGGAAATAAATAATTTTTTTCTTGAATATTTTTGGGAATCTCATTTCGGTGCAATACCTTCACCTTGTATTCTTTTTTGAGTTCGTTGATAAATTGCAACCATTCTAGTCTGACAAAGTATTTGCTGTGAGAAATATCACATAACTCACACGCACTGCCTTCTTCTAAGATATTCTTTTGATACCAATATTTGATTCCATTCCACATTCCACCATCTGCATCATAGATAAAATAGATTGTTTTAAACTTCTTCATTGTCCATATTCCATAGATTCTTCCTCAGCTTCCACTGTGGGTAATTCGCACGTGCATTCTTTTTGTAGACTCAGCCCTTTTCAACTATTGCGCGTCGAGGCGTCCCTTCCCTCTGCCGTTTCTGCCACTGGGGATCCGTATATACCTTCACTGAAATCGAGGGCTCTGTAACGCCTTTGATTATATCCGCACCGCGCTCAGCAACCATCATGGTGGGCCCATTGAGATTACCATTGGGGACCGTGGGAAAAACCGATGAATCGACAATCCGCAATTTTTTCAAGCCTATCACTCTGAGATCTGGATCGACAACCGCCATGGAATCAACCCCTATCTTGCAGGTACACGATGGATGATAGGCACTGTCAACCGACTCACGAACAAAGGCGTCAATCTGATCATTGGTTTGAACCTCTGCCAGGGGCTGAATCACTTCGTCTCGGAACGCATCCATTGCTGGCTGGCGCATAATTTCTCGGGTTAAATGTACACAATCTCGAAATCCTTGCCTATCCTGCTCTGTCTCCAGATAGTTAAACAGTATTTCTGGATGCTGCTTTACGTCTTCAGATACCGCCCTCACATGACCCCGACTGGTAGGCTTGTTATGCCCAACATGCACTTGGAAGCCATGGTCCTTAAACGCCACCTTGCCATCATAGGTAATCGCGCCAGGCAAAAAATGGTATTGAATGTCAGGCCACTTGACTCCGGCTCTGGACCGGATAAACGCGCAAGATTCAAAGTGATTCGTTCGGCCTAAGCCCGTTTTAAACAAGAGCCAACGCGCTCCAATCAGGGCCTTGTTAAATAATCCCAACTTACTGTTGAGGCTTATCGGCTGTTTGCAGCGGTATTGAAAATTGAACTCTAAGTGATCTTGCAGATTCTCTCCGACTCCCGGCAAATCATGTACCACTTTAATCCCAGCTGCCTGCAACACCTCACCTGGCCCAACGCCTGACACCTGCAGTAGATGCGGCGATCCGATCGCCCCAGCACAGAGGATTACCTCACGTCGCGCGGCAAATGTCTGCATTGTGCCCCGAACTTCGCATTGAATGCCTGTTGCCGTTTTGTCGTCAAAAACAACTTTAGTCACTAAGGCATGCTTTAATAGTGTCAAGTTACTGCGCTTTTTTGCCGTGTCCAGATAGGCATGACTGGTAGATGCACGTACCCCACGATCAACCGTCATAAACTTTTGTCCAAAGCCCTCCTGTCGGAAACCGTTATAGTCATCTGTTTCGGCGTATCCAGCATCGACCCCAGCGTCAATAAACGCGCGGTAGAGTGGGTTCCGCATGTTGTTGCCTCCACTAACCGAAACAGGCCCGTCACTGCCAGCGTACTCACTCGCAACGCACTCGTGACTCTCTAACTTTTTAAAGTAAGGCAAACAACTTTGATAGTTCCAACCAACCGCCCCACAGGCCTCCCATTCGTCATAATCGTGAGCATGGCCTCTCACATATACCATACCGTTTATAGATGAAGTGCCGCCTAGCACTTTTCCTCGAGGACAGTTCATACGCCGATTATTTAAGTGCGGTTCTGGCGCGCTTTCGAACCCCCAATTATATTTTTTACTGTTCATTGGGATGCCCAGAGCCGAAGGCATGCGAATAAACACACTGCGATCACTGCCACCATATTCCAACAGCAATACGGAGCAGTTAGGATCTTCGCTGAGGCGCGCAGCAACGATTGCTCCTGCAGAACCCGCGCCTACCACAATGTAGTCATACTCTTTCATTTAATGCATGCTTTCCATAACCTTCAAACTGTTAACTATCCTCTGCGAGCATAAAACTGTCGCGCAGTTTTTTTCTATGCTTGAACACAAGACTATAAATCACTGCATATAGGCCAATAACAACTAACCCTACCCACTCAATTTTAAGCGGTGTGAGCTGATATAACAGCACCAGAGTACCGAGCAACAAACAATTTCCTAGAACGTATTGTGCACGCCCCAGTCGCTCAACACTAAAATCCAAATTGTCAGTGTATAGACGGATAAGTGAGTCGAGAGAGTTAATCACAAAAATCACGCCAAGAGTCACCATCGCCCAGCGGAGCATTCCTGTAACAGCGATACTATTATAAAAATAGTAATACAGTGTTGAAAACCACAACGCTATAGCTACAGAGGGAATCACCAATAAGGCGATCAGCAATTGCCAAGTTTTAAGCCCACAGACAAATCTCGCGACAAACTGACCTATCATGATGCTCCAGGCAAACCACCAAGATAAATACCAGCCATGGTAGTCGCTGATCGGACTAATGAAGCGGTGAATATTCTCAAAATAGCCCGTCAGGTTGGCCATGGATTCCAAGTATCCGCTAACCGAGGTGCCAGAGGCCCCAAGCATGACTAACGTTAGCACTATAAATAACGCGCTAGACCCTAAGCTGAGGAGTTTAATATACCGGATATCAGTGCTCGAAAAAACTCCTATAAAAATGATAAGACCTACTAAGAGGTACTGCTGAAAGAGAGAAATTCCGGCAATATAACTGGGCACATAACTGAGAAATAAATAGGCGGTAAATGCACAGGTGGCAATAATAATGAGATTATTAATCCAACGGATGGGTCTGTATTGGAAAAGTCCCAGCTTAGGCTCAACAACGCAAAAATAGAAGGTGGTTAAAAAATAAAAGGCCCACACTAGAAAGCCCCAGAAACCAAATTCAATCGCCAGCGGATTCGTGAAACTATAGGCCTCCTCAGTTGCATAGACAGGGAACTCTACGAGGGGAAACATGATCAAGCCAACGTCTAGGCCAGAGGTAAATAAAATTGCTGAAAAGGCTAATAGCGACATCGGTGTTTTTCCAACACATCGAACATTGCGCCACTTTACACAGACAAAGACTGAGGTCGTCAAGGTGATCGCAATTGCCACTGTAAGTATTTCGTACATCGTCTGTTATGACCTAATTAATATCTAAGGCGTATTCTCTAAGAATTTTTAAAGGGACTAATTCTAGGGTTTTCTCGTGTGTTTTGGTTAGGTAGATCTTAGGAGCACAATTGGCTTCATAGGCCTCTACCCACCTTGGGGCGCATAAACACCAATCATCCCCGTCCTTTAGGCCTGGAAAGCCGTATTCAGGCATGGGAGTTGAGAGATCATTGCCTTGAGCTTTAGAGAAAGCCAAGAACTCATCGGTCATGTGAGCGCACACAGTGTGCATGCCATGATCTTGGTCCATGGTTTCACATGAGCCAGAGCGAGTGAACCCAGTCATAGGTTCTTCGCAACAAATGGGTAATACTTCGCCAAATACATTTAATTGATCCATAGAAAGATTATACGATTTATTTTGACAAAGAGAGGACTTCACCAGGCTTAGGTGAGCGAAAAAAATCTGGGCTTAAACCTTTGGCTTTTAATTCAGCTGCAAGTCTTTGTGGCGGTTCTGCTACCGGCTCATCTGTCAGGGTAAATGTTCCCCAATGCATCCCAAAAGAATGAGGAGTTTTTAGATCTAAAGCTATCTGAACAGCCTCCTCAGGGTTAACGTGAGAGTCTTTCATGAACCATCTTGGGTCATAGGCTCCAATGGGAATAAAAGAGTAATCTGGAGCTCCAAGCCTCTGATATGTGGTATTAAAATCGTTCGAGTAACCCGTGTCTCCGGCATGATAAAGCTTGAGATCACTTGTTTCAAAGAACCAACCACCCCATAAGCTTTTGTTGCGATCAAACAGCCCTCTTTTAGACCAATGTTGAACGGGGGTGAAATGAATAGTCGAGCGCCCTACTTCCATGCTTTCCCACCATCTCATCTCATGCACTTGAGTTAAGCCTGCCTCTTTTTAATCTTTTTCCATCGCCCATGGGTACCAAAAAAATAGTCTCAGGATTGATTTTATGGAGCTTTTTTAGAGAATACATATCAAGATGATCGTAATGATTGTGACTCACCACCACCACATCAATGGTTGGCAGGTCTTTCATAGACATAACCGGAGGAATCATGCGTTTGGGTCCAGCAAATCCAATGGGAGATGCTCGCTTGGAAAATATGGGATCGGTCAGAATATTAATGTCGCCGATTATTAATCAGGTAGGTCGCATGCCCAATCCAGACTGCATAGGATTCATCCTCGTCGGGTTAGAGTCCGCCATTGATCAGAAGTTTCTATCTCTATTTTATCTGGGCTTTTTTCTCCATCAAAAACCCAGCTCATCAGCTGACCAAATGACTTCCCATTTTCATCGTCGTTGGTATTGTAAAAGTTTCTGCGCTTAGAGGGTTAGCAATAAGAATTAAATATGCAGCAATCCATGCAGATAGGTTTTTCATAATTGAGTAAGCTGTTTAGGGAATGTAATGAATGGGTGAAGACCAAACACGTTCTTGGATGGTTTTTGGCATATCCGATCTTGGTTCAACATCGTTTCTAATAGCATCCCAGGTGCTCCATCTACAGGTTGGATTCTCTAAGAGCTCTGACATAATAAAAAGCTCTTTGATCGACCTCAAAGGTTGGATCACTCCAAAAGGTTTTCAGCTCAGCAGTCACCAACATCTTGGGAAAAGGCACAATTAGAAATATCAACTTTGGCGTTGTTATCAGGACATCTGATGAGTCACAGGATCTGGTGCAGCACCATCGGAGCAGGCCACATCAAAAACTTGTTCTTGTGGGTTGCCATTTGAGTCAACATAACCTTTAATAATTTGAACTCTCTGCAATGGTGCTGTGAAAGAATCTCTGACTGGCCCAGACAAAGAAAGCTCGGAGTGTTTTGGCGATCCCATCAAGATCTGAGCCCATGGATCTTTCCATTGGCATACAAGATGCTCAACTAAATCAGGGTCATTAATCTTGCTTGCATCTAAATCATAGCCTGCAAAAAAACGAATGGTCATTCTAGGACCCGAAGTAGCAAAAGATTCTTTGCGTCTAAAAGCATTGTAAATACTGATCCGGTAGAATTCTCTTCTGCCCAAACTCCGGCAAGCCCTGAGGCACCCCATGTGATGCTGATGAATTCATGTATTTGTTGCCATCAACCGTTTCTAATGATTGAGGCGTGTTCTAGACAAAAGCTGGGTCAGTCATTGGAATAGAGCCTCTGAGCCCAGCATTAGAATCTAGGAAACCAATTTTAGCAAAGAAATTATCTTCTTCTTGAGATGAAGCCGCTGTATGAGTATCACTCGATCCAATGAGACCAAATTTATAAGGGTTGAAGCCTTCTCTTAGCTTCCATGGATATGCCTTCAAGCAAGGCATCTCTGACATAACTGCCTTTAGGCTCAGAGATATCCAGGGTAGCTACCTTGTAAGGCATGATTTCAAAATCAGCCCATTCATCATTGGTAGAAAGTACCGGGTGAGTATCGGAGGTTCCTTTTACTTGCGTGATTTCAACTATGGGCTCATTGCTCATGCGCAATTCAGCATATTCCTTTGTCAGCGGATTACCAAATGAGTCTTTGAGCGCAAACATAGCTCCATCGGAGCCGTTAGAGTTGTGAGGAATTGCCAGGCTTTCAATGCCATCCTCTCGCAAACGATCCATCCATTTCCAAAGACCCTCAGGATCATTGGAGTTGGCTCGCCCATAGGGCACAGAGGGAATGCGATTCTGTTGCCTTTGAAGATTACATTTCGATGCAAGTTCCCCATGTCCGGGGTAGAGGCAGTGTATTCGTAGGCAATAAAAGTGGTGAAAGTTGCCTGGGTCATTGTGTCTTTGCGCAGCAGCAACCGTATCAGCCCAGGCATCTTCGACTAATTGAATCTACGTATCGAATGTCTAAGTTTCTTTCAGCCAAAGCAGTAATAGTGTTCATTAAAAAACCACCAAAGGCTTCTCGCCTTCTATTAAATGTTGAAGATATTTAAGATTCTCAGGGCTATTAAGATCATTGACCTGAGCACTCGAAGGCGCATCGTAATACGGATTCCCTGGCGTGGCTGCTTCTGCTACTTGACCAAGAAAAGTTCCATGGTCTGTTACTCCATAAAAATCCAAAGGTCTATCAAGGCTCACATCAAACCCAGCTGGATGCTTGATAGGCTTACCTTTAGCAAACTCGTAGGCATCGTCTGGGGTAGCTAAAGTTCCAAAAATATAAGCATCAAACGAATAAGTGGTGTGCACATGCAAGATCTCCAAACAATGGAACCCTAGCAGCACTCTGTTGGGGATCAAGATTCATGTATGGATCAACGGCTTGAAAGTCCCAATCTAAAGGAAGGTTGACTCGCAAGACCAATTCTCGTGCTCCAGCAATGTTTAAGAAACCATCTTGCAGGAATTTCTTCAGCTGGCTTCTGAGCAAGAAACTAGAAATAAAGATAGACAAAAATGAAGTTAAATATTTGTACATAATTACCCCTAAGAGATGTGCAAACCTATTATGTTTAGGTATTGCTAATCTGATCAAGCCCTCCTCTGAGGTAGCTCTAAGGATTGCATCAAGGTATCATGAATGAGAGGCAAATTAATTGAAAGACATCAATCACATTATCAAAAGGTCCAAGACCTTTGCGAGAGCTAGAAAGTTAAACTTAACTACATTCAAGAAGCTAAGATTATGAAATGCATTGATTAAGTCAAAAGGAGCCAAAAACAGCCTATGAAATCCTAGAGCATATTCACAAAAATGATCCTGCCGCCAAGCCAGCAACAATTTACAGAGCGCTAGATTTTCTTGTGCTCCAATCGTTTTGCGCATCGAATTGAGAGCGATAACACATACGTAGCTTGTGACGGCGAATGAGAGCGCACATGTTGCTCAGTTTCTAATTTGTATCAGCTGCAAACAAGCCATTGAATTTCATTCACACAAAGCAACAACTGAAATCTCCAAAAGAGCCAAAAAAGAAGGCTTTAAAATTACCGAAGAAATTCTTGAGGCAAAAGGTTTTTGTCAAAACTGTCAGTAATCCTTTTACAATACTCAATCAAACATGCGCCCGTAGCTCAGCTGGATAGAGTACTTGGCTTCGAACCAAGGGGTCGGGAGTTCGAATCTCTCCGGGCGTGCCACCTCAGTTACAAATACCTTGATGATTAATTGTTAAAACTTATTGGCATATCTTTAATATTAGATAGTGTCGAGGTATGGTATTGAGTATAAAAATACTTAAAAATTGTAATGAAGAAAACACTTGGACTTATACTTTTATTAACAATGACTACCACAGGCTACGGATACGATCGAATTACCGGTGAAAAATTTGCCAGTCGCTCTGAGGTTATTGGTCAGCATGGCATGGTTGCAACCAGCCATCCATTGGCGACCCAAATTGGTTTGGATATTCTCAAAAAGGGAGGCACTGCAATTGATGCCGCTATTGCAGCAAATATTGCATTAGGCTTAATGGAGCCTACAGGAAATGGTATTGGCGGCGACTTGTTTGCAATTATCTGGGATGCCAAGACTCAGAAGCTCCATGGGTTAAATGCCAGTGGCCCTGCCCCAAAGAATATTTCAATTGATTATTTGAAGTCTCAAAACTTAAATAAGATTCCTTCTTACGGACCTCTTCCGGTCACCGTGCCTGGAGCAGTTGATGGGTGGGTCAAATTGCATGAAAAATTTGGCAACCAAGAATTTAAGAGTCTTTTTCAACCAACGATTGATTATGCGCTCAACGGATTCCCTGTTACCGAAACAATTGCTTATTACCTAGAGAGATCTGCAGGCAGATACATAGAGTATCCAAACTTTAGTGAGCTTTGGCTAAAAGATGGAAAGACGCCAGCAAAAGGCGAAATCTTTAAGAATCCTCAGTTAGCAAAAACATTGCAAGCAATTGCTGAGAAAGGCAGAGCTGGATTCTACGAAGGAGAAATCGCTCACACCATGGCAGACTTCATTCAATCTGAGGGTGGTTTTTTAAGCTATGAAGATCTATCGAGCTTTCACTCAGAATGGACGCCTCCAGTATCTACAAATTATCGTGGCTACGATGTATGGGAGTTACCGCCCAGTGGGCAAGGAATAGCAGCCCTTCAAATTCTTAATATTTTAGAAGACTTCGATATAAAAAAAATGGGGTTATACAGCTCTGAATATATTCATTTATTTACAGAGGCAAAGAAGTTAGCTTTTGCTGATCGTGCAAAATATTATGCCGACCCTAGCTTTTCGGATATCCCTGTTCAAGAGTTAATCTCAAAAGACTATGCCAAAGAAAGAGCAAAAAATATTAATTTTTCTAAAGCGGCAATGACAGATGAGCCTGGGATTCTTAAAAATGGAGACACTATTTATTTAACTGCTGCAGATCAATACGGCAATATGATTTCACTCATACAAAGTAATTATCGTGGCATGGGCTCAGGCATGATGCCACCGGGCCTAGGATTTATGCTGCAAGACAGAGGCGAGCTATTTAGCCTCGACCCATCACACAAAAATGCTTTGATTGGAGGCAAGCGCCCTTTCCATACTATTATTCCAGCCTTTGTAACCAAGGACGGTAAGCCCTTTATGAGCTTTGGAGTTATGGGAGGTGCAACACAACCTCAGGCTCATGCTCAAATTGTTATTAATATGATTGATTTTGGAATGAATCTTCAGGAAGCTGGCGATGCCCCAAGGATAGTTCATAGCGGCTCATCGCAACCAACCGACGAAGTAATGCTGGACGGAGGGTCTCTAAGTCTTGAAAAGGGCTTTGGCTCTAAAATAGAAGATGAGCTGAATAAAGCTTGGCCATAAAATACAATACGAAAAAGGTATTTTTGGGGGCTATCAAGCCATTATGCTAAAAGATAATGTCTACTTCGGAGCTTCTGAAAGCCGCAAAGACGGTCAGGCCGCTGGGTATTAACCGAGTCTTTTAAGTGCGCAAATTTTATTGCCCGATGGATCTTTGAGATAAGCTAAATACATTTTTGCACCCATGCCTTCTCTAATGCCCGGAGGATCTTCGCAAGCAGTTCCACCAGCATTTAAGCCAGCTTCGTGCCACTTATCGCCAGTAGCTTCGTCAGCAACACTAAACCCAACAGTTACGCCATTACCATGAGTGGCTGAGTTGCCATCAATGGGCTCAGTAATAATAAAAATATTTTTTTCATGAATGTACATGTATCTTTTTTGATCAGACAGGTTCATGGATAGAATTCCTGGCTTGCAGCCAAGAGTCCCTAACACTGCATCGTAAAAAACTTTAGATTCTTCTATATCGTTTGCTCCAACCATCATATGACTAAACATAATATCTATACTCCTTAATTATTTAATAACTCAATCTCAGCGCCTTGATCTAGAATATCTTGAAAACCAACAAGATTAAATACATTTGTATAACCAATTTTTTTTAAATTATGACCGGCCAATGCAGATCTAACACCTATGGCACAAAATACATAAATGGATGTTTCAAGATCTATGTCTTCGTTGTTGTTTACCCTAAACTCAATAACGCCCTTAGGTATATGCATTGCGCCTTTGATAGTTCCTGAGGCCTCAAGTTCCTCTAACTGTCTGACATCAACCATCACTTTTGTATTTTTATCATTCTTGTATTCGTTGAGGTCGACTCTTGGTATTTGCTCATTGGCTAAAGCAAGTTGTTCTTCTGTGTAGGTCATATTATTTCTCTGATGCTTTGGTGTTTTTATTGTTAGCAAAATACATTCCAATCATAACAAAGATAAAGCCTCCAAAAATGATCCAAGTAATTTTTTCCTGCAGAAATATTGATCCCCAGATAATACTAAATACAGGCAATAAATAAGTTACTGTTGATGTTCTAACCGCGCCAATTTGCTCAATCAATCTAATGTAACCAAGATAAGCGATTCCAGTTGATACGATGCCAAGCCACAACAAAGCAGCAATAGCATTATTGTCTGGCATTTGATCGGGAAGATTGAAAAAAGACAGTGGGGTTAAAAATAAGCCACCAAAAAGCATGGCCCAACCTATTAATACAAATTTATTAGCATTCAATTGGTATTTCTGTATATAAACCCCTGAAAAGGAATAAGACAAAGCTCCAACCAGCGCAAATCCACTGGCACCTATTGTGGCAGAACCATTGGCAGGATTAACCAAAACAAGAATTCCTAGAAAACCTAAAATAATTCCAAATATCTGCTTTGGAGTAATACTTTCTTTTAGCCAAAAGTATGCAACTACCATGGTCATAAAAGCTGTCGTACCATTTAGAATACCCAGCATGTTTGAGGTAGCACCAAGAGACGCATAGGAAAACATGGTAAATGGAAATGCATTACTAAATATGCCTAAGATCAGAATGCCAGAAAAATGAGATTTAAAATAAGCTAAGTATTTTTTCTGCAATAAAAAAGGAAGGAACAAAGCTCCAGCAAGGAGCAGCCTAAGATTTACCAATAAAATTGGGCCGAAATCGTCAGCAGAAATTTTTATAAACATAAAAGCACTTCCCCAGACAGCGCCCAATAAGATTAAAAGAATCCAATTTTTTAATTCCATGTATAAAAGGTACTTGAATGATGTTTATGAATTGCAGAATTATAAAGATAAATTCCAATTGAAGATAGAAGATAATTTAGCGCAGAAGAAGAAAAAAAGAAGCCTCCCGAAGGAGGCTTCTAACTACCAAAGTTATATAAGTCTGGTAGGCGAATTCAGAGTTTTACCTCTTGTCAAAAGGCAAGCCCTCTGTTTTCTAATGTTTTGTAAATACTAATAAGATCACCTCCTGAGATAAGGGTATTAAAACAAGCATATTGAAACCCCCTTGGAAATTTAAATATGCGACAACTTATTAAAAGTATATATAGAAATTCTTAGAAGAAAAGTCTAAGAGTATTCTTCTCTGCTAATGCAACAATTCTGGTTGATAATACTCTGCTGGCTGCATAACAGGAATGACTTGACTGAGAGAGCTAGGAGCATCTTCATTCATTTCTAATGCCAGGTATTCGGTTGCCTTTTCTACATCAGCTCCAAAGTATTTAAATGCAATTGTTTTGATTCCTGCATTCTTATCTACAAAAGCTTCGAATTCCTCGAAGATTGGATCTGACTGATTTATATTTACTAAGTTATTCATAATTTCATATTTTACTGTATGTATGTACAGTATTAAATAATAAACGAGTTAAATTGTCAACTCAATAAGGCAAGCAACGGTTAAACGCTGTAACTGAGGGATTTATTAAGGTTTAAATAAAGTATCAAGATTTGCAAAAGCCTTAAATTCAATCGCATTATTGCTAGGATCGCATATAAACATGGTTCTTTGCTCGCCAGCCTCCCCCTTAAATCGAGTGCGGGGTTCAACGATAAATTCCTGATTGTTATTTCTTAGCCTTTCGGCTAAAGCATCAAACTCTTGAAAATCAAGTATCACGCCAAAGTGAGGTACTGGAATATTATCACCATCCACTTGATTGCTTATTTGTACAGTAGCTGAGTTTGAGAGATGGCAAACCAATTGATGTCCGTATAAATTAAAGTCTATCCAATGCTCATCTTCCCTTCCTCGAGAACAACCGAGCACAGATTCATAAAAAATAGTCGCTTTGGTTAAATCTGCAACTGGAATGGCTAAATGGAATGGCTTGATCATTTATAAATTAAACCTTAAATGTTAGTATAAATAAACCTTAATCATTAGAATCTCAGGAGAACATCATCATGGTGAAAACACTTAAATATATCGGCTACACAATTCTTTTAGGCCTAGCCATCGTTTCACTTTACATGATTAATTTATTTGCAATGAAACCCTACTCTATTGATCACTATCTCGCTAAGGAATTAACAATGGGTCTTTTAGATTCTCCAGAGTTTATGACGTACATAGGAATATTTGATAAATATAATGCTGTCTTGAAGCATAACCAAAAATTATCCATCAGAACCTTAGAAGATGGTGATGAGGATTATCAAGACAGTTTAGATCATCTATCAATGCTAAAGAGGTACGATTCTTCAAAATTAACAGACATACAAAAGGTAACTCAAAAGATTGCTATCTTTGACACTGAGAACAATATCAATGAGTTTGAAAACTTTAGATATCATTCATACCCGTTTAATCAAATTGGTGGGAATCACCTGGGCCTTGTTGAGTTTATGACCGATACGCACCCAGTCAGAAATCTGAGAGAAGCATCTGATTACATCAAAAGAGTTGAGAAGTTCGATGAGTCATTGAATGCAAATTTAATTTGGTTAGAAGAACAGAAAAAATTAGGCATCTTTGCCCCCAAATATGTGTTTGATCATGTGATCACTCAACTTAAAGAGTTAATTGCTTATGAGGATTCAGACAATCCTTTGATGCAAGTCTTTGCAAGAAAAGTGGATGCATTGGATATTGATGAACAAAAATCTGAAGAACTAAAAACTGCATTAAGCGCTGTCATTGCATCGGATGTGAAATCAGGATTTAAATCTATCTTAGGTTTTTTTGAATCGAATTATGAATATGCAAATACGAATCATGGAGTTTGGTCTTTACCAAATGGTGATGCATTTTATGAAGCAAGACTAAGATCCTATACAACCACCGATTACAGCGCCGAAGAGATCCATCAAATAGGACTCTCAGAGGTTGATCGCATTGGCGCAAGAATGAAAGAAATTTTTCTTCAGCTTGGCTATCAAGTTAATAAGCCTGTTGGAGAAATGATGAATGATCTGAATGAGAATCCAGATTTCTTATACCCTGATACGCCCGACAGAAAAGAGATTGTTGTTGCAGACTATAATCAGATGGTTAAAGAAGCCGAAGAAGACGTTAGGCCATACTTTGCAAGATTTCCAGTAAGCCCGGTAGAAGTAAGAGCAATACCTGAATACTCAGAACAAACTGCCGCAGGAGGATACTATCAAGCCCCTGCCCTAGACGGTTCGCGTCCAGGAGTGTTTTATGCAAATCTTTATGACATTAAGCAAACTCCTACCTTTGGCATGAGAACACTGACCTTTCACGAAGCAGTACCAGGTCATCACTTTCAAATTGCATTAAACCAAGAAAATGAAGATTTAACTCTTTATAGAAAAATGGGTTACAGAACCTCTGCTTTTACAGAAGGATGGGCCCTGTATTCTGAACAACTTGCTGTTGAGGTTGGTATGACAAAAAATCTCTATGACGAACTTGGAGTGCTTCAAAGTGAAATGTTTAGAGCCAATAGATTGGTTGTTGATACCGGAATGCATTACAAGCGATGGACCAGAGAAGAAGCAATGGCTTACATGAAAAAAACGACTGGAATGTCTGATACAGAAGTAAGAGTTGAGATCGAGCGATACATAGTCTGGCCAGGACAGGCGACTAGTTACAAAATGGGTATGTTAAAAATACTAGAGCTAAGAAAGAAAGCTCAGGATGCATTGGGTGAAAAATTTGATATAAGAAAATTTCATACCGTCGTCTTAGATCAAGGCATTGTCCCCCTCTTTATCTTGGAAGATATTATTGATGAGTGGATTGCAACTAGTTAACTTTCCGTGATTTTAAAAGTGGCCTTAAACTTAGCACTAAGAACGCCAAGACTATTGTTGTGCCAAGCATGTCACCGACAAAAAATCTAACGATTTGATCTATACCTATCTCACTTGAGCCCATAGAAAACTTTGTAAGTACGAGATTAACGAATAGAGAGTTGTATATTGCTGAGATCATAGTTATCAAGGCAATATGTTTATAATTTCTTTTGTTTAATGGGCTTCCAGAAGTATTGCCTAAAGGGAAACCAAACCAATACAGAGTCTGCAATGCCAATGGAACTGAAAGTACGCTTAACAATCCTGGTATGACATTGATCAGGCTTTCGATATCTAAAAGACTAAAGTTTGGGCCCCAAAGCTCGGCAAGAAATAGGGCTGGAATAGCCTTCCAGCCAAAATATACTACACATAAGACCCTAGCTGCATGCGGCAAGTAAAATAAACTTCCTAGCCAGTTAGGGTTTCCTTCTATCTGAACAACAAAAAAATACCAAATAATCCAAAGAGCTGAAGAAAAGACAAAAGTAGTCAAGGAGAGTGTAAAAAAATTTTTCAAGCTTTATGTGGTCTTTAAGAAAAACTGATTAAGTATTCCCGTTTGTCATCAGGAGATTGATCCAAAGCAATGATGCCCTCACCTGAAAGTTTTCGAAGTGTTTTATAGACAGTTGATCGTGACATTCCGGATGACTGCACTACATCGGTAATATTGCAATGGCTTCCTGACTTAGCTTCATTTGATATGATTGTATAAAAAACCTTAAGCTCGTTTGGGCTAAAGTCGGTAATATTTAATGCGCTTTCAATGCCGGCTAGCATGTTCAAAGCATCGGCTATGTCGTTAAAAAATTTCTTCATTGTGTGGTAGCTAAATTTTAAGTTTATCTAGGTTGTGTGAAATGATCAAGGTAGAAAATTTATAAACCAATAGTGGCGGAAGAGATAGGATTCGAACCTACGGTGGGTTACCCCACACTTACTTTCCAAGCAAGCACCTTAAACCACTCAGACACTCTTCCGAGAATGAATTATACAAAACAAATATACATAGAGGGTTCCGATTTCTTATTTATTTCAGATAATTATCTTATATACAATATATAAAATATTGATAATTAATTATAAGTATGCATAATATCATTTTTAAATCTTTAATAGGAATCAACAATGAAATTTAGAACATTTTTAGCGCTATCTCTTTCTGTCTTTGGTGTATTTACTTCGGCTGCTAATCATGAGGTTAAAATGTTGAACAGCGGAGTAGAAGGATTTATGGTATTCGAGCCTGCAGTAGTCAAAGCAGCTGTTGGAGATACCGTTACTTTTAAAGCAACCGATATGGCTCATAACTCAGCCTCGATCGAGGGAATGATCCCAGAAGGCGCTAACGCCTGGAATGGTGCCATGAGCCAAGACGTCACTGTGACGGTTAATAAAGAAGGTGTGTATGTTTATCAGTGCACTCCTCACTCAATGATGGCAATGGTTGGTGTAATCCAAGTGGGTGGATCGTTATCAAATATGGATGCTATTCAAGCAAAAGTAGCGTCTGTGAAAGCTGGATTTGTAACTAACAAGGAAAGGCTTGATACATACCTAGGATCACTTTAAATCTTATAAAGTATTTGATTTTTTAGTTACTGAATGCTGTCCCTAAAATTTTGAAAAAGTATTTTTCGAGACATCGATCTTATGGGATTGATGTCTATCCCCCCTCTTCTTAGGAATCGACCATAGACAGTCAAATCTTCTAAATCCAAGTCATCGATCATAGAGAAGAATATAGATTCAATGCAGGCTTCGTGAAAGTCTCCACGAGTTCTATAAGACTTGAGGAGTTTAAGGAGCGGCTTTGGCTCTATAGCGTTACTGGTGGAATAGAAATAGATATTTGCCCAGTCCGGCTGAGAAGTAACGGGGCAGATTGATCTAAACCCTTCAAACTTTATGACTTTATTTTTAGGTATCTTTTTCACACTCTTATTTAACAAAATAGACTTGGGTGCATTTTGGTAGCGGACTTTTTTCTTAACAGAAACATCTGTCTTTAATAGCTTGCTAAGATCCTTGGCAATTAAACCATAAGCTTTTTTAGGATCATTAAATTTTTTATTAAAGAATGATGCCAAATACAATTTTAATGATTTAGATTCAACGGTATGAATGGACGTCATGGGAATTTTAATTTCCAATGATTCCAATACCGGTTGTCTCTTTGAGTTTAGGTATGAAAATTCATAAGCATTCCAGTAATCATGGCCAAAATATATTGCCGATTCCTTTGGGGAATTTCGTTTAACGGCATCTAAAAATGAAGGAGAATAAGTTTCTAGCTGATATAGAGTATCTTTGCCTAAATGCTTAGAGTTCACTGTCGAATTCCAATTCCTTTGTTGAGCAAGTATAAACAAGCTGAGCTGAGCAAAACGATAAATAGAACGATCATAGATAGCGCAAATGGAATAGACACATCGCTGACACCAAGCATCCCCTCTCTAAAGGTATTCACAACGTACAGCATTGGATTCGCCATCGATATATTTCTCCAAATATCTGGAAGAATATTAATAGAATAAAACACACCACCTAAATAAATTAAAGGGGTTAATACAAAAGTTGGGATGATGGAAATATCATCGAAGCTATCAGCAAATACCGCATTAATAAATCCCATTAATGAAAATAGTATTGCTGTTAAAAATAAAACCGTAATAGTAAGCGCAGGATTAACAACAGTAAAAGCTGGATAGAATAATAGGCTCACGCAAAATACTACAAAGCCAATAATTACACCTCGACATACACCACCCGCCACAAATCCAACTAATATTGCCCAGTTTGGCATTGGAGAAACAAGCAACTCCTCAATAGATTTCTGAAATTTTACAGAGTAAAAAGATGAGACAACATTCGCATATGAATTTGTGATGACCGACATCATGATAAGCCCAGGTATCATAAATTGTATGTAGTCTAAGCCATCCATGGAGCCTATTCGCGGTCCTATCAATGATCCAAAAATAACAAAGTACAAGGACATGGTTACAGCTGGGGGAACAAGAGTTTGAACCCAGATTCTTAAAAATCGCTTAATCTCCTTTCTAATAAGAGTAGTTAAACCAACAAGTATTTCGCTTCTTCTATTCATGATGAGCTCTTTTTAACCATTTCAATAAACATCTCTTCTAACCTATTTGATTCGTTTCTCAGAGAATTGACTTGAATGCCTTGCTCAGACAGATGCTGAAACAGCTCATTGATAGATTGATCTTTTTGAATGGCAACGCTAAGAGTCAATGGGTCATCTAAGACCAATAAAAAATTTGGAATTACTGGTGCTGTTTCTAAAGGCTCATTAACGTCCAAAATAAATCCCTGAACATCCAGTCGACTGAGTAAATTTTTCATACTGGTATTTTCAACCAGGTCACCATGATCAATAATTGCTATGTTTTTACATAGCTGCTCTGCTTCTTCTAAGTAATGGGTTGTTAATATAATAGTAGTTCCAGCTTCATTAATTTCTCTTAAAAAATCCCACATCTCTCTTCTTAGCTCTATGTCTACTCCAGCAGTTGGCTCATCAAGAATGAGTAATTTAGGCTCATGGATTAATGCCTTGGCAATCATAAGCCTTCTTTTAAATCCGCCTGATAAATTTCTAGCTTGCTCATCTCTTTTATCCCATAAACCCAGGCGCTTTAGGACTGTTTCAGTTTTTTCTTTCGCTAGCCCCAATGGAATTCCATAGAAACCAGCTTGAGTGGTGACAATGTCCATCACTTTTTCAAAGTTATTAAAGTTTATTTCTTGAGATACAACACCAAGCATTCTCTTGGCTTCTGGAAAATTTTTATCTATATCTATGTCAAAGATTTTAACTTTGCCGTCAGTTTTTGTAACAAGTGAGCCAATGATCCCAATCGTAGATGACTTCCCTGCTCCGTTGGGACCCAGCAAAGCAAAAAAATCACCCTCGGCTACCGTAAGGTTGATTCCCTTTAGGGCAACAGCACCTGAGTCATAAGTTTTTTTTAAATTAGTAATCTCTAGGGCAAATTTATTCATGCGGACTCTTCGTCGAAACCGTCAACGAAAATACAAAGCAACAATCCAATAATCAAGCCAACCCATGCACTATAGAAAGTTATAAAGAAAGCAATCAATAAAGCTGTGGCCATTTCAGAGTTTTTCTTTGGAATAGACATAGCAATATATGCACAAGCAAACCCAGTTAAGATTAAAGTAAGAGTAAGAGCCATTACCATCAGCGGCTGCATCAAAGTTACGAAAGGAAGTGTGAAATATAAAAATGGTATGCCCATCAAGTAATAGGATCCAATACCATCAAAAATAGACTCCATTTGCTTCGGTCCTTTCTTCCATGCATCAGCGACAACAACATGAACGCCAGTCCATAGAGCACCCTGGGTTGGAAAGAATGGATTAATGATAGATGCAAGTAAATTTCTAATACCTACTGATAAATGAGATCTATTAAGATCAATCGGCAGCTGCTCATCATCACGATGTTTTTGAGCATCCTTTAAAACTTCTGTTGCAGTCACTAGATCTCCAAACAGTAACATGTACCCTATGATGACAAGCGGCAATGCATCTACAAACATCTGAGCAGTAGGCAATCCAATAAACAGTGGCGAAGTTTTCTCAATCAAACTGCCAACAGCTGGAATTTGAAAGCCCCATTGAATATTAAAAGTGACTTCCTGAAGAAGAAAAGCAGCAAATCCAGCAATAAGGAAGCCTGGAAGTAGGCCCAGTGACCCAACTACCTCGAAAAATTTATTATTTGCAGCCAATCTCTTGAAGGGATTAGAAAAAGTAGTAATAACACATAGAACTATAGCAATGGTCATTGAAACAGGTTGGACCATATAAGCATCAAAATCTTTATAAAATACTTGATAGAAGGCTGCAAGAGCTGCCCCTAAAATAATCCCAGCTTTCAAACCATTTGGAATTTTTTCAACCAAGAGCTTTCCCCATCCAGTTAAACCTAATATCAAAATAAGGGCAGTAAACTCAAAACACATAGCTGCCATAAACTGAAAAGCTTCAGGGTGATACTTACACACCCCATCAATACAAGATGAAGCACCATCTTGAGGTACGCCATAATAACCCGCTGCTGCAAGCGCACCCATAACTATTGGCACAGCCGGAGTTACCCAGCCTGGGGCCATGGGCTCACCAAAGAGTAGTGGACCAGAGGAAATAAAAATGCCTGCAACCATACTTAATGCAATCGCCTCTTCAAAAGTTAAGCCTAACTTCATGGCTAGAGGTGCAGCAGCAAAAGCTGTGGCTCCAGAAATAACTAGGCCTTGCAGGAATTCAGGTGCTCTAAATTTAATATGGATAAATGGGATTCTCATGGTGAACGGTCCCCATTTAATTCCACTTCTTTTTGCTGTAGTTAAGTTATTCATTTTGATAATTCAGACATGCCATCCTCTAGGCCTTTTAAGGTTAACGGAAACATTCTTTGCTCCACAAGATCTCTAATAATACACAGTGATGAAGTATAGTCCCAATGATCATCAGGAACAGGATTTAACCAAGCAACTCTGGAGAAATGAGCACACATTTTCTTAATAGTCGCACCACCAGGCTCCTCATTCCAGTGCTCTATACTGCCACCAGCATTAGTAATCTCATATGGAGCCATAGTAGCGTCGCCCACAAAAATGACTTTGTAGTCAGCTGTGTACTTGTTAATAATATCTTGAACTAAAAACCTTTCCTGGCTTCGTCTTCTATTGTCTTCCCAAACGGACTCATAGACACAATTATGGAAGTAAAAGTACTTTAAATGTTTAAATTCTGTTTTCAGGGCAGAAAATAGCTCTTCACAGAGTTTTATGTAAGGATCCATCGAGCCACCTACATCAAAAAAAATAAGAACCTTTACATGATTTGTTCGCTCCCGAATCATATTGATATCAAGAATACCCGCATTTTTAGCAGTTGATTTGATGGTGCCATCCATATCTAATTCATATTCATTACTCTGCCTGGCAAATTTTCTTAATCTTCTCAATGCCATTTTAATATTTCGAGTACCAATTTCTACGGAGTCATCTAGGTTTGAATATTGTCTTTGCTCCCAGACTTTAACAGCCTTCTTTTGGCCGCCCTCGCCACCGACTCTTATTCCCTCAGGGTTTTGCCCATTATTACCAAATGGAGATGTCCCATTAGTTCCAATCCACTTATTGCCACCCTCGTGCCTTTCTTTCTGCTCTTCCATTCGCTTTTGAAATTCTTCAAGGAGTTTTTCGAGACCCCCTAGGGATTTAATTTTTTTTAGTTCTTCTGGATCTAACTCTTTTTCAAATGCCTTGCGCAACCAATCTTCTGGAATAAGCGCTTCAAAGATATCTTCAAGAGTCTCTATTCCCTTAAAATAAATTTCAAATGCTCGATCAAATTTATCGTAATGCTTCTCATCTTTAACTAAAACAGTACGAGCAAGAAAGTAGAAATCATTCATGTCAGCAAAAGCTACATTCTTTTCTAATGCTCCAAGAAGATCTAAGAGTTCCCTTAAGGTGCAAGGAACTCCTGCTGATCGAACTGTATGAAAGAGATTGATTAACATTTATTACTTAGATTGATCGCGCCTAGACATAAAAGCTAATCTCTCAAGCAGCTGAACATCTTGTTCATTTTTTAATAAAGCACCATACAAGGGAGGTATGGCCTTCGATGAATCAGCATTCTTTAAAATTTCATCAGGAAGCTCATCCGACATTAAAAGCTTTAACCAATCAATCAATTCTGAGGTTGAAGGTTTCTTTTTCATTCCTGGAATTTTTCTGATATCAAAAAATAAATCTAAAGCATCTTTAACCAAATTCTTTTTAATCTTTGGGTAATGCACTTTTACAATTCCTTCCATGGTGCCCCTATCAGGAAATTGAATGTAATGAAAAAAGCATCTTCTTAAAAATGCATCTGGAAGTTCTTTTTCATTATTTGACGTGATAATAATTAAAGGTCTTTTCTTCGCTTTGATTGTTTCGCCTGTCTCATAACAATAAAATTCCATTCGATCTAATTCCTGCAACAGATCATTTGGGAATTCTATGTCAGCCTTGTCGATCTCATCAATCAATAATACAACTTGTTTCTCAGAATCGAATGCTTCCCAGAGCTTTCCTTTTTTAATGTAATTCTTTATATCTTTGACCCTCTCATCTCCAAGCTGTGAGTCTCTAAGCCTTGTGACTGCATCATACTCATAGAGTCCTTGAGAGGCTTTTGTCGTAGACTTAACGTGCCATTCGATTAATTCCATGTCCAATGATTGCGCTACCTCAATTGCCAGCAGAGTTTTACCAGTGCCTGGCTCTCCTTTAATTATTAGCGGTCTTTCTAGCGCAATGGTTGCATTAACAGCCATGCTGAGATCTTCTGTTGAAACATAGTTTTTAGTGCCTGTAAATTTCATGTGCTTTCCTTTGTTGTTGTTATGAAGAAATTTTTTCTTCTGATTTTAGAATTTTTGCGAGCTGTCGGCTAGTAGCAACTAGATTTCCATTAAGGTCCCAGATATTGCAGTCTTGCTCAAAATACCCATTGCTAATATCTTTTGCGATACCGTCAATAAATAATTTGTTGGTTGTAGGTAACTGCCTAATATTTGTTGTCAGGGTGAGGGTTGGAACCCATCCCAGTGACCCATATTTATTCTGCACCACCGGAGGCAAGATATCTGACAGATAAGAAAGTACAAATTCATCGGCAGGACCACCTATGAGCTCAAGATATGCGGAGCATCTTGCTTCTGCGACATCCGATGAAATTTTTCTATCCCACCAGGCATGATCTGGGTGAACGGATAATTCAAGCTGCTGAATAAAAGATGGGGTAGATCCTGGTTTTAATATGTCATAGCTCATCACTTGAAAATCTTCTGCAGGCAATGAATTTATTATTTCTGGCAATGGAGTTTCAAGGCCGCTGTAACCTTTCATGTATTGAAAATCTGAGCATAACGCAGAAAATAAACAAGTAGTTATTCCATTTTGGATTAATCTTACTTGCCCCATTGAAGAACCTCTTGATGTTCTAACAACTTCTACATGTAATTCAGCTTCTGAGGGTTCTGTTCTGTCTAGATAATACACATTAGAGTTAATGGCGCTAGGGTGCGGCAAAACATTTGAAAGAGCTTTGTTCATTACTGCTAATAGATAGCCGCCATGCGGGGTATTCCCAACAAAATATTTAGAATCAGGTGTGAATGAAAACACTTGATCTGAAATCTTATTAAGACTTAGCGCGGATTGAAATTGGTCAAACTGGTTCATATTGATAGATAATTGCAATATTGTAATTGATAGAGCTCAAAAATGGCTGGATTTATAGATATTGCGTGTAATTTTACACACCCTTCTTTTGCAGAGAATCTTGATCAGGTCTTGCAGGATGCAAAGGATGTTGACGTCAATAAATTTGTTCTTTTGTGTGCAAGCTTAGATGATTTAGAACCAATCCAGAGTATTCAATCGCAGAACCCATCACAATTTTTTATCACCGCAGGCATTCACCCTCATCATGCGAATGAAATACTAGATCTAAATGAGACGCCTTTGATTGATAAGCTGTTATCAATTCAACCAAATGCAATAGGTGAGACCGGATTAGATTACTTTAGAAATATATCGCCTCCTGAAATTCAGAGAGATTCATTTGCTCTGCACATTGAAATAGCGAAAGAATTACAGAAACCTCTATACCTTCACCAAAGAGATGCTCACGATGACTTTATCAGTATTCTTAAAAAGAATAATAGCACCCTACCCCCATTCATTGTGCATTGCTTTACGGGAACCCAAAAACAACTCGATGATTACCTGGATTTAGGTGCTTTCATTGGTTTGACTGGATGGATTTGTGATGAAAAAAGAAATAAGGACTTGAGAGAATCAATAAAAAATATTCCTTTGGATAAATTGATGCTAGAAACTGACTGCCCTTATCTTGTTCCAAAAAACTTACCCATGAAAGCTAAAAAAAATATTAATGAGCCAAAATATCTTCCTCACATTGCTAATGAGGTAAGTGAATTAATGGGAATTTCTATTGAATCATTGCGCGATGCAACCTCTCAAAATGCTGAAAATTTTTTTACTTAAAGCAAGAGCGATCTAAGTCAAACTGTTCACAAATTTCATCGTTATTTTGACCAGCTTTTACAGGCGCATGTCTAATCTCGTTGTTAGATGAGGAAAAACGTGGGGCTGGATTAGGCTGTATAACCCCATCAAATTCGACAAAAGATTTTCTAGCTTTCATGTGATGATGTTCTGGGGCCTCGGCCAATGAGAGAATAGGTGCAACACAAGCATCCGTTCCATCAAAAATTTCCGCCCATTCATCCCGTGTCTTAAGTTTGATCTTATCTCGCATAATTGCTTTCAATTCAGGCCATTGATCTTGATTTAGTTGCTGACTAAAGCGCTCATCATCAATTTCTAGTTTCTCCAAAAGAATGGCATAAAATTGTGGCTCTATGGCGCCAACCGATAGAAATTTTTTATCCAAGCACTCATAGGAATCATAAAAATGCGCACCACCATCAAGCATATTAGATTCTCTTTCATCCTTCCAAAAACCCGATGCCCTAAATGAGTAGAACATAGACATTAAGACAGAAGCGCCATCAACCATGGCCGCATCAACCACCTGACCTTTGCCGCCATTTTTAATATTTAAGAGTGCTGAAACTATTCCCAAAGCAAGGAACATTCCACCGCCACCAAAGTCACCAATTAGATTAAGAGGAGGCGGAGGCGTTTCACCCTTTCGACCCATGGCCTCAAGAGCTCCTGTAAGAGCAATATAGTTAATATCATGGCCTGCTGTTTTTGCCAGCGGTCCTTCTTGACCCCATCCTGTCATTCTTCCATAAACTAAATTGGGATTGATCTCAAAGCATTCCTCGGGACTGAGCCCCAAACGCTCCATAACTCCAGGGCGAAAACCCTCAATCAAGCCATCAACCTGTGAAAGTAATTTTTTAATTTCTATAACTGCCAATGGATCTTTGAGATCAGCTGATAAAGATATTTTAGATCTGTGTTGAAAATCAACTGTGTTGCCATGACCATGCTGCGATGCTCGATCAATTCTAATAATTTCTGCTCCAAGATCAGCCAAAACCATTCCACAAAATGGTCCGGGTCCAATTCCTGCAAATTCAACTAACTTTATTCCAGCTAATGGTCCAGTCATCTCAAGTCTCCTGTTGTTTGAATGGGTTAAATAAATTCAAAAGAAATGGTAGCAATGTTAATGCTGCAAAAAAAGATACCATCAAGGCAAATGCAGTAAAGACACCAAATAAGACTGTTGGCGTAAAGTTAGAAAATGCAAAAATAGAGAAGCCAGCAGCAATCGTCGTGGCCGTATAAAATACTGCTCTTCCAACCGAAGCATGCGAATTGATGATTCGATTATCCATGCTAACTTCATCTTGCTGAGTTTCAGTTTTATATCTAAAAAGATAGTGAATCGTGTTATCTACAGCCATCCCAACACTTATAGCTGCAACTGTTATTGTCATCATATCCAGAGGTATGCCTAGAATACCGAGCATTCCAAGAACTGAGCCTGCTGTAATAATATTGGGCGCCAGTGCTATAAGAGTGATTTTTATAGATCGAAATAAAATAAGTAACATGAGACCAATCGCCCCAAAGACAAGTCCCAAAGATTTAATTTGAGAAGAAAATAATGATTGAAGCATATTGTTGTACAAGACTGCTAGACCTGTAACCTTAAATTGATCTGGATCTAGATTAAATTTATTTTCTAAATCAAAGTGAATTTTTTCAAGCAACTCTTTTCTATTCAATGTCTCTGCAGATTCAAGAATTCTGGCAGAAATTCTTACCTTGGAATCATCTGCATTAATGTATGAATAAAGTAATGTTTCTTTAATATCATCTGGAAGAACGGAACGCAGCAATGCTAACTCTAGATCATTTAAATTTTTATTATCATTGATCATTCTAGCAAGCTTAATTCCACTTGCAGCACTCAGCACCTTACCCATTTCTGGAATTTCATCCAAGTAATCATGTATGTCTTCAAGCTTAGCCAAAGAAGATGCATTCCACCAATAACCAGATGCATTACTGGAATCATCTTCAAAGAGATCGTCTTCAAAGAGATCGTCTTCAAATAAATCAATCTCTTCCATTGCCTCTTGAGCAGGTTGATCAATTAAGATCTCAAGTGTTGCCGTGCCTCCAAGCTCTTGATCTAGCAACAACATTCCTTGATAAATTTCAGTTTCAGGGGAGAAATAGTCTATAAATCTATTCTCAACCTCCAGCTTTGAGATGCCATAAAGCATTGTAAAAGCAGTCATAAGAAAAAATACAGCAATGTGAGTGCCTCTTGCCAAGGTAAAACTTGCCAATTGCAGTGGAATTTTATTAATCCACCCAGAGGAATCATGCACATTAGATTTAATTAATATTTTCATGGCTGCTGGAAGAAATGTGAAAGTGAAAATAAAAGCAAAAAACATTCCAACTGACATCATTTTCCCAAATTCAATAACAGGTTTAATATCGCCCATAATTAAAGATAAAAATGCTATTCCCGTTGTCAAAGCTGCAAAAAAACATGGTGCAACCATCTGATTCAAGGTTTTATTCACAGCGTCAGCAACAGAAGATTCATTTTTAGAAACCTCGATAAATCTCACCAAGACATGAACTGTTAAAGAGATCGTTAAGATTAAGAGTAGTGCAATAAAATTGGAGGAAATGACACTGATTTTCCAATCCATCAAACCCAAAATACTCGCAGTAAAAGCGGTAGTAAGAAATGCATTAGCCAGAGGCAACAGAACAAACCATACATTTTGAAAGAACAAAAAAAGCATGATGCAAAAAACCAATGCTACACCCACTCCGAATACAGCAAGATCTGATTTGATAAAAGTCATCATATCGGTTGCTATCATTGAGGCGCCACCAAGAAAAAGAACTCCGGATGAGGAGTGCTCTGAGAGCAAGCTTCGAATTTGAGCAATTAAAATTGCTCTTTGCTGAGATTCTTGATCATTTATATTTGAAATTTGTTGGTTGATTTCTTTTAGCTCTGACTTTTCTTTGAGAGTTAGTGCAGAGGAGTCGTTTAACTCATACCTTTTATTGATAAGGTCTCTGTATAAAGGATTCTCTGTGAGGGTAACCTGCATCGCTGTTGTAGTGCCAGATGGGCTAATAATCAGCTCTTGATAGACGGGATTATTAAGAATCTCTTCTTTAGCTGCAACCAAATCAATGCCTACTGTTTCAACCGTCTTTAGATTATCCATCAGATCAGCCAAAGGAACCTTAGGTTGGAAAAAAATTGGTGCGTCTAAGATAGATAGCACAGATTCTACAGTCTCAAATTTTTCTAAAGAGGTTTCAAGAGATTTGATGGTAGCAAGCGACTCATCAGAAAATAAATCTGAGTTAGGCGTATAAGTAATAATTAAAAAATCTGAACTTCCAAAGGTCTCTCCAGTCTCTCGGTAAACCTTAAAGGCCTCATCTCCCTCTATCACAAGCGCATCAGAAGAAGCGTCAAGTTTAAAATTCTGAAGACCGCTAGCAGTACCTAGAAATATTGCAAAAATAGCAATCATCACAATCCATGGCTGAGAAACAATAAAATTAAAAATATTTTTCATAATGCAGTTTATTTGTTAGCGCAGTCAGGTGATTTTAGGATAATAGGATTTTTAAGATACTCATCATGTGTAAAGGCCTGGATGGACAATGCATGTATTCTCGACATAGTATCATTCAAGGCATTGTAAATGCATTGATGGCGCTTAACGTTTGTCAGCTCAGCAAAGTCGTTAGATACAATTACAAGTTTAAAATGGGTTTCCGCATTAGGCGGAACATTGTGCATGAAGCTCTCATTCTCTAAAAAAAGATTTTCGACATCAAAGGATAGATTAAGCTGAGAAACTATCGTCTCATAAGCGGTCATAATGACTCCATCTCTAAGAGAAATTTTTTATTTTTTGTTCCAAGTGCAAATTGCCCAATTGAATGATCCTGCTTGACGACTCTGTGACATGGGATAAATAAAGGTATTGGATTGAGCTTGCATGCTGTGCCAACTGCTCTAGAGGCATTTGGAGAGCCAATTTGCTCAGCAATAGATTGATATGATGCGGTACTTCCTCTTGGTATAGAGCATAAAGCATTCCAAACTAGTAATTGAAATTCTGTCCCCTGCAAATCCATGGTTGGAACAAATTGCAAACCTTTCTCAGAAAAAAAATTATCAATACTTATCTGTAATCTCTGATCCTTTGGATACTTCGATTGACTCTGCCCGATAAAAGATAATTTATGAAGCCCTAATTGATTGTAAGCAGCATCAAAAGAACCTATTGGAGATGAAACGCTTTTAATATTCATGGTTAGTATTTTAGCATTTACGTCAGGAAAAAATTGAATTTAAAAAAGAGACATAAGAGAATGGTGCGGCATCCGAGATTCGAACTCGGACCATCTGCTTGGAAGGCAGATATACTAGCCATTATACTAATGCCGCAATTTTAGAAAAAACATTTTACACCATCTTCCTGCGCAGAAACTATTTTATGTGGCATGAAAATTAAAATAATGAACAGAAATTTTTAATAAAATGATATAAAATTTAGTAATGTGGGTAGACTTCAAACATCTAAAAAAAGCTGATAAAAAATATCTTCCTCACGCGTTTCGCGTCATTCTTGTTTCCATTAATCTTCTCTGGTTAAGTCTTGCTGGATTTATTCATGCTATTTTCCCCTTTATCCTTTTAGATACAGTTAGTGACGGAATTAAAAAGATTTCAGACCAAATGGAAAAATTTACTAGGCTGTAAGCTAGATAACTTTATAACTTTTATAAAGGGTGGAAGCCCCACAACTTGATTGCTCTGTAAACAGAGTTTGCATTTGATTGCTAACCGACAAATCTTGCCAGCTTTCAATAAAAATTTTTCTGCTCTCTATGGAGTCAAAAATATTAAACCATCTAAAGTTTGATTTAATCTCAAGATTCTCTGAATAAACAATTGAGACTTTTTGATCAAGCTTTGCAAGAACGTCAATAAATTCTTCAAATACAAGTTTCATGGTGGCGTAATTAAAATCATTTACATATTTGCATTCCATCATTTCAACAACTGCCAAGAGTTGATTCAAACTTAGATTCAAATAAGCTTAAGCGCCCATATGAAGTTTCCTCTGTATTGCATAGGGCCGTTTCTTCAAATGATAGCTCTGAAAGGGTTTGATGCATCTCTTCTAGTAAGACTTTGTTTTGGTGGTTGAGAAGAATTTTAAATTTAGAAATGCTGCTATTCTCAAATTGAATTGGAAAAAAAAACATCACTTCGTCGTCTTTTTTTCGAACCTTGTTAAGTTTTTCTACAAACACTGGTATCAATCTCTCGACTGAGCTTAGGTTTCTATCGGGCAAGAGTTCGCAGCTAATAATTGATTGATTATGAGAATAGTCAGCTTTTATAAAATCACTTAAAACACTGGGAGCATTATTATTCTCAGAACTGCAGCCTGCTAACAGAGAAAATAAAATAAATAGGAATATAACTTTCATGCTTGGATATGATTCTTTAAACCATATAATAGCACCATGAATAAAACATTATCCTTGCTTGCTATTTCTTGTATCGTTTTTTCTAACAGCCGCTTATGCATATAAATATGGTCTTGGGTCATGCTTGGATCAAGATTTAGATCAACCTATCTGGGCTGCAATTGAAAAGCAAAATATTGATGGGTTTATTTTTTTAGGTGACAACGTTTACGGTGATCAACAGGTCTGGAGAGCTAGGTAAGCTTAAAAAGGCATACAAAAAACAAAAAACAAAAATTCCTTCATGGTTAACTAAGGATAAGAAGATTTTAGCCATCTGGGATGATCATGATTATGGTAAAAATGATGGTGGTGGAAATTATAAAAATAAAGAAGAAGCTCAAACGCTATTTCTAGATTTCTGGAAAATTCCTAAGCAAGATCCAAGGAGAGCTAGAAAAGGCATCTATTTTGAAGACACCCAGATAATAGAAGGTAAAAGTGTTCAGATAATCGGCTTAGATACTAGATACTTCAGAGCAAAGCTAAAGGGAAGAAAAAATGGATATCTTCCAAACAATGATCCGCTTGCATCCGTACTTGGAACTGAGCAATGGAAATGGCTGGATGAAACTCTAGAAAATTCTAAAGCCGATATAGTAATAATATTATCTTCTATCCAAATCCTCGCAACCAATCATCCTTATGAAAAATGGTCCAACTTCACAGCGGATAGAAAGAAATTATTAAAAAGACTTGATGATGTTTTAAAAACAAAGACTGTAGTTTTAATCTCTGGCGACCGTCATAGAGCAGGACTTTATCAAAAAGGCAGTCTTATTGAGATAACGGCCTCTGCACTAAACAAAGGCTCATCACGACCCACTGAAACAGACCCCCTGCTGATAGGCGTAACCTATCCTGAAATAAATTTTGGCATCTTAGACATTCAGCCCAGCAAAAATATAATTACCCTATCAATCAACAATAAATATGGGATAGAACTAGAATCAAAGGTTATTGATTTATGATAAAACCGCCTTCCTCCAATAAGAAAATTCTGTTCAGAGCTCACTAAAAATAGTATTGTTTGTTAATAGAATGATTAAAGAGGAATTATGAAAAAAATTAATTTGTTTGTGTTTGTGCTTCTGTCAGCATCTGTATTTTCAGATACCTTGCTTCATGTTGGAAATCTAATTGATGTTGAGAATGGTGAGCTGACAAAAGCAATAACCATTACTGTTTCAAGCAATGAAATTAAATCGATAACGAAGGGTTATGCAAGAGCTACAAAGAATGACACAGTTATTGATTTAAAAAACTCATTTGTTTTACCGGGTTTCATGGATATGCATGTTCACCTTGCGCAGGAATATGTGCCTAAGGCTGAGCGACCATCTAAAAGCGAGCCAGAATATAGGGCTCTATTTGCTGCAAATGCTGCCACTAAAACTTTAATGGCTGGATTTACATCTGTAAGAAATCTTGGAGACGGAGGGATGGAGACAATCGCCCTTAGAAAAGCAATATCCCAGGGATTAATTGTGGGTCCAAGAATATTTACATCCGGCAAAACGATTGCTACAACCGGTGGCCATGGTGATCCTTCTAATGGAAAGTCAAAAGCTGATTATTCTCCACCATCTCCAGAAGATGGAGTTATTGACAGCCCTGAAGAAGCCATTAAGGCTGTAAGACAAAGATACAAAGATGGTACTGACGGAATTAAAATAACTGCAACCGGTGGAGTATTAAGCGTAGCAAAATCTGGTGAGAATCCTCAGTTCACTGACAGCGAACTTCAAGCAATTGTTCAAACTGCTAATGATTATGGCCTTTGGACAGCAGCACATGCCCATGGAAAAGAGGGAATGCGAAGAGCTGTGAATGCTGGCATTAATTCAATCGAGCATGGCACCTACATGGATGAAGAAATCATGGCTTTGATGAAATCTAAAGGCACTTATTATGTTCCAACAATAATGGCAGGCAACTGGGTTGCAGAAAAAGCCAAGATTCCAAACTTCTTTCCTGCATTGGTTAAACCAAAGGCGGAAAAAATTGGACCTCAAATTGAAGCTACATTTAGCGCAGCATATAAGGCAGGAGTAAAGATTGCATTTGGAACTGACTCAGGTGTCTCAGCGCATGGTGATAATTGGCAAGAATTTATTTTAATGACTGAAGGAGGTATGCCGCCGGCTATAGCCTTAAAAAGTGCCACAATTGAAACTGCAAAGCTTTTAAGAATGGAAGATCGCTTGGGACAAATCAAGACCGGCATGCTTGCAGATATTATTGCATTAGCCGAAAACCCTCTGGATAACATAGCGGCTGTATCTAATGTCCAATTTGTAATGAAAGATGGAGTTGTGTTCAAGAATAACTTGTAGCAATGAAAGAATCTCCAAAGATTGTGATCTTGGGCGCAGGCATGAGTGCGGTCGCTTGTGCTGAAAGTCTTTTAGATTTTTTTCAAGTAGAGCTGTATGAGAAATCTAAGGGTTTTGGTGGCAGGCTATGTTCCAAAAAATATCATGAAACAAGATTTCACTTAGGTGCTCAATTTTGCACATGCACTGATCCCGATTTTAAAAAACTTCTAAATAAAAATAATGCAAAAAAATTTAATGGCTCTATGTATAATTTTTTTCAAAAAGAAGAGATTGAAACCCATCAATATTTTGTTCACCCAGATGGAATGCAAGCGTTAGTTCGAGAGTCCTCAGAATCTTTAGACATAAAAGCTAGAGAGAAATGCATCAGAGTGGACGCTCAAAATAAAATTGCTTATTTTGAAAGTGGGCTAGAGGTTTCGTATGATATTTTGATCTCATCACTCCCCTTCCCTCAAGCCCAAGAGCTTCTTGAATTCGATGAGTCACTTAATATAAATTTTGATCCATGCATAGCTGTAGGCCTTATGATTAATAGTGCTATAAAAACTAAATACAGCGCTTATCAGTCAGTTAATCAGGATATTTCATGGGCAGCATCAAGTAAATTTTATAATGCAACAATTGATGAAACATGGGTGCTACAATTTTCTCCAGAGACTAGCAGAGCAATGTTTGATGTCTCTGAGAATCAACTAGCAGACTTTGCCTCCAATCAGCTTAATGAATTATTTGATTCAGATATCATTATTGAAGATTCTCATGTATTTAAATGGAAATATGCTCAATGCAATCGGCTGAACAGTGAGAAAAAATTCATTGCTTTGGAAAATGATATTTTTGCGATTGGAGATTGGAATATTTCACCTAGAGTTGAATCTGCGTTCCTCTCAGGAAAGGCATTGGCAAAATTTTTAGTGAGCAATAAAAAATGAAAAGAATAGGAATTATTTTTCCGGATGATCTTGCAGTAAATAATAAAACACTTCAGCAATTAAATGATGAAGATACCTTATTAATTTATGAGCCCTGCGATACTTTTTATCAGATAAACCATCATAAGCAAAAAATTGCCTTTTTAATTTCTGCTCTCAGGCATTGGAAAGAGGAATTGCAAAAGAAATACTCAAACATTATTCACATCAAGATTTCTAAAGATCATCAAACAGATTTTATGAGTGAGCTAGATAAGATTTATGAAGCCGATAGATTTGATGTCATTCATATCACCCAACCAAGCGATCACAATACTCTGACTCAACTCATGTTTTTTGTATCAAAAAAAAATGTTACCTTGCAAATTCATCACGATACGAAATTTATTGATTCGATTGAGGACTTTGCAGAATGGTCAAAAGATCGAAAATCCTTGGTGCAGGAATATTACTATAGGTGGCTAAGAAAAAAATATGATCTGCTAATGGAAGATGGAAAGCCACTTGGCGGCAAGTGGAACTACGACAAAGAGAATCAACAAAGCATATCTAAACTAAAGCAAGCTCCTCCAAAAAGAAAACAATATAGCCAAGACTCCATAACCATCGAAACCATGGTCGATGTAGAGAATTTTTTTCCTAATTCACTAGGATCATTGGAGCAATTTAATTGGGCAGTTACCCATGAGTCTGCCAGAGAAAGATTGAGGTTCTTTTTAGATGAATGCCTATGCTTATTTGGAACATTTCAGGATGCAATTGATCAAAATGATTCAATACTGTTTCACTCTCTGTTGGCACCCTATCTTAACTCAGGTCTCTTAGACCCAATGGAATGTATTGTAGATGCTATTTCAGAGTATAAAAAACCTGGAGAACGTATTCCACTTAACTCCCTAGAAGGTTTTGTTAGGCAAATACTTGGTTGGAGAGAATTTATTCGAGGGGTTTATTGGGACAACATGCCTCAATACAAAGAAAGTAATTTCTGGTCTCATGAGAAAAATCTTACCAATAGCTGGTATGACGGAACAACTGGCATCCCTCCTCTTGATGATGCCATTAAAGATTCTTTGCAGCACGGCTACACTCATCACATAAATCGATTGATGATTATTTCCAATATGATGAATCTCACTGGAATTACACCAAACGATACTTACAAATGGTTTATGGAAATGTATGTCGATTCATCGGATTGGGTAATGGTTCCAAATGTCTATGGCATGGGTACTTTTGCCGATGGAGGTATATTTTCAACTAAACCATATATTTGTGGCTCAAGCTATATGCTGAGAATGTCAAATTATAAAAAAGGTGATTGGTGTGAAGTTGTTGATGGCTTGTATTGGAGATTTATAGAAAATAATCGAGATTTTTTTGCAAATAATCCTAGGCTAGGGCTGATGATAAGATCCTTGGATAACATGGACCCTGCACGAAAAAAGAAGATCTTTGCAAAAGCTGAAGAATTTATTGAGCAGAACTCCTGCTAAAGATCTTCCAGTAAAAAATCAGCTGCGGCCAGGCTCATGCCAGCATTATCATGGGAAACGCCTGGAACAACTTGATATCTCCATCTAAAGGGCATATTTTTTTTGACGCCTAATTCAACCAAATGATTAAAAAAGTTTGTCCCTCTTTCTAAGCGATGGTCTCCTTGTTTTTTTGCTTTTCGCATAGAGGGCAAGGAGCTATGTTTAGGGTTATTATCTTCTCCGCCCAAAAAAACTCCACCTTTTAAGCTTAAAAACCATTTCAAACGTTCATCTGAAACATCCATATTTTTGATACCAAAGGGGTATTTAATGACTGGATTGACGAAAGTATAAAATCCAGCATTTGCCATTGCTACTTTATCGATTCTCGTTTCGTTGCTGAGCAATAAGTAACGATGCACAAATTGGGAGCCACCTGAATGGCCATAGAGTCTAAATTTTTTTGTGCTTAGCTTGAGTTTAGCTGCAAAAAAATTAAAGATATTCCCAAGAGACGATTCTAAATCACTCGATGTATTCTTCAGCTTCCTTCCTGTTTTGGTGGTTTTCATTAGGTATGCATACTCATTATAGAACTCTTTGGAGAATTCAGGCGCTATGAGAACCACATCCCTGCCTTCCACCAAAGGCAACCAATTAGTTAAACCTTGTTTGGCTTTTCTGCTCGCACCGTGAATTACGAATATGATCTGAGTATTTTTAGAGATAGTTTCTGGCGCAGAGTAATAAATTTGAATATCAGGCTGATTCCAATATGAATAAGTTATTTCCTGAACATCTCTTGCTAAGAGAGATTGAAAAAATATTAAAAAGAAAATGAAGGATATATTTCGCATTAATGTTGATGGGTTTGAGATTGTTCAGGAGCTTTGCATTTTCCTCGCTCCCAATCTCCTGGTTTGCAGTCGTAGATAATTCGACCATGGTCCTTGATCAGGTAGTCTAAAATTTGATGAGCATGGACGCCGAATCCAAGAGACGCATCATTTTGAAGCTCTTCATGAGGAATAGTATAGCTAGTCCAATCTTTTGGAGCTCGCCAGCCTGGAGGCGGAACAAGTTGCACTCTGGTACCTGAGATTGGATGCAAGGCTCTCCATTTACGAATTTTCTCTGCCATTAGCCTTACTAACTTTGGATATTCCGATGCTAGATCGTTATATTCATTCGGATCTTTGCTGATATCAAATAATTGATTTTTTACATTAATCTCCATTAGTGAACTGGATATTACCTGAACTAGTTTCCATTTCTCATTAAAAACAGTGGTATGAAACTCTCCGTAATTAGGTGTCTCAGAAGCAAAGAAGACTTCTTTGTTTAGTTCCATTTTTTTAGAGCTCTTGATAGCTGGCCACATGTTTCTTCCCCAAAGCTCTTTGGTATTCATCATCTCAATATTAGTAGCTCCTGCAAGAGTTGGAAAAACATCCATCACTGTCATGATTGATGGAAAACTAGTTTTTGGAGATATATGACCTGCCCATCGCATAGCTGCTATTACTCTGATGCCGCCCTCATAGGTATCTCCCTTACCACCTCTAAGTGGATAATTATCAGCACCGCCTCCAGCATAAGCAGCGCCACCATTATCACTGCTAAAAAGAATGATTGTCTCCTCTTCAATTTCCTCGGATTCTAAGGTTTCAAGAACTTGGCCTATGGCTTGATCCAAAGCATCCACAACCGCAGCATACATTGGTCGCGCACTTGGAGAAAAACCATTAAGTTTCCTTGTTCGATCAATAGACTCACTTCTTGTAAGCTCTCGTGTATCTTCAAGATTACTATATTTTTCTACTAATTCATCTGGTGCTTCTAAGGGGCTATGAGGAGCTATAAAAGGCATATAAAGAAAAAAAGGTTTATCAGTATTACGATCTTTAATCCAACGGGAAGCTTCATCTGCAAGCAAAAATGTCTCATACCCCTCATCAGAGATTGTGACTCCATTACGCTGAAAATCTACGCCACCTAGATTTGCAAAGGGAGGAAAATAACCAACTTCAGTGTGCATGTGGCCATAAAAATCATCAAATCCTCGAGAGTTAGGGTGAAAAGTCTCTTGTGAGTGGCCTAAGTGCCATTTCCCAACCATTGCAGTTTGGTAGCCAGCAGCTTGAAAAGATTCTGGCATAAAGTGCTCATCTGGATGAATGCCATTGTTCATCCATGGCATTACAACCCCATAAGCCATACCCAAACGCATAGGGTCTCTGCCAGTCATAAGTGCGGCTCTTGTGGGACTGCAAATTGGAGTAGCATAAAACCGATCTAGGGTCATACCCTCTGAAAAAAGTGAATCTATGGCAGGAGTATCAATATCCGCTCCTCGCAATGATATATCTGACCACCCCAAATCATCGACTAAGAAAATAATAACGTTAGGCTTTTTATCCTCAGCATGAATTCCAAGTGTGAGAATTGCTAAAAATAAGTATTTATAATTCATAATCTGAAGCCTCAAATTTTTTTGTCCATTTCCAATATTCTATCAATCTCCATGGAGAAGTGGTGACAACTTTTCCTTTCGAGTTCTGATACCAACTGGAAACATTTGGATGCTGCCAAACCATTTGATTTAATCTTGCTTCTAATTTCTCCTGATAACTCGCCACAACATCCTGTTTCACTTTTAAGTGTTTAATATTGTTTTCTAATATGTAATCTATCGCTGAACAAATGTACTTTACCTGACATTCTGAGTTAAAAATAATGCTGCCAGCATGCGCTAAATTAGTGCCGGGACCATAGGTTGAAAAAAAGTTTGGGAGCGTATCAAAGGCTATGCCTAGATAGGACTGAGGAGAATCACCGTATTGATCATTAAAGAATCCATCGCCTCCATTAATGCAAATGGGTGTAAAAAATTCCTGTGCTTTAAAGCCAGTTGCTAGAATGATCGTATCAAACTCGTGTAATTGATTATTGCTTAATATCCCTCTCGGCGTTAATTCCTGAATCTCATTAGTAAAAATTCTTACATTGTCTTTTTGCAATGATTGGAGCCAAGCTCCGTTATCCTGCAACATTCTTTTACCAAATGGGGGGTAGTTAGGAATTACCTTGGGAATAAGAGATTTATCTTGAAGCTGTCCAAGCATAGCATCAGTAAAAATCTGCCGCATTTGGTCGTTAGTCTCATTTATAGAGGATTCTCCACCCTGCCATTCCGGATCTATAAAAAGTGAATCTAGTAATTGATCTGATCCAGGCCAAAATAATAAAAATCGATACCATCGTGAATATCCTGGCAGGTTTTCTAACAACCATTTCTTACCATCCTCAACGTCCCGATGATAATCTGGATTCGGAAACATCCATGGCGCTGACCTTTGAAACACAGTGAGTTCGTTGCACTTATCTGCAATAGACGGAACAATTTGAAATGCACTTGCACCACTGCCAATCACTGCAACTTTTTTGCCGGTAATCTGATCATCTTGTGGCCATCGTGCAGAATGGAAAATATTTCCCTCAAATGATTCTAAACCATTGATTTCAGGTATTTTTGGTTGATTCAATTGGCCAACACAGGAGATGACCAAATTAAATTCCTCGCTTTGTTCGCTTCCATTATTTATAGATTGAATGCTCCAAAGATTGGTTGAATCATCAAAGGTCATTGCTGATACTTCTGTATTAAATTGTGTCATTCCAGCAAGGTCATATTTATCAAAGCATGCCTGAAAATACTGCTCAAGCTCTGGTTGCTGAGAGAAGTACTGAGACCATTGATGGTTTTCTTCAAACGAGTAAGAATAGAAATGATTGGGGATATCTACCCTGCATCCAGGATATGTATTTTCAGCCCAAGTACCCCCTACAGACTTATTTTTTTCATAAATTTTAAAAGGGATTCCTCTTTCAGCTAGTTTTATTCCCATTAAAATTCCTGACATGCCAGCACCGATAATCAAAGCTGAGAAATCTTTGATATCTCTCTTGTTGGGAGCTGCTGTATTTTTGATAGATTTAGATGGGCGAAGATTGATCTCATCAAGCATCATTGGAACATAATCCTCAGATACCTCTGCGCCAACAATATAATTCATTATCTTGTGCATCTCATCATCGCTGGGTATATAGAAATCTTTTAACTCTGTATTAGAAAAGTATTGTTCAAGTAGCGGAAGTGCAATTGATTCTATGAGTTGCTTTTCTTGCTCTGAAAGATATCCCTGAATCTCACCCAGCATCGCCATCTTTGGTTTTGGAAGATCATCCAAAATCTTAATGTCTCCAACAACATGAACTAGAGATGCCGCCAAGACTGGAAAACTTGCGCTCTTTATAGCAAGAGATATATTGTTTTTATTTATTTCCACAATCTTTTGATTATGCACATAAAATAGATCCTATCTAGCTACAATTAAGGGATATGAAAGAGCAAACCGAGCTAATAAAAAAGATTCACTTGAGTGGCTATAGATTTGTTACAGTTTCTAGCGGCGGGGGGACCGATGCCATTTCAGCTTTGCTGAGAGTTCCTGGTGCAAGCAAATCAGTTTTAGAGGCTTATGTCCCTTATGCAAAGGAGTCTCTAGACTATTATCTGCTCAAAAAACCTGATAAATATTGCAGCGAAGACACTACTTTAAGTATTGCTGCCAAAGCATTTAGTGCTGCAAAAAAAATTGATCCTAATGAGCATCCAAGTAAGATTCTTGGTATTGGTATTACAGCCTCACTGGCGACAGACTATCTTAAGAAAGGTGAGCATAAATTTTTTATTGCCATTCAAACTCACGCATACTCAAAGAGTTTCTCTTATGCATTTAAAAAAGGCGAGCTCTCAAGATCCGAAGAAGAAGCCGTGGTAACTAATCATATTATTAGAGCGATAGCCTCATCATGCGGGATAGATACTAATTTAGCTGAAACAGAGTACCTAACAGTTACAACAATTGCAGCAAAGAAAAACTGGATTAAGCTTGTTGATAATAAAATTGATTTCGACTCATCTTCATCAAGATTTCCTGAGCTTATTTTTCCCGGATCATTCAATCCTTTCCACTCAGGGCATGCTGCAATGAGCAAATTAGCTCAAAACAAAACAGGCCTTGGGCTGGCATATGAAATTTGTGTGCAAAATGCTGACAAGCCACCTTTAAGCTATCATGAAATTCAAAGAACCCTTGCGCAGTTTGAAGGCAAGCATGACTGGGTTCTTACAAAAGCAGGAAAATTCACAGATAAAGCTGCTCTCTTCCCCAATTCTGTTTTTGTGATCGGCGCTGATACCTTAACCAGGATATTAGATGAAAAATTTTATCTTAGCCGAGAGGATATGCTCACACAACTAGATTTATTTAACAGTCACAACATTAATTTTTTAGTCTTTGGAAGAAAAATTAAATCTAACTTTATTGACCTAGGATCAGTTGATATCCCCCCACATGTGTCCGACCGCTTCATTGGTTTCGATGAAGAAATTTTTCGAGATGACATCTCATCTACAGACATAAGAAGAGATCTGAACTGATCCAAATTATAGGTATACTTAAAACACAGTATGTAAAAATTAGGGGGTTTATATGCAGGGTTTCCTTCCACAAAAGGTTCCATCGAAGTCTTACTCGGTTCAATCAGAGTCATGCGATCGAATACAAGAAATTGCATCTAACTTGCCTAAGTTGCTTTTAACAGGAAAAGTTCAATCAGCTATTAATAAGCTATCTCCAAAAGATCTTTCAATTGATGATCTGTTAATCAATCAAGCTAGCCAAGATCTAAAGCTTGCTATGTCACATTTAAGTTTTATTGCTCATGCTTATATCTGGGGTGATAACAAGCCAAATGAATCAATACCTTCTGTCCTTGCAAATCCTTGGGTGAAAGTCGCAAAAAATCAAGGCCGTCCACCGATTTTGAGTTATGCAAGTTATTGCTTAGATAATTGGTTTCTGATTGACCCCGATGAACCTATCTCGTTGGAAAATGTTGGTTTAATAAATAATTTTCTTGGTGGGGTGGATGAAGATTGGTTTGTAACTATTCATGTTTGTATTGAGAATGCTGCTGCAGATGCAATAGCTGCATGTGCTGAAATTTCAATGCTAGAGACTGATGCACCTGAAGATAAATCAATTCAATTGCTAAAGAGAATCATAATCTCCATGAAAAAAGTCAATGAGATTTTTGCAAGAATGCCAGAAAAATGTGATCCATACATCTACTACCATAGGGTGAGACCATTTATTTTTGGAACAAAAGATAATCCTGATCTTAAAAATGGCTTAATTTATAAAGGTGAGTTTGAAAGCAAGCCCCAATTTTTTAGAGGAGAGACAGGTGCTCAGAGCAGCATCATTCCGTCGTTGGATGGAGCATTACAAATAACACACACCAAAGATCATTTGCGTCATTACTTAAATGAAATGAGAGAGTATATGCCTCCTAAGCATAGAGAATTTATGGAAGTTTTAGAAAAAAACTCTCAGATTAAAAAAATTATTAAAGGGTCTAAAAAATTAACTAGTCTTTACAACGATTGCTTGGAGGAAATTAGGGCATTTAGAGCTATGCATTTAGAGTACGCAGGAACATACATCTTTAAGCAGGCTCAAATTAAAAATCCTTTTGGTCGAGGTGGATCTACTATCACTGGAACCGGGGGAACACCTTTTATGGCATATCTAAAAAAACACCGAGATGAAACCGAAGATCAGAAAAAGTAACGAAGAATTATTTTGAGTGAGGTGGAAGCTTTGCTTCTATAAACCATTCATGGACTTGTTTAGCAGGATTAAACTTTTTAAGCCTTAATTTCTGATTCTCTATAACTAACTTTTTAGTCTTAATAGCTAGGTAGTGATAGGTATGACTATCGCGAGATTCGCTCTCAGGAATTAGATATACTTTTGTTTGTTTTTTCTTGCTGTCTGCCATAATGAGAATGATTATACCCAAATCATTTTAATTTCCCATGATATTAGGAAAAAAATCATATTAAATATATATATTCCTAATCAGAGAATTAGCCTAAAATACCGTCGAGCAAAAAAAATAGACATTTGAAAAGCTCTCATTAATATTCACTAAATTTTAGAAACACATGAAGCAATTATTTTTTTTATTTCTTAGCCTGAGTGTTGCCTATACTTCAGCGGAAAATATTCAGCTTGATGGAACTCTATCCCCTGGTGAATGGGATAAAGCTGTTGTTTTTGACTTGGAATACGAGGTAATGCCATCTAGGAATACTCCCTCTAATTTAAAAACAACTGCCTATGTGAAGTACGACGAGAAATACCTTTACGTAGGAATTAAAGCCTACGGAGATCCTGATAAGATTAGAGCCACTCTAAAAAATAGAGATCAAACATGGAATGAGGATTATGTTGCACTGATGGCCGATCCATTTGGAGACGATAGATATGGAATTTTAATTGGAGTAAATGCTCTTGGAGTGCAATTAGATGAAAAGCATACCTCAGGCTCTGAACCAGATGATTCATGGGATATTCTTTTTCAGTCATCTACGGCTATTCAAGATGATGGTTACTCTGCAGAATTAATTATTCCATTTTCAGAACTACAATTCCCCGAAACAGAAATACAAAAATGGCAGCTAGGATTTATTAGAAAATCCTACCAAGCTGGCTTGCAAACTGTTTTTGCATCTTTTAAAAATCTCCCAGCAGAAACTTGCTATGCATGCCAAGCGGACCAAGAGGTTCTCTTGGGTTCACCCGATAAAATCTACAGAAATTATATTTATCCATATATTTTTCTTAATCAAAATGGAGATAGGCCTGTAAAAGATTTTAAATTGCAAAACCCTGACTATGAGATCGGTGTTACAGGTCTATATGATCTAAGTAAAACATCCTCTATTGAATACACTGTTAATCCTGATTTCTCTCAAGTTGAATCTGACGTGCCTATGATTATGGCCAATCAGACTTTTGCAATCTCGTACCCAGAAAAAAGAACTTTCTTTATTAAGGGAGCTGAGCTTCTAAAATCAGATATGCAATCTGTTTACACAAGATCGATAACCAATCCACTAGGGGCAGTTAAATATATTAAACAAGGCAAGAAAAATTCGACATATATTTTACAAGCCACTGATACAGATTCACCCTACTTAGCAGCTGGAGAATATCAATCCTACAAAGGTAATGCTGGTAAGAGCAAGGTAACAATTGGAAGGTTCAAAAGAAATCTAGGCAACAAATCACACTTTGGTTTAATTGCAACCAATAGAGACTATCAATCAGGTGGATCAGGCTCACTTGTAGAATTTGATGGGCTAATAAATTTTTTAGATGATTATGTTCTAGATTTAAACTATGCGAGAAGCAATACTCAAGAAGGTAATGTAAATTATCTTGATACAGATGATACTTTTGCTGGAAGAACATATGCCATGGATGGTGAATCCTTTTCAGGAACTGCAAAAAACTTTCGACTCAGAAGAGCCGTCGACAAATCTTATGCTGGGATAAGATTTAAGGACGTATCCCCTACTTATAGAGCGCACGTTGGTTTTGTTGGGCGAAATGATTATAAAAGTAGAAATTATTGGTATGGAAGAACTTTTAGATCCCAGGGCACAGTAAGAAAAATAACGTTCCATTGGAACAATCGAAATCGATTGAACTTCAAAGGTCAGAAAACTTTTGAATTTTATGAATATAAAATGGACCTTGAAACAGACTTTAATTTTACAGGTACCTTTGAATGGAAAGTTAAGCCGAGTGAAAAATTTAAAGGTGTCCAGTATGGCGAGCAAACTGAATTTGAAATAAGGTTTAAATATCATCCAAGTGAAAGTTTTTTCACTAGCTTCGAGGTCGAAAAAGGTGACGCTATAGCCTACAGAATAGATACCCCTGAAATTGGAGATTCAATAGAATACAATTTATATACTGTCTTTAGGTTCTCTGATAATTTTAAAATTGCCCTTGGTCATAGGTATTCTGAGCTTCAAAGTAAGCTAATAAATGAAGAGTTCTATGCAGGGGAAATTAATAGACTTGAAATTGACTATCAAATCGATAGCTCTTTATCGTCCAGAACCATTATTGAAAAAAATGACTTCAGTGATGATTACTATCTTGAAGCCCTAATTCAGTGGAAACCGAATCCATATACTATCTTTTACGCAGGCGGAACACAGTACTACGAAGAGCCTAATCCTTTTAGCGATAATTTAAGACTAGAAACATCTCAGGTCTATTTAAAATTTCAGTATTTTTATCAACCTAACAGCTAATCTGTAAAGTAGCATTGCTCTCTTCTTTGATGATAATTGAATGAAGATCAAAGTTAATTGCTCCGCGCGTTAAGAATAGGCTTCTAATATTACCTATAGACTTGTCTAGCCCTTCTCTCTCTAGACATCTAACAGGCACTGCGACAGTTTCCCAGATATTATCCTGAGAAATTGGAAGTGAAACACTGCCTTGGCAATTTTCACCACAGCTGGCTGTAAAATATAATGGCATGCCATCGGTTTCAGTGACTCTCATCACAATTTCATAGTAAGGTGATTTCATTGATGCAAAATTTAAATCTGTTTCAGCTGAAATTCCAAAGGCTTGCATAGAATCAGTTTCACTAAACATAAAGTTTTTAGCATCATCCTGGCGCAGATAATCAAACCTTGAGATATTTAATGCTCCATCAACGCTTGAATATTCATCCACCGTTACATATTCAGGCCCTGATTGAGTAAGAACAAATTCTTCTCCAGGTATGGTTGCTGTTCCTAGGAAAATATTGATGGAATCAATTTTTTGAACAGTGTCTATTGATTCAATTATTGCGAGCTGTGACTTAGAGGAATAATCTAAACCAAATCCAAATGGAAATAACGGATCATAGGACTTATCTTGATGATTCAGCTCAGTTTGTGATTTTACTTTTGGCCAGGAATAGGAAAGTTTTCCAACAAAATTAAACTGCTCTTCGCCGTCTATAGAAAAAATAACATCAGCAATACCTTCTACTGCAGTACCTGGCAACCAAGCAGCAATAAATGAATCAGAGGCATTAATATATTGATTAACCTCAAGCGGTCTTCCAGATAAGAAAATACTGACAGTCTTGATGTTTTGCGAAGAAATGTCCTGTAATTGAGAAAGGTATTTTGGATCTGTTGCAGCAAATGACACATCTTGAAGGTCGCCAAGCATCTCGGCATAAGGCTCTTCACCGAATACACCGATTACATAATCAGGGGTCTTATCGAACACCCCATTGTCAGAAAATTCTATTGTGCCTCCAGACAAATTTACTGCATCAAAAATTGCTTCAAAGATGGTATTGGTATCAATAAAATCTTCATTTTTATTTTCCCTGCCCTGCCATGTAATTGTCCATCCGCCTGTTTGAGAAGATATCTTATTAGCGGCGTTGCCTATAACTCCGACATGCGCCCTGGGGTTTAGCGGAAGAGTTTGTTGATTATTTTTAAGAAGTACAAGTGACTCTCTGACCGCTTGCCTTGCAAGCTCTATATGTCGAGGATGGCCTAAGAAATTTTCTGCAAAGGCATGGGGCTTCCTTCCGCTTAAAAGACCCATTCTAGCTTTAACCCTAAGTATTCTTGTGACCGCATCATTAAGCCGCTCTAATGGAATAACGCCAGATTGAACTTGTGCAATGGTATTTTTTAAAAGTGGCTGCCAATCCTCGGGCGCCATAAACATATCGACGCCAGCGTTAAATGCTTGTGCGCAACTCTGATTCGAGCAGCCTGGAACTTGGCCATGTCCATTCCAATCACCCACAACAAAGCCATCGAATTGCATATTCTCTTTTAATACGGTCGTTAAAAGATCCCGATCGCCATGTAACTTGCTCCCATTCCATGAATTAAAGCTAGCCATAACTGTTTGGGCACAAGCGTCTAATGCCTCAAAGTATGGATAACCATGTATATCTCTTAATTCCTTCTCAGACACCCTAGTATCGCCCTGATCTACTCCTTCAAAAGTTCCGCCATCGCCCATAAAATGCTTGGCAGTAGCAATCACATGGTTGTTATCTAAGAAATTTAATTTTTCGCCCTGCAACCCAAGAATAAATGCTTCCCCAAGCTTAGAAACAAGTTGAGGGTCTTCAGAAAAGCCTTCGTAAGTTCTTCCCCATGTATCGTTCTGAGGAACTGCAATTGTTGGAGCAAATGTCCAAGCCACTCCTGTTGAAAGTACTTCTAGAGCAATTGCCTCACCTATCTGCTTAACAAGAGAATAGTTTCTAGATGCGCCTAAACCTATGTTGTGAGGAAAAAGAGTGGCGCCAACAAGATTATTGTGACCATGAACCGCGTCAGTGCCCCATAAAACTGGAATTTTAATTCCATCTATCTCAATTGAAGCGTCGTAAAATTCTTTGCTTAACCTCTTCCAATCATCAGCTGAGCTATATTTATTGCCATAGGGAGCTGTATTCCCTCCATTAAGCACTGAGCCAATATTAAATTGTTTAATGTCTGATGGATCAATGAATTCTAAATCACCCTGAATAATCTGACCTACCTTCTCTTCAATAGTCATTTTATTTATTAGATTGTTAATTATTTTTTCATTTGAATCATTGGGATATTCACATGAGCTAGTCCTGCTCCAATCTTCTTGCGCACTTAATACTATTGAGAAAAATAGTGCAAAAATTACCATGTTGATTTGAATAAATTTCATATTTTCTCCTAAATTAAAAATCAACATCAGAAAACTCGATCTTGACCTTATTTTGATTTATTAAATGATGAACAGGCAGGCGAGTATCGCCAATAGCTCGATCCAGAACTACTCTCTTAGATTCACTGGAAACTAAAAGGATGCATCTATCTGAATTAAGTAGCATAGATAAGTTCATAGTAATTCTTTTATGTGATGGATCCCCAAGAGATTTCTGAGAAAGATATATTTCATGAGGGGCATTCAATTCAAACAGCGAAATATTCTCCAATAACTCTGGAAATAATGATGCAAAATGACCATCTAAGCCCATGCCCAGCAAAGAAATATCGAATGGAAAATTTAGTTTCGAAGGAGTCATCAGAGGATCAATGAGCGAGAGGTATCTAGCAGACCCTGCCTTGTTGATGATTAAATTTTCTCTAATCAGCTTATCGTTTGAGTCACTATTGTCTGAATCTAACATCCTATCATCACCCAATATAATAGTTACCTTAGACCATGGAATAGGCATCTGGTTTAAGTGAAAAAATATTTCTAAGGGGCTATTTCCACCAGAGACCACCAAGGTTGCATATCCTTTTTTTAATACGCTATCTTCTAAAGTGTTTGCAATGGATTTGGCAATTTTAAAAGCGATATTCTCCAATTTAGATACTAATTTGCTAGGGTTAATTTATTAAAATAATTTAAATTTCCGTGAAGGCACGTCATCTCTTTTTCAATCAAGGAAATAGAGATTTTCTGTAAAAGATCTTTATGCATTGGCTTCCGGTTAATTAAGAAGTTTCCTGTAAAGTCATCTGTATCTATATACATCATCAGCGATCTCATCAAACCTCCAGCAAGATATATGCCATTTCCTGGAATATAGGCTAAGGCGAGCTCTGAGAGGACCTGAGATAGGGAAATAAGAAATTGATCAATAGATCTCTTGGCCATTTCGTCCTCATGGTAGCTAAGAAGAATATTTTCTGAAGTTTTTTCAGCCCCTGAGAAATGACGATAAATATTAGAAATACCTCGACCAGAAATTAAATCTTCTATCACATTGAAATCACTGGAATTTTTTAAGGTTGAACTAACCATTAATGAATCGATCGAAAGAATGCTATTGCCTATTTCCGTTGGTAAAACAATGTTGTCTCTAATAACAAGAGCAGCGCCCAGCCCTGTCCCAGGACCAATAATCAGGGCAGTCTCATTAAATGAGCTCCCTGGAACTATTTGGGTCATATCATCGTCAGTAAATAGGCTCAAACTATAGCCAATAGATTCCCAATCGTTAAGAATATGACAAGAAGAAATATTAAATTTCTCCAAAACAGCATCAGCATCTAATGTAAATTCTCTGTTGGTCATCGTGATTGAATTATTCACTTTAGGGCCAGCAACTGAAAAAACTATGTGATCAATTAATGGGTCCTCAGTTAAAAATTTATGAATCAGGTCATCAAAGGAATTAAGGCAGCTAGTGTTTACTTTTTGAGGATTTAAAAGGACTGAAGTACCTATATCAGCAGAACATGTTCTAACATTAGTTCCACCAATATCAATCAAAAGAACTTTTTTAGAAGCCGACAATGTTTCTGGATTAATTACCATAGCAAGATGTAAATCATCGCAAGAATGAAGGAGATAATGACAGCATTAATATTGAATGCTTGTGATGTAGAAAAATCTATACCTTCTAAATCAATGGCTTTAGGCTGATTAGAGTAACCTTGTATTAAAGCAGTAAGGTAGCAACCAAAGCCAGATAAAAAGAATACAACACCCATTCTGTGAATATATGCAAAATCTGGAAATAGAGCACTAATTGAGATTGAAAGAACTAAAGATGAAATAGCCGCAACAAGAACTGACATGGTAGTAGCTTTTTTCCAAAATAACGCGACAAGGAATATCACTAAAATACCTGGAGTAAATAAGCCCGTAAACTCTTGGATATATTGAAACAATGAATCAAAACTATCTAACATTGGTGCAACTAAAACTGCGATAAACAACCCTCCAACCACAGCCATTCTTCCAGTTTTAATGAGATTAGCCTGGCTTACTTCTTTGGTCGCAAAAGATCTATATACATCCATAGCAAAAATAGTACCGATGCTGTTGGTCATAGAGGCAAGCGAGGAAACTATTGCAGCAATTAAGGCAGCAAATGTTAGGCCAAGCAAGCCATGAGGGAGTAAAGTCATCATGCTAGGGTATGCTTGATCGGATTTGGTAATCGAAGGAATGAGCTCCATCTCCATGGCCATAGCAGCACAGATACCTGGGAGAACTATAACAATTGGCATCAATAATTTTAAATAGGCTGCAAACATGACGCCTTTTTGAGCCTCTTGAAGCGACTTAGCACCCAATGCTCTTTGAGTAATATATTGATTAAAGCCCCAATACGAAAAATGGCCGATCCAAACCCCGGCCCCAATAAGAACCCATACACCCGGTAAATTAATGTACGAAGGATTATCTGGAGATAAAATCATATCGAATTTTTCTGGCATTGCATTGAAAACAATGCCTAGACCTTCAAACACTCCATTGGAACCAGATATTTGGTTAAGAGCTATGTATAAAACTGCAAATCCACCAAATATTAATAAAACTACCTGAACAATATCAGTCATAGCTACTGCTTTGAGGCCCCCGGAAAGTGAATAGGCGAGTGCAAATAATGCCAGTAGAATGCTTCCATACATAGGGTCTAGGCCAGTAAGAGTATTTATGGCAAGGGCTCCTAACCAAAGCACAGTTGTAAGATTAATAAATATGTAAACAGTTAGCCAAAAAAAGGATAGAACTAAGCTCACTCTTTTATCAAAGCGTTGCTCAAGAAATTGGGGCATTGTATAAATTTTCTTTTCAAGGAAAAGAGGTAAAAAATATTTTGCCATGACAATCAAAGCAATGGCTGCCGTTAGCTCCCATACGGCAATTGCCATTCCTACTACAAAGCCTTGACCTGACATTCCAATAATTTGTTCAGCTGAAATATTGGCTGCAATAAGGGAAGCGCCAATAGCCCACCATGGCAATGACCTGCCAGCCAAGGAAGTAATCCTCTGAAGTGACCTCTTTGCCTGATTTATTTCTGGAGACGTATTGAGCAAGCCCAATAATACCGACGCAATATAATCCTAGAATTAAAAAATCTAAATTATTAAAATACATACCATCTCCCAGGCAATTGCTGATATCGTTGTCAAAGAACATAAATTATCATTAAAATAGTAATATAAAGCAACTATGTCTAATCAAATGTCAGTAACAATCAAGGATGTTTCTAAAGATGCAAACGTATCAATAAAAACAGTTTCAAGAGTTATCAATAATGAGATTAATGTATCAGAGGATACAAAAGATAGAGTGCTGCAATCAATCTTGAAGCTTGGATTTAAGCCAAATAAAAATGCTCAAAGCCTAAGATCTAAGCGCTCTTACATGATAGCTTTACTTTATGACAATCCAAACAAGCATTACCTAGCTGATATTCAAAGCGGCATTTTACAAGTGTGCAAAGAAACAGGCTATAACTTGGTATTGCAAGAATGCAACTATCAAAATAAAAATCTAGGCACTGAAATCATTGAGTTTATAAGTGACTTTCAAATCGATGGGTTGATTGTTACACCCCCGCTTAGTGACATGGATGATTTACTGGCTAGTTTAGACAATGCAAAAGTCCACTATTCAATTATAGCGCCGAGCGATAAGCGCACATCTTCTTCTTACGTCTCCTCCAATGATTATGATGCAAGTTACGCAATGACCAATGAAATTATTAGCAAAGGACATACTGACATAGGTTTTATTAAGGGGCACCACAAGCATTCGGCATCATCCCTAAGGTACAAAGGTTTTTCCGATGCTGTTACCCAAAAAAATATTCCCCTTAATAGCAAATGGGTAAAAGAGGGGAATTTTACCTTTGATTCAGGATTTAATGCTGGCCTTGAAATACTTGACTCTCCACTATGCCCTTCCGTAATTTTTGCAAGCAATGATTATATGGCTGCAGGCGTTATGAAAGCAGCTCAAATGAAGGGAATTAAAATTCCATCTGAACTCTGTATTATCGGATTTGATGATTCGCCTATTGCAGAACAGCTTTGGCCTTCACTTTCTACCGTCAGGCAACCAGTTAAGGAAATGGCGTGTCATGCAGCTAAAATTCTACTTGGAAATGTTGATGGTTTAAGTCAACAAACTGAATCGAGGGAATTTAAATCGGAATTAATCTTAAGAGAATCTTTGGTCAACCTATCAGATTAAATGATTCTCTAATTCCACTGACAACAAACTCTATTGCAAGAGCCCCTAAGAGAATTCCAAATATTTTTTGAACAACAGTAATAATTGTTGGGCTAACCTTATTAGCAAGATTTGCTGATAACCACATTGCTATGGCTGCCATTAAAATAATTGCAATAATAGGAGTAAAGTTGATTAGCATTTCTAAAGGCTCGCTAGATCTCTTTTCAGCTAACAATAAAGCTGCGGTCATTGCGCCAGGGCCTGCTATTAGGGGTGTTGCAAGCGGGAATATAGCTAGAGATTGAAGGGATTCATCATCCAAGGCAGTATCAGCTGTATTTTGTCTTCTCTCCTGCCTTTGCTCAAAAACCATTTGGAAAGCAATCGCAATCAAAAATAATCCACCAATGATTTTGAATGAGCTCATTGAAATGCCCATGACTGCTAGCAACGATGATCCAAATAACCAAAATGCTGACAAAATACCAAAGGCAACTAAGCTGGCATGAATATATACCTTCTTGGTATCTTGCTTGCTCAACCCTTGAGTTAAACTTGCAAAAATTGGAATCAAAGCTATGGGGTCTACAGCAACAAATAATAAAATAACACTCTCTATAACTTGATCAAACATGCTACGTAGAAATTATTTGAATAGAATCAGAGTGGGATGCTGAATAAACCCCACCAATTAAGACGAATTTTAAGGATTTTTTTGCTCGAACTTTTGATGCGAGTATCAACTTAATCTTATTAATAGCAGATGCTTGATTTGAGATTGATTTCATAAAATATGGTTGCATGCCACCAACAAGACTTAGCTGCTGGAAAGTTTGTTGATTATTTGTAAATGCGTGGATAGGCATTCTAAAGGGCTTAGTGCTAGAAATAACATCTGCAGTTTGACCTGATCTAGTAACCACAACTATGCCATCTGCATTAATTCTTGTTGCGAGATCTCTTGCAGCGATTGCAATATTCTGCCAATCTGACATATCAGTAAGAAATTTTTCATAGCCCAGTGTTCTAAAATTTTCAGTCTTAGTGGCAATATTTTTTAACATCTTGATACATTGAACAGGGTATTTACCTACACTAGTTTCTCCTGATAGCATTACCGCATCAGCACCTTCATAAATTGCATTAGCCACATCTGTGACCTCAGCTCTTGTTGGGGTCGGATTGACGATCATGGACTCAAGAAGATGAGTTGCAACAATGGATCGTTTGCCCCACTTTGCAGTCGCATACATAATTCTTCTCTGAATATTAGGCAAGTCAGCCAGGTCTGTTTCAATACCCAAGTCTCCTCTAGCGACCATTACTATGTCAGTAGCTTTCGTGATCTCATGAATATTATCTAGGCCTTCTTGATTTTCTATTTTTGCAATAATTCTAGCAGATGACTTCTTTTTCTTAAGAATATCTCGAAGATCATAAATATCTTGAGCACTTCTAACAAATGAAAGTGCAATAAAACTTACATTATTTTTAATAGCTAAATGAATGTCCTTGCGATCTTTTTTTGTAATTGATGGAAGATCTACCCTTACGCCTGGAAGATTCACATGGCGCTTACTACCTAGCTTACCCCCATCAAGTACTTTGCATGTTAGATTTTCTTTATCCTTAGCCAGTACTTTAAAATTGATTAACCCATTATCTATACTGATTCTTGAGCCCTTGGAAACACTTTTAATAAGGCCTTTGTAATTTATTTGGATTGAAGAAGTCTCAACATCAAGATCTTCCCTGATAGTTAAATTGACAATATCTCCAACTGTTAAGTCCATATCGCTTTGATTGATCCCTGTTCTTATCTCAGGGCCTTGGGTGTCAAGTAATAGTCCGATAGGTCCATGATCATCAGATTGCTCAGAATTAATTTGATGAACTATATCTATAATATTTTGTGCATCTGCATGAGTGGCATGAGACATATTAATTCTTGCAACATTCATCCCGGCCTTATGAAGTTTCTTTAAACTCTCGTAAGTATTGGTACTAGGCCCAATGGTGGCAATAATTTTTGTTTTGATAGGCTTTCATATTTTTGCACTATACGCCATATTTTTTAAATTTGAAGAGAGTATCTAGGAACTTGTAGACGAAAAAAAACAGAGCAAGCTCTGTTTCTTAAAGTTCGAGATTAGAAGAGGTCTAAAGTGAGATTTTCTTTAGCTCCTTGAAGGTATTCTCTTGCCTTCTTGGTGGGTTACTAAGCTCTTTTTTATTGTCGACTCTTAGTATCGCTTTCGCTCTTCGTCTCTACCTTCTCTTTCTCTCTTACTCCCGTCTGCAGTTGTTTGTAAGTCGGTCCGAGTTGGTCTATTAAATATACGCCTCTGATTAAAAGTGTCAATACCTTTTTATAAAAAAGTTTAAGTTTTTTGTATTATTTGTTACAACGATTTAAAAATCTGTTCTGAATGAACAACATCAGCATACTTTGATTGCAAGTCAAATAAGTTTGCTCGATGGGCATTTAAATCTCTATCCCCTACACAGTCCTCGGCTACTAATGTAAGAAAATTATTTTGCAAAGAATCTAGCGCTGTGGCACGCACGCAGCCACTAGTTGTAACACCAGATACCACAACTGAATCTACATTCATTTGACGAAGATCTGCTGCTAAAGTAGTTTCAAAGAAAGAGCTCGCAAATTTCTTTTCAATTAAAATATCTTCAGAATCAGGAGATAGCTCTGCAAGAAAAGATGTTTCTTCGGAGTCGGGCTTTAAAATATTTAATGCTGGAATCTTGGATCTAAAAACACTTGCTTCAGATATGTCTCTATAAATAGTGGTTGTAAAAATTACAGGTAAATTCATTTCTCGGAATTTATTAACTAATACGATATTGGCTTGAATTAATTCATCGCACTTGAAAGCCTAGCGGGGATGAAGGATCAATAAAACCTCGACACATATCAACTACCACTAAAGCAGGTGCACTACCCAGTCCTGTAGAGTTAGATTCGAGGGTGCTCAAACTTATTGTTTTAAGAAAGTTGGAGATACGGGTGGCTCTAGATGTGTTTCTTCTAGGCACCTAGCCTTAATTTCTTCAATGGTTCCACCAAAATTAAACATCTCATCTGGAACTGTGTCTTTTGACATTTCAGCTCGCAGCTTCATCGGTTTTAGATTGATCGACAGATAGGTCATCGTTGAGAACGACACCATACCTTTTTGCTCCTTCTGCTGAGACAAGTTTTTTATCAACATCTGAGGCAACAATAGCAGGATCTCTTTGAAGTGGATCTCCCCAACCACCTCCCCCCCATGTATTGAAATAAAGAAGGTCGCCTTTATGGACTTTAACACCTTCACATTTAGCCGGGACATGTTCTTCAGTGCCATCTGCTCTAACTAGTAATTTAGTCGATCTTTTGCCTGGCTTACCTCCATTAACACCCCATGGATATGTCAACCATCTATCGTCATGAATACCTATATGGCCGTCTACAAGGAATCTATAAGCAACGGACAGTCCATTACCTCCCCTATGGAGACCAGCCCCGCCAGAATCGACAATAAATTCATACGTTTCTACTCTAAGCGGAAAATATGCTTCTACAAATTCATTCGGCACGTTGGTAAAAGATGGCCATAATGAGTGACCATCAGGTCCATCTCCAATTGGTCTTCCTGGCACTCCTCCAAAACCTATCTGAAATAGCTGAAACCAATCACCTTTATCATCATAACCAGAGAAAAATAAATGGGGTGAATCAGAAAATCCTGCGGCGTTAAGCATTTCATTTGGAGCGCCCATACCAAGCAAAGCACCCAATACGTCAAAAATTCTACCTAAGGCATGAGTTCTTCCGGAAAGAGCAGCTGGATAATTCGGCTTTAATAATGTTCCCTGAGGAATTCTGACATCAACTAAATCATAAAAACCATCATTGAAGACAATTTGAGGATCGACAACATTGATCGTAAATGATCCAAAGAACATTTTAAACATATCCTCATTAAGATAAAAATTTACTGAGCTTTGTGCCTGAGGATCAGTGCCCTCAAAATCAAAAATAGCCTTATCACCCTCACGCCACATCTTGCAATGTATTTTATATGGACCCATGCCCATACCATCATCACAAATATAATCAGAGAATTCTCTTGGTTCTTCAGGGATAAACATCGAAATAATATGCTTCATAGCATCGTAATTTCTTTGGAGCATTATATTCATGGTGGAACAAAAGACATCATCGCCAAAACGATCTGCTATCTCATTACATCTTTTGCCTGCTGTGTTGCAAGCTGCAACGAGAGCATTTAGGTCAAAGCGATTCCATTGTGAGGTTCTTACATTATGTAAAATAAGCTCTAAAACATCGGCCTGTAGCTCACCTTTTTTATATAGCTTGATGGGTGGAATTCTGATTCCCTCTTGGAAGATTGTGGTAGCTTCAGTTGGAATAGACCCTGGAACCATGCCGCCATTATCAGACATGTGACCAAACATAGCTGACCATGCAATATGCCTGCCCTCTCTAAAAATTGGTTTTAATACCATCCAGTCTGGTAAATGAGAAACTGCTGCATTACACATATATGGATCATTGGTGAGGATAATATCTCCTTCCTCAATCTCCTCGTCATAAGCCTCAGTAAAACCGTGAATAAATGATCCGAATTGGCCAACAACCATCTTGCCATCATTATTTGCAATCATCGGAAAACAGTCGCCCTGCTCCCTAATTCCTGGAGATAATGCCGTTCTACTTACCAACGCATCCATTTCTTCTCGAGCATTTTTTAGGGCATTCTCTATAAGATCAACGGTAATGCCATCAACATCAACAGTCTGTAATGGAGATTCATTTGTTTCAATAATTCTTGCTGACATATTATTTTTTAGGGTTGATAATTAAATTGCCTACCTGATCAACTTCCGCAGCATAGCCAGGCAAGATAACGCTAGTAGAATCCATCTCAGAAACAATAGCAGGGCCAGGAACCACTAGTTTTGCATGCAGCTTTGTTCGATCATATATCTTTGCATCATGCCATTGAGCCTCATGATAAAAGCGAGAATCTTGAATTACAGCATCATCCAGTGAACCAGCGAAGTTCTCATTTACTAAAGATTTAATTTCGGATTGTTGAACTTTTACAATAGCCCTGATCATCAAGATTTCATGACCATCACTTAATTTAAAGGTAAATAATTGATAATGCTCTTCATCAAATGCATCAGTAATTAATTGAATCCCTTTGCTTTGATATTCTTTCTCATCAAATTCAACAGTAATTTGAAATGCTTGGCCAGCATATCTAACATCAGCTTGATAGGTTACTTCTAAATTAGCATCGCTTACACCGTCTTTTAAGAGAGATGAAGAAGCCTTTTCTTTTAGTTCACTCAAGTCATTTAAGAATTTATCTGTTGTAATATCTTGAGCCATAGATAGATAAGATCTAGAAGATTCATCCTGAATCTGAGTTGTAGCATCACCGTAGGCGCACAAAACGCCAGGCCCTGGAGGAATAATTACAGGAAAGGAATTAGACAAAATACCCAAAGCATTAGCATGAAGTGGTCCAGCACCCCCAAACCCAACTAACGCAAAATCCCTGGGGTCAAATCCTTGCTCAACAGACACTAATCTCAAGGCACCAAACATAGACTCATTTACGATTCTAATAATTCCTTCAGCAGCTTCCATTAAATCAATGCCAATTCCATCAGCAATAGTTTGAACAGCTTTTTCAGCAGCTTCTTTATTAATAATCATGTCACCACCAAGCTGAACATCGCTAGGAAGAAGACCAAGAACTATATTTGCATCGCAAACGGTAGGTTGCTCTCCCCCTTTCATGTATGCGGCAGGACCTGGAACAGCTCCAGCAGATTCTGGACCTACTCTCAGAGCTTTTGTAAGCTCGGGGACAAAGGCTATCGAACCACCGCCTGCACCAACTGTTCTAACGTCAACTGAAGGAGCTTTAACCCTAACATCTCCAACTAAAGTTTCTCTTCTAATTTTTGCTTTTGAATTTTGAATCAACGCAACGTCTGTTGAAGTTCCTCCCATATCAAAGGTTAAGATATTTTCAAAACCTGCTTGGTTACAAAAATGTATTGCGCCCGCAACTCCACCAGCAGGACCTGACATAAGGTGATTAACTGGAGAGTCTCCAGTAGAGCGACTTGATGCAAGCCCACCATCAGATCTTAGAGATGGATAGCTGAACATCGCTCCCTAATGATTTCTCTAGATTGGATTGCAGATTATTAACATAGCTAGAAACTTGTGGTCTGACATAGGAATTTAAGACCGTTGTTTCGGCTCTTTCATACTCTTGCATTTCAGGAATAACTTCACTTGAAATAGAAATAGGAACATCTGTAAAAATTTCTGCAGCAATTTTTGCTGCAAGAACTTCATTCGCATTGTTGATGTATGAATTAACAAAGCTAATTGTTAAAGCCTCAACTTGTCCCCTTTTCTTTAGTTGAGTTAGCTGCTCTTTTAAATGATCTTCATCCAATGGTATGGAAATCTCTCCGGAAGCATCTGTTCGCTCTTTGATGCCATAGGTTAATTCCAGTGGAGCTAGCAATGGCCCTTTCACAAAACTGACCCAGCCACCAAGACCACCCGGACAAAATGAACGAGCTACTTGCAAGATACTCTCGTATCCTTGAGTGGTAAGGAGTCCTACCTTTGCTCCATTTCCAGTTAAAACAGCGTTAGTTGCAACAGTTGTACCATGCATAACGAGCTTTATGTCTTTTGGGTTTACGCCTGATTGCTCACAGATTCGCGCAACCCCATTGAGAACTCCAATAGATGAATCCTCCGGAGTGGATGGAACCTTTGCAGTATATGTGGAGCCATCAGATTCATTGATTAATAAAAAATCTGTAAAGGTTCCACCAACATCAACACCTAGGCGATATGACATAAAAATTAATCCCTTTTAAAAATTATATTTTAAGTCTAAACCATAGGTTGCGTAAGGTGCTTGATGAATGAAAGATCCACCAAATTCTGGAGCTGGAATAACCTCTGCTAGATACTCCTCATCATTAATATTTCTGCCCCACAGAGTAAGACTTAACTTCTCTCCAACTATAGAGGCTCTAAGATCAACCAAAGTATATGGGTCTCGAACAGATTTACTCATGTCAGAGGCCACTGGGAATCCAAGTAAAGCTCCCCAAACTGAAGGTTGCTGATTATTTTGAACAGTATGGAACCAAGTTTCGCCAACTTCCATGTAATCTACTCTCACTACAAGATCGTAGTTTGCTGAGAATGCAGTTTCGTATTGCATCCCGAGATTGTAAGTATGTTCAGGAGCTAACGGTGCGTTATTTCCTACAGTATTTGGTCTATGCGCGTTCTTTTTAATTTCACCATCTGTATAACCAATACCACCGTCTAATCTGATGCTATCAGTTAGAGCATATTTAAAGTCTAACTCTGAGCCGCTAATATCTAGCTGATCAATAGAAGTCACTACTCTTAGTAAACCCCATGGCCCTGCAAAGAATTCAAAAAACTGATTGTCATCAACTTCTGTCTCAAAAATTGCACCATTGATAGCAAGTCTGCCATCAAGGTATCTACCCTTAAAGCCAACTTCAAATGATTTAGAAACTTCTTTATTAAAAGAATCAGATACGCCTAAACCAGCAGATACTGGAATATTTAGCTGGGAATTAATCAAAGCTGCACTTCCAGATGAGTTAAAACCACCTGATCTGAAAGCCAACACCGTAAGAAGCATAGACTGTGGTGTTTTCAGCAGTTGTGGTTAAAGAAATTTTAGGCTGGAACTGATCATATGATTTGTCTCTTGATGGAATTTTACTGCCACCTGCTGTCATTGCAGGGTTGATTGGAGCGCCGCCACCATAATATAAAGCTGACGATCTGTAGCCGGAACATTGTTATCAACTGAACGTTTTTCTTTATCATATCTTCCTTCCAAAGAAAGCTCAGTAGCATCAGATAAATCTATAGAGTATTGACCAAAGATAGAGAAGACATCTGTAGTAAAAGTATCATCAAATGATAAATCAGTAGGATTTTTCCCTGTCGCTGGAACATAAGATTTAAATTCAAAACCTTTACCTAGATCAGCACCATATGCAACTGCAACATCTCTGTCAATTTCGGCATAGTATCCACCGATCAACCATCTAGTTGCTTCAGTTTGATTGCTGGTTAACTTCACCTCAATCGACATATCATCTTGATCCCGTGACTGGAATTGATAGCCATCACACGTATGAGGCAGATAAGGCCCTAATACAGAGTTTGCACCTGAGGGCGCTGTGCCTGGAGCAGCGAATGAAAAGCCAGGAGGCAAGGAATTAATCAAGGCTAGATTAGCGGCTGTATTGGAAGCTGCACAGGAAGGCACTCCAAAATAACCACCAAAAGCGCCAGACGTTCCATCGGACATCAAAAATTCTTCAAGATGGTTGTAGGCAAAGATAGCAGAGAACTCTCTGCCGTTTGCTAAATCTTCTGTGTATTTAATAGATAGATCAGATGTTTCTTGCTCGTTAACCGGGGGAACGTTAAACATGTATGTAAATTTATGATCGTTTACATCTTTAAAGAACTGGTCAGCACCTGGAGTTCCAAAGCCCTGAAAGGCAGGAAGCGCAAAAACAGCATTAAAATTAATAGTTCCACCGCTGGCCTCGCTCATGCCAAATCTAAAATCCCAAGAGCTATCATCTTCTTCAACCAATACCCTTCCTCGAAGAGTTGTGTCTTCAAAGAAATCTACATTTTTAAGGTTTGAATAAACGTTTGTGTGCTCTCCATCAGTTTCTCTTGTACTGACAGAAAATCTTGTATACACGTTATCGCCCATCTTGCCGGAATTAACATACTGTAATTTAGAGGCGTTATTAACACCCATGCCTATTACTGCTGTGCTTTCAGATTCTTCAGAGGGAGCTTTGGTCGTAATTAAAATCGCTCCGGACGTAGCATTTCTTCCATAAAGCGCACCTTGTGGTCCTTTAAGTACTTCAATTTGAGCAATATCTAAAAGCTCTCTGTTAAAAGCATTTGGATTTGTTTGTAAAACACCATCTACAACAAAAGCAAAGTTAGACTCTGCATCTCGGGTAGATGTAAGGCCTCGAATGGTTACAAGTGTGTCTCCAACATTAACAGTATTTGCCATTACTACGTTTGGAGTTAAGGCAATAAAATCTTCAGGTCTTTCGATGCCTGCATCACTTATATCGCTTGAAGTAAAAACACTCATTGCAATAGGTACATCTTGAACACTTTCATCAACTTTTCGAGCTGATACGACAACCTCTTCTAAAGTTGGTTCAGCGATCAAAGCAAATGAAATAAAGAAAAAAGAAAATGCAAATACGAATCTAAAAAATGTATTAGAAATAGACATTGTTTACCCCCTCAGTAAAAAATAGTATTTTAATATTATTCACCATATCTATAATTAACACAACTTCCCTGGAAGCCCTGTTATATGTACCTTTTTAATACATATTTTTCTTAAGTTCGATCTGTATATAATACAAATATGTCAGTCGCAAAAAAGCCACTTAAAGGTATCAAAGTTCTTGATTTAACTCATATGTTATCTGGCCCCTATGGAAGCATGATTCTTGCAGACTTAGGGTGTGAAGTAATAAAAATAGAGCCGCCAGTCAAAGGTGAAGGCACAAGACGCTTGCTAGAAAATGATCCTGACTATTCTTTTAATGGAATGGGGGCATATTTTTATACTCTTAACAGAAATAAAAAAAGTCTTTCTCTTGATTTAAAGAAACCTGAAGGATTAAAAATTTTTTATAAGTTAGCCGAAAAGGCTGATGTTGTAATTAGTAATTTTTCAGCAGGCGTTACCGAGAAACTAAAAATTGATTTCAATAGTCTGAAAACTGTAAACCCAAAAATTATTACATGCACGGTTAGTGGTTTTGGAGAATCAGGGCCTAACTTTAAGAGGCCCGCATTTGATCAAATAGCTCAAGCTCTGGGTGGAGGCATGTCAATCACAGGCATTTCATCCTCAGAGCCAATGCGAGCTGGAATTCCAATTGGAGATCTGGGAGGTGGCATGTTTGCTGTCATGGGTATTCAAGCTGCAATTATAGATAGAGCTAGCTCAGGCTTGGGTCAGCATGTAGATATTTCAATGCTTGATTGCCAAATCTCTATGCTCAATTACATGGCAACCATGCAAACTATGTCAGGAGTAGTGCCTGAGCCGATTGGTAATTCTCATTTTGTTCATATGCCCTATAACTCATTCCTTACAAAAGATTATCCTATAGTCATAGCAGCAGTAGGAGATCAGTTTTGGCCAAGATTATTAAAACTATTTAATCACCCAGAATTGCATAATCCAAAATATGCAACTGCATTAGAAAGACAAAAAGATAAAGCAAAACTTGAGAAGATTATCCAAGATGAGTTGATAAAAGAAAAATCTGACCATTGGTTGCGCTTGTTAGAAGAAGAAGCAGTGCCATGCGCAAGAGTGAATAATATTGAGCAAGCACTCAATGATCAACAGGTTCAGCATAGAAACATGCTAGTTGATGTCCCTCATCCAGACGGAGGTTCAGTTAAGGTTCCTGGCAACCCTATTAAATTCTCAGAAAGTGCAGAGGAAGAATTTCTTGCGCCCCCTCTTTTGGGAGAGCACACTAAACAAGTATTAAATGGGTGGCTGGGATATTCGGACGAAGAGTTAGAGTCACTAGATAAACTGCAAATAATTGAGATGCTTAAATGAGTTCGGAATTTGTTTATATTAATGAAGTTAGTCCAAGAGATGGGCTGCAAAATCAAAAAACAATCCTAGGATCTCAATCTCGTCTTGAGCTTATCAGGCAACTAATAGAAGCAAATCTTCCAGGCATCGAGGCCGCAAGTTTTGTCAGTCCCAAGGCAGTGCCAGCTATGGCAGGAGCTCATGAAATCATTGAAGGTCTAGTTGATACTAATGAATGCGAGATTTCTGTTCTAGTTCCTAATATGAAAGGTTATGAGTTAGCAAATGCTGCTGGAGCCAAAGTTATTTCAGTTGTCCCTTCTGCAACAGAAACAATGAACCAAAAAAATATTAATATGGGATTAAGGGAAACCATTGAGTCCTCTTGTAAAATCATTGAAACTGCAAAAAAAGAAAACCTTAAGACTCGCGGGTATGTCGCTGTTGCATGGGAGTGCCCTTTTGAAGGAAAGGTGCAAGAGTCAATTGTTCTCGATATAGCAAATCAAATGCTAGGCGCAGGTGTGGATGAGATTATCCTTGCTGATACGATCGGGGCAGCAAACCCCTCAAGCGTCACCTCATTATTTAATAAATGTGTCAGTGAGTTTGACCATCAAATTTTTTCTGCTCATTTTCATGATACTAGAGCTATGGCGTTAGCAAACGTTTGTGCAGCTCTTTCTGAGGGCATTAGAAAGTTCGATAGCTGCATTGGAGGATTGGGAGGATGTCCATTTGCTCCAGGAGCTGCAGGTAACTTAGCCACAGAAGATCTTGCAAATATGCTTAGTCAAATGGGATATGTAACAGGTGTTGCTCTAGAAAAACTTCCAGCCATTGTTAGCTATTGCAGAGAACAACTCCAAGAGCCTGTTGGCGGAAGAATGTCTGCTTGGCTTGCAAAGGCGAACTAATCTAAATTTTTTTACTAAGGTATTTAGCGCCAGACGCTAAACCAATTTCATAATCTGCCTTCATAATTTTTATATCGGTTGTTGCTCTCTTTGCTGTCAATCTTGATGGTGGGCATATTTGAGTAATTCTACAATCTGCCGGAGGATTCTTAATAAAGTCTAATGAAGCATTGTATGTTGCCGCATTAATTTTTAAGGCATGAGCAATATTGGGATACTGCTTAGTAAAAAATGCAGCAATATGATTTTCCATTTTAGTCTTTCGAATAAATGTTTCTTCGTAGGTTCGAATAATTACAATATCTTTAGCGCCATACTCGTATGCCTTTTGAACTGGCAATGGATCTGTAATTCCTCCATCGTATTTTCTCAAGCCATCCAAGAGAATAGGTTCACGCATCAAAACTGGCAAGGATCCGGTTGCCAACAGCTGATCGACATAATTGTCTTGATCTAATTCAATGAACTCAGAAGTTCCGGTCTCAGCATCAGAGACCACTACGTAAAAATTTTTATCTTTAAGCTTTTTGGTTAGTCGAATAAAGTCTATTGGAAAAATTTTATTAGCATCTTTGTACAACTCAGTAAAATTCATGATACTTTTGTTAAAAAATATATTTTTATAACTGACGTATTTTTTTGATGCAGAAAAAAGCATCTTATCCAGATTGTAGTCTGTCACTGCCAGAAGGTACCAAAGCTGAACTACAGCTCCGTTAGAGACACCAAAATGAAGATCAAATGGGTTATAGGAAGCTTTAATAAAAGAGTCAATAACTCCAAACGAGAATACACCCCTGCTACCTCCGCCTTCTATAATTAATGCTTTCTTCGGGTTTATCATTTGCTCTCTTTTTATAAATAGGATCGCATAACTTAGAGACGAAAAAAAACAGAGCAAGCTCTGTTTCTTAAGTTCGAGATTGGAAGAGGTCTAAAGTGAGATTCTCTTTAGCTCCTTGAAGGTTTTCTCTTGCCTTCTTGGTGGGATACTAAGCTCTTTTTTATCGTCAACTCTTAGCATCGCTTTCGCCCTTCGTCTCTGCCTTCTCTTTCTCTCTTACTCCCGTCTGCAGTTGTTTGTAAGTCGGTCTGAGTTGGTCTATTAAATATACGCCTCTGAATAAAAGTGTCAACACCTTTTGATAAAAAAGTTTAAGTTTTTTACTTTTATTTAATTCGTCGCCCTAATTACTGTAAAAAATTAGTCTATTACAAACTGGCTGACTATCTGATGGAGGTCTTCTGTGCCCTGAAGAAAACTAGTAACTTTCACTCTCTCGTTATTCCCATGCACGCCTGTCCAGTCCCCAGAGTCAAATAGCACTGGGTTAAACCCATAACTGTCTATGCCTAAATCTCTGGTGAAATGACTGTCAGTAAAACCCGTACTAACTGCAGGGACTATGCGCGAACCTGGATGAATCTTTTGCGTAACTTTAGCAATATGCTGAAAAAACTCTGAATCAACAGACGACACCGCTGGGCTAAATGCTAAAACAACACTGACGGTCACTCCCGCTGGCTCAACTAGAGTTTTAATGTCCTGAATGAATTCCTCAGAAGTTCTATCTGGAAGCATCCTGCAATCAATCTCTGCAGCTGCAACGGGCGGCACAACATTAATTTTTTGTGAGCCCTCAAGCATAGTCAGTGAGCAAGTATCTCTTGTGAGCGCATGATAAGACGGTGAAGATTCTTGTAATTCTGCTTGATACTCCTTACTGCCAATGAAATTTTTCATGTTTGCAAAAGCTTCGGCTTCCTTGCCTGTCATCTTTAGAGACAGACTTTTAAAATAAGTATCCACCGATGGGATAATTCTTGGCTCAAAAGGATTTTCCCTTACCAGATTAAGCGCATGAACTATTCTAGAAACAGAGCTGGTAGTTCTTGGTGATGAGCCGTGCCCAGGAGTATCAACAGCAGTAAATCGAAGCCAGACCGGAACCTTCTGAGTGATCTCTATGGCAAAGACTTTTTCTCCCTCAATAATTTGACCGCTTCCACCTTCATTAATTACAAAACCTGCGCCTTCAAAAATCTCAGGATGATTATCAATTAACCATCCAGCTCCAAACATGCCACCGGCTTCTTCATCAGCCGTTGCAACAAAAACCACATCCCTATTTAGGCTAAGGCCACTTCTATGCAATCTGATAAAAGATACTAGCTGAGAAATGCCTGCTCCCTTCATGTCGATGACTCCTCTTCCATAGAGATAGCCATCTTTGATCTCAGCCACAAAAGGATCAGTATCCCAATACTTTTTAGTCGCAGGTACAACATCTGTGTGCTGCAAGAGAACTAAAGCTGGAAGATCTCCACCTTTGATTCTTGCCCAAATATTTCCTCTACCAGGTGCACTCTCTGCGCTAGAAAACTCAATGCCTTCCTCTTCAAAAATTTTAGCGTAGAAATCTACCGCTCTTGATTCATTGCCTGGAGGATTAACTGTATCTATACCAACATAACTGGAAAGAAGCTTAACTGGATCAAGGGGCTCAGCATAGGAAGTCACGCTAAGAACAAATAAAGCATTTAATAGAAAGTATTTTTTAATCATTATTTAACTCCTTCAACAAGAACAACATGGCGATTTGATGAATTTTTAGAATACATTAATGCTTCTTGGTATTCATCAGACTGATAACAAAATTCTGCTTTTTCCATAGAGTCAAATTCAACCAATACTGTTCTCTCATAAGGACCTCCTTCTAATTCAATTTGATCTCCACCTCTAACAAGAAAATTTCCACCAAACTTTGTAATGGCTGGCCCAGCTAATTTAATATACTCATCGTATTCTTCTGCATTGTGGACGTGGCAACGAGTTATCCAATAGGCCTTCATTGTGCTTTAAACCTTAGTCTCATCTCATGCAAAATGGGCTCAGTGTATCCGCTTGGTTGCGTGCGCCCTTCAATCGCCAGATTGCATGCTGCTTCGAAAGCAATGCCGTCATAAGATGGGGACATGGATTGGTATTGAGGATCTCCAGAATTCTGCTGATCGACAATGACAGCCATTCGCTTCATGGTTTCGATAACTTGTTCTTGAGAGCAAATGCCATGATGCAACCAATTAGTAATATGTTGGCTTGATATTCTACACGTTGCCCTATCCTCCATAAGTCCTACGTTATTAATGTCAGGAACTTTTGAGCATCCAACGCCTTGATCAATCCAGCGCACAACATAGCCCAATATACCTTGAGCATTGTTATCCAGTTCATTCTGGATAGCCTCGCTGGACAATGAAGATGGATCAGTCATTAATGGAATAGTTAGGATATCGTCAAGACTCGCCTTGGGTCTATTGATATGTTTTTCCTGCTGATCGGAGACTAATATTTGATGATAATGCATCGCGTGCAATGTTGCTCCTGTCGGAGAAGGAACCCATGCACAGTTGGCTCCAGACTCAGGATGCATTGTTTTAATTTTATACATGTTGAGCATTTCATCAGGCATAGGCCACATACCTTTGCCAATTTGTGCCTTGCCCATAAAGCCTGTCTCAAGACCAGAGTCTACATTCCAATCTTCGTAAGCAGTTATCCATGGCTGTTGTTTCATTTCAGCTTTGGGAATCATAGGGCCAGCCTCCATACTTGTATGAATTTCATCTCCAGTTCTATCCAAGAATCCGGTATTAATAAAGATGACGCGATCTTTTGCAACGCGAATACATTCTTTAAGATTCACGGTTGTTCTTCTCTCCTCATCCATAATTCCAACTTTGGCAGTTAAATGTTTCATGCCCAAGGCTTTCTCAACAGCAGAAAATAAATCACAGGTAAACTGAACTTCATCTGGTCCATGCATCTTCGGCTTAACAATATAAATACTTCCAGCTCTAGAATTCTTTATGGGACCAGTTCCATTAAGATCATGCATAGCAATACAAATAGTAAACATAGCATCGAGAATACCTTCTGGAATTTCTAGGCCGTCTTGATCAAGTATTGCTGGGTTGGTCATTAAGTGCCCAACATTTCTTACTAGCATCAAGCTTCTTCCTGGCACTGAGAATTGAGATCCATTTGGTGATAGATACTCTCGATCAAGATTTAGAGATCTCGTCATCTCACTGCCGCCTTTGATAAATGTTTCTTTCAGGTCTCCTCTCATCAACCCAAGCCAATTTCTATAAACCTCAACTTTATCTTCGCCATCAACAGCTGCTACTGAATCCTCGCAATCTTGAATAGTGGTTACCGCAGATTCTAATAAAACATCTTTAATCCCTGCTTTGTCTGTTGCTCCAACAGAGTGACTAGGATCAATTTGAATTTCTGCATGTAGATTATTATTCTTCAGCAGAATGCCTGAAGGGTTTTCAGTAGAGCCCTGGAAACCTTGAAACTGAGCAGCATCTTTTAAAGAAGTTAATTCTCCACTAACTGTTCCCATACTAAGAGAGTTATCAACCAAAGAAAATGATGAAACATCGTTATAAGATCCGTGGCTTAAAGGAAAATGCTCATCTAAAAAATTTTTAGCAAAAGCGATAACCTTGTCTCCTCGAACGGGATTATAAGCACCGGCCCTAGTCGCCCCGTCATCCTCGGAAATCATATCTGTTCCATAAAGAGCATCGTATAGGCTTCCCCATCTGGCGTTGGCTGCGTTCAATGCAAATCTAGCATTCATCACTGGAACCACTAGTTGCGGTCCAGCAATAGTTGCAATTTCAGGATCGACGTTTTGAGTTTCGATTGTGAATTCACCTTTATCTTCGGTTAAATAGCCAATTTCTTTAAGAAAAGATTTATAGGATTCAAAATCATGAGTTTGACCCTTATTGGACAAATGCCAATCATCAATTTTCTGCTGAATTGTTTCTCTAAGGCCTAAAAGCTCTCTATTGCGTGGACCAAATTCTTGAACTATTGCCTCAAGGCTCTGCCAAAAATGATCTGAAGTAATATTGAGATCAGGTAAGACCTCTGAGGTTAAGAATTCATCTAATTTTATGGAAACTGATAAGGAACCTTTAGCAATATACTTGTCTGACACTATTTATCTCACTTGTTAAAAATTAAAAATATAGTCTAACAAATAAAATTGATTCTCTTAATATTAATTATTAACGAACGATTAAAAAGAAATTTGTACGAAATTTAAACTCGCCTTAAGATAGACAGCAATGATGAAAGTATCCAATTTATGTGTAATTTTACTTGCTGCTCAACTCCTCATTTCTTGTGGTGGAGGCGGCGGAGGCAGTGGCCCATCGATTCAACCAACGCCAGCTTCGCCAGTCGCTCCCCCAACACCAGCTATATCCAGTAATCTTGAATCTCAAGCACAGGGCACAATAAACGGAACCATAAATTACGAAAACATTGATCGTACGTTTATTCTTTATGTCCCATCAAGCTACGAGCAGCTCATACAAAACAACCTTTAGTATTTAATTTTCATGGCTATGGCAGTAATGCCAGCGAGCAAATGAACTATGGAGATCTTAGATCGCAAGCCGATGCCAATGGATTTATTCTTGTGCATCCTGAAGCCCTTGATGATATTGTTGGAACCAGTTATTGGAATATTAAAGGCTGGTCAGAAAGCGTGCATGATGATGTTAAGTTTACTGAGAATCTTATTAATTTATTAATGGATAAATATTCCATTAATGCAGAAAGAATTTACTCAACCGGAATGTCAAATGGAGGTTTTTTTAGCTTCCATCTAGCATGCAATTTAAGCGCGAGCTTCGCAGCCGTAGCATCTGTAACTGGCTCAATGACAAAAAGCACTTTTGATAGCTGCAACCCTAGAAAGCCTACTCCAGTTATGCAGATACATGGCTCACTTGATTTCACCGTGCCCTACAAGGGATTAGATACCCTAAACATGAAACCAATAATGGATGTTATGGAGTATTGGAAAGTAAGCAATGCATGTGATGATTACGTGTTGTCACTTCCCGGCATTCTACCCGGTACAACATCTTGGACAGAAACTTATCAGTATTCAAATTGTTTAAATGGTACTGAGAATATTCATTTGTATGTTCAAGGAGCAGGTCATATTTGGCCAGGTTCAATATATGCAAGTATAAGAGAGCCAGATTCTAGTAAAAGAATTTGGGAGTTTTTTTCAAAGTATGACATTAATGGTGTCATACAATAAAAAAGCCCCGCAAATGCGAGGCTTTTAATTAACAACTAATAACTTAGAAGTTATAGGTCCACTTCACTCCATAAGTTGCCTGTGGTCTTGCCCATATGCTTTTATTAAAGCCTAGAGGAGCAGTGGCATCACCTATGTTAGTAACATTTTCTTCGTCGGTTATATTTTGACCATAGATATCAACACGCCAATTACCATCTGCTGTTGCAGGAGTAATTGATATCAATGCATTGTATTCAGTCCATGGATCTACTTTATCCCAGCCTAAATTAAACAAGAGGTATACCTCTCCCCTTGCTTATAAGCATCAAGTCTAAAGTTCACCCTGTAAGTTTCTGTTGTCATGGTGTACTGAATACCAAGATTGGCCATGTAATCTGGATGGGTTAATTGGTTGCCGCTAATGTCTGAAAGCAAACCATCTTTGATAACATCTGCTGGATTACAACCCAAGATTGAACAAGCTGTTCCAACCATAACTGAAGAGTAAAGGTTTCTAGTAGCTGTTAAAGAAGGCAAATGCCCAGGTGTAACATTTGGTAAGAAGCTAACCGGAGTTGGGACGCCTGTTGCTCTATCGCCATGGAATTCTACTGGAACGATAAGCGCTTGTGCTGGGCCCCAAAGTCCGCCTGCCACATGTTCCATATTACTGTTGCAACATCTTTCCTTACAACAAAGACTTCTCCATCTGAGCCATCTTTCATGAGATGCCAGTTTCCGCATCCAGTGCTCAAGCAAAGATCAGCATTGGCTGGATTGAGAAGCATATTACCGCTTGCAATTTCAGACTCCTCAAAACTTATGCCAGCATTAATTTGCCATTGAGGTGCATTTAAAGGAACCCAAATAAATTCAGACTCTATGCCCATCATATCGACATCAATGCCTTCGTTCACTCGTGTTTTATTCTGAATTTTAGTGACTTGATAGTCTGAAGCATCATACATATAAGCTGAAGTATTTAGCCTCATGCCTCTTTCAGGAAAATCAATTTTTATACCAACCTCATAAGCCATTAACTCTGTAGTCAGGGAAAACTTGAGGAGTATCAGGATATTTTGCTGGATCCAGAGGTGGGTTAAACCCTCCTCCTTTAAAACCTTTGGATATTGATCCATAAACTAGAGCGTTATCATTTAAAACATAGTCAACCACGAACCTTCCAGTGGTGTTGCTGTATTCAGTTTCTGGGTCACCCACAGCTCCTGATTTATACCAAGAGTCGCCATAAGTAGGAAGTTTGGTTCCAGGAAAAGCGGTAAACCCACCTCCTATGCTTCCAAAACCTGGTGAAGTCAAGAAAGGTGAATAGGCATATTGCTCTTTATAATCTTCAGTGTTTCTTACGCCCAGGGTGTATTTGAGCCTATCGCTTGCTTGATAATAAACTTCACCAAAAATTGCGGTAGCTTCTGGTGGCAGTAAAGTACTCTGTTGAAACAAAGGAGCGTAAAGCTGAACAAATCCTTGAGGTAAGCCACCTGTTAATACTCCAGGAGGAGCAAGAGCCAATGCATCTAATCCATTTGCAGCTATAGTGTAAGAAGTGTCTCCGCTACCCTCTGCATGAATGGCACCCAATAAATAGTTCCATTGACCATCAAGATTGGACTGAAGTCTTATCTCAACAGTTTCACTCTCTGATTGTGTAAACTGTCTATCAAAACCATCCGGATAATTCATGGTATCCGTAATACAACCTCCATAAATACCAGAGGTTCCATCGGCAAGTTTACAGTTTGGGCCAAACCCACTCATAGGAACGTTTCCACCAGGAAAAAATGGATTATCTTTAAATCTCAAGCGATCCATCTCTTCGGATGCATAAGAACCTGTCCTGTCATAGAGCCTATCTTTTATTGATGCTGAAGCAATTAAATTCCAATCGTCATTAAGCTCATGATTAATAATCAATTGAGTAATATCTTGATCAACTATGTAGTTAGGGTTACCTCTGATATTAGTCTCCCAAAAACCTTTAGGAGCTCCAGACATATCAGTAGGATGTGTAAATCTAAAATTCCAGTTAAAACTGCTAGATTTTCAACATAGGTTGCCATGGGATGAGTTAGCTCATGCACCCTTTCTCCCCCAGGAGTACACCCTGCTACAAAAGATGGATCTCGTTGACAGTAAACATTATTTACATAATGTCTCATAGAGTTCTCGCTATAATTTTCATGCACAAATAAAACATCTGTTCGATCAGTTGCATCCCATGCCAAAGAAATCCTATAAGCACCAGAATTTCTGTTGTTAACATGGCTGGTTTTAGCCTTAGAGTAGATATTCTTGATATCTCCGTCTCTGTCATTTGAGGCTCCAGCAATTCTCAAAGCCAATGAATCACCAATAGGCATATTGAACATCATTTTTGTTTTCACTAAATCATAACTGCCTTTTTCTAAGGTCATGCTGCCAAAGGTTTGGCCGAACTGAGGTTTAGCTGTAATCAAATTAATAACACCGCCAACAGAGTTCTTTCCATACAACGTTCCTTGAGGACCTCTTAGAACTTCAATTCGTTCCATGTCTAAAAAATCACCATCCTGCATAGTTGTTGCGCCAACAGGCAGATCATTCACATGAATCTCAACCCCTGATTCAGCTGTTGGAGATACGGCTAAATTGGTAATACCGCGAATATTAAAAGCGCCTCCAGTTGCATCACTTCCCTGAAAACTTAAACTTGGCGTAACAAGCTGTAGATCTGATCCACCTTCAATTTGCATATCCTCAAGCATGCTAGATGTTAAAGCTGTAACTGCTATCGGGACATCTTGAAGACTTTCTTCTGTTCTTTGAGATGTGACAATGATTTCTTCTATAAGACTTGCAGAAGATTCTTGTGATTGAGCTGGGTATGCTAAAAATAAAAGACTTAAAGATAAGACTGATGCCTTTAGGGTTAAATGTTGAAATAAATTTCTCATAATTTTACTGCTCCTAAATTAAGTAAAAATTAGTAATTAATGAACTAGTTATAGTGTTATAAATAATACATATAGACTCTACTTAATCAAATAAACGGTATGAATGCAACTAGTTTAAAATTAAGGCTAATACAGCTATGCTATCAATCGCCAATAAAATCACAAAAGAGATGTTAATAATCAACCCTAAAACCTTCGCAATCTTTCTTGGGCTCTTAGTTTTTGCTAGCTGTTCTGATGCTCCAAATAAGGCGGACTTAATTTTAAGCTCAAGCAATGTAATTTTAATGAACGCAGATAAAGATGCTGAGCCTTTATCAATCGCTATTGCGGATAAAGAGATTGTTTGGATTGGCAGCATCAAGGAAGGCAAAAAAATTCAAGGGAAACATCTTGATTATGGTGATCAATCAATATTGCCAGGTTTTATTGATGCGCATGGACATGCTTCTTTTGTGGCTTTTTCCACTCAAGTAGCAAACATTGCATCCAAGCCTGTGGGTCCTGTAAATGCAATCGAAAATATTCAGTCGGAGTTGAGAGAGTTCATTAATAAAAGGAAATCTCAAACCAGGCGAATGGGTCATAGGAATGGGTTACGATGATTCGCTCTTAGAGGAGCAAAGACATCCAACAAGAGAAGATTTAGATGCAGTGAGCACAATCAATCCTATATATTTAATTCATGTATCAGGTCATCTGGGAGCAGCAAACACGCTTGGCTTATCTTTGGCCAATATTACTTCTGAATCGCAAGACCCACCTGGTGGCAAAATCCGCAGAGAGATGAATTCTTCACAACCAAATGGTGTTTTAGAGGAGACAGCAGCATACCCTGTGCAACAATTGGCCATGGCTTCATACAAAGATCCCATGGGCAGCGTTGTTAAAGCCATGCAGGTATATGCCAGTAATGGTATTACCACTGCGCAAGACGGAGCATCAAATCAAGCGTCAATTGGGCTCTTGCAAGCAGCTGATGCCCAAAATCTTCTGACCATAGATGTGATTAGCTTTCCAATCGCTCAAGGCGTTCCAGATGAATCAATTCAATCGCTAAACTTTGGGGGTTATTCAGGTAGATTAAAAATGGGAGGAGTTAAATTAATTTTAGACGGTTCTCCTCAAGGTAAAACTGCATACATTACTAAACCCTATCTCGTCCCACCTCATGGTCAAGATGAACAATACAAAGGCTATCCTCTAATTCCTCAAGAGTCAGTTGATCAACTCATTAACAAATATTCAATGGCAGAAATTCCAATCATGGCTCACGCAAACGGAGATGCAGCGGCAGACATGTTGCTTGAAGCTGTGCGGAAATCTTCTATTGCTTCGGATCATCGAACAGTCATGATTCATGCGCAAACAGTTAGAGAAGATCAACTTGATCAAATGAAGGAGCTTAAAATTATTCCATCTTATTTCTCAACGCATACTTTTTACTGGGGAGACTGGCATAGAGATTCTGTCTTTGGCGATGAAAGAGCTTCTCGCAATAAGCCCAACAAACTCAACCCTCAAAAGAAAGATGCCCTTCACTGTCCACAATGATGCTCCTATTGTTCCACCAGACATGATTAGGCTGCTTTGGTCGACCACAAATCGTCTTACTAGATCCGGGAAAGTGCTTGGACCAGACCAAAGGATTTCGACCTATGAAGCGCTGAAGGCTATGACAATAAATGCCGCATATCAGCATTTTGAGGAAGACATCAAAGGGACCATTGAGGTTGGTAAATTAGCTGATCTTGTTGTGCTATCAGAAAATCCCTATCTATGCAAGACGTCAGAGATTTGTTAAACCTTCAGATAGTTGTGGCAACCTACTCTCATGGCCAAGAAATCTATCAGGCCAATCTGCAGAAGGCTCTGAAAGATATAGATCAAAATCTAGAGGTTTCAGGTTTTTGACGCCCCAATAAACACGGATAAAGTTCGTCATATGCCTAGGGTCCAAGCGTGTCATGATGGAGCATGTATCCTGCTTGATGCTCTAAAATAAACTAAATCTTCAATGCCATCTCCATTCATGTCTGCTAAAAATCCATGCACAAGATAGTCTTCACTTATTATCAACCACAGGTATCTCCAGGAATCACCCAGATCAAGTCTTGACCAGATGATTTTCTTTATCATTTAAATAAATGATTGGTTCAGCTCTGGTGTTTGTTGCCTCTCCCGCCACCTCCAGCATTTTGAAGCAGCACCACATCATCATAACCATCATTGTTTATGTCTCTGCAGGCATCAATCCTGTATAACGCATCAATTTTTTCATTTACAACCACTCCTGTTTTAAGCACAAGCGCAGTATCGCTAACATCAAAAACATTCAGTCTATTTTGAACTGGAAGATCTCCTTGCTTGTATACAACACCCTCCACATAGTTTCCTGCAATGGGTTGGGCTGAAAATTGACCACAGCCACAGGGCATCGCCGGGCGATGAGCTCAAGGTGCATGATTCCTCGTTACCGAATCCTCCCCCCGTGTAATCTTGCCCATCGATAGTTACTAAAGGTAAGATCCCCAACTTCATTGGTATACCCCTGATATGCATTAGGGATGGTGCGACAATTAAAATCAGTTTTATCAACAAAACTCCATGCACCGCTGGCTTTTGAAAAACTGCTTAGATTAACTTGAATGCCGCAATCTCCACTATCAGAAACAGCAAGCATGCTTCCAGCTGCAGGTGTAAGTTCTGGAAAAAATCTAAGGGTGCTGGCACCAAAACGGTTCGTAGGACCTCCTGGATTTGCATAGTCTGCTACTTCTTGCATAGAGCCGCCGAAGGGCTCAGGGCTAACTATGAACCGGAAACCAGTAACGGTGTTATTGCGAAAACCAGAGATCACTGCATCATAGCTGCCAGAGGAGAGCTGAACCGCATCAACTGCATGAGTCCATTCGCTAAAGCCTAAGTCGGTAACTGTATAAGTGCCGTCACCATTAGACAAAATAATTTTTTGAGGTGCCTCATTCGAAGCACCGCAACCATCGCAGCCTTGAGCTCTTCCATCTTCTCTGTTGAGGGCGTATAAAATATCAAGATAGTTATCGCCATTGAAATCAGCCAGCACACCTTTCCTGGTTGAGCCGCCTAGCTTAACGCTTTCAGAGCCAAAGACCTCTGTATTGGCAAGTGAGAATGTCTTGTCACCATTATTTTTAAAAGCCACCATTGCATCTGGTGTAGGCCTATCAAGATACTGCCCTTGAGCCTTCGGACCACACCAATAGTGGACTACTAAGTCGTTAAAAGTATCCAGATTAAAATCTATTGGTAGAAAAATAGAGGAAGAAACGGGCACAGATGATGGATCTTCTATGCACAAGCTTTCCAACATATCTCCTGGGTAAGGAAATTCATAGGCTGATGTTTCGAAGACAGTGCTCATATACTTTGCATATTGAACTGTCACTGAGCATGCCGCTAAAATAGTGCCAGTAGTATAGGTATTTTCGCTCAATGTGCCATTGCAGCCGGATGCAGATAACACAGAATATCCTGTCTCAGGCGTTACTGTGAATGTGGCAGTCTGACCCTGGACAACCGAAACCATTGAGGGAGAAATAGATCCATTGACACCAGCAGCTGCTGAAATGTTAAAGGATGGAGTGACTGCAGGAATTTCAAGGGCAGAGCCACCACCTCCCCCTCCACAAGATATCAATAATGGAATAATGAGAGTTAGTAAACCTATTTGATAATTAGGTAATGTCATAACTTAAAATACATATGATTATTGTAATGCTTACAATCAAAAAAAGTGGTGATAGAAAACCAAGTTTGAATTAGTATTTCGTAACCTTCAACATCTCATTATTAGGCTAGATATTTTTTTAACTTTTATATGCAATTTTTATCAATTATGCTGTTTCAATGAAACATAAAATAACATCTCCCTTTGCTTTCCTTTTATCTAACAGGTCCTTTTTGGCTCTATCTCTAGCTGTAATTATGTCCTTGTCTATTAATGCTGAAGACAACCTTGCTGTCTTTGATCCAATGGACGTATTTGATCTTGAATGGGGATCGGATCCCCGAGTCTCACCCGATGGCAGCACCATCGTATACGTGCGCCGATCAAATGATATTATGAAAGATCGCGAACGCTCTAACTTATGGCAGGTTTCAAGCAATGGTGACGATCACCGACCACTTTACTCAGGTTTAAAAAGTGCACGCACACCTCGGTGGGCGCCGGATGGAAAAAAGCTTGCATTCGTCTCCAATGATAGTGGCTCACAACAGATTCATGTCCGCTGGGTTGATAACGGTGAGACCGCATTAATTTCACAGTTGCTTGAGTCACCTTCGAGCCTCTCCTGGTCACCCGATGGCAAGTGGCTTGCGTTCACCATGAATGTCAAAGCCTCATCCGAGTCAATTGCAAAACCACGCACGCAACCCAAAGGCGCTTCTTGGGCAAAGAAAGCCATAACTGTTACTACGACCCAATATCAGTATGACGGTCAGGGAATTGTTGAGCCAGCCTACCGCCATGTGTTTGTAATTCCTGCAGATGGTGGCTCAGCACGGCAACTAACAGAAGGAAATTTTAATCACTATGGTTCACTTGCATGGTCCCCAGACAGCAATCGTATTTTCTTTTCAGCATACCGCTCTGAGGATTGGGAGCTTGTAAGCGATGAGGCTGATATTTATTCGGTCGCACTATCAACAAAGGAAATTAAACAAATTACAACTCAACCTGGTGCAGAGCGCTCCCCAGTTATCTCACCAAATGGAAAATTGATTGCTTTTAGTCAAGAAGACAGACGGCCACTAGCTTATACGCCTGATCATCTGCCATCATGGATATAAATGGAAAAAATATACGCCTCCTAACAGAAGACCTTGATGGAGATGCAAATAATGTTATTTGGACGAATGATAGTAAATCTCTCTACTTTGCATATGACGAACGAGGCGTTCGTAAGATTGGTCAAGTGACCATCAAAGGTAAATTTAATGAGGTTATCAAAGGGTTAGGCGGAACAACGGTCGGAAGACCTTATCTTTCAGGTGGGTTCCATGCCATCAATAATACAATTGCTTTCACCTATGGTCTGCCCAATCGACCAGCTAACATTGCTGTCGTCAATGAAGGTCAGGCAAAAGTTCTCACTGCTTTAAACGAAGATCTGTTGGAACATAAAAAACTAGGATTGGTTAATGAAATTGTCTATAACTCGTCTTTTGATGGTCAGGAAATACAGGGGTGGTATATCACTCCACCAGACTTCGATCCATCCAAGAAGTACCCACTGATTCTTGAAATTCATGGTGGCCCACATCTTGCTTACGGCCCATATTTCTCGGCTGAAATGCAAATCATGGCTGCAGCTGGATACGTTGTCTTCTATGACAACTATCGAGGCAGCTTATCCTATGGAGAAGATTTTGCTCTGCTTTTGCAGTACAAATATTCAAGCAGTGAAGATTTTGCAGATCACATGTCAGGGATTGATGCGATGATCGATCTTGGCTTTGTTGATGCCGAAAATCTCTTTATTGCTGGTGGGAGTGCCGGGGGTATTGCAACCGCTTATGCAGTTGGCCTAACTGATCGCTTTAACGCAGCAGTTGCTGCTAAACCTGTAATTAACTGGCTGAGCAAACCGCTTACGGCTGACTCTATGGTTAGTCAAATATACCATCAATTTCCAGGACCTCCCTGGGAGCATCTAGAGCATTATTGGAAAAGATCGCCGCTATCACTCATGGGAAATGTAACTACACCAACCATGTTGCTGACAGGTGAGGATGATAGAAGAACACCAATTTCGGAAACCGAACAATTCTACCAAGCTCTTCGATTGCGAGGAGTAGATAGTGCTATGGTTCGTCTTCCCGATACTTCTCATGGGATTGCTGGAAGGCCATCGCGACTGATATCAAAAGTTGATCATATTCTTGCTTGGTTTGAGCGATATCGGACTGACAAGGACAAAACTAATTAATAACAATATGAAATATAGAAATTTAGGTAGATCAGGATTAAAAGTTTCGGAGTTATCATTTGGATCTTGGGTAACATTTAATAAGCAAGTAGATACAAATTTAGCTGAAAAGATGTTCGGAACTTGCTTAGATGCAGGCATTAACTTTTTTGATAATGCTGAGGGTTATGAGAGAGGACAATCTGAGGTGGTGATGGGCAAAGCGCTTAAAGCACTCAGCAACCCAAGAGATTCTTACTGTGTATCTTCAAAAGTATTTTTCGGCGCCAAAGAAAATCCCCTGCCTACTCAAATAGGGCTAAGCAGAAAACATATAACCGAAGCCTGTCACCAAGCTTTGGAAAGGTTGCAGGTTGATTATTTAGATCTATATTTTTGTCATCGAGCAGATCCTGATACTCCTATTAGCGAAACTGTATGGGCAATGCATAATCTCGTAACACAAGGAAAAATTCTCTATTGGGGAACATCTGAATGGAGTGCAGAAGAAATTTCAGAAGCTTATGAATTTGCTTATGCAAATCATCTAACCCCTCCTACTATGGAGCAGCCTCAATACAATCTTCTTGATAGGAATAGATTCGAAAAGGAATATGGGCCTCTTTACGAGAAATATGGACTTGGAACAACAATCTGGTCACCCTTGGCTTCTGGTGCTTTGACAGGAAAATATCTAGAGGGAATTCCCGAAGGATCAAGAGCATCTTTAGCAGGTTATGAATGGCTCAAGAAGAGCATGGTTGAGTCTGATCGTGGTCAAGAGAGAATGACAAGAGTTGCATCATTAGTTCTTATTGCAGAAAAATTAAATGTAAGTATGTCTAAGCTAGCTATTGCCTGGTGTCTGTTAAATGAAAATGTTTCAACCGTAATTCTAGGAGCCTCTAAAATAGAGCAGTTAGAAGAGAATCTCAAAAGCACAGAACTGTTACCGCTGCTTGATGAAAGTATACAAAAAGAATTATTGCTAATTTAATATATGTGAAAGGTAAGAAACTGGAGCGGGAAACCAGGTTCGAACTGGCGACCTCTAATAATATTAGGCTAGGTATTCTTACCATTAAAAAAAATTAAAGTCTTGTGATAGTATTATTCCGATGAAAACACAGCTAGACAATTTTGATCATAAGATTATCCAAGCATTGACAGGCAATGCACGCATATCAATAACTGACTTGTCTCATCATGTGAATTTATCACGTAACGCGGTAACCAATCGCATAAGTAAGCTAGAAAAATCTGGCTTTATTAAAGGCTACACAGCAATCTTAGGTGATGGTTTGACTGATAATGAATCAGTAGTTGCATCTATTATGGTTTTTCGTAAAGATCGTATGCGAAATAACGAAGTGATTGAGTATGCAGACAAGGTACCAGAAATAAAATCCTGTTTCATTGTGAGTGGTGAATATGATATTTTTCTTAATGTAAGTGCATCCTCCCAAGAGCGTATTCATGAAATATGGAAAGACATAAGCAATCTAAAAAGTGTTGACAACACAAATACAGTTTTTGTTTTATCTGAAACAAAATCCTCTCAATAAGCATGCTTTTAACTAGTTTCTAACTTGTTTTTTATAGTTCATTTTATTTGGGTATATTGCCTATCAATATAGTCATTTTGACCATATCTTTGGTTGATTCGTGCAAGTCTTTTGGAGCCTCCTTTGTAATAATAGCGAAAATTCAATTTTAGAGGTTTCGCATTATGCATAAAATCAATTACAACATTGCACTTATTGGTTTTGGCGGTGTTAATAGAGCTCTAGCTAACATTATTTCGATAAATCCAGAAAATTTTTATCGTGAAATGGGTTTTAATATACGCATTGTTGCAGTTTCAGATATATTTTTAGGATCAGTGTATTCACCAGAAGGTATCGACTTAGACTTACTTAACGAATTGCCGGTAGCTGAAGGAGCTTTTGCTTCATTGCGAAATGGGAATGCAAAGGCAGACAATGAAGACATTATTAAAAATAGCAATGCAGATATTATTGTTGAGGCCACGGTAACTGACTCAGTTACAGGACAGGCTGCTACGTCGCATTGTCGCTGGGCACTCGCTAATGGCAAGCATGTGTCAACTACAAATAAAGGCCCTCTTGCTTTTGCAGAAAAGGAGTTAATGGATTTAGCGCTAATAAATAATGTCAGTTTTGAATATGAGGGCGTTGTGATGAGCGGCACACCAATCCTTCGCTTTGTAGACAAATTAATGAAGGGCAGTGAGATTAATAAATTCACTGGCATCATGAATGGCACTGCAAATTATGTTTTGGGTTTGGTTGAGCAAGGTCAAACTTTTACAGATGCTATTACCTCTGCACAGCAACAAGGATTTGCTGAAGCGGACCCTAGTGCTGATGTTGAAGGTAAGGATGTAATGTTAAAGGTTATAGTTTTGGCGAATCGCTTATGGGGTGCTAATTTAACTCAAGATGATGTTAAGTGTGTAGGCATTACTTGCCTTTCTGAAGCTATGGTAAAAGAAGCCGTTGCGGAAGGTCAGCATTGGAAGCTTATAGGTGAGGCTAGCAAGAAAGACGATGGGTCTATTATTGCAAGTGTTTCACCAAAGAAGCTTGACCTATTTCATCCACTTAGCAGTATCAATGGCGTGGTTAATGCGATCACTTTTACCTCAGGAATGCTGGGTGATGTGACGATTTCTGGACCTGGTGCAGGACGAACTGAGACCGCATACGCTATCTTGTCAGATATTATTGCAATTCATCAGCGTGTGAATGTTTAGTATGAAATCCTTTAACACTGAATCACTTGAGAAAAATAAACAGCATCAACAAATGATTGATGTAATAAACCCTTTTTCACAGATCATTATTGATTCTATTCCTGCGGCAACTTCAAAAGATGTTGAGGCTGCGTTAGTAAGTGCCAAACACGGCTTTGAAATCAGTCGTAAATTAGCGCGTTATCAGCGTGCCAATATTTTATTTGCAACGGCTGCCATTGTTCGTGATGAGCTAGAAGACTTTGCTTTATTAATAGTGAACGAGGCAGGAAAAACTATTATGCAGGCCCGCAAAGAAGTAACCCGGTGCATTAATACACTGGAATTGTCCGGAGAAGAAGCTAAGAGAATAAGTGGTGAGATAATTCCTTTTGATTCCTTTGAGGGTGCCATAGGAAGACAAGGCTACACCCACGTCGACCCTCTAGGTATTATATTGGCGATTACTCCATTCAACGATCCTCTTAATCTGGTTGCGCACAAGTTAGGGCCTGCAGTTGCTGCTGGTAATTCTGTTATTTTAAAACCGTCAGAACTTGCTCCACTATCTTCTATTAAACTGGTTGATGCGTTTGTGCGCGCAGGATTAAATAAGCATATTATTTCTGTGGTGATTGGCGATGCCGATATTGGAAGGGAACTAGTATCTGCTAATGATATTCGTATGGTCTCCTTTACAGGAGGAATGACAACAGGTGAAGCAATTACAAAGACTGCTGGCTTAAAAAAAATAACAATGGATTTGGGAGGCAATGCGCCGGTAATTATTATGGCTGACAGCGATCTTGATAAGGCAGTAAAAGCAACAGTTTCGGGATCTTTTTGGGCATCGGGCCAAAATTGTATCGGTACCCAACGTATTTTTGTTGAACGCAGTATTTTCGATAAATTCTTACCAGCATTTGTCGAACAAACAAAAGCACTCAATGTGGGTGATCCTATGAATGAGTCAACCGATGTTGGACCGATGATAACGCCTGAGCAATCCATGCGTATCCAATCTTGGGTGGAGGATGCAATTAAGCAAGGCGCTATGTTACTAACAGGGCATCAACGTAACGATAATATATATACCCCAACAGTATTGACTAAGGTTCCTGCTACATCTCGATTATGCATGAAAGAAGTCTTTGCTCCAGTCGTTATCTTGGAATCATTTGATTGTTTTGATGAGGTAATTTCTTGGGCAAATCGTGTAGATTATAGTTTGCATGCAGGTATTTTTACTTCTGACTTGGAAACGGCTTTAAAAGCAGCAGATAGCCTAGAAGCAAGTGGCGTGATGATCAATGATTCTTCCGACTTTCGCTTTGATGCCATGCCCTTTGGCGGTTATAAACGTGGCAGCTTAGGGCGCGAAGGCGTGCGTTATGCAATACAAGAAATGACGCAATCAAAAGTGATCTGCTTTAATAGAGAATAAATATTAAATAATAGGGCTTAGACCTTATAAAAAATGGAGCGGGAAACCAGGTTCGAACTGGCGACCTCAACCTTGGCAAGGTTGCGCTCTACCAGCTGAGCTATTCCCGCTAATGACTGTTAATACAGCATTCTTGGCTATGGATTAATTCTGGTTACTTGCCACCGTAACTTCTCCGTAACTTCGACCTATCTACTAACACTGGTATTCTTAGTCAGTAGAGACTGCTTATGATACTGATTTTCGCAACGAGGTAAAGAGTCTTATTCCTTTATGCCCTTCTTTCCTTGACCCCGGTAGGCAGGAACGCCATAGCCCCTCCCCTATATATATCTAGTGGTCAAACATTTTGACAAGTTTTGAAGCTTTAACCAGATGCTACGAAAAGGGTATCTCCATGTTTGATTCTTAGATTTAAGTAGCTTAGATGGATCTAAGTAAATGTAATCATTAACTTCTCCCTAAGGCATCTTAGTTCTGCAAAATATAGCACCATTTAAGCATATATATTAAGCATATATAAGCAATTAATATAACGTTGGATTGCTAATATTCATAAGCAAAATGAAAGTTTTAATTTTTAATTTTTTCTATAAAGTCGTCATATTGAATTAAATTATCATTTTAAATAAAGGGAAATTAAATAATGAAAAACAAATTTTTAAGTTTATGTATGATGAGCATCCTTGCTAATAGTAGTTTTGCTCAAAACAATGATATTGAAGAAATCATTACAACTGCTACCAAGTCAGAGAAAACCTTACAAGAGGTTCCTGTTGCTGTTTCAGTAATCAGTGCTGATGAAATAGGCAAGGCAAACATCGTTGACGCCTTTGATCTAATGCAAGTGGTACCCTCTTTAGATACCAGACAATATCAATCATCCAAAAATGCAGCCTTTTTTATAAGGGGTTTCGGAAATGGCTCTAATAATAACGGTGTTGAACCTTCAGTGGCTTTATTTGTTGACGGAGTATATCGATCAAAAATGCAGAGTCGAATAAGCGACTTGCCTATGGTTGAAAGAGTTGAGGTTCTTCGTGGGCCGCAAAGTACTTTGTTTGGTAAAAATGCAACTGCCGGTGTGATTAGCATTATTACAAAAAAACCTTCTTTTGAAAAATTCGGAAAGATTTCAACATCATTCGGTAATTACAATTCAAAAATAGTAAAAGCTTATTATACTGCGCCACTAAGTGAATCTATGGCTTTTAGTTTAAATGCTAATACTAACCAAGCTGATGGTCATGCTAAAAATACAGTGACAGGCAATGATACCAACAACAGAGATCGATATTCTTTAAGAGCAGATTTATTGATCGAACCTGCAGACGATTTAGAAATTAGGATCACAGCTGATTACGATGAATACGACGAGTTTTGTTGCCAAGTAGGTAATGTTTCTGCGGGTCCTGCGAAAGGAGTTGCTTATGCTCTTGGCGCTCAAGCTGCTCCAAATAATCCATTCACTGATGAGGTGCACTTCAATTTTGACTCTTTTGCAAAAGGTGAAAATTCTGGAATCTCAGTAAACATTGTAAAAGAGATGGACAACATGACATTTACAAGTATTACCTCATCAAGAGATTCAGATAGCCTTGAGAGTCAAGATATTGATTTTGATAGCTCTAGGATACTTAACCCCAATACAACAAATGTGAATTTATCGTCAAAATCTCAAGAATTTAGACTTGCATCCAACGGTAATGCAAAGGTCAATTGGTTGGTAGGAGCATACTTTTATGAAGAAGACCTGAAAAATGATAGCAGTGTTATTTGGGGACCAACATTTAATACATTTGCAAATGTTGCATCAGGCGGAGCTCTTCCTACTGTTGCAGGTCTTTTAGGCGTGCCTGCATCAATATTTTTCCAGGAAGGTACAGGAAGCGTCGGTTACTTTACACAAGAGACCGAAACAACAACTTTGTTTGGGCAAGTAGACATAAGTCTAACTGATAAGTTAGGCGCTATCCTTGGTGCAAGTTACATTGAAGATGAAAAAGCGGCAACAGGCATAGATGTCAACACTGATGTTTTTTCTCAACTTGGTTTTGTAGGTATTGGGACTGCAGCTTTTATAGGAGCTGGTTTTGATCCTGCTACTGCAGCAGCATTAGCTGCAAATCCGGCGACAAATGCATTACTTGGGTTTCAAGCTCTTCAGTTCATTCCTGAAATGCAGCAGTTCCCAAACGCTGGCGAAAGTGGTCAATCATCCGATGACAACATTGATTACACAGCAAAACTGACATACATGCTCAATGACGATGTGAATTTTTATGGAGGAGTTTCAACTGGATTTAAATCTTCTGCATGGAACTTATCAACAAACTCATTACCAAATCTGGCTGAAAGAGCAGCATTAGCGGCAGCTGGTACTCCAGTTGCAGAAAATACTGCTATAGGCCAAAGGTATGCATCTCCAGAAGAAGCAGAGGTTCTTGAGCTTGGTCTAAAAATGAGATTGACAACAGGATATTTCAACCTCACAGCATTTAGCCAGGAGATTAAAGACTTTCAGTCTAATACATTTGTTAGCTCAGGTTTCATATTAGCTAATGCAGGAATGCAATCGTCAGAAGGTTTTGAATTTGACTTACTTTTCTCTCCTGTGGAAAACATAGATATAACTTTTGGTGGGCTAATTATGGACTCAAAATATGACTCTTTTACTGGCTCAGCTGCAGGTGACGTGAGTGGAACTAAACCTGAAAATGTTCACGATGATTCCCTTACAAGTTCAATAACTTGGAATTGGATGCGAGGAAACACTGAAGGCTATGTCAGATTCAATCATCTATATTCTGGACCAACACTGATAAGAATTATTCCTTCAGAGAATGTGGCTATGTGTGCAGCAGGAACTTGTGAAAAGACAAAAGATACTCTGAATTTTAGTGCAGGAATAACTAGGGGTAATTTAGATATAATATTCTTCGGCAACAACATAAATGATGATAAGTATCTCCACACAGCTTTTTCATCTGTTGGTGATCCATTTAGAACATCCTTTGAGGGATATCCAAATGCACCAAAAACATATGGGGTAACATTTAATTACAGTTTCTAGTTTTAACTAACTTGATACTTCAAGGAGCTCAGATGAGCTCCTTTTTTTTGCGTAAGATATCTAACAGAAGCTAGGAATTTAGATATGAATAAATCTAGGGTTTAAAGGAATCTAAAGCCTCAGACATTTTTTGCTGCAGCTTGTGGATTGCCTGCAGAGGCCTGACCATCACTTTGAAATCAATAATTTTGCCCTCGGCATTCCAGCGGATCATATCAACGCCATTGACTGAAATATCATCTATAAAAGTCTCAAATTCTAAAATAACATCTAGACCATCAATGACCTCTCGGACATAAGAGAACTTATCCATATTAAAAGTAATGCCTGCACCCATTAAATAGAGTTTTGTCATCTCCTTGCCCACAATGGGCTTAAAGACCACTGGAGAAGAGAAAACAACAGACTCATCTAGTATCTCTTCTAAGAATTGCGGATCATCAGATCGATAGCCTTGATACCATTTATCTAAAAATTTTTTAGTTTCGCTCATAAGAGTATTAAATGACTCGAACACTCAATTTGCAAGAGTATTTATATTAAAAAGTATCCTTGCAATAGAGATGCATGAAAATTTATGGAGCTGCTTTTAGTTACTTACTTTTTTTTAACTTTCTTAATTTTGCGTACTCATTAAGAAGTTTTTGGTTAGCAATATCGCGTCTTGTATGACGCTTATTTCTAGCAGCTTCAGATTTTTGAATTCTAATAGCCTTATTCATTCTTATTTAATACTCTCATATTAAAAAATGAAAAGCAAAAAAGAGCTATCTCTTAGATAATTTTTTAAGTCTTGAGCTTAATACATGAAGCTCTAAATTCATCGGAGAGCCGGAAGAAAATCGTTTAGCGGATTTAGGAGGTGCTTTTGTATCCACGTTCAGATTATCTTTCACCATCATATATGCATCCCTAAAGGGCATGCCAGACTGAACTAAGTCATAGGCCTGGTCGGTCATCTTCATATCATCATCAACAAAATCTAGGGACCTGGCTTTGTTGATCTTGATTGATTTAATCAGGTCAGGTAATAACGACAAGGATCCAGACACTGCATGCAATGAATGAATAAGCGATCTTTTGGTCAATTGCAGATCGCGGTGATAGCCACTTGGAAGTGAAATTAAATTCTCTAACTCAGAATAATGTCCAGCTAAAATAGAGTAATTAGCTCGCATAACTTCAATTACATCGGGGTTGGATTTATTTGGCATGATGGATGAGCCAGTTGAGTATTTAGAATCTAAACTTAAAAGGTTAAATTCCTGAGTGACAAATAAGCTTATGTCCCAAGAGAATTTACGGACATCCAGCATAGGTTGTTTCAGAGAACCCAAAAGTTCTAATTCAAACTTTCCTCTACTATTTTGTACATAGAGGCTATTGAGTTGCTTTCTTTTAAATTCTAATTTTTTTGTGCTGAGATCTCTTCTCATGGGGAGATTGACTCCATAACCAGCTGCTGTGCCCAGAGGATTAACATTCATCCAAGATTGAGTGTTTTCTAGTAATTCTGCGTTATCTATAAAAGACTCTGCAAAAGCTCCAAACCATAGACCCCATGTAGATGGCATGGCTCTTTGCATGTGAGTATAACCAGGCATGATGTCCGTTGAATGCTTGGATGCTTTATCTAAAAAGGCTTGAGCAATTTTTAGGTTTAATGCTTGAATGTCCTGAAGATGATCTCTGGCATAAAGTCGCATGGCAACTAAGACTTGATCATTTCGGCTTCTGCCGGTGTGAATTTTTTTTCCCAAGTCACCTAACTCTTTAATGAGAAAATCTTCTATTGCTGAATGGCAATCTTCATATTTTTTGGTCAAGTTTAAATTTATTGATTGAAAATAATTTCGCAAGTTTATTTAGCGCAGAAACCATTTTTTTAAGCTCGGAGGCATTCAAAATATTAATCGCTTTAAGCTCTTCTGCATGCGCAATAGAGGCTTCAATGTCATAAAGAAATAGCTCTTGATCTAACACAATATCTTCGCCAGATAAGAAAGCATCAATCGACGAGTTAGAGGTTTTAATATTTTTATTCCAAATTTTCATTATTCAATAATCCCTAAATTATCATCCCAGCCAAACGCACTATTAAGATTTTGCACTGCTTGGGTTGCAGCGCCTTTTAGCAGGTTATCAATAGTGCAACAAAAAGTCAGTCTTTTAGAGTTTATGTCTGCTTCAAAACCACCCATCACTGCAAAAGAAGTCCCTCTTACCTGCTGGAGATTTGGAGCAGGATGTTGCACTTTTATCAACGAGCTATCAGCATAAAAGTCTTGAAAAACTCTCTCAGCATCATCTGCCGACATTGAATCTGTCAAAATAATATTGCCTGTCATATGAATGCCTCTAAAAAATTCAGCAACGTGTGGTGTGAAAAAAATCTCCTTGTACATTTGGTGCTTAACCTCTTGCTCATGCAGGTGGTTAATCATGGAGTAGGCCAATATGTTATTAGAAAGCAGCTCTTTATCGTTTCGAGGATTTGGTGATGCTCCTGCCCCGCTATAGCCAGAAATACCAAAAAAATTAACAGGACCGCTAATTTTATCTATAAGAGGAGCCAGCATAAGCTGCATGGCAGTGGCATAACATCCTGGATTACTTATTTTAGTTGCAGAGACGGGCTCTGAGAGCTCTGGAAGCCGGTATTCCCAGGAAGCATTGAATCGATGGTCAGAGCTTATATCTAGCAAAATAGCCTTTGGATTATGCTCTAGAATTTTATCCACGTAACCTTTCGATTGGTCGTTAGGAAGTGCCAGCACATAGGCATCTTCATTGCCTAACTCCAAATTGGCTAAATCCATTGATAGGTAGCTTAGCGAATTGTCTTTAGCGGAACCTGGCACTGAAAGACCTGCTTGAGATGAGGAATAGACAGATGTGATAGAGAGCTTAGGATGATTATTTACAAGCTCAAATATTTCTTGGCCTACATAACCTCTGCCGCCTAATAATCCAATTTTTTTAACATCCATTTAAATAACACTCTTCGGTTTATTCAAAGCATATTCAATGCAATCTTTAAGCAATGTGTAGTCGGAAATACCAATCCAAAATACATGCCAATCTGAATTTTTTTGACAGCCTTCGCAGATTGAAGAATAGAACTTATTGATTGGGTTGCTTGACCTTGAGCGCCAAAAAACTTGAGGATATGTCTTGCGCATCTCATGCCATATGCCTGCACCCAAGCCCTCTCCTTTTGCTTCAGGAATCACTCCGAACTTATCCATGTAAGGAATATTAAATTCATTAGAGATAGCTATGGTTGCCCTTTTACAAGCAGTCATAAAAATTTGTAAGTCATCGGATTTATCAAAAAAATTATCAACAAGCTTGCCATCAAAAGAAGATTCAATAATAGCTTTAAAGTGAGCTTGAGTTTGATGATCCGGTTGCTTGAACTCATCCACCTTAAAACCATGCTTTACCAGTGTTCCAGAGCCTGAGTCTGTAAATAATTCTTTTGGTAAATTAATTGGCTGTGTAATAGAAACTGAAGAAGTTTTTGGCAAATGATCCAGCACTGTTTTAACCTGCTCTAATTTTAATTTCATGCCCGAGTGCAACCAATCTTGTTGCATCAAATCATCATACTCAAGCACTAAGTTAATGGTTTCTATAAGCTTATTTGATTGATTGAAGATGCCCCCTATTTCAGATAAAAATATCACCTTGTAAGGATTCATTGCCTTCACTAACTCCACTGAAGCTATATCAGCGTTGATATTTAATATCTCGGTATCATCAGCTCCAATAGGGGCTATCACAGGTATTGCTCCAGCCTCCAAAGCATGATTAATTGACTCTAAATTTACCTGGGCAATCTCTCCCACCAATCCCAACTCAGGTTTACCTATTTTGCATTCAAAGATATCTGATGTTAGCCCTACGGCATTGGCACCTAGTAGCTCAAGAGCTTCAACAATTTGATGATTGGTTTGTTTAAAAATGCGTTGGGCAACATCACGAACCTGAGGAGATGTAACGCGTTGACCATCAATAAATGAGAAATCAAGACCCAGATTATCTAATTCAGCAGAAAGCATGGGGCCTGCTCCATGCAAGATCACTGGCTTTAATCCTACCTGATCCAGAAAAACTAAAGATGTAACTAAATTATCAAGATCATTTTGAATGACAGAGCCGCCAACCTTAATAATTGCAAACCTCTGCTCAGGTGAAGAATATTTTTCAATGTATTTCTTAATTTCTTTCTCGGAGCCAATCGCACCTAACAACTTTAGAATTGTGTCCTTAATAAAGAGTGGGGATTGTGAATTCATTTCACTATTTCTCGGTAAATATCTAATGCTTGGGATAGCTGACTTAGCTCAACGTATTCATTGGGTTGATGCGCATTAGAAATATCTCCGGGACCAAAAACGATGGCAGGTAATCCAGCCTCACTGAATAAAGATGCTTCCGTCCAGAAATTTACTGGCTCTGATGGCGGCAAGTTGAGATCTTGCAACATAAGTTCTGAGGGCTTGAGATCCCCGTTTGCTGGCAAAGCAGGCGCAATAAAACCTGGGGTAAAAGAAGATTCATTCAAGTTTGATTCTGTTTGCAATGAACTTAAAATTAAATCAATATTTTGTCCTGGCAGAGGTCTAAAACCAAATTTAATGCTTGCAGAATCAGCGATGATATTGGGTTTAATGCCCCCCGCAATCAGACCTAAATTAAAAGCCAGCCCTTTCAAAGGTCCTATGGCTTCATTATCAAATGAACGTGCTGCATTCAACGCATGATGGCACCAATTGGTAAGTTTATGAATTGCATTATCTTCCATGGCTCTTTGGTCTGAGCTATGCCCAGCAATGCCATAAAATTCCTGGGTTCCGGTGTAAATTCCGCGGTGACATGTAACGCCTAAGTTATTGGTTGGCTCTGAAACTATGACTCCCTTAAATTTGGGTTTCGTTTTAATGAATTCTTTAATGCAAGTGCTTTGACCTGCCTCTTCATCCGTTGAAAATAAAACTGCGTAATCATCAAGGCCAAGCTCGATCAGTGTCAACAAGCAAGCTGCTGCGCCTTTGATGTCACACGCCCCAAGGCCAATAGCTTTTTCATCAGTAATAGACAGAGCATGAGGATCTGTGTTCCAACCCTCTCCTGGTGGCACCGTATCTAAGTGAACATTAAATATGTACTTAGGGTCACCTTTGATAAGCATTATATTGAACGAACCATCTCCCAAATCAGTAACCTGAGGATTTAAATAACTTAATGAATTCAAATAGTCTAATAAGCCAGAAGATTGAATCTTTTTAGGAGGATTGGAAGTATCGAAACTAACTAGAGCTTGAAGATGTTTTAAGCATAGCTCTAGATCAGTATTCATTTTTTGTAATGGATGGATGACCAAGTAGAAGTACTTTGCCCTATCAGCTTAATAAAACCCTTGGACTCTGCTTCGCTCCAAGTTGCTGACTGTGCATAAGCTCCCTCTTGGCTTTTTAAAATATTTTTGGATTGCACTGCCAATGCTTCAACTTTGCCTGGGCTTAGATTGATTAAAACTTCGCCTGTAACATTTTTTTGAGAGTCCACTAAGAATGATTCTAGATTTTCTCTCAAGGGCTCAAAGAAAAATCCACGATAAACAAGATTAACCCATTCTTGCCCAACAGCTCTTTTAAAAGTATTTTGTTTGTCCGTTAAAACAGATTCTTCTAAAGCTCTGTGTGCAGACATTAAGATTGATATGCCAGGAGCCTCAAAAACAAATCTTCCCTTCAAGCCAATAATGGTGTCACTTGCAAAGACTGAACGACCTATTCCAAATGACCCGCCAATATTATTTAGATCACGCAAAAGATCAGGGCCATATATTTTCTTGCCGTTTAAGGAAACAACTCTTCCTTTAGAGAACTTAATCTTCATTGACTTAGGTTTTTTTGGATATTGATGGGGTTGCTTGCATAAAACAAAGCTCTCCTTTGATGGCTCATCCCAAACATCAATCTCAGAACCAGAGATGGTTGCTCCCATAAGGTTTTCATTAACACTATATTTTTTGTGCAGTGATGGAACCTTAAAACCCTTAGCTTTTAAATAGTCTTCTTCGTAGGATCGAACATTTTTTGTAATGTTTTGAATTTCACGAATAGGGGTAATAATATTAAAACTGCCATGAGCCCTAATTGAAAGGTCAAATCTCACCTGATCATTGCCCATGCCAGTGCAACCGTGAGCTATATTTTTTGTTTTAAGTTTTTGACATAGTTTAATCGACTCTTTTACGATCAAATATCTATCAGAACAAAGAACAGGATACTTATTTTGATACAAAGCACCTGAATAGATCAATGGTGTTAAGGACCTCAGACCATAGACTTTTTTCTACATTAATATTTAGATGTTTTTTTGCACCAAGCTCCATCGCTCTTTTTGTGATGGCTCTCTCCTCTTTTGCTGATATTCCACCTGTATTTACAAAGAGTGTATGAACTTCATAGTTCTGCTCCAGCAGATATGGAATACAAAAGCTAGTATCGAGGCCACCTGAAAATGCTAAGACTATTTTTTTATTCATTAATATATTTCCTATAAAATTTTTGTAAGCATGGATTTTTGAACATGCTTCCTATTGGCTGCTTCCTTAACTGCTAAACAATAATCTGCATCCATCACCGCATCTGTTGCTTTGACATTCCTACGCAGTGGCAAGCAGTGACTAAAAACTGCATTATTGGTCATGCCCATCTTCTGCTCATCAACAATAAAGTGCTTAAAATCTTTTCGACAATTCAATTCTGCTGGCAAATTGCCATAATGCACCAGCGAGCCCCAACTTTTTGCATATACAATTTCAGCGCCAGAATAAGCTGATTCAATGTCATGAGTAACGCTAAATGAGGTTCCTTCACTCAAACAATTTTTAGAGGCTGCATTGATGTATCTTTCATCTAGCAAATAATCTTCCGAGGGACATAGCAACTTAACATTCATCCCGAATTTACTTGCAATAAGGAGGCTAGAATTAGCCACTGCTGTATTCAAAGGCTTAGGGTGATAAGTCCAAGTTAATAGGTAGTCTTTGCCTTGTAAATCACCATAATGCTCCTGCAAAGTAAGAATATGAGCGAGTTCCTGGCAAGGATGCTCGATGGTTTCCATATTGACCACTGGCACAGTTGCGTATTGTGCAAAACTATTGATCACATGATCTGTTCGATCAACACTCCAATCTTCAAAAGCTGGAAAGGCTCTAATTGCTATGCAGTCACAGTATGAAGATAGAACCTGAGCCACTTCTTTAACATGCTCTTCTTCGTCTCCATTCATCTCAATATTATCCTTAAACTCAATCGGCCAAGCATCCTTACCCGGTTGTAAAATAACAGCTGTGCCCTGAAGTTCGCTAATACCAATTTCAAAACTGGTTTTTGTTCTTAGAGATGGGTTAAAAAAGAGCATGGCCACAGATTTATTTTTTAGCAGCGGCTGATAAGGATTCTCTTTAAGAGATCTTGCGAAATCTAGAATGTCCTGAAGCTGAGACCTGGACCAAGATTGAGTGGATATAAAATTTTTCATCATTAATTATGAAGGTACGCCATTAAAGGGGTAGATTAAAGTGATCTAAGTTTTGGAGAAGAGGTGCTGATACTGAATTTTAGGGCACAAAAGTGCTCTTGCTTCAGTTCAAACTGAGCTACATGGTTTTGAGAAAGACTAAAATGTAGCATTACTTTTTTCATAGAAAAATAAGTATGCAAGAAATTCATTGTAAAACCAAGGTTAAATGGAAGGAATTGAATCTAGTGCTGAGGAGAACAAAGGCATGCCTGCAATCAAGATGAGTGAGGATTTATCGAATACAAAAAAAGAGGGGCTAAAACCCCTCTTTAAAAGATTAACTATCTTAGGATTTCTTGCCAGAAACTGAGGAGGTATTTTTCCTTTCGCCCCGAATAGACTTGTACAAAGTACATTTTTTTGAAGTAGTGTTAAAAGTAAATCCTTTTACTCTGCTTTTAGCATTTGCAGCAGTTGTACACCCTTCAACTGAAGAGTATTTCTTTGCTGTTTTAACTGCAAAAATTGATCCTTTAAGCGCAACGCCTTCTTGCATATCCATCGATGCAGTAGCCTGAAATGGCAAAGATATTAAAATAGCTGTCATTATGATTTTTTTCATTATATAGATCCTTTATGTTTAATTTATTGACATATACTAATTATTTATATATGTGTTCAGTGAACACATTGACTATAACATTAAAAGAATAAAGTTGAAGGCATATGACGATAAATAATAAAAATATTTGATTGAAAACCTTAATATGCTGATAATAAATCTATGAAAAACTTAAAACACTTAATTGATTTGGCGCATGGACTTGTGCCAAAAATTACATGTGAGGAATTCGCTTTAGATCAAAAGAAATTTTTAATTATTGATGTAAGAGAAGGCAGTGAGATTAAAGATACAGGAGCAATTGATAGCGCCGTGAATGTTCCCAGAGGCTTAATAGAGATGAAGTTAGCCCCTGATGAAAATGAGCTCCATGCAGACACGCCTATAGTGGTTTATTGTGGGGGCGGAAGCAGAGCCTCTCTTGCTGGAAAAACATTAAAAGACATTGGGTTTACCAATGTCCAAAATTTAGAAGGTGGCTTTAGAGGCTGGAAAGAGTTTTCTGGCTAATCCAGCTTTGGCAATAAAGTTGCCAAATGTTCAAACGCAGCATTTTGGTACTCAGGGCTAGCACCTGCCATAACCTCCCCTTTAACAGCACAGCTTTCATATGCAGCCCGCCTTGCTTTTGGATCAGAGAAATCTAGCTCAGTATTACTAGGATCATATACTTTTTTAGTTTCACCATTTAGCTTCAATTTACAGTTTGCCCAGCTATATGCATCTGGCCATAGCTTTAAAGGATTCGGACTATCGAAAGAGTGAAATGCATTAGGGTATAACTCAATATGAGCATTACCACCTTGATTATTCATTAAAGCAACTAATTCCTTACATGGCTGGGGTGGTGTCCAATTATCATCTTCTCCAATATAAATTTGCATAAAGTCTTTATCCCATTCATTAAGATCAGGTAAAGCTAAGCATCCTGGATACCACATTAAATATCCTGCAAATGATGCATTGGGAAGATTCAAGGCTTCTTGAAGTGGGCTCCATGCATTGAAAAGAGCGGCTGTTCCTCCGAGACTCCAACCTGCTGCATATATCTTTTGATTGTTTATCCTGGGATCATCCCATAATAAATTTAATGAAGTGGCCATATCATAAATAACAGATTCGCTGGTTACATTAATCTGATTGCCTACAGTGCTATTAACCCCCCTTGAATCAAAAGGATGCATAGCGAAAACTATATAATTCGCTTGTCTCATTTGCTCTAAGTAATCTAGGTGATGCGCTCTCCAGTTCAAGGAGCCATGAGATGCAACTATGACTGGATATTTTTGGCTCGCATCATAATCATCAGGAAAATGCATGATGCCAAATATTTCTAAATCTTCTTGCGTTAGCAAGGCTTCACCAAAGAGATTCTCAAATCCAATAATATTCTTCGATGAGTAAGTGATTTTTTCTTGCAGGTAATTAACTTCTGGAGGTTGCTGGGGAGCACACCCAGCAAATAATATTACTGGCAATAGCAATTGAATTAATTTTTTCATTTTTATATGTTACCAAAAAAAAGAGGAGCAAAAGCTCCTCTTTTATATTTTACTAATATGATTTAATACTTATATCTAAATCCAACTCTATAAATTGGACCATGATCTTGCGCCAAGAAAAGCATTTCTGGGTGCCTTGCATACAGTCTAGTATTTTCATCGTTAAGGTTTTGACCTTCAACAAACACAGTTGCATGCTCATTAATTCTATAAGCAAAAGAGGCATCTATTTGATCTCTCTCCATGACATAAAGCGGTTGATCATAATTGCCGAAACCGACAATTGTTTCTCCTCTTTTGTTCAGTGCAATTCGAGCAGTTACTTTTTCATCTTCGTAGAAGAATGATGCGTTACCAGAGTCGCCAAGGCCAGGTAAGATAAATTGTTTTCCAATTTTAGATCTGTCAACATCAACGTCACCCCCATTTACTATGGTTGCATTAAATTGAGCTCCATATCCTGTGTCAGCAAATAAATGCTGTAAAACAATTTCAAAACCATCAACGTCTCCTGTTTCTAGATTTGCAGGTCTTGTGATTTGAAAGTTTGCTGCTGGATCGCTGGCTGTTCCATCGATATATCCAGGCTCACATCTCCACCAACCATCATAGTCACAAGCTCCGTATGGAAAACCTGCAGAAACGTCTATGCCACGACTCATTGCCAAAGCAACCCAACCCATATGTTGCTGAGGTGTCATCCAGCTTTGAGCCCAAAGCGCTTGTTGAGAAACGCAATCGCCTGTTCCACCTTCACCAGGAAAGCCAGTTTGAGGTCTTCCAGCAGCATCCCAAGCATTTACACATGCTTGAGCGTATTGACCAATTTCTGATTGTGCAGGATTAGTTAGACCATAAAGGTTTCCAGTCGTAATAGAACTACTAATGAAATCCTCAATTTCTTTAAAGAAATAGTTTACTGAGAAATAGCTTCCTTCTGCGTAATACCATTCATATGCTAAATCAAAATTTGTAGATTTTAGAGACTCCAGCGAAGGATTGCCGCCTGATGCAGTGGGAGTAAAAAAGTCTTTATTAGAAAAAGAAAGAGAAGATCTTAAGTCTTGCAAGCTAGGTCTCGCCATAGAGCGACTGGCTGAAAATCTTAAAATTTTATCTTCTTCTATAGCATAGGACATTGCCAGTGAAGGCAATAACATGTCGCTGCTTCCAGTTTTAGGAGCATCTACTGCACCACCTGTAATATAGGTTAAACCTTGAATCATGTCCCATCTGATATTTGTAGGAGTAGACTCGAGACCAGTTGAGGTAACCTCTGACTCTTCATATCTTAAGCCGGCAACAACTAGTAACGGCTTGTCATTTACTGAGAATTCCATGTCTGCTTGAACAAACAATGAGTCTAAGTTCTCTACAACCCTATCATTGGTATCAACCGGTCCAGAATCAAAAAGACCAACATTAACTTGCCATGCATTTTTTGCTACAGCAGGATCGATTGCAAAGTAGTAGCTGGATCCAAAATTAACATTAAACCCATCCATAAAACCATTTAATGGAGTTTTAGTGAAGAGGTCTGAAGAGGCAGCAACTACTGGTGCCAGCGGAGTATTTAGCTCAGATCGAACATCACTAAACTCAGATTCATTGGTAGACATTCCGAATTGAACAGATTTTAAAAATCCACCCTCAAGATTAAGCCATTCACCTTTTAATTGCAGTTGCTCCATATCATTCTGCTTGGAGGCATCACGATAAATTAAACCAGAATGACTAAAGTCATTGGCACTGAAATCTTTAGAATAGCTAAAAGTATTAATGCCATTACTGCCACCATTTCTATGAGTAATAACTGCATCAGCAGGAGTGACAAAACCCATTTCGTTTGGAAGCTCTGTTCCAATTTTTTCAGCAGAAGAATTATGATAATCAAGCTCTATGCTTAATGAATCCGAATGCTGAATGGCTAGATTAAAACCTAATGATTTATTCTCACTCTCAGTATTGCCCCAGATTAATTGATGGTCATAACCCCTGCCACCGACCGTAACATCTGTATAAGCTCCGTTTTTATTGATTGTTCCTGCTGTTGTTCCCCAGCCACCTAACCATGATCCAAACATTTGACCATTTGAGCTGAAATCAACTTTGGAGTAAGTGTAATCTAACGTTGCTCTAGCTTTCTCAAAATCATATTGAACCGAACCTTGAGCATTAACTCTTTCTCTATCATTCTCCTTGATAAGGTAGGCGCTAGGTTCTTGATAAAATGTTTTGCCGTCAGCTCGTGTATTTCCATTACTAATGCCAGCAGCATTTTTGTCCACTCTAAAGTAACCTTCTGTAAGAGCCATGTCCTCTACAGTTATCCAGTTTGATTCCCTAGTACCTTCTTCAACATTATTTCTTTCCTGGATAGAACCTGAAATTGCATAACCCCAATTACCTTTATTCGCACTATGAACAAAAGCGGCTTCAATAGGCTTATCTTCTTTACTGGATGAGTCATGCAAGTAGTTAATGCTGCCTGAGGTAAGAGTTCCTTCAATATCTAAAGGTTTAGTCGTAACCATATTAACCGCGGCACCAATACCACCTGAAGGTAATGCACTATTAACTGATTTGTATACTTCAACGGCTGCAACTCCATGAGATGAAATATCACCAAAATTAAATGATCTCCCCCCTTCGTATTGACCCGGGACTGTTGGCATCTGCCTTCCATTTAAAGTTACCAAATTTAATTCTGGACCAAACCACGAACTGCTATCCTTGCACCTTCTACATTGCTTCTATCTATTCCAATACCAACTACTCTAGCAAGCGATTCAGCTAAATTGCCGTCTGGAAATTTACCAAAGTCCTCTGCCGTAATTGCATCAACAATCCCAACATTGTTTCGTTTGATATCAATAGCATTTTGTAAGCTTCTTCTTATGCCTGTAACAATAACCTCTTCAACACCCTCTTCATCCGATGAGTAAGAGGTAGAAGTATCAAAGCCAGTTACTTCAACTGAACGGGTCTCTACCTGAGCCTGAGACGAGGATGGTGCACTTTGAGATGTATCTTTATCTGCTGGAACTATAGGATTATCAGCAAAAACAAATAAAGGTAAAACCATTAAAAGACTAATTTTTGAAAATTTCATTATTTTTTCCCCAAAATATGAATATATATACGCTAAAATTATCCCTAATTGACAATGTTGTCAAGCAATATACTTTTTTAATGCACATGAGTAATCATGCGAGTGAAACAAAGGGATTTAACGATGTGCGGTTGCTAATTATTTAACAAAAAAAAAGAGGGCAAATGCCCTCTTTTCTGAGTCTAATATATAGGGCTTATCTTTCTACTCGCACCATCAAATGATCCGAATGATTTAATACCCCAAGCTCAAGATCAGCAAGCTCCTCTTCATGAATTACAGATAAAACTTCAACTTTCTTTGCCCAGTCAGCGTAACTGTCATATCCACAGTAGAAATTCCATGTTAGCTCAGGTCCCCACATATGTTCTGCCATATTACAACCACCAAAAGCTTTGTCATATGCAGCAAAAAGTGTCTTTGCGTTGGCTCTTCTTTCATTGTCTGTAAGGTAAGGACCAAAAGAGTACTTAGCTTCCAAAACATATGTCGTTGGTTTTGTGAGATTTCGAACAACTACCGCAGCTAATTTATCGGTATGATCGCCAAATAATTGCTTTGGATTTCCACCTAAAGGCTCACTATTATCATTAATTTTTGCAAACTGATCCCAGTCATCAAAATAACAGTAAGTCATAAAAGATCTTTCTCCACCAAATTGGTGTCTCAACATGCCGCAAGCGTTATAACCATTTTCTTCTAAAGTCGTAATATTTTTTAACAGATCCTTCTTTAGGACCTCTGGATTTTTACCAACAGTCTGAACATAGGTTGAGATGTATACAAAGCTATTTGAATGCATATCAGACGAGTGCTCACCCTCTTCATGATGCGCCGCAGATACGCTAAAAGCTAAAAGCTAGAACGCATAGTGATAGTAAATATTTCATTTGCAAGTCTCCAATAATAATTAACTTAAGTTTAAGTGTAATCATTGCATGCAATTTAGCAACATAGAAAATGATCTGTTGACACAAATGACTAATGCGTTAAGATACCCCCCATGGGTATAAAGGCGTTGATTATATTAGTATTTTTCTTTCATTTTGCAAATCTTGAGGCGCGTCCTATTTCTTACTCGGGGGGCTACACCCTAATGATGGAATCAAATAATATGCAAGATTCAGCTTATTATCATTATTCTCCATCATATAAATACTCCGTTGGCATTCAACAAATAAAAGATAAATATTTTAATTCGAATTACTCTTACCTAAGATTGACCTATTTGCTCAATCGACGAAATACGAAAAACTCTCAAAGAAATCTTTACCTCCAATCTGGCTTATCATCCAATGGCCTGGATCATTATTTCTATGGAACGCATGGAGATTGGGAGACTAGAAGCTTATATGCAGGGTTTCGGTTACAAAAAAACTATGATGAAGACATTGGACTACATAGAGCAATACCTGCAAGTTGGTGTGGCTCCGTACATTGGAGAATATGGCGATCTTCATACCTGGCTGATGTTAAAATCTAAAAAGAACGATTTAACGAGTAATTGGGATACCTACCCAGTTCTAAAATTTTTTAAGGGGAATGCTCTTGTTGAGTTTGGGTATAGCGATACCTCCAACTGGGATATTCATTTAATGTATAGGTTTTAAGGAGACAATATGAAAAAGCTATAACTGTGTATTCTTGATAATGGTATGTATTACCGCTGCTGCCCAAGATCATGCGATGCATGATATGGAGGGCCATAGTCACGAGGGACACCTTCACGATACGATGGTGGATGGAAAGCTGTTGGTGGTTAATCCAGAGCGATTTGATAAATTTGTATCAACCCTTGAAGGAAAACAGGTCGCTATAATCAGTGTGAGCGGAATGGTTTGTGATTTTTGCGCAAGAGGAATTGAGAAAACATTTGCAAAAGATAAAACAGTGCTAAAAGTTGACGTCGATTTAAGCGGTGGAAAGGTATTAATAGCTTATAGCCAAGATAAAAATATTAATTTTGAAGAGATTCAAAAGAAGATTCTTTCCAATGGTCAAAATGCAACTGATATTCAGATAATTAAAATTTAGTTATGGAACCTGAACAAGCTGTCAACGAGAAAGCAGCCAATTTTTTTGCGCTCTTTGCTTCATCATCGACACTTGTATGTTGCGCTCTTCCAGCTATTTTTGTAGCTCTGGGTGCTGGTGCAAGTTTTGCTAGTTTAGTTAGTACATTTCCATTCTTAATAACCCTATCGCAATACAAGCTGTATATTACTTTTTTTGCTTTGGTAATGCTCCTTATTGCAGGTTATGCCAATTATAGAAATTTTAATCTACCATGCCCTGCTGACCCTGAGCTGGGCCGCCTATGCATGACAACACGAAGACGATCTAGGAATGTGTTTTATGCGTCTGCTTGCATCTTTTTATTTGCAACAATATTCACATATTTAGTTCCACAATTTTTATAAATTTATAATATGAATCATAAAGAGCAGTTAATTAATCTTAAGAAAATTGAAGGGCAGGTTCGTGGATTGCAATCTATGATTGATGATGAAAAGTATTGCATCGATATCCTCAACCAATTAAAGGCTGTAAAAAATGCATTAGTGTCTGTGGAGGGTAAGATTCTTAAAAGTCATCTGAAGGCTTGCGTTAAAGATTCTTTAAGTGAGAGCGCTTCGTTTGATGACAAGGTTGAAGAAATAGTGAATTTGCTTAAAAGATGAGGCCTTTAATTAGAAAAATACATAAGTACCTAAGCTTATTTATTTCTATACAGCTATTGCTCTGGACCGTTTCTGGAATTTACTTTGCGTTCAATAAAATTGAACTTGTTAGAGGTGAGCATCTCAGAAATCAAAAGATCGAAGAGCTAAGCTTTGATCTGCAAGAACTTCCAGAACTTCAGGCTAAGTCTATTAATATTTTTACGAGGATGGATCAGCCTATTATTAAAATTAATACAATTAATGGAATATCTTATCTTAACCAGGATGGCTCTTTAGCCTCCAAGATAAGCCTCGATGAAGCAATGATGATTGTAAAAAATAAAACCTTTCTTAACCCCCTTTCTGCATTAGAAATATTTGAGGTGCCAGCTGGTGCTGAGTACAGAGGAAGGCAGTTACCTTTATATCAAGTCATAACAGACCATCAAGATAATATTAAAGTCTATCTGGATGCTTTGAGTGGAGAAATTGTAGCAATTAGATCCTCTAGCTGGAGAATATGGGATTTTTTATGGGGACTCCACATCATGGATTACGTAGATAGGGATAATATTAACAATATATTGTTAAAAATATTTTCTATTTTAGCCCTGATTAGCTCTCTATCGGGGGTGATACTATTTTTTATCACCCAAAAGAAGGCTACTTCATAAATAATAAAGTCATTCTGTCAGACTCACCAATTGCTTCATATTTGGAACGATTTTCATCTTTCAATCTATAAGAAGGAGGCAGTGTCCAAACTCCCTTAGGGTGATCTTTAGTATCTTTGGAATTGGCGTTAATCTCCGAGGTTTCAACCAAGGTAAAGCCAACACTCTCAGCAACTTCAATAGCAAGAGATTGGGAAACATAACCACTGGTGGTCATATATTCCATTGAAGAGCCCTCAGGCGCTCTATGCTCCACTACACCAAAATGTCCCCCAGGCTTTAAAGCATCGTATGCTTCTAGCATGGTTGCTTTCATGGTGTCACGGGCCAGCCAATTATGGAGATTTCTGAAAGTTAGGACTAAGTCCTTAGATTTTGGAGTCAGGGGCTCTCCCATGGTAACAACTGTTACACCTTCAAATAATGGATTAGATTGAATCTTTTTATCAAACGCTTCTCTGGATCGTTTTGAATAAGCCCCTGATTCAGGGTTGTTATGAGTCACAGTCAATGAACCAGCGCCTCTTAAGTATGGCGCAAGAATTTCTGTATACCAGCCACCTCCAGAAGATAGCTCTAAAACCTGCATTGATGGGGTGATGTTAAAAAAAGATAAAGTCTCATATGGATGACGAGAATTATCTCTTGCTGCATAGGCGCTATTTCTTGCTGGATCTTTAATAGCTTCTAGCAATGGATCAGCATGATGAGCTGACTGCGTCATAGATGAAAATGCTAATAAGAGGCTAATAAATCCTACTGAGTTAAAAATATTTTTCATGGTTTTCTCCTAGGTATATTTTAATGTTAGTCTAGTATTGCAATTAATAACAGGACATAAAATGGAATGGTTAAAAAAATTTGATACTTTATATTTTGTGGTTGGACGATCTTTGCTAGGTATATATTTTATTCTTCCAGGTTTAGGAAAGATTTTTGATTTTATGGCAACGTTAACTTTAATGAGACTAAAAGGAGTGCCTTTCAGCACAGTGCTTCTGCCTCTAACAATAGCAATTCAATTATTAGGCGGGCTCTTTTTGATACTGGGGCATAATCTTAGGCTGACATCCATTATGCTTTTTGGATTAACTATTCTTATCAATATTTACATACATGATTTTTGGACATTAGCAGGCGATCCGTCGTATGCACACGAAATGCAGAATTTTGTTAAAAATTTAGCAATAGCAGCAGGCTTGCTGGTATTGGCAACTAAAGATAAAAACTAATAGTTTGGACGATACCAATTACACCTAGGCAGCCCAAGTAAGAGAGCCGAGCTATTGAAGTATTTTGATGATTCCAAACCCCTAGAGCACCAAAAGCACCGCAAGCACCGAGAGTGGGAATGTACAATCCTACCAAGCCTAATAAACCAAGCAAGCCCAATAACCTTATTGAGCTTCCTGATTGACTTGGATGTACTTTATTGAGTAAGCCTGTTAAACCGATAAGACCAAATAATCCAACCAGTCCGAGGTAACTCATAAAAACTAGTCTCTTGGACGAGACTCGTTAACTACCAGTTTTCTACCGTCTACTTCAGCATCGTTTAATGCTTGAATAGCATTTTCGCCACCGTCAGACATTTCAACAAAACCAAAACCACGTGAGCGGTTAGTTTCACGATCAGTAACAACTTTAGCTGAAGTTACAGTACCGTGCTCAGCAAATACTTGCTCTAATCCAGAGTTATCTATACTCCATGGAAGATTTCCTACATAAATATTCATATTATTCCCTTTTTATTCGTCTCTAGGACGAGATTCGTTAACAGTTAATTTTCTACCATCTACTTCAGCATCGTTTAGTGCTTCGATGGCATTTTCACCACCGTCAGACATTTCAACAAAGCCAAAACCACGTGAGCGGTTTGTTTGACGATCAGTAATCACTCTAGCCGAGGTTACTGTACCGTGTTCCGCAAAAACCTGCTCTAGACCTGAGTCGTCTATACTCCAAGGGAGATTTCCAACATAAATATTCATAAAATTCCTTTCTAATAAAAACAAAAAAGCAAGTGTACAGTATTTTATGCAATAAAACTCTATAAATTAGAGATTTAAGAACTTGCTAGTTTTGCTCCCAAACTCTGACCACCACTCCATACCCATCAGATGTATCCTCTCTAAATTCACTTCTGAATTGTCATCCATTCTTCTGTTGACAAGGCCTGTAGGAGGAATTAATTCTCAAGTAATTTTCTCCCACTAAGTCTGTGGCTATCTCATCAAAAATACTTGATTCGAGCATGATTCCTAAAATATCGTGGTTAAACCAATTGAGGGCTCCCCATTTGGAAGAGTTCTTACCATTTATCTTGCGACGATTAATCCCTGCTCCAATGCTTAATATTTTTATATTATTATTTGGGAAAAGTTTTTGAGCTTCTGCGTAACCAAGCAAAGAAGGATTATTAGCTACGATTCCTCCATCTATCAACCAACTACCATCATCAATCTCTTGGGTTGAGTAGTAAATTGGCGCTGCGCTAGTTGCACTGGCTGCACTCAAGATTTTTATTCCCGGTTCATCGTATGAGCTCAGTAAGCGCGGTATTCTCTTTTCAACGTCATAGGCTAAAACAGCAACAGGTTTCTTGGACTCCCCTAAAGACAAATCTTTAAAAGTATTAAAAAGAACTTCTCTTTTGCCAATCCCATCATACTTAGGTTTAGTTTGCAGGAATGAGCCCGTGCCCCAGAAAGATTTAGACATTGTTTTGTTTAAATTTTCTTGAGACCAGAATTCTTCTAACTCATTTGAATCCATGCCTAAACCACCTATATTTAGAGCATTGATGCCGCCTGCGCTTGTGCCAATAAAAAAATCAAAGATATCAAACACTTTTTTGCCTGACGCTGCTTCAAGGCGTTTCAGGAAAACTAATGCAGCTATCGCTCTGACTCCGCCGCCATCAAGCGATAGAACGTATTTTGTTGTCGGTTTGCGTCGATTAAAGTATTGAAAAAGACTACGCATTAAGTGTTACTTAATCCTTATTATCAAAGATACTGTTTAATGTATTGCTTAGTCTAATGGCTCCTAAAGCTATGCGATCTTGAACAATTGGGCCATGTGTCTCCATGTACTCATTTGAGGTCACTTTTAAAACTGCCCCCTTATATCCAACTGAATTAGACATAGCGATGTCTCTGCTCTCCTGAGCCCAGTTTTCTATTTCAGGAGAATGCTCTAATCAAGAAAGATTTTAATTTTGTTCTTTACTCCTAAATGAAAATTCTTTTTACCAATCTTAGATTCAACATACTCAATAATTTGACCATCCCAAACCTTATGCATATTTGTTTTAGTACCATCTGCTAACTCTAATTGATGGCGATTGCCACCTAAATCCTCTGGGTAACCAACATGCATTGGCTGGTGAATGTCCCCAACAAAATGTCCAATGAACCATAGGGCTTCTTGTTTTTGAAGAAAAGAAGTTTGTGAATTTTTTAAGATTTTTACCTGATCATGAAAAGCTTGAATAAGGCATCCGTTTTCTGGGCAACGCGCCTCAGAGACATCTTGCTGATCATCAGATAGATTAATATAGTGCCAATCTCTTGTATCCTTTCTCTCTCTTTTAACCCAATCAGCCCACAAACAAGAACGCCCAAATGAACCTTCTGCTTCAGACAAAGGATCAACAGCTTTTTTGGCTGCTGGAGAAAGTAAATTATAAGCTTCGGAGCAGACCATTTCATGACCAGTATCCCACCAAGCATTTGCGTTAAAAGAAATCATCAATACTAAAGCCAATAAACTATTTTTAATCATGGTAAAAGTTCTCCTTTGGTAGAGTTAGCGATGGCGCGAAATATTGCCACATGGGCAGCTTTGGAATATTCTCGCTCTTCATTGAATTTGTAATTAGATGAGGTTTTGGCTATTACAACATTTGTAACCGGATCTATGTAAATATATTGATTGTAAATCCCTGCGGCTAAATAATCTGTATCAGGGAAACCAGGAATCCACCATTGATAACCATACCCCCAGTCATTAGAAGATAGATCATTTTTACCAGGCAGAAGATGCGGCTGATCAGCAACATGAGAGGCGTCTACCCAATCTTCAGGGACAACCTGCTGCCCTTCCCAATTACCCTTATTTAAGTAGAGTAAGCCAAATTTTGCATAATCTCTGAGGGTTGCGTTCAGACCACCAAGAGCCCACTCCATGCCAGTGTCATCCACCATATAATAGGCATCATTCTCCATTCCTATTTTAGCCCAAATTTTTTCATGTAAACTTTGGGCAAGTCGCTTGCCAGTTACCTCTTCAAGCAGCATACCCAGCATCTGAGTATCAATACTCACATAGTGATTAAAGGTTCCTGGAACTTTTCCATTTCTGAGAGTCTTCGCAAAATCTCTCATTGATGTGCCCTCTGCTACAGCTCGAGCAAACTTGTTAATATCAGAATTAGGGTCGGCATAGTCTTCATTGAAAACAACTCCAGATGACATTTGTAAAATATCTCTAATGGGAACATTCTCATATCCTGTTCCAATAAAATCTTTAAGGTATTTGGTAATAGGATCATTTAAATCTGCAATCAAGCCATCATGATATGCAATGCCAATAAGAGCTGACAGAAAAGATTTCGCTACTGACCAAGAAATATGAGTAGTATCTTTAGAGTTACCTTGCCAATAACTCTCATAAAGTAAATCGCCTTTATGTAAAACGATCAATCCATCTGATTTGAAATAATCCAACGACTCTTCAAGATTGTATGTTTTACCATCAAGTTCATAAAATTCAGGAAGCTCAAAAGCTCGTTTCACAAAGACATGAGGACTCTTTGATTTGGCAATAGGGGTAGTTGGGAAAACTTTGTTTATATTAATAAAGTTATTCGAAATCTTATCTTCATCAAATAAATGAATAAAGTTGTAAACTCTAAGAGCCTTAGGGCCAAAAATTAAGGCCGCTAATATAACGACAATAAAAATTCCAAACAATATCTTATACAGCATATTTTAGAAGTTACTGGAACATTGCTCTATCAAAAGCCTCAAGGTACTCGCTTGAAATATCTTCTAATTGTCGCTTGTAGCCTTTGTGGGTAAAAATATAAAACTCTTTGTTTTTAATTCCTGCAAAAATACCTTGAGCTGCTTCTAATGGAGATATTGGGTAAGTATTTTGAGCATCCTCTGCTGCAACCTCTAGCATTGCCGTAGGATCGATATCAGCTACTGGTTTATTTTCAGCGGACTCATTAGATTGAAAAGTGCTATTTACTATATTTGTGGTTACTTCACCAGGGCAAACAATACTAACTCCAACGTTTGAGTTGCTCATAGCCAGCTCTGCTCTTAAAGATGTCATCAAGCCTCGAATCCCAAACTTTGATGCAGAATAGAGGCTCAACATTGGATACGCAATAAAGCCTGAAGTAGAACAAGTTGCAATGATATGAGATTCCTCGCCAGATGCTTTCATTCTTGGAAGAAACGCATGAACGCCATTGAAGCATCCTCCAAGATTAATATTAATAAGCCAATCATACATATCTCTATTTACCTCACTAAGTGAAGCAGGCCCCAGGACGCCAGCATTATTAAAAAGAAGATGGCAGTTTTGAAAGGTCTCGTAGGTTTGGCTTGCAAGATTTTCCACTTCATCAAGACTGCTGACATCTGTCACCCTTGAGATCGCTTCAACTCCACATGATTTGACCATGGTAAGAGTTTCATTCAGACCTTCTTCGTTTATATCTGCTAGCACTAAGCGCATACCTGCCTTAGCAGCATGCTCTGCGATCCCTCTTCCAATTCCACTGCCAGCACCAGTTACCACAGCAACTTTATTATTTAAATCTTTCATATTTTTCCCCTACTCACATAGATCATAGCTGATGATGCTTATTTTTTCTTTACTGATGATTAAAATTTTATATTCACTATTAAGAATGAATTAAAAGTACGTAACAAGCCAGTAAGCTGACGGTATAACCATCATCCAAAGAAGTAACGCTAGAATTAATGGCTTGCCGCTGATAGATTTGAGCTCTTGCACATTAAACTGAGTGCCGATACAAAATAATCCAAGCATCAGAAAAAGTTGGCTGGCAATTTTCAATACGTCTAAAACTTGATCATTGAAATTGAGTGCCGTGTTTAAAACAATAGCTAGAATAAAAAATAAAATGAATCGTGGAAATTTTGTTGTTTCTGCTTGACGATTGATGACCCAATTTGTAATTAAAATAAGAGGGATAATCCAAATAGTTCTTCCAAGCTTTAAAGTGGCTGCAACTTGAGCTGACTCGTTGCTATATGTAAGAGCTGATCCAATAACAGAACTGGTGTCATGAATTGCCAAAGCAGACCAAGCTCCAAATTGAAAATTGGTCATCTCTAGGTAGCCTCCGATAATTGGAAAAAAGATTATAGCTAACGCATTTAGAAGAAATACAATCGTCATGGCAATTAAGAGCTCTTGAGGCTTTGCCTTGATAATTGGGGCAACTGCTGCCATGGCTGTCCCACCGCAAATAGCTGCTCCTGCAGATAGCAAAAAGGCAATGCGATGATGAATACCAAGAATTTTTCCAAGCACTAAGCCGGCAAAAAAAGAACCGAGAACAAAAAGAGAAATCCATGGAAGGTAATTAGCGCTAACGCTCCAGGCATAAGGCAGACTAATAGTTGCTCCCAGAATGACAATTCCAATTTGCAATGGTGTCGTACCAATCTTAAGAGACACAAAAGACTTGTCAGGCTTGATAATTAAAGCAAAAATAATTCCAAGAAAGATAGATGCTGCTGCATTACCAATAAATAAAACAAGGGCAAAAAATAATGAAAAAACAACATATATCATTAAAAACTACCTTAAAAAAATTAGAACACCTTAATCTTATATTCTTTCAATAAATTGCAAAAGGCTTGCTTGCTTTCTAGCAAGCTATTACATCCTACTATCTGATAACTTTTTTTCTGAGTCTGATACTTTGCGGTGTAACCTCCACGAGCTCGTCATCTTCAATAAATTCCAATGCTTGCTCAAGGGTGTGAACAATATGAGGGGTCAAAATAAGATTTTCATCGGTTCCTGCGGCGCGGATATTGTTTAATTGCTTTGCTTTTGTTGGATTAACTGGCAAATCATTATCACGAGCATGCAATCCAACAATTTGACCTTTGTAGACATCCAAGCCATGGCCTACAAACATTCTGCCTCTATTTTGCAAATTAAATAAGCCATAGGCTAATGTTTTGCCAGCTGTCATTGAGTACATAACTCCGTTTTGACGCTTTGCAATTTCTCCCTTTTTGGCTGGCCCATAATGATCAAAGATGCTGGTAAGAATTCCACTGCCGCTAGTTAACGTTAGGAAACTTGAGCGAAAGCCAATCATGCCCCGCGAAGGAGCCATGAAGTCTAGTTTCATTCTGCCATTCTCGGTCACTGTAATAGATTGAAGGTCAGCCTTCCTGTTACCCATCTCTTCCATAATGGCGCCTTGATGTTGCTCTTCAATATCAATAACCACGATCTCAAAAGGCTCATGAATCACACCATCTACTTCTCGCTGAATCACTTGGGGCTTTGAAACGGCTACCTCATAATTTTCTCGTCTCATAGTTTCAATAAGAACAGAAAGATGCAGCTCACCTCGCCCGGAAACTTTAAACTTATCTGCACTTTCACCGTCTTCAACTCTCAAAGCTACATTGTGAAGAAGCTCTTGCTCTAAACGATCCTTGATATTTCTTGAAGTAACATACTTTCCCTCTTGACCGCAAAATGGAGAATCATTTACCTGAAAGACCATACTCACCGTGGGCTCATCAACAGTTAATGGGGGCATAGGATTAATATGCTCAGGGTCGCACAGAGTATCTGAAATATTTAAAGCTTCTACTCCTGTAATACAAATAATATCACCGGCTTTAGCTTGTTCAATCTCCACGCGCTCTAGTCCATGATGACCTAATACCTGTAAGATTTTTGCTTTTCGCTCTTTCAGATCTTTATCAACAACAATCACTCTTGCGTTGGGTTTAACAGACCCACCGGTAATCCTGCCGATTCCTATAACACCAACATAGCTGTTGCTATCTAGTGCGCTAATTTGCATTCTGAATGGAGCTTCTTCATCAACATCAGGCGCAGATACCTTTGCTACGATCATATCTAGCAACGGCGTCATATCCTCTGCCAACTCATCTGCTTCTAGTCCAGCAAGTCCATTGAGTGCGGATGCGTATATAACGTTGAAATCTAATTGGTCATCAGTTGCACCAAGATTATCAAATAATTCAAACACTTGATCTAAAACCCAATGGGGTCTTGCCTCAGGTCTATCAACCTTATTAATCACGAGAATAGGTTTTAGCCCGAGCTCAAATGCCTTTTGGGTAACAAAGCGGGTTTGGGGCATGGGGCCATCCACAGCGTCTACCAGCAATAACACAGAGTCCACCATTGACAAGACTCGCTCAACCTCGCCTCCAAAATCAGCATGGCCTGGTGTATCAATAATATTAATTCTGTGGTCCTTCCAGTTTATGGCAGTATTCTTTGCAAGAATAGTAATGCCTCTTTCTTTCTCCTGATCGTTAGAATCCATGATTCGATCCGTGGCCATGTTCTTGCGATCAAGAGTGCCAGATTGCTGAAGCAACTTATCAACCAATGTTGTTTTTCCATGATCTACATGGGCAATAATGGCTATATTTCTTAGTGAGTTTTTATTCATGGTGACCTTAAATTGATGAGGATTATACGAGAAAAATAGCAAAGGCATAGCCTAAGATGAAAGTTAATGTATATTTATATCTAATCTTTAATTGACCCAAGGCGTCTAAGTCTATACTCTGCAGTCATCTGAACTCTCTCATTCCCAATTTTATTAAGAAAAAATGTCATTTAAAGAACTCGGTTTATCCGAACCAATATTAAGATCACTAGAAGAACTCAAGCACACAGAACCTTCTGAAATTCAACAACAGGCTATCCCAGTGATCCTTGCAGGCAAGAATCTCATGGCTGCTGCTCAAACAGGCACAGGTAAGACAGGAAGCTTTGTACTGCCGATCATCGAAATGCTTCAAGAGAGAGCAAAACCTTACAGCAAGAATGTTCATGCTCTTGTGTTGACCCCAACTCGTGAGCTTGCAGCTCAGGTAAGAGAAAGCGTATATACATACGGTAAGTTCACTGCAACCACCTCCACCGCTGTATTTGGTGGAGCAAAAATCTTCCCACAAAAATCTAAGCTAAAAAAGGGTGTAGACGTCTTAGTTGCAACTCCAGGAAGATTGCTAGATTTAGTTAATCAGAAAGCTGTCAAGCTGGATCAAGTGCAAATACTAGTCTTGGATGAGGCTGATCATATGCTAGACATGGGTTTTATTCATGACATCAAAAAAATTATTGGCATGACTCCTCCTGAGAGACAAAATTTACTCTTCTCAGCAACCTTTTCTCCAGAAATTAAAAAGCTAGCTCAATCCTTGGGCGATGAGTTGGTAGAGATTAGCGCTCAATCACCAAACACTGCTGTTACCAAAATTAAACAGGTCATTTACCACGTTGACAAAGGCAAGAAAAATAATCTGCTAGCGCACATGATTGAGGATGAGCAATGGGAACAAGCCTTAGTTTTCTCAAGAACCAAGCATGGCTGTGAAAAGATTTCTAAGCACCTTAACGCAGCGGGCATCCAAACAGGTACTATTCATGGTGACAAAACTCAAGGAGCAAGAACCAGAGCATTAAGAGAATTTAAGGAAAAAGATGTTCGAATCTTAGTTGCAACTGATGTTGCTGCTCGAGGCATAGATATCAGCAACCTGCCTTTTGTTGTTAACTTTGATATGCCAACTTACCCAAACGATTACATTCATAGAATTGGTCGAACCGGTCGCGCGGGGCAAGAAGGAACTGCCATATCTTTAATGAGTGTTGATGAGCACAAGTTTTTAAGAGGCATTGAAGGCCTTCTCAAGATTAAAATAGATCAAACAAGCCATGAAGCTTTTAAGCCGACTGATAAACCTTCAAGTGGTGGTGGTGATTCTAGGTCAAGAAACCCAAGAGGCAGAAAACCATCCTTTTCAAGAAACAAACGAAGCTCAGATGGAAAGCCAGGTGGTAATTTTTCAAAACCAGGTGGTGGCGGAAGATCCGGCGGCAGACCTAGCAATAGTAGTACTGGAAAACCTGGTGGGAACAAAAAAGTAGGATCTAAGGCAAAAACACGCTGGAAAAAAACAAAGTAAATCTATTCTTTGCTTTCTTTATCCCTGACTTCTTTTTTTAAGATCTCTCGATCCACGCAATCAAAATAAGTATCGCTTTGACTTAGTGGTCCATTTTTACTTTTTCTTATAGGTGGCATTGGAGATGGGGTTGCCAAGCAAGATGCCATCACAGTACCCATGTACCCTTCTACTCCATGCTGAGCATAGGGATTGCTAGGTTGCTCCAGCAAATCTAGTGGCTTTGAAGCACATCCAACTAAAAAAATTACTGAGAAGATAAGGGAATTTCTGCCCAGCAATCTCATCACTAACTAATTAATCTACAAAGACTGTGGGAGATTCACCTTTTTTTGCAACTCGAATAACTAACATCTTTCTGCATTGAGTATCGTCTACTTCTGGAGAGTCTGGATCTACACCACCGTGAACCCAATTTGATCTTTCAAACCAATATTCGTCTTTCTTTACTGGCTCAAATGAACCGGACGAATTTGTTGTAGTCTCGCCATCTAAGACATAAACAACTGTTCCATATGGATGAAAATGTTCTTTTCCATCGGCTTGACCGCACGATTCATATTTTTCAACATATAAATCCATTTCTCCAGCAAGATCAAAGACATCTGATGAAATCATTCCTTGGGCTGCAACCTTCTCTTCCTCATGATGAGCTGCAAATGCTCCAATACCAACAATCATAAAACCTAATAAAAATATTTTTTTCATGAATTACTCCTTAATTATTTGTTACGTCTGCAGCTGCCATGGAATCAGTATCGTCAAACGCTGTAAAGGTTTGAATGAGTCCATTCTCAACTCTAAACATATGCAATGTTTCTGTGTCTAAATTGTCACCTGTCATATCTGAGTGAACAAAGACCATATTGCCATCGGAATACATGGTTTTGTGAGTGATAGTAAATGTTGGCCAATGAACCGCTATTGGACCAAAAACATTTTCAATTACTGCCTGAGGGCCTACATGACGACCAGAAGTTGCTATGTCTCCAAAGACAGTGAATACAAGATCATCTGCATGTAATGCAGCCCAGGCATCCGTATCACCAGATGCAAAGGTTGCATAGGCTTGGGTAACTATTGATTTGGCATCATCCATGCTTTTGTGGCTTTCGTGGCTTTCGTGATGGCCAGATTGAACATTAATTGCTGTCATAAGCATTAATGATAAAAAGATATTTTTCATTACTGTCTCCAATTTATATATAACTAAATACTAACTGGAAATTTTAGTAATGTAAAAGCAGATCGGAATTAATGTTTGTTATGATCGTAAGATTGATGGCGTCCAACAGAGAAACTTCTTTTAGCAAGATGTTTGGTGCCTCTGCCTGTAACTCTTTTACGCCAAAGCTGATATGAAGATCTTTTTAAATTACCTCTCATCAACTCCTTTACAGCTTGCTCATTTAGACCAAATTGCGCTTCAATAGCATCAAAAGGAGTTCTATCCTCCCATGCCATCTCAATTACTCTAGAAATATCGGACTCATTCATAGGTGAATTATATTTTAATTAACCCTTAGATTGTTGAAATTATTTTACCTATAAAAGAGTAATTGAAACTTTCTTAATTTACACTAGCGCGAAACGTTATCTGATATGCCCATGAAAATTTTTTCTGTTAAGTCTGTTCCCAAGGTGAGCTGGAGTTCTGATAAGCCATTAAATTTTTCTCCATCACCTTTAACAGTATTAATTCTTTGCTTTGGGTTAACTTTATTTGGTCTAGGTGAGTCATTAATCATTACTGCCGGTGCTGGAATGAGTCCATGGACTGTTCTTGCAGAAGGCTTATCTATTTCAACAAGTCTAAGCATTGGTAGCCTCACGTTTTTGATCAGCCTAGCAGTGCTTCTCCTTTGGATACCCTTAAAACAGATGCCTGGAGTTGGCACAATGCTCAATGTAATTATTATTGCAGCTGTGATCGAGTGGTCTCTTCCTTTCCTTCCTCACCCTGAACAATATGGATTTAGAATCCTTCAGGCTTGTATCGGGACTGTATTAGTAGGTTTTGCTAGCGGAATATACTTAATTACAAATCTTGGACCAGGCCCTAGGGATGGACTCATGACTGGATTCCAACGAGTGACAGGTTTTCCTATAGCTTGGGTAAGAGCCTCTATTGAAATAGTAGTGGTTGCGATTGGTTGGACATTAGGTGGAACCATTGGGCTGGCAACAATCATTTTTGCATTTGGTATAGGCCCAGCTGTTTCGGTTGGACTCTTTTGTATCTCAGCTATAGTAAAAAAATAATCTTAGCCATAAAAAAGGGTACTAAAAAGTACCCTTTTTATTTTAAAACTTAACTTAGAAGTTATATCCTGCACTTACGTACCAAAAAGCACCTTCTATGCCATATGGTGAGGTCTCATAATAGATTCCTCCAAGAAGATTACCGGGAACTCCTTCACCTTTAGCTCCTTCAGAGCCTTCAAGTTTAAGGGCTTCAGTGTCAAATAAGTTTTGAACTCCAGCAGAAACATTGAATTGATCTGTTAACTGGAAGTTAACAGAAGCATCAACTGTCCATTCAGCATCTGAAGTTGAGCCAAAGTAGTCAGCATGAACTACATAGGCTTCGCCATAGTAATTAGCTCGAACAAATGAGCTAACTTTATCGCTCCAAGATTGATCAAGTGTCAATGTCATTCTATCTTCAGGAAGACCTTCTTCTAAACGCTTAACTTTAAATGCACCAGTTACAGCGCCTGAGTTAGTTACTTCAGTTTCAGTATGGTTCCAAGCTGCGCTAATATCTGAGTCAGCTCCCATTAATACTGTGCTGTAAGAAGCCACTAAGTCGAATCCTGAAGTCTCGGTATCAAAATCATTGGTAAAGTAATTAACCTGACCAATTAATTCTGGGTTAGGTATGCCTGCTGCACCCATTGCTGCAACCTGAGCGGCAGTAGGAGCTGCATTACTTGTTAAAGCAACCCTGTCTTCAAGCTCAATATTAAAGAAATCAGCTGTTAAAGATAAGCCATCTTTGTTGTAAACAACTCCGAATGAAGTATTAGTTGCTTCTTCAGGTTTTAATTGTCCTACACCAAGCTTAAATCCAGGCAGTGTCTGCGCCTGAGTCAACTGACCCTGAACAAGGGTTGTTTGAGTGTTAACAACATTAACTTGTCCTTGAGTAGGAGCTCTGAAACCAGTACTTGTAGAAGCACGCAAGGATACGTTTTCATTAACCTGATACATTGCTTTAAGTTTGAAGTCGTTTGTGTCGCCAAATGATGAGTAATCCTCATACCTAAATGCTCCGCCAAGTAATAACTCATCGCTAACTTGATTTTCTAAATCAGCGTATAAACCATAACTTCTTCTGGTGAATGAACCTTGAGAGTCTGGAGAAAATCCAGCAAATCCATGTGATCCAACATTAAATCCTTGAAGTGCATATTTGCCAGCTTTCCATGAAGCTTCTTCCCCTGAGATAACCTCAAAAGTTTCTTCTCTCCACTCAACTCCGTAAGCAACAGTCATAGAGTCAACTTGCTTGGTTAAATCAAAGTTAAATGTTTTCTCTAACTCAATGTATGAACCAGTATCAAAGTTACGAGGTGTATCAGGACCCATGGAAGGGTTTACTGTGTTATTCAAACCAAAGTCAGCTTCATTTCTTCCAACTGATCCGCTGAGGTCATATGAATAACCACTAAGCATACCATTTGAAATGTCGCCTCTTCTTCCAACTGTTAGGGAAGTATCTGTAATGTTACCCAAGAATCTTGGTGTGTAACCACCAGGAGCGATTTGGTTCATTATGAAACAGCTTGGATCTGCCATAATTAGATCTCTTGTGGCGTAATCTGAAGGGTCCACTTGTCCTGATGCGCCAGTGCCATAAGCACAAGTTCCATCTACGTTACCCACAGCTCTGTAGTCACCAATTGTGAATACGCCACTTCTGCCGTCTGGATTTCTGTAGTAGAACCCACCATCAACATCTCTTTCAGAATAGTTACCAAACATGTATGACTCTGAGCCATCGCTGTTCATAACGCCAGAATTCATAAAGAAAGTAACATCATCATCAATTTTTGGAGCACCCCAAATTTGTGCTGGATTTGCAACTGCAGAATTTCCCGCGGCAATTAGAGCAGCAGCATCTGGTCTTTGAGCACTTCTTGAAGTGTCATCAGCTTGTCTGATTTGAAAACTTGTAGTGACAAAACCATCTTGGCCAAGAGGCATGCCGTATTTACCTGAAATAGTACTAGTAGCACCATCGCCTTCTGTGTATTCACCCATTTTGTATGAAAGACTTCCGCCTTCTGAGATATCGTCCAGAACAAAGTTAATGACTCCTGCTATAGCATCAGAACCATATTGTGCTGAAGCGCCGTCTCTTAGGACTTCAACTCTTTTAAGTGCAATAGCTGGGATAACAGAAATATCTGCACCCTGGGAACCATCATTTACTCCACCGCCTTGGAAGGCAATAACTGAAGCATGATGACGTCTTTTTCCATTAACCGTAATCAATGTACTATCAGCTGACAAACCTCTTAAGTTTGCAGGGCGAATCATACTTGCTGCATCACTAATTGGCTGGAGATGGACATTCAATGAAGGCACACTTCCTTGAAGCTGCAACAAAAGATCATCTGTACCAGTTTTGCTAATATCTTCAGAACTTAGCACGTCAACAGGAACTGGGGAGCTAGATACAGATCTAGGTTTTCCACGAGTACCAATGCTAACAACTTCTTCGACGTATTCGTTGTCTTGAGCAAATGAGCCAACTGAGAGCATTGAGCCAACAGCAATTAGGGTTGCAATGGAGAGCTTTGAAGCAGTCCACATAAATTTATTTAACATGTTTATCTCCTAAGTGATAAATGTAAATTGTAACTATTTACAATAACGAGACATTTATACCGCAGTTTTTACTTTTTACCTAATATTTTTTAAAAAAATTATTGAGCAAGCCCTATGGCTATAAGGTTTGTTTCATTAGATGTTACAGCGTGCTAAAACACAAATTGTCAATTAAATTAAGTAATATCCTCGCTGGCTTGATTAAGCAGCTCTGCATTGCCGCCAATGGCAACTGTATTAACAGAAATGGTTCTCTCATCAACAAATTGGATTAAGTAATTTGGGCCGCCCGCTTTAAATCCAGTTCCTGAAAGATTTTTACCTCCAAATGGCTGACTTTCAACGATTGCACCAATAATATCTCTATTAATGTAAGTATTACCTGCTGAAATAAGCTTTGATGCATGAATAGCTTTTTCGTCTATTCTTGTATGGATACCAAAAGTTAAGCCAAAGCCTTTAGCTTCAATTTGAGTCAGAGTGCTGTCTAGAGTTTCTTCTTTGAATTGCATCACATGTAAAATAGGACCAAATTTTTCTTCATTTAGTGTGTCAATTGACTTGAGTTCAATAAGAGTTGGTGGAAACCACTGTTTTCCATAGTTCGGTTGAGGCTTGTGGTTGAAAAATTTCCAGTCTTGCAGCATCAGATTCATCTAGATAATCATATAGCTCTTGAGCTGCTTCAAGCGAGATCATGGGTCCCATGTCTACACTTGGATCCGTCGGGTTTCCAATGATAAATTCATTCATCATGCCTTTCAGCATAGAGATAAGTTCTCCATAAATTGTTTCATGCACCAATAATAATCTTAATGCTGAACACCTTTGCCCTGCTGAATTAAAAGCAGATCTCATAATGTCATCACATGCTCGCTCTATGAGAGCGCTAGAATCCACAACCATTGAATTCAAGCCTCCAGTTTCTGCAATTAAAGGAACAATCTTGCCAGGCTTAGCAGATAGATTATTGTGAATGCTTTTTGCGGTCTTCAATGACCCTGTAAAGACAACTAAATCTATGGCTTGAGAGGAAATAATGGCTTGTCCCAACTCTCCATTTCCCAGCAAAAGATGAAGAGCGTCTTTGGGCAACCCATGATCAAAAAATAAACTGATAGCTTTGTAAGCTATCAATGGAGTCTCTTCTGATGCCTTGGCAATAACTGTGTTCCCAGTGACAAGAGCTGCGGCAATTTGCCCTAAAGTTATTGCAAGAGGAAAATTCCATGGACTAATGCATGCAACTAATCCTTTAGGGCAATATTCCAATATATTGTCTTCGCCGGTTGGACCTAATTGCGAAGATTGAGAATTCAGTGAAGCCGATTGTTGAGCATAGTATCTAAGAAAATCAACAGCCTCTCTTATCTCATCATGCGCATCCTGAATAGTTTTACCAGCCTCATGCATTAATAAATAAATAAACTGTAAAGAGTCAGCCTCAATGGAGTTAGCAACCTCATTCAATACAAGTGCTCGATGATCTAAGGAAGCATTCATCCACTCTAGAGATATTTGAAAGGATAGACTTGCAACGGCAGCGGGATCAGAAAAATGAACCAAGCCGATATTTGATTGATTGCATTTTGATAAAATATCTTTCTTTTCCAGTGAATTAACTTTCAATGAACTTAGTGCTGAAGCCTGAATTCTATCTTTATTAAAGGCTATTAAATCTTGAGTTAGACTCTCACAAAATTCTGGCTCACTTAAATCTAGGCCGTGAGAATTTTGTCTTGATAAATAGATGTCAGTTGGCAATGGAAGATTTGAAAGCTTCTTATGATCTAGCTGATCTTGTATTGCGGCAGCTGGATTAAATGATAGATCGCTTGCTGGAATCTCATTGCTAAGATATTGGTTAATAAAAGAGCTGTTCGCTCCGTTTTCCAATAACCTTCTCACCAAATAAGGTAATAACTCTTTATGTTTTCCTATTGGGCAGTAAATACTGCTTTGACTAAAGTTATCGAAGACCTCTTCACATGCTGAATAGAGAACCTCCCCCATGCCATAGAGTCTTTGAAACTCTACTTGCTCCATCTTATCCTGAGCTAGGCTAGCAATTGCTGAGATTGTATGAGCATTGTGAGTGGCAAAACTTGCTTCAAGATTCGGAGTCTCTATTAGTTGCTTGGCCGTGACTAAGTAATTAATATCCGTGAGTTTTTTGTTAGTAAAAACTGGGTAGCCATTCAAGCCTTTTACTTGAGCATTTTTAATTTCATAATCCCAATATGCACCTTTCACAAGCCTCACATGCATTGTTTCTCTTTGCTGGACTAGCTGAGCAAGATGATCAATGACTTGAGGTGATCTTTTGCCGTAAGCCTGCACTGCCAAACCCAGTTTAGGCCAATCTTTTATTAAAGGATCCAAAGCTAGCTCTGCGATGATCGATAAGCTTAATGAGAGCCTATCTTGCTCTTCTGCATCAATCGTTACTGGAACATCTTGTGCAGCAGCCTCAATGACTAAGTCTCTCACCCTTGGCAGCAAAAAGCCTTTAACCTCTCTTTGATGCAAAGCATCATATTTAGAATATAAAGCAGATAATTTAATCGAGATTCCATTCGAAAGATTGTGGGTACTGTTGATGTGACCAATAGAGTTTATAGCTTCAAGATAAGACTCAAAATAAGCATCTGATTGAAATTGATGTCTAGAAGCCTCACCCAACATGTCAAATGAACATCGATGAGATTTTAGCCAAGAAGAGTTTTCTAATTCTTTGATGTCTTGTGCGCAAACAAATTCTTTGCTCAAAATTTGCATTGCAATTTTTACCGCCTCTCTTATGGATGCTTCCCCTATTTTCTTGCTGAGAGAAATAAGCCAAAAATTACTGGAACTAGATGAAGCTTGTAAAAACTTTTTAGAAAACTCTAGGCCCCATGTTGCTGAATTCACAAGAAAGCTTTCAGCTCTCCCCAGGTGCTCTGACCAACTGGCCGAAGTAAGCTTTTCATTGATTAAACTATCTCTTGTTGCATTATCAGGTATTCGCATCAATGATTCAGCTAAGCACATTAAAGCAATGCCTTCAGCATTCGATAGCCCATATTCCTTCATAAAAACATCAAGCTTTGTTCGTTGCTTTGTGTTGTTTCTACATAACTGAATAAGCAATTCAGTATTTTGAGTGATAGCTGGATTTTGAAGAAAGGATGATTTAGAAAGCAAAATTTTTGCTATCTCATTTTCATTTTGGAACTTACCTTTGCTGCTAAAGCTCATAAGGATATTTTATCACTTCTTTAGTTAGCGACTTCTTTCCAAACAAAGTATTTAATAGCCACAAAAAAACTAATGCCCATCCAAATACCCACACCAACGGTTGTGGAATTGAGCGTTAATAAGGCCATACCATCATTGGTAATACTTCGAAGCCCTGATACAACTACACTCAGTGGAAGCACATGAGCAATTGGTTGAATGAATTCATGCATTGAGCTAATTGGAAAGAATACACCTGAGAGAATGAGCTGTGGGAATGAAGTCAGAGCAACAATTGGTTGAATAGCTTCTTGAGTTTTAGCCAGGCTTCCGAGAAAAAATCCTATGCAAAGAAAAATAAAAGTTCCAAGAATTACCATCCCATAAAGTGAAGGAAGTCCCCCCACTACATTAATATCTAAGAGCATAATTGCTAAGCCAAGCATGACAGAAATTTGTGTTAAGACGATAACCATGCGAGATAAAATAATTGCCACAATAAAATCTTTGGGTTGAATCGGAGTTACAAAGAGTCGCTTTAAAATACCCCGTCTCCTGTATTCAACAATATTAAATCCGCTGCCAGCAATGCAAAGATTCATCAGCATGTAGGCCAGTATTCCTGGGAGCAAAAAATCTATGTAACGTTGAGGTCGAGCCTGAACATCTTCAACAACCAAATTAAACATTGGTTTTATCCCTCGAACATCTCTTTCAATGGCAAGCAGGGAATTTTCTAACGTTTCTTGAATCGAGCTAGCTTGCCTAACTTGGGAGGCATCCAAAATTAAGCTGAGCTGGCTTGAGCCCTCGATAAATGTAAAGTCCTCAGGGATAAGAATAATTGCAGTTTGATCGCCAATAATTAGCTCTTCTCTTAATTCAATAAGGCTCCCTTTAGTAACATTAAAAGAAGGCTCTGCAATGACCAAGTCAGAAAATTGACTGGCAATAGCGCTTTGAGACATGTTTACCAACCCAAGTTTTATTGGATCTGAAGGACCTCCAGAGAAGAAAAATACACCCGTAAAGATAAGAGGAAAAAGCATTGAGAAAAAGATAGACTGCCTGTTACGCAAAAAAATTTTTAGAAAAACTTTGGCAAGATGTAATTGAGCTGAAGTAAACATTTAATCTCTTAGCTCATGGCCTGTTAAGACAAGAAAAACATCTTCTATGTTTCCATGCAATGCAGCTTGAGGCGGTTCCGGTGCATATTTTAAAATAAGATTTTGCGGCGTATCCTCAGCAACAATCTTGCCTTGATCCATAATTGCAATGCGGTCACATAAATACTCTGCTTCTTCCATGTTGTGAGTAGTCAGCACTATGGTCATGCCATCTGAGTTTAAGTCTCTAATTAGTTGCCACAGATTTCTTTTAGCCTGAGGGTCAAGACCAGTAGTCGGCTCATCTAAAAAAAGTACTTTTGGATTATTCACTAAAGCACAAGCAATTGAAAATCTTTGTTTTTGTCCGCCGGATAGTTCTTCAGGCTTTGCATTTGCCTTTTCTGCTAGGTTAACTCCTTCCAGCAGTGTAATGGGATCAATTTCTTGAGAATATAACTTACCAAATAAAATGAGCAGCTCTATTAAGTTCAGCCGATCAAAGTACTCATTAGCTTGGAGCTGCACGCCAATTATTTTTTTTACTTCATAGCTATTTTGACTAACATTCAACCCGTTGATAGTGGCTGAGCCTCCATCGATGTCATTCATTCCCTCCAGCATTTCAAGTGTAGAGGTCTTGCCTGCTCCATTGGGACCTAGCAACCCATATACTTCTCCAGCTTTAATGTGGAAGCTAATACCATCAACAGCATTAAAAAATACTTTGGGATTCTCAGGATCAGGATAGATTTTGAGGAGATTCTCAACTGCAATAATATTAATGTGGTAGCTCTGCTTATATAAATTTAAGCCAATATTATACTAAATTTTTCGTGGTATTAATCCAAGCCATTCTTTGATGGCTTCGCCTATCTCATGCGGTGAATCCTCTTGAATAAAGTGGCTGCCCTTTACGGTTACTTCGGTTTGATTTTTCCATGTTCTGCAAAAATCTCTCTGAGAACCGACAAGGATTGCTCCAGGCTCAGCATTAATAAAAAGTTTTGGAATTTCATTTTTCTCCATCCAATCTGCATAGCTTTGAACTATATCAACTACTGCCTTGGGCTCATTATCTAATGGAATTTGTCTTGGCCAATCAAGGGTTGGGCGCCTATCAGCTTCATCCTGAAATGGTCTTCTGTATTCATTCATTTCTTCGTCATTTAAATCTCTAAGAATAGATCCTGGAAGAACGGCCTCAATAAATAAATTTTTCTTTAATATCATCTCTTCTCCAGCATCTGAACGAAAGCCTTGAAAAATTCCCTTGGCATCTTTGCTCCACTCATCCCATTGCAAAGGCCTGACTATCCCTTCCATATAAGCAATTGCTTTAACTTTTTCTGGATTTTCATTGGCCCAAGTGAAGCCTAGCGCAGAACCCCAATCATGAATAACCAAGGTAATATCTTCGGTAATATTTAGAGCTTTTAAACAAGCATCAAAGTACTTTTTTTGAACTTCAAATGAATAGGTGTTATTGCCCGCATCTTCAAGTTTATCGCTATCTCCCATACCAATTAAATCAATCGCTATACAGCGACCTTGAGCCTCTAGGTGAGGCATGACATTTCGCCAAAGATATGAAGAAGTAGGATTACCGTGTTGAAAGATTATCGGATCGCCCTCGCCGATTTCACAATAAGCCATTTGCTTTCCAAGAACCTCAATATATTTTTTGGGCAAGCTTGTGGTAGATAAATTTTTCATGGTATTTATAGCGCTAGTTTTTTAAGAGAGACTATTTAATTATAGAGATGTCTTCTGACGTTAATAGATTTTTATCTAAACTTTCTAATAAAGGTTTAAGGTTTTTAGCATAGGGCTTCCATCGACCCATGCCATCTTTATTCACAGGTCTTCGGACCTGCTCAGAGCTGGCAGTTCTGACTGATCGGTTGGTTTTATGAAATGAAATACATTCTTCCTCAAAGGGTAGCTCTAAATAGTCGAGCATTCTCTTCACCTGTCCCTCAAGATCATCAATAACGTCTTCGTTGTTAACCCTTAAGATCTTATTTGGTAGCACCTTGTCCCAGTGATCCATTAACTTAATATAGCTGTTGTAATAACTACCAGCTTCTGCAAGACCATATGAGAATTCTTGTCCTTGAGCAAAAAGTTGCTTGAACATACTAAAGCAGCAATCTAAAGGGTATCTTCTTGCATCTATAATTTTTGCATTTGGCATCATCAAATGAATTAAGCCAATATGCCTGAAATTATTAGGCATCTTATCTGTAAACATGGGCGCATCTTTTCTGTGTATCCTAGTATCTTCAATGAAACTCTTCCCGAAAGCCTCTCTTTGCTCGAGCGTCAATGTCTTCAAGCTCTTTGGATAGTTACCCAGCTTGCCATAAATATCTCCACCTCGAAGGCTTTGCGCTATAGACAGAATATTAGGCAGCTCCAAGGTTCCATCAATCATAGAATGCGATGCTAAGATTTGTTCAATAAGTGTTGAGCCAGCTCTTGGGAGTCCTAATATAAATATTGGATCTTTGGTTAAGTGCCCACCGGCACCAAGGTCTTGAAAAAAATCTTCGTCACAAACATCTATCTGAGCTTGTAGCTCTGCATCCATTCTTTCTATGGAATATTTACTCTGGTCATTTTTAATTTTATTACCTGTTTCTAGGTGAAAAAAAGCCTCATCAAATTCACCAATTGATTCGCAGCCTTGAGCAAGAGCAAAATGGAAATATGCTTTATCTCTTAATGATAAATCCACTCTCTTAACCTGCTCTCTCATGCTATTCAATTCATCAGAGGTGAAAGAATAGGTTTTTAAATTTGCCAATGAGAAGAAAGACTCCCCGTGATCTGGTTTAATTTTATAGGCTGATTGATAGCTGTTAATTGCTTGATCCGTCTTTCCAAGAGTCTTTTGTGCATGCCCTTTTGATGTATGCGTGCTGAAATTATATGGGTTCTTATCAAGAATATCGTCAAACAATGTTATTGCTGTCTCATGGTCTCCATTTTGCATAATTTCACTGGCTTTATGAGCTTGATAGGTTAGATTATCTGGGTATTGATCACACAGAATGTTGACTTGCTCCATGGTCTTGGTAAATTTTTGTTTTTTCCTAAGAATTGAAGCATATTGCATTCTTAGGTCACCATCATTGGGCTTAAATTCAACAGCTTTTTCGAGCAAAAATTCTGCATCATCAAAGTAACCTAATCGATTGGCAATTTCAGATAAGAGTGACATTGCGTAGGTATGTGTAGGATTCTTTTTAAGAAAGGCTCTAATTTTTGTCTCAGCCAAGCCCAATCTACCCTCGTTAAGTATTTGGTCTATGTATAACAATGCATTTGGAAGAGATTTTCGTTTCTCAATTTGATTCAGAGCATGATCAGCAGCAGGTTTATTTTTACTTTTAACAAAATATTGATACAAAGAATTCCATGACGCCAGTAAAGCTGGATTGAGTTCACAAGCTTGTCTGTAATGAATAACTGCTTGCTCTTCGTTTCCCATATCGCGATTGATGTGACCCAGTTCTTGATATGCCCGGCCCATATCAGGAGCATTCGTCAATAAACGTTCAATATATTTTTTTGCATCATCGAATTTTTTTAAATACCTTGATGAAACAGATGCAAGGTATAAGCCATCAATGTGATTGGGATGATCCTTCAGGATTATTTCAAATAGCATGAGAGCGTCTTCAAACCTATTGTCCTTAACGGCTTGAGTGGCTTCGCTTAAATCTACTGAGAGAGTAGCTTCATCTGCATTAAATTTATCTTCTTTCATTTGAGTAATATTTTAACAAAAATAATAAATAATATTCCTTTATAAAAATAAAAAAGGGAGCTTGAGCTCCCTTTTTTATTACTTAAAACCTAGATTAGTTAAAGTGTCGCTTAAATCTAAGACCTACGGTAGTTGGTCTTATTATTCCCACTCGCTGTCTGTCAAAAATAAAAGTATTATTGATTTCAGCTCTTTCATCAGTAATGTTATCTATGTAGACTTCAGCCATCCAAGAATCGTTACTTATTCCAGCGCGCATGTTAATAAAGCTATAGCTATCTTGAATAGCTTTATTAGGCTCCATAACATCGGAATAACTATCATCAGACCATGTTAACTGAGCTTGATAATGTCCAGTATTACCAGAGGCCATTGCCCATTCTTTTCTAGCAGCTAGGTTGCCCTGTATGCCTGGAGCAAAAGCTAAATCAGATCCAACTTTAATATCGTCAGTAGGAACTAAGCTTTTAGTAATCTCTGTGCTTAATAGTGAGAAAGCACCTGATAGCATCCAGCCATCTAGATCAGGATAATAAATAAAGTCTCCTTCAAGACCCATGATTTCAGCATCCGCTGCATTATCCGAGAAGAATAAGTTCACAATACTTGGATCAAAGACAGTTGTTTGAAGGCCGCTAACATCAACCATGAATGCACTACCATTAAATCTTAGTTGCCCATCGGCAAGAACAGCTTTCCAACCAAACTCATAGTTGGTTACTTCATCAGACTTAACTTCAGGCTTAACCGTGTATGTTCCAGCCGCATTAGATGATCCAACCGGTCTATTTAATAGTCCTGGTCTAAAGCCTTCTGACCAAGTTACGTAATACATAAGATCTTCAGATGGATTCCAAGAATAGGTTATTTTTCCAATAACCCCATCACTTTTCGCTGTATCAGGATACCCGTTAGCATTTCCTGGTGCATATTGAGCTGATAAATTAGAACCAAATTGCTGAGTATCAGGAGCTCCAAACCCATTATAGAATGATGAGTTGGCACTGCCCTCAAAATCAACTTCAATGTCATACCATCTTGCACCTACGGTAAGTTCGGATGTTTCTGACACGTCCATACTAACCTCACCAAAGATACCTTGTTGCTTGTCAGTTCTTCTAATATCGTTGAAGAATATTACCGGCTCGCTATATGGTCCTGCTGAGAACCAGCCAGGACTTGCATTATTTATTGATCCAGAGACTGAAGTATCAGTCAAAGCATAGTTTGCAGCATAGTCAATATCATTGCCGACTGAACCCGGGTAATTAAATAAGTTTAACTCCGTTAATTCGAGATCACTCATAAATGCACCAGCTGTAAAACTCGTAGTGTCGTTTATTGCACCACTAATTCGTAATTCATGAGTCTGCACTTCAGTATTTGTTGTTGAATCAACCAATAAGTTCGGAGCTCCACATGTTCCAGTTGGGACATTGCCAGGAGCATTTGATGTATAAGTTACGTAATAATCACAAATGTAGTAAGGAAGATATTGGCCAACAAATAGATAGTCAGTGTAATCTACATTTTGGTCTGAAGTTCTGTCTGTGTAAGCACCAGTATAAACAACTTCAAGATCACCAATAGAACCAGTAAGAGTTAAGCTCATGTTGTCATATTCATCTTCAATAGAATCATCAGTGTATCTTTGGATTTCTAAGTCACCCAAAGTAGGATCTACAAAAAACACACCATCAGCATCAATAGTTTGAGTTGCAACAGTTACCAAAGCATCCCACTCATCATTAATCTCATGCTTAATACTTGCTCTAAAGCCTTCGTAAGTAGATTCATTGGCATTTTCTTTAACAATTGCAAGGGCGCTTAAAAGCGTAGCATTAGAAAGATCTGCGCCAGCTTGGAAGCCCGCTCTAGATGAAGAAACAGGAAGGCCATTTTGTCTAACAGTTCCAGCAGCTCTAAAGCGTGCAGATGAAGCTTGCAGTAAGTGTTCCAGCAACTTGATCAATGTAACCACCTCTTTGGTCTCTGTAAGCAACAAATCTCAATGCTGTGCTTTCGCCCATAGGAATGTTATTTACATATTCAAACTTATTACCTGTATCGCCTTCAGCCATAGCTCTCATTTCAACTTCTAAGCTGCTTGATGATTCGCCTATGACAGGTTTGTTAGTAATCATTCTAACAACACCGGCTTGTGAGCTAGCACCAAATAGAGTGCCTTGTGGTCCAGATAGAACCTCGATACGCGCCATATCAGCTGCATATACATCTAAGTTTCTGCCTGGTTGGCCCAATGGTTGCTCGTCAAGGTAAAAAGCAACGTTAGGTGCTAAACCAGCAACACCTGCGGTAGTAAGGTTGGGAGTAGTAGATGCAAGACCTCTTATGTATATAGTGCTTTGACCTGGACCTGATCCACCGGCTGTAACGCCAGGTAATTGCATTAAGTAGTCTTCAAAGACATTAATTCCTTTTTGCTCAAGAGTTTCTTCTCCTATAGCAGAAACAGAAAGCGGAACATCTTGCAGACTTTCAGATCGTTTCCTTGAGGTGACAACAACTTCTTCAATGGTCGCTTGAGACTGAGCCCCAATATAACCAGTGAATGCTGCGGCATTGAGAATGGCTAATGCAGACAATGCTGATACAGATCTGCTGCCGACTTTATCTAAAGTCTTTTTATTAAACGTCTTGTTTAATCTGTTTAAAATGCTGGTCTTAATTGTATTTATCATGGTTCCCCCCAAGGGATAAAATTATTTAAAGTTGGATTTCAAAGTGAGAGCGGTTGTAGAAACTGCTTCCATTTTGCTGGTTTTTGCTCAAGCTCAAGCTCGAGTTATTTAAAGACATGCCTAGACCATAACAATTGAAAAGGAAAATTGTAAGTAAATATGAAAAAAACAGCCTTTATTTTTAAGCTATCGTATTTTTTTAACTTCTTCAGTAGACTATCCGCTAATGTTTAAAAATATCGCACCCAAACGCTTTTTATACTCTCTATTTCTAATATCTGCGTTTATTGGAATAACTTTATTTAACCTAACCGAAGCTGATAAGTTGTTTTCAGGAATCCAAGAGCAACTATCTAATAGCCTTGGATGGTTAATCATTCTTGCAGCTAATGCTATTTTAGTTTTTGTTATTTATCTTGCCTTTAGTAAACACAAAAACCTCATTCTTGGAGGGCCAGATGCAAAGCCTGAGTTTTCAAACATCAACTGGATTGCAATGCTCTTTAGTGCTGGTTTGGGAATTGGTTTGCTATTTTATGGAGTAGCGGAGCCTATTATGCATTTAAGCTCAGATGCAATTCATCAAGAAGGTGCTACATTTTCAGATCAAGCAAACCTTTCAATGAATCTTACATATCTGCATTGGGGCTTTCATGGTTGGGCAATATATGGTGTTGTTGGTTTGTGCTTTGCATATTTTTCTTTTAATAAAAATTTACCCTTTCGAGTTAGTTCTTTTTTCTCAGGTGCTTTAACTCAAAACGCATGGGGCAGAGTTCCACTGGATATTATCGCTATTATTGCAACAATTTTTGGAATCGCGACCTCTCTTGGGCTTGGAGCAAATCAAATCAATTCTGGTCTTGGGTACATGGGGGTGCTTGAAGAAAGTTTTCTACTACTGTTTGGATTATTGCTTTTATTACTCTACTTGGATTAATAAGTGTGGTTTTAGGTTTGCAAACTGGAATCAAGAGGCTTTCTCAGCTCAACATGATCCTGTGCGGGTTAATGCTTAGTATTGTTTTTATAGCAGGACCCACAAGTTTTATAGTGGACGGTCTATTGCAAAATGTAGGTTCTTACATTCAAAATCTACTAGCCCTATCTACCAATACTCAGGCTTACATGGATTCATCTTGGCAAAATGGTTGGACCCTATTTTATTATTCGTGGTGGTTTGCATGGTCGCCTTTTGTTGGACTATTTATTGCAAGAATATCTTACGGTAGGTCTATCCAAGAATTTCTATTAGGGGTTGTAGTCATACCCTCAATTTTAGTATTTGTTTGGATGGGTATATTTGGTAATGCGGCTCTTCATCAAGAATTACTGGAACCAAATTCCTTAAGTACAGCAATAAATAATGACATTACAATCTCACTGTTTGTATTTTTAGAACAGTTCCCTTACTCACCTATTTTAATGGGGCTATCAATTGTTATTATCTTAACGTTTTTTGTAACCTCCTCAGACTCAGGTGCTTTGGTTACTTCAATGTTAACCGCAGCGAACAATGAAAAAGCTCAGGATGAACCGCCAATGCTTCTAAGAGTTGTTTGGGCGATATCTCTTGGGATAATTGCTGTTGTACTTCTAGCTGGCGGCGGCTTAGGAGCATTGCAAACTTCGGTAATAGTCACAGGTGTACCTTTTGCAATTCTTATTTTCTTTGCATGCAAGAGCCTTTTAAAAAGCCTTAATCAGTAATATTGAATGGTGCTGTGAGCTCAATAACTGATCAAAATAAACAAATTACCAAAGAGTTTTTTGAAGCTTTAAGTACAGGTTCGGATAAATATTTAGATTTTTATACAGACGAATCAATTATTTGGACTGCTGGCAATAATGCTATTGGGGGCACTAGGACTAAAGAAGAAGTTGTAAGTTTTGCTCAAAATATTCTTTCTGCATTTCCTACCGGTATTACTTTTAACATTACAGGCATAACAGCCGAAAATGAAAGAGTTGCAGTAGAAATAAGCGGCAAAGCTATTCATGCCTCAGGCGAGACATACAATAATCAGTATCATTTTTTATTAAGAATAAAAGACGGAAAAATACTGGAACTAAAAGAGTATATGGATACCCAGTTAGCTGCAAAAATTCTTCTTGGTGACTAAGTAATGCAAACGAACAATAAAATATTTATTACTAAGGCAAAAGACGTATCACAATTTAATTATGAAGTAGATGTGATTGTTTGTGGTTACGGTGGAGCTGGAGGCTGTGCTGCACTTGAATCGTTTAGAAGTGGCGCTAAAACTCTTGTTCTAGAAAGAGCCTCTGATGGAGGTGGGTCAACTGCCCTATCAAGTTGCGAAATGTATTTGGGTGGATCGGGAGGAACTTCGCTGCAAACTGCTTGTGGTTTTGAGGACTCTACTGAAAACATGATTGGATACATAGAGGCTTCATTGGAAGGCAAAGGTGATTCAAAAAAAATTCAACTTTACGCAGAAAATTCAGCGGATCATTTTGAATGGATTAAATCTTTAGGCGTTACATACAAAGAAGCAGCTCATTTGGGCAGGATTGTGGTTCCTGAATCAAACGAATCTCTTTTATATACAGGTAATGAGCGAGTGAGCCCATTTTGTGAACTTGCAGAGCCAGTGCCCAGAGGTCACGTTCCCTCGCACGAAGGTGATTTTGGTGGAAAGATTTTTTTTGATGCTTTGAAGCAAGAAATTAATTCTTCGGATATTGAAATCAGTTGTGATTCTAGAGTCAAAGGTCTCGTAATCAATGATAACAATGAGATTGTGGGAGTCGCATTTAAGAAAGATAATCTTATGCAATATGCGAAAGCTAACAAAGGTGTGATTCTTTCTGCTGGAGGTTTTGTAATGAACGAAGAAATGATTGCCTCATACCTTCCATTCCAAACGAAATTTGCAGCTCCTTATGGAAATCCATGGGATAAAGGTGATGGCATTCAAATGGGAATATCCATGAACGCTAATATTATAAATATGGATGAAGCTTTTTTTGGTGTGTATTTTTATCCACCAGAATCACTAACAAATGGAATATTTGTTAATGCTGAAGGTAAAAGATTTGTAAACGAAGATTCTTATGGAGCAAGAATAGGTTATTTTTGCTCTCAACAACAAGATCAAAAGATATATATGGTGATACAAAATGAAGATTTTAATCCATCGATTTACATGAATAAATTGCCCATTTTGGCTGTTGCAGAAACTATTGATGAGCTTGAAATAGAGGCAGGATTTGAACCAGGTAGCATCTCATCAACCATAAGTGCATATAATTTATTTGCAAAAAATGGTGAAGATCAGGATTTTAAAAAAGATCCTAAATGGTTAAAGGAATTCTCTAAGCCTCCTTTTGCTATTATTGATTACAGTTTTGAGAATCAAGCAAGCCCAGCTTACAGTGACAGAAATGGCCCCCTGATGTTCACTCTGGGTGGATTAGAGACATTGCCCTCTGGGGAAGTTCTTGATGTTGATGGAAACATTATTCCTAAATTATATGCTGCTGGCAGAACTACCGCTGGACTTCCAAGAACAGGGAAAGGATATGCAAGTGGCATGTCAGTTGGCGATGCAACTTTTTTTGGCAGAATGGCAGGAATCTCTGCGGCAAATAATTCTTAGGCTGATTGACGTTGTTTGTTTTTATAAAATATAAGTTCTTGAATCCAGTTTCTTTTATTCACCTCATGCATTGAAGATTTATCTTCTGAAAGAATAATTCTTCCACCATCCATATCCACTCTTAGTGAATCTGTTTTGATAACTTGGCCATTGGCAAGGTGGACCTCACCAATCATCTGACCTGTTGAGTCTTCAGGGTGTAAGTTAGAAAATATTTCAACAAGTTCTTCTTTTTTCATGGTGGCTCTCTAATGTTTTAATAATATAATTGATATCGTTGTCAATTATACGTCATTACAAAGATTGAATAAATACTTTAAGAGATTATTTAATAGCAGAAATGTATTTTTTTAACACTCTATCTTTGCAGGGCGCTAGTTCTTGTAGAATAAAATCTTTATAAATAATAAAACGGAGATCGTTATGAGAATTTTTTTAAGTTTAGCTTTGCTATTCAGTTTTAGTGTTGTAGCTCAAGAGAGTACAGAATATAAATATGAAGTAGAGGACAATAAAGCTGAATACTACATAGGAAGCTATAAAAAAGGTAAGGATGTGGAAGACCTCACCGCTTGGTATGACAAGTTTGCTGAATGGGCTGACTCTAAAGGCAATACTTTTGACAAGATGTCTGTTGCGATACTAACGCCTTACTTTAGCTCGGATTTATCAACTCATGATGTGATGTGGGTTACTAATACTCCTGGTCCTTTAGAGCAATTTACTGGTCTGCAGGAATGGGTGACAGATGGATTGCCTGAGTTAGGGAAATCTTTGCCAGTTAGTTAACACACAGGTTCTGGACACATGGCAGTGGGTGGTATCAAGCCCAGCCAGCACTGAAGAAGGTACTTTAATGTATGCAACATACGCTGATTGCTCTCTAGAAGATGGCTACAACATGAGACAGGTCTATGACATGTATAAAGATTTTGCAGTATTTGCTCAATCGCAAGGCGATACTCTTGGAAGAAAGCTGATTGTTGTAGAGTCAGGTGGGCAGCTTGAAGAAGGAGTTGATTTTGTAAGATTGATGTACTCTTCTTCTGTAATCGAAAGGGGCACCAATGCTGCCTTGTACTATGACAAAATTGAGGGCAGCGAAGCGAGCAATAACCTTAAAGGTTTCTCATGCTCAAATGCAAGCTCGTACATTGGTCAATCAATGAGAGATTATAAATAGATTTTTAAATTTAAAATCTTTAAAAGGAGGTCTTTGGCCTCCTTTTTTTATGGATGTATTGATTAAATGAGTCTTCTTGGTCCTGGAAAAAATCTATTTGTTTGTTGTTGATATTCTTTGTATCCAGGTCTTTTTTGAAGTGAGTAATATTCAGATGGTACAGCGCCAGTAGTGAAGACTAAGGTCTTATACATTGCTCTAGATGTATATAATATGCATATGAGTGAAAGCCATAATCCATCGCTGTAGTCATTACCAAATAATTCTATGCTTATAGGCTCTAAAGTAAGCCATGATGGGATTGCTGCGATTATTAGACTGTTCCATACCATCCACTCATAAAAATAATTGGGGTGTCTGCAATACTTCCACAAACCAACATTGCAGACCTGTCTTTGTTTCCCCTCTTTTTTCATCTTTTGAAGGAATTCAAGTTTTTGGAAGTCAGCAATGGACTCTAATGTAAATGCTAATAGCCAAATTAATAAACCAATCATTTCCAGTAAAACGAAAGTTTCAGAAGTATTCGAAGCTATTATAAATACAGGCAATGCAAGAAAAGATGCATTTGCTAAGCCTTGAGATATAGCATCAATCTGTAAAGCTAGTAAAGTATTGTCTTTGCCCTCTTCCTTCCATAAAACACGTTGATATTGATATCTTGGAAATTCTCTATCAAGCAATCCTAAGCGCCACATCTTTAATGCGCCAAGTCCCATACGAAGACCAATAAATATAACCACCAAACTAACTATCAAGGAGCGCAGCCAATAACCATCGCTAAAAATAAAACTTATCAGGCCCAGTAACACCAAACCCCATGGCCATCCAATATCAACATAACTCATGCGACCAGTTCGCCAGATAGGAATACAAACGACCAAGATAAAAAGAATGGATTGTCCAAGTAAATTAATAAGACCGATTTCTAAAAAAATAGAGGTAGATAACAGCACTAGCAGAACTAGAAAGTAAGGCAGAAGAGGTCGAAAGTAATTCATAATTATTTTGATCCTATTTAAAAGTGCATCTGCCCCAGAAAATAATACCCGTAAAAAAGCCTACTATAGTAGGCTTCTTAATGAATTGGTATCCCGTAGGGGAGTCGAACCCCTGTTGCCGAGATGAAAACCCGGTGTCCTAGGCCTCTAGACGAACGGGACTAGATTGCGGCAATTATAAAAGCTAAAACTCTATATTAAAAGGGCTAAACCCTTATTTAATCTTATTGTTTACTGCTTTCAGAAAACCTCTTAAAAAATTACCTTCCATTTGATCTGGATACAGTCGTCGAAACATTCTTTCCATGCGAGTAAGAATCTGTTTCGGGTTCTTGGGATCAATTAAATCAAGCTTAAAAACTGTTTCGTTAAAATGTTCAATAAGATGCTGGAGCTCCTGTGAAGTGTATTCAGGAAAGTCCTGCCAAGGACCAATGGGTTCATTATGCGAGGCTTGATACAACTCATAACAAACCACTTGAGTCGACATAGCGATATTTAAAACTGGGTATTCTGGATCAGCTGGGATAATCAAATGTTTGTTTGATAATTGCAGTTCTTCATTTGTAAGTCCCCTGTCCTCTCGACCAAATAGAATGGAAACCTCGATATTTTCTGCAGCCAACTGATTGATTTCTTGCGCTGCATCTTTTGCGGATGCCACTGGCCATTCTATGGTTCTCTCTCGAGCCGAGGTTGCAAAAATTATTTTAGAATTTTTTACTGCTTCTTCAATCGAACTAAAGACTTGCGCCTGTTCCAAAACATCGACAGCATTTCCAGCCAAAGCTGTCGCTTCGTCATGCGGAAATTTCTTAGGATTGATTAATGCAAGTCTGCTTAAGCCCATATTTTTCATTGCCCTAGCAACAGATCCAATGTTTCCTGGATGGGATGTTTCGACCAAAACTATTTGAACAAATTCATTAAGAGGATTCATGGAACTATTATCATCATTTCCAGTACAATATGCGACATGTCAAAGCCTGCTTTATTAAATGTCGCCCTAATCGCTGCAAACATCGGAGCTGCAGAGCTCGAATTTGCCGTAAAAAAAGTACATGTTCTCGATGTGATGAAAAAAGGTCCTACGGATTACGTCACTGAAGTAGATCGTAAAGTTGAAGACATTGTTTTTGAAGAAATTAAAAAGTATTACCCAGAGGACAATTTTTTAGGAGAAGAGTCTGGTCACGAAGTTAATAACTCTGACACAACATGGGTGCTAGATCCCATTGATGGCACGACTAATTTTATTCATGGTTACCCTCAATACTGTATTTCTTTGGCCTGTGTGGTCAGAGAACAAACCCAGCATGCTGTTATTATCGATCCAACTCGTCGAGAAGAATTCAGCGCATCAAGAGGCAAAGGAGCTGAGCTAAATGGAGAAAGGATCCGGGTAAGCAAAAGAACGAATCTAACCGATGCTCTGTTAGGAAATACTTCGCATATTAATGAATCGCAGAATTATACATTTGATAATATCTCTGCATTTAGATCTCTATACAAACACGGTTTGACTATTAGAAGATCTGGCTGCTCTGCCCTCGACTTAGCCTATGTGGCAGCGGGAAGATTGGATGGTTTTTGGGCCAATGGGTTATCTGTCTGGGACGTTGCTGCTGGACTTTTAATTGCTCAAGAAGCTGGGGCTTTAACGAGTGATTTTGTGGGCAATCCAGATGTCACTGATTCGGATCATTACCTTTGCGCTACACCAAAATGTTTCAAGCAAATGATTGAGGCTATTCAGCCTAATTTTAAGGCCAAAGAAGACTAAGGCATATCGTCAAATTCTAGACCCTCTGGCTCTGGTATCGCGAGATCATCTTGAGTGATTGATAGACCCAAAAGCATGTTGGCCACAACATAAATTGAAGAATATGTTCCAACTAAAACACCAATAATTAACGCCTGACTAAAGCCTCTTATCATCTCTCCACCAAAGAAAAACAACGCAAATAAAACTAATAAGGTAGTGAATGAAGTGATCAATGTTCTTGATAGGGTCTGATTAATTGAGCGATTAACAATTTCTTCTGGCTCATAGCCCCTCTCGCCTCTAAAGTTTTCTCTTATCCTATCTGACACAACGATGGTGTCATTTAGCGAATAACCAATCACTGCAAGCAAAGCTGCCAGAACCGTTAGATCAAAATCCCAGTTTAACAGAGAGAATAAACCAAGAATGATCACAACATCGTGACCTAAAGCAGCCACCGCTCCTAAGGCAAACTTGTATTGAAATCTAAAGGCAACGTAAAGCAATATCATGCCAAGAGCCACAAGCATTCCGAGGCCTCCTTGATCCCTTAGCTCTGATCCAATCTGAGGGCCCACAAATTCAATTCTTTGAAGTTCAATGCTTGAATCATCTGCTTCAAGAAATGCAAAAATCATGTCGCCCAGTTGGCTGCTGCCATCTTTGTCAGCCACTTTAATAAGCACGTCTGTATTGGATCCAAAATTTACAACTTGAAAGTCGTCAAAGCCATTTACATACATTAGGTCTCTTATGTCACTAAGATCTGCTGCCTCTTCATAAGAAACTTCAATTAAAGTGCCGCCGCTAAAATCTAAACCAAGGTTTAACCCTCTAAAGCCTAATGAGACTATGGATAATACTAAAAGTAACAATGAAGCAATGGTCGCTATCCTTCGATAGCTCATAAATGAAATATTAAGATTCATTAAACTCTAAGCTCCTTAATATTTTTATTGCCATACATTAAATTAATAATTGCTCTGGTTCCCATGATCGCTGTAAACATTGAGGTGATAATTCCAATCGACAAAGTGATTGCAAAACCCTTAATTGGCCCGGTTCCAATAGCGTATAGAACTATGGATGCGATGAGAGTGGTGACGTTGGCATCAAAAATGGTTACAAAAGCTCGTGAAAAGCCTTCATTAATTGCTGTCTGAGGATCTTTTCCTTCTGCCAGTTCTTCTCTAATTCTTGAAAAGATTAAAACGTTTGCATCTACCGCCATGCCGATGGTTAAAACAATACCGGCAATTCCTGGAAGCGTAAGAGTTGCTCCAAGCAGTGACATAAAGCCTGTAATCAAAACAACGTTTGCGAACAAGGCTATGTTTGCTGCCAGCCCAAACCATCGATAATAAAATAACATGAACGCAATAACAGATAGCAAACCAATAATAATTGAGCGAATTCCCAGCTCAATATTTTCTTTTCCAAGGCTAGGTCCAACCGTTCTTTCTTCTACAAACTTCATTGGAGCTGCCAGAGCACCCGCCCTAAGTAATAAAGCTAGTTCACTTGCTTCTTGAGGTGAGCCTACCCCAGTAATTCTAAAACCTGTTCCAAGAACTGCTTGCACGGTAGCCAAACTGATGATGTTTTTTTCAATATACGAGGATTGCTCAATGACCTCCTCACCATTCTCATCGATAGTTAGAGTTGATTTATTTTTACGCTCAACAAATAAAACACCTAGCCTTCGGCCAATATTTCCACTAGTAGCTTTTTGCATGGCACGACCACCTTGCATATCTAGTGAAATATTTACCTGCGCAAATCCACTTTCATCAAACCCAGAACTAGCATTGGTAACTCTCTCGCCGGCAACGATAATATTTTTTTCTAGATAAGCTGAGCCCATTCTTTCGTCTTGATAAGTAAATTCTTCTTTGCGTAAACGTGATGTTGTAGGAGCTGCTTCAAGCCTGAATTCTAAGTTAGCCGTTTTACCAATAATTTTTTTGGCTGCCGTAGTATCTTGAACCCCAGGAAGCTCAACAACTATTCTGCTGCTGCCTTGACGCTGAACGATTGGTTCGGATACACCTAGCTCATTAACCCTGTTTCGTAAGGTCATTAAGTTTTGACCAACCGCATAATCTCTGATTTCTTTAATAGCAGATTGAGAATATGAAATATCTACATTATTTCGAATGGTGTTCGTTTGGATATCATAGAGAGCTGTTCCGACCGCTGTAATATTATCATCACCAAAAACTTTCAAGGCCTTGTTATAGTCTTCATCGCTTGCAAAGCTAAAGCTCAGCTCTTTGCCCTTCTTCTGAGAGCTCTCAACACTAATGCGGTCGTCTCTAAATTTTTTTCTGTACTGATTCAACAAAGAATCAAGTCGATTATCTAAAGCGCTTTCAATATCTACTTCTAGCAAAAAATGGACACCGCCAGACAAATCCAAACCAAGCTTTAAAGGACCACCTCCAATATCTCTTAACCACTGAGGTGTGGAAGGCTCGAGATTAAGGGCAACAATCGCTCTATCAAGTAAGATTCTTTGTAAGGCTGATTTCGCAGCAAGCTGATCATCAAAAGAAGAAAATTTAGCCACGATATTATTATCTTTTAAGCCAATAAACTCAGACTCAATGCTCTTAGCGCTTAAAATCTCAGTTACTTCGTTGAGCAGACCTTGATCGGCTGATTGGCCAGAATCTGTATAAGCAATTTGAATAGCAGGCTTGGCAGGATAAAGATTAGGCAAAGAATAGATAATTCCAACGGCTAATACTATTAATATAAAAGCATGCGTTCCGATTGAAAATCTATTCATGGATATTATTAATCTATTGAGGCAATAGTGCCCTTAGGTAGGGTATTGGCTATGGCAGTTTTTTGAAGTTTAAAAGTAATATTTTCACTCACCTCAATTGAGACATAAGGGCCTTTAATTTCTTTTATGCGACCAATGATGCCACCAGCTGCTACAACCTCGTCACCCTTTTCAAGATCATCCATCATGGTTTGAAGTGCTTTCATTTTTTTTTGCTGAGGTCTGATCGACATAAAATAAATGATCAGCAAAAAGCCTATAAAAAAGACAAAGATTGGGTCTCCAAATAAAAAAGATGAAGGTTGAGTTTGTGATTCGTCCATATAATCTCCCTAGATTAAATGCTTGGGTACTTCTAAATGACGCTTATTATAAAAGTCTTTTATGAACTTAGCGAATGAATCTGATGCAATTGACTCTCGAATGTCACTCATAAGAGATTGATAGTAATAAATATTATGAAAACTATTCAAAATTGATCCAAGCATTTCATTTGTTTTATCCAAATGATTTAAATAAGCCTGCGAATAGTTCTTGCAAACTTTGCAATCGCAATCAGGATCAACTGGCCCTTCATTCGTCTTGCTTGGAGCATTTCTAATATTCAATACTCCATAAGAGGTAATAAGCTGACCGTTTCTGGCATTGCGAGTTGGCAACACACAATCAAACATATCGATGCCATAAAATACTGCTTCTACTATGTCCTCAGGCTTTCCAACACCCATGAGGTAGTGAGGCTTATCAGCGGGAAGATGGGGAGCAAGATGATGCAGAATTCTAGTCTTATCCTCTTTAGGCTCTCCAACACTTAGACCGCCAATTGCTATCCCGTCAAAACCAATATTACTTAAACCAGATAAAGATTCTAACCTTAGGTCTTCATGCATGCCGCCTTGGACAATTCCAAACAATGCGGAATCTGACTGATGGGCATTCATAGATCTTTGGGCCCATCTCATCGATAGCTCCATGGATTTTCTTGCTTCTTGATGCGTTGATGGATAAGGAGTGCACTCATCAAGCACCATAACAATGTCAGATCCAAGATTCTGCTGGATGCGCATCGAGTCTTCTGGGCTCATAAAATGTTTGCTGCCATCATAGGGCGACTGGAAACTAATGCCCTCCTCGGTAATTTTTGCGAGATCTCCTAAGCTCCAAACCTGGAATCCTCCAGAGTCAGTGAGGATAGGTTTGCTCCAATTTGAAAATTTATGCAGCCCTCCAAGTTTTTTGATGAGCTCATCTCCGGGACGAAGCATTAAGTGATACGTATTTCCCAGAATAATTTCAGCGCCTGTTTCTAAAATATTATCTACTTCTAAAGCTTTTACAGTCCCATTGGTACCCACAGGCATAAATGCTGGAGTCTGAATAGCGCCTCTATCAAATGCTAGCTCACCCCTGCGGGCAAAACCCTCTGTAGCAGAGATTTTAAATTTCATGTTTTTTAAGGATCATGGCATCGCCATAAGACAAGAATCGATATTCTTTTTCGATTGCAAGCTGGTAAAGATCAATCATTTTTTCATAACCAATAAAGGCCGCAACTAACATGAGGAGCGATGACTTGGGCAGGTGAAAGTTCGTGATCATAAGGTCCACCACTTTAAACTCATAGCCAGGATAAATAAACAACTGCGTTTCTCCTTTAAAGGGTAGATAGTCTTTCTGGCAAGCAGTTTCTAGAGCTCTTACAGAGGTGGTTCCAACTGCTATTATCTTGCCGCCCCTAGCTTTGGTTTGATTGACTTGCTCGATTAAGGTTACATCTACCTCAATAAGTTCTTTATGGATTTGGTGTTCAGTAATTAATTCTGTTTTAACTGGCTGAAAGGTTCCAGCGCCGACTTGCAGATTGACATAGCCAATATCTATGCCCTTATTTTTAATCTCATCTAATAGCTGATCATCAAAATGCATCCCCGCAGTGGGTGCAGCGACAGATTCTCTTTTTTTAAAATCAGCATACACAGTCTCGTATCTTTCTTCGTCAATTTTTTCAGCTGAGCGATGCATGTATGGCGGGAGCGGAATTTCACCATACAATTGAAAAATATTTTGAGGGTCCTGCTCCCAATCTAATATAAAGAAATTATCTTGTCTGCCTTCTATGGTTGCAAAAAATTTTTTGCCATCAAAATAAAAGACTAGTTGGGCATTTTCCTTAGGAGTTCTTGAAGATTTTATTTGAACAAGAGTTTGGTGATCTGATAAAAATCGCTCGAGAAAAATTTCAACCTTGCCGCCAGTACTTTTTTCACCAAATAATCTTGCGGGGATCACAGAGGTTTTATTTACTACCAATAAATCTCCTTGGTCCATATAAGATAAAACGTCTTTAAAATTTTTATGTTCGATGCCAGCAATACAAGCCAGCAACTTAGAATCCACTCTGTTTTCAAGAGGATATTGAGCAATTAAGTGCTCGGGTAAATCGTAATTAAATTTTTCGGTTTTCATTTAGGTGAGTAATTCTAAAAGATGTTGTTCTCGGCTACAATGATTCCCGTGCCCCATTGGCGGAACTGGTAGACGCGCGCGATTCAAAATCGCGTTCCTTCGGGAGTACCTGTTCGACTCAGGTATGGGGCACCAGATTTTTACTGTTAATAGCTGCAATCAGTATTTAATATTGAAAAAATGTAGTTCCTTGTTGTGCTTGCATCTTGCCAGCTGTCTGTTGTTGAGATCAAATCAAGGCAACCCAGATTATCAGCATTGATTGGCACCCCTTTAAACAAAGAATCTGTGGCGTTGAAACCTTGATCCGGTCGATTTGGAAGAATAGAGTTTGATAGTGATTGAAAATTTCCAATGCCATCATTAATTGCGACATGTGCTCCATGCAAACTAGACTGAAAATCTCTTGTTGAATGGATAATATCAAGTGCCCCATCTAAATTCATGTCTCGAACATAAATGTTCCCCTCTCCATGATGGTTGGTCGCTCTTTCTTGGTTAACAAAACGTGCTGAGGTTTCATCATTTAGAGTTCCAGCTCCATCATTGATTAATACTTGGACATAGGCTCCTTCATAGTATGGGTCTGCCCTTGTAATACCAACGACAATATCCAAATAACCATCATTATTTAAATCTCCACTAGCAGCGTGATTATATTTAGTTTGATTAATGCCGAATGGCCCAGGAGGTAGAGTATTTTTTTTCCAGTTTTGTATCTCATTGGTGCCGTCACTTAATAGCACAAATCCTTCCTCGGGAAGCAGATCAAAGTTTCGTCTGTCATTAAAATTCCAAAAAATAATATCATCAAAGCCGTCGTTGTTTAAATCTGCTAACAAACTGCTCATTGGGCTAGCATATTTATAATGCCAATCAAGATTTAGATGTGGGTGTATGGTGAAGTTGCCAGCACCATCATTGACCAACAACATATTGCAGGCAAAAAGATCCACATCGCCATCCCCATCAGGATCTCCCCCACTTGCATCGTGAGCAAATCTACAAAGCTGCCCTAGACCATTATTCTCATCTTCAATATTAACTGAGCTCTCTTCAAACTTACCCAAGGAATTAGAAAGCAATAAAAAATGTGGGTATGGGTCAATGCCCCATCCCTTTCGTTGTGAAACAGAAAGACCCATTGAGCCAGCAAAAACATCATCCAAGCCATCTCCATTGAAATCATCTACCACAAGCCTGTATGCGAATGGATGCTTTGGAGCTTCTGCAGCAGCATACAGATTAGGGTCCTCTGCAAACCCGCCTTTTTGATCATTTAGATAGATATTAACGGGGGCATAAATTTTTTTACTTTGATCTATGGTGTGAGGAAAGAGAGCCCAAGCAACTACAAAATCTTCATAACCATCGCCGTTAAAATCTCCAGTAGCCATGTTGTGAGCATCTTGCCCAAACAATTCATTCTCATATGTAACACAATCATTTTCTGTCGGGTAACACACTGTTGCTGAATATCTGTCTGTGATTTCAATTCCGCCTAACCCAATATCATGAACACTAAAATGCGGAGAAGATAGATACGAAATATTACTTGGATCAGGATTTGGAATGAATTCTGTTTGATTCCTTGTAACATTAAACATGAAATCCTTAGAGGTATTACATTCTGGTTTCACGGTGGTATTAAGGGGAACAATGCCAAATGTAAAATCTTTGCTCTGACTATAAATTATGGGTGCTCTAAAATTAAAATTTAAGTAGTCTGAAGATCTCAACCATAATAAATCTTGGCTATAAACACCAAATAAACACCCTTCAATACTTGGGGCAATTTGTATTGACACTTCATCATAGCTTTCCAGTGTTGATGGCAAGCCATTCACAGAGAAAGTTAATTGGGTAGACTCTGGAACAAAGCCACCCCCGCCACCTCCACCTCCACCGCACGAGGATATAAAAAAGACACAGCAGTAGATTAGAATTAAATTTCTTGAAATATTTTTATTGTGTTTAAATATCATTTTTTAAAGCCATTATCATTATATTACGTAGCTTAAAAAAATGAGTAATTTAAATTCATATAATCGAATAGTCATTAAGATAGGCTCTGCTGTGCTGGCTAATCCTAATGGTAAGGTCAATCAAACTGTCTTGGCCGCTATCAGCGAAGACATAGCTTGGTTATTAAAAAAAGGTAAAGACGTGTTGGTTGTATCTTCTGGGGCTATTGCTCTTGGTCGAAAGAATATTAACTTACCAGAGAATTTAAGCCTTCCAGAATCCCAAGCAATGGCAGCACATGGTCAAATTGAGCTCATGTCAGCCTGGAAAAAACATCTCAATAAATACTCTATAGTTATAGGGCAAATACTCTTAACTCCCAGGGACACTGAATTAAAGATTTCTTCTAAAAATGCAAAACAAACTATAGAGAAGCTATTAGAAGTTGGATGTCTTCCAATTATTAACGAGAACGATACTACTGCCACTGACGAAATTAAATTTGGTGATAATGACTTATTGGCCGCCAAAGTTGCAAAGCTGGTTAAGGCAGATTTGCTTATCATTCTGTCCAGTGTGAATGGCTTATATGACTCTGAGGAAGCAGTAAAAACTCAAAAATCTGAAGCTTTGGTTAAAGAAGTAACAAAGATTAGCTCTAGGATAAAAAAAATGGCTGGTCAGGCAAGCAATATGGGCAAAGGTGGCATGATCTCCAAGATAGACGCTGCTGAAATTTGTTTTAAAAATAAATCTGACATGGTTATTGCCTCTGGAATTAGAAATAAACCAATTAGAAGTTTGAATGGGAAAGGTAAAGCAACTTGGTTTGTTAAAAAATAAAATGGATCTCAAGCAACAATTAAATGAAATGGGGGAAAAAGCAAAGGCAGCAAGTGCAGTCTTAAATACTGCGCCCTCTGTCCAAAAAAATAGTTTCTTTGATTTCGCTATTAAGGAGATCAAGTCAGATCAAGAATTAATTCTAATGGCCAATCATCAAGATGTGGCTCAAGCCAGAGATGCTGGAAAAGATGCTGCCTTTATTGATAGGTTGGAGCTAAATCAAGATCGCCTAGAAGACATATGTGCAACATTGGAAGAAATAAAACTATTCCCTGATCCTGTAGGCAAGATTTTAGCAAACTGGGATAGGCCTAATGGTTTAAATATTTCAAGGGTATCAACTCCACTTGGGGTGATTGGAATAATATTTGAAAGTCGCCCTAATGTTGCAAGTGATGCAGGCGGTCTTTGTTTAAAATCAGGTAACGCTGTTATTTTACGAAGTGGCAAAGATGGCCTAAGGTCAGCATCAACCCTAGTCACTGCAATGCAAAAGGCACTACTTAAAGCTGGTTTACCCAAAGAGTCTATTCAGATTGTGCCTTCAGAAAATAGAGAAGCAGCCACTTTGATGCTTGAGGGTTTAAATGGGTCCATTGATGTGATTGTTCCCAGAGGCGGTAAAAGTCTTGTTGCTGAAGTAGAAAAGTCAGCAAAAGTTCCTGTTTTTGGCCACTTAGAAGGTATATGCCATGTCTATGTTGATGAGCATGCAGATTTAAAAAAGGCACTTGAAATCTGTATTAATGCAAAAATGCGAAGAACTGGAATTTGTGGTGCAGCTGAAACAATCTTATTGCATCAAAAAATTGCAACATCGTTTGGCTCAGATCTTATTGCAAAACTATCCTCTCTTCATTGCGAGGTCAGGGGTTGCAAGAAAACACTTTCACTTGACCAATATGTAATTCCAGCAACAGAAGAAGATTGGTCAACAGAATATCTTGCGCCAATTATTAGCATTAAAGTGGTTGATGATGCTGAAGAAGCAATTCAACACATCAATTCATATGGAACTGGGCACACTGAATCTATCATTAGCGAAGATCTGAACTCCCAAAATCATATTTACAGCCTCGATCGATAGTGCAATCGTTATGATTAATACTTCCACGCAATTTGCCGATGGTGGTGAATTTGGATTGGGCGGTGAAATTGGCATTGCAACAGGAAAATTTCATGCTAGAGGCCCTGTAGGCTTAGACCAACTTACCAGCTTCAAATATATCGTATCTGGAGATGGTCAAATTAGATTATAGGTTTTATTTATACCTACTATAAGCTTGATTTATAAATAAATTCTTTATAAGATTCAAAAACATGCTGCTTTGCTAGTGTCTTGATTTAAGTGGACACATTTAATTCTTACATACCCTAGATGCACAGCCCAATTTGCTAATCAAAAGAGGCACTCATGTATCTTAAGTACAAATCAATTCTTCCATTTATTTCGGTGTTTATTCTCGCTGCTTGTGGTGGTGGAGGTGGCGGAGGTGGCGATGGCGGCGGAACCTCTAACGGAGGCTATGGTACTGCTCCTATCAATACAGCTCCTACCATTAATAATTCATCAAACGACTACTCTACTGTGGAAGGTGAAACTTCGGGATTTATGGTTAATGCCTCAGATGCTGAAGGCAACTCATTAACCTACTCAGTCTCAGGCAACGATGGCTCAAAAATGACAGTCACCACATCAGGTGTAGTGTCTTTTATTAGTGCGCCAGACTTTGAAATCCCTGCTGATGAAAATGCTGACAACGTTTATATGGTAGTGGCTCAGGTCAGTGATGGATCATTAAGTGCTCAGGGAATTTACAGTCACAGTCACTAATGATACCTCTGATGATCGAGTTGATTCGGCTTGGGATGGAACTATTATTAAAGATGGTACGTATTCTCCAGCTTTTGATAAACATGCAATTGTTCATAATATTGTTGTAGCCGCCTTTCCAGATGTTAGTGATGAATTTCTGACTCATGCTACAAACATACTTGATAGAATGCTTCAAAAGGATGCTGTAACCGATGACACAAGACGTGATTTGCTATTGAGTAATTTTTCAAGATATAAATTTCTCCAGCGCATTGGTTCGATTGGTCCAGACAATTACCCTGATGGTAACCCGGGGCTTGACGCTATTAATAATGAATATGAGGTTGTAGATTTTATCTGGGAGATAGAGCTTAACGACGAAATAAGAGGAAAAACTCAAGTCCAAGCAAATGCTCAGCAAATCAATGAAATAGTAGAGCATCTTCTGCATACAGTTACCAATGGCTTTAATAAAACCTTTAATTCTTGGGATTATCAAAATCAATCATCAGCATTAAACCTAGCAATGGCAGAGGCTATCGATGGAAATTACTATGATGTACAGAGCTATGAGGAAATAAGAGACAAGGGAGATCTAGAGGGATATAAGAACATCACTGCTCAGGAATTTATATATTGGGTGATTCTAACAGGATGGGATTTAAAAACTCCATACAAACCAAATACTGCTCCTGAATGGTACGTAGAAAATTCAGAAGAACTTCAAACTAAGCTTCCTCTGGCCTACGAATTATTTATCAATGAAGTTAATGGAGTTTTAGTAAATCCAACTAAAGAATACTTAGATGGATTAACATTTTCAAAAATTATATTGCCAATACGTGAGACAGTTCAAGTTTCTATTGAAGCCAATAACTCTGGGTCAGGAAATGTGTATGTTATTGATGGGGTTCAAAATAAATCATTAACATTAAAAATTGGAACTACCTACGAATTTGACCATTCAACCAGTCATCCTCTAAGATTTTCTACAACTTCTGATGGAACTCATGGAGGTGGAGCCGAGTACACAACCGGAGTAACGACCTCATCTGGATCTACTGTGATTGAAGTAACTGCTAATACAGCCAACACACTTTATTACTATTGCTCACTTCATTCAGGCATGGGAGGCACTATTACCATTTCAGATTAACTTGTGAGTTAGAAACAATTGTAAAGCCCAGATTTATTCTGGGCGTTTTTTAAATATACACATCAAACCTAGTTGTCTTCCCTGTCACTTGATAGTTAATTCCAGCATCAAATGGTTCAGCTTTAATTGGTCTTTTTACGATCATCTTTTTTACTGGCATTAACTGCAGCACCTCAAAGTCCATTTGGGGTTCATTGCTAATTTGCTCAACCTCTAAAATCTTTGATAAGTATTCTAGTTGTCCCGAGCCAAGCGCAGATTTTTTTGAAGGTGGGTACATTGGATCGTAGTAAATTACATCAAAGTCATCTGCATTTTGACCAAAGGAGCAAGCATTGCCATGAATTAAGCTGAAGTTTTTAAAAAGTTCATTGTGAGTTTCTTTGCTTCTGTTCACGGCGTCTTGCAAAAGAAGAAAAAGGATTTTGCTCTGCTCAATGGCAGTAACGTGATGGCCTAGACTCAAGAATAATAAAGAGTCTTGTATCAAGCCTGCAGTGCAATCAAGTATCTTTAGAGGCTTATCAGACTTACCTAGCGCTTTTTTAATTAGCTTTTCATGGTCTGCCCTCTTGAGACGCCATCCACTAGAACCAGTTTGAAAATCAAGATTAAAAGGATTCTTGGCTCTTGCCTCTGGATGAAAAAAAGAGAGACCTGGCTCCCCAAACTCTAAGTGAGCTCGGTCATTTTTGATGGGTCCGCTGCAGGCGCTCATGCCTAAAAAATTGGCTAGATCTTGGGCTTTGGCTTTGTATATATCAGAGGTATAAAAAAATTTCGTTACCATAAAAGCAATAAAACCAATCCAAGCAAGATTCTGTATATAACAAACGGTGTCATTCCAATGCGCTCAACAAATTCTAAAAATATTTTGATCGTAAAAAATGCAATAACACCTGAGCCAATAAAACCTGTCAGCAATATCATCAGATCATCTAATGAAAGAACATAGGCTTCTTTTACTACCATCAAAATCATGGCGCCTAGAATTGTTGGAATACTGAGTAAAAAAGCAAATTTGGAAGAATCTTTAAGGTTCAAACCCACAAACAATGCCCCTGTTATTGCCATCCCTGATCTAGAGGCGCCAGGAAAAACTGCTAAAGCCTGAAGACAACCAATAAAAACAGCCATGCTCAGGGTTAAACCTAAAATATTTTTGCTTTGTGAAGACGTCTTAAAGGCAATTAGCAAAAGCGCAGCAAAGATAAGATTAGCCCAGGCAATTGAACCAATGCTGTGCAATCTTGCAGATATCAAATCAGAAAAAATTAATCCCACAAATACTATAGGCACGGTGGCGATAATTAAGTTTAAACCAAGCAAAAAGTCACCTTCATTGCGATTGCTCGTCCAAGGCATCCAGGCTTGCAGAAGCTTCAATATGTCGTCTTTAAAATAAAATACAACTGCTGCTAATGTGCCAGCATGGACAGCGATATCAAACACTAAGCCAAAATCTTTGGCTCCAAAAAGTAGGGATGGAAAAAGTAAGTGTGCCGAGCTGGAAACAGGTAGAAATTCTGTGAGGCCTTGAATGCAAGCTAAGGCTAACGCCAACAATAAATCACTGATCATTTTTTCTGGTACTCGGGTGTCTTTAAATAGACAGGGTTGGCTAGCTCAGGATCAAAGCTCTTGCCCGTCTCCAGTTCATTCTTAGCTATTGCAGCAATTGCTTCTGCGCCTGGTTTTACTAAAGAGAGGTATTGAGGATTATCTTGAATATTTTGTGGCCAACCGGTCCCAACAAAGTAAAAAGAGCTATTGGTTTCATATGAGCTTAATTCTTCCATGCTCAATACAGACTCTTCAGCAGTCGCCTCAATATTTATCGATGACTTGGAAAAAGATCCGAAGTAGCTCTCGGTCTTATCCGCTTCTATTGCTACAACAATAGAGGCATTATCTGAATCTATCCATTGAGATGCCTCGTAAGCCAGAGACTTTAAATTGGATATAGGTATTAGTGGCTTTTTTTTAATCACAGCTATCGGCTTAAGAAATGAAGCTGTAATTCTTAGAGCAGTATAGGAACCTGGACCTTGCGCAAAAGCGAGGGCATCCAAAGTATCAAAATCTTTAAGAGAATCAAAATTTATTCTAGAAAAGAGCTCATCCCACTCAGGCCTATGTTTTCTTTCATGTGTTTGAGTAAAAGCGTTAACCTCATTTCCATTTAGCAGGGCTATGGATGAATAAGTTCCACTGATATCGAAAGCAAGAATTTTCATGCGTTAGAAATGTTTTTTAATTTCCTCGAAGACAACTTTGACATCTTGAGAGCCATCCACTCTGATGTAGTTCAATGAACTTTGGCTTGATTGAAGCTCATAATAATCAACCAAAGGCTTGGTCTCTTCATGATAAACATCTAGTCGATGTTTAACCGTTTCAGGCAAGTCATCCTCACGCTGGATTAAAGGCTCACCTGTAACATCATCCATGCCTTCATTTTTTGGAGGCTGGTGCACAAGATGATAATTTCTGCCTGAACCTGGATGCACTCTTCTTCCAGACATGCGATTGATAATAATCTCATTATCTACATTGATTTCAATAACATGAGTGAACTCAATATTATTTTCAACGCATAGATCAGCCTGACCAACAGTTCTAATACCACCATCGAATAAAAATCCTGATGCGCAATCTGGTTGAGAAATTCTGTCTAGAATTAACTCGATAATAATTTGATCGGAGACTAATCCTCCAGATTTCATTATTCCACTTACTCTTTGACCCAAGTCGTTACCCGAAGCAATAGCTGCGCGAAGCATGTCACCGGTGCTAATTTTAGGAATGTCTAAGGAGTCGCAGATTAAATCTGCCTGAGTGCCCTTTCCAGCACCTGGAGGGCCTATAAGTAATAGTTTATTCATACTTCCAATACTGCAAATGCTATTAGGTGGTTTCTTTCATCCGAAAGACTAACATGTGATCCTTTGATGCCCAAGCCCTCAGCATAAGAATTAATTTCTTGAGAAAATAGTATTTCGGGTTTGCCAGAGTTGTTTCTTAATATTTGAATAGACTTTGGAAAAATTGGTGATCTAAAGCCAGATCCGAATGCTTTTGCAATGGCTTCTTTCGCTGCAAATTGCTTCCCCAGGTAGTTGATTCCTTGATCTAAAGTCATATGTTCATATTGCAGCAATTCTTGAGGACCAAGTATTTTTTTTGCAAAAGCTGCCTTAGATTTCATAGCTTTGATGCGCTCAATGTCTACTAAATCTGTTCCTATACCAAATATCATATTTTAATTTTTTTAAAAAATTTTCTACTGCTAAGCTCTCTTCCATCAAGACAGGCTGTAATTGCAACTTCAGAGAGTTGTTTTAATTTTAACTTATCTATTTGTTGAACTTCACGATTTTTTATTGAAAGAATCTCATTGGCTGTAAATCCATGACCATCATTTGAGGTATAAAAGCCTCTTTCTGGTTTGTATGAATAGATTATTTCGTTTTTGAATTCTGAGTTTTCGTGCATGTCTGTATCAAAGTTAATTCCATAGCCTAATACATCCAGTAAATCTAATTCAAAAATTCTTAAAGATGCTTCATTGATTGCATCTGCGCGAGCTAGCTCAACAAAATTGCTGTATAAATTATATAGCTCTAGGTTTGCTAAACCCTTGGGCAGCAACCTAATCATCAGCTCATTCACATACAGGTAGGTATATAAATCATGGGGGCCTTTGGCTGATTGAGATAAATAATTTGAGTCAATTTGAGTGAGGGTCTTCATCTCCGATTTACCAGTTAACACTATTTTTAGTGCAGAAAATGGTAATAGGTGACCAAAAAATTTAGATTTTGGGTTCTTGGCACCTTTGGCCATGATGGAAATCTTTCCAGAGGATTCTGAGAAAACATCAGCAATAATGGAGGTATCTCCAAATGATCGGGCATGAAGTAAAAAACAGGATTCCCAGCTATGAGGCATCGTGATTGCTGCCTACCCCTAGACTGCTTAGGTATTGCGCATCGTTATTCCAATTTTTATTAACCTTAACAAAGGTCTTTAGCATCACTTTTTTATTGAGCATTTTTTCTAGCTCCAACCTGGTCTGTTGACCAATTCTCTTGAGGTTTGAGCCTTGATGACCAATAACAATACTTTTTTGGCTATCTCTTGCAACATAAATGATTACCCCGATAGAAAGCATTTTTTCTTCCATTGCTTTGGTTTCCACAGCAACATATGTCTCATGCGGCAGTTCATCGCCCAGGGATCGAATAATTTTCTCTCTCACTAGCTCACTAATAAAGAAATTATCAGGTATCTCTTTTTCTTTAATTTCAGCAGGATATAAGTGATTGTTTTCAGGAAGAGCTTTTTTGATACAGGCTAATAAGTCATCGATGCCTTCATTCTTTAGAGCTGAAATAGGGACATAGTCCAAAAAGGAGTACTGAGAATCTATCTCTTGAATGATTGGCAGTAGCTCATTTTTATTTTGTACCTGGTCTACTTTATTAAAAACGCAGATCGCATCCACCTTGGTATCTATAATTTTCTGTAAGACTTCTCGATCCTGAGCATGCAGGCTGGTTCGATGGATAACAAATAGAACTAGGTCAGAATCTTCAATCACGCTTAATGCAGAGTGATTAAGAACCTTGTTCATGGTTTTTTTTCCCTGCAGGTGAATGCCTGGGGTATCCAAAAAGATCATCTGATGATCTTGGTCTGTCTTGACCCCCAGAATATTATTTCGAGTTGTCTGTGATTTTCTTGATGTGATGGATATTTTTTTATCTAAGATGGTATTCATTAAAGTTGATTTGCCAACATTTGGCTTGCCTACAATAGAAATGTACCCACAAAATTTCTTGCTCATGATTGATTTAAGTTGTTGAGGGCTAATTCAGCAGCTTTCTGCTCCGCATCTTTCTTGATGTCTGAGGAGGCCGAGAAAACTTTCTTTAGAACAGTCACGTCGCAATAAAAATGAGTGCCCTCTTCATTTGAGTTCACGCGGTATTCAGGCAGCTCTGCGCTCATGGCCTGCAAAGACTCTTGGAGTCTTGATTTAGCATCCTTAAATTCATTTGATTCGCTGAGCTCAGAAAGCTTTTGCGCAAATATATGCAAGACAAAAGATTTAGCTTCCTCGCTACCTATGTCTGTAAATATTGCTCCAACACAAGCTTCCAAAGTTCCTGCATAAATTGAATGTTTATGAGTCTCATCTAGCTTGTCGGTGCCTTTAGAGACTTGAAGCTGATTATTGCAATCTAACTGCAAGAAAATTTCTGAAAGGGATTGTGTATTAACTAACGATGCTCGCATTTGGGTTAAAACGCCTTCGTCACTTTTAGAAAAATTATTAAATAGATACTCTGACATCACTATCTCAAGGACAGCATCACCAAGGAATTCAAGCCTTTCGTTGTTTTCAATTCTTGAAATGCTTTTGTGGACGAGAGCTTGTTTAAAACTAGGTAAATCAGTGTATTTTTTACTAACCTTAATCAAGCTATTCATCATTTTAATTAATCCAGCCGGCTCTACTAAATGAAGGTAAGCAGGTCCAACACTCCCAAGTCATCCAGATCATCTCTCCTGTTCCCATAAAATGCTCTCTTGGGACGAAGCCCCAATACCTAGAATCGCTTGAGTTATCTCTGTTATCACCCATGACAAAATAATGATCGGCAGGAACAGAGAATTCTTCTGGATAAGATGCGCTGCCTCCTTGGACTCTAATAACCCTAGTAGATTTCAGGTATGTTTCTTGCAAATAAGTTTCTATGCCATCGTGCGAGATCAACTCTTGCTCTATTGAATCTCCATTGATATATAGTTTTTTATTAATGTAGCGAATAGTATCACCAGGCTTTCCAATTAAGCGCTTTATGTATGGAACATTCACATGAGGGGGGATAAATACAACCACATCTCCATATTCGGGATCAGAAGCCATAGCAAATGGCTTGCCAATTCGATTAATTTTTAATCCATAGCTATGTTTATTTACAAGAATAAAATCTCCAACCTGCAAGCCTGGAATCATCGAGCCTGATGGAATTTGGTAAGGCTCGTAGATAAAAGTTCTCAGAACAAAAATAAAAAAAACAGGCAAAAACCATCCTTTGCCAGTAGTTTTTAAGAGGTCATTTTTTTTGAGGATACCGACAACCAGTATTGCTAAGCACATGATTGATCCTAAGAATAAAACCACCCCTAGGTCTCCAGCATTAACAAAAATTCTATAAATTCCAAGTAAAGCCGAGAGAAAGCCTAAGGTGTATATAACCTGCTGCATTTGATCAGTGAGAGTGCCTGATAAAACTTTGTAAATCCAAAAAGCGATTGATAAAGCAACTGAAACCAGAGCTACGATAAAAATCGGATCAGAAAACACTACTTCTCTCCCGAGTTAAAGTAATTTAAGAAAGCGTCCTGAGGGATAGAGACTCTACCAAACTGTTTCATTTTCTTTTTACCCTCTTTTTGCTTTTCCAGCAATTTCTTCTTGCGACTTATGTCTCCACCATAGCATTTAGCAGTTACATTTTTACGCAAGGCTTTAACAGTTTCTCGGGAAACAATCTTAGAGCCTAGGGCAACTTGAATTGGAATATCAAACATCTGTCTAGGAATTAAGTTTCTGTAAATTTTTTGCAACATCTCGACCTCGTCGCCATAGCAAAGTCTTTGTGAATAATAATGGATAATGCATCCACCACATCATTGTTTAACAACACATCAAGTTTGACCAAATTAGAGGCTTGAAAATTGATAATGTTGTACTCAATTGAAGCATACCCCTTAGTTGTAGACTTTAGTCGATCAAAGAAATCAATGATTACTTCGGCTAACGGCATCTCGAAGACTATGGAAACCTGATTTCCAAAGTAGGTCATATCTTTTTGAGTTCCCCTCTTTTGAGTGCAAAGAGTAATAACATTGCCAACATAATCTTTTGGGGTCAGGATTGTTGCTAAGACATAAGGCTCTCGAATTTCAGAGACATAATTTAAAGATGGAAGCTGAGACGGGCTATCGCAATCGATAATTTCACCATCTGTTTTGACTACTTGATATTGAACAGAGGGTGCAGTTGAAATTAAATTAAGATCGTATTCTCTCTCAAGTCTCTCGCGCACCACTTCCAAATGAAGAGTGCCAAGAAAACCGCACCTAAAACCAAATCCTAAAGCATCGGAAACCTCAGGCTCGTATATTAATGCAGAGTCATTTAATACTAGTTTTGATAGAGCATCTCTAAATTTCTCATAGTCATCAGAGTCAACTGTGAAAAGAGATGCAAAAACTTTAGGTAACACTTTCTGAAATCCTGGTAATGGCTTTGCAGAGTCATTTTTTGAATCAATAATGGTATCTCCTACTGGAGCACCCTGAATTTTTTTTATCCCTGCAACCATGTATCCAACTTGCCCAACACACAATTCCTTCTTGGGTAATTTTTTGGGAGAAAAGATACCTATTTGATCTGCAAGATATGATTGTTGCGTGGAATAGACTTTAATTTTTTGACCCTGTTTTATCGAGCCATTAATCACTTTAATGAGTGAAACAACTCCCAAATAAGCATCAAACCAGGAATCAATAATTAAGGCTTCAAACTCCCCATCAGGGTCGCCTGTTGGGCAGGGAATATTTTCAACAATTAACTCTAGCAGCTCCTCTATGCCCTCACCTGTTTTAGCACTGACTAGCGGAGCATCAGAAGCATCAATTCCAATCATATCCTCAATTTCCTGCTTCACCCTTTCCGGCTCTGCTTGAGGCAGATCAATCTTATTAATAACTGCGAGGACTTCCAAGCTCTGATCTACTGCGGTGTAACAATTAGCTAAAGTTTGAGCTTCAACTCCCTGAGACCCATCTACAACAAGAAGAGCGCCTTCGCATGCTGAGAGTGATCGAGATACTTCGTATGAAAAATCAACATGGCCAGGAGTATCAATAAAATTTAATTGATAAATTTCGCCATCTTTTTTGTAATCCAATGTAACTGCTTGGGCCTTTATGGTGATCCCTCTTTCGCGCTCAATGTCCATTGAATCAAGAATCTGCTCAGACATCTCTCTTGCCGAAAGACCTCCGCAGACTTCGATTAATCGATCAGACAGGGTTGATTTACCATGATCAATATGGGCAATGATAGAGAAATTTCTTATATTTTTCATGTTATGCGTAATGCATGACTATTCTATAAGAAAAGCTGATTGTTATCAGCTTTTCTTAAGGCTTTAAACGGAATTAATCTACGGTTACAGCTACAAAAAATCTGTTGCCATTTCTCCGTCCAACTATGGCTAGTTTGTCGCCTGAAGAAAATTCAGCTACCAGGTTTTCAAAGAATGCAGCATCTTCTATTTCGTAACGCTTTCCTTTGGAAATTATCTCAGTAAGGATATCTCCTTTCGTAATTTTACCGCTTGCAGGAGAGCCATTATTAACTCTAATCACCAATACCCCTTCCTCAGGGTCATTAGGTTTAGAGTTTTCAGCTGATAAGTCTTCTATTTTTAACCCCAAAGGATCGGACGAAATCTCTGTTTTGGCAGGAATAAAGGTTCTCTGATCTGCAGGTAGCTCACCAAGAACAAATTTAAGAGTAATCTTTTTTCCATCACGCATCACTTCAGCATTAGCTTTTGATTTTGGCTGGATGCGTCCAACAACATGAGGCAAATCAGAGCCAAATTTAATCTCTCTTCCATCAAATTTTAGAATTACATCGCCAGGTTGCAGGCCAGCATCAGCACCAGATTCCCCCTTCTCAACATCAGTAATTAATGCCCCATATGGCTTATCCATGCTTAAAGCTTCTGCTAAATCATTGTCTACTTCTCCAACACGCACTCCTAAATATCCTCTTGATACATTGCCCTTAGCTATGATTTGTTCAGCCACTTCCATGGCTACGTCAATAGGAATAGCAAATGCAAGGCCTTGATAGCCTCCACTTCGAGAATATATTTGAGAGTTGATGCCAACAACTTTTCCATCAAGGTCAAATAAAGGGCCGCCTGAGTTACCAGGATTAATTGCTACATCTGTTTGTATAAAGGGAACATAGTTTCCAATATTTTGATTTTGAATGCTTCTGCCTTTAGCGCTAACAATTCCTGCAGTAACTGAAAAATCAAATGAAAATGGGGATCCGATAGCAACAACCCAATCACCCACTCTTAAATTCTCGCTATCACCAATCGATACTTTTGGTAAATTTTTTCCCGAAATTTTTAATACCGCCAGATCTGACAAAGGATCAATTCCTACGACTTCTGCAGAAAATTCTCGGCGATCATTCAGTGAGACTGTGATTTCTTCTGCCTCATCAATGACATGAAAATTTGTTAAAAGATAACCTTCTTTAAAAATAAACCCAGAGCCATAGGAAACAGCCTCTCTTGTCTGAGGCTCTTGTGGCTGGGGGTAGCCTCTGGGAATTCCAAAAAATCTCTCGAATTCGTCAAAGCCTCTTCGGTTATCTCGCATTTTGACCTCTTTTTTAGAGGTAATATTAACTACTGCTGGCGCAGCTGAATCAACCAATCCTGAGATATCACCTGGCAAGGCTGAGGCTGCATTTAAACCAAAAGATAATCCTGTGGTTAGGATACTTATTAGGCTGATTTGTTTTAAATTCATTTTCTATCCTTTTATATTTTTTAGTTCAATGAGCGAATCATTTTGCTCGCTAGCTCCGGAGGAACATCACCGTATGCAGTAAGCAGTCTGCCATCCCTTAATGGGACTAAATAGATCCAATTATTATTTGCTTTAAAGTATTTTACCTTGTTAATTCCAAGTTGTTTATTTTCGATATGAAAATAGAGATTATTATTTCCATTTGTGTACCTGCTAGGATTCTTGGCTGAAGGCATAAATCCAACTGGAATCATTTCCTTCGGGATGCTGTTAGGCTCATGCTGGTGGTTCGACTGCATAATATGAATCATATGATCCATAATATTTTGATCAGCACTTATCAATTGATCTTTTGCCTCTTGGCTTGAAAGCGCAGAAGTTAGTTGCATTTGACTGGCTTCATCAGAACCAAAACGATCTGCATCAACTTGATAAAGAACCATAATTGTTATTAAAACAGTTGCAGCTGCAGTAAATGCATTTGAAAGCCAAGGATTGTTCTGAGGCAAATAATCTGACAGCTGAGCAAGTTTAGAAGCTTGCGGCTTAGATTTTCTTTGCATTAGCTCAGAAAGAATAGCGTATTGATGTAATATTTTTTTACTCTCAGGGCTTGATCCAAGGTTCTCAAGACCTTTATCAAAATCTTCTTTGGAGATCTCACCATCATACCAAGCTGAGAGTTTTTCTATGTCTTTAGTCATTGAGCAGATTCTCCTGAGTCATAAACTCTAAAATAAGTTGCCTAGCTCTAAATATTCTTGAGCGGACAGTTCCTATTGGACACTTCATAATCTTTGCAATCTCATCATATGATCTTCCCTCAAGCTCCCGCAATATAAAGGCTGTTTTTAAATCGATATCGAGGGTTTCAATAAAAGTAAAAACTATTTCCTCAGCTTCCTTGCCTATGAGGTCTACTTCTGGAGATATATGACTAGAAATCTCATGCTCTGATACATCCAAGGGGTCTGTCTTTTTTTTACTCTTAGCGTAACTGCTTGCGAAATCATTTTTTGCTAAATTTATACCAATGCGATATATCCATGTAAATAAGGCGCTATCTCCTCTAAAAGTATCAATTTTTTGCCATACTCTTATAAATGTTTTTTGACAGAGTTCTTCAGCTTGATCATGAGATTTTGTATATGCGATCAATGATGAGAGTAGCTTTGGCTGATACTTAATAACCATAGCTTCAAATGCTAGAGCATTGCCTGCTTTAATTTCATTAATTAGCATTTCATCTCCTGTAAGGTTACCCATTTATTTTCTCTGCTAATTGGACAAGCCTTTTTGGTAATAGTTTCACTAATCTAAGAATTTTTTTATGCGCTGTAAGATGAAATCTTCCTGGGATTGATTGCCAAGGGACACACCTTTAAAAATAAAATCATAGATGGGCTGATCCTCTATATCTAAAATGCTATTAAACATATCAAAGTCCTCCTTGCTTAAAGACTCAAGGTGGTTGTTACTGAATTTTCTGAACAGTAAATCTAACTCTCTAAGACCCCTTCTGCACTTCCATTTAGTTTTATTGATTTCGGTATTCATCTTCCTAGGTTAATATATTATCTTTAAATAGAATTTATTAAATCTCATCATTGAAAAATATTGACTATCTTACATTTGGCGCTCATCAGCTAGGTCAATTAAAAGCCTTGCATCTTGAGGGCGATTTTGACTCTGTAATCAACTTATTACAAGGACAAGTTACTTCTGACTGCGGTAAGCTTGCAGATGGTGAGGGGCAGCCTTCTGCATTATGCGATGAAAAAGGCTATGTTTTATGCAATTTTGATATTCTCCTCCACAAAAATCTTGTATTAATAGCAATTGATGATGAGCTAGAAAGTATTTTTTTAAATGAGATGGGGAAATTTGCACCTTTTTACAAGGTAGCCATCAAACCAATTGATATAACCTTCACTGGTTGGATTCGCAAGCCTCATGAAGACATGTTACCAAATGAGCAGTTAATAATAATGGCAGATGATGCTCAAGTTTCTCTTCTGGCCTCCTTTAATAACAAGGAAATAGTAGAAAACATCGAAGATACAGCTTCAATGAGCTGGTCTTTAAACAGAAAGTTACTCGAAGATCATATTATTCAAAAAAAAGATTCCTGTAAATTTAGACCACATGAACTGATGCAGCATATATCTAGGGTTAGCTTTTCAAAGGGTTGCTTTAGAGGCCAAGAGATTATTGCAAGGATGGAATATCTCGGTAAACAAAAAAAACAAACTGCGTTAGTAGTCCATGCCTCTAAAGAAGAAGTGCAGAAATTTGAAATTATTGGGCAGACTTTAAGCGGCAACGGCAAATACTTTTCATCTTGCTTGGGCCCAAAAGACTTTTTTAATTTCTAATCAATCTGCCAGTCAATTTGCTCTTTATTAGATCTTAATAAAATATTGTTAATTTCTGAGAAGGGTCTTGAGCCAAAAAATCCACGGTAGGATGAAAGAGGTGATGGATGGGGGGCTAGTAAAATATTATTTCTTACCCCATCAATTAAATTCATTTTTTTTTGTGCAAAGTTTCCCCATAGAACAAAAATTACTTCGCCGCGATCACTTAATTTTGAAATAATTTTATTAGTTAAAGTTGACCATCCTAGATCTTGATGTGAGTTAGGTTTGCCTTCCTCCACACTCAATGAAGAATTTAGAAGTAACACTCCTTGCTGTGACCAAAAACTTAGATCACCATGATTGGGATTTGAGCATTCGACATCTTCTGCTAGCTCTAAATAAATATTTTTTAATGATGGGGGGATAGAAATATCTCTGTTAACTGAAAAAGCTAATCCATTGGCTTGACCAAATCTGTGATATGGATCTTGCCCCAATATTAATACTTTCGTATCAAGAAAAGAGGTGAGGTGTAGAGCTTGAAATAGCATATCAATTGGTGGAAAAAATATCACATCCTCGTCAATGAGCCGGTCTATTCTGGGTGCGATATCGCCAAAAAAATTGTTGCAAAAGCTCGATCCTAGAGCGTTCGTCCAATGTTCGGGAAAGTTAAAATTTTTCACAAAAAATAGTTACCAAAAATGGTTAATTTTTATCCACAGAATCTGTGGATAAAGTTTGGGATAACTTAGTATTGTGATAGTTTAGACCTATTTAAAAGGGATTCGTGGAAATTGGTCAAAAAGTAATCAAATTATAATAAAAATACCGTAAATCAGTTATTTATATGAATTATACTCCCTTGATTAAGGATTTCACAGGCAAATAGTGGTTACTCCAATACCATCATTTTTGTCTGTGGGCAAGTATTTTTTTAAAAAAAAATAACATAGAATAGATATCCTTTATATACCCCATCATCAAGACTTATGAATGACTCAAAAAACGTGCTTTTTTCTGAATATAATCTCAATGGCTTAAAGCTAAAAAATAGAATTGTTATGGCGCCTATGACAAGGAGTTTTTCTCCAAAAGGAGTTCCGGCTGATTACGCTCCAACCTACTATGCCAAGAGAGCTGCTGGAGGTGTTGGGCTTATAATTACAGAGGGAGTGGAGGTTAGTCATCGAGCTGCAAGTGGTTATTTGGATGTCCCTAATTTAGAATCAGACGAATCAAAGATGATGTGGGAAAAAGTAGTTTCTGCTGTTCACAAAAATGGTTCGCCTATCTTTTGTCAGCTTTGGCATGTTGGAGGAATTAGAAAACTTGGCATGCCCCCTTCTCCAGAAATTCCTGGATTCACTCCCTCAGGATGTGTTAAACCTGGAAAAAAAGTTGCCTATGAAATGACAGTGGAAGACATAGAAGAGCTGATTGAAATTTATGTGAATGATGCAAAAATTTGTGAAGAACTTGGGTTTGATGGTGTTGAAATCCATGGAGCACATGGATACCTAATTGATCAATTTTTCTGGGATGCTATAAATACTAGGACAGATCAATTTGGAGGTTCTCTGGAAAACAGAGCAAGGTTTGCTTCAAGAATTATTCAAGAGACACAACAACGAACTTCTCCTGAATTTCAGGTCGGCATAAGAATCTCTCAATGGAAGCAGCAAGACTATGAAGCAAAAATTACATCTGATAAAGATGAGCTAAATTTATTTTTAAATATTCTTAAAAATGCAGGGGCAGATTTCTTGCATTGCAGCAACAGAAGATTTTGGGAGGGTGAATTCTCAGAAGATGGATTAAATTTAGCTGGCATAGCTAAGAAAACTACAGGACTTCCATCTATTAGCGTTGGCAGTGTGGGCGTGGATAAAGACTTTATAAAGCTTTATGCCGGAGACCATCAAACTCAAACTACCGATTTGGTTAAATTGCATCAAAAATTAAATAAATCAGAATTTGATTTAATTGCGGTTGGAAGAGCTCTATTATCCGACCCAGAGTGGGCTAATAAAGTTCAAAATGGACAAGAAAAGGATATCATTCCTTTTGATAAGAGTTTTGTAGAAAACTACGTTTAATTTAAGAAGCTGTATTAATAGACCTAACCTTTAGGACATGCTCGATTGATTTTAATTGGCTTACTAGCTCATCACTAGCTTCGTACTCTAAATCTATCAGGTTAATAGCTATTTCATCTCGACTTTTATTCGACATCTCAGCGATATTGAGATTAAGGGATGCTATAGAATCTGTAATTTTACTAATCATGCCAGGCTCATTCTTGGTAATGATTACAAGGCGATGGGGAGTACTTCGTTCTAGCGAGACATTCGGAAAATTAATGGAGTTAATAATTACTCCTCTTTGTAAAAAATTAGCGATCTGATTTGCTGCCATGACAGCGCAATTAACCTCTGCTTCTTTCGTGCTAGCACCCATATGAGGCAGCAGAATAACATCGCTATTCTCTGCTGATCTTGCTATTAACTCAGGCGTTGGAAAATCTGTTACAAATTTTGAGAGATTGCCATTTTCAAGGGCTTGTATTACATCATTGCTGTTAACAATGCCTCCTCTAGATAAATTTATTAGTCTTGAACCAGATTTAAAATACTTCAAATTGTCAGCATTGATTAAATTTTTTGTTGCTTCAACCAGCGGCACATGCAAAGACACATAGTCAGATTTTTTTAAGAGGTCTTCAAGTGTTTCTGCCTTTTCCACCTCTCTAGGAAGCCTCCAAGCAGAGTCGATAGAAATATGAGGATCATAGCCGACTAGCTTCATTCCGAGGGCCTGAGAGGCCTGTGCTAGCATAGAGCCTATTGCTCCTAAGCCAACAATCCCTATGGTTTTACCTGAAAGCTCATTACCTGCAAATGTTTTTTTTTGAGCTTCGAGCATTTTATTCAAGGCGTCTGAATCACTTGACTCAAGATTCTTCGCAAAATTTATTCCATCTACAATTCCTCTGGATGAAAGCAGCATTCCGCATATTACAAGCTCCTTAACCGCATTGGCATTTGCTCCTGGAGTGTTGAAAACAACTACCCCTAAATCAGTCGCATTTTTAACTGGTATATTATTGACTCCAGCGCCAGCTCTAGCTATTGCAGATAGGTTATGCCCAAACTCTTCAGCAACTAACTTATGGCTCCTAAGAATTAAAGCATCTGGGTTCTCGGAAACTGCATTGATGTTCTTTGAGGCCATTACTGCAAGACCATCTTCAGCAATGTTATTAAAAGTCTTAAAGGTAAACATTTATTATGTTGATAGGATTTAAAAAAAACTTAGTTTAGTACAGAAAGCTATAAACCAAAACAGTGTAATAGATTTTATTGCAACTAAATTACAGAATGATGTGTTTAGTAGGCATAAAAAAATTTAGCTGTATGTCTGCATTAAAACTTTCAAAAACTCTTTCCATTTTTGATGATCAAGGGCATCAAAAATACCTTCTCTTGGGGAATAAATTGATAGTTGATCAGGCCTTTTTTCTAAAGTCTTTTCAGCTGAAAATAAACCAATGCCGATGCCCGCTGAAATTGCAGCACCTATGGCTGTAGATTCTGTGCTGGCAGGCACACGAATATCTAATCCAAGAAAATCTGCAAGCAATTGACAGAACTTTGTATTGCCTGCCATACCTCCATCAATGGCAAGATTTTGTATCTCGATACCATCTTCTTTGAGCGCATCTCGGATATCCATAACCTGATAAATTAGTGCCTTAAAAGCTGCAGTAACCATATCTTGCTGAGAAGTATCTCTGGTGATTCCATAAAAGGATGCTCTGACCTCAGCATTCCAATGAGGTGCTCCTATTCCTGTAAATGCTGGAATAAAAAGAACTCCATTTGATTCCCCTAAGGATGATAAAAATTCAATGCTATTATGAGAATCTTTAAAAAACTTCATGTTATCCCTTAGCCACTGAATGGTAGTTCCGGCTGAAAAAATACTACCCTCTAAGGCGTAGCTGATGCTTCCTTGCAACTCATAACCAACCGTACTTAATAAACCAGATTTAGAGCTTTGAGGTTTCTGTCCAGAATTCACCATTAAAAAGCATCCCGTTCCAAATGTAGCCTTCATATCTCCGTAATTAAAGCATTCCTGTCCAACTAAAGCGCTCTGCTGATCACCAATCATGCTGGTAATTGGTATTGTGGAGCCCTTACGCGATAGCAAGCCAAATTCAGCATCAGAACTACAAACTTCAGGCAGTATCGAAGCAGGAATATCAAAGATATTCAGAAGCTCCTGATCCCACTCCATTGAATGGATGTTAAAAATATTAGTTCTAGATGCGTTGGTAACATCTGTTTTATGTAGCTGTCCGCCTGATAGATGCCAAAGAAGGTATGTATCTACTGTCCCAAACCTCAGATCCCCTTTCATTGCTTTTTTTCTAGCGCCTTCAACATTATCTAAAATCCATGAAATTTTTGTTGCAGAAAAATAGGGATCAAGCAGAAGGCCAGTTTTTTTATTGATGATTTGCTCAAGGTTTTGCTCTTTTAAAGATGAGCAGTAATCTGCAGTTCTTCTATCTTGCCAAACAATACCGTTGTAGATAGGTTCCCCAGACTACGGAATCCCAAACTAAAGTGGTCTCTCTTTGGTTGGTAATACCAGCACACACAATATCAAATGAAGAGTCCAGCATTGGATCTAAGGTGTCGTATACAGATTCCAATAATTTATTTGGATCTACTTCGACCCAACCATCAACAGGATAGAGCAATGGATATTCTTTTTGCTCAGATTTCACAATATTTAATTCCTCATCGTAGATCACACATCTGGTGCTTGTTGTGCCTTGATCTATGGCCAATAAAAAAGTCATATTAATTCCTCAAAATTTAGATTTATCCACAATTTATGCACTTATTCTTCACAGCCCATAAACATCATTTATACAGCATATAGTGAATAAATTAAAAGAATTCACAATATATTGTGTTTTTAGCTTGATTATTTATCCACAATGTAAGAATATTAGCTTTGGTATAAAAAATTCGAATTAAGAAGAAGTTTTAGCCCCACCCATTGGTAGATCGTTTCAATACGGCCAACGAAAGAAACAAGAAAAAAGAGGTAGAACATGTCATTACAGGAGTTAGGTAATACTCAAGAGGGCTCAGAAATAGAATCAACAGCATCAATCCCTTCAGAAGATTTAAATATTACAGCGCCAGGTAAACTGCGCGTAATTAAAAGAAATGGAAAAGTGGTCTCCTTTGAAGAAGATAAGATTAAGATTGCAGTAACGAAAGCTTTTCTTGCAAACGAATCTGGGAATGCAGCTGCAAGCGAAAGAATTCACAGAAAAGTAGAAGACATTACAAAAGATGTCCAGGATATTTTTAAAAGGAGGATGCCGTCAGGCGGAACTCTGCACATTGAAGAAATTCAAGACCAAGTCGAACTCCAGCTAATGCGCAGTGAGGAATATATTGTCGCAAGGAAATATATACTTTATAGAGAAGAAAGAGCTTCTGAGCGTACAAAAGATAAGTCGCAACACACAACAGTAGAAGCGCCAGCTATCTCTGTAACAAAAAAAGATGGTACTAAGGTTCCATTGGACATCAATAGGCTTGCTTCGGTTGTGAACCATGCATGTGAAGGATTAGAAGACGTGAGCGCAGATTCTATTCTGACGGAATCGATTAAAAATCTTTATGACGGTGTCTCAATCAGCGACATGAAATCAGCATTGGTAATGTCAGCAAGAACAAAGGTTGAGATAGAGCCAAACTATAGTTTTGTAACAGCCAGGATCTTGCTTGACGAACTCAGAAGTGAGGCCTTGACCTTTCTTGGAGTTGCAGAAGAAAGCTCCCATCCCGAAATGAAAGAGAATTACCCAAAGGCGTTTAAAGCTTATATCGACAAAGGCATTGAGCTAGAGATGCTTGACCCTAATCTCAAAACATTTGATCTAGATAAATTGGGTGCAGCTATTGATCACGATAGAGATTATCAATTTACATACCTTGGTCTCCAAACTTTATATGATAGATACTTCATTCATTACCAAGACACTAGATTTGAGCTGCCCCAAATATTCTTTATGCGGGTTGCTATGGGGCTTTCTGCCGAAGAAGAGAACCGCGAAGATAGAGCTATAGAGTTTTATAAACTACTCTCAAGCTTTGATTACATGAGTTCTACCCCTACTCTTTTCAATTCTGGAACGCTAAGACCTCAGCTTTCCTCTTGCTATCTAACAACCATTCCAGACGATTTGGATGGAATTTTTGGTGCTATGAAAGACAATGCACTACTCTCAAAATGGGCAGGTGGACTCGGAAATGATTGGTCTCCAGTTAGAGCGTTAGGCTCATACATCAAAGGTACAAATGGAAAAAGCCAAGGCGTGGTTCCGTTTCTAAAAGTTGCAAACGATACTGCTGTTGCCGTTAATCAAGGCGGAAAAAGAAAAGGTGCGATGTGTGCTTACCTTGAAACCTGGCATTTAGACGTAGAGGAATTTTTAGATCTAAGAAAAAATACAGGTGATGACAGAAGAAGAACACATGATATGAACACAGCAAACTGGGTTCCAGATTTATTCATGAAAAGGGTTGAGTTAGGCGCAAACTGGACATTGTTCTCGCCTGGAGAAGCTCCAGATCTTCATGATCTTACCGGCCTTGCCTTCGAAAAAAGATATGAAGAGTATGAGGCTTTAGCAGCTGAAGGAAAAATGGATCAACATAAAACAATACCAGCAAAAGATCTATGGAGAAAAATGTTAACCATGCTCTTTGAAACAGGCCATCCGTGGATTACTTTTAAAGATGCATGTAACTTACGCTCTCCTCAACAACACATTGGTGTTATTCATTCTTCAAACCTTTGTACTGAGATTACTCTAAATACAAGTGCGGATGAGATTGCTGTTTGTAACCTTGGTTCAGTAAATCTTCCTCAACACATGAAAGATGGTGTCCTGGATCAAGAAAAGGTTAAGCGAACTGTAACTACAGCATTGAGAATGCTAGATAACGTTATTGATATTAATTATTACTCTGTGGACACGGCTAAGAATTCAAATCTCAAACATCGTCCAGTTGGTATGGGTATTATGGGCTTTCAAGATGCGCTCTACATGCAAGATACACCGTATTGCTCAGACGCAGCGATAGAATTTGCAGATCGAAGCATGGAAGTAATTAGCTATCATGCTATCGCAGCATCAAGCGATCTTGCGAAAGAACGCGGTACCTATCCTTCTTACGATGGTTCATTGTGGAGTCAAGGTATTTTTCCAAAAGATTCAATTGAGATCTTAGAGAAAAATAGAGGCAGCGAATTCCTTAAAGTTGATCGATCAGAAACGCTGGATTGGGATCAATTAAGAGTAAAGGTTAAAAAAGATGGTATGAGAAATTCTAATGTTATGGCTATAGCTCCAACAGCAACAATCTCCAATATCACCGGAGTGACTCAATCAATTGAGCCAACCTATCAAAACTTGTATGTGAAATCTAACCTATCTGGTGAATTCACTATCGTAAACCCATATCTTGTAAGAAAGCTGAAAGCTTTAAACTTATGGGATGACGTCATGATTAATGATCTCAAATACTTTGAAGGCAGCTTGACTGAAATTTCAAGAATTCCTGATGACATCAAGACACTCTTCTCAACAGCTTTTGAAGTTGAGCCCCAATATATTGTTGAGGCAGCAAGCAGAAGACAAAAATGGATTGATCAGGCTCAGTCACTCAATCTATATATTGGAAATGCAAACGGCAAAAAACTAGATCTAACTTATAGGATGGCTTGGTACTCAGGCTTGAAGACTACTTACTACCTTAGATCAATTGCAGCTACCACAACTGAAAAATCAACCATCCATCAAGGCACCTTAAATGCTGTGAGTTCGCAAGCAGAAGCAGCGCCAGAGGTTCCTCACGAACTTGGAGCACCTGCACCAGTGCCTGAAGCATGTTCATTGGATGATCCTGACTGCGAAGCATGTCAGTAATAAAATAACGGAGAAATAGAATGTTAAATTGGGATGAATACAATAAAGAAGAAGCTCAAGTAGCTCCTGCAATCAAGAGCGCTATTCCTGAGGAAGTAAAAGAAACTCAGCCTATAGTCCAAGAAGTGTCAGCGCCAGCTGAAGCTACTCCTGCCTCTATCGAAGAAGGCTCGCGTGCTGAAATTGCCAGAAAGGCTATTGAAAACTTTGACGAATCAGAGGGCATTAAAGAGCTTGATGAAATGCAAGGAACAGCAGGAAGAGTTCAAGTAGATGACAAAGCCATGATTAACTGCAACGCAGACTTAAACCAATTGGTGCCGTTCAAATATGACTGGGCATGGCAAAAATATCTTGATGGCAGCGCCAATCATTGGATGCCTCAAGAAGTGAATATGACAGCAGACATAGCTCTTTGGAAATCTGAAGATGGCTTGACTGAAGATGAGAGAACGATTGTTAAAAGAAATCTTGGGTTCTTCTCAACGGCAGATTCATTGGTTGCCAACAACCTTGTCCTAGCTCTTTATAGATTAATAACTAATCCAGAGTGCAGACAGTACATTCTTAGACAGAGTCTGGAAGAAGCTATCCATACGCATGCCTATCAATACTGTATTGAATCTCTTGGGATGGATGAAGGTGAGATATTTAATATGTACAGAGAGATTCCTAGCGTAGCCAAAAAAGCAGCTTGGGGCCTCAAGTACACCAAACAAATATCAGACCCAACCTTCCAAACAGGAACAACAGAAACTGATAAGCAGTTATTGAGAAATCTCATAGCCTTCTATTGTGTTCTTGAGGGGATATTCTTTTACTGTGGCTTTACCCAGATCCTATCAATGGGAAGACGCAATAAGATGACAGGAACAGCCGAACAATTTCAGTACATCCTAAGAGATGAATCTATGCATGTAAATTTTGGAATTGATGTAATCAATCAAATCAAAATTGAAAATCCGCATTTATGGGACGATGAAATGAAGCATGAGGCTGCTCAAATGATCCTAGAAGGCACTGAGCTTGAGATTATGTATGCAAGAGCCACTATGCCAAGAGGTGTGCTGGGCATGAATGCATCAATGATGGAAGAGTACCTGCAATTTATTGCCAATAGACGCTTAACTCAAATCGGCTTAGAGGAAGAGTTTAAAGGTGCTACCAATCCTTTCCCGTGGATGTCTGAGATCATGGATCTTAGAAAAGAGAAGAATTTCTTTGAAACTCGTGTCATCGAATATCAAACTGGCGGAGCCCTTAACTGGGAGTAAAATCTTATTCCAATTCAATCTGCCTGCAAGTAATCTTGTAGGCAAAGTTCTTGCTATCTTAAGGGGCAAGATCAGTCATGGTTGAGAATTTTTTACAATACGGTCAATGGATCATTTTAGTCTTGAGCATACTGAGCCTTGTGCTGGTTAGCTCTGTTAAACATGAAACTAGATTAAACGGCTACATTCTTACAGGCATAAGCAGATTCTCAGGTGCGCTCATTTTTCTATTGGTTGATTTGCCAGCATTTGTTATAGCAAACCTAATCCAAACATATATAGCTTTTAACGGTTATTATAAAAATAAAAAAGCTGGGGAAGAAGCCAAAAATGACAGATCAAACAAAGCCGACTAAAAGCTACCGTACTTTTGCATTAATCCTACTAACCGTAGTCTATGGTTTTAATTTTATTGATCGCCAAATTGTTGGGATTTTGGCACCATTTATCCAGAAAGATCTAGGTCTAACTAATACAGAGTTAGGTCTATTAATCGGCCTGGCATTCGCAATTTTTTATACCTTAGTTGCCATTCCTATAGCCTGGTTAGCTGACCGCTACAATCGAGTAAACATATTATCAATTGCATTGGCAACCTGGAGTGGTTTTACGGCCTTAACTGGTTTAGCAGGCAACTTCATCCAAATTGGAATTGCGCGCATGGGTGTTGGCATTGGAGAAGCGGGAGGCAGCCCTCCTTCTCACTCAATTATCTCTGATATGTACCCAAAAGAAGAGAGAGCTAGTGCCTTGGGCGTATACTCGATGGGGATTCCTTTGGGTATTATGGCAGCTTACTTTGCAACAGCGATGCTGATGGGCTCGTCTGGTGAAGACGTTAATTGGAGACGAATTTTTATTTTCCTTGGGTTAACAGGTGTTGCTTTGGCTGTTTTGGTTAAATTAGTATTGCGTGAACCTGTTCGAGGCGCGATGGAATTCAATGATCAAACTGAGATTGAGAAGCCACCATTCATGGAGTCACTAAAGACTCTGATGAAAATTCCTGCTTGGTGGGCTATGTGCTTTGGGATAGCTTTTGGCTCTTTTGTGTCCTATTCAAAATCAGCATTTCATACCAAGTACTTGGTTGCCTTAGATCCTAGTTATGATTTTCAGACCTTGGTGATTATTTTAGGAATCGTCAATGGGACAACCTATGCCGGAGGAGCATTCTTTGGAGCTAGATTGGCAGATAAATGGGGTAAAAAAGATATACGTGCTTATGGCTGGTTGCCAGCAATATCAATTGCTCTCTGCCTGCCAATTGGAATTGCAGCTTGGTGGTCAACGTCAATTGAAATGAATCTTGTCTTCACTACTTTGTTTTTACTGTTTATGGGCGTGTACCTAGGCCCAAGTTTTGCAATTGCTCAGACTTTGGCACCTATAAGTATGCGAGCCATGTCTACGGCACTATTCTTTTTTATTCTTAACATGATTGCATTAGGGGGCGGGCCTACTTTTTCAGGCTGGTTGATAGATGTATTTAAAGAAAATTATGGTGAGATAGAAGCAATACGCTATGCCATGACAGTCACCTCTCTTTTGTTTATTCCATCCATTATTAGCTTTTTGATAGTTGCGCGTGTTTTACCAAAAGATTGGTCAGAAGCAGAAAAACGCAATCTTGAACTAGCTAAAAGTGATGGTTAATTATTCTGAAAGTTACATAAAAGAAATACTTGATGGGGTAAAAACTATTGCGGTAGTTGGAGCTAGCGCAAATCAAGATAGAGATAGTTACAAAGTTATGCAGGCACTCATTCAGCATGGCTATCAAATATTTCCAATCAATCCTAATGAAGAAGGTAATCTTATTTTAGGGCAGCCATGCTATGCAGATCTTAGCTCTGTTTCAGGAAAGATTGATATGGTTGATGTTTTTAGGGCTGCAGATGCTGTCATGGGAGTAACAAAAGAAGCAATTGCAATTGGAGCAACTGTTCTTTGGACTCAATTAGATATTGTGCACAAAGAAGCTGCAGCCCTAGCAGAGCAAGCCGGTCTAAAAGTCGTCATGGATAGATGTCCAAAAATTGAATTGGCAAAATTATATTAGACTAAAAAAGCAAAATAACTTTTAATAGATTGGATATGAGTGAAGATATAAAAATATTAATCAAGGAAAAATCTGATAAAGGTGTCCTGCGCCTTGTCATGAATAATTTAGATTATAAAAATGCTTTGTCTAATAAAATGATGAGCATGCTTGAGGATGAGATTAAAGTAGCCTCCCTCGATAAGTCCACAAGAGTCATAGTATTGGCCGCTAAGGGAAATGTATTTTCTTCAGGGCATGATTTAAAAGAAATAACAGCCGCAAGAGAGAATAAAGATAGTGGCGAGGAGTTCTACCAAGACCTTTTTGACTCTTGCTCAGCATTAATGCAGCTAATAGTTAGTTCACCCCAACCAATTATCGCTGAAGTTGATGGGGTAGCGACAGCTGCAGGCTGTCAATTGGTTGCAAGTTGCGATCTTGCAATAGCCTCTAATGAGTCTCGGTTTGCTACTCCTGGAGTAAATCTTGGTCTTTTTTGCTCAACTCCAATGGTTGCTCTTTCAAGAAATGTGAACAAAAAGAATGCTATGGAAATGCTGCTTACTGGTGACTTTATTGATGCTAGCAAGGCAAAAGAAATAGGATTAATAAATAATCTGGTTCAAAAAGAGGAGTTAACTCTTGAAGTAACCAAATTAGCAGAAAAAATTGCTAGCAAATCATCGATGACGGTATCCACTGGAAAGCAAGCGTTCTATGCCCAAGCTGAAATGGATTTATCTGCAGCATATAAATATACATCTGAAGTTATGAAAGATAATTTGCTAAAACATGATGCCAAAGAAGGCATTAATGCATTCATAGAAAAAAAATCGCCTGAGTGGAAAGATGAATAAGAAAAAAGAAATTGGAGAATTAGTTACTTCTCCAGGCACCCATCTTAAGAGAAAGCACCAGCATCAAACCATATAAGGTCATGGCTGAAGCTGCGGCATAGAAAACACCAGCGATGCCGCTGGAAAACCAATTTACAGCTATCCATCCTCCTAATGCAGCAACGACGAACCTCGAAACGGTAGCTATAATTGGCCACTTCATGGCATTGGCTCCCTGCGATGCAAAGTAAAGAGAAAGCCCTAGCCCTTGAAAGGTAAAGCACAATCCTACTATTTCAATGTATTGCTTGGTTACTATATAAGTTGCCTGGTCTGTGGCGAAGAAATTAATCCAATAACTAGAACTTAGAATCAGTATGAGTCCTATCATTCCTGAAAAGAGTCCCGCAAATGATCCTCCAAGCCAACCTATCCTCTCAGCTCTCTCAACTTTGTTCGCTCCAATATTTGTTCCAACCATAGTTGTCATAGCTGTACCAATTCCAAACACTAAAGGGATCATCAAAAATTCAATTCTGGAACCTATTCCATATCCAGCCAGTGCCGACACTCCGAACTGACCCACAAGACCAGTTAAGATAAGAATAGTTCCAACTGTAAATATTGGTGCTAATGATGCAGGTAAGGCAACATTAAAAATATCTCTAAATAGTTCCTTCTCAAAACTTAAGTTTGAAATTTTTAATTGAACATTGCTAGATGAATGCATAAACTTAAAAATCATGACTATAGCCATAAAAGCTGCTACAGATATAGCTGATAAAGGGGCTCCAATAATTCCAAGTTTAGGAAGGCCAAACCAACCAAGAATAAGACCTCCAGCTAGAATGACCTGAATGCCTGAGCCTAGGATCATGAGTAGCGCAGGAAAACGCATATTACCTATGCCTCTTAAAGCTGCGCTTAGCGTTCCTGATAGCCAAATAAATATAGCTCCAGCTAAAAATATTTTAATGTACAGCAAAGATTCTTCTAACAATGAGCCTTCTCCGCCGAGAGCCATTAGCACGCTCTCGCCCCCGGTAAAAAATATTAAAAAAAAGAAGAAGTATCCACAGCAAGACAGTAGCAATGAATGCCACAATAATTTTTCAGCCCTTTCTTTGTCCTCGGCTCCTAAGCTCCTTGCGATCGAAGAAGAAACTGCACCACCCAGAGCACCAAAAGCCATCTGTTGAGTGAGCATGATTATGGGGAAAGCTAATGCCACTGCAGCCAATGAAGTAGTGCCTAGTTTACTTATAAACCACACTTCGGCTAACACAACGATAGCTTGAATAAAGAATGCAATTGTATTCGGAGCTGACATTCTAATAAGCAATGGAAATACAGGGTCATTTAAGAACTGCTCTGTCCTGTTTTGCATTGAGAATATCTTATTTGCTATAGATTGGAATTTTAAATATAGCATTAAAAGACCGAAGCGGTGACTCGGATTAGCAGGTAAAATGAATATCATGAAAGAGCATTACGATGTAATTATTCTTGGCGCTGGGGCTGCGGGGTTAATGTGTGCAATTACAGCAGGCAAAAGAGATAAAACTGTTTTAGTGTTAGAGAAATCCAACAAGCCGGGAAAGAAAATTCTTATGTCTGGTGGGGGTCGTTGCAATTTTACTAATCTTTATGTTGAAGCAGAGCAATTCCTCTCTAACAATCCACACTTCTGTAAATCTGCGTTAAAAATGTTTACCCCAGAAGATTTTATTTCTATGGTAGAGGCCCATGGGATAGATTATGAAGAAAAAAAACACCATCAATTGTTTTGCATAAACTCAGCTAAAGACATCCTTAATATGCTCCTTGCTGAATGCACAAAAGCTGGGGTTGAGGTACATACAAGCATGGAGATCAAAAAAGTCAGCAAACGAGCTGAGAGTGCATCAGATGGAAGATTTGATGTAAGTCTTGAATCTAATCTAGGTCAGTCAGTCATTAAATGTGAGTCATTGGTGATAGCTACTGGTGCACTGTCTATTCCAACATTGGGCGGCAGTGGATTTGGATATGATTTAGCGCAGCAATTCAATCTGCCCTTAATTGCTAGGCAGGCGAGCTTGGTACCATTTATGTTCTCTGATGAGATCAAGGATCTCTGCGAAGAACTATCTGGTGTATCTACTCCCGTTACAATTTTAAGCAACAAGAAGGAATTTGAAGAATCTATGCTTTTCACACATAGAGGCTTGAGCGGTCCTGCTGTATTGCAAATCTCAAACTACTGGAAGCCTGGGGATGATATACAAATTAATTTACTTCCTGGAATAAATGCTGCAGATTTTTTAATTAATGAGAAAAATACAAATCACAAAACTACCATTAAAAAATCTTTTACCTCCCTTCTTCCCAAGGCATTGTTATTAAAACTTGAGGAGTTGTGGTGGCCCTTGCACAAAGATCAATTTCTTTCAGAGATCAGTAACAATGAGCTAATCATCATTGGTAATCACTTAAATGCTTGGACTCTCAAGCCCTCCTCGACTGAAGGCTACAGAACTGCTGAAGTTACACTTGGAGGAGTAGATACCGATGCAATTAATTCTAAAACCATGGAGATTAAAAATCACCAAGGTTTATTTTTTATTGGTGAGGTCGTCGATGTTACTGGGCACCTTGGAGGTTACAACTTTCAGTGGGCATGGTCCTCTGGATATAGCGCAGGTTTAGTTGCATAAGCGCGGTTTGCATTTAAAATAATTAGTCTACAAATATATTAATAGGAAATTAATCAATGAAACTCTACGACAACCCAATGGCAAATAGCCCTAGAAAAGTGAGAATGTTTTTGGTCGAAAAGAATATTACAGATGTAGAGATTGTAAACATTGATCTCATGCAAGGCGAGCACAAGACCCCTGAGTATCGTGCTATTGCGCCCAATTCCAGAATCCCCGCACTGCAACTTGATGACGGAACTGTTGTGATGGAGTCAACAGCCATTTGTCGATACTTAGAATCTCTACACCCAGAGCCAAATCTTTTTGGAGAAAGCCCGATGGAGATAGCATCAATTGAGATGTGGCAGTGTAGAGTTCATAACGAATTAATGATTCCTCTAGCTATGGGCTTCAGACATCTTCATCCTGCGATGGCGGCAATGGAAAATCAAAACAAGGAATATGGAGAGGCTCAAAAGCAGATCGCCATTAAATCTCTGGGTTATTTCAATGGAGTGCTTGGCGAATCTGAGTTTGTAGCAGGGGCTAGATATACTTTTGCTGACATACAAATGATCACAACCACTGACTTCTTTATAAAATTAAATCGATTAGAGCTATCAGATTATCCTGATATCCTAAGGCACTCAGAATTAATGTCTAAGCGAGAAAGCTTTACTGCTTAGTCTACTTTTCTTTGTCGGCTTGCTCAAAAATCTTAATGGTTTGCTCGCCACCTTCGTAGATAGATCTGGCATCTTCCATATCTGAAATTTGATCCCAATTCGCTGCAATATTTTCGGGAGTCATGTCCTGACCTGTTCCAAAAGCAACGCCCATAGTTTCGTGAATGTGCACTCTAGTAAACACTCCTGCCCCAGCTCCAATCATGACACCATTTGGTGCACCTTCGCTTGCAAGATACATAACTGCAGGAGTTACAAATTCAGGCAACAATCTCTCTCCAATACCTTCCGCTGGAAGTAAATTTTCAGTCATTCTTGTAAAGGCTACTGGGAGAATTGCGCTTGAGTAGACATTATTTTTCTGGCCTTCAATCTTCAAAGTATTCATTAGGCCAATAAGACCCATTTTAGCTGCGCTGTAATTTGCTTGTCCAAAATTACCAAATAAACCGCTAGATGAACTGGTATGAATAATCCTTCCATAGCCTTGCTCTCTCATAATTGGATAGATAGCATGAGTTGTATTAACGCTGCCTTGCAGATGAACATCCAAGACCATATCCCATTCTTCGAGGGTCATTTTATGAAAGCTTTTATCCCTAAGAATTCCTGCGTTATTCACAAGAATATCGATGCGACCCCATTTTTCCATAGTATCGGCAACCATTTTGGCAACCCCAGGTCTATCGGAAACACTTGAGCCATTTGCAATAGCCTCTCCACCTTCTGCTTTAATTTCTTCAACAACAGTGTTGGCTGCATCACTGGCTCCACCCGAACCATCCAGAGCACCACCAAGATCATTTACCACAACTTTTGCTCCTCTTCGAGCAAATTCAAGAGCATGCTGTCTTCCGAGTCCACCGCCAGCACCAGTTACAATTGCTACTTTGTCATCAAATCTTATGGTCATAATTATCTCCTTATTGGATAGTTAGTTTAACTAATTTGAACCCGAAAAAATGCTCTCAGGTTGAAAATCTTTATTTTTTATCAAGCTCATTTCTAGCTTGAAGCCATTGCTAAGAGCTCTTTTGAATAGCATAAATTGTTTGGATTGGTTTACGCTATCTACAGCGATAAGATGGCCATCCTTGCCATAACATGCAATAAATTCAGCAGCGTCTATATCACCAAGAATGACGCTTTCGTCATAGCCAGAAGATAGCCCTGCCATCTGAAGTTTTAAATCATATTGATCCGACCAAAACCATGGCAATTCTTTGTTATAAAGCTCGTTCCCGATAATAGAAGAAGAGACAACCTTGGCTTGTGACAAAGCATTTGGCACACTTTCGAGACGAATACTTTGATTTAATAGAGCATTAAAAGAATTGGTGCAATCGCCTGCAGCAAGGACATAAGGATTAGAAGTTCGGCAATATTGATCTGTTGCAATACCGTTACCGCAATCTAATCCAGCATCTTCAGCAAGTTGTGTGTTTGGAATAGCGCCAATACCAGCCAAAACAGCATCTGCTAAAATTTTCTCACCGGATTCCAGCTCAACACAATTAATCATTTGATTCTCAGCAATTAAACCGCTCACTCGGGCATTGCAAATTATTTGCACGCCTTTGGCTTCATGAACCGCTTGATAAAAACTAGAAAGCTCAGGACTGGTTACCCTTTTTAAAATACGTTCTTCGGCTTCGAGTATTGTGACGTTAAGACCAAGCTCTGTCATCGCAGATGCAACCTCTAAACCAATGTAGCCACCGCCGATCAGGACGATGTCTTTGGTCGATTCAAGTTGCGAGTGGATATCTAAAACATCTGAGATCTTGCGCAGATAGAATAAGTTCTTTGCGTCTGCATTAGGCATAGAAAGCAGTCTGGGTGAGGCTCCTGTGGCAAAGACTAAATAATCGAATGAAAATGTTGAAGTATCAGCGGTTATTTCTTTTAAATCAGTATCTATGGAGCTAACCAATGCACTGGCATGAAAAGAAATATTTTGCTCTTGATAAAAACTCTCGGGTTTAAAAAATAGCTTTTCGGTTTCCATGTTCTTCTTTAAGAACTCTTTTGAGAGTGGCGGTCGATGATAGGGCAGAAATTCTTCGTTAGAGAAAATATCAATTTCGCCCTCAAAGCCATCTTTACGAAGACTAAATGCTACATTAGCACCCGCATGCCCTCCCCCAATAATTATTACTTTACTCATGAGGTTTATGTGATTGGATTTAATAAAAACATATTTATACTAACTCTGTTATGCAGAATGAAATTGTAGCTCACAACGATCTAAAAATTCGAGTCCAAGAAGGATTTTTTACACCTGTTGAGTCAAAAAAATTACTTGAGAATTTTATTGATGCATTGCCATGGGAGTCGATGAAAATAAAAATGTTTGGCAGAGATGTTGTTATACCAAGACTGCAATGCTGGATTGGCGATGAGGGTTGCGATTACAGCTATTCTGGTAAAAAGCTTCATCGACAAGATTGGACCAAAGAACTGCTAATGATTAAAGAAAAAATTAGCCAGCAAGCTGGCTTAGAGTTTAACTCTGTCCTCGTAAACTATTATCGAGATGGGCAAGATTCAATGGGATGGCACGCAGATGACGAAAAGGAGTTGGGTAAGAATCCTACAATTGCAGCATTATCGTTTGGCGGTGAGCGCGATCTAGTATTTAAGAATATTTTATCCAAAGAAACTCTTGCCATTCCTCAGCTTAGTGGTGCGCTAATCATCATCGACGGACAAACTCAACAATATTGGCAGCATTCAATAAAAAAGACTAAAAAATTCATCAGTCCGAGAATTAATTTAACGTTTCGGAATATAATGTTTAAAAATTAATCAAAGGAGTTTTTTCATGAAAGAGAGAGTTAAGGTTGTAGTCACTGGTGCAGCAGGTCAAATAAGTTATTCCTTGATCCCTCGGCTGGTAGATGGACATACCTTCGGCGATAAAATCGTTGATCTTGAGCTTGTTGAAATTCCTCAAGTGGTAGAAAAATTAGAGGGTCTAGTAATGGAATTAGAGGATTCTAATTTTCCAAACATGGGCAATGTGAATTACACATCAGATTTTGAGAGCTGCAGCAAAAGATGCTGATTGGTTTTTACTCGTAGGCAGTATTCCACGTGGCATTGTTTACAACGGCAAGAAAATTGAAGAACGCGCTGATTTATTACAAATTAATGGTGGTATTTTTGTAGGTCAAGGCAAAGCTATTGGTGAGCATGGTAAGTCAGATGCAAAAGTATTGGTGGTCGGCAATCCAGCAAATACCAATGCATTGATTGGAAGACATGCTGCAAATAATCCATCTCAATTATGGATGGCAATGACCATGCTAGATTCAAGCAGAGCACAATCTGTGCTTTCAAAGAAACTCAACGCAGGCGTAGCTGACATAAGCAAAATGATTATATGGGGCAACCACAGCCCTACTATGTATCCTGATTTTGAGAACATGGATTGCAATGGACAATCTGGAAAAGATGCAATCTCAGACATGGATTGGATTAACAATAATTTTCTCCCTACCGTTCAACAGCGAGGCAAAGCTGTTATTGACTCTAGAGGTGCATCATCAGCTACCTCAGCAGCAAAAGCTGCATTGGATACAGTTGTTGCGTGTGAGAATCCAACCGCACCAGGAGATTGCTTTAGCGCTGCGGTAATAACAGACGGAAGTTACGATCTACCCGATGGCATTATTTGCGGCATGCCTTTAAGAACGCTAGAAGATGGCAGCATTGAAATTGTAAAAGATATTGTCTTGTCAGAATTTGCAAAAGAAAAAATTCAAATCTCAACAAATGAGCTCTTAGAAGAAAGAGCGGCTGTAGAAGATTTGCTAAAATAAATGGGCAAACAAGGACCAGATCAATTCCTTGCAGAGCTTATTCGTTCCGAGGACACTAAATCAGTGCTTGTTTTATCCTCTGGTAATCTGCAATCTTTGATAGAAAAACTTGAAGATTCCTTGGAGCGACTCATGGTGATTCCGACCGGTGATGTTAATTTACAAGAAACCTTTGATATGTGCATTGTTCTTGAAGATATCGAGGTCTCTAAAACTGAACTTGGGCTCATTAAAAATTCTGTGGCTCAAAAAATACTAGTTATTAGAGAATCTGTGGATGACAAAGATCATCAATCTTTTCTGGAGCTTGGTTTTGCCTATGATCCAGAAATATCTTTTAAAAAAATATATTCATACAACCTTCAAACCTACAACAAAAAACGGGGATGGAATAATTCTGATGGCTGGGCTAACCCAGAAAACTTTGAAAAGTTTAGATGGTAAGAAAATTAAATAGCCTTATTTTCTTGTTCCATTGATTTGGTTAGCTGTAAATCTGAAACTTGTTTATGAAGAGATTGCGCATAAAACATGACGGCAAATAAAAAATAAAACCATAAAAAACCAAATCCGGTTAAATAGTTATAAGTGGCGTGAATTGAGATTGGAATGATTAAGCTTTTAATCAAGGATGATTTGGAGCCCAGAAAAGCATGTAGGCCAAAAAAGTACCCCATAATAATTCCGCAACTAGCGTGCAATGGTATTGCACTAATCGCTCTCATGATTGCAATAGTCATAGAATCAACATCTGGGCTGCCAAATGGGCTGCCTACAAAGACATATGAGAGGTTTTCTAGCGTTGCAAATCCAAGTGAAGCTATGGTTCCATAGACTATTGCGTCCATTGGCTCGTTGAAAGCTGTCTTGGGCCTAATGTAGAAATATAAAACAAGAAATTTTAGACTCTCTTCCGTAAGCCCGGCAAAGTAAGACTGATCTGGGGATTGGATTAAGCAAATCGTTTAATACACCAGCAGGGATACATAAAAATATGCCTAGAAAGAAAGTTTTTATAATTAAATCTAATGGTTCTTTAAATTTATCTGAATAAATAATAAAGGAAATTATAGCGAGAGGCGCTCCAATGGTTATAAGCAAAGTGACGATCATCAATTGCTGATTATGATTTGAGTTGTGGAAATAAAATCACGTCTCTGATTGAACTCTGATTTGTTAACATCATTACCAATCTATCGATCCCAACTCCAACACCTACAGCTGGTGGCATACCATGCTCTAGGGCTGCTATGTAGTCCTCATCAAAACCCATGGCCTCATCATCTCCATCAGCCTTGGCTTTGACCTGATCGCGGAATCGATCCGCTTGATCATCCGGGTCATTGAGCTCACAGAATCCGTTTGCAATCTCTTTGCCGCCAATAAAAAGCTCAAATCTATCTGCAATAGATGAGTCTTCATTATTACGTCTAGATAATGGAGACACCTCTACAGGATACTCTGTCACAAAGGTTGGCTGAATAAGTTTAGGTTCAACTGTTTTTTCAAAGATCTCAAGCAATATTTTGCCTGCACCCCAAGAATCTTTGTAGGAAATCTTCTGATCTGATGCATATGTTCGTAACGTTTCAATGTTACTTAAATCTTCATTAGATAGATCTGCATTTTCTGCCAACACAAGTTCAGCAAGAGTTTTTGTATGAAAGGAAGTTAAATCAATTTGATCTCCATCCCATTCTATTTGAGCGCTATTACCAATCGCCTCTGACGCTGATTGAATAATCCTGGTTGTAAAATCGATGGTGCCTTGAAACGTTGCAAATGCTGCATAAAATTCTAGCATGGTAAATTCAGGATTATGCCTTGTTGATAAGCCCTCATTTCTAAAACTTCGATTAATTTCAAAGACTTTTTCAAATCCACCAACAAGAAGCCTTTTGAGATGCAATTCAGGTGCAATTCTTAGAAACAGCTCTCTGTCCAAGGCATTATGATGAGTGATAAATGGCTTAGCCACAGCTCCACCTGGGATGGAATGCATCATGGGTGTTTCCACCTCCAAAAAACCGTCTTGAAGCATTGTGCTTCTAACAGCAGCAATGATATTCGAACGCTTAACAAAGATTGCTTTTGACTCTGGATTGCTCATCAGATCGATGTATCTTTGGCGATATCTAGTCTCTATATCTGCCAAGCCTTTATGCTTTTCTGGCATAGGTCTGAGAGCCTTAGTTATAAGCACAATTGAGTGAGCCTCAACTGTGAGCTCATCAGTGTTAGTTTTAAAAAGCTTGCCTGTCACGCCGATAATGTCACCCAAATCCCAGGTCTTAAAATTCTTATATAAATCAACGTCTATATTATTTTTGCTTACATAGATTTGAATATCGCCTGAGCCATCTCTGATAGTAATAAAACTTGCATTTCCCATGACGCGCTTCAAAACTATTCGGCCTGCTAATGCTAAATCTTTGACTTGAGCTTTTTCAAGTTCATCTTTAGAAAAGGCTCCATGCAATTCATGCAAATCAAGCGCATGCTCAGATGGAATAAAATCATTAATGTAAGCTTTATTTTCTGCTCTCAGCTCTTCTAGCTTTCTTCGTCTTTCCTCTAGAATTGTGGCTTCCCCACCTGTATTTGAATCAGTCATCTATACTCCTTGCGTTAGACTGGCTTTAATAAAAATATCTATATCGCCATCTAGTATTGCAGAGATGTTACCACTCTCTACGTTTGTTCTTAAGTCTTTAATTCGAGATTGATCCAGGACGTATGAGCGAATTTGACTGCCCCAGCCAATATCGGACTTACTTTCTTCTAATAATTGCTGCTCATCTTTTTGCTTTTGCAGCTCTAATTCATAAAGTTTTGATTTAAGTTGCTTGAATGCATTATCTTTATTTTTATGCTGAGATCTATCGCTTTGGCATTGAACCACAGTTCCAGTAGGCGCATGAGTTAATCGAACGGCTGAATCTGTTTTATTAACATGCTGTCCACCAGCTCCCGAAGCTCTGTAAGTATCAATTCTAACGTCCGAAGGATTTAGCTCGACCTCAATAGACTCATCTATCTCAGGAGAGATAAAAACAGATGCAAATGAAGTATGACGTCTACTGCCTGAATCAAACGGGGACTTTCTTACCAAGCGATGAACGCCTGTTTCTGTTCTAAGCCAGCCATAGGCATAACTGCCTTTGATCAATAAGGATGCAGATTTAATTCCAGCAACTTCGCCTGGAGAGTGCTCAATAACGGAAACTGAAAAATCATGCTTTTCGGCCCATCTTGTATACATTCTTAAAAGCATATCAGCCCAGTCTTGAGCCTCGGTTCCACCTGATCCTGATTGGATATCAATGAATGCAGAACTCGGATCCATTTTGTTAGAGAACATCCGATTGAACTCTAAATCTTCCACCAATGACATAAGAGAATTGGTTTCTTCTAGCATTTGATTAATGGATGCTTCATCTGACTCTTCTATGGCCATATCTAGGAGTTCAAGATTATCATTTACGGCCACATCAACCGATAAAAAATTGGTAAGGAATTTTTCTAACTCAGTTTTTTCTTTGTTAAGAGATTGGGATAATTCTAAATTTGACCAGGTAGCTTCTTCTGCCAGCTGAGCATGAATTGCTTTTAAAGAATCTTCTTTTGCGGAAACGTCAAAGATACCCCCGGAGATCTGTCATACGATCTCGGAGATTAAGTAGATTAGATTTAAGTTCGCCTGTTTCCATAGTCACGCATTCTAATACCTTTTTGACCTGTAATACAGTTACCTTGCCTCTCTTATCATGGGAAATGCTGGAGGAGAATCTTGAAATTGCACTTTTCCAATCTCAACAAATCCATGTCTCTCATACAGAGCTTTATTTTGTTCGCTAGTAGCCTCTAGATATGCTCTATCCCCTCTTTGATCAATCATCTGTAACGCTTCTCGCAATAACAAAGAACCAATGCCTTTTCTCTGGTGCGATGGATCCACAGCAATAAAAGCTAGATACCATGCATCGTCTGGATGATATGTTTCAAACTCCTCAAAAAATTTTGCTACAGTCTCTAACCTCTCTTCAGGAATTGCATCAAAAGTAGGCTCTAAAACAGCTTCATCAAATTCTGCGCCAGGTGGGTGCCAAATAGATGCTCCAGCAAAATTTTTCTCTGAATAGACGAGATCATTCTCGTAAGCAATCTTAGAGAATTCTTGCATCCATAGATCAAAACTTTTTAAATAATTAGCTGCATCAGGGAAAACCCATCGAAGCAAAGCATCTGAGGCGAAACCAAGCTTTAAAACGCCCTTGATGCGGTCAAGATCTTTGCGGTCTGCGGTAATAATTTCAGGAACATTCATACATTTACCTCTGGATTATTCTGATTAATAAAATTAACGATCTGGTCATATTGAGCATCAAACGTATGAAGTTTTTCTGTTTGATCATATAAGCCCATTAATGCCTTCGGAGTACTTGGGATATTGATATCTAGTTCCTCATATACTTTTGGAAACTTCGCAGGATGAGCCGTCGACAGAACAATGTAATGCATATTTTCATTGCTCTTTTTTAAGGCCTCGTCCATCGCAATTGCCGTATGAGGATCTAGGACATAATCATGGGCAGCATATGTCTCCTGAATTAACTTCTGAGTATGCTCATCGTTTACTTTGCTTGAAGAAAATAACTCATTTTTTCTCTTCCATACATCTTCATCTAGCTTGATTGCCTGCACTGGAAATTGATTAAATAGTTTGGCACATTCACTAGCATCTCTATCAAGAAAAAAATCATACACAAGTCTTTCAAAGTTACTCGCAACGCTTATGTCCATGCTTGGTGAAATAGTTTCTTGGACTGTTTGCTTGGAATAATCGTTCTCACTAAAGAAGCGATGCAAAATGTCATTATTATTTACTGCAACTGAAATTTTATTGATTGGCAAACCCATCTGATGAGCTGAGTAACATGCAAAAACATTACCAAAATTGCCTGTAGGCACTGAGAAATTTAAATCTCCCTTAGAGTGCAGACGATTGAAAGCATAAAAGTAATAACAAATTTGGCCAACAATACGAGTCCAGTTAATTGAATTCACTGCTAGAAGATATTGGTCTGGGTTTAAAAAATCACGTTGTCTGAAAGCATGTTTGACTAAATCCTGGCAATCATCAAACGTTCCATTAATTCTTAAAGCAAAAACATTGTCAGCATCAATCACGCTCATTTGTCGCCTTTGGACCTCAGACATATTGCCATTTGGCAGCATAATAAAGCTTTTAATTCTCTTATAACCTTTACATGCATCAATTGCTGCAGGGCCAGTATCACCAGATGTTGCGCCAAGAACAATTGCAGTTTTGTTCTCACTTTCCAGCACTTCATTAAAAAACGCAGCTGCCAGCTGCAAACCAAAATCTTTGAATGCTGCTGTTGGCCCATGAAATAATTCTAAGATTGAAACGTCATCAAAAGTTTGAATGCCAACCAGGTCTGAATGCTCAAAATCATGCCAAGTATCTTCTACTATTTTAATAGTCTCAGCGTATGAGAAAGAAGAAGCAGTAAACAGAGGAACAATGCACTTCGCAACATCGATGAATGATGTCTTGGATTTAATCTCTTCTAAATCAACTTGCGGCCAATGGTCTGGCATAAAAAGGCCGCCATCGTCTGCAAGTCCCTGCATTAATACTGTTGCAAAATCCTTACCAGAGTCATTCCCTCTAGTTGAATGAAAAAGCATTACGAATCCTCGATTCTAATAATCTTTGAATTATGAATAACAGAGTTGCTCTTTAAGTCTTTTAATGCAATTTGCATTTCACTCTCAATAACAGGGTCAGTAAAAATTACCATGGGAACATTGCCATTATCCAGCTGATCTTTTTGTATAACCTTATCAAAACTAATTTTATGCTCTGCAAATATTTTACTAATTAATGCTAGGACTCCTGATTCATCTTTTACTTCAAGATAAACATAATATTTAAAGCTCAATTCATTAAAATCAATAATGCTTGGTTTCTTGGAAAAGTCTGGGTATCTCATTGGATCAATGTCTTGATTTTTTGACAGCGCAATCAAATCTGAGATAAGTCCAGATGCTGTAGATTCTCTTCCCGCACCGGAGCCTGCAACTTGAAATTCACCAAGAAGATCAGTATTAATCTGTATGCCATTTCTAACTCCCTTTAACCCAGCAAGGCTAGACTCTTTGGATAGCATTACAGGATGGCTCCTTAGCTCAATGCCATGATCTTGAAGCTGTGCAACGGCTAAATGTTTCACTGTTAAGTTAAATTCATGCGCATACTTAAAATCTTGAGAAGTAATATCCTCAATCCCCTCTATGTGGAATTTACTAGCAGGGAGCCCGCTGTTAAAAGCTAGGGAAGCTAAAATTCCAATTTTATGAGCAGCATCCGTTCCATTAACATCTAGACTGGGATCAGGTTCTGCATAACCCTTTTCTTGAGCTTCTTGGAGAACATTTTCGTAATTAGCGCCCTCTTCCATATTGCTTAATATAAAATTTGTTGTCCCATTTAGCATTCCAGCAACCTTAGATATTTTATTTGCACCAAGGTCATTAGACAGCATTTTGACAACTGGAGTTCCAGCGCAAACTGCAGATTCAAATAGAATTTTTACGTTATTTGTTATTGCTACCTCGATAAGTTCTTCGCCATGCTCATAAATAACTGCTTTGTTGGCAGTAACTACATGCTTGCCAGCATTGAGTGCTTTTAAAATAAGTTCTCGGGCAGTCTCCACTCCCCCAATGAGTTCAACTAAAACATCTATGTCTTCATCTGGCACTGCAAAAATATCTCTGACTATTTTTGTGTTACCAGGGTTACACCTTGGATTATCTCTGCGGGCACCAATACAGACTAATTCCCATTCTGAATATAATTCATTGCCGCAAATGAGCTGCTCATACAAACCTGTTGCAACATTGCCCCACCCACATATACCAATTTTTAATTTAGTCATAATTAATTTAGTTTCTTTAATAGCTCCATGGGGGGCAAATAACCTGGAAGAAGATCTCCGGAAGATGAAATGATTGCAGGAGTTCCAGTAATTCCTATTCTTTGTCCCAGCAAGTAATGATCCTCAACTGGATGGTCTTGGCAAAGTTTTAGTGCTGGATCCCTTCCTTCCTTGAGAGCTGTGAGCGTTCCTTTGGGGTCACTAGAGCACCAAGCACTTACAATTTTATTGTAAGACTCTGATTCAAGGCCGGATCTAGGAAATGCAACATAATTTACGGTAATTCCTTGGGCATTATAATCTTCAATTTCGCCATGAAATTTTCTGCAATAGCCGCAATCAACATCGGTAAATACTGTAATCACATGTTTTTCATCGGTAGCTGCAAAAGTGATAAAGTCTTTTTCCGAAAGCTCAGAATCTAAAATAGCTTTTCTGTTCAAGCTAATTTCTTGTTTGGTCGTGTTTAATAATTCGCCGTTCTTAATGGCATACATCTCGCCATACAAGAAAAAGTTACCATCTTTGGAGGCGTATATAGGCTGTAAGTCACCTATATCAACCACGAACAAACCATCTACCTGAGACTGTTTAATACCTTTAACGGACATTCCGGCAGGAAGCACTTGATTAATTTTTGTAACTATTTCTGTCTCATTGGCTATTCCATCTAGGGAGAAAGCTAAAAAGAACATGATTAAGCATCTATTGAATTTCATATTAATTAACCACGAGGATGATGTTTTTTAACCATTTCACTAAGTCTCTGTTTTGCTATGTGAGTATATATTTGTGTCGTTGATAAATCACTATGTCCAAGCAACATTTGTACAGATCTTAGGTCTGCTCCATTATTGAGTAAATGAGTAGCAAAAGCGTGCCTTAGAGTATGGGGAGAAATATCAATTGGCAATCCTGTTTGTTGTAAATATGATTTAATCCTATGCCAAAATGCTTGGCGAGTAATTTTCTTACCTTGCTGACTAATAAAAAAATCTCTTGAGTTTAAAGACAAATTATTCTCTCTGCGATAATTAATGTAATCAAACAAGCTTGATAACGCATTTTCTCCAAAAGGTATCAATCTCTCTTTACTGCCTTTTCCCATAACCTTTATAAATGATCTATTTAAATCAATGTTGGTATATTGCAGGTTAATTAATTCAGAGATTCTAACGCCTGTAGCATAAAGTAACTCCAGCATAGCTCTGTCTCGAAGACCGATAAAATTTGTGCAATCTGGGGCTTGAATAAGGCTTTCGACATCAAGTTGAGACATTGATTTTGGCAATGGTCTGATATTCTTTGGGCCAGAAAAATTTGCTATGGGGTTACTCTGAACCAGTTTCTTTTTATGTAAAAAAAGATATAAGTGTTTTAGAGAAGATATCTTTCGATTGATAGACGAGCTTGTAAGATTCTGATCTTGAAAACTTTTAACATATTGTTCAACCTGATCTTCTTGCAGGTTCAATATATTAATATCCCCTTGACTATCAGACCATTTAAGAAATGATCTACAGTCATTTGCATATGCGTTAATGGTATTTGTGGAAAGGCCTTTCTCAAGGCGGAGGTTTGCCAAAAAGGAAGCAATGTATTGGCTCCTTTTGTGGTCAGACGACATGAGATTAATCTAGTCTTTCTTTGATTCTTGCTGATCGACCTGATCTTTCTCTAAGATAGTAAAGGGTTGCTTGTCTTACATCACCTTTTCTCTTAACTGAAATAGAATCTATAAGCGGGCTATGCATTTGGAATGTTCTTTCTACCCCTATGCCGCTAGAAATTTTTCTAACAATAAATGCAGAATTTAAACCAGCTTTCTTGATATTCATAACAACGCCTTCAAATGCCTGCAATCTAGTTCTGTCACCTTCTTGGACTTTAACCGAAACAACAACAGTATCACCAGGTCTAAATGATGGGATATCAGCTTTTAATTGATTCGACTCGAATGCATTAATAATTTGAGCAGGGGATTTTTCATCGACAGTTATAGGAGCAGTTTGAACTTCCTCCTCAGGAGCTTCCTCAGCACTTAGCTCTGCAGTTTCCGGCTCTTCATCAGATGAGACATCGTCGGTTGCTGGAGTCTCGTCCACGGCTTCTGCAGAAGCTTCTGAAGACTCTTCTACTTCCACAGCATCATCTGAAACAGTTTCATTAGTTTCAACCACTTCTTCAGTTGTGTTTTCCGTATTTTCGTTATCTTTATCTGCCATGACTTTGCCTAAAAATGTGATGCTTTACCTAAAAATGTGATACAGGATACGCTTAGAAGCTTAATCTTCCAAGAGTTTTTTCTGTTTTTTTGTTAATTTTATATTATTTAGCAGTTCAGGTCTCCTTTCGAGGGTTCTTAATAAAGATTGTTCATCTTTCCATTCCTGAATTAGCGCATGATTGCCTGATAATAGTATTTCTGGAACAGGCTCATTGTTATATTTTTCAGGCCTGGTAAAGACAGGCCCCTTTAACAATCCAGCGCTAAAACTATCCAGTTCAACTGACTTATTATTGCCTATGACTCCTGGAATAAACCTTGCACATACATCTATTAGTGTTAGTGCAGCAAATTCTCCTCCGCTCAAAACAAAATCACCTATCGAGATTTCCTCATCCACATATTGATTGATGATTCTTTCGTCAATGCCTTCATACCTTCCAGCAATAATGGTTAAATTATCTAATTTTGATAACTCTTGAGCTTTTGATTGAGAGAGCTTCTCACCTTGAGGTGATAAGTTAACGATATTACCTCTTTTATCACTAGGTATACTCTGTATAGATCTCTCCAGAGGCTCGGCCATTAAGACCATGCCTTCCCCTCCACCATAAGGTTTATCGTCAACCTGACCGTATTCATTCATTGAATAGTCTCTAAGATTTACAATGTTAATTACAATATCTTTTCTTTCAATTGCTTGGCCTAGTAGACCTGAATTTAAGGCTAAAAAAATTTCTGGAAATAAAGTAATAATATTTATATTCATAAGTTTTAATCTAGTAATCTTCTTCCCAGTCGACAAGTATAGAATTTTTAGATTTATTAATTGAAATAATAAATTTATTTCTTATAAATGGTATGAGTATTTTTTCTTTTCTATTTGATGATGGAGTTATTTCTAAAATATCACTGGCGCCATAATTATTAACAATATCAACAACGCCAAGAAATTGCTCATCAAGATTTACTACATCCATACCAATTAACTCAAACCAGTAAGCTTCATTTTCTTCAAGCAGAGGAAGTTCAGATCTAAGAACATATACATCTTTTTGGCCAAACGACTTAATGGCATCTATATCATCAATTGATTTAATCTTAGAAATAAGATTTGAGTTTGAGGTTTTTATGTACTCTAGATCGACCTCTTCCATTAGCGAAGAACTTAGAGTATAAAATTTAGTGAATGTATTTAAACTTTGTGGATTCTCTGCAAAGGATCTAAGAAAAAATTCACCTCTTAATCCTCGAGTTTTGCCAATTCTGGCAATAAGAAGAAATAAAGATAGGTCCGGAGACTTACTGCTTCTCATCATCTGAAGATTCTGCTTCAGATTCTTCTTTTGCTACTTCTGGCTCGGGTGCTGCTTCTTCTGCTACTTCTGCTTCAGGAGCTGCTTCTTCTGCTACTTCTGCTTCAGGAGCTGCTTCTTCTGCTACTTCTGCTTCAGGAGCTGCTTCTTCTGCTACTTCTGCTTCAGGAGCTGCTTCTTCTGCTACTTCTGCTTCAGGAGCTGCTTCTTCTGCTACTTCTGCTTCAGGAGCTGCTTCTTCTGCTACTTCTGCTTCAGGAGCTGCTTCTTCTGCTACTTCTGCTTCAGGAGCTGCTTCTGCTTCTGCTACTTCTGCTTCAGGAGCTGCTTCTGCTTCAGGAGCTGCTTCTTCTGCTACTTCTGCTTCAGGAGCTGCCTCTGCTTCTTCTTTAGCATCAGCTTCTGCTTGAGCAGCAAGTTCTGCTACTTTTTGAGCTGCTAAAACTTCTTTCTTCTGTGTTCTTTTAGCTTGTTTGGCATCTAATTTTACTTGAAGGTCCTCTGGAGAAAGACGCGCATCTTTAACTAACTCAGATACTTTATCTGAAGCTTGGGCGCCTTGAGTAACCCAATGATCGAAACGCTCTAGATTAAATCTCAATCTTTCCTCGGAACCTTTGGCCGAAGGATTAAAAAATCCTAAACGCTCAATGTATCCGCCATCTCTAGGTTTTCTGGAGTCGGCAACCGTTATAAAGTAATAAGGGTTTTTTTTCGCTCCGCTTTTTGCAAGTCTAACTACTACCATATTTTAAATTTTGTTTTTGTATCTGTAAAAAAGATTTGTATTTTAGGGTAACCTTGATAAATTTGATAGTGTTAATATATAAACAATACAAAAAAAATAATACTGTGTCATTCACCTCTTCAACATTAATTGCAATTTTTGCATACTTTATCTCTAGGCTAGTTCTTGGATCATCAAAACAGGTATTTGCTGGTCTCCTAATTTCTCTTTTAATTATTGCAGGCTCAATGGTTTTTTCGTATGGATTAACAATTCTGGCAGCCCATCTATTTATTACTGGTTTCAGCGTTGCAGTTTTAGTTATTACTTTTTTTGAAACAACCTTGTTAGAAAGACACATTACAAAAATTAAAAAAGGTGAGATAGGATCAAATGCAAAGTCTGTGGAGCAAGAATACAGTGAAATCTTTGAACTGATTGGGATAGGTCTTCTATGCATCAGTCTATCTCTCCTGTCAGGCATTATTATTAGCAGTGCTTTTTCACTTGAATTAATCTTTAAAGGTATTTTTACCGTCTTTGCACTAATTATCTATCTACTAACGTTTCTAGGTGTGAAGTTTGCCAGTCTTAAGGTTAAATATGCGGTTAGAGGTATAATGTTATCCTTTGCTATGGTGATTCTTGCTTATTCTGTTAATTCTATTTTTGTAACTAACTACCTTTAATAATTCCTTGGGAACTAATTCAATATCTTTTTTGCTAGCAGCGCTATTAGTACTGCTGATCTTTTCTGCATTTTCTTCTGGCTCAGAGACTGGGATGATGGCTTCAAATAAGGTAAAACTTCGAAACTTATCTAAAAAATCAAAAGGCGCAAAAAGAGCTCTGCTGCTTCTAAAAAGACCAGATATTCTTCTTGCATCTATATTAGTTGGAAATAATTTTGCAAATATCTTAGCTTCTGCTCTGGTAACAATTTTAATGATTGATTACTTTGATGGAAATGTTTTGTTGGGCTCTGTGATCTTAACCCTTATCATTTTAATCTTCTCAGAAATCACTCCAAAGACGATTGCGAGCGTTCACCCAGAAAACTTTGCTATTAAGTCATCGTGGACACTGAAAGGCTTGGTTTGGATTTTTAAACCTTTGGTATGGTTAACCAATATAGTGAGCTCGAGATTGTTAAAATTTTTAAATGTGGACCCTATGGAGTCTGCCTCTAATGACAACTTAAATTCAGATGAGCTGAGAACTTTGCTTGATGAGCATGGAGAGCTAATACCAAATCAATCTAGAGCAATGCTATCTTCTATTCTTGGCATGGAAGAGCTTACTGTTGAAGATATTATGACCTCTCATGCTGAGATTATGGGGATTGATTTAAATCAAAGCATTGAAGCTGCTCAAAAGGTTATTACCTCCTCTTACTATAGTCGTTTACCTGTTTTTAAAGGCTCTATTGATAGCATCGTAGGAATGTTGCATCTCAAGGACTCACATCAATTTATTGAAGCGCTAGAGCAAAAGTTAGATGTAAGTAAAATACTATTAGAGACAACATTTATCTCGCAAAGTACAACGCTTTCAAAACAGTTAAATCAATTTCAAAAACAAGATAATAATTTAGGCTTAGTAGTAGATGAATATGGAGAAATTCAGGGATTGCTAACCATAGAAGATATTTTTAACGAAATAGTTGGTAAGTTTGGTGCTGCCAAAAAAGAGTTAGAAAAAGAATTTATTCAAAAAAAAGATGGTTCTGTTATTGCTGATGGCAACTCAAAAATACGCGATCTTAATAACTATGTTGGATGGGACCTAGATGAAGACGGATCTAAGACAATTAATGGGGCAATTATTGATCACTTGGATCAGATTCCTCAGGAAAATGTCTGCCTAGAATTAGGTCTATACAGGATAGAAGTTTTACAAATAGAAGAAAATTTTATTGCCAAAGTTAAGATCAATAAAAAAGGGAGCTAATGCTCCCTTTTTTAAATAGTATTCTGTAAGTTATAAATAGTGCACTAAGGCTCCAAAAATAACTGTTAAAACAATTCCAGAGTGAATAACAGCTTTAACTGAAGCAATCATCTTATTCATCGATCCAAATATTGCATTCATTTCAATCGCCAAGATTAAAACTAAGCCAACCCACAGACCCAACATAGAAGTTTCAGCAATCATTGGTAGACCAAAACCATGAGCAGAATTAATCATCAGATAAAGCATTGGGATAGAAAGCAATGTGTTTGTTCTTGATGCTAATCCAGCTTTAGCGCCTGCATCTGCTGCATCAGGAGCCCCGGCAATTACTTTTTTCTGGTTGGGCCAAATTATGAACCAAACATTTGCAGCCATAATAGTTCCCATTATAGCGCCAAGGACTATTGAGATATTTACCGTCATTGATAGGTAATATAATAAGTATAAGCCTGTAAGAAATGTGAATGCAGCTGCCCATCTAAAGTACCACAAGGCATTAGGTACTAATTTTTGAACTACATCGGACTTAGCGGAAGGTTCGGCATCTTTAAAATATTCAGTTTGAACAAAATTAAAATAATAGAGCAATCCTATCCACAGAATTCCAAAAAGTACATGAGCAAATCGTATTAAAACTGTTCCTAGGTATGCTTCCATCTTTAATCTCCTAAATAATTAAATATTGAATATTTATGAATTATATATCTTGCAAAAAAAAACGGGGAAATTCCCCGTTTTTTTTATTAGTTTGATTCTTACATCATTCCTGGCATTCCACCCATTCCACCCATACCGCCCATATCAGGCATTGCAGGAGCGCCACCTTCATCTTTAGGCATATCTGTAACCATGGCTTCTGTGGTAATCATCATGCCAGCAACAGAACCAGCTGCTTGAAGAGCAGTTCGTGTAACTTTAGCAGGATCAAGAATTCCCATTTCAATCATATCGCCGTACTCGCCATTTGCAGCATTAAAGCCATAAGAACCTTTGCCTTCTCTTATTTTTGCAACAATTACCGAAGCTTCTTCTCCAGCATTAGTAACTATTTGTCTTAAAGGAGCTTCAAATGCTTTTCGAACAATATTGATTCCAACATTCTGATCATCATTGTCGCCTTCAAGTTTTGTAAGAGAATCTAACGCTCTAACCAAGGCAACTCCTCCTCCAGGAACAATGCCTTCTTTTACAGCTGCTCGAGTAGAGTGCAATGCATCTTCAACTCTTGCCTTTTTCTCTTTCATTTCTATCTCAGAACCAGCACCAACTTTGATAACAGCAACGCCGCCAGCAAGTTTTGCAACCCGTTCTTGAAGTTTTTCTCGATCATAGTCTGAAGATGTATCTTCAATTTGTGCACGGATTTGATTGACTCTGGCTTGAATTGCTTTTTGATCTCCAGCTCCATCAACGATAGTTGTATTATCTTTGTTTAATGTTACTTTTTTAGCTGTGCCTAGATCTTCAACAGTAGCTCCCTCAAGAGATAGTCCTACCTCTTCGGAAATAACAGTGCCACCAGTTAAGATAGCAATATCCTCTAGCATAGCTTTTCTTCTGTCCCCAAAACCAGGAGCTTTACAAGCAGCAGCTTTAACCGTGCCACGAAGATTATTAACCACCAAAGTAGCAAGAGCTTCTCCCTCTATATCCTCAGCAATTATTAACAATGGTCTGCCGGCTTTAGCTACAGACTCTAGTAGTGGAAGCATATCTCTAATGTTAGATATTTTTTTGTCATGAAGCAGGATAAAAGGATTATCTAGTTCAGTAGTCATGCTATCTTGATTGGTAACAAAGTATGGTGAAAGATACCCTCTATCAAATTGCATTCCTTCAACCACATCTAACTCGTTATCGATACCGTTCCCTTCTTCAACAGTAATAACTCCTTCTTTTCCAACTTTTTGCATTGCTTCTGCGATGATTCCACCGACATCCACATCACCGTTTGCAGAAATAGTTCCAACTTGAGCAATGGTATTGTCATCAGCACATGGAACGCTTAGCTTTTCAACAAAAGCTACAGCAGTTGTAATTGCTTTATCGATTCCACGCTTTAGATCCATCGGATTCATTCCAGCCGCAACAGATTTATGGCCTTCATTAACTATTGATTGAGCCAAAACTGTAGCAGTAGTTGTTCCATCTCCAGCTTCATCAGAAGTTTGTGAAGCAACTTGCTTTACCATCTGCGCTCCCATATTTTCGAACTTATCTTCAAGCTCTATTTCTTTCGCAACAGATACTCCGTCTTTGGTCACTGTTGGTGCGCCGAATGATTTATCTAATACAACATTTCTGCCCTTAGGCCCCAAAGTAACTTTTACCGCATCTGCTAGTATATTGACGCCCTGAAGCATCTTTACCCTTGCTGAATCTCCAAACTTTACATCTTTTGCTGACATATCCTATCTCCTAAAATTAAATTTATTTATTGAATTAACTGACTTAACCGAAAACGCCATAAATATCACTCTCACTGAGAATTAAATATTCATCGCCATCGATTTTTACTTCATTTCCACCGTATTGGCCAAATATAACAAGATCGCCTACAGCCACACCGATGGGCGTAAGGTCTCCATTCTCTTGTCTTTTACCAGGTCCAACAGCAACAACCTCTCCTTGAGAAGGTTTTTCTGTGGCAGAGCCAGGTAGAACAATTCCACCGGGTGTAGTTTGTTCTTCATCAGTTCTTTTGACTAAAACTTTATCGTGTAAAGGTTTTAATTTCATTGCAAGTCTCCTGCTTAAAAAATAACAATAATCCTTATATTAAAAGGTTAAGAGTTATGTAGGGCTAAATAATATTAATTCAATAGCTAATGTACAAATCTTTTGCAAGTTTTAACAAGAAGCCTGCACACAAGATGCCCATAAGATCCGCGAAAATATCTAAAAATTCAAACGAACGATACGGTAAATACATCTGAACTATTTCTATTAAAATTCCGTAGGCAAGGACTATAACATAGAGCCAAAAATCTTGATCAATAAACTGGGCGAACTTAAATATGATTGTTAGGTATGCAAAGCATAGAAAATGCAGCAATTTATCATCAATAAGACTTTGCGAGGTAGGGTATGTTTCGGTCGTTGCTAAAAATGATATTGCTAAAATTGATAGCGCTAATAAAACTCTGGAACTAAGAATTATTGATTGGGACATGAGTCCTCTGATAGATTACTATCAGCAACAATGCTGGAATGGACATGGCTGATGTAGTGTAGAAAAAGTAAGCCCAGCCAGTTTGCAGAGATGAAATAGAAACATAATAATCAGCAAGCATTCCAGAGAAGCCGCTGAAAAACTTACCGGGCAACATCATAAATGAAGTGAGCATAGCGTATTGAACTGCAGTGTATTTTTTAGAAACTAGGCTAGTAAGAAAGGCAATATTAATTGTTCCAACAAGGCCTGCTGCAAAGCTATCAAGACCAACAATTAACGATAACAAGGAAATATCTGCTTCAAGATTTGCAACAATGGCAAAAAATAAATTTGTTATGAGAACGCTGACTCCTCCGATAAGGAGACTGGAGGTTAAAGTGAGCTTTTTAATGAGATAGCCTCCAACAAAAAATCCAAGAATAGAGGTTGCCAGAGCAACTGTTTTAACCAAGGCGCCAATTTCTGTCTTGGTAAACCCCATGTCTAAGTAAAAAGGCATTGCCATGGGACCCATTACAATATCAGTTAACCGATAGGTAGAAATTAACAGGAGAATCAACGAGGCTGCCCAGATTCCAAACCTGCTAAAAAAATCTTGAAAGGATTGAACCAAAGCTTGATCAATGCGAACTATAGCAATCTCGTGATTCTTCGGCTCATGAGAAATAAGCACCCCTACTACCCCTAAAACCATCAATAGACTCATGAATTGATACACATAACTCCAATCTAACTGGTCAGCAAAAATTAGAGCAATTGAGGTAGCAACTAATATTGCAATACGATATCCAAGTTGATAGCTAGCAGCTAGGTTTCCCTGCTCTTTATTATCAGCCATTTCTATTCTCAAGGCATCGATTGCAATATCTTGAATCGAGCCAAAAAAAGCAGCCATAAAGGCAAAAATGGCAAGAAGTTTTAAATTACTTATTGGGTCTACTGAACTCATCCCAATCAATGCAATGACGATAATTATTTGACACAAAAGAATCCAGCCCTTTCTTTTTCCAAGCTGGCCAAATAGAGGGATTGAATATCTATCTACCAGAGGCGCCCATAGAAATTTTAGAGAATATGTAAGAACCAACCATGCAAAGAAACCAATTTCAGTAAGTGAAATGCCAACGTCTCTAAGCCAAGCGGATAAAGTAGAAAAAACAAGCATGTATGGAAGCCCGGAAGCAAAACCAAGCAGCATCATCCCTAAAAGCTTTTGTTTCATGTGGAGGATTTTAACAAATTCCACTTAAAGTGAGGGCCTGGATCTGTTTTTCTTCCTGGTGCTATCGAAGAGTGACCGACAATATTGTCCTCAATAATTAAGTACTCTTGCTTTAAGAAATTAACAAGTTCTATCAAAGTTTCATATTGACTAGCTGCAAACTCCTCCTCATCACAACCCTCAAGCTCAATGCCTATTGAAAAATCATTGCACTCTTCTCGACCCTTAAAGCTTGAAATGCCTGCATGCCAAGCTCTTAGATGTATTGGAACAAACTGAATTAGCTGACCTGCTCTGGTAATTAAGAAATGAGAAGAGACCTTTAAATGATTGATGGAACGGAGGTAAGAATCGTTTCCAGCTTCTAGTGTATTAAGAAATAAATCTTTGATTAATTCTGTATCGTAATTCTTAGGGGGCAAGCTAATTGCATGAATAACGATTAAATCAATGGCAATATCTTTTGGTCGTTCATTGAAATTTGGGGACTGAAAATATTCTATCCCATGAATAACACCCTCAAGCGCCCTCATACTTTGTGACTGATCATCAAGACAGTGTAATTGATTGAATTACTATTCAACAACCTATGACTATGTTTTATCTGAGCTCAGGAGGAAGCCGAAAAAAGATATCTTCTTTGTTTTCACCCAGCTCTAGGGGTTCACCGTTGAGTGATTGACATAAAGCTGTAACCACACCTTGTACAAGAGATTCTGGAGCAGATGCTCCTGCTGTCACTCCAATTTTTTTATATCCAGACAGATCGGCAAAATTAAGCTCGCTGTAATCATCAATTAGTATTGAGGGTGTGCCACATTTTTCAGCCAGCTCTTTTAAGCGATTTGAGTTTGAGCTGTTTCTTGAGCCAATAACCACAATATACTCAGCCTCTAATGCCAGCTGCTTAACAGCATCCTGTCTGTTTTGCGTTGCATAGCAAATATCTGAACTTTTTGGTTTTAAAATCTCTGGAAACCTACTGTATAAAATTGAAACTATTGCATTGGTATCATCTAGACTTAGGGTTGTTTGTGAAACATATGTAAGATTTTGTGGTTGCGTAACTTTAAGCTCCATTGCCTCCTCTTCATCCTGAACTAAATAAATCTGGCTACCAGATTCCCCTGGATGATGTCTGCCTAGGGTACCTTCAACCTCAGGATGTCCATCATGGCCTATAAGTATAATATCCCTTCCCGCCCTAGCATGACGTTGAACTTCACTGTGTACTTTTGTTACTAAAGGGCAGGTTGCATCAAATGAACGTAATTTAAATTTAATAGCCTCTTGCTCTACCTTATCTGACACACCATGAGCGCTAAAAATTACATGGGCTGATTCTGGGACCTCATCTAATTCATCAACAAAAATAACTCCTTGAGACTTAAGCTCCTCTACGACCGTTTTGTTATGCACCACTTCATGCCTCACATAAATAGGAGCACCAAATTTAACCAATGCCTGATTAACTATATCTATGGCTCGATCCACTCCGGCACAAAATCCTCTTGGGTTAGCTAAAATAATCTGAGTTTTCATAATTCTTGAGGAGCTAAAATATTTTTGCAACTCTGCAATAATAAATATAGCTGCTCCAATGCTAATAAATGCGTCAGCTAAGTTAAAAATAAAGAAAGAAAATTGATCAACATGAAAGTATAAAAAGTCAGTAACCACGCCATCAACCAACCTGTCTAACAGATTTCCTAGCGCTCCAGCAATAATTAAAATTAAAGCCCAATAATTTATGATGTCCTCTTCTTTGCGTAACATTGAATAAAGATAGCCTACCAAGACGAAGCCTATAATTAATAAACCGTAGCTGGTAAAAGCATTGTTAAAATCTAACATGCTGAATGCAACACCGGAATTAAAGACCAGCAATAAATCTAACGAAGGTACCATTGGAACCATTTCCCCAAACTCTAAATATTGTTTAGCTAAATATTTCGAAATGGCATCTAGCGCAACGAGCACTAAGATAAAAAAATACCCTATTCTTAAGCTAGGCAAATTTTCTGTCCTCTCCTGCACCATCAATGTTTAGCTCACATCTATTGCATAATTCAGGATGTTTTAGACTTTTGCTTACGCTATTATTTCGATGCCAGCATCTAGTACATTTCTCAAATGTAGATTGTTTAATGCGCACTTCGAGATCATCTCCCTGGACTAAGTTGCATGAGGAAACAATAAAGAAGAAATGTAGCTCAGTTGATAAGTTATTTAAGAGCTGAAAATCAGAAGTATTTACTGTTAGCTCTATCTCAGTATCCAAAGAGCCTTTGATTTCACCAGCATTTCTAGATTCTTCAATTTTTTGATTAACATTATCTTTAATCTCTAAGAGCCTGCTCCAGCTACTCATGATCAAGGTTGCTATCAAAATCTGGAATGGAATCTAGCTCAGCAAGAAATACTGATGCTTTATTTGCTTTAAGATCTGCATCATTTTGCCAAATTTCCTCAGCCGTAAAAGAAAGAATAGGTGCAACCAAAATAACCAACTGATCTATCATTAGCTTCATGGCTGTTTGAGCAGATCTTCTAATTTCGGAGTTTTGCTGAGTCGTGTATTGCCTATCTTTAATAATATCTAGGTAGACACCTCCAAGCTGATTAACGCAGAAATTATGGATGCGTTGGACCACTAGGTGGTAAGAATAAGACTCATAATGCTCTAAGACATCTTTCTGTAAATCTTTAAACTCTTCCAGAATCCATTTATCTAATTCCAATAAATTATTGAGGTCTATGGCATCTGTTTTATGATCGAAGTCATTAATGTTTCCTAATAAAAATCTCAAAGTATTTCTAATTCTTCGATACTGATCAGATACGCGTTTAAAAATTTCATCCGAAGCGACCATTTCACTTCTAAAGTCAGTTGAGGCGATCCAAAGGCGAAGAATATCTGCTCCCAAGGTATCCCAGATTTTCTGAGGCGCTATTACATTTCCAATAGATTTAGACTGCTTGCGCCCTTCTTCATCCACAACAAATCCATGCGTAAGGACTGATCGATATGGTGGCATGCCGTTAATTGCAATGCCTGTTAATAGCGAGGACTGGAACCAACCTCTGTGCTGATCAGAACCTTCGAGGTATAAATCAGCAATCACATCTGCTCCATATAATTTATCCAAAACGCACATATGAGTTACGCCAGAATCAAACCATACATCTAAGGTATCTCGAACCTTTGTATATTGGTCAGCATCGTCAATCAAGGTTGCCAGATCTAGGTTATCCCATCCTTCAATACCCTCTTGCTCAATGACGTCAGCAATTTCATTAAAAAGTATGTTTTGTTTAGGATGAATATCACCAGTCTCACCATGAATTATTAATGGAATAGGTACGCCCCAATTTCTTTGTCTTGAGATGCACCAATCAGGTCTATCTTCCAGCATGGATAAAATTCTCTGAGCCCCCCATTCTGGCTCCCAGGTTACTTGTGAAACAGCATTGATTGCACCTTCCACTAATCCAGATTTTTTCATTGAAATAAACCATTGAGGTGTAGCCATAAAAATTAATGGTGTTTTATGTCTCCAGCAATGAGGGTATGAATGCTCATACTCTTTAGTAGCTATGAGAGCATTAGCATCTTGCAGTAATTCTATTACTACTGGATCCCCTTTTTTAGTGCTCATACCTGCTAATGATCCATATTCCTCTTTAAATATACCTCTATTATCCAGAGCTTTTATAGATTCAAGTTTATGTTTAATACAGATAAAATAGTCATCAAGTCCATGTGCTGGGGCAGTGTGAACGCAACCGGTACCATTCTCAGTGGTGACATGATCACCAAGCAAAACTTTTGATTCTCTTTGATATAAAGGATGTTGCAGAGAGAGATTGGCTAAACTATTGCCTGTAGTTCTTCCTAATACCTTGAGCTCCATGCCCCATCTTTGAGAGCAATCATCAAGCAAATCTTCAGCAATAATTAAATTTCCTTGCGAGCTCTCTACAAGAACATAAGTAACATTTTCATTAACACAAACTGCAACATTAGATGGAATCGTCCATGGTGTAGTAGTCCAGATAACCATAGAAAGATCTAGGATGGGTTTCGCATTAAATGCTGAGCTGGCTGAATTAAGATCTTCAGGAGTAACAGAAAACTTTACATCGATTGAATGAGAGACTTTATCTTGATATTCAACTTCAGCCTCAGCCAAAGCGGAGCCGCAATCCATACACCAGTGAACAGGTTTTTCACCTTTTTCTAAGTGGCCATTTGCAACGATTCTACCTAGCGCTCTAACAGTATCTGCTTCAAATGATTTATCCAAAGATAGATATGGATTTTGCCAGTCTCCGAGAATACCCAATCGAATAAAATCTGCTTTTTGCTTATCAACTTGAGTTTGTGCGTACTCTCTACAAGCCTTAATAAACGTTTCTTTATTTTTTACGAGGTCGCTATTTTTACCATGTTTTTTTTCAACATTCAGTTCAATTGGCAGACCGTGGCAGTCCCAACCAGGAACGTAAGGAGCATCTTTTCCGAGAAGGGTCTGAAATTTAATGGTTATATCCTTAAGAACCTTATTGACTGCATGGCCAAGGTGAATATCTCCATTTGCATAAGGAGGTCCGTCATGCAAAATAAATTGTTTCTTACCTTTATTCTGTTCTCTTATTTTTGAATAAAGATCTATGGAATCCCAATAACTTAAAAGCTCAGGTTCTTTTTTTGCAAGACCGGCTTTCATCGATAAATCAGTTTGAGGGAGATTTAAAGTGTCCCTGTAATCTTTGCTCATATAAAATTATTCCAGTATTTTTTTGGCTTTAGAGATATCTTTTAAAATCTGCTCTTTTAATAGCGCAATGTTATCAAATTTCTTTTCATCTCGAAGCTTATTTTTGAATTCTATGGTTAATCTTTTGCCGTAGACTGTGGCGTCAAAATCAAATATATGAATTTCAAGGACTGGTTTGGTTCCTCCAACGGTTGGTCTAATGCCCATATTAGCAATGCCTTTATGAATTTGACCTTCAATCAAGCATTTTACAGCATAGACGCCGGCTATCGGCAGTCTTTGGCTGGGCATCCACAAATTAGCTGTGGGAATTCCAATAGAGCGACCAATTTGTTGGCCATAAACCACTTTTCCTGAAAAAGTATATGGCCTTCCAAGCAATTGCTCAGCAAGCTTAAAATCACTTTCCAGTAAAGCTGATCTAATTCGTGTTGAGCTAATTCTCTCATCCTGAAATGAAACGGTAGAATTTGAAATAACCTCGGTATCATTTTGGAGGCCCCACTCTGTTAATAATTCAAAGTCTCCAGCTCTCTGAGCTCCAAACCTAAAATCGTCACCCACAATTAAATGCTTTAAATTAACTTGAGATAAAACCTGATCTAGAAATAACTCAGGTGTCATAATTTTTAATGAGCGATTAAATTGTAAAAAAAATGCAAAATCTATTCCAAAGTTTTTTAATAGTTTTACCTTTTCTCTCCATGGACAAATTCTTGGTGGAGGAACAATATTATCCTGCCTTAAAGCGAAGTATTCGGATGCATGTGGTTCAGTAAAAAAAACTAGGGAAGCGCTTGAGCTTGCTTTCGCTTTTTCTTTCACTTGATTTAAGATGGCTTGATGGCCTAAATGCAAGCCATCAAAATTGCCAATAGTTCCACTCATCGTTTGATTTGGAAATTTTTTCTTAAAGGCTTCTATGTTGCCTATACCCCTAATTAAATACATTATCTAAAATCCTTTAATTTAATGCCTATCAGGAAGCTTGTACCGAAATAGATAATCATTGAAGAAATTAACACTAAACTCAATCTTAAAATTCTTTGCATTTGACTTAACAACTCAAAGTTTGATTCGCTAAGCATAAAAAGTAAAAAGGCAGCTAAGGCAAAGCCAGCAATAAAAATCTTGAATGCAAAAGAGCTAATGAGAATATTGAAAGACATAAGTTTCTCTTTCGCAAGCAACGTACTTAAAAGAACAACGCTTAATACCGCGGCAATTGAACTAGCGATGGCTAAGCCAATATGTCCATATCCTAAGTAAAAGGCTAAAAAATAGTTCAGTACTATATTGAGCAATAAGCTAAATAAAGCAACGATCATTGGAGTTTTTGTATCTTGCCTTGAAAAGAATGCAGGAACTAAAACTTTCATCGCCATAAAAAAAGGCAGTCCTATAGAAAAAGCAACTAAGCTCAGACTGGACTGTTCGACATCAGACCAAAGAAACGCTCCTCTTTGAAAAATGGTCCCTAGCAATGGTTCTGCAAAGATCATTAGACCAAGAACCGAAGGTATGGATAAAAAAATAATTAACTTGAATGCTTTTTCAAGTTGCAAAGTATATGAGTTCAAGTCATTTTGCGCATAAGATTTTGAAAGGCTTGGCAAAAGAACGGTTCCGATAGCAATTGCAAAAATGCCTAATGGAAATTGAATTAATCTATCGGATACATAAAGCCAAGTTGGACTTCCTGTGATTAGCAAGGATGCAAAAATCGTATCGACCAATAAATTAATTTGTGCGATGCCTCCAGCAAGAATTGCAGGTGCAATCAATACAAGAAATTTTCTTTGTCCTTTGTTACTAAAATCTAATTTAGGAATTGGAATTTTCTTAATAGCCGCCAAGGGAGCAATTTGAAATAATAGCTGCAAAATCCCGGCCAATAGAACGCCCCATGCAAGCGCCATAACTGGAATTTCCATTTTAGGAGCAATCATTGAAGCAGCTAAAATTAAACTGAAATTAAAAATTAATGGTGTGGCAGCAGGAATTGAAAATTTTTGATGAGAATTTTGAATGCCTGATGCAAAAGCAACCAGTGAAATCAAGCCAAGGTATGGGAACATAATCCGCAAAAGATTTACGGCAAGCTCCTGCTTAGCGCTATCAAAATAAAAACCCGGGGCGAATATTAGAATAAAAAAAGGAGCGAATATTAAAGCAAGAACCGTGAAGGCAAATAAAACCGTTAGAAGCAATCCAGCCAATGCATTGATAAACTCTTGACCTTCATCCTCATTATCCTTGCCAAGGTAGTCAGAATAAATAGGAATAAACGCTTGGCTAAATGCCCCCTCTGCAAAAAATCTTCTGAAAACATTTGGAATTTTTAAAACAACAACAAATATGTCATGAAATACACTAGCTCCAAGAAGATTGGTAGTGAAAATATCTCTAATCAAGCCTGCTACCCTTGAAGCAAAAGTCCACCCTCCTACTTTAATAGTAGCAAGGAAGTTGAACTTCTCTTTGGGTGATGATGTCACTTAGATTTAGGAATCCTCTTTTTCAAAATCTAGCGATGCAGAGTTCACACAATACCTCAAACCAGTCGGTTGTGGACCATCTGTAAATACATGTCCTAAATGAGCGTCACAACTCGAACACCTTATCTCTGTTCGAACACGAGATAATGAGCTATCTTCTAATTCTGTAATATTTTTATTATCAGATGCTTCATAGAAGCTAGGCCAGCCACATCCAGCATCAAATTTAGCCTCAGATTTAAAAAGTTTCTCGCCACAGCAAATACAAGAATAAACTCCGTCTTCAACGTGATCCCAATACTGACCTGTAAATGGTCTTTCTGTGCCACTTTCTTGGGTGACATAAAATGATTCGGGTGAAAGAGTGTTCTGCAGCTCTGCTTTGGATTTTAATGTTTTATTTGTCATATTAAGATTCTATTTTAATGAAATATTATAATCCATCTTGTGTTGATGAATTTAAGTTTTAATGTCCCAGTTTCTCACCCAGTAAATAAAAAATGTATCAACCAAGGCTATGATCACCTTAAAAATATACTTTATAGCAGCCAAACCAAAGGCCTGACTAAAAGTTAAGTCTGTCGCTAGAACCCATGTGAATTGATAGATAAGAGTATCAATCAACTGCGAAACCATGGTGGATAGATTATTTCTTAGCCACAGCTTTTTTCCGTTGGTGCGATTTTTAAGCCAATGAAAAAACCATACATCAAATCTCTGGCTAACCAGGTAAGCCGTCAGTGAGCCAATAATAAAAATAGGAGAATAATAAGCCAGAGTTGAAATTGCATCATGCACTTCTGCAGCGGAACCAGTGAGATTAGATGGTAAAAATTGAGTGCTCAATACTAAGGTGAGCATTACTGCAATATTAGCAACAAAACCTAACATAACAGCTCTGTTGGCTTCTGTTTTACCATATTTCTCATTAAGCAAATCTGTAGCAAAATAAATGCCTGAATATAATATTGCCCCCATACTGACATTCAGCTGATAACCAAAAATATCAAGCTGACTAATCTTTCCACCCTGAAGGTTTCCTAAAACGATGCCAAGTATGACTGCGCAGTAAAGCCCATACTTTCCAAAAAATCTGTATAGAAAGATTGCCAAGCAAAGGTCATACAGAACAACGATGAACCAAAGAGTTTCTTGATCGAAATAACTTAACATTACGTATTTTTTGTCATGAGTAAAAAAATAATTATTGCATAGAAATCTTAAAGTAGTGGTTACATTTAAAAGAATGCAACGTTAGAATTAAGTATTAAATTATTTAGGAATGACAATGAGTGAACTAGGATTCTACAGAATAGCAAACAGTGAGCCCGATCAGCTTGCATTGGTTGAACCATCAGAGAAGACTTGGACCCGTGGCGAGCTTTTAGCGAAAGCAAATCAATTAACTCATGCATTAAGAGCACTGGGAGTCTCTAAAGGAGATGCTGTTGCAACCGTTCTACCTAACTCAGTTGACTACTATGTCTCTTATTTAGCTTGCGCGCAGGCTGGCTTTTATATGGTGCCAATTAATTGGCATTTAGCTGGTCCTGAAATTGCGTACATATTAGAAGATTCCGGTGCAAAAGCATTTATTGCTTCTGGATCAGTTCCTGCTATGGAAGAGGCTTGCCTTAAAGCCGTATCAGCAATCAATTTTCCTGCTTCAGGTTGTATTAGCACTACTCCAATAGAGGGGTTTATTTCTTTGGATAATTTTCTTGCCGATCACCCAACTTCAAATCCAGAGGATAGAACAGCAGGCCAAGTAATGAACTACACCTCGGGAACAACTGGAAAACCAAAAGGTGTTAAAAGAAATTTAGTTGAGGGCGATCCAGATGACATTCTAAGTATGTTTGCGATGATTTTAAGTTTTTTTGATATTCAACCTGGTGAAGATAATGTCCATATTGTTGGGTCTCCTCTCTACCACACTGCGGTATTAGTGCATTCGACTGCGGCATTACACTACGGTCATTCAGTTGTATTAATGGAAAAATTTGATGCTGAAAAAATGCTGTATTTAATTGATAAATTTCGTGTGACTACTAGCCATATGGTCCCCACCCAATTTCATAGATTGCTTCAACTGCCTGAAGATATTAGGAATAAATATGATTGCTCTTCAACCCGAGCAATGATTCATGCTGCAGCGCCCTGCCCAGTGCACACTAAAAAAGACATGATCTCGTGGTGGGGAAATTCCATCTGGGAATATTATGCAGCGACTGAGGGCGGTGGAACGGTTGTTGATGCTAAATCATGGAGTGAATTCCCAGGCACAGTAGGTCAAGCATGGCCTGGCGCTGAAATTAAAATTATTAATGAGGATGGCAGTGAAACTCCAACCGATGAACAGGGAACCGTCTTTATGAAACTTGGTGAAGCCACTAAATTCGAATATAAAGGAGATCAAGCTAAAACTAAAAAAGAAAGGTTAGTTATAAATGATCAAGTCTATTTTACCGTTGGTGATATTGGATATTTAAACAAGGAAGGTTATTTATTTTTATGTGACAGAAAAATTGACATGATAATTTCTGGTGGAGCAAATATTTATCCAGCTGAAATAGAAAGTGTTCTTCTGATGCACCCTCAAGTTGCAGATGCTGCAGTCTTTGGTATTCCTAACGAAGAATGGGGAGAGGAAGTTAAAGCAGTGATAGAGTTAATTGCAGGCATTAAATCATCGGATCAGCTGTCAGCAGAGTTGATGGCATTTGCTCAAGAAAATCTTGCAAAGATGAAGTTACCGCGCTCAATTGATTTTATGGAAAAATTACCAAGGGACGAAAATGGTAAATTGTATAAAAGAAAGTTAAAAGACCCCTACTGGGAAAATCACGTGGCTAAAGTTTAGTGGAGTTTAATGCAGCTGATATCTTCGAAGGTGTCGTAAAACGAATTCCTGACAGAGAAGCTGTTGTGCTCGGTGATACTCGTCTAACTTACAGGCAATTAGATGCTCGAGCTAATAAAGCAGCTCATGCTTTACAAAAATTAAATATCTCTAAAGGAAGTCACATAGGCATCTATGCTTTTAACTGCATTGAATGGCTGGAGATTATGTTGGGTGCATATAAGTTGTGTGCCATTCCAATAAACATTAACTATCGTTATGTCGAAGAAGAGCTTAAATATCTCATCGATAATGCTGATATGGAAGCTGTGTTCTTTCATAAACAATTCTCTGAGAAGCTTAATAATATATCTAGTGAGCTTCCCTTGCTAAAGACATTTGTCTCTATTGAAGATGGTTCTGATATTAAAAGTGAGCTTGAATGCACAGATTTTGAAGCTTTAATTAAAGATGAAAGTGGAGAACAAATTCCTCAAAGTCGCTCTGGAGATGACCGATATATTTTGTACACGGGTGGAACAACCGGTATGCCAAAAGGTGTGGTTTGGAGAATGGAAGATGTCTTGATGACTCTTGGGGGAGGAATTGATGCTGTAACGGGAGAAAAATATCCAACACCGGATGCTCTAGCCGATAAATGCTTGCAAGACCAAACAGTTGCTTTGGCTCTTGCTCCTTTAATGCATGGTGCTGCTCAGTGGCAATCTTTCAATGCTTTTTTTTCAGGGTGGAAATTCATCATCAATGATCAAATATCTTTTGATGCAAATTATATCTGGGAGCTCATTGCTAAAGAGCGAGTTATGAATCTAACAATCACAGGAGATGCCATGGGCAGACCCCTTTGCGATGCTTTGCCTGCAGCTCTGGAAAAAGGTTTGGATTTATCGTGTCTTTTTGTGCTTGCAAGTACTGCGTCTGTTTTTAGCTCCTCTATTAAAGATGCAATGTTAGACCTCTTGCCTCACCTCTTTATCATTGATGCTGTGGGCTCTTCAGAGACAGGTGCAACAGGCGTTAATATTCACACCAAGGATGGAAAGCTTAAAGATTCTGGAGGTGGACCCAAATTTAGCAAGCCAGACTTTAGTGCGATTCTAAATTTAGAGACTCATCAAATCATTCCACAAAGTGACACTGAAACCATTGGCTATCTTGCAAGAAAAGGTCACGTTCCCATTGCTTATTACAAAGATCCAGAAAAATCTAAAAAAACATTTATTGAGGTTGATGGTGAGCGTTTTTCAATTCCCGGAGATATGGCTAAGTATGAAAGCGATGGTCAAATGACTCTCTTGGGAAGAGGAAGTGTATCTATCAATTCTGGAGGTGAGAAAATCTTTCCTGAAGAGGTTGAGATGGCTTTAAAAGCTCACCCAAATGTATTTGACTGCCTTGTGGTTGGAGTGAAAGATGAGACATGGGGTCAAAAGGTTGTTGCTGTTATTCAGCGCAGAGACTCTTCAGATCTTACTGTCGATGATCTTAAAGAGTCTGCTGCAAAATATATCGCAAGTTACAAGATGCCGAAAGAAATTATTTTTTCAGATTTAATAGAAAGGGCGCCATCAGGTAAACCAAATTATCAATGGGCGCAGCAATATGCCAATGCAAGGGTTGCTTCAAATCAAGAGGATAAAAAATGAGAGTAGAGACATACATACCTGGATTATCAAAGAATACTGTTGATATTGTTAAGCATGCTGAGGCTCTTGGATATGACGCCTTGGTATCTGGCGAGCTAAATAACGAGCCTTTTCTTCCTGTTTTAATGGGTCTAGAGCACTCTCAAATGATTGTTCGAACCGGTCTTGCCATAGCATTTCCAAGAAGCCCGATGACCGTTGCGAACATGGGTTGGGATCTTCAATCATTTGGAGATGGAAGATTTCAATTGGGTCTGGGCACACAGGTAAAAGGTCATAACGAGAGACGGTTTAGTGTTCCTTGGTCTCCCCCAGCTCCTAGAATGAGAGAGTACATCTTGGCGGTAAAAGCGATATGGAATACTTGGAAAACTGGTGAGAAACTTGATTTTCAGGGAGAGCATTATACGCATACGCTTATGACTCCTATGTTTACCCCGCCACCAATGGAGTGCGATCTGCCGCCAATATATGTCTCTGGTCTCGGGCCAGGAATGGCTAGAGTTGCAGGTGAAGTTGCAGATGGCCTGCTCTTACATCCCATGTGTTCACCTCAATATATTCATGAAGTTATTATTCCTGCGGTTGCTGAGGGTGCAAAAAAAAGTGGGAGAAGTCCCGATGAGTGTGAACTTCTTTGGGGAGGCTTTATTGCTACAGGAGAAACAGAGGAAGATCTTCAGGCTGCCAAAAGAGCCATAGCTGCTCGCATTAGTTTTTATGCATCTACCAGAACTTATAGACCAGCATTAGAATTTCATGGCTGGGAAGATATTAATGAAGCGCTTCATAAACTTTCAATTGAAGGAAAATGGGAAGAGATGTTTGCCCTGGTAACAGATGAAATGGTAGATACTTTAGGCTTTACTGGAACAGGTAAAGAGGTAGCGCATGCACTAAAAGATAATCTAGGCCCAATATGCTCTGCTGTTATGTGGAATGAGGTTGAGCATCTAGGGGTTGATCATTCAAAAGATGAGCATGTTGCTGGTTTAATTGAAATTGTAAAAGGTTAAATGTTGCCCCTCTTGCCTCATGCTTTTGCAGAGCTTTCAGAAGATTTTCATACCCGGCAAAATTGGGAAGGCTTCGATAACCCTTTTGTTGTAACTGAAAACTCAGATCTGAAGAATGAACTGGGAATCAACAACCTTGGTGATCAGCAACTCTTAAATATTTTTAATGGTACTGAGAAGATCAAATCATTAAAGCCACTGTCTATGGTTTACTCAGGTCATCAATTTGGTCAATACGTCGAGCAGCTCGGTGATGGTAGAGGTTTGCTTCTTGGGCAAATGAGCTCCAATAGTGGTTTGATAGACATTCATTTAAAGGGTGCGGGTAAAACACCCTATTCTCGATTTGGAGATGGGCGAGCAGTTTTAAGATCTGTGATCAGAGAATATTTATGTGGAGAAGCGATGCATGCTCTCTCAATTCCAACATCCAGAGCACTAATGATTATCGGCAGCGATGAAATGGTGATTAGAGAAAAAAGTGAATCTGCAGCCATGCTTGCTAGAACCGCTAAAACGCACATCAGATTTGGAAGCTTTGAGTATTTTCATTACAACAATCAACCTGAAAATGTTAAAGCACTGGCAGACTTTTGCATTGATCAGTACCCTGCCTATTTCTCTAGCACTCCAGCTGCATATGAAGATTTTTTTAGAGTCATTGTAGAGCGAACTGCCAGCATGATTGCTCGGTGGCAAGCCTGTGGCTTCAATCACGGAGTTATGAATACCGATAACATGAGTATTTTGGGAGAGACTTTTGATTACGGTCCTTATGGTTTCATGGAAGATTATTTGCCAAGCTACGTTTGCAATCATTCTGATCATCAGGGTAGATATGCATTTAAAAACCAGCCCTACATTGGGCTATGGAATTGCTCTGCTCTAGGGCATGCCCTCTCCTCACTTATTTCTGAAGAAGCTCAGGGTGAGATCCTGCAGACATATGAAGAAATCTTTCAAAGTACTTTGGCAGAACTCTTCAGAAAAAAACTAGGTCTAGAGCAAGAAGAATCTGAGGATGCTGCTTTAATTCAAGGTCTATTGGATATTATGGAATCTGAGAAACTCGATTACACCAATACTTTTAGAAACCTCACACAAGCCCTGACCAACAAAATAACTCCAGAGCTGGATTCTGATATTGCAAAGAGCTGGATTGTCTCTTTTCAAGAAAGACATACCAAAGAAGGTTTATCTGTAGATAAAAAATTAATCTCTATGCATCAAGTTAACCCAAAATTTATCCTGAGAAACTACATGGCCCAAGAGGCTATTGATGCTGCAGAAGACTCTGATTTTTCTAAGCTAGAAACTTTAATTGTTGTTCTGACTAAGCCTTTTGAAGAACTTGAGGAGCATCAAAAATTTGCCAATAAATCTCCAGCTTGGGCCAAAGATTTAGAGATTTCTTGTTCTTCTTAAGCATGTAATAATATTGCTATGAAAAAATTAAATCTCTTTAAATTAGTTGGCATGCTTTCAATCCTGGTATTAATCTCCAGTTGCAATATTCCTTTGGTGCCTTTTATCTAAACCAGTCTTCTATTTCAACTTTAAAGATTTTTAAGAGAATTAAAAAAAGTTAAGTTAATAGATTCGTCTAGATCGACTATTTCTTGATAAGAATACGCATTAAAATCATGTCTTGGAGAGTGATTGACTCGAAGATCTTTGAATCTGTCAGCAAGTTCATTGACTGAAATGTTCTTCAAAGTATCAGAAATAGACCTTAAATCTAGCTCGCTCTTAAATAAAGCCAAAGGAAATCCAAAGGCATGCATGTCGCGCACAATATTTTCTAGCCCATGAGGCCATTCAATTGAGTGATTCTCAAGCGAACTAGTTTCTTTGATGCACTTAAAAACTCTGGCGCATTCCATAGCTATCATAGAGGTACCATTGAGCTTGCCTTCAATGCTATAGCCAGCAATATGGGGAGTAGCAATAAAGGCTTTTTGGATAACTGCTGGTGATGGAGTAGGCTCATTTAGCCATACGTCAGCAATATATATTAAATCATGAGACTCCATAACCAATGCTTCAGAAACGACTCCTCCTCTAGAGGTATTGATTAAAATTTTATCTTTTAAGTCTTTGGCATGAGAAATATTAATTAACTCTCTGGTAGGATGAGCGCCTTCTGTTGAATAAGGGACATGAATCGTTATCAAATCACATGCGAGAATCTTATCCATCTCAACCAAGAATGGATCTGTTAAAAAAGGGTCGTGTGCATAAACCGGGATATTGAGAGCTGAGAGCATTTGATACAGTCTTTTACCAATATTGCCATAACCAACAATGCCAACGCTCTGTCTGACATTAAAAAGACCCTCTTGAATTAGTTCTCCAATGGCAGCCATAACGTAATGCGTAACGCTTGCATGCATTGCAACCAGGCGCATGTGACCAAGCAATGTCTTGGTCATCTCAGGTATTTAGTGTCCAGGTGATTGATGCCTGCAGTTGCTGAGCCAACAAACTGAATTTGAGAGTTGTCTACATAACTCTTGATCCACCTGAACGGTTGAGCGAACCAATAGTGCGTCGATGTCTTTAAGATCATTAGACTTAAGTTGATCAGATTCAAAATACTGTAATGAATATTCAGCATCAAATAACTCTGATAGCCTTGATTCAAGATTTGGGATTTGAGAGTCTGCAGCTATCTTAATCAATGGGTCTTATTTCTCCAGATGATGCTTTTAATCCAACTCCAAAGAGTGTTGTTGCCTAGGGTGTACCTATCTAATAGATCAAAATCTTTAGCTAATTTAATAGGATCCTTAAAAAAATCTTCCCTGGTAATAAACTCACCTTCATCTAGATTGCGGATAAATGAAGCAGGATTTCCTGCATAAATACAATTAGGCGGTACATCCTTGGTAACCACCGATCTTGCTCCTATGATGCTGTTCTCTCCAACCGTAACACCTTTGCAAATCATTGCATCCTCACCCACCCAGACATTTTTTTCTAAAATCACTGGTTTAGGCTCACCAACAACCTTGGTTCGATCGTAAATACCATGCCAGTCTGCATCAGTAATGCATGCGCCATGTCCAAACATACAGGAATCGTCTATGGAGATTTTAAGAGCTGCCATCATTCTCACGCCCGGTGAAATTAAAACATAATTCCCTATCTTAATTTCTCCCTTCCAATCACCGGCATCCCAGCTTGTCATTTGTATGTAGTCGTCGGGAGCAGCAATAAAAGTAGCAAAATCTCCAACGCTAATACTGGAACCAAATAATTTCATAAATTTGGGTTTAAAAAATACCGATCCATTGCCTAGATGTTTGAATTGAGGTTTTACAAAACGCTTAACGTAATGCCTATTAATCTTCGATGTTATTTTTTTAAGCCAATATGGCCGATTGTCTTTTCTGATTTTTTCTCTCCAGCGATACCACTACTTGTATGATAAAGTACCGAGAAATTTCTGGGCTTATTTTTTTGAAAAAATTACTAAAAGAATTAAAACAACTTCTCAAGATTGGGGTTCCTATCTTTGGTTCCCAAATCTCATACATGGGCATGGGTGTCACAGATACGATCGTGGCAGGTCAAGCCAGCGCCTTGGATTTATCGGGTCTTGCCATTGGAAATGCCTTAACAATGCCAATCTACTTTCTCTTTGGTGGATGCCTGTTTGCTGTAACTCCTATAGTTGCTCAGCTCTTTGGAGCAAAGCAATATGAGATGATTGGTGAAAAAGTACGCCAAATATTATGGTTAAGTATAGGCATTGGGGTTATTGGATTTTTTGCCTATCGAAACTTGAGTTCCTTGATACCATTTTTTGATATTGATCCAGAGATTGCGGTCATCTCTGATGGCTACTTGAAAGCTATGTCTTATGGTTTTGTTGCAAATATGATTTTTACTTGTCTGCGATGTTACAGCGAAGGAATGGGACTAACTCTCCCAGTATTCTGGATTGCATTTATTGGTATGCTTCTTAATATTCCTTTGGATATAATTTTTGTATATGGGTATTTTGGTATTCCTCCAATGGGTGGAGTTGGATGTGGTATTGCCACTTCAATTAATGTAATTCTAGGTATGATGATCCTCGTTGTGGTGATTTTAAGAAAAAAAGAATATGCCAAGACAAAACTATTCTCTCAATTCTCTAAGCCGAATAAAGAGACCACTCTAGAAGCTCTAAAATTAGGCTTCCCCATAGGCTTTGGTCTTTTTGTAGAACTCAGCATGTTTTCTGGGGCGGCATTGATCATTGGCTCTCTGGGAGCAGCAGTGGTTGGAGCTCATACAGTAGCTATAAATATTGCAAGTGTGTTCTTCATGCTTCCTCTCTCCATTGGTCTTGCCGCAGCAACCCGCATAGGCAATCTTGTCGGCGAAAAAAATCTCACTCAAGCTCAATATGCCTCGTATGTGACAGTGCTAGTTTGTTTTGCAGGGGCCTGTTTTAATACTGTTTGTATTTTTACTCTTAGGGACAGCTTAGTATCTCTTTACTCTGGTGATATCGAAGTGATTGCAATTGCAGTAAATCTTTTGCTGTTTGCGGCAATTTTTCAGATACCAGATGGGCTTCAAATGGGTGCGCTTGGAAGTTTGCGAGGGTACAAAGATACTTTTGCACCTATGCTAATGCTGATTGTTACTTATTGGTTTATCGCTCTTCCAGTAGGATATTTTCTTACGTACTACGGAATTTTAGGGAATCCATTAGGCGCTGCTGGAATCTGGATAGGGATGATTACTGGTTTGGTATTATTTTCAACATTAATAATTCCAAGATTAAATTACACCAGCAATAAATTTATCCTAAAAGCTAGCCAAGAACCTCTTTAGCCTTAGCGCCAATCTGCAATAAATTCTCAGCAATGTGCACGCCACATTCTTTTAGTTTTTTGATCTTATCAGCTGCTGTTCCCTTGCCACCAGCAATAATTGCACCAGCATGACCCATTCTTTTGCCTGCAGGAGCAGTTTGCCCTGCTATGTATGAGATAACTGGTTTGGTTACATAATCTCTGATGTATTCAGCGGCTTCTTCTTCAGCAGTTCCACCAATTTCACCCACCATTACGATTGCTTTAGTTTGCTCATCAGCTTCAAAGAGTTTTAAAGCATCAATAAAAGATGTCCCTGGGATCGGATCGCCACCAATACCCACACATGTGCTTTGACCTAAACCTAAGTCTGTTGTTTGTTTGACAGCCTCATAGGTCAATGTTCCAGACCTAGAAATAATACCAACGGAACCTGCCATATGAATGCTGCCAGGCATGATGCCAAGCTTAGCCTCTCCAGGCGTGATTACCCCTGGGCAGTTTGGTCCGATTAACTGAATGCCAAGCTCATCTATGCGCTTTTTCACAATAAGCATATCAAGAGTTGGAACACCTTCAGTAATACAAATAATTAATTTAATGCCAGCATCTGCTGCCTCTAAAATTGAGTCTTTGCAGAAAGGTGCAGGCACAAAAATAATTGAAGCATTTGGTTGAACTGCTTCCATTGCATCATGAACAGAATTAAACACTGGAGCGCCTAAGTGCGTTTGCCCGCCCTTGCCAGGTGTAACGCCACCAACGATGTTTGTTCCATACTCAATGGATTGCTCTGAGTGCAGTGTTGCTTGAGATCCAGTAAAACCTTGAACCAATAGACGCGTATCTTTATTAACTAATATGCTCATTTGCTTAACTCCACTGCTTTTATTGCTGCATCTTCTAGATTATTCAAACTCACTATTTCAGCACCAGATTCTGCAAGAATAGTGCTTCCAATGTCAGCATTATTTCCTTCAAGCCTAACGACCACAGGAATAGAAACGCCAACCTCTTCTATGGCTGCTAATATGCCTTCTGCAATGAGATCACATCTCACTATTCCACCAAATATATTAACTAAGACTACTTTAACTTCTGGATCTGCCAAGATAATTTTAAAAGCCTTTGAAACTCTTTCTTGAGTAGCTGTTCCACCGACATCTAGAAAATTAGCAGGAGCGCCGCCAAAATACTTGATTGTGTCCATGGTGCCCATGGCTAAACCAGCTCCATTAACCATGCAACCTATGTTGCCCTCCAACGACACATAGCTTAAATCATGCATTGCTGCTTCTGATTCACGAGGATCTTCTTGAGAAGGATCATGCATTTCTTGAATTTCTGGCTGTCTATAAATTGCATTTGTATCAATGTTTATTTTTGCATCCAGGCAATGCAATTTACCGCCCTGAGTAATGACTAAAGGATTAATTTCCAGCAAGGTTAAATCATGGGTTACAAATAAATCTGTTAGTTGAGGCAACATCTTAGAAAATTCTTTAGATTGCTCAGGGTTTAATCCAAGTATCTTTGATATTTTTCTTGCTTGAAAAGGCATCGGTCCAGTTAGCGGATCAATTGGCTCATAAATAATTTTTTCTGGAGTTTTCTCCGCCACTTCCTCAATATTAACCCCTCCCTCTGATGAACCAATAAACACAATTCTCTGGGTTCCTCTGTCAACAACGGCGCTCAAATAAAGTTCCTGAGCAATATCTGTACATTCTTCAATAAGAATTGAGTTAACCAGTTGTCCTTGGGCATCAGTCTGATAGGTCACCAAGCGTTTACCAAGCCAATGATTCGAAAAATCTACAGCCTCTTCAGGGGTATTGATAAGTTTAACTCCACCAGCCTTGCCTCTTCCACCAGCATGAACTTGAGCCTTAATAACCCATTTAGTGCCTCCAATATCGCGACAAGCATTAATTGCATCTTCTGCTGATGTAATAACTTTATTTTTTGATACTGGTAAACCAAACTTAGCAAAAAGTTGCTTGCCTTGATACTCATGAAGATTCATTTTTTTCTATTTCCTATATGTATTGCATTTCCATTTACTGCCATCGCTGCTTCGTGCAAAGCCTCTGAAACAGTAGGATGACTAAAGATAGTTAACCCTAAATCTTCAGCGCTAGCACCAAACTCCATAGCAACCACACCTTGCTGAACAATATCTGCAGCAGATGGTCCGAAGGCATGAACGCCGAGTATTGTATCTGTTTTTTTGTCGGCTATGACTTTTACAAAACCTGTGCTCTCACCAGTTGCCAAAGCCCTGCCACTAGCGGCAAAAGGAAATGATCCTGATTTAAATTCAATCCCAGATTCTGATAATTCTGCTTCATTTTTTCCAACCCAAGCCACCTCTGGATGAGTGTAAATTACTGACGGTACCAAGTCATAGTGCATTTCGGCATGTTTGCCTGCAATTCTTTCAACAACCATGATCCCTTCTTCTGAGGCTTTGTGAGCAAGCATAGGACCCCTAACTACATCACCAACAGCCCAAATATTTTTTACTTCGGTTTCACAGAAATCATTTACAGGAATAAAGCCTTTTTCATCAAGTGCTAGTCCAGAATTTTCATCAAATAAATTAGCGGTATTAGGTTTCCTGCCAACAGCTACAATTAATTTATCAACTATTAATTCTTCGTCACCATCCTTTTTCTTAAAGCCAACTTTTACATTTTTGGCAGTTGCTTTAGCTGAGGTTACTTTGCAACCAAGGTTAATATTTAGCCCTTGTTTATTGAATTCTTTTAGCACATCTTTTGATATTTTGTGATCAGCCATTGGCAAGAAATCATCCATTGCCTCAAGAATGGTTACTTCAGAGCCAAGCCTTGCCCATACACTACCAAGCTCCAAGCCTATAACTCCAGCCCCTATAATGCCTAGTTTTTTTGGAACAGATAAGAATTCTAGAGCGCCAGTGCTATCAACGATATTTTTTTGATCAATGGGAGCAACGGGTATGTTGATTGGTAAAGAGCCACTTGCGATAACTATATTTTTGGTCTCAATAATTTCAGATTTGTTATCAATAAGAACCTCAACCTGGTTGGAATTGAGTACCTTAGCTTCTCCAAATATTGCGGTCACCTTGTTTGCTTTAAACAAACCACCTACCCCGGCTGTCAACTGCGCAACAACTTTATTTTTTCTTTCCATCATCTTGGGTATATCAAGCTTTGGTTTAGAGACTTCAATCCCGTGGTCTGAAAAATGATTTAGAGCATCTGAGTATCGATGAGAAGAATCTAAGAGTGCTTTTGATGGGATGCATCCAACATTCAAGCATGTGCCTCCAAGCTGTGATTTCCCTTCAGAGTCAAAAGATTTTTCAATACATGCTGTATTTAATCCAAGTTGGGCTGCTCTGATTGCAGCAACGTAACCTGCTGGACCACTTCCTATGATAACTACATCAAACATAAAGATACCCTATAAATTTAATAACAAACGTTCTGGTGATTCAAGTTGGTCTTTAATAGCAATAAGAAAAGACACAGCTTCCTTGCCATCAAGCAATCTATGGTCATAGCTCATGGCTAGATACATCATGGGCCTAATAACAACTTCACCATCTAAAGCAACCGGTCGATCTTGAATTTTATGCATACCAAGAATGGCGGTTTGAGGTGCATTTAAGATAGGAGTCGAGAGTAGATTTCCATAAATCCCACCATTAGAAATGGTAAATGTGCCACCCTGCATATCATTAATACCTAATTTTCCATCTCGTGCTTTGCCCGCGTACTCTAATATGGATTGCTCAACTTGCGCCATTGTAAGATTATCTGCATCTCGAATAACTGGAACAACCAAACCTCTTTCAGTAGAAACAGCGACACCAACATCTTGATAGCCATGATAGACAATGTCATTTCCATCTATCGAAGCATTAACTAATGGAAATTTTTTTAAGGCTTGAACAGAGGCCAAAACAAAGAAACCCATAAAACCCAGTTTAACGCCATGCTCTTCTTCAAACTCTTTGCCATATTTGGCTCTTAAATCCTTAATCGGCTGCATATCCACTTCATTGAATGTGGTCAACATTGCGGTTTCTTGTTTAACACTTAGCAGTCTTTTTGCAATGGTAGCTCTCAATCGAGACATAGGAACCCTCTCCTCGTCTCTGCCAGTTTGAGACGGCTGGATGCCAATTACTTCTTTCTTTTGTGGTGCTTTGGATGAAGATTCTGAAAGATGATTTACCACATCTGCTTTTGTTACTCTGCCGCCTTTACCTGATGCAACAACATCATCAGAAGCTAGATTATTTTCTTTTAATAATCTAGTTGCAGCTGGCCCATTGAGCTTCTCCTCTTCTTTGGGAGCTATTGGCTCTGGAGCAACTTCAGTCTTGAGTGTTGGTTCTGGATGTTGCTCTGCCTCGTTATCTGCAGAATGATTGGATACTTTTTCAAACTCAGCAATTAGCTCGGCACTCTGAACAATTTCGCCAGCAGGCTTGTGGATTTTTGAGATAACACCATCAAATGGTGCAACGACCTCCAAGACAACTTTATCAGTTTCAATTTCTGCTATTACCTCATCTTGCTGAACTTTTTCTCCTTCCTTTTTTACCCAATTTGCAATCGTTCCATCAGCGACTGATTCCGGAAACGTTGGTGATTTTACTTCTGTAGCCATATTCTCAATACCCCTATATTGTTAGTGCCTCAACAACTAAATTCTCTTGTTGTTGATTATGTAATTTATTTAATCCGACTGCCGGCGCTGCTGCAGCTGGCCTACTGACCAATCTAATCTGATTGTTTGAGACCCTATCGAGGACTCTTTGAATTCTGTGACGATGACTAAACCATGCTCCCTGGTTGGCAGGCTCTTCTTGACACCATATAAAATCTTCAGCGTTCTCATACTGTATTAAGATTTTCTCAAGCGCATCATATGGAAATGAATACAGTTGCTCTATCCTGATTAATGCAACGTTGTGAAGCTCCATGTCATTTTTTTTGTTTAATAGATCATAGAAGACCTTTCCAGAGCAAAGAATAATTTTTGTTACATCTTCCTTCTTTACTGCCGTCCTATCATCAATCACATATTGAAATTTTCCATGGGTCAGTGCTTTCAGTTCGGATGTGGCCATTGGATTTCTCAACAAACTCTTTGGCGCAATTACGATTAATGGTCTTCGCATTTTGCGAATAGTTTGCAGCCGGAGCAAATGAAATATCTGAGCTGGAGTGCTAGGAACGCATACTTGTATGTTTTCATCAGCGCAAAGTTGTAAAAATCTTTCTAATCTTGCGCTGCTATGTTCGGGCCCTTGACCTTCATACCCATGAGGCAGAAGCATTACAAGACCAGAAAGCCTCTCCCACTTATGCTCGGCTGATACAATAAATTGATCAATCACAACCTGCGCGCCATTTGCAAAATCTCCAAATTGAGCTTCCCAAATCACCAGTCCAGAAGGTCTAGTTGCTGAGTACCCATACTCAAAACCTAAAACAGCCTCCTCAGAGAGCAGCGAATCATAAATATCTATAGTAGTATTTGCCTTATTAGCAGCGTCAACTAATGGCATAACGCCCAAACCATCTTTTTGGTTATGCAGCACAGCATGCCTATGCGAAAAGGTTCCCCTTCTAACATCTTGTCCGGTAAACCTAATTGGATAACCTTCTGTTAATAAGGTTGCATAAGCCATATTTTCTGCAAATCCCCAATTGATAGGCATTTGTCCATCGGCCATTTTTAATCTGTCATTCAAGAGCTTCTCGACTTGTTTTTGGGGTTCAAAATTCTGCGGAACGCTAAATGTATTTTTTGCTAAATCTGTAAAGTTATTTTCGTCAAACGATGTATCTGTTTCCTGTTTCCAGGTTTGGTTCATATATGGAGTCCAATCAAACCATAGTTTTTCATTTGGTTTGGTGGCTAAATTATGAGCAACGTTATCTCCTTTCTCAATGGAGGTTCGATAGTTTTTTTGCATCTCATCACAATCTTTTAAAGAGAGGACTTGTTCTTGGATGAGACGTTCCTGATACTGATCTTTGACTGACGGGTGGTTTTTAATGGCTTGATACATCATTGGCTGAGTAGAAGAAGGTTCGTCAGCTTCGTTATGCCCTTTTCTTCTAAAGCAAAACATATCCAATACAATATCTTTCTTAAAAAAATTTCTATATTCGCAAGCTAATTTTGCTGCAAAAACAACCATTTCAGGATCATCTCCATTAACATGCAAGATTGGTGCCTCAATAATTTTGGCTACATCAGTAGCATAAGGTCCAGACCTGGAATCCTCTTCACTGGATGTTGTAAATCCAATCTGGTTATTCACTATTACATGAATACTACCGCCTACCCCATAACCCCTAGTCTGAGACATTTGCAGAGTTTCCATTACTACGCCTTGACCTGAGAATGCAGCATCACCATGAATCAAAATTGGCACTACAAGGTTTTGATCGTATCATTCAGCCTATCCTGGCGAGCGCGAACAGAACCCACAACCACTGGGTTAACAATCTCTAGATGAGAAGGATTGTTGCCAAGAGATACATGCACTTCTCCATTTGGAGTAAGAATATTCGAAGAAAATCCTAGGTGGTATTTTACATCCCCTGTGCTAGCTCCTTCTAGTTCAAAATCTTCTTCAAATGCAGCAAATAATTCTTTAGGAGATTTTCCTAAGACATTCACCAAAAGATTTAACCTACCTCTATGGGCCATACCAAAACAAATTTGCTGTGCTCCAAAAATTCCACAATTTTGAATCAAGCTATCAACCAATGGAATTAGAGATTCAGCCCCCTCAATCCCAAAACGTTTCATGCCTGGATATCTTGATGCTAAAAATTTTGCTAAGCCATCCGCTGAGCTTAAGCGTTTATGAATATATACCTTTTCATCATCAGTAAAATCAATCTTGCCAAGATTTGGCTCTAATCTTTGTTGGAACCATTGTCTCTCATTAATACTGGAAATATAGTTATATTCAATACCCAAATTTCCGCAATAGATTTTTTCCAATGAAGAAATAATCTCAGCTAAAGAAGCAGTATCTTTATTAATTCTAAGTGAATCAGTGCTAAATTGCTTTTCTAGATCACTTTGATCCAGCCCATGAAATGATAATTCCAAATCCTCGCAGTGACGAGAAGGCTTCAAGCTCAATGGATCTAATGTTGCCTTGTGATGCCCTCGATTTCTGTATGCCTGAATAAGTTGGATAACTTTAATTTGCTTTGGATCTGTGTCTGACCCTATCTCTAAATTTCTTTTCTGAGCCTGTGGCTTAATAGATTTTGCTTTGGTCTTAAATCTATTTATTACCTCTTGATGCGAAGCTTCTTCTCCAGAGGCTTCTGATGTAGGCAAAGAATTAAAATAGTGCATCCAGTCCTCTGGAATCGAGCTTGGATCTTTCAGGTAAGATTCGTATAAGGACTCAAGATAAGAGGCCTGTCCACCACCTGCATGAGAAGTGGAAATAAAATCCTCGTTATCAATCATCTGCTAGCTTGAAGTTGAAACCGTTGAAGCAATAATATTAGATTTTTTTTGCTTATTTTTTAGCAGCATGGATTTAATCTCTCCAATTGCCTCGTTAGGATTGAGTCCCTTAGGGCAAACGGCGACACAGTTCATTATTCCATGGCATCTGTAAACACTAAAAGGATCCGATAGATTTTGAAGTCTTTCTGCTGTTTGAGTATCGCGCGAATCTGCAATAAATCTATAGGCTTGAAGAAGAGCCGCTGGACCAACAAATTTATCAGGATTCCACCAAAATGATGGGCAGCTTGTTGAACAACAGGCACATAAAATACATTCGTAGAGTCCATCTAGCTTATCTCTATCTTCGGGAGATTGAAGTCTTTCACCAATATCAACAGGCGTATCATTCTGAAGAAAAGGCTTAATTTTTTCATATTGAGCATAAAATTCAGTCATATCTACCACTAAATCCCGAATAACTGGAAGACCAGGAAGCGGGCGCAGATCTAGCTTATTTTTTTTAATGAACTGAGGACAGGGGGGTAATACAAGCCAAACCATTTTTTCCATTGATATTCATTCCATCAGAACCACATACACCCTCTCTGCAAGATCTTCTGTATGAAATTGTAGGGTCTTTCTCTTTCAATTGATTGAGAAGCTCTAAAACCATAATATCTCTTTTGGGCTGCTCAAACTTGTAGGTTTGCATATAAGGAAATTGATCCTTTTCTGGGTTATATCTATATATATTTATGCTTATCATTTTTTTATTAGCTTAGTTTTAATAGGTTCTTATTTTTGGAGGAAATGCATCCACTTGCTTAGGTTCAAAATTTACTTTCCGCTTACCTAAACTTTTGCTGGTTGGATCATACAAAGAATGACATAGCCAGTTTTCATCATCTCTATCCGGATAATCTTCTCGTGCATGAGCTCCTCTGCTTTCAGTTCTTTGAAGAGATGAAATGGCTGTAGCTTCAGCAACTTCAAATAAATTTTGTAGCTCAATTGCCTCTACTCGGTTGGTGTTGAAAGCAGCACTTTTATCTTGTAAATGAAGGTTATCTATTTTCTCTCTGATATCTGCCAACGCCGACACACCTTTTTCCATGTAGTCGCCGCGTCTAAATACCCCAAAATAGTTCTGCATAACTTCTTGAAGTTCTCTTTTAACAGATGAAACTTCATACCCAGAAGTTGATTCATTTAGTTTATTTAAACTGTGGAGCGCTCCATCAATATCATCTTTATCAGCATCAGCTACGCCGCCGCCAGACTTCAAAGCTTCGTTGATATGCAGACCAGCCGCTCTTCCAAAAACAACTAAATCTAATAGCGAGTTTCCGCCCAATCTATTTGCACCGTGCACTGATACGCATGCAGCCTCTCCAACAGAAAATAACCCTGGAATATAATCGTTGTTTGAGCTGCTAATTTTAAATGCTTGGCCATGAATATTTGTTGGTGTTCCACCCATCATGTAATGGCATGTTGGAACGACTGGAATTGGTTCATAGACAGGGTCAACAGCAGCGAATGTTTTTGAAAGTTCACAAATACCTGGTAATTTAGCGTTCAGAACATCTGCCCCTAGATGATCAAGCTTCAAAAAAACATGATCTTTATTTTCACCACAACCTCGTCCCTCTAATATCTCTAAAACCATTGAGCGTGCAACAACATCTCTTCCCGCAAGATCTTTTGCATTAGGGGCATACCTTTCCATAAATCTTTCGCCATCTTTATTGATCAGATATCCACCCTCTCCTCTGCAACCCTCAGTTACCAAGGATCCTGCTCCATATATTCCTGTGGGATGAAACTGCCACATCTCCATATCCTGTGCAGGAATACCCGCTCTTAATGCCATTCCAAGACCATCACCAGTATTAATAAGAGCATTCGTAGTAGATGAATAAATTCTACCAGCGCCACCTGTAGCCAAAACTGTTGCTTGAGCTTTTAAATACGCAACTTCACCAGATTCAATTGAAAATGCAACAACCCCTGTTACTTCTTTTAGCTTGTTTAAAACAAGATCAACAGCAAACCATTCGTTTAAAAAATTTGATCCTTCTTTCACATTATTTTGATAAAGGGTATGAAGCAAGGCATGGCCTGTTCTATCTGCAGCTGCGCAAGTTCTTGATGCCTGGCCGCCCTTGCCAAAATCTTTTGACTGCCCTCCAAATGGTCTTTGATAAATTCGTCCATTTTCTGTTCTAGAAAATGGTAAGCCCATATGCTCAAGTTCAAATACTGCCTTTGGTCCTTCTGAGCACATATACTCAATTGCATCCTGGTCGCCAATATAGTCTGAACCCTTGACGGTATCATACATATGCCAACGCCAATCATCTTGAGGATCCGCACTTGCTATCGCACAAGTAATCCCTCCCTGAGCAGATACTGTATGAGATCTGGTTGGAAAAACCTTAGAAACAACTGCTGTCTTTAATCCTGATTTAGCCAATTCAAGAGAGGTTCTCATTCCAGAGCCACCTCCACCAATCACAAGAACGTCGAATTCTAAGGTTTTAATATTTGATGAATTTAAAGTGCTCAAGATTTAGCTCCAAATGGTAAATAAAAGAATAAAAATAACTACACAACCCCAAAGTACAAAAAGCAAAGAATAGGCCCCTCTAATAATATTTGCATATTTCCCAATAGCTGGACTAACAAACCCAAGGGTTCTGGAAGTAAAGTAATCTGTGCCAATAGTCCAAAGACCAATAAAAGAATGGATTACGATAATAAGACTAACTAGGCTTGTTATGATCAAAAAAACTATTTGATCTGTAAAGACAGACCAAGCATCAAATTCTAATGGCTGGTTAAAAAGAAAAAAGGACGAAAGCCAAACTGTATACCCAAGCAAAAAGATTGCAGAGAGGCGTTGAGCATAAAATAATGTTGAGCCTATCACAGTAAAATTCTCCAGATAACAGCAGCAACTAAGACGGACCAAAGAAAAAATACAATGTATGAAGAGACTCTGGATGCTTCGAGTGACTCACCAATATGCATATCCTGAAGGAGGTGACGAACACCCGTCAAAATATGATAAGCAAAGACCAAAAAGCTAAAAGCGACAAATGTTGAAAATAAGATTGAATCTTTCAAAAGTGATGAGATAAACATAAAATCATTATAGCTTTTAGTTGAAAAATAAAGAAGGAATAGTGACAAAGGGAGTGTTACAAAAAATATATAAATTCCTGCAAGGCGATGCGTAATTGAGGAAATAGCTGAAATTGGAAGCTTAATCTGCAATAGATTAATATATACCGGTCGAGCTCTGTTGTGGTTAATAGACATATGTTCCCTTCTGATACCTAAGTACGCTAATTATAACAATTATTTAACAATTTACCCAATTGAATTATGTAGTGGCATTTGAATTTATAACGTTTTGAATGTCAATATTAAAATAGATAACGCTTTACTAGTATTTTAAAGGGTATTTGAATGTAGTTTGACTACAAAATTTAATATTATTTGCTCTTTTTAACGTGTTTAACAAGGCGTTTTTTCTTTTTAATTTGTCTAGAAGTCAATTCGTTCTTTTTGCCCTCATAGGGGTTTTCACCTTTCTTGAAAATTAGATTCAACTCTACGCTTTTTAAATTTAAAGCCTCCCTAAATGAGTTAATTAAATACCTCCTATAATTTGCTGGGATTTTACTTGAGACATTAGAATGAATAATAAGCTTTGTTGGGTAAATACCTCCAAAATGTATGTATCTCATTTTAACTGGCCTACCCCCAACACTTGGAATATTGGTCGCTAAAGCAAACTTCTCAAGTAATTTGTTAAGCATGCCTGTTGAAAACTTAGTAGTTGCTGTTGCATGAACATCTGCCAAAGTATCAAAAAGTTTTTTAAATCCTCTTTTTTGTAATGCTGAAATTTGGGTAATAACTAAATCCCCTAGAGCTGAATTATGATATTTTTTTGAAGTTAAGAGATTTTCAATATCTTCAGGTGTTAACTCATCAACTTTATTAAAAGCAATGACAACTGGTTTTCCGTGCTCTCTTATTAAATTAAGAATACGCAGATCTTGATCAACCACCCCATCATTTGCATCTATTAGCATTAAAACTATTTCAGACTCTGCAACTGCATGCATGGCACGAACATATGAAAAATACTCAACAGCATGACTCTGTCTGTATCTTTTTCTGATGCCAGCAGTATCAATAAAAACAAACTCCTCATCATTAAATGTGAATGGAACATGTATTGAGTCAATGGTCGTTCCAGGTATATCTGAAACAATCAGTCTGTCTTGCTTGGTAAATTGATTAATAAATGTAGACTTGCCTGCATTTGGTCGGCCAATAACTGCTATTTTTGTTCCTGGTATTTCCATAGCAGGAGTATCTTCTAGATTATCAGCTAGATAGATCTGTAATTCCTTGATACCTCTTGAATGCTCTGCGCTGATTTCAAGTATCTCTCCCGCGCCTCTCTTTGAAGATCTTCCTTTGCATTTGAGCGCTGCTTAATATCAATTTTATTTAAAACAACTATAAAATTTTTATTAAATTTACGAACAATTTCAAAGAGATTGATGTCATCAGATGTTAATTCTTGCGATCCATCAATCAGTAAAATAATAAGGTTTGATTCCTCAGCAGCTATGAGTGCTTGCTCAGTAATGGCTTCACTAAAATCAGTAAGCTCTGAGCCAACACCACCAGTATCAACTACTAAGTATTGCTTGCCTTTAAAGCTGCTGTAGCCAAAATTTCTATCTTTAGTAAGGCCCGAGAAATCTGAAACAATAGCATTTCTACTTTTAGTGAGCTTGTTAAATAAGGAGGATTTACCTACATTAGGCCTGCCGAGAATAGCGATTGAATTTAACATTTTGATCGAGCATTTTAGAGCGAAATTGCAACTAAATTAGAGTCCTGATCCAAGGTGTAAGCCAGTCCTCCAAAGGTTACTATGCTCTTAATGGGATTGCCTGAAACTTTTTTTCTACCAACAGTTTTGCCGGTCATTGGGTTGATAACATGCAAGTATCCTTTTAAATCTCCAACTAGCATATAGTTCTCAAAGATTACTCCATTAGAAAGATCTCGAATCTTATACTCTTCTGATACCCAGGAAGGGGCTAAATTAGAAGAAGAAAATGAAAGAATAGATCCGTCATCTTGAATCACCATAATCATGCCTTGACCAATAACTGGAGAATGAAAAGAGGAGGCTTTAGAGTTCCACACCGGTCTTTTCTGAGCCATATCAAAGGCTGTTAAATTACCTTGGTAATTAGTCGCAAAGACAAGTTGATTAGCAAAAACTGGGGCTGAATCAGCATCCAGTAGATTTTCAAGCTCTGAAGAACCTTCAACAAATGAAATTGGGCCATCCCACAAAAAGAAACCTGTATTTAGCTGGAAAGCTCCCAGTCGACCATTATCAAAAGTAGAGAAGACCATTCCATCTTTGATGACTGGTTCGCCAGTTCCCCTTACAGTTAATGCTGGAAGTTGCGATCTAAATGTCCATGCTTGCTCTCCTGTCGATGAATCAAGAGCTGTTAACTCACCAACAGAATTCTTAACTACCACCAGTGATGCATCTACAACTGCATTTGCAAGAACCTCACCCCCAATATTAGTTTCCCATAGGATTTCTTGAGAATCTAAATCAAGACCCAAGACATTTCCCTCTGTATCAGAAACGATAAATTTTCCGAAGCCAGAGGCTACGCCTGCTGCAAGATTTCGTTCTAAAGTTTTAGTCCAATTTACCTTTCCAGTTTTAGGATCCAATGAAACAATATCTCCATCAGAGTCAGCCACTAGCATCTGACCAGCATAAAAAGCAGGCTTAAAAGATCCAAGATCATTTGAGGCCTTAAAAGATTTTTTCCAAGCTACATTTACTGAGACCGTCTCTTGAAATGCAACAAGTTCAGCCGGAGTTGTTATATCTTCTTCAGAATCATCGCTCCAAAAATTCAAGGAAGACAAAGAAGAACAGGAAGACAAAATTCCAACAAATAGGAATAGGATAAATTTATTTTGCATGTAGGTTATTGAGTAAGCTTATTAATCTTAATTTTGAGTAAGGATTTTTGTGACTCGTCCTGAATATTTGTTATTGCGAGATTGTATTGAGCAAGGGCTAGTTCGTTTTTATTTAGCCCTGCCAATGCATCAGCTTTAACTTCATAAACCATAGGGTGCTCAGAAGATGAGTTTAACGGCTCTAGAACCTCTAAAGCATTTAAGAAATTATCATTACTTAGCTCTATTCTAGCAATATTCATTCTAGCAATTACATTTAATACATCATTACCAAATAGACCTGATGTTGCATCTAATAGTTCATTAAATTCTTCTAAACCAGCTTCAAGATTCCCCTCTCTTGCTTCTTGAGATCCTTTGATTAAGCGTGCAAGGCCTGCGTAACCAGTTTTTGGAAAATTTTCTTGCAGGGCGTTGAAGGTTGAAGCTTTTTTCTCTAGATCATTAGTTTCTTCTAATGTATCAATGAACCAAGCATCATATAGCTCTGCTGCTTGAGCGTTTTGACTAGCATAATAACTATTTACACTAACGCTGGTGATTGCAGTAAAAAATACCGCACCAAAAGTTAATAATATAGTTCTCTGATTCCTTTTTAAGAAATCCATAATAGCTGTTAATCGCTCTTCATCTGAATTGTATTCGGCCATTTTCTCTCCTATAGATTTTTATACAGAGTCACTAATTCTTTAAAGCCAAGAGTCTTTTGATCGCCCTGATCACTGAGATCTTTCCAGATAAACTGATCTGTATCTCTCTCCTGAGAACCAATAATAATAGCAAAATTACATTGGCTATTATTAGCACGTCTAAGCTGTGATTTAAGGCTGCTGTTACTTAAAAAAGCATCCAATGTAATCTCAATATTTGCCTCTCTTAAATCATGGGCTATTTTATAGGTTTTTTGGTGATCTTGCTCATCAACAATAATTAAAGCAACTTTTATCCTTGGGTTAGTTGCCTTGATTTGCATTAATTCAACAATTCTTTCTAAACCAATTGCAAAACCAATGGCATGCATATTCTTTCCGCCCAATTCTTGGCTCAAATGATCGTATCTACCACCACCCAAAAATGCATCTTGTGCGCCTAGTTCATCAGAAACAACCTCAAAAACTAAACCAGTATAGTAATCAAGGCCTCTTACAAGAGCTGGATCAATAATGATATTGCATCTATCAGAGAAATGTTTGGAGATATCTTTTAACAAAGCCTTGGATCTATCTGAAATAAAATCATCAAAATTTGGGGCTTCTTCTAATAGAAGTTGGGTTGCCTGCTCCTTTGAATCAAGGACTCTTAATGGATTTGTATTCAGTCTAGCAATATCTTTTTCATGTAACTCTGCAATATGCGGTTTAAAAAAATCTTTTAAGGCTTGGCAAAAATTTTCTTTTGATTCCTCATCCCCTAAATGATTAATTTTAAGAGTGTAATTAGTAATACCGAGTTGCTCATTTATTTTGAGGACTAAGGAAATAATCTCATATTCACTCAACCCTTCCTCGTAACCAAGATACTCCACACCGGCCTGATGAAATTGCCTAAAACGACCTTTCTGAGGTCTTTCATATCTAAACATTGGGCCTTGATACCATAATTTATGTTTTTCATGCTCTTGTTTTTTTTGAATAATTGCGCGAATAACGCTTGCTGAGCCCTCCGGACGCAAACTAACGCTTTCTTGATTTCTATCTAAGAAGCTATAAAGTTCTTTATTGACTATATCGGATGAATTGCCTACGGAGCGATCAAATAAATCTGTGGATTCTAGCAATGGGGTGCGGATTTCCTGGATATTAAATGCATCAAAAGCTTGGACAAGCATTCGTTCGAGCATGTGCCATTTTTTCAGATCATCGGGAAAGAAATCTGGCATACCTCTCAATGATTGAATTTTCACTAATTAACCTTTAACAATAATGTTGCTTACTTTTCTACTTTCAAGCTTTTCTCTTACCTGATCTTCTATTGTATCAACAAGTTTCTCATTAGAGACTTTTTTTAAGGGGGATCCGTCGACATACAATAGATTGCTCGGACCTCCTGTTAAACCAACATCTGCTGCTTTTGATTCTCCCGGACCATTAACATAGCATCCAATAATTGCTACTTCTAAATCCTCTGAAATTCCTTCAAATCTATTCTCTAATTCATTTACAACCTCTATGACATTAAAATTTTGTCTTGAGCAGCTAGGACATGCAATTATTCTAATTCCACGACTTCTTAGATTTAAACTTTTTAAAATGTCCCATCCAATTTTAATTTCGTCGACTGGATCTGACGCAAGAGAAATTCGAATTGTATCCCCTATACCATCAGCTAAAAGTAGCCCAAGACCAATAGATGATTTAACAGAGCCTGCTCTATAACTTCCAGACTCAGTAATCCCAAGGTGCAGCGGCTGATCAAGTAGCTTAGAAAATTTTCTATAGCTTTCAACAGTCATCTTAATATTTGACGCTTTTAAGCTTAGTTTAAAGTTTTGAAAATCATGCTTATCGAGAATCTCTACATGCCTTAGAGCAGATTCCACCAAAGCGTCAGAATTAGGTTCACCATATTTCTTTTGCAAATCTTTTTCCAATGAGCCAGCATTTACTCCTATTCTTATAGGTACGTTATTATCTTTTGCAGCCTGAATAATCTGCTTTACCTTATCCGCTTTGCCAATATTACCAGGATTTATTCTTAAGCAGTCAGCGCTATCTGCAACTAAAAGAGCAATTTTATAATCAAAGTGGATATCAGCTACCAGAGGAATAGAAACAGCTTTTTTAATCTTTTTAAAGGCTGCTGCGCACTCTTCATCAGGAACAGAGACCCTTACAATATCTGCTCCGGCAGCTTGTAAGTCTTCTATTTGACCAACAGTTGCCTGAACATCTGCAGTGTTAGTATTGGTCATAGATTGAATCGAAATCGGATGATTGCCACCAACGCCAACATCACCAACAAAAATTGGTTTTGTTTTCTTTCTCACAATCCAAGAATCATTCATTGTCTATCTCAATAGAGCTTACATTAAGCTTATTAGCACCTGAGTAAAGTTGATTTCATTTTGATTATAAAATCCAACTATCCCACCTGCATTTCCAACGATAATTTTAAATGGAGGAGTAATTGAGATATCAAGACTTGTCACTTGTCTTAAATAGTTTGTATATGAGCTGATTGCTTCCTTGATAAATTTCTACCCAGCTCTCCTCAAGAAAGCGTAGAGATAAATTATTAATAACTCCCTCTGGACACTGCAAATTCACGCAACATAGGCTCTTCAGCTTGAGTAATTGTGAGGTATGACAAAAGGATTAACTGAGCATTAATGCATCATCAATTAATTTTTGATCATTTTCTGATGGAACTTCAAAAATCTCTTTTTTATTGTTACCGAGGGAGATTCATTATTTCTGTTGATAGGCTGGGCTGGCCCCACTGATTAATAAAAATAAAGGACAAGATTAAAAGCATTGCTAAAGCAGCTGCAATTTTGATTTTAGGATAGAAATCTTGAATCCAGTTTTTTTTAATATTTACACTCTCATCAATAATATTATCGAGCATCATATATATCAAAAAATTCTTGATTAATTCCGAGGAACATTGAGTATTTTTCAAAATACCTTAGAGGCAAACATCTTGGCAGGAAAAATAGAATAATCACCAGACTCAATTGCCTTAATGTAGTCTTCGTTGATATAGGTTTTTTCTGATACTTGAATTTCAGACAGCCCAAGTGACACGCGCATAATTTTAAATTGCTTGCCAATTTTTGCAGTTTGAGCAGATTTTAAAGTCATGAGGTGTTAACTATATTAATATTCTTAGAGCTAGTTTTTGCTTTAATGCTCTTCGTAAGCTTTCCAACTAATTGTCCACATGCTCCATCTATAGCATCTCCTCTTGTAATTCTTAGAGTTGTAATCAAGCCTTTGCCAATCAAGTGGTCTTTAAAATCTTGAATAACCTTCTCTTTCGACCTTAAATAATTACATCCATCAAAAGGATTAAATGGAATTAAATTAACCTTACAAGAAAGACCGCGAAGAACTGCAACAAGCTGCTTTGCATGCTCAAGAGAATCATTCACCCCATCAATTAAAATATACTCTATGGTAATAGTTTTACGTTTACTTTGATTTATCAAATAATCTTTACAAGACTGAATAAGCTGCTCTAATGGATATTTTTTATTAATGGGAACGATCTCATCTCTTAATTTATTGTTAGCTGCATGCAAGGATATTGCTAAAGAAACATCCGTTCTCGATGCCAATTTTTTAATTTCAGGAACTATGCCAGAAGTGCTAAGGGTAATGCGTCTTTTTGAGAGTCCATAAGCATTTTGATGTTGCATGATTGAGATAGAGCTAAGAACCGGAATCACATTCAATAAAGGCTCGCCCATTCCCATAAAAACAACATTGGATATTTGCTGAGAAGGTTGCTGATAAAAATTTGCAATCCATAGCTGGCCAATAATCTCATTGGGGGTTAAGTTCCTTTCGAAGCCCTGTGCGCCTGTAGCGCAGAAAGTGCATTGCAAAGCACAGCCTGCTTGAGAGGAAATGCAAAGAGTTAATCTTTTTTTCTCAGGAATGATGACCATCTCTATCATCGAGCCAGAGTCTAATTTAATAAGGTATTTCTTTGTACCTTCAGGAGACGTCAGGCAATCCTCCACCTCAGGGGGTTCCGCTATAGCTAACTCATTTAATTGCTCTCTTAATTCAAGGCTAAAGTCAGTCATCTCCATAAAATTTAGCACTCCACGTTGATGAATCCACTTCATCAATTGGGCAGGCTCTAAATTTTGGTTGTTTAATTGAGCCGAAAAATTCCACCAAGGACTCGTGAGAGAATCCAAGCAGGTTTAATTTTTCTCTTAGGCACTCAATTAAAAGATTTCGTTAGCTTCAAAGAAATAATGCAATCTCTCTAGCAGCGCTCTCTAATGAATCTGATCCATGCACAGCATTTGCATCAATAGTCTCAGCAAAATCTGCTCTAATTGTTCCAGGCTCAGCTTCGCTTGGATTAGTGGCACCCATTAACTCTCTATTTTTTAATACTGCATTTTCTCCCTCTAATACTTGTACAAAGACAGGCGCAGATGTCATGTATTCAACAAGGTTTGGGAAGAAAGGGTCTTTCTTTATGCTCAGCATAAAAACCACCAGCTTTAACTTGATCTAAGTGAATTAATTTACCGGCAACAACTTTTAATCCATTTTCTTCAAAGCGATCAATAATCTTACCTATCAAGATTTCTTGATGTTGCATCCGGCTTAATAATAGATAGCGTTCTTTCTAGTGACATAAGGTTACTCCTAAATTTTGCGACATTATAGGCGAGTTAATCGGATTCATCCATCCATGCCATCTGAATTGCTTCAAGTATTTTTTCATTAGAATTCAGATGGATCATCATCAAAGTTTTCTAAGGAGCATATTTTGCTGTGTAAATCAGGAAAACTTATCCACTGAGGATCAATTTCTGGATAGGCATCATGCAAATCTATTGCGATATCAAGAATATCTGACCATTTATACTGCATCAATGATCCTCAGAGACTTGGTTGATTGTGTATTTTGGTAATTCAACAGTAAACTCTCCATCTGTTGGGATAGTTTGGCAACTTAAACGTGAATTTGATTCTAATCCCCAAGCCTTATCAAGCATATCTTCTTCAGTCTCAGAAGCCTCATCAAGATGATCAAAACCTTCTCTGACGATAATATGACATGTGGTGCAAGCACATGACATTTCACATGCATGCTCTATTTTAATACCCTCTCTTAGCGCAGCTTCACAAATAGACTCATCTGACCTAGTTTCAAACTCAGCTCCATCAGGACAAAGCTCAAAGTGAGGTAATAATTTTATAAAAGCCATGTTAGATAGTGAAACTTTCGCCACACCCACACACAGCTTTTGCATTTGGATTGTGAAACTTAATACCTTTGTTTAGACCTTCATCGGAATAATCGACCATGCTGCCTTTCAGGTAATTAAGACTCTCTTGGTCAACATAAATGTTACATTCACTTTCATTAAATATGATATCTTGGCCTTCAGTCAAAATATCATCAACATAATCAAAAAAGTATTCAAAGCCTGAGCAACCAGCTTTTTTAACGCCAATACGCACACCCAAGCCCTTACCTCGACTTTGAATACTCGAAGGCAAAGTGCGCAAGTGCACTTTCAGAGAATCTCAATGCTTCTGGTGAAAACTTTTCCATGTTTACTGCTTCTGCTCGTAATCCTCTATGGCTTGTTTGATCGAATCTTCAGCCAAAACTGAACAATGAATTTTAATGGGTGGTAACTCAAGAGCATCTACAATATCGATATTTTTAATTTCTTTGGCTTCTTCAAGAGTTTTACCAAGAAGCATTTCAACCAACTCACTTGATGAGGCAATAGCCGAACCACAACCATATGTCTTAAATTTTACATCTTTAATAACATGAGTATTGCCCTGTTGCTCACATTTAATCTGCAACTTCATAACATCTCCACATGCTGGCGCTCCAACCATGCCGGTACCAATATCCATGTCCTTTGGATTAAATCTACCTACATTATGTTTTGCAGGCTCGTTAATAGTATTTTCAAACTTATCAACTACTTTTTTACTATATGCCATAAATACCTCCCAATATTTAATGCGTTTGCCAATCCACTGTATCAAGATCAATACCATCAAGATACATTTCCCATAGGGGTGATAGCTCCCTAAGCCTTTCAACAGCGTGGTTAATCAAAGACAATGTGTATTCAATATCTTCGTCAGTTGTAAACCGACCAAAGGAAAATCTGATAGAGCTAGATGCAAGTTCATCTTTCCTTCCCAATGCTCTTAATACATATGATGGTTCTAAACTTGCAGATGTACAAGCAGACCCTGAAGATACAGCAATATCCTTTAGTGCCATGATTAAAGATTCTCCCTCTACGTATGCAAAACTAATATTTAGAATATTGCTAACTTTATTATTAATGTCTCCGTTCACATAAATTTCTTCAATTTTTGAAACAGAATCGTAAAACTTTTTATGGAGAGCTTCAATTTTCTTTTTATCAGCAAACATTTCTTCTTTGGCAATTCTAAAAGCTTCTCCCATTCCAACAATTTGATGCGTTGGCAAGGTACCAGATCTCATGCCTCTTTCATGGCCACCTCCATGCATTTGAGCTTCAATTCTTACTCGCGGTTTACGAGATACAAACAAAGCACCAATTCCTTTAGGGCCATATGTCTTATGAGCAGAAAATGACATTAAATCTACAGGTAGCTCAGACAAATTTATTTCTACTTTGCCAGTACTTTGAGCGGCATCCACATGAAAAAAGATACCTTTTTCTCTTGCATAAGATCCTATCTCATGAAGATTATTGACTGTACCAAGCTCATTATTAATGTGCATGATTGAAATCAGGATAGTATCGTCCCTTACAACGCTATCTATTAAACTAGTGGTTATAAGGCCGCCTTCTGTTGGATCTAAATAAGTCACCTCAAAGCCTTCTCTTTCAAGCTGCCTACATGCATCCAATACAGCTTTATGTTCAATCTTAGAAGTAATTATATGCTTGCCTTTTGCTTGATAGAAATTTGCAATGCCCTTAATAGCTAGATTATTTGCTTCAGTGGCACCGGATGTCCACACAATTTCTCGGGGATCGCAACCAACCAAGTTTGCTACATGCGACCTAGCCTCCTCGACCGATTCTTCTGCCTTCCAGCCAAATTTATGCGAACGTGATGCTGGATTACCAAAATTTCCATCTAAAGTTAAATGATCGGAAATCTTTTTGGCAACCCGAGGATCTACTGGAGTCGTAGATGCATAATCGAGATAGATTGGTAGGTTTATGTCAGTGCTCATTATTGTATTTCCATTAATTTAATATGTGGTTGCTTGTGTGATTCAGCGAGCTCTGCAATTGAAATATCCCTTAAAAAACTATCCACAACATTGTTTAAGTCATCCCATAGCTGGTGAGAGTTACATCTTTTGCCTGCATGGCAGGTAGCCGTACCAGCACAGTTTGTAGAGTCTAGATTTTCTTCAACGGCATGCATAATATCCTTAATTGAAATATTTTTTGGCTTAATGGCAAAAATATATCCACCATTCCTACCTCTAATGCTCTCAACCAATCCAGCCACTCTAAGCTTTCTGAATAATTGCTCTAAATAAGCAAGATCAATACCTTGTCTATTAGCAATATCTTTTAAAGCAACCGGTGTAGAGTCAAGCGATAAAAATTCAAGATCTGCTAATGCGTTGACCGCATAGCGACTCTTGGTGGTAAAATTCATATGGGTATTATGAATACCCGAGTTAATTAGTCAAGTTTTATTTGCATTCCTAATCTTTCGGCAACTTCCCCATAAGTTTCAATGACATTACCCAAGTCTTGACGAAATCTATCTTTGTCCATTTTAGTCAAAGTATCCTTATCCCATAAGCGACAACCATCGGGCGTAAACTCATCTGCTAACAACATTTTGCCATTAAAAATTCCAAATTCTAATTTGTAATCAACCAAAATAAGATTAGCTTCTTTGAAAAAATCAACAAGAATATTGTTGGCTTTTAAGCTCAATTCCCTCATTGAATCAGCTTGCTCTTGAGAAGCCCAGCCAAAAGACTCAATATGATGATCATTAATTAAAGGATCGCCCAAGGCATCGTCTTTTAAGAAAAATTCAAACAGTGGGGGGTCTAGTATCAAGCCATCTTCAATACCTAATCTTTTACACAGCGAGCCTGTAGCTCTATTTCTAACAACACATTCTATGGGAAACATCTCCAGCTTACGGACAAGTGATTCGTTGCCTGAGACAAGCTCAATAAAATGAGTTTCAATGCCTTTGGAAGCTAAAAACTCCATAACAAATGCATTGAATTGATTATTTACCTTCCCCTTATTATCCAATGCCTCCATTTTCTTGCCGTCAAAGGCAGAAGTATCATCTCTAAATTCCATAATTAGGTGTTCTGGATTAGAAGTAGCAAATAAAGATTTGGCTTTACCGGTGGTAATTTGTGATAATTTTTCCATAGTTTTAACTCAATAATTCATTAATTTTAGAGATGAGCTGCTCAGCTTCCTCATTAGCACCAGTCAGGGATTTAACTAAAATATTTGTTTTACCTTCCTTGGTTGTAAGAATAATTTTAAATTCAGCTGCTTCATTAAGCAATAAAGAATCATTGTTTTCATTATCTGTAAAATTTAAAAAAGAAAACCAGCTGCTCTTTTCAGATTCTGCAGAATAGCTTACTAAGAATATTCCATTATCTCTATCTATATCATTTGAGGTAATGTTGCCTGCTGTAAGTGCCCTGCTCACAGCTGACCAGGCCCTATCAAAACCTAAATCTAACTCAATCATTGTTTGATTGTTGAGATTAAAAATTTTAGCTTTTTTTCTATCATTGAGGTTCTGGGCTGCAAGCGAGGTACCAGCAAATGAAGAAACAGAGCTAGCAAAATACTGAACAATTTTTTCAAGCTCAGTTTGTATAAAGGTAGAGTCTAAATCTTCGCCAACGCCATCCAAATTTTTATTTGATCTAAGGAATATCTCTGTTGAAGCTTCCTTGATACCATGCTCAATAACTAGCTGTAAATTTAGATTTTCAGAATGTTCAATTATAAAGATGCCGGTGTCTGGATTTGCGGTAACTATAGACATAGAAGAGGCTTCAATATAATTCTTGGCAATTGGCCAGGCTGTTGAAGGCATCGTTTCAATGTAGACCCACATTAATTCTCCCAACCTTCTTAATTGAACTTCATTAGACTCTCCTGAAGAAAAAATTTGCCTCGGGGCAGGAATATCTTGCTCTTCAGCTGAGGCAATACCTTCCGTAATTGGAGGATAATGATCATCTGTAATGATTTGTAAATTCTCATCATCTAGAGTGAGATCTGAATTGACTCTCCTCTTCAAAAAATTTATATTTAGTTTCGGGGAACATTCCTTCTGGACCAGAAATATATGAGCATGAAGTCACACATATTATTAATAAAAAAGAGCAAAAGGATTGAATGTTTTTCATAGTAATTTTAATTTAATCATCTCATTTTTTATAGCATCATGATACTGAGAATCTAAAGATATCAGGGGCAAACGAATGCCGGAATTAATTTTCGTCATTTGTTCTAACATCCATTTTACCGGTATTGGATTGGCCTCAATGAACAAAAGTTCAAAAATATCTTCTGTACATATCATTTAGTTCTTTTGCATCCTCATAGTGCCCCTCAAGATTAAGCCCGCAAATTTTAGCAACTTGGCTGGGAAGAATGTTTGCTGCAACAGATATGACGCCATCTCCACCTGTTGACATAAACTCACTAAAAGTTGGGTCATCTCCAGATAAAACAGCAAAATATTTTTGATCATTCGCTCTCTCTCGAATAGACATTAATTCATCCAAACGCACAGGATCATCTACTGCCTCTTTAATCCCAACTATATTAGGATGATAGGAAAGCCTAGACACAGTCTCTGGCCTAAGATCGCATGCTGTCCTGGATGGGACGTTATATAAAATTTGAGGTATTTCTACAGAATCAGCAATCTTCATATAATGCTGATAAAGCCCCTCTTGATTAGGTTTGTTGTAATAAGGGGTAACTATTAAAGCAAAGTCAGCACCTAGTGATGCGGCAGTTTGTGTTAGCTCTAAAGCTTCCTGAGTGGAATTTGCTCCTGTGCCAGCAATCACAGGGATTCTTCCATCAACAAACTCAATAGTCTGCTCAATGATTTTAAGATGCTCCATAACAGAGACGGTTGCAGACTCTCCCGTTGTTCCAACGGCAACAATTCCATTGGTTCCTGATTGAATATGCCAGTCAATCAAGGATTCTAATGATTCATAGTCCAATGATCCATCGGCACGCATAGGTGTCACTAGAGCCACAAAACTGCCTTGGAGGGGTTGCATCATTTCTATTTTCAGTAAAAAATGAAACTATACACTTTTTTCGAGAAAAATAATGGCTAAAAATCTAGTAGGTAAGAAATGTCCAGCATTTAAAGCTGATGCAACAAATGATCAAATGGTTGAAAATTCTTCCTTCAAGGGAATGAACGTTGTTATATATTTTTACCCAAAAGATAGTACTCCGGGATGTACAACAGAAGGCCAAGAATTTCGAGATAGTTACAAGCTATTTAAAAAAATGAATACAGAGATTTTGGGTGTATCTAGAGAATCAATTAAATCTCATGAGAAGTTTAAATCTAATCAAAGCTTCCCATTTGAACTTCTCTCCGACCCAGATGAAAAAGTATGCAAAGCATTTGATGTAATGAAATTAAAATCTATGTATGGAAGAGAATACATGGGAGTTGATAGAAGCACATTCATCGTTGATTCATCTGGAAAAATTCAAAAAGAATGGAGAGGCGTTAAGGTTAAAGGGCATGTTCAGGAAGTCTTGGAGGCTGTAAGAGAGCTAACCTCGTAATTTAGCTAGTCAACTAACTTTTCAGGCCATGCATTCCATATAGCCTTAATTAGCGTAGCTATTGGTATGGCAAAAAATACTCCCCAAAATCCAAATAGGCTTCCGAAGACAAATACAGCAAGAATAATCATTACTGGATGAAGCTTAACAGCGTCAGAAAACAATATCGGAACTAATAAATTTCCATCTAGTATCTGCAATGCAAGATACGAACCCATGAGGAGCCAGAAATCAAAAGTTAAATTAAATTGTAATAGCCCTATGATTGCAACAGGGATGGTTACTATAAAAGCTCCTAGGTATGGAATTAATACTGAAAAACCAACCAATACTGATAAAAGAGCAACATATTCTAGGCCAAAGTAAAGAAAAATCATTGCTGCTAAACTTCCCACAATAACAATTTCAATTGCCTTGCCTCTTGCATAATTACTCAGCTGCCCGTCCATCTCTATCCAGATGTTTTTTAGCATCATCCTCTCTGCTGGAAGAATGCTCAGCAAACCTGAAATAATCTCTTTTCTGTCAAATAAAAAGAAAAAGACTAAAATGGGTAATAAAACTAAATTTATTGCTACCGTAACTGTGCTTTGAATTCCAGTAATGCCAGCCTTAACAAAATCTTGAGATAAAGTGGTAATTTGACCTGAAAGGGTTTCTAAAAATACAGTAATTTGGTCTGAAGATACTAAGTCAGGGTATTTGGCTGGAATATCCTGTGCAAATATTAAAAAAGAGTTGAGCCATTTAGGAACCTCTAAGACTATAGATTGAAGCTGCTGGTAGACCAATGGAGCAAGCCAAACCATTAATGCGACTCCCAGCAATAAAAAGAAACCATAGGTAATCAAAAATGCAATGATGCTTTTGATCCCAAATGATTCAAGTCTGGTTTGCATACCAACAAGAAGGTAGGCAAAAATAATACTAATTAAAAATGGAGTAAGGATTCCGCCTAAGAAAAAGAGCACAAAAAAGGCAGAAAGTAACAGCAAAGAGAAAACTAACGTTTCTTCGTTAGAAAATATCTTTTTAAATAAATTATTTATATCTTCAAGCACTTTTAGTATTTAATGTTGTCAAACAAACTGTATATTAATTGAATTTAACCAATAGTGTAAGCATAACAAGCTTAAGCTAAGATAGTCCTATGATACTTAGATGGATTTTAGTCATAGCCTTGATTGCTCCCTCGGCACTTTTCTCTCAAGGAAAAGATCTTAATTTACCAGATCTTGGTGATAGAGTTTCAGGTGTTATTTCTCTTGAACAAGAAAAATTATTAGGTCAAAGTTTTGTGGAGCAAGTTTATGCTCAAGCACCTCTTATTAATGATCCTTTAATACAGGAATACACAGAACTACTGATATACAGATTATCGGAAACATCCCAAGTTGAAGACAGGGATTTCACTATTATATTGATTGATGAGAAGTCATTAAATGCATTTGCTGCGCCTGGTGGAGTTATTGGTGTGAATGGTGGGTTGTTTTTAAATGCTGGAAATGAAGCGCAACTATCATCCGTACTGAGCCATGAATTGGCTCATCTTAGCCAAAGGCACTTTGCCAGAAATGTCCTTCGGGGTAGAGATACTAATTTAGCCTCTTCACTTGTAATGGTTTCAGCGATCGCCCTAGCAATAGTAGCTAATAATCCTACGGCTATGATGGCTGGTCCTGCAGCTCTTGCGCAACAACAGTTAAGGTATAGTCGAATATTTGAGAGAGAGGCAGATCGCTTTGGGTTCAATAATTTAATTGCGGCCGGGTATGATCCATCCTCAATGGGTCAAATGTTTGAAAATATGGCAAAAATTAGAAAACTGGCTGGTGATAATCCTCCTGAGTTTCTTCTAACCCATCCAGTGACATCTTCGCGAGTCAGCGATGCCTTGAATGCAGCCGATCAAATAGAGTTTTCAGGTGGGAAGAAAAATACCATCAACTTTGAGTTTGTAAAGGGTAGGCTCAAAGCGAGATATGCCTCCTCCTCTCCCCAAGCCTCAATTAGATTCTTTGAGCAGTTATCTGTAGAAAACCCAAACAACGAGAATAAGTATGCTTATCTCATGGCTTTGCAAGCAACAGGCAATTCCGAAAAAGCTTTGCTTATAGTTAATGAGTTATTAGGCAGATATCCAAAAAATTTGATTCTTAATATTACCAAAGCTGAAATATATCTTTTGGATCAGAAATTAGAAAAAGCTAAACTTCAAATAGAAGCTGTATTAAAAATTTCTCCTGGTAATTATCCAGCCTCAATAATCAAATCAAATATTCTAAGTGCTCAAAATAAAACGATTCAGGCTGAGGAGATCGTTAGAGAGCTCTTGATCACTAAAAATAATGACCCGCATCTTTGGATGCTTCTTTCTGAAATTCAAAGATCTGGTAAAAATATTTTAGGATATCATCTCAGCCGAGGTGAATATTACCTCTTACTTGGTGACTTAGAAAATGCCCTTAATCAATTTCAATTCGCACTCAGAATCTCAGGCAGTTCTTTTCAAACCTCAGAAACAATCATGACAAAAATTAAATACGCACAAGATCGACTGGGGCAAAAAAGAGGTTTTTAAGATTTAATTTGCTCTTTGGGAGGAATTTTTAAGCCTAGTAAAGCCACGCATCCCGCAAAAGGTATTGCTAATAATGGTACCTGAGAGAATGCCACTCCAAATGATTTGGAAATCAAGATAAAACCACTGCCTGAGAAGTCCCCTAGACGCACAAGAAATGTGTCAACAAATACAGATGATTTATAGCGATCTACTTTCTTGAGGTAGCTAAATATTAGTTCTCTTGTTGGCTTATTAATTCCATACTCGAACAATCTTAAAATAATAGTTACAACAAAAACATACCCAATGGTCGGAGCTAAGAAATAACCAATAAACACACCTGTGAATAAAAAACCGTAGCTCATTAAAATATATTTTGGCCCGACAACACGCATGATTGCTGCTGTTAAGAAAAATTGAGTGAATAAAGTCAGCACCGTTACTGTCTGCTCTATTTGACTAAAGAAGATAATCCTATTACCTCCATCTGATGACCAAGCATTTACTATTTCAACAGAGGTAATCCAGTGAACTGTCATGAGAGCCGTCCAAAGATACATATACAGACCAATAGATCGAATCTGAGAAGAAGAAATTAAATTTCTTATAGCATCAAAGCTTGACCCTCCAGGTGACTCATTGATTCCCTTTAAATTAGAGAATCGCTGCATTAAAACTAATCCTGCGATTAGTGCCAAACAAAGAAAAACTATAGCAATCATTGTAAAAAAAATAATGCCTGATTCATTGAATGTAGAAGCTAGCTGTTTAGAAATTTCTGAACCAAGATAAGCTCCCAAGGATCCTCCAGCTGCTATTACTCCAAAAACATTTGCAGCATTATCCCCTCTGAACAAATTAATAATGACAACCCAAAATATAGACACAACAAAAAAAGAATACACATTGCACCAAATATAAAATATCTGACTCAGAACAATAGATGATGAAAGATCAAAGAATTTCCATAAAATAATAAATCCAAGTAAGTTGCTAATAAAAAAAGAATAGCAGCCTATTAGAACACCCCTTAAATTTTTTCTAGAAGCCAGCCATGAATAAACTGGATTCAATAGCAGCATAACAAGTGCCCCAATACCAAGTAGATATGGAAGAATTTCAGAATTTTGAACTGCCATCTCATTTCTTACTGGTCGTAAAATATACCAAGAGCATAAAACTAAAAAGAAGAAGAAACCCGCAAGAATTGATTCTTTCGTGAACGATAAAGTGATTCTCTTTAAGGCTGAGGCAATAGAGTTAAAAAATAATTTCATTAATTTAGAGCTACAAAAATAGAAAAATTAATGGTGGGTCGCACAGGATTCGAACCTGTGACCAATTCGTTAAAAGCGAACTGCTCTACCAGCTGAGCTAGCGACCCAAGATAGGATTTCATAAAAAAAGGTGATTATTCCATATTTTCCAATAACTGCAAGGCTAAAGAAGAAGCTGCATTATTGGGATAAGTTTGAACAACAAATTGGTATTTAATCTTTGCGGCACCTAGCTCGCCAGACATCATCAAGATATCACCTATTTTCTTATGAGCTAGAGGTGTTCTCCAGTGATCTGGATGGTTAACTGCAAGTAACTGAAAAAAAGTTTCACTTTGCTCAAGATTGGATTCCAGCAATGAAATCTCTCCAAGCCAAAATAAACTCAGAGGAATTTTTTCATCATCACTAAAATTATCTGCAAGATACACAAAAGATTTTTTAGCATCTTCAAAATTCTTATTATTTAGCTGAGAAATAGCCTGCTCATAGACCTCATCTATACTTTGCCCATCATTGATACCTTCAAATCTAAATGAATTTTCAGCAACTTGAGCTTGAGTATCGACAGTATTATTTATTTCAACCTTGCTTTGATTTTCATTTAAAAGCTTGTCGATCAGATATGCCTGTGATTCCAACTCACTTCTAAGAGCAGAAATTTCACCTTCTAACTCTTGTACTTTTAAAAATAAAATATCTCCAGCATCAACTTCCTGTGATTCTATAAACAAAGGAGTCGATAGCAAAACAGCAAAAAAGAGTTTCATGAGAATTTAAACTATCTAATTTCTACTCTTCTATTTTTTGACCAAGCTGAATCATTGGAACCTAAGGATAGAGGTCGTTCCTCTCCATAGCTTTTTACAGAAAGTTGACTTCGCTTGATACCATTAGCAATCAAATAATTTGCTACTGATTCAGATCGACGTTGACCTAGAGCTAAATTATATTCTCTTGTACCCCTTTCATCAGCATGGCCTTCAAGTGATAAAGTAATTTTATTATTTTTGTTCATTAGTTCTACAACACCTTTTAATGCCTGAATTGATTTACTCGTAAGGGTGAATTCATCATATTCAAAGTAGACAACAGCATTAGCTAAAACAGCTTGAGTGGCAGTAGATTTTGAAGAAACTGTAACTCCAGCCACAGCTTGATTTGAAACAGATTCCTCTGTTACTTGCAGTGAGCTGCATGCTGAAAAAAGAATTAATGCCAAAGAAGCAAAAACAGTATTTAAAGGTCTATGTATCATAATATTATCCGAGTATTTTATCTTAAAAAATTTGACCAAGCGGGCTCTCTGACCTCTCCTTTAGATGCTGGCAGCTTAAAAGTTGCGCCGCTCAAGCTAAAGCCTGCAAGCATGCTTTGATCTCCTTCAGTTATTCCATAGATTACCATATTACCGTTCGGAGCAACACTTGGAGATTCGTCCATCTTTGCTTCAGTTAATATTCTTATAAAGTTTTCTTTTTTATATTTAAGCGCTATATGAAATAAACCATCTGTTGAGCGATGAACAAAGATGATCCCTTCCTCGTTCGGAAGATAGCTAGCCTTGGCGTTGTAACTTCCTTCAAAAGAAATTCTCTTAGCTTTGGAATTCAATCTTCTTAAATCTAATTCATAAATTTGAGGAGATCCTGATCTCCCGCTTGTAAAAAGTATTTTATTGCCCTTTGGTGACCATGAGGACTCTGTATCAATTGCAAATTGATTAGTCATCCTAGTTAATGTTTTGTCCCTTAATCGAAGAATATATATCTCAGCATTCCCATCTTGATAGATAGTTAAAGATAAGTACTTACCATCTGGAGACCAAGATGGAGAGCTAATTTGAGTATTCTTGGAGAGAACTGATTCCCTCTTTCCGGAAGCAATATTTTGAATATAAACTTTAGCTAAGCCTGTTTCAAATGATACATATGCAACCTTTTTACCATCTGGAGACCAAGACGGAGAGATAATTGGCTCTGAGCTACTCAAAAGAGTCTGTTCATTTGCGCCATCTGAATCAGCTAACATCAAACGATATCTAGATTTAATATCCTCTGATTTAATTTCATTCACGTAAAGAAGCTTAGTTGAGGCAATACCTTTAATTCCTGCAATTGATTCATATATGCCGTCACTGGTGTAATGAGCAAGCTGCCTAAGTTGATTTGGTAATCCAAATACTTTTGAGCTTCGAATTTTTCGTCTTTTTTGTATATCGTAAATCTCATAACTCACATCAATAGAGTTCTTTTCTTTAACAATATTGCCTACTACCAGATAATCCATTCCAAGCAGTCTCCAATCTTGGTAGTTAATCTCCTCATTTTCTACTTCAAGCGGGAGTAATAGACGCTCATCAAGCAAAGAAAATTCACCTGTTCTACTTAAATCATTGCGGATAACTTTATTTAATTTTTTAGACACGCTTGCATTTCCAGCAAAAGGGATCATTGCCACTTTAAATGGATCCTCCGAGCCCTTAGTTATTTCTAGAAAAAGTTCGCTTGCGCAAAATAAAGGCAAAACAAATAATGCAAAAAGAGATATTTTTTTCATGATGGTTTGAAGCTAACTGCTATTTTCTTGAACTCTTTTTTATAAAGTGAGGACGGTATTTCGTTGAAAAAATTTAGAGTTTCCACCCTCCGGACAGCTTGAAGTGCAGAGTTATCAAATCGAATATTGCCACTACTTTTGATAAGATACACCTTAGAGATACGGCCAGTTGACAGAATATGCAGTCTTAAATTAGCCACTAAGCCCTCAGGGATATTTCTTGGTTTCATCCAAGCATTTTCTATGGTGTTAATAATTTTTTGGCTATAAAAAAATATTTGCTCCTGCTCTTGAGACAGACTGATACTTTCTTCTTGTTCTAATAAGTCTGATAGATTGGAATAAAGCATACTTTCTTCAATGGCTAGCCTTAATTCGCTTGATTCCAATGCAGCTGCTTGGGTGACTTGTTTTTGCATCTGACGGCTATCAAGGGATTTAGGATTCACAGTCTCTTGCTTAGCTGACTTAATCTCAGATTCAAACTTGAGCTCTACTTGCAATGGTTTTGAAATTAACAGATTTTGTGATGAGTTGCTGTTAAACGTCCCATATAAATATAGAAAAATTGCTGCATGAAAGCAAAATGAAAAAAAAGAGGCATTGAGATATCTTAAGTTAGCTGTCATAACCTGAAGTCACAATACCAATTTTCTGTATTCCTAAACTTTGAATGCTCGCCATTCCCTTTGCGACAAAATCAAATGGTACCTTTGAGTCACTCTTAAATACAATTTCAATTTCTGGATTAGCCTCATAAATGATCTTGGCTTTGCTCTTCAATTCCATTAATGAAATTGGTAGCTGCTCCTCTCCTAGATTAAGAAAGTATTCACCCTTTGCATCTATAGAAATAACTAAAGGCTCGCTAGAAATAGACATTTTAGTGGTGTCTGTTTTAGGTAAATTTACCTCGATACCCTGAATAAGCAGAGGAGATAAAACCATAAAAATTATGAGCAATACAAGCATCACATCAATGTATGGAACTACATTAATTTCTGCATTGAGCTTTTTTCTCTTGCCAATTCGGTAAATCAATTCTTTTCTTTGACAGTTTGTCTGTAAAGTATGCTGGCAAGCTCTTCACCAAATATTGAAGATTGCTGAAGCTGAGAGTCAGATTCAGAAGCAAAACGATTGTAGGCAACGACTGCTGGTATTGCAGCAAATAACCCTAATGCAGTTGCAACTAGCGCCTCAGAAATACCCGGAGCTACAGCATTGATGGTTGCTTGAGTTGCATCGGAAAGACCTTGAAATGAATTGATTATTCCCCAGACTGTTCCAAATAACCCTACATATGGACTAACAGAACCAACATTTGCCAAAAAGGGTAAGTGCTTCATCAATGAATCTTCTTCTCTTGCCAACGAAACTCTTATGGCGCGATTGACACTCTCCAAATCTTCGATGGAAATTTTTTGACCATCCGCCAATCTCAGAAATTCTCTGAAGCCATGCTTAAAAACATTTCTTGACCCAGTCAATTCATCGCGAGGAATATTTCCAACAATCTCATATAACTCATTTAAATCTTCGCCAGACCAAAATTGATCTTCGAATGCCCTATTAGCTGCTTTGATTTTATTTAAATTAAAATATCTTTCAAAAATTACAATCCAGGATAAGACTGAAACCACAAGTAATACGATCATAACCAACTGGACAATAAGACTGGCTTGAAGAAATAAATCTATGATTGAAAAGTTTTCCATGTGTATTACCTAAATAGAGCTAATAAGCTATCAGGAAAAGCTTTTGGTTTATTTTTGGTACTATCTAAGTAACAAACCTCAACCAGTCCCTTGCAAATGAGTGTATCATTTTTTTGATTAACAGCTGACTGAAGAAATTGTATGCGAGCCTTGCTTGCAAGCACTGCATTGGTTTTTATGATTAATGTATCCTCAAGTTTTGCTGGTGTACAAAATTCTAAATCTATTTTTTTAACGACATATGATTCCATGTTTAGCAATGCATCAGTCTGAGAGAGGTGGTGATCTGCTAAAAATTGAGATCTAGATCTTTCAAAGTACTTGAGATAATTGGCGTGATAAACCACGCCCTGAAAATCCGTGTCTTCAACAAAAATCTTGCAAATAAAGTCGTTACACTTGAATAGAGGCTTCATGTTGCTCGATATCTACTTGAAAAAGGTAGCGAAGAATTTCAATGTAATCTTCCCACATTAGATCAATGGTCATTGGAGAAAAATCTAATTCCGGGACTAATGTACCTGCTAAAATTCTAACTTTGATTGGTCTGCGATTAAATTTATAAATTAATGCTGGAAATTCTCCAGGGGGAGTTGCAGCTAAAACCTGATCCCACCATTCTGCTGAAGGCTCCGCACCATCACCATACCTCTTGCATTCAATGCACCAGCGCCCTAATTTAAGATCAGGTAATTCCTTTGTTCTTGTTTGCTCTAAAATCCTTTTCACAGGCTGGGTTAGATTGAGCTCTTGCACCAACAAGTTACCAATTTCTCTTTCAAAATTAGCCCCTTTTGTTCTTGAGTTAATTGCCAAGACTATGCCTCTTCATCAACAAAATCATCTGGGAATTCAGCATTGGTATGAACCTCTTGGACATCATCTAGGTCATCCATAAAATTCATAATTTTTAGAACTTTTTCTGATGCTTCTTGATCGAGATGAACTAATGTTTCTGCTCTCATGGTTGTTTCAGCATTTAAAGTTTCTATATCTTTTTCTTGCAAAGCTGCAGCGACATCAGAAAGGTTAATTGGGGTGGTGATAATTTCAAAGTAGTCTTCAGTAACCACAAAGTCTTCTGCTCCTGCCTCTAAAGCTACCTCCATAATAAAGTCTTCTTCATAGGAGTTTGCAATATGAATTACGCCAAGTTTGTTGAATAAATATGCTACGGAACCATCAGTCCCCATATTCCCTCCAAACTTAGAAAAAGCATGACGCACATCGGCTACTGTTCTATTTCTATTGTCAGTCATAGTCTCAACTAAAATAGCAACTCCATTAGGTCCATACCCTTCAAAAACAAGCTCTTCAATTATGCCCATTTCACCAGTACCTGAGCCTTTTTGTATTGCTCGTTTGATAGTATCTTTCGGCATATTAGAAGCATTTGCTTTATCCAATGCTAATCTTAACCTGGGATTATCATCTGGATCAGGGCCACCTTTTGCAGCAACTGTAATTTCTCTTATTACTTTAGTCCAAATCTTGCCTCTAGATGCATCCTGTCTAGCCTTGCGATGTTTAATATTGGCCCATTTTGAATGTCCTGCCATAATCTATTCCTTCTCAACCGTTGATTGCACGTGTAACTCCTCTAGTTGAGCTGAGAGTAACCTCTCCAGGGGCATTTGTTAGCAAGCAGGAGGCACTTTGTGTTTTAGGGAATGCTATCACGTCTCTTATATTGGTTGTGCCTGTCAGGAGCATAACTATTCTATCTAATCCAAAAGCAATACCTCCATGCGGCGGGCAACCAGAAGATAAGGCAGATAATAAAAACCCAAATTTTTCGTCCGCTTCCTCTGATGAGATTCCGAGTATCTTAAATATCTCACTCTGCATTACTGGATCGTGGACCCTTAAAGAACCTCCACCTAACTCATATCCGTTCAACACAAAATCATAGGCACAAGCCAGCGCCTCATCTGGATTGTTAGCAAGTTCGTCAATAGTTACGACTGGAAGCGTAAAGGGATGATGCAAAGAAGTTAATTTATTTTCCTTGGTTCTCTCGAACATAGGAAAGTCAACGATCCAGCAAGGCGCCCATTCAGATACATAAAGGTCTAGATCATCAGCTAGTTTTTTTATAAGGGAGCTCATAGATAAATTAACTACATTGGCATTGCCCGCACCAAAGAAAATCATGTCACCGTTTTCAACTTTAAGGGCGGAAGTTACTGAATTAACAGTTGCTTGATCAAGGAATTTTAAAATTGGGGATTGGAGACCGTTTTCTTCTTCCAAGGCTACCACTTTGATATACGCTAATCCTTTTGCGCCTAACTTCCCTACAAAATCAGTATATTCATCAATTTTCTTTCTGGTAAGTTCAGCTGCTCCTGGAACACGAAGCGCAACCACTCTTGCCTTCGGATCATTTGCCGGTCCAGAAAATACTTTAAATTCTTCATTTTTCATAAGCTCAGAAATATCTTCAAGCTCTAATGGAATTCTAAGATCTGGTTTATCGCAACCATACTTAGTAATAGCATCTTTATATTTAATGCGAGGGACTTCGATGGGTTCGTAGTTTGTGAATTCAGCCAATAAAGAGGTAATAAGATCCTCTCCCAAATTTATAATATCTTCAGTGGTGACAAATGAAGCTTCTATATCAACTTGAGTAAATTCAGGCTGTCTGTCTGCTCGCAAATCCTCATCCCTAAAGCATTTGGCAATTTGATAATACTTATCCAGGCCACCTATCATTAAAAGTTGTTTAAATAGTTGAGGTGATTGAGGTAAAGCAAAGAATTCACCCGGGTGGACTCTGCTAGGCACCAAATAATCACGAGCGCCTTCTGGCGTCGCTCTTGTTAAGATTGGAGTTTCAATCTCATGAAAATTATTTGACTCTAAAACTGATCTAATTTTTGAAGTAATTTTTGATCTTTTGATCAATCTATCATTAACATCCGGCCTTCTTAAATCAAGAAATCTATTTTTTAATCTAACATCTTCATTGACCTCTTGATAATCATCCAAAGGGAACTTAGGCGTTAATGCTTTGGAGTAAATGATCAAGCTCTGGGCTTCAATCTCAATTTCACCTGTTGCCATCTTTGGATTGATCGCTCCTTCAATCCTTGCCCTTACTAAGCCTTTGATATTTATAACAAACTCACTTCTGCATGAATCTGCAAGGTCAAATGTATCTTTAGATTCTGGATTAAAAACTACCTGCACTATTCCATGTAGATCTCTGATATCTAAAAAAATAACACCTCCATGATCTCTTCTTTTGTGAACCCAGCCTGAAATCTCAACCTCTGCACCAATATCTGAACTTTGAATATCCCCGCAGTAGTGTGATCGCATTTTTTAACTTCCTTTTTAAAATTTATTTTTCCGTGCCAGAGCTCGGAGATGTATCTGTAGTTTTTTTTGGTTCTTTTGGTTTGCTAGCCTTATCATCTTTAGCATCTACTATATTCTTTTTAGCACCAGTTTTAAAATCTGTTTCATACCAGCCGCCGCCCTTCAACCTAAAGGAAGGAGCTGATACTAATTTCTGAACAGATTTTTGACTGCATTGAGGGCAAATTTCAGCAGGCTGATCAGAAAATTTCTGAATTAATTCAAATTGGTGCTCGCAATTAGAGCATTTGTAATCATAAATCGGCATAAGTGTCTAAAAAAATATAAAATTATAAACTAAATGAATATTCAAATATAAAAAATGTTTTGGTCAAAGAGTTTTCATACCAACTTTAAAAGATTCACCTCAGGATGCTGAAGTAATTAGCCATCAACTAATGCTCAGAGCCGGGATGATCAGAAAGGTCTCGTCGGGAATATACACTTGGCTTCCATTGGGATTAAAGGTTCTTCGTAAAATAGAGAATATTGTGCGAGACGAGATGGATCAATCTGGAGCACAGGAGGTCTTGATGCCTATGGTGCATCCAAAAGAATTATGGGAAGAGACAAAGCGCTGGGAGAAAATGGGACCAGAATTATTAAGATTTAAGGATAGGCATGATAGAGATTTCTGCTTGGGCCCTACTCACGAAGAGGTCATCACAGACTTAGTAAGAAATAATGTAAAGAGCTATAAAGAACTTCCGTTAAATATCTATCAAATTCAAACAAAATTTAGAGATGAAATTCGACCAAGGTATGGCGTAATGAGGGGTAGAGAATTTTTAATGAAAGATTCATATAGTTTCAATATTGATGAGGCTTCATTACAAGAAACATATCTCCTAATGAGGAATACCTATAAAAAAATTCTAGAAAGAATTGGCCTAGAATATAAAATAGTAAAGGCAGATTCTGGTGCAATTGGTGGAGATGCCTCAGAAGAATTTCATGTATTGGCGGAAAATGGTGAAGATACTATAGCTATTAGTGATGCATCTGAATTTGCAATAAATACAGAGCTATTGCTGAGATGAGGGAGCAAGATATTAGCACTCTAGAAGGCAAGCCATCTCCTGATGGGAATGGGGTTATTGAGATTAAAAAAGGTATTGAAGTTGGTCACATCTTTCAGCTAGGAAAAATCTATACAGAGTTAATGAAAGTTAACGTGTTAAATCAAGAAGGCAGGGCTGTTGATTTATTTATGGGCTGTTACGGGATTGGAGTATCAAGACTTGTTGCTGCCGCAATTGAGCAAAATAATGATGACAAAGGTATCTTATGGCCAGAATCAATTGCGCCATATGAAGTAAATATTGTCGCTATTGGTTATACCAAGGAACCAAAAATTGCTGAAGCTGCAAACAACTTAAGTGAGCAACTGCAAGTTATGGGCTATGAAGTAATCCTAGATGATAGAAAAGATGGCTATGGTACCAAGATGAAAGATGCTGAATTAATTGGCATACCAGTCAATATAATTATAGGGAATAATTTTTTAGAGTCGGGGGAAGTTGAGCTAAAGCATAGGAATGGTCAAAGCTCAATAAACAATATCACTGAAATTACCTCAATCTTTGAACATTTCAAAAATCAATAATTAGATTCTCTCAATTATCGTAGCATTTGCTGTTCCACCGCCTTCACAGATTGCCTGAAGCCCAAATTTAGCATCTCTTCTTTCTAGTTCGTGCAGAAGTGTAGTCATCAGTTTAGCTCCGGTTGCTCCAAGAGGATGGCCAAGAGCCATAGCACCACCATTAACGTTTAATTTATCTTTATCAGCTTTCAGTTCAATTGCCCATGATAGAGGAACTGGAGCAAATGCTTCATTGACCTCATATAAATCTATATCATCAATATTTAACCCAGCTGCTTTAAGTACTTTATGAGACGCAGGAATTGGCCCACCTAGCATCATAATAGGGTCATCGCCCACTACACTAATAGCAACAATTCTAGCCCTAGGATCAGTTTTAATTTTCTTAAGGCCAGCATCATTACAGACCATTACAGCTGAAGCACCATCAGTAATTTGACTTGCATTACCAGCAGTAATAACACCACCTTCAGTAACAGTCTTAAGTCCAGCCAGAGCTTCTAAGCTAGCATCATATCGAATACCTTCATCAACGAAGATCATATCTGATTTACCTTCTGCATTTTTGGCTTGAACAGGCAGAATCTCTCTATCAAAATATTTTCCCTCAACTGCAAGCATAGCTTTTTGATGGCTACTTAAAGCAAAATTATCTAAATCTTGACGGGAAAGATTCCATTTTTCGGCCATAAGTTCGGCACCGGTAAATTGTGAGAAGAAGATACCTGGATATCTAGTTTTCATACCCTCAGAATCAAATGGAAGACCGTGACCAGCTTCATAACCATCTTTAATGCTCGCACCAATTGGAACCATTGACATTATTTCCACGCCTCCACCAATAACAACATCTTGGGTACCTGACATGACTGCTTGGATTGCAAAATGTATTGCTTGTTGAGAAGAACCGCACTGCCTATCTACAGATGTGCCTGGGACTGATTCAGGTAAACTAGAAGCTAAAATAGCATTTCTAGCTACGTTTCCAGATTGAGCTCCAACCTGATCAACGCAACCAAAAATAACATCATCAATGAGAGCTGGATCAATACCTGTTTGCAATACAAGCTCATCGAGAACTTTTGCCCCCAAATCAGCTGGGTGCCAAAGGCTTAGACTTCCATTTTTTTTTCCACCGGGTGTTCTAACTGCTGAAACTATGTATGCATTATTTGACATTACTCTCTCCTATAATAGAGAGAGTATCTTAATCAATTTATACCTAACTTAGCAATATAGTGAATGTTACTTTTTAGCTGACTTGTTAATGGAGGGTATGTAAGCTGTCTTAATTTCTTTCATTAAGCTATCACGAATCTTTGGATTCTCTTTAAGATACTTACTTGCATTTACTTTCCCTTGACCGATTTTCTCTCCATTATGGCTATACCAAGATCCGGATTTTTCAATTAACTCTAATTTCTGGCCAAACTCTAGAATCTCGCCTTCAACATTAATACCCTCACCGTACATAATTTGAAATTCGGCTTGTTTGAATGGGGGTGAGACCTTATTTTTAACAACCTTAACGCGAGTCTCATTTCCCACGACCTCTTCACCCTCTTTAACTGCTCCTATTCGACGAATATCCAATCGAACTGATGAATAAAATTTTAATGCATTACCGCCAGTAGTTGTCTCTGGGTTACCAAATATGACTCCGATTTTCATCCTAATTTGGTTAATAAAAATTACCATGCAATTGGATCTTTGAATATTACCTGTAATTTTTCTAAGTGCTTGAGACATTAATCTCGCCTGTAAGCCCATATGATGATCGCCCATGTCTCCTTCAATCTCGGCTCTTGGAGTTAAAGCAGCAACTGAATCTATAACTATCAAATCAACACTTCCTGATTTAACTAACATATCAGTAACTTCAAGAGCTTGTTCGCCAGTATCTGGTTGCGAGAGAAGAAGCTCATCAACATTCACTCCAAGCTTTGAAGCGTAATTAGGATCTAGTGCATGCTCGGCATCGATAAACGCTGCCGTACCACCAGCTTTCTGACACTCTGCAATAGCTTGAAGGGTTAATGTAGTCTTCCCTGATGACTCAGGGCCAAAAATTTCTACAACACGCCCTTGAGGCAAACCCCCAATTCCAAGCGCAATATCTAAGCCGATTGAGCCGGTTGATACACAAGGCATATCGACTATTTCACGATCGCCCATTTTCATTACTGTTCCTTTTCCAAATTGCTTTTCTATCTGTGAAAGCGTCTCTGTTAGGTTTTTATCTTTATCTGACATAACTTACTCCTTACTGTATATATGTACAGTATATTACAAAATACAGAAATGTAAATTAAATATTAATATTATCAGATTCATGCTGACTTGTTCGCGAGTCGTTGCTAAAATCTTATTTAATTCATCACTAAGTTTGCTTCATGGCATTTATCGTTACAGAGTCCTGCATTAAATGTAAGCATACAGACTGTGTGGAAGTCTGCCCTGTTGATTGTTTTTATGAAGGTCCAAATTTTTTAGTTATTCATCCAGAGGAATGTATTGACTGCGCATTATGTGAACCAGAGTGTCCGGTTGATGCAATTTTTTCAGAAGATGAGTTGCCTGATGATCAGATACCCTTTATCGAAATTAATGCTGAGTTAAGTGAAGTTTGGCCAAATATTACTGAAGAGAAAGATAAACTACCTGAGGCAGATGAATACGCTAACATTAAAGAAAAGATACACTTGCTGGAAAGATAGGTTAATTAAAACTTTATGCCAGAGGTCTTAACCGGAGATCCATTTTTTCGCAGCTGAAACCTAAGCATCGGAGATGAGACCTCGGAACTTCCAACATTAGCGATGATCTCTCCCCTAGAAATAACATCACCCTTTTTAACAAAGATATCTTTGCAATGAGCATAAAGACTTAAAAATCCATTTGGATGAGAGATCATCACAAGGTTCCCATACCCTGGAATATCAGGTCCAGCAATAACCACTCTTCCCTCTTGTATTGAAGAAATTGGTTTTCCTTTATCCGTTTCGTACATAAGCCAATATGATCCCTGAGAAACTGGTTTCTTATTTGTATTAATTGGACTGTGCCAAACTAAAATTTGCTCAGAGCTAATAACAGCCTTGCTGATGGAAGAATTATCTAGATATAGTTTTTGCCCTGGAAAAATTGTAAAAGGCTTGAAGAGATTATTATGCTCAATAATTGTTTCTGGATCTAAGTTATATTGCAGAGCAATAGACCAAATGGAATCACCGGATTTAACGTCATAAGACTCTTTTGAGCTTTGAGGAATTTTTGATAAAAAATTTGATGTAACACTTTCTAATGAGCTGCATCCGCCGATCAAAAGAATCGCAATCAAATAAAGTACAGAAAATTTCATTAGATTAATGAGTATCCTGATATAAATATTAAACCAGCAAAAAGAAATAAGAGCTTGTCTTCATATTTTAGATAAGCAGCTAGAATGAATTTCGGTAAAAGTAACAAAGAAACCACGCAACCCAATCCAAAAGGAAGTAGTATCCCCAGGTTAAGCTGAGAAATTGATTGGATGACAAGTCCATAAACACCTAAAATTACAAGAATTGCACTTCCAGATATACCTGGAATTAAAAAAAATGAGAATGCCAATAATCCACATGCAAATAAATACAAAGTACCTGGTGTCTCAAAATCTATAGCGAGCTCATTCAGAAAAAATCCTATTCCCATTCCAAGCAATGCAAAAAAAAGCAATAAAGGTTTTTTAAATGCTGAGATAAAGAAATTGGCAACCTGAATCGAAAGAATAATCATAAGCCATCCCAGTGCACCAAAAAAAACCCCTTCATAGCTCTGGATTAAATAATCTATGGCTTTGGAGAATAAAATAATAGAAAACAGCATCGAACCTATTAATGGGAAGAATAACTTGAGCTGAAAGCTTTGAGAGAGCTGAGAAATATTTAAAGATACATTGCTCCATTTCAGCTCACTAAAAATAGACATCAAATTTTTATAAATTTTAAATACCACTGCAATGGTAGAACCAGAAACCCCTGGAATAAGTTCGGCAAGCCCCATGCAAAAACCAGCAATGGCATATTTAATTTGCTGTGACATATCTAGATAGCTCCTTTTGAGGTGCCAGGAAGCATAGGAACAAATGCGACATCCTCGTGAATAACTTCCTCATGTTCGCTTTCACTTGTTTTAGTAATTACATAAAGTTTTTGATGTCCCTCTAAACCAACTGGGATGACTAATTTTCCATTAATCTCCAGTAATTCTAGTAGCTCTTTAGGATACTCTCGAGGTGCAGCTGCACAGATAATTCCATCAAATTTTACACTTTCACCCCATCCCTCAAAGCCATCTGCATGCTTAATAAGTATATTTCTTATTCCAAGCTCCCTAAGATTTTCTCTGGATTTCATTACCAAAGGTTTAACTCTTTCTACCGCACAAATCTCCTCTGCAAAATAAGACAATACTGCGGATTGGTATCCACACCCCGATCCAATTTCAAGAATTTTTTTCATTACCCTACCCCTCTTACTGGTATGGCTGATAAGGTGTTCTGTCATCTTTGCCACTATGTATGGTTGAGAAATAGTTTGTTTATAGCCAATAGTGAGAGATCTATTTTCATAGGCACGACTCCACAATGCTTCATCTAAAAAAATATGCCTTGGCACCTGACTCATTGCATCTAGAACACGAAAGTCTTTAATTCCCATCTCAAGCATTAGCTGAATCATCTGCTCTTGAACTCTTGCGGAAGTAAAACCTGAACTACGCATCAGTAAATGCAGTTTCAAAAATTTGCCAATCAGAATCCATGGCAGTTAAGTTATAGTCCAGAATGGAGATAGAAATGTAATTATCTTTTATGGCCTGCATATCTGTATTCACTTGATCTGGCATTAGGGCACCAGAAGGACCAAAGCTATAAAATGATGATGACTCATTTTTTCTAATGAGATCAGGTATATCTGGAATACCTCTTTTGCCCAGTCTTGTTATTTTAATACCTGCTATCTTTGACTCAGGTAGATCAGGAAAATTAACATTAACTAAAAGATTTTTATCCGCGGGCAAGCCCTTGGCCTGCTCAGTGATGATTGCAGCCCTTTTTGCAAGATATTCAAGATTCTTAGGCGCAAAAGCTGCCACTGAAAATGCCACCGGCACATAACTTAACCTTCGACCGGCGATGGCAGCTCCCACTGTTCCAGAGTAAAAAATATCTTCTCCGAGATTAGCTCCTAGGTTAATGCCTGAGACAATCATATCAATAGGCTCGGATATAATAGAAAGCAATCCAAGATATGAGCAATCTGCTGGAGTTCCAGAAACAGCATAAATATTCTTATCAATTTCTTGAACTTCTATCTCTTTCCGCAAGCTAATGGCTGCACTCATGCCGCTACAGTTATCCTTGGGAGCAATTAAAAATACTTGATTATTGGCTCCGAGTGATTTGTACAACTCCTGAATTCCACTTGCCTCATAGCCATCATCGTTTGTTAATAATATATTCATCTCACTTCCATTAATGATGCAATTGCGTAAACAGCTATTCCATTGCCTTGACCAATAACTCCCATGCCTTCTGCAGTAGTCGCCTTAATTGCAATGTCTCCTTTCTCAATCTTTAATAATTCTGATAAGGCCTCTTTCATAACAGGAACATGAGGGGTAATCTTTGGTTGCTCGCATATAATGACCAAATCAACATTTCGTGGTTGAAGTTTTTTGTGCTCTAAAAGGTTTAGAGTTTTTTCTAAGATAACAATGCTGCTTAAATTTTTATTAGCAGCGTCAGTATCAGGAAAATAATACCCAATATCGTTAAGACCTCCAGCTCCCAGCAAGGCATCTGCCAGTGCATGAAGAACGATATCTCCATCAGAATGAGCAACAATAGATAAATTACTTTCAAGGAAAATGCCAGCCAAAGTCATTCCATTCCCAGGCTCTAATCTATGAAAATCTATGCCTCTGCCAATTCTAGAATCATCAATTTCTGGTATTCTTAAATCATCTGCAAAGGTTACTTTATTGTTCAATCTGTTGCCTTCAACAACCTTAACCTTGTAGCTAGCATGTTCCATAGCCTGAGTCTCATCGGTAAACTCTTCACCTGAATTAATTGCCTGACTTAGAGCATCTTGAATGGCCAAGGTATTAAAAATTTGAGGTGTTTGAACTTGAAAAAAGCTAGCTCTATCTACTGGAATAAATTGATTATCTTTTTTTTCTCTTAAGGAATCTGAGAGAGCAATACATGGGTATATGCCATCCCAATCTGAGCTGCTATGAAATTCATTCAATAGGTCTGCAAGATGCGTTAATTCTAGCCATGGTCTAACAGCATCATGAATTAATACTGCCTTACTATCCTCTCCATCAATCTTTGATGCTGCATTGAATACTGATTGAATTCTAGTTGCTCCTCCTGAAACAATTGAGATTTTAGGATGATTAAAAAATGACTGGGATTGAATCAATTGATCGTCGGGATGAACAGCAATATAAATTATTTGAACCTCAGGAATATCAATAAATATGCTGACGGTTTGCTCTAGTATAGTTTGAGATCCAAGCATGCAGTATTGCTTTGGTTTCTTCGCTTTAAAACGAGATCCAGCTCCAGCAGCTGGAATAATGACTGAAATTTTATTGTTGCGGTTCATCAGCATTTATTTCTTGAAAGCTTATAAATTCCTCACCTTGCATTATCAGATTTAGTTCTTCTCTGGCAAATTTTTCAGCATATAAATCATTTTGTTGCTTGCTTTTGATTGCAGACTCTAAAAAATTATTTTCTGTCTCGAGAGAATCATTGGCATCGCTCAATAACTTATTTTCATTCTGAAGAATGGCAAAGCTTGCCTTGCTATCAGCACCAAAAAAAAGGCCATAAGCGGTGACGGTAATAAGAAAGATTAAAAGCCATGTCAGAACTCTAATTAAAGACATTTTTAGCAAATGTTAGATTGGGATTTTGTGCCTCTATCCACAATAATCTATTATATTTCGCTACTCTATCTGAACGACAAGGGGCTCCTGTTTTTATTTGCCCTGCTCCCAATCCCACACATATATCTGCAATAATAGTATCTTCGGTTTCTCCTGATCTATGAGAAATAACTGAAGTAAAATTATTAGAATTTGCTAAGTATATTGTTTTAATGGTCTCGGTAATGGTGCCTATTTGATTAAATTTAATTAGTATTGAATTCGCTAGCGACTCATCGATACCTCTTTGAAGCTCTTTCACATTTGTAACAAACAGGTCATCTCCAACTAACTGACATTTTTCACCTAAAGTCTCTGTAAGTTTTTGCCAGCCCAGGAAATCGCTCTCATCCATACCATCCTCAATAGATACGATTGGATAGGTTGCAGCTAATGATTCTAGATACGTAGAAAATTCTGCTGAGGTTAATTGAGAAGATTCTCCCTTTAAATGATACAAATTATCTTGATAAAATTCAGTAGCAGCGCAATCAAGAGCAAGACTTACATCAATTCCAGGTCTTAAACCGTTATTTGTTATAGCCTGCATGATGAGCTCGATAGCCTCATTATTTGATTTTAAGTTTGGTGCAAATCCACCCTCATCGCCAACGCCCGTGCTTAAGTTTTTATCTTGCAAAAGCTTTTTCAACCCAGCATATATTTCTGTAGACCACTGCATTCCTTCTGAGAAGGAGCTTGCTCCAATTGGCATAATCATAAATTCTTGTATATCAATATTATTGTCAGCATGCTCCCCACCGTTAATAATGTTGAGCATGGGAATTGGCAGATTCATGTCAAGCATCACGCCATTAATATCGCTATAAATTTTGTTTACGTATTGGTATATGGGGATGTGATTAAAATTAGCTCCTGCTCCTAATACTGCAAGCGAAACTCCTAGAATTGCATTTGCGCCAAGATTAGATTTGGTATCAGAGCCATCTAAAGCAATCATTGTTTCGTCTATTAACTTTTGATGATTAACATCCATCCCAATAAGAGCGGGTGCAATTTTATTGTGGATATTATTTACAGCCGTCTGAACTCCTTTGCCTAAATAGGTTGGGCCTCCATCACGAAGTTCTAGAGCTTCTCTAGAGCCAGTTGAAGCTCCGCTTGGAACCATGGAGGTATATGTAGCTCCACTTTCCAAATCAACTCTACATGAGATAGTTGGAGTTCCTCTAGAGTCAAAAACCTGAATGGCTTTAATTGATTTGATGCTTGGCATTATGAGCTTGCGTCTTGCTGTTTTATAAATGTATCTAAGGCGCTTAACTGAGAAATAACAGAGTAAATAGTATCAGCAGCAATGGCGCATGGGCCATCACATTTAGCCTCATCTGGATTCGGATGGGCTTCTAAAAATAAGCCTGCAATACCTTGGCTTAAACCAGCTTTTGCAAGAGGCAATAAAAACTCTCTTCTTCCGCCAGCTGCATTACCTAGACCACCAGGCAGTTGAAGGGAATGAGTTGCATCAAAAATGACAGGCACATTTAAATTTTTCATTATTTGAAAATTTAACATGTCAACAACAAGGTTGTTGTAGCCAAAAGAGTTTCCTCTTTCGCATAAAATAATCTGGCTATTCCCAGCTTCTTTACATTTTTCAATTACATTTTTCATTTCTGGGGCTGAAAGAAATTGGGGTTTTTTAAATTGAATAATCTTGTTGGTTTGAGCGGCAGCTGTGACAAGATCCGTCTGTCTGCATAAGAAAGCTGGGATCTGAATAATGTCACAGATTTCTGCTACTTGATTCGCCTGACTGGATTCATGAATATCAGTAATAACTGGAACATCAAAATTATTCTTAATCTTTTCCAGTATTTTTAGGCCCTCATCTATGCCTGGACCCCTATAAGATGAAATAGAGCTTCTATTGGCCTTATCAAAAGAGCCTTTAAAAATCCAATTTACATGGAAATCAGAGGCAGCTCTAGCAAACTGCTCAGCTACAGTCATAGCAATAGACTCTGATTCAAGGACATTAACGCCGCCCATAAGAGTCATAGGCTCCGCGTTACCAATTGTAGAATTATTTAACTTTAGAGCAGTCATCTTTTAATCTTAATAGCTTTTAAAATAAAATCATTAAATATTGGATGGCCATCTCGAGGATTAGAGGTAAATTCAGGATGAAACTGACATCCTAGAAACCAAGGATGTTTTTTAATTTCAATCATTTCTGCTAATTTACCGTCTAGCGATGTTCCTACTATATCCATTCCACCTTTAACTAGAGCATCTTTGAATTCAGGATTAACCTCATATCTATGTCGATGACGTTCAATAATTTTATTTTTTTTATAAAGTCTTTGAGAAAGAGAATTCTCCTTGATTGAGCATTCCTGCCCACCCAATCTCATTGTCCCACCAAGATCTGAATTTTTATTTCTAAGCTCTGTCTTGCCAGTTACATCTTTCCACTCTGTCACCAAACCTATAACTGGGTATTTTGTTTTTTCATTAAACTCTGTGCTGTTTGCACTTTTATAACCTAAGACATTTCTAGAGAATTCAATTATAGCTATTTGCATACCCAAACAAATTCCAAAGTAAGGTAATTTATTAAGGCGAGCATACTCACAGGCATAAATCATACCTTCAACACCCCTGCTTCCAAATCCACCGGGAATCAAAACAGCTTGGTGCTGGCTAAGAACTTTTGAAACATTTGATTTTGTAATCTTGGACGCATCAATCATATCTATCTCAACTTTCGCAAGATTAACAATGCCTGCATGATCCAGAGCTTCATTTAAAGATTTATATGAGTCTTTTAAATCTACGTACTTACCAACAACAGCTATAGATACTTTTTTCTTAGGGTTGAGTTTTGCTTCTACCACCCTTTTCCAGTCATTGAGCTTTGGTGGCTTAACAGATGATAGGTTTAATTTTTTTAGTAAGATTTTGTCAACCCCTTGAGCATAAAGTAACAAGGGGATGGAATAGACAGTTTCGGCGTCGTGCATTGAAATTACACTTTTAGGATCAACCGAACAAAAAAGTGCAATTTTTTTCTTTTCATCCTGAGGTAATTCTTGTTCTAACCTGCAAATAAGGCAGTCTGGTTGCAGACCTAGTGACCTTAGCTCTTTTACTGAATGTTGAGTAGGTTTGGTCTTTAACTCCTCAGAAACCTTGATATAAGGAACCAAGGTTAAGTGAGCCAGAGCAGTTCTAGATACTGGTAATTCAAGCATCATTTGCCTAATCGCTTCTATAAATGGCTGACTTTCAATATCACCAACGGTGCCGCCAATTTCAACGATGGCTATATCTGCGCCTTTGGCACCAGCCTTAATTCTGCGTTTTATCTCGTCGGTAATGTGGGGAATGACCTGAACGGTTCCACCTAGGTAATTGCCTCTTCTCTCTTTTTTAATAACTTCTTCATATACCTTTCCAGCAGTAAAATTATTCTTTTTGGTCGCCTGAAATCTTACAAACCTCTCGTAATGACCTAAATCTAGATCCGTTTCTGTGCCATCATTTGTTACGAATACTTCTCCGTGCTGAAATGGGCTCATGGTGCCTGGATCTACATTAATATAGGGATCTAATTTGTTGAGAGAAACTTTGAGACCTCGAGCCTCAAATAGAGCTCCGAGAGATGCTGCTGCGATTCCTTTTCCGAGAGAAGAAACCACCCCGCCGGTGATAAATATGTACTTAGTTTGTGCCATCAGTTTTCAGTTTTTGATGGTTAAACAGAATATCAGATATTGGAATTAATAAATACTAATTAAGCACTTTCTTCGAATAAAGGTCTAGATAAATCAGCCCAGTCAATATCAGCATCACTTTTAGCTGTTGCATATTCTAAAATGCCTAGATCTTCAAACTTGCCTTTTACAGAATCTCTTAGCAGACCAATTCTTTTTAAATTTGGCATTACCCTTTGAAAAAGTAGTTTTTGGAAATGCTTGGTAATATCTGAACTTAATTGAAATTGCCTTGCATCCTCTGAATCCCAGCCAAAATGATCAAAAACATCTGTAGATATGAGTCTTTCTCTGCTCAACCAACATGCCTCATAAGCAAATTGAGCTCTTTCCTCTTTTTCTTCTTCGGTTAAAGTTTCAACAAATTCTTCTAAATAATTAATTCCAAAAGTGACATGTCTTGCCTCGTCTCGAATGATTAGACCAAGCATATCTCGTAATACTGGATCTTTTGTAAGTTCTCGTGAGGTTTGAAAAGCTGCCAAAGCTAATCCCTCAATAATAATCTGCATGCCAATAAATTTTAGATCCCATCTTGGATCAGTAAGAATCTTATCAAGGATTGATTTTAAAGCATTGCCAATTGGATACATCATTTTTGTTCTAGTCTGAATATATTTATTAAATGCTTCGACATGCCTGGCTTCATCAAAAGTCTGAGATGCAGCATATAGCTTTGCATTGTATGTTGGCGCGCATGAGGTTAGCTGAGAGGCAACTAACAAGGCTCCTTGTTCTCCGTGAAGGAACTGACTTTGGCTCCAAGCCATTCTATGATTTAAGAACTCTACTTTTCTTTCATCAGACAGTCTTTGATATGGAGCATAATCGTCCCAAAATATTGGAGTTGGTTCAGTCATTGGCTCAAATGGTCTAGACCAATCTACATCAACCTCAACGTTCCAGTTCAACTCTTTACCAAGCTCATACAGCTTTTTAATTCTGTTATCTTGATGGGTATAATCCCAGTTATAAGCTCCAGTTAATGGCGTACTAAATATCTCAGCAATATCATCAGCAACAGCCTCTGTCATATATGGAGGCAAATCTTCCTCTAGCTGTATCTCTCTTGGATTATTATCTAAGTAATTAATTTTCATACGTTTATATAGTGTCTTTGAACTCTAGGACTTATTTTGGTCATAAGTTCATAAGAAATCAAATTATTTTTTTGAGCTATTGGGTTGATAGGTAAATCGGGAGACCAGAACTCGCACCAATCGCCAATAGCGCAATTAGGGTTATCAGTCACATCAATAGAAATTAAATCCATGCTCACTCTTCCCATAACAGTAGCAATATGATTATTTATTCTGACGTTGGTTCCATCCATTGCTGGTTGAGGAAAACCGTCAGCATAACCGCAATAAACTATTGCAAGTTTAGTCTCTCTAGAAGTTTTTATACGGCCTCCATAACCAATACGCTCTCCAATCTTTAAATCTTGAAACCCAATAATCTGGCTTCTAAAAGTCATAGCAGTTTTAAGTTCCGGCATATCAGAAAGACCTCCATACATCCCAATGCCAACTCTTGACCAATCATGAGATTGCTCTGGAAAATTTATTGATCCGGCAGAATTAACAACGCTTCGAAGGAGACTCTGACCGGTATGCTTCCATGCCTCGTCAAATTTTGAAAATTGTATTTGATTTAGCTCATCGTCAGGATTATCAGCGCATGCCAAATGTGTCATCAAAACATTGCTTTTTTTTATAAAAGACTTACATTTATCCAATTCACTGAACTGCAGTCCTAGCCTATTCATGCCTGTATTAATTTTTATCCAGAAGACCAGATCATCAACATATTGATGCGCTAGAGGAATCTGAGCTAGAGAATGAAGTGTTGTCCAAATTTCATTTTTTTTTAGCTCATCGTAGGCTTCTGTAGAATACACTCCTTGCATCATTAAAATTGGTAAATCAGATTGTTCTCGTAAATGAATTGCCTCTTCAAGACGAACTACACCAAAGCCATCCACACTTTCATTTAAAGCTTTGGCAGTTGTATTAAGATCATGCCCATAGGCATTACTTTTAACAATTGCCATAAACTTTGAAGAGGGCGAGATTTTTTTACGAATAAGCTGGATATTATTTCTGACTAACTCATAGTCAATAATGAGCTCAGAATTCGGCTGGATCATTGAATATTATCGTAGTAACTATCTACAGCAAAATCTTCAAATCGAGTAAATTCTTTCAAGAAAGTAAGATTCACTTTTCCAATTGGGCCATTTCTTTGCTTGCCTATAATTATTTCTGCTTTGTTGCCTTCCTCAGAATCCTCGTTGTAAACCTCATCTCTGTAGATAAATAAAATTACATCTGCGTCTTGCTCAATAGCCCCAGAATCCCTTAAATCAGACATCACAGGCCTTCTATTGGGACGTTGCTCGACAGCTCTGTTTAACTGAGACAATGCTATAACGGGGACATTCAAATCTTTTGCCAGCATTTTTAAAGATCTTGATATTTCTGAAATTTGATTCACTCTACTTTCAGTAGAGGACGGCAACTCCATTAACTGGAGATAATCCACCACTATAAGAGATAAGCCATTTGGTTCCTGTCTATGTATTCTTCTGGCTCTAGCCCTTAATTCCATTGGAGATAGCATAGAACTATCGTCAATATAAAGAGGGAGATCTTTTAACTTGGAGGAGGATTCCATAAATCTTTTTAAATCATTTTGATTCATTGATGCCGATCTGACTTTTTGTTGATCAATTTTAGCATTACTCGCGAGGAGCCTAGTCGTCAAAGATTCTGCAGGCATCTCAAGACTGAATGCAAGAACGCCGCCCTCAACTTCTTTGTTTAATAAAAAATTCTCTACAATATTCATACTCAATGCAGTTTTACCCATGCTGGGTCTAGCTGCCACAATAATAAGATCACCATTTTGCAATCCCTGTAATTTAGCATCCAAATCTTTAAAGCCAGTTGATGAGCCTAGCAATGAAGATCCGCTGTTAGCAATTTGGTTTAGTTTATCAATCGACTGAGGTATTAATACATCCAATTTCTGAATACTTGAAGCTGTTTTACTAGCCTCATCATTCAACGAGAAAATTTTTGTTTCAGCCTCGTCGAGCAAGGCAGCTGCATCTTTGCCCTGAGGATTAATAATCAATTGTGAAATTTCTGAGTTTATTCTCATCAATTTTCTAGAAATGGATTTTTGTCGAATCATTTCAGCATAAGCCTCAAGATTGGCTGCTGATGGACTCGAGGAAGCAAGATCAATTAGGTAATTTTTGCCCCCCGCTCTTGTTAGAAGATTTTTATTATCCAATCTTCCAGAAACTGTTAACGGATCTAAGGGTTTATTTGCATATACAAGCTCTCCCATGGATTGGAATATACTCTGATGATCTTGGCCTTCAAAATCTGAGAATTGAATGATCAAGCTAACTGCATCATATCTTTCAGTCTCAAGCATCAAGCCGCCAAGCACAGCTTTTTCAAGGTCGCGAACCTGTTCGGTATTTTCTATGGACTGAATTGACATAAATATGATTTTTACATCATATTAAAAAGATAACAACTACTCTGGTTGAACTGAAACTTCAACAACACAAGATACCTCTGGATGAAACAGCAAAGTAATAGAGTAATCTCCTAATTCCTTAAGTGGTCCCTCAGGCAGTTGAACTACGCTCTTATCAACAGCAAGATCAATCGCAATAAATGCATCAGAAATCTCTCTAGTTCCCACTGAGCCATACAAAGCTCCCTCTTCAGTTACTTGAACTTTGATCTCTACCTTCGAGCCTTCAATGGAATCAGCTAAGCCCTGCGCTTTTGCAACTTCATCAGCGGAAGCAGCGGCCAATTCTGATTTACGACTCTCAACATATTTTAAATTATCGTCTGAAGCAAACATTGCTTTCTTTTTAGGTATTAAAAAATTTCTTGCATAACCAGAGCTAACATCTACTACGTCTCCAATTCCGCCAAGTTTTTGGATTTTATCTAAAAGTATAATTTTCATAATTTATCTATGTGAGTCGGTATATGGCAACAATGCTAAAAATCTTGCAATTTTGACCGCTTTAGTTAGTTTTCTTTGCTCGGAAGCAGAGATATTGGAGACCCTTGCTGGAATAATCTTTCCTGTTTCGGTGATATATCTTTTAAGTAGGTCTGTATTCTTGTAATTGAAATTCTTTTTGGCATCTTGAGACATTATTCACTCTCCGTTGTTTTGCTGTCTTCAGCAGGGGTAACTTCTGGCTTAGCTTCTAAGGATACTTTTGCCTTTGGAGGAGTCACTTTAATTTCTTCTTGTGGGGCCTTTTTAGCTTCTTGCGCCTCTACCATTAACAAAGAATCATCAAGAGATAGGGTGTCAACTTTTAATAATAGATGCCTGATAACGGAAGTATCATACTTTAGCTTGGTTTCAAGCTCTAGAGCTCCTGCAGCAGGTCCTTCTAGCTGATAAATAGCATAATGCCCTTTATTATGATTTAAAATGCTGTAAGCAAGCTGTCTTCTTCCAATATTCTCTAATTTTTTCACTTCAAAGCCTATATCAGATAGAGTTTTATCAAATTTAGACTGAAATTCATCAAACTTAGATGATAAGTCTGGATTAAGTATCAAAGTTAATTCGTAATTATTCATATATTTCCTTCTGAGTTAATAGATTTTTTGAACATCAAAAAACCAAGGAGCGTGAATTCTAAGGTAAATACTGCCTGCAATCAATAATTATTTTTAAGGAACCCAAAAGCTCTATCAAAAATAGATTTATTATTTTCTAATGTATAGCCCTGCTCTAGCTGATCGAACCCAAAACTCACTAATCCGAGCGCAGTGGCATAAATAGGATTTTTTAACACAGACTCCATGCCGCTAAATTTTTCAGGAATACCAAGGCGGACACTTGTTTGAAAAATAGATTCAGCTAATGGGACAGCTCCTTCAATTTTAGAGGTGCCACCTGTTAGGACAATTCCTGCGGGGATTTTACTTTCGAAGCCATTGCGTTGAATTTCTGCTTTGACTAATTCAAATAACTCAACATATCTAGGCTCTACTATCTCTGCTAGAGACCGACGAGATAAATCCTCTGGAGGCCTTCCTCCAACCCTCATAACTTCAAGAGTTTCTCCATCATTTGTTAATTCAGCTGCGGCACAGCCATGTTTCTGCTTAATATCTTCAGCTTGAGCAGTAGGTGTTCTTAAGGCTACCGCAATATCACTTGTCACTTGATCTCCAGCTATTGGTATTACTCCAGTAAAGGCTATCGAGCCAGCGTTAAAAACTGCAATATCGGTTGTTCCACCCCCAATATCAACTAGACATACACCTAATTCTTTTTCATCTTCAGACAACACCGAATAAGAACTGGCTAATTGCTCAAGCACAAACCCATCAACATCGATACCGCATCTCTTGACACATTTTTCAATATTTTGAATGGCATTGTTTGCGCAAGTTACTAGATGCACATGGGATTCCAATCTCACTCCAGACATACCCAATGGCTCTCTAATGGAATCTTGATCATCAATCACATATTCTTGTGGTAACACATGCAGAACCCTTTGATCGGACGGAATAGCAACTGCTTGAGCAGCCTCCATTACTCTATCAATATCCCCTGGCACTACCTCTTTATCTTTAATTCCCACTATTCCATGAGAATTCAGACTGCGGATATGATTTCCAGCAATTCCTACAAATACATTTTTAATTTTTCCATCAAATGAAGTTTGAGCTTGGTCTATAGATTTTTGAATAGCATCAGTAGTAGCATCAATATTTACAACCACACCTTTTTTTAAACCGCTGGAAGGATAGGATCCCATAGATACAATCTCTACTGAATGCTGATCAATATATTTTCCAATAATACATACAACTTTTGATGTTCCGATATCTAATCCAACCACATAGTCGGAATCTTTTGTGCCATTATTTGCCATAATTTAGTGCTGCTCCAGCTTTGTATCTAAGATCAATGATACTAGGTGTTAGGTTATTTTCGAACATATATTTAAGTGTAAGTGAAAGTTTTTGATAGGTGTCATTTGAGAGTTCATCCCCCAAATTCACTCTTAAAGCATCGCTAGTGAGCAAATACCAGCCTACTGCAGGTTGAAAACCAACTGATCTAATAGTAAGGCTCAAATCATTAAATAATGTGATGTATTGATTTTCAGCTTTGATCCAAAAAGTTAGGTACTCTAATGGCATATCTAAACGTATGAGATCAGGATAACCGCCATCATAAGCAAATGTTGATACTTGGCTGTCTATATAAAATTTATCTTTCCAGACATACTTTGGTTTTTTGCTTTGTATAAAAATCTGATGAAATTTTCCAAAGAAGCTGCTTTTAATCAAAAAATTCTCTATCCAATTCTGTTGCGTTAGATAGTTCTCAATGCTTTGAACTGAATTATAATTTTTAATATTTTGAATCAATTTAGCTTCTTGATTTAGAGAGGGCGGGCTCTCAAAATTAATTACGATGCGATCCTCAGCAGCAATCTGTTCACCAAAAAATATAAAAATAATCGCAATTAAATATTTATAGTTGCTAGCTTTCATTGATAATTTCTTGAATTAGCGATTTATAATCAAGTCCGGCACTTTTTGCAGATGCTGGAAATAAACTATGAGAAGTCATGCCCGGAACTGTGTTGATTTCAAGCACATAAAACTCTCCTTCTAAATCTTGCAACAGATCAATCCGAGCCCAACCTTTACAGCCCATCACATTAAAGGTATTCATACATATGGATTCTAAGATTTCTTGCTCTTCGGGAGAGTAATTAATTTGAAGGAGCTGAGTATCATCCTTTTCATATTTAGCTTTATAATTATAGAAAGATTCGCTAGTAATGATTTCAACAGCTGGCAAGCATCTTCCATTCAGTACCGGTACTGTTAGCTCTTTGTGCTCAATACATTCTTCAAATATGAAAGGTCTGTTGTTATTTGAGCAATTTTGAATTGCGTCGCTGAGATCAGACTCATTTGTAATTTTGAATACATCAATGCTAGATCCCTCTTCTTCAGGCTTAAGAAATAAAGGATTGCTAAGGTTGAAAACATTAAATTTATCAGATTCAAGGTTGCAAGATTCTTGAGAAAGTTCACCGATAGATACCCACTGAGGGGTTGGAATATTGTTGAGGTTTAAAATTTCTTTGCACCTCGCTTTATTCCAGGTTCTGGAGCATGCAATTGCATCGCTACCTGAGTATGGAATGCTCTTATCAGATAATATTTTTTGCAAGTCACCGGACTCTCCATCCTCTCCATGCAAGGCAATAAAAAGATAATCATGATTTTCCATAACCGCATTTGTAAATTCTTTGGGATAGTCAATTAAACTTGCTTCATATCCAAGATCAAGAATAGCTGCATAAATATTTTTACCACTTTCTATGGATACATCTCTCTCCGCAGACATACCTCCATACAAAACTGCTATTTTTTTAATGCCCACTTCTCTTTAATTGAATTGTTTAATTGTGAAATTGTCCCTGCACCCTGCGTGACAAGAATATCAAATTCTTTGTAATTTTTTGTAATCCACTCTATTGCATGAACATTAGATAAATTAATAGCATTTCCTTTTTGCTGATTAATTTCATCCATCAATCTTGAGGATGAGATACCACGCATTGGTTTCTCGCTTGCAGGATATATGTCTAAAAGTACTAATTGATCAACTTTTAATAGCACTTTAATAAAATCTTTCAAAAGCTGCTTTGTTCTTGAGTATCGATGCGGCTCAAAGATCATAAGAATACGTTTTTTAGGAAATTTTTCTTTCATTGCTTTGATGGTAACTAAAATTTCTGTTGGGTGATGACCATAGTCATCAATCAAAATTTTAGGCTGATTGCTTATTGAAATTTGTCCTATCTCAAATCTTCGCCCTACTCCCTTAAAATTTTTCAAGCCTTTCTTGATATCTGCAATAGAAATCTTTTCCTCTAGAGCAACACAGATAGCTGCGCAAAGATTATAAATATTATGCTTTCCACTAAGAGGCGTAGAAAATGAATAAAGCTTTTTAGTATTGGTATCTAACAATTGAAAGTTTTGAACTCCTTTCAATAATTCAACATTAATAATTTGAAATTGATTTCTTGAAGAAAACCCAAAGGTAATTTTTTTTCGATGAATATGTTTTGCTATCTTAGAAACATTACTGTCATCTAAGGTGATGATTAAATGCCCATAAAATGGAAGGTTTTCTGCGAAACTAACAAAAGCTTGATTTAACTTATCTTGATTTGAGTCATAAAAAGCAAGGTGATCATTATCAATATTAGTAATAACAGCAATCTCAGGTTGAAGATGCAAAAAAGAGCCATCACTCTCGTCTGCTTCTACAATCATGTAACTCCCATCTCCAAGATTAGAGCTTCGCCCAACGCTTAATACTTGCCCCCCCACAACATAGGTTGGACTCAAACCTGCTGCATTAAAAACACTTGCAATGATGCTCGTAGTTGAGGTCTTACCATGACTTCCTGCAACCGCAATGCTACGGTAAGGCTTCATTAATGTGCCTAACATTTCAGCGCGTGGGATAATAGTAATGTCTAATTTTTTAGCAAATACAAGCTCGGGATTTCTTTTAGAAATAGCAGAAGAAGCTACAACGAGATCAGCATTCTTGATGAGATTTGGCTCATGCCCAATCTGTACTTTAGAGCCTAATTTTTTTAATTCCTCTACCTCAGGTGTGATAACTAAATCAGAGCCAGTGATCTTAAATCCTCTCTTTTGGAGTATTGTTGCCAAACCAATCATTCCTGATCCGCCAATGCCAATCATATGAATTTGCTTAAATTGCTGGAAACCCAATGACTTCATTTTAACTATTATTGATTTGTAAAATTGAACTTAACATCCTTTCAGCTGCTTGGAAATGATCAATTGAATTTGTATTATTCTGCCAGCTAAGATGCATTTTTTTTTCAATAATATTGATTAATTTTTCTTGCAAGGCTTGAGGCGATGCTGATTCCTCGTATATTAGTCCCATATTGAGTTTTTCAATCTGCTTGGCATTTTCAAGCTGATGGTTATCTATAGCAGAAGGCAGAGGAATCATAATGCAACCTCGACTTAGGCTGGTAACTTCTGCTAAAGTCAAAGCCCCTGCTCGGCAAATAACAAAATCAGACCATAAAATATTCTCTAAGGGTGTCTCATAGAATTCTTGAATATCGCTAGAGGTTCTCCCAGTATATAAACTTTGAACTCCATCTAATTTATTCAGACCTGATTGATGCTTAATCATTATTGGAATATTTAATGAGCTTAATGCAATGGGAATATTCTTGTTAATAAATTCTGAACCTAGACTTCCACCAGTGACATAGATCTTTAACTCATCAGATTTAGGGGGCGCCATATCCTGATGTTTGTAAATTCTCTTGATTGGATTTCCAACCAGCTGAGTATTCTTTTGAGACACCGTAGCTAATGGAGTTCCTAGAAATATTATCTTAGCAAACGGTGCTAGCAGCTTATTAGAAGTTCCCATAACAGCATTTTGCTCATGAAGAATTAGCTGCTTGCGACAAAGAATAGCTGCAATTCCTACTGGCAATGAAATGTATCCACCAAAACAAACTACGAAATTTATTTTATTTTGAAATAAAAAGATAATTGTCTTTCCAATCGATGCTGCTAAGCCAAAAATTGATATGAATTTATTCAAAAGACCTTTGCCCCTAAAACCCCTCATGGGGACAGTCATGAATTGAATATTTTTTTCGGGAACCTTACGGCTCTCCAATCCAGTTTTTGTGCCCATCCAAAGCACGTCATGATTATTTTTAATGCACTCTGCAGAAAATTCAAGGGCTGGAAAAACATGTCCCCCAGTCCCAGCTGCTGAGATTAAAAATCTCATTATTTAATCGACCTATTGTCGTGATTTATTCGAAGCACCATACCTATCATAAACATAAATAAAATTAAGCTTGTTCCACCGTAACTTATAAAAGGTAAAGTAAGACCTTTCGTAGGTAAAATTCCTAAATTCACTCCAATATTGAATAAGGCTTGCACAGCAATCAATACACCAGCACCAAATGCAATTAATCCTTCAAATAATCTTCCCAGCTCTATTGCTTTAATTGCTGTCCTAAAAATACCAATTATTAAGGCTGCATACAGGGCAAGTAAAACTAAACTACCTGTCACACCAAACTCTTCTACAAGTACAGCAAAAATGAAGTCTGTATGTGGCTCAGGAAGATACAAATTTTTTTGTATTCCATTTCCCAAACCTACTCCAAACCATTCTCCTCGCCCAATACCAAGCAGAGCATTACCAAGTTGCCAGCCAGCTTTATCAAAATATGCAAATGGGTCAGTAAAAGATATTAATCTTGCATATCTGTAAGCCGAAAAAAATACTGCTGATGCAGCTAATCCGATCATCAAAGATGCCAGTAAAAGAAATTGAACAAAAGATATCCCTGCAAAAAATAATATAGCAATAACAAGCATTCCAATTACTAAAGTAGAACCTAAGTCTGGTTGATTCATTATCAATAGACCAAATCCACCCAGAACAATCAAGGGACGAAAAAACCCTAAAGTTGTATTAATCTCACTTAATCGTCTTACGCAATATCCTGAAATGTATATTAATAATGCCAATTTACTTACTTCAGATGGTTGGATATTGATTGGGCCAAGTCTTATCCATCTCGTACTTCCATTCACCTCAGTTCCAATGCCTGGAAGTAACAAGGCCAGTAATAATAAAAAGGAGGCCAACAGAAAAAACCAATCATAGTTATAAAATAATTTGGAAGGAATGCTAATAGCAATAACGGAAGTGATCATGCCTAAACAAAGAAAAATGATATGTTTTTCTGCAAATTGAAATGGATTGCCATACATTTTTTCTGCGACATAAACACTTGAAGACGTCACCATGACTAAGCCAATAAATAGAAGACAGATAAATGGGAGGATAATTAAAATATTTTCTCTATCAATCATTTAATATCTCTTGAGCTAAATTTAAAAAATGCTCACCTCTCTCTTCAAAATTTTTATAATCCCTACCGCTAGGATTAGCTGGTGAAAATAAAATTTCTACATTGCCAGCAAAGCTATGATTGATGTGCTTCAAGGTATCTTCTAAAGATTGAAAAATAGACTTATTGCGATGAATTATCTTGCTGCTTAACTGATCTGCATGCTTTCCACAAATATAAAGATATTGCGGCTTGGAAAGCAATAAAGAATCATATCTCTCTTTGCTTGGGTCTCCCATAAGTATTAGATGCACACAAGAGTCATCAGAGACATTGCTTAGAGCGTATTTTAACGAATCTGTATTGGTCGACTTAGAATCATTAATAATGATTGCTCGATTATTAAGTATTATCTTTTCTAGTCGATGAGGTAAATTTATTAAATCTTGAGGTTGCAAGCCTCCCTGGTACTTGTTTCCTGTAATTATTTCGAATATTTCAAAGGGACCATTTTCAGTGGTTGATTGACTTGCTTCTAAAATTCTATTTTTAGCATTTATGTAATTATTGAAACTACCGTGATGGTCAATATGATCAGGAGCGATATTTAACAGAACGCCAAAATCAAGTAAATTATCTTTCATTTTTTCAAGCTGAAAACTGGACAGCTCAATGATTGAGTATTTTTTTTTAGAATTAATACTATCAAGAAGCGGTCTGCCAAAATTCCCTAATATTTCAGCATTATCAAGCAATTGACTTAAATGCATGCAGCATGTGCTTTTACCATTTGTTCCAGTAATCCCTATTTTAATGGAGCTGTCTTCTTCAAAAAATATATCTAAATCAGTTTTAAAATTAACTTTTTCAAATTCTTTGTTGGGATAGAGCTCAAGAATATTGATGCCTGGGCTTATATAAACCATCTCATAGGATTGTAATTTCTCTTTACTAGGAAGTTTGCTGAATGCATTAGGGTGATCAACATGCTTGACATCATAGATATCAAATTTAACTCCATTCTTCGTCAAGTATCGGTCAAATGATTGACCTGTCATACCATAGCCAAATATTAAAGATGTCATTTAATTTTTTTATCTTAGCTTTAGTGTTGCTAAAGCGAAAAGAACAAGTACAAAAGTAATGATCCAAAAACGAACAATTACTTTTGGTTCTGCCCAGCCTTTCAGCTCAAAATGATGATGAATGGGAGCCATTAAAAAAACTCGCTTGCCTCGAATTTTATACGAGCCTACTTGAATGATGACGCTGAGTGTCTCCATCACAAATACTCCTGCCATAATTGCAAAAACTATTTCATGTCTAACTAAGACAGCTAGCGTTCCAAGAATACCCCCTAGCGTCAGTGATCCGAGGTCACCCATAAAGATTTGAGCAGGATAAGTGTTATACCAAAGAAAGCCTATTCCAGCACCTATCAAGGCTCCACAAAATACAATTAACTCACCTGTTAAAGGATGAAACGGAATAAATAAATAATTTGCAATGATTTGATTACCCATTGCATAAGCAATCAAGCCAAGGCCAGCAGCTATTAATACAGATGGCAGGATAGCTAAGCCGTCTAAGCCATCTGTTAAATTCACTGCATTAGAGGAGCCCATAATTACAAATACACTAATACACAAAAAAGTAAGTGGAGAAATAATAAAAATAAACTCTTTATCAAAAGGAAGGATAAAAATTTGATTATTTCCCTCTGGGGATACTTTAAGCATAAATAGCATTGCAGCAAGGGAGAATATAAATTGTAAACAAAGTTTGTATCTTCCATTCAACCCCTCAGAGCTCTTATGCCTAATTTTTAACCAATCATCGGCTAAACCAATGCTGGAAAAAGAAAGAGTTACAAAGATTAGTATCCAGATATAAGGATTTTTTAAATCTGCCCAAAACAAGGTAGAAATTAATAGTGAAAATATAATAATTAATCCGCCCATAGTAGGCGTACCAGCTTTTGCAAGATGGGACTGGGGACCATCATCTCGGATAGATTGTGAAAATTGCATTTTAGTTAGCAGGCTAATAATTAATGGGCCTAGCAATATAGATAAAAGCAATGCAGTTAATGTTCCACCAATAGTCCTAACAGTAAGGTAACGCAGGACATCAAATCCAGAGTCATAAGCCATTAACCATGTTCCTAGAAGCTCAATCATCTCTGTCTCCTATATTGATAAATTCTTCCATCCGCATACCCCTTGAGCCCTTTAATAAAACATAGTCTTTCTTAGAAATTTCTGATTTTAAAAATTCGGTTAAGGCTATTTTTGAGTTAAAAAATATGCCAGAAGAACCAAAGCTATCAACAGAATGTTTAGCAAGGTCGCCAAAGCCTAAGAACAAGTCTATATTCTTGATTTTCGCATACTCTCCAATCTCCTTGTGAAATTTCTTTCTGTACCTTCCGAGCTCTTTCATATCTCCTAGTATCATAATTTTTCTTCCTCTCATTTGATGCAGCACATCTATTGCAGCTTTGACAGAATCAGGATTAGCGTTGTAAGAATCATTAATAAGGTTTGATTGGTTTATCCATGGTTGAAACTCAAGTCTTTGAGATTCATTTTTAAAGCTTTTCAATGACTTAAGAAAAAAATTCATGTCTCCATTTAACTGATAGACACTAGAAAATGCAGCGAGAATATTTAAGATATTATGATTCCCCATAAGAGGTGTGCTCACCAGGATTTGATCTTTAAAATGTTGAGAATAAATGGAAAAAGATGTTCCTGCCGGAGAAGACTCAATATTGCTAGCAAAAAATTCAGCCGAATCGTCTAAACCAAATGTTATAAAAGAAATATCTTTCCTTAACCTTCTCCAATAATTTAAATGCGGGCCATTTGGCACTATGGCAGTACCATTATTTTTAATGTTATGAATTAATTCTGACTTTACCTCTAGGACACCTTTTAATGAATTTAAGCCCAATAAATGAGAGTGGCCAATATGAGTAATAATACCTATATCTGGTTGGATGATTTTCGATAAAAAGTGGATATCTCCCTTTTTTGCTGCTCCCATTTCAAAGATTGCTGCCTCATTGTTTAAATCAAGCATCAAAGCACATAAAGGTAACCCTATTTCGTTATTAAAATTTTTAAACGTTGAGAAACTATTTTTAATTCCTGCGCTAAGAATGTTTTTGGTAGTTGTCTTGCCATTGCTACCAGTGATACCAATGACAGGTCCTGTAAAATTTTTTAAAGTAACTTGAGCCAACTTAGCCAATGCTTTTTCTGGGTTTGAGACACCAAGAGTGTTGTCTTTAAGCTTATTGGCATTCATATCTTTTTTAGCTTTAATAATTGCAAATACTGCTCCATTCGAAAACGCATCATCACAGTATTTACTCCCATCTTCATTTGAGCCGGTGAGCCCTATAAAGACCGAATGCTGTTTTGCCTTTCTAGAATCAATACAGAAATCTTTAATTAGAGATCTGTGTTTACCTGCTATTCCCAAGGCTGATAATATGTCACTGGTATTTTGAATAAATTTCATTTTATATGCTGCTTAGAACACATTCTCGATCATTAAATGGAATTTTATTTCCGCCCTCTTCCATTGTTCTTTCATGCCCCTTACCTAATATTACCAAGATATTTTGATTAGTGAGAGATGCAAGGCCTTGCATGATTGCATCTTGTCTGGACTGTATAACGGTTAAATGTTGAAACTTACTTGCACCAGTAGCATCTTCAACTATTCGCTGGAATGCCTCTCCTCGATTATTATCAGAAGTAAAAATTATTTTTTTTGCATAATTTTCTGCGACCTCCATCATCTTGGGGCGCTTTTCTTTATCCCTTTCACCCCCGCAACCAAAGATTAGCAAGATATCGGAATAAGATTGTGATAATGCGGATAATATATTTTCCATAGCATCTGGATCATGCGCAAAATCAATAAACACATCACCTCTGTCCAACCGCAGTAACTCACTTCTTCCTGGGGGCAAGCTTATATCTGAATAGTCTATTGCCTCGAGTTCATTCTTTGAAATTGAATCAGAAATTAGAGCTATCGCACAAGCAAAGTTATCAAGATTGAATTGAGGAAACAATGAAATTTCAATTAAGAAGCTACAATTAGGCAATTGAAATTTAATTGTAGACGAACCGTCATCAGTAAATTTTGTTTTAAAATAAAAAGGTGCTGATGAATCTTGAGCGCTAATAAATTGAATTCTTTCTTTGTGCTCCGAGGTGTTTAAATTAGATGCCACTAAAGAAGAGTCTATGAAAGCCATCGGGGTACTTGCTGAGTGGAGATTAAATATTGAGAGCTTAGCTTTAATATATTGCTCAAGAGATCGGTGATAATCCAAATGATCTGATTTAATATTTAGAAGCATAGTTCGATGAAAAGGCAATGAGAGCAGTCGCTCTTGCTCTAATGCATGTGAGGATACTTCTAAAAAAATAAATGTTTGTTCATTAGATTGGATGTCGCCTAAAAGCTCAAATAGCTCAAATATGCCTGGGGTTGTATTGCCTTTAGTGGAAATTAATTCATCATTTATGATTGCTCCAAGAGTTCCAATATAACAGGAGGGTTTTTTAAGTTTCCTTATAATTTGATGAGCCATAAAAGTAGTAGATGTTTTGCCATTAGTTCCTGTCACCCCGTGAACCAAGAAATGATCTTCATCAAGGTCATAAAAGTTAAATAAAAATTTAATTAGTAAGCTTTCAAGATTCTTACTAGAGATGAATGGAATCTTTACTCCATTTGGCTTGGGCTGATCACTAAGAATGCACACAGCGCCATTTGAAATAGCATTGTCTATAAACTTTATGCCATGAGAATTTATACCAGCTCTAGCTACGAATAAATATCCATTCTTTACGTCTCTTGAGTCATCAGTAATACCAAGAATAAGTTTCTCAATATTGCAAGCAACATTAAAATAAGAAGAAACGCTTGATATGCTATTCATCAAGATAATTTAATACATCTTTTGAAATAGCTGCAAATAAGGGAGCAGCAACCATGCCTCCTGAATAATTATTCAATCCAGGCTCCTCCACACTAACAAAGATAGTAAGTCGCTTCGAGCTTAAAGGAGCAATGCCTGCAAAAGAAGAAATATACTTACTTTTATCATAGCCGCCGCTAGAACTAGGTTTATGGGATGTTCCAGTCTTTCCAGCAACTGAGTGATCAGTAATTGAAGCTAATTTACCAGTACCATCTTTGACCACAGACTCTAAGGCAAGTAATACTTGTGATGCTGTTTTGCTTGATATAACTCTCTGCTGATAAACTTCCTCATCATTTTGAAAGATTTTAAAATCTTTTAGGTAGCCATCATTTGCAAATACGGAATAAGCTTGAGCTATCTGAAGGGCAGAAGCAGTCATGCTGTAGCCAAAACCTAAACTTGCAATTTCATGATCAGAAATATTTGGTCTAGTGTTAATGGTGCCATAGGCTAAACCAGGGAAAAAGATATTAGACGGTTTGGATAAACCAAACGCTTTATAGCTAGAAGTTAGGCCATCTACTCCAATCATAAGGGCGAGTTTTGAGGCGCCAACCTGACTAGATTTCTGAATAATTTCCTTAAAGCTTAATTCTCCATAATTTCTTGGATCCGAAATTTTTCTATTATTGAGGCTTATAAAACCGGGGCTGGTATCTATCACCTGATCAAGGCTAATAAGGCCTAAATCAATTCCTTTGGCCAGAACCAATGGTTTAATAATTGATCCAGGTTCAAAAGCATCAACCAGCACCCTATTTCTTTGAATAATTCTTGATCGGCTGTTTGGATTGTAAGAAGGATAGCTAGCTATTGCTAAGATTTCACCAGAATGATTATCCAACACAATTGCACTGCCTCCTTTGGCATTATTAGCATTGATAAATCTTGAAAGATGCTTGAAAGTATAAAATTGAATTCTGCTATCAATAGTTAAGTTAAAGTTTTGGCCAGGAGTAACTGGACTAACTTCTTTGGGTTTCCTGCTAGCATTTCTTGTTACTATTTCCATTCCGGCAATACCAGACAATCTATCATCTAAGATATTTTCTAGGCCTTCCAAGCCATTACCATCCTTTCCTGCGAAACCAATGAATGGTGATGCTTGTTCTCCAAGAGGATAATAACGCTTTTGAAATGACTCTATTTCCACCCCATTAAGACGCAAGGCTTTAATTCTTTCGTGTTGAGAAAAATCTAAGTTAGAAAATAATAATGATTTTCTCTTTAACTCATCTATCTCATCAAATGATTGATTGATTGCAAGAATTTTTTTAATTGCAGAATACTCTTCCTTTGAAAAATTACGTAAGGCAAAAAGATTGTATTGCACAACAGATACTGCCAGTGGAAAATTATTCCGATCATAGATTCCTCCTCGTAATGCAGTAATAACCCTAGAAGTGTTAAGCATTCTCTCGCCCTTAGATCCCAGAAAATCTCTATCATTAAATTGTATGGCAAAAATTCTGAACATTACTATGCAAAAAATGATGATTAAAGTTGCGTAGATAGTTAATGCACGCCAGCTTAGACCTAGATTATTTTTCACGATGAATTATTTTAATATTAATAATTTCTTCCATCTTCAATATTTCTTTTGCATGGCGCTCTACTTTTGCTGGTGAGTTCAAATGATAGTGCTCAGTTTGAAGTTGAACGTTAATTTGCTTGAACTTATTCTGAGAAAGGTTTAGATAAGCTTGATTTTCAAACTCTTGAGCTATTTGCCATCTCACTTTTACCGTTTCCAAGCAGACGCATAGTAAAATAAACAATAAAAAAAATAAAAAATATAATTTTATAGAAAATTTCATAACTTTGAATAGACTCTCATAACGGCACTTCTAGATCTAGGATTTCGTTTAATTTCTTCGGCAGAAGGTTTAACTTTCTTTTTAATGCAATGAAAGCTCTCTTTACAACATTATTAATGGGAATATCCTTTGGGAGAGATTGAATATCAGGTTTAAAAAAGTTCTTCACTATTCTGTCTTCAAGCGAGTGAAAAGAAATGATCGCTATGACTCCTTTTTTATTTAGTAATTGTGCTAGTTTGCCCAAAGCAATTTCTAAATGCTCTAATTCATTATTTACATGGATTCTAATTGCTTGAAAAGTTTTAGTTGCTGGATGTTTTTTACCAGTCCTTTTTAAAACACCCTCAATAATTTTTACAAGATCTGAGGTGCTGTTAATTAAAGTATGATTGCGAAATGCAACTATAGCTTTTGCAATTTTTCTAGAAGCCTTTTCTTCTCCATATTTATATATAACATCGCTGATCTCTTGTTCGGTAGACTCATTTAAGAAACTTGCGGCACTAAACCCTTGGGAAGTATCCATGCGCATATCTAATGGACCTTCTCCCTGAAAACTAAACCCTCTAGAGTGATTATCAAGATGTGTTGAGCATGTTCCTAGATCTAAAAGAATTCCATTAAATTGCTGCTCTGAAAATAGAACATCTATCTGAGAGTAATTGGCATGAAAAATCTCAAACCTTTTGTCTGCAATATTATCTTTACCGTAAGATACTGCTTCCAGGTCTCTATCTACAGCAAAAAGTTTGCCTGATGGAGATAGTCTATTTAATATTTCTTGAGAATGGCTGCCTCTTCCAAACGTGAGATCTAGGTATGATCCGGATAAATCATTCAGTAAAAAATCTAGCGATTCTTCCAGTAGAACTGGAACGTGTAACATTGATTAATCTACTTGTTTTCTCATGAAGGTCGGCACATCAAGGAAATCAATTTCCTCTGCAGACGATGTGCCACCTGACTCTACTTGTCTAATTGAATGAGCGTTTAAACCAACTGGGTTTAGCTGGACTGTTGCTTGCCTGGTATTGTCTACCGCCAACGTAGCTCCTCTTTGATTTATGCCTGTTGCAACTATTGTCACTAAGAGCTCATCCTCACTCATAGTATCGTCTTCTACAACTCCCCAAATAATTGTTGCGTCTTCTGCTGTAAATTCACTAATCACTGAATCGACTTCAGCATTATCAGATAATCTGACCCCATTAGCTGAAATGTTTACCAAGATACCTCTTGCATCTTTTAATTCCACATCTTCAAGTAACTCTGAGCTCACTGCTTGCTGAGCTGCTTCTATGCCCCTTCCATCTTCTGCATTAGAACTTCCAGTACCCATCATCGCAATACCTTTTTCTGACATTACAGTCTTCACATCAGCAAAATCAACATTAACGTAACCAGGCTTCATAATAATGTCTGAAATGCCTTGAACTGCTCCTTTTAAAATATCATCAGCTTTAGCAAAAGCTTCTTGCATAGTAGTTCTAGCACCTAGTATTTCCATTAATTTTTCATTTGGTATTGTGATCAGACTATCGACTTCTTCAACCAATTCAGAAATGCCACCTTCGGCAGCCTTTTGTCTTTCCCTTCCTTCAAAACTAAAAGGTTTAGTTACCACTGCAACTGTTAACGCTCCAAGCTCTTTTGCAATTTGAGCAATAACAGGTGCTGCACCTGTTCCTGTTCCGCCACCCATGCCAGCAGTAATAAAGACCATATCGGCCCCATCAAGCATCTCTGTGATCGCATCTCTATCTCTTTCTGCTGCTTGCTTTCCAACTTCAGGATTAGCGCCTGCCCCCAAACCCTTGGTGAGGTTGTCGCCTAATTTTAAAATAGTTGCTCCTTTGGCCTTGTCTAATGCCTGAGAGTCTGTGTTGGCACATATAAAATCTGGTCCTTGTATTTTATGCTCCATCATATGAATGACTGCATTTCCACCAGCTCCACCCACACCAATAACTTTAATTTTTGCTTTGCTACCTGTTTCTTCAATTATTTCCCAGTTCATTTCATACCCCTTATTTTTAAAATGTCATTGTTTTTATGCTTTCTGGCAGCACAACTTCAAGTATCTCTGTAGATAAAGACCCACCTGTTTGTCTCATTTCCCAGTTTTGATCGTTCCAGATTTCAAACTTATTCCCCATGCCAACTAATGCAACTTTATTGGACGCATTAATATCTGCATATTCTCTGAGCTCGCTTGGAACTAAAATTAACATTCTGCCAGAAGGATCAAATTCACTAACGCTCGCATTTCCTAATATTGTCCATTGAAGATTTCGAACTATTGGGTCTAGGCCCTGAAGAGATTGAAGTCCATGAGCAATCTGGGTCCATTCAGAACCTGGGTATATTTTTAATGCTGGGTATTGAGGATCTCTGGTAACAACAATTTGTGTTTCTTGTTTGGCTTGAAGATGATCACGATATTTTGCAGGTATAGCCAAGCGACCCTTTGCATCTATCGAAATTGTTGTAAATCCAAACATATTATCTGATTTAATCTTAGTAACACACTTTATACAACATTTTTCACACTTTTACACACTTTTTTATAAAAAAAAATGAGTGAGTTGATCTATAAGCCGGATTCTGTCTTAAATGGTCATCTATCTAGGCAATATGTCACCATATTGCTCGAGCAACCTACCCGGACCCTAGACGAGTAGCCTAAATGGATCCCTATTTGGTTTTGCTTCAAAGTGGGGTTTACATTGCCAAGATTGTTACCAATCTCGCGGTAGGCTCTTACCCCACCGTTTCACCCTTACCAATTTCTTGGCGGTATTCTTTCTGTTGCACTTGCCGTAGGCTCACGCCTCCCAGGAGTTACCTGGCACTTTACTCTATGAAGTCCGGACTTTCCTCTAGCTAAAAGCTAGCGACCATCCGATCAACTCATGTGCATTCTAATGCCATTAAGAAGAATTAGAAATGCTTAAAAGAAACTTATAAACATCTTGCTTAGAATGACTGGTTATTTTTGCAATTAACTTAGATGCATCTGAGGGAGACATGATACTCAAGAAAAGGTTTACAAAAGTCTTCCTCTAGCTCATAACTACTTTGCGATTTCAATGAAGATTGAATAACTATGACAAATTCACCCAACAGGGTAATTTCTGAATTTAATAACTGAGAATAAATTTCATCGAGAGAGCCGCGATAGATAGACTCATACTCCTTAGTCATTTCTCTGCATATTGATACCTGAGTATTCGCATCAAGAACCTCTAAAAATATCTCTAAAGTTTTAGGCAATCGTTTTGCTGATTCAAAAAACACATGAGAAATTCCACTTTTTTTGATCTCAGCTGCAACTTTTTTTCTTGAAAGAATAGGTCTTGGGATAAAACCACAAAAAGTAAATTGATGAGAGGGTATTCCCGATAAAAGAATGGCGTTAATAACTGAAGAGGGTCCAGGTAACACTGTAAATTCCAAATCAAGTTCAATACACTTTTGAATTAATGGATATCCAGGATCTGAAATAAGTGGAGCTCCAGCATCAGACATAATGGCTATATTCAGCCCCTCTGATAAGGCTTGAGTTATCTCAGTAATTTGCTTGATTTCATTATGCTCATGAAATGGCACAGACTTCCTGGATATCTTAAAATGCTGAAATAGTTTCGCTGAAACTCTCGTATCTTCTGCATAAATACAATCTACTTCTTTTAAGGTATTGATTGACCTCAAAGATAAATCATTTAAATTACCAATGGGTGTGCAGATTAGATAAAGCATAATATTAAAAAGATGAGATCAAGAAAAAATACTGTTATTACATTGATAGGCTTTATTGCTATCTTAGCATCATGTACTTCTGCAAAGATTAATCATTCAAATGAAAATTTTATTTTAGAAGAAAGCCTTCAAGCTAAAGATGTAAAACAATATTTTAGTTATAAGGACTTTAGCGCGAAAACAATAAGTGAATTAAATTCATATATTAAAGATTCACAGTTAAGTAGCGATGAGCTTAATAATTTAAAAAAACTTCGTAGTAATATAAGAAAAATTGCATCAAAAGAAGATTTTATTATCTATACAGGAAAATCAAACATCTATTCCTTTGAATTAATCCAATTAATTTATGGTCTAGATTTACCTATACAGATTAAATGGGATCAATCTGATAAAAAATATATCTCACAGAATGTTTTATCTGAAGCGCCATTAGGATTTTGCTCCAGTCTCTATGAAGATGCTTTAGAAACTATTGCCACAGAAGTAAGCAGTTCTTCTGACTCTGCTCTCCTTGTCTACTCTGAAGGATTTTCTGATGAGAAAAATTTTTTGACTGACCAATTTCCTAAAATTAATAGCATTTTATTTAAAAAGGATGATCCTCAACTGTTTGCTGCTGAAACACTTGGCATAAATAGTAGCAACAAAAGATTTAAGAAAATTACTAGCTTGAACCCAAATCAAAAATTAGAGTTTTCAGCTCGACCGAGACATGATGTCCAGAAAATATTTCTTCTCCTTGAGCCTGCACAATTCCAATCTGTTTTCCCTGCCTTTAGATATCATGGAGGGAATAAATTTCAATATGTTAATTTTATTTCTAGCTTAGAAGCTTTAAATAATACTAACCAGTTACTAGATTTTGAAAATTCTTCAGTTACCCTCTCAGAGCGCCTGTCTCAAAATATTCGCAGCAAAGAAATTACTTCTCTTGAGGGGATAATGCAAAGGTCTATGCTGCATGATTGGCTATTAATAGAAATAATTAAGCAGGCAGGTATTCGCTCTGCAGATATTGATGGGATGACTGGAACCCTAAAGTTTCAAAGAAATAGCTGCACAACAAGAAGTCTTCCAATGCAAAGAATTAACTCTAATTGGATAAATTCTTAAGAGCGAAGATCTCTTTCAATCATTGAAAGACTATCCTGAAAACTTTGTCTTGCAAAGATCTTAGCTTGATAATCCAAGAGAGGCTTTAGATGCCTATTAAGAGGAAGGTTAATTCCTAGAGATGGCAATCTCCAAAGAATCGGGGCTAGATAGCAATCGATAATTGAGAAGTCCTCGCTCATAAAAAAATTAAATTCCTTAAAGGTTGGAGCTACAGTACTAATCTCATTGAGTAGTTCTTCTCGCATGATGAGCAGTTCTTTTTCTGAAAGCTCTTTCAAGGTCAATGCATCAATGAGTGGGCACCATTCTTTATCTATTCGAAGCATTAAGGATCTGCTATTAGCCCTAGAAACTGGGTATACAGGAAGTAATGGTGGATGAGGAAATCTTTCATCAAGATACTCAAGCATGACGCCAGTGTCGTAAAGACCAAGATCACGATCCGACAAGATTGGAAGACAATGGTAAGGATTAAGAGCAAGAACCTCATCTGGAGCCTCTTCGTTGGAGGTCTCTCTAATCTCACAGGCAATATCTTTTTCTGCCAATACTATTCTTACTCTATGGCTATAGTGATCGTCTTTTTCAGAATATAAAATCATAATTCCCCTGGGTTGTTTATTAAAGTTCTAGTGATAATCTTTTTGATATTCTTTAAAAAGAAGATAGGCAAATGAAGTAAAAATTATAAAAAAGAGAATAACATACCAGCCTATTCTCTCTCTATCTGCCCGACTCGGTTCTCCAACATAAGTCATAAAATTTACAAGGTTATATATGACTTCATCAAACTCTTCTGTCGATAAAGTTCCACTACCTGGGATGGTTTTGAGATATCCACACTTTTCTTCAGTTATATTATTACCAGATGAATCTCTCTTCACTCCTCCATTAGATGCAATGATAGGGACTTGTTTACAAGATAGTATTTGTTGTCCTTGCATGGATGCCAGAACATTCGGCATAGCGGCACCAGGATAAACCATATTATTTACACCGTAAGGCTTTGATGAGTCTTCATAGAACGTTTTAAGGTATGTATAGACCCAATCTGATCCATGGAGTCTTGTAACAAGCGTCAAATCAGGTGGAGAAATTCCAAACCATGTCTCAGCAACTTCTTTTTTCATAGAACCATTCATCGTGTCACCCAGTTTTACTGTTTGACCATAGACCAAGTTCGATGCAAAAATTTCTTCAGGAATCTCTAAATCTTTTGCAATTCTATTCCAGCGAGAATATTTTAGTGAATGGCAGCCATAACAGTTATTCATAAATGTTACTGCACCAAGTTGAAGTGACTCAAGGTTATTTAATTGAGGTGCAAATTCATCGCACTCTCCATAGTTACCACATGGAGCAGATTCAGCTGAAGATGCTCCAAGAGAAAATAGAAAGAAAAAGCTAAGAATAACTAATTTCATAATCGTTCTGGTACGGGTCTGGATTTTTCAATCGAGGTATAAACTGGCATTAAAAGAAAAAATGCAAAATAAATTACAGTACCAATCTGGCTAAGAGTTGTTCGCAGCTCAGTAACAGGCATAGTTCCAAGCCAAGCTAGCATTAACCAACTGATGACAAAAATCGTCATAGCAATTTTACTTAAATTGCCTTTATACCTAATAGAAGCAGCTTTACTTCGATCAAGCCAAGGTACAACAAAAAGTATTGCTATGGCTGCACCCATCACTATTAGTCCTCCCAGCTTATCTGGAATCGCTCTTAGCATGGCGTAATAAGGAGAGTAATACCAAACTGGCGCAATATGATCAGGTGTGCTGAGTGGATTTGCTTCTTCAAAATTAGCAAGCTCCAACATGTAACCTCCACCCTCTGGAAAGAAGAACATAATAATTGAGAACACTATTCCAAAAATCCCTATTGCAACCAAAGCGTTTAAAATTTTATATGGAAAAAATGGAACACTATCTAAAGGTACACCATCCTCATCTACATATTTTTCAATATCAACACCCTCTGGGTTTCCAGCACCTACTTCATGCAAAGCAACCAAATGCATAAAAACTAGGGCTATGAGAATTAAGGGTAATGCAACAACATGCAAAGCGAAGAAGCGAGAAATTGTGGCACCAGAAATATAATAATCCCCTCTGACCCATAATTCCAAAGACTCACCAATAAAGGGAATTGCACCAAAAAGGGAAATAATAACTTGAGCACCCCAATATGACATTTGGCCATATGGTAAAACATACCCTAGAAAACCTTCGGCCATCATAACAAGGTAAATTGTCATCCCAAAAATCCATACTAGCTCACGAGGCTTATGATAAGAACCATACATTAGCCCTCTAAACATATGCAAATATACTACTGCAAAAAACATTGATGCGCCTGTTGTATGCATATATCTGACGACCCAGCCATAATCAACATCTCGCATAATATATTCTACCGATGCAAAGGCTCCCTCCTCAGTATTTTCATATCCAAACATCAGCCAAATACCCGAAACAATTTGAATAATTAACACCACTAAAGCCAAGGCACCAAACAAATACCAAAAATTAACTTTCTTTGGTACAGGATGCTTTGATAGATGACGTTCGTATGTATTTTTTATAGGTAAACGATCATTTACCCAGTTAAATATGCCTGAAGATTGATTTGACATTATGCAGTTCCCTTATCTTCCCCTATGGTTAAAATATTTCCTCTGAAATTATGTGGTGGTACCTTTAGATTTGTCGGTGCGGGCACCCCTTTAAAAACTCTGCCCACTATATCAAACATAGAACCATGACAGGGACAAAAAAATCCTCCGATCCAAGTTTCATCCCAAGGCTGCGGCTCCATTTTCGGATAGTATTTGGGCGAACAACCAAGATGAGTGCATACACCTGCAATTACTGTAAATTCATTGGAAGTAGACCTAGTGGGATTAATATCACGATATGGCTCATCAATGTTATTTGACTGAGGATCATCTAGCTTCTCTTCTATTTGTGATAAATTTGCAAGAGCTTCTTTTGAATGCCTTATAACAAAAACAGGTTGCTTTCTCCAGGCGACTTGAATTTTTTGCCCAACTTGAATTTTTGAAATATCAACTTTAACTGGAGCACCAACAGCCTTAGCTTTTGCGCTTGGATTCCAAGCAGATAAAAAAGGGACTGCGGCAAAGGGAATACCTGCAGATCCTACAGCTGCAGTCATGCCAATTAAAACTTTTCTTCGTGTGGTAAGTTTTTCTTCCATGCAGCAGGAATTAACGTTTTGAGAATTGAGAACTTTTTCTAGCTTTCTTTAAACCTGGTTTCTTTCTTTCAACTTTTCTATCATCTCTAGTTAAAAAGCCTGCAGATTTCAGTTGAGGTCTTAGAGATTCATCATATTCCAATAAAGCTCTTGAAATACCATGCCTAATAGCTCCGGCTTGACCAAAACTTCCACCACCTTTAACCATAGCCTTAATATCAACTTGCTCGTCGAGCTCAGTTAGTCGAAGGGGCTGTAATACAAGCATTTGTGCTACTTGTCTGCCAAAATAATGTGCAAGCTCTTTATCATTAACCATGATCTTGCCCTCACCTTTTGATAAGTAGACTCTTGCTGAAGATGTTTTACGTCTTCCTGTTGCATAATGGATTGATGTGCTCATATTTTTGGTTCCCAGATTGTTGGTTGTTGCGATTCATGAGGATGTTCAGACCCTTTAAAAACTTTTAATTTCTTAAACATTTGTTTCCCAAGTTTATTTTTGGGAAGCATGCCTTTAACTGCTTCTTCGATAATATATTCAGGCTTAGTCTCTAAGATATCTTTCAAGACTTTTGTTTTTAAACCGCCTGGATATAGAGTATGAGTGTAATATTTTTTATCTTCTAGCTTATTACCTGTTACTTTGATTTTGTCTGCATTGATCACAATAACATAATCGCCACCATCAGTATGCGGAGTAAAAGTTGGCTTATCTTTACCTCTGATTCTATCAGCAATTTTTGTAGCTAAACGGCCTAAAATTTTATCTGATGCATCGACAATAAACCAATCATGAGTTGCATCTTCTTTTCTAAGAGAAAGGGTTTTCATTATTTTTATATTTTAAGAGAAAATTAGATGCGAATGTTAATGTTTAAGCGCAATTTAATCAATATTTTAATGCATTTAGTTTAGTTTTTCTCTAAATTCTTTAGATAGCTCTCACTGGAGATTTCATGCAATCTACTTTCCGATCTTTCCCATAATAACTTTAATTGGGTTCCTTGATAAAAATCTGTTAAAAAACCATCTGCATAAAATAACTTCATTTTTTGGCGTTCTTGGTAGGTGATATCAATAAAACTGATAAATCGCCTAATTTTATCTAGGTGCTGATCATCGCAGGCATGGAAGTTACTGATAAATAACCATTCATAGTTTTTTGCAATATCTATAAAATCTTTGCTCCCGCATGGTTCTGAAAAAAATTCTTGAAATGATAGCCAAAGAAATTTTGATGATCGTCCCTCGCAAGGAAAAGATCTGTCATTGACAATAAACTTTTGGCTCTCTGCCCATTCCTCGCTAAATGTTTTACCGAGGAACTCCTTCACGTCAGGCTCATAGGATCTTATTAAAGCAATATCTCGTAATCGATAATCTTCAGACCCCTCTAAATTAAAAATCATAAAATTCGATTGGATGAATTCAATGGCTGGCAAGAACTTATTTCTTTGAAGCCCATCCTTATAAAGGTTATTTGGGTGTGAGTTAGATGAAAGCATTATGCGAATACCCTTGCTAACTAAAGATTCAATGACTGAGCCAATAATCATAGCGTCAGCTATGTCTTCGATCTGAAATTCATCTATAAAAAGCATGTCATAATTCTTTGCTATCTTTTTTGCAACAAGAGCTAAAGGATTTTTATTTTTTGAAACTTCAAATAAACTGTTATGGATCAATTGCATAAATTCAAGAAAATGAAATTGTCCTGAATTCTTAAAGTAGCTTGAATCTATAGCTTTCAGCAATAGTGTCTTGCCCCTTCCAACTGGGCCCCATAAATAAATGCTTCCAGGATTAGAATTTTTACGAAAAAAGGAAGTCTGCTTGTATTTATAATCAAACTCTATGAAAGCTTCTAAAAATAATTGTTGCGCCTGATCGGGTGTTACTTCCTGAGAAGCCAAGTTCTCAAGTACAATTTCTATATCTTGCATAATAAATTAATTAGCTCCTATGAAATTTTTGAATAATAAACTTTCGAGAATAAATTTTTTAATTCTTCTGGTTATTCTCCCATATCTTTATACAGATATGTCTAATAGCAAAAATTCAGCGGGAATAAGCAAAGCTGCTCTCTCGGTAGTTAATATCATTGCCACTAACTCTTCTGCATCTTCAGGATACCGAGTGCGAGAAAATCAAGAGATAGTGGGTTCGGGCATTATTATTTCTGACGATGGCTACATCATTACAAATCTGCATATCATTGATCGCAAAAAAGAAATTAATGTTGAGCTAGATGATGGTCGGATTAGAATTGCAAATGTAATAGGCTATGATCAAAGATCAGATCTAGCTGTCATTAAAATTACTTCTCAAGAACCTTTAGCACCAATAAAGCTAGCAAATAGTAAAAGTATTCGTGTTGGCGATGAGGTATTTGCAATTGGGAATGCGTTTGGGCTCGGTAAAACATTTACCAGCGGCATAGTTAGTGCAACTGGAAGAGATTATGGAAATCCATACCTTGAACTTATCCAAACAGATGCGGCTATTAACCCTGGAAATTCAGGAGGAGCGCTACTAAATCATAGGGGTAACCTTATCGGTATGAATACAAAAATTTTTTCAAAAACTGGGTCCTATGCCGGAATTGGCTTTGCTCTGCCTTCAAACAAAATGATTGAAGTTGCTTCTGAAATAATAAAATACGGATCTGTTCAGCAATCATGGATAGGAGACTTCAGGGTGAAATACAAAAGGTTTGTTCTTGATAATGAGTTGGTTTACGGATTGGAAATTTTAGAGTTAAAGGAACAAGGTCCCCTATTCGAAGGTGCCGACATTAAACTTGGCGCTATTATTATTTCAATTAATACTGAGGCTGCATCGTGGGAAAATCTCACTGCCGCTCTAAGAAATTCTTTTCCTGGGGATGAGATATCCCTTGAGATTATCCAGGAGAATAAAATTATTAAAAAAGATTTAGTGACCAGGGCTCAAACAAATTAACCCGGTAATCTAGCAATATCAGCTCCCAAATATGAGAGCTTTTCTTCAATGCGTTCGTAACCACGATCAATATGATAAATTCTATCAACAATTGTCTCTCCATCTGCACATAAGCCGGCTAATATTAAGCTAGCCGATGCCCTCAGATCAGTTGCCATTACAGGCGCTCCTGTTAAATGATTTACCCCTTTTATAAATGCATTACTTCCCTTGACTGTAATATCACAACCCATACGATTTAATTCTTGAACATGCATAAATCTATTTTCAAAGACATTTTCTGTAACTACTGCTGATCCATTAGATAATGCATTTAAAACGGTAAATTGAGCCTGCATGTCAGTGGGAAAGCCTGGAAAAGGAGCGGTGGAGATATCTACCGAATGTATTGAATTATGAGGCATGGATAAACTAATACTATTTTCGGTGGTCTCTATGAGAGCACCACTAAGCTTAAGTTTATCTAAAATATTATTCATCCTATTTGCATTAATATCTTGAATTACAATATCTCCATATGTAACGGCAGCTGCAATCAAATAAGTGCCAGCTTCAATCCTATCAGCAGGAATAGTAAAGATAGACTCAGTAAGATCATCTACGCCATTGATAGTAATTTCATCAGTTCCTGCGCCCGAGATCTGCGCACCCATGGAGTTTAAAAATTTTGCTAAATCTTCAACCTCTGGTTCTTTCGCAACGTTACGCAATATCGTTTGTCCTTTTGCCAAAACAGCAGCCATCATTATGTTCTCAGTGCCAGTGACAGATATTCCAGGAAAGCTTATCTCACATCCAATTAATTTTTTTGCGCTTGCTTCTATGTAACCATTTTTTAGTTCAATCTTTGCACCAAGCTGCTCTAGTGCAGATAAATGGAAATCAACTGGTCTTGTGCCAATGGCACATCCTCCTGGTAAGGCGATTCTGGCAAACCCATGACGCGCAACTAGCGAACCAAGAACTAATATAGATGCGCGCATAGTTTTAACTAGTTCGTAGCGAGCTTCAAAATCATGAAGATTGGCTGTTGAAATTCTAAAATCCATATTTTCGTTAAGAGTAATATCAGCTCCCATAGAGCCTAAAATCTCAAACATAGTTGTAATATCTTGAAGATAGGGGAGATTTTTGAAAGTGACTGGTTTGTCAGTGAGAATGGTTGCGGCAAGCATTGGCAAAGCAGCATTCTTTGCACCAGAACAGGAAATTATGCCAGATAACCTATTGCCGCCAATGATTTTTAATTTTTCCATTATTTACACAATCTCTGAAGGTGTTTTTGTCGTGAGGCTTAATGCATGGACTTCACCAGACTGAAAGTGCTCTTTAAGAGTTCCCATGACTAGTTTATGCCTATTAAGAATAGAAAGACCCTCAAATGTATTACTTACAATTACTAATCTAGAAGAACAATCTTCTCCATCAGAAGAAATGTCGGCATCAGGAAATTTATCTTGAAGAAATTCTGTAATATTCATAAAAAATAAACCTAAATTTTTTTAAAAGTCAGCGTCTGAAATCCAATTATTGATAATTTCATCAATATTTTCATTATGCTCTAACGCTAATGCCTGGAACTGATTTCTAAATGTGAGCCCAAGGTTCACACCATTAACAATAATATTAATTATTAGCCAATTACCTTTACCATCGTTTCTAACCTTATAGGTTATTGGGTAAATACTATTTGAAGCTACAAGACTCTGATTGACGTCTTCAGTCTTAACAAAGATTGTCTTTTGAGAAAAATGAGTCTCTATGGTTTGATCTCCCCATTGTGCTAATGTAGAAGAGTAAGTGTCAAGTAGAGATTTTTTAAACGCAGAAATAAATCGAAGACGCTGATCTTTTGATGCTGCCTTATAATATTTCTTTCCCATAACGCTAGCACCAACTCTTCGAAAATCTACCATTGGTTCAAAGATAGTATTAATTTTAGCTTTAAATTTCTCAGGATCAGAAGCATATAAACTCTGATTACTGCGAATAACATCAACCATTGCTTGCGCACGATCATCAAGAAAATTTTCAGGATTGGACTGCGCAATCGTAAATACAGGAAGGGCAATCAAGCCTATTAAAATAAGAATAGATTTCATAGTTACTTTCATGAAGGTATTATAACATTAGTACATTATTATAAATTAGCCATGCAAGAGAATAATTTTATCAACAGCGCTCTCAAAGTTATACAAATTGAGGGCAAAGCCATCCTAGGCTTGCAAGATCAAATTAAAGAAACATTCAATGACCTATGTTCAAACATACTAGCCACGAAAGGAAAGCTAATTCTAATGGGAATTGGTAAATCTGGTCACATCGCTCAAAAAATATCTGCAACACTTTCTAGCACAGGCACTCCATCATTTTTTATTCACCCAACAGAAGCTGCGCATGGTGATCTAGGCATGATAGATAAGAAAGATGCTATTTTAATTCTATCTAATTCCGGAGAGACAAAAGAGATTATTGAGATTTTACCGGCGTTAAAAAGATGTGCGGGAAGTATTTTCACACTCACCAACAACGCAGACTCTACCATTGCAAAAACTGGAGATATTAATATATTAATTAAGGCGAATGAAGAAGCTTGCCCTCTTGATCTAGCTCCAACCTCTTCCACCACTCTTGCCCTTGTGTTTGGTGATGCCTTAGCTGTTTCGCTTTTGGAGCATAGAGGATTTACAAAAGATGATTTTGCTAAATCACATCCTGCGGGCCAGCTTGGAAAAAAATTAACCACTTTGGTAAAAGATATAGCCATTATGGATAATAGCACTCCTGTTGTTTCAAAAGATGCGAGCCTAAAAGATGCTTTAATTGAGATCACTGAAAAAAAACTTGGGATCACCTTGGTAGCAGATGGTAAAAAAATAATTGGTATTTTCACTGATGGAGATTTGCGAAGATGTTTGAACCAAGAAAAAGATCTTGTAAAAACTTCTATTGGAACTGTAATGACAAATAATTTTAAAAGTATTGCTCATGATGCTTTGGCTATAGATGCTGCAGAAATAATGGAAAAAAATAAAATTTTTACATTAGTCGTGACTCACGCCAAAGATAACGCCAGCGGTATTATTACCATGCATCAATTGCTTGAGTCTGGAATCATCTAGATTGCAATGATTAGCAATTTAAAATTTTTCTCATATTTTTTAATTAGTTTGTCTATTACTGCGAGCATCTCTGCTAAAGAAATTCCTAATTATGGAGACATCTCTATTAAGGCTGAATATGTGACCCTAAATAAATTTACAAATAAGCTATTACTAAAAACAAACATACAAATTAACTTTGGTGATTTTATCTTGTCTGGAGATAGTGCGATTCTAAGTTATGATGAAGAAAAATTGGTCATTGATGGCTCCCCTGCATCAATTCTATCTAACAAAAATAATATTAATGGAGCAGCAAATCAATTTATCATCTATCCCAATCTCTCTATGGAAATGCTGGGAGATGCTCGACTACAGCAGAAGGATCAGTCAATTTATGCAGAGCAAATTAGATATCAAATCTCTCCCCAATGACTAATACCAGGCTTAGCTTAAATGGGATTTATAAAACCATTGCTGGCAAGGATATTCTTTCAGATATAGCTTTTTCAATTGGAGCGAAAGAAATCATTGGTTTACTTGGCCCAAATGGTGCTGGAAAAACTACTGCATTTTATATTGCGGCTGGATTACTTGCTCCTGATAAAGGAACAGTTGAAATTAATGGTCAGGACGTCTCAAATTTACCAATGCATCTCAGATCAAGAGCCGGTTTAACTTACCTGCCTCAAGAATCTTCTATTTTTCAAGACTTAACTGTAAAAGAAAATCTCATTGGAATTGCTGAATTAACTATGAAAACTGATCATGATAGGCAAAAATTTCTTGATATGACTATTAGTGAATTTAACTTAACTCAAATTTTAAATCATCAGGGACGCATGCTCTCCGGCGGACAAAGAAGAAAAGTTGAGATTGCCAGAGCATTAGCATGCAATCCATCTATTCTTCTCCTTGATGAGCCTTTTGCAGGGATTGATCCAATTGCAATAGAAGAGATAAAAGATTTACTCAATAGAATTGTTAAAACAGATATTTCAATTTTAATTACTGATCATAATGTTAGGGAGACCCTAAATTTATGTAATAGAGCAATTATCATGGATTCAGGGAAGGTGATTGCTGAGGGAAATAAGGATCAACTAATTGCAAATGATTTGGTAACGAAAACATATCTTGGAAATATGTATAGCTAAAAAATGGCCATTAAGCTAGTAAGGGAATTTCAGCAAAAACAACAGGTAACAATTACCCCACAACTTAAAAAATCTATTGATCTGCTTCAGCTCTCAAGAGTTGAAATTATTAATAAAATACATGCTGAAGCTCAGGATAATCCATTCTTAATTAAAGAATCAGGGGAAGATGTCTCTTTCAATTACTATAATAATGATGATGATGAGCTGCTATCAAATTTAGCAGAAATCGTGACTCTGCAAAATTCGCTTGAATCTCAAGTAAATGATTTAAAACTTAGCAAGTCACAGCAAGAGATTGCTATGACTCTTGTTCAATCTCTAGATGAAAGTGGGCTTTTGCAACTGAACAGTGAAGAGCTAGAGGAGTTATTTAACCATAGAATTCAGGTAGACAAAATTCTAGATGTTTTGATAAACATTATTCAGAACTTTGAACCTGCTGGGATAGGGGCAAGAGATTTCAAAGAGCTAATTTTACTTCAATTAAAAAGAAAAAATCTGGGACAAAGTCAACTGCAGCTAATTAATGAAATTTTATATAATCCTACTTTTGGAGACTTCCAGGAAGCTCAAAATGAGCTCCAAAAAAAATTTCCTCTAGAAGAAATAAGCATTGCGTTGGATTTAATTAAAAGCTGTGACTTATCTCCCGGTCTTGATTTTCAATCAACTCAATACATACAAGCCGATATTGAAATAATTCCGTCAGAAGGCAATCTAACAATTAGTTTTGTTGAAGACAATTTTCCTAAGTTAAGATTTGATAAAGAATTAGAGAATTTAACCAAGAAAAGTAAAGGCAGCATTAAACTTAAAGAAAAAATTTTAGATGCAAAATGGCTCATTAGATCTATAAATAAAAGGAATGAAACTGTTCAGAAAGTTGGTACTCTAATATGCCAAAAACAGAGTAAATTTTTATTAAATGAGTCAATTCAACTCAACTCAATTAGTAATATCGAGTTAGCAAAAGAATTACTCGTTAGTCCATCTACAATTTCTAGGATTCTGAGATCAAAGTATATTCAAACTCCTAATGGGATAGTATTAATGAAGTCTTTGTTATCTGCCTCTGTCTCCAAAACTAAAAAAGTAACTCCTATGCAACTCATGGAGGAAATTAAAGAAATTATTTTAAATAGTTCAAATAAACTCAGTGATCAAAAAATTACTGAATTGCTTAATAGGCGAGGGTTTAGCTTGGCTCGAAGAACGATTGCTAAATACAGAGCGATGCTTCTTATTCCCAATTCAAGAAAAAGGTAATCTCGCAGCACTCTGGGTTAGAATTAATTTTATGGTCAGCAATACTTCACATCCATTCCCTTCTGATGAGCTTCTTAAAAGCATTCAAAGAAAAAATGTAAGCTCTTCTCTCAACCAAATCAAGAGAATGCTAGGAAATATGCCCTCCTCTGAAATTGCCCACAGTCTTGAGTCTCTTCCACCCAAAGAAAGAAAGTTACTGTGGTCCATGATTGAGATAGAAGATGAAGGCGAAATTATTGCTGAACTAAATGATGAAATTCAGCAAGAATTAATGGCTGAAATTTCTACTGAAGAGCTCATCAAAATAATTGAGGATTTAGAGCTAGATGAAATCGTAGATATCTTACAAGCACTTCCTGAAAGTAGAACTCAAAATATTTTATCTGCAATGTCAGAGAGAGATCAAAAAAGAATTAAAGAGGCTCTTGAATACCCAGAAGATTCTGCAGGTGGGCTCATGAATACAGACATCATTAGTGTCAGACCCAAACATAGCATTGAGGTGGTAATGCGTTATCTTAGGGCTCAAAAAAAGTTGCCACAAAATACTGATCAGATTTTTGTAGTTTCTAGAGAAAATAAATATATAGGATCGCTCCCAGTTTCTAGCATTCTTGTTTCTGAGCCTTCTCTGAATACAAGAGAATTAATGGAAACAGAGATGCAACCTTTAGATGCTAATTTGGGTGACAAAGATGTTGCAAGATTATTTGAGCAAAATGATTGGGTATCAGCTCCCGTGGTTGATGAAAACTTGAACTTAATTGGAAGAATTACCATTGATGATGTGGTGGATGTCATTCTTGAGGATGCTGATCAAAATTTTCTTGGCATGGCGGGTATAGCTGAGGATACATTTGCTGCTCCTGCCAGAGCTGCTCGTGGAAGAGTGTTATGGCTTTCAATTAATTTAATGACTGCATTTATTGCCTCAATGACCATTAGTTTATTCCAAGCAACAATTGATCAAATTGTGTACCTGGCAATCTTGATGCCTATAGTAGCCAGCATGGGTGGTGTCGCTGGTACCCAAACATTAACAATAATGATTCGAGGGCTTACATTGCAGCAAATTAACTCTACAAACCTCAACTGGTTATTTAAACGAGAGATTGCTGTGTCAATTATTACTGGGCTTGTATTATCAATATTAGTTGGTGGAATTACCTATTTTTGGTTTAACAATATTGTTATATCGCTACTAATCTCGATAGCGATGGTCATAAATCTTATCTGCTCTGCTATAGCTGGAATTTTAATACCAATAGTGTTGAGGAAATTTAATCAGGATCCTGCTATCGCGGGCAGCGTTGTCGTCACAACAGTTACAGATGTCATTGGATTCTTTTCATTCTTGGGTTTAGCGGCTATTTTTCTGACTTAGTTTGTTCTTTGTATTTTTGGAGTCTCGATACTACCCAACACCTCGTATTGATAGTTTGATAGCTCATTGATATTAGCATCAAATATTTCACTTATTATCGCTGAGCCTGCTACAGCAGGTATGCCGCCAAGAATAGCGGCGTACCAGGGTATATTTTCTCCAATTCTCACCCTAAGGTCTAAGTTTAGGTCCAATGCACTTAGTTCTCCTGAAGAATTTTTATTAATTTGACCAATCCACTTCATTTTTGCAGCATTGGTATCGATAAATAGCGGTGTAGCCAATCTAGCTCTTGCTCGACCAAAGACCAAATCACCCTGGACTCGGTTCAACTGTGTTGAAGTAAACTCATTTATGGAAAGATCTAAATTGGCTACCTTTCCAAGAATATTTTTGAGATTTAGTACTCCCAGTAAATTCAAAGCAGTAGAATTAGTTACTTGATTTGTCACAACAAGATCTTTCAGAATAAAATTTAATGTGCCTTCAATATCTTGTAATCTTCTCAAACTTTTCCATTGCAAATTAATATCTCCATTAAAGTAGGAAAATTTAGTAAAGTTTTGGAGTATGGGTATTTTTAAAGAGTCTTTAACTAAATAGCTTCCTTTAAGCTTGTAAACATCATTTTTATTGTCCATAGAAAAATATGCTTGAGAATTTTTTGAAAGAGGTGAGATCGAAATAAGATTTGAACTTAGATTGATGTTATTGATTGTGAATAAATTCTTATTTTTTTGTAGATAGACATCTAAAGAATTTATTTCTAGCTGCTGGATGGAAGAATTTTTAATTTTAAGTCTTGCATTAATACTATCTATCTGGGAAGAGCTTGTTGAGGATTTTAAAAAACTTATATCTTGCAGATGGGTATCCTCAAGCTCAATGCTTAAAAAACCAGAGGCATCTCTTGCAAATGTCCCATTAAGCTTATCTGCATTAATAACTCCATTAAGCTCACTATTTTTAATTGCGAGAGAGCCATTGATGTCGCTAAATTGATTGTTGAATATTTCTAACGTGCCAATATCAAACACTAAGTTATTGATATTAAGAGTCTTATCAAGAGTTTTTGACTGAGCTAGGTTGCTCAAAATATCTGGGTCTATCATATCCAAGCCTAAATAAAAGTTGAGGCCTTGAGCTTTCTTGATAAAATTATATTTTTTTGGTAATTCTTTACCGATAGCAATATAGCCCTCAGGAAACTGAAAAGAATTTATTTTCAATTCTATCAATGAATTCTTGATGAAGATTTCAGGATCTAAAAGATTAGTAATAATAATATCTGTGGGTAGAAGGCTTAATTTTGATTTTTGTAAAAATGGCAGCTCAGAATTAAATTCTACTCCCTTAAGTTCTGAGAAAATCGTTAAGACTGGTGGTAAATTTTTAGTAACGGACAAGATAGCAGAAAAAACATCCTCCCCAGAAACTGTAAAAATAGACATATCAGGAATAAATTTTATAGGTTGAAGGGACGCCTCTAGCAGTAGATCAAATTCATAATTATCGAGTAAATTTTTGCCACGTAGCAAAATAATGGAATCTTCATTTAAAAATTGTGAGGGCAGCCTTCCATATACCCTATTAAAGTCTATTGCAAAAAGCTGTCCCGCTTTAAGATCAAGTAAATTTGATTGATAAACTGGAATAGAGAAGCTTTTTGTCTTAATAGATAAAGAATTAAATTGTTTTTGAGAGATTTGATTAAAAAATCCCTTGCTTGAAACTGTTGCATGCAGATTATCAGTTAATAATGAGCTATCTTTTAGCAATGTGGATATTTCATTCCCCAGGAAGTCATGTTGGGAGAGATATTGAAGATGTTGGTTAGAAAATTGTAACTTTCCATGCAATTCTTTGAATGGAACCTGGTTCACAAAGCCAGGTAAGAAATGAAGATATAATTTGTCTTTGTTAATTTCAATGAGACCCCTTTCAAACGAAATATTAAGCCCTTCGTTTACAATGATCCTGGAACTATCAAAAGATAATTTAAGCAATACGCTTGACTTCATATTAGATGCAGAACCCATGTAATCAAGAAAAATATTGTTACGAAAACTTAATTCGGTATTGTTGTCTAAAAACTCAGAAACGCTTTCAAAATTTTTAGGCAATGAAGCTAAAATCATCTTTTTGGAGATATTCTGCCCAGATAGTTTAATGGTTAGAGGCTCGCTTTGATTGATTGGTAAATGCAATTTGAGGTTAATAGAACCTGCAAGCTCAGCAATCCTGCTTTCCAGATGAAAACTAGAATCGGTGAAGCTGCCCTTTCCATTAATTTGAACGGGATAATGGTCGCTATCTTTGTTTTTAATAAATGATTGGCTGGGCGTAATAGTAAATTGAACCTTATTATTGGTACCAACAAAAAATCCCTGGATATTTAAAAGCTCATCGAAATATACATTTAAGAGATCCAGGTCAATAATTTTTCCAGAATATTTAATTGCTCCGTGTTTAAAGGTAGCAAAAATATCTTTTACAACAACATTAGAAAATCGAGAGTCTTGAAATTCTAGCACTGCTTTTGATAGAAAAAGATTCGGAATCGCAATAGTATTATTTCTTGAATTAAATTTAATAGGGAATTGCTCATCAACAAATGGATGTAAAAAATTTTTTAATGACAAGGTAGAGAGTCCATCTTGTGACTGAAAAGAAAAGGAGCCATGGTTCTTTTTTAAAGTGAGGCTACTGAAGCTACTTTTGTCTAAATTCAGAGACCCTTTTATTGAACTGCCTTTGGGAGTCAATGAACCTAAGGCATTGATGCCAAATTGCATCGTTTTTGATGAAGATAGGTAGTCATTAGAAAAAAATTTTAACCAATCAAGTGTATTGAGATTTATAAGAAAATGAGAGTCTTCGCCATCAGAGTCTATGGAGAAATTACTAATTTTTCCATGATGATTAATATTAATCTGGCCATTTGCTAAGCCAGGGGTCAGGCTATTTAACTGACCATTAATCAGCATCTCTGATCCCAGGTGTTCAAGAGAGGTGTCATAAAAGCTAATCGAGATATTTTTATCCAAATTAATTTTTAATTTAGGCATCTTTTGTGCAGAATGATCTGCCAGAAGAATATTTGCCTCTTCAAGATGAATATTACTCATAGTTACCTTTCCAATAATCAAGGCGGAGAAATAAGAAATCCATAGTGTGATTTGTTTGCAGAAAAAACCTGCGCATCGTTTATTTGTATTGAGATGTTTGAAAATTCAAGAATGGGATTTAGAAATGAGCCATTATTAACTACTTCAGAATATTGAAGATCATAAGTTGAAGGTAAATAATTATTAAGTACTTGCAAGGTTTGATTGGGGGAAAAAAATATAAAACTAAGAAGAAAAAATAGAACCCAACTAAGGCATGAGGCTACAAATAAAAAATGAATAATAATTTTTTTCATCTTAAATAAAATTAAATCAGTCTTCTTCTTATGTAACGCATTCCAAAATATATTGGCAGCCATGCCAGGGCATTAATACAAAAGCTAAAAATCAATAATAAATATGAGTAATTAATTGGTGAAAAGATTAGGTACTTACAAGCTAAATAAAAAACTGCTGCGCCAGCAAAAAAAATAATTAGCTGGAAATATGAAAATAATCTAAAACGCAATGCATAAAGATGAATTACATATGAGATTGCAACAAAAAATAACATATGAAAGCCAATTGCATCACCGAAACAAAGGTCAATTAAAAGTCCATATAATAGAGCTGAAGAGCTTTGAAGCTTTTCTGGAATTGCGTATATCCAGTAACAAAAGATTAGAAATCCAATACATGTCTCCATGAGATAAGGTGCGCTCTCTAGAATTAATATATGAGTTCTTATATCAAATGAAGAGATAATGGTATCGAGCCAAAACCCAAGGAAGATACTTACAAATATAATGATGTGTCCATTTAAATTCATAAGCCTAGAGATATTCCAAAATAATTTTGTTGCAATGGATCTCCGTTTAGCCTAATAAGAATCTCTGTCTCATTGAGATTGTTATCGATAATGCTACTTATTTTGCCTATCACAATATTGTTCGGAAAGACCCCGCCAAGCCCTGATGATAATGCAAGATCATTGACCTCAAGATTAGATGATTCCAAGTTTTTAGGCGCAACACATTTAATCTCTAGAGGTCTTCCAGCACCCCCTGCATTACAATAAAAATCTTTAATTTTAATTGGCAAAATATGTGACGCATCAGACAAAAGAATAACTTTAACAAGATTCAAGTCTCTTCCAGCAGTTTGGCCAATAAAAGTGTTTCCATTGGATACTGGAAGATTGTCAGCAATATCAAGTTTATTTGGATTGCTTAAATATAAAGTATGCGAAGAGCAACATAGGTAATTTTTTAAATCGAAAGAAGCAATTTTAAAGGATTGCATCGACTGTTGCTCAAGGTTACTTTGAAGTGGTTCCTGAACATCTAAAATATTTTTAGAGGTAAGTTCTGACTGTTGGGCTAAAAAAATTTTGTTCTGCATATTGCAATAACTCATCTCTAAGTTTTTGATTTGTAGCTATCAAATCTTTTTTATCTTCGAAGGTAGCTGTAATTTTAGAGGCATTTCCAATAATATTTCCTAAAATTAATTGAGTGTATATTCCGGAAGCTTGAGTCAAACCTCTTGCAGCAGAAAAGGTCTGATAATTTAAATCAGCAATCAGCAATGCTGCTGAAATAATTCCACCTAGGACATATTTGCCCGCGGGAGTATATGTAGGCGTAGATCTCGCCATATTCAGTTACTTACTCAGTTGATAGTAGGTCAATATTGTACTTATCAATAAGCTCAAGAGCTTTACCGCCACCCCGAGCAACACAAGTTAAAGGATCTTCAGCACAAATGACTGGAATTCCAGTGGATGCTGAAATCAGCTTATCTAAATCTCGCATTAAGGCACCTCCTCCAGTCAATACAATTCCTCTTTCAGCAATATCAGCTGCTAATTCTGGAGGCGATAACTCTAATGCATTTCTAATTGCACGAACCATGCCTGAAAGTGGATCTTTCATAGCCTCATATATTTGAGAACTTTTTAGCACAAAAGTCTCTGGGATACCTTCAGCTAAGTTTCGACCAGTCACATTCATTTCTAAATCCTCTGAATCTGGTGAAGCGCATCCTATAGTATGTTTAATTTTTTCAGCAGTAGATTCTCCTATCACGCATCCATGATTTCTTCTAATCCAAGACGTAATAGAACTATCCATAAGATCTCCACCAATCTTTACAGACTCAGCATAAACAACTCCGTTTAACGAAAGGATGGCAATCTCAGATGTTCCCCCTCCAATATCTACAACCATGTTGCCATTTGCCTCTTCAACAGGAAGGCCTGCGCCAATTGCAGCTGCCATAGGCTCTTCAATCAACTTAACATCTCTAGCACCAGCACCTAACACCGATTCTCTAATCGCCCTTCTTTCAACTTGGGTAGAGCGACATGGCACACAAACAAGTACTCTTGGGCTAGGCTTAATAAAGCGTTGCTCGTGAACCTTTGCTATAAAATGCTGGAGCATTTTTTCAGTTACTTGAAAGTCTGCAATGACTCCCTCTGATAATGGGCGAATAGCTTTAATATTTCCTGGGGTCCTGCCCAACATTTTCTTAGCTTCATGCCCAACAGCTACAACTGTTTTTTGGCCTCTGCTTTCACGAATTGCCACAACAGATGGCTCATTTAAAACAATACCGACATCTTTGGTATATATGAGGGTATTTGCCGTACCAAGATCTATTGATAAATCATTAGAAAATAAGCCTCGAACAGTTTTAAATAGATTGAAATCCACTATGATATTCCTTGTAAATTCATTTTAAGATGCTTTTAGTTTAACATTGCGCATCGTAAAGAAATAATATCATATGGACCAAGAAACAGTCAGAACTATTTGCTATCTTGCTAGGCTGCAAATAGACGATAAGAAAGCTCAGAAAATTGAAAGTGATTTAGAAACGATCATTGAGATGATCGGAGGTTTGCAAAAATTTGATACTGAGAATGTTCAGCCTCTTTATAGTCCATTAGAAAAAACTGCTTTTATGCATGAGGATATTGAGAGCTCTGATAATCAAAAAGAAAAATTTCTTCAAAATGCTGCAGCTTCCAATGAAGATTACTTTTTAGTCCCTAGAGTTGTTGAATGAGCATTCAATTTAAAACAATTCGAGAATTAAGAGAAATGCTTGATAAAAAAGTAATCTCATCTGAAGAATTAACTAGCGAAACTCATAAGCTTGCAGAAGATCTAAAAGATTTGAACTGCTTTGTCACTATGAACAAGGATGTGAGCATAGAAAAATCAAAGCTAATTGATCAGGCTGATAAGAGCTGCTTCTGTCTTGTCAGGAATTCCTCTGGCTCAAAAAGATTTATTTTGCACTGAGGGGCTTAGAACAACTTGCTCTTCAAAAATTCTATCTAATTTTATACCTCCATATACTGCAACTGCTGTCATGAAACTAGAAAGTGCAGGCTCAATTACTATCGGAAAGACAAATATGGATGAGTTTGCGATGGGCTCTTCAAATGAAACCAGTTATTTTGGTAACGTTCACAACCCTTGGAAAAAAGGGTATGTACCAGGCGGTAGCTCAGGTGGCTCAGCTGCAGCAGTTGCAGCAGGAATTGTTCCAGCAGCAACGGGAACAGATACTGGTGGTTCTATTCGTCAACCAGCAGCTCATTGCGGAATCACAGGCATAAAGCCAACATATGGAAGAGTGTCTCGATGGGGAATGATTGCTTTTGCCTCTAGTCTTGACCAAGCTGGTCCACTAGCAAGGTCAGCTGAAGACTGTGCAATATTACTCAATGAAATGTCAGGCCATGATTCGAAAGATACCACTTCTTTAGACATAGAAAGCACTGATTTGCTGCATACAATCAATCAACCCATCAAAGGTTTAAAAATTGGCATAGTCAAAGAGTTTAGTTTGGGCGATCTAGATTCTGAAGTGCAAAATCGCTTTGAGGATTCTAAGAAGCTTTATGAAACGCTGGGAGCTGAATTTGTAGAAATTTCACTGCCAAATATATCAGCGTCAGTTCCAACATATTACTCTATTGCTCCAGCAGAATGCTCGTCGAATTTATCAAGGTTTGATGGAGTTCGTTTTGGGCACAGGGCCGAGAACACTGGTGATCTTAATGATCTTTATATTAAATCTAGAAGTGAAGGTTTTGGAGATGAAGTCAAACGAAGAATTTTAATTGGAACATATGCTCTTTCGGCTGGTTACTATGATGCTTATTACAAAAAAGCACAGCAAGTAAGAAGATTAATAAAGAATGATTTTGAATTAGCTTTTGAATCTATTGATTTGATAATGACGCCAACGTCACCGGGAACTGCTTTTGCCTTTGGAAGCAAGGGAGCGCAAAATCCTATTGAACTATACTTAGAAGATCTATTTACTATTTCATCGAATTTAGCTGGATTGCCAGCAATATCTATACCTCATGGAAAGGTAAATTCTATGCCAGCAGGGTTGCAGCTTATTGGTAATTTTTTAAGAGAAGATCAAATTCTGAATGCGGCTCATATTTTTCAACAGAACTCTGCATTTCATCTCGATAAACCTAGTATGGAGGAGTTCTAATGGCCTGGGAAACAGTCATAGGTATTGAGACTCACGTTCAACTATCAACAAAAACAAAGCTTTTTTCTAGAGCTTCTACTGAATTTGGAAAAAGTCCTAATACTAATGTGAATTTAATTGATTGTGGTCTACCAGGGGTATTGCCATCCGTTAATAAGGAGGCATTTTATAAAGCTATCCGCTTTGGCTTGGCTGTAGGGGCGAAAATTAATCAAACCTCTATCTTTGATCGTAAGAATTATTTTTATGCAGACTTACCAAAAGGTTACCAAATTACTCAAATGGATCTGCCAATTGTCTTGGGTGGAACAATAGACATTGAAACTGAGGAAGGAATTAAGACTGTAAATATTACAAGAGCTCATTTAGAAGAAGATGCAGGAAAGTCCATTCATGATCAATTTGATGGTTATTCTGCGATTGATCTTAATAGAGCAGGAACACCTCTTCTAGAAATTGTTTCTGAGCCAGAAATCTCTAATGCTAAAGAGGCTGTTGCATATATGAAAGCAATGCATCAATTAGTGACATATCTAGATGTATCTGACGGAAATATGTCTCAAGGGTCGCTTCGATGCGATGCAAATGTCTCTGTTAGAAAAGTAGGTGATCCTGAGCTAGGAACCAGAACAGAAATAAAGAATATTAACTCTTTTCGTTTTGTTGAAAAAGCTATTAATTTTGAGGTGAAAGAGGCAAATCAAACAATTAGAAAATGGAGAAACGGTTACGCAAGAAACTAGACTCTATGACAGCGTCAAAGACGAAACAAGGCCCATGAGATCTAAAGAATTTGCTAATGACTATAGGTATTTTCCTGAACCAGATCTCCTGCCAGTGGTTATTTCTGATAAAGAAATGCAAGATATTAAAGATAGTTTTCCTGAATTGGCGAAAGAGAAAGAAAAACGTTTTGCAAAAGATTTTGGTCTGTCTGAATATGATGCGCAAATTTTAGCATCATCAAAAATTATGGCTGATTTCTTTGAGCAGTCTTCAAAAGAAACTAAAAATTATGGTTTATTAGCAAATTGGTTGATTGGTGAGATTGGTGCATTTCTTAACAAAGATGCTATTGAGATTAATCAGTCTAAATTAACACCAGCTAATCTTGCAATGCTGATTAATAGGATTGATGATCAAACAATATCTGGAAAAATTGGAAAATCTATTTTTGAAGAAATGTATGCAAGCGGGGCCTCACCAGACGAAATCATTGAATCTCAAGGATTGAAGCAAATTTCTGATGATGGAGCAATTGAAGAAATTATCAGCACAGTAATAAAAGAGAATCCATCTCAGGTAGAAGCTTATCTTGGGGGCAAAGAAAAACTTTTTGGTTTTTTTGTAGGTCAAGTAATGAAGCTAACAGAAGGGAAAGCTAACCCAAGTCTGTTAACGACTATCCTGAAAGAAAAACTTAAGTAATAAATAAGCTCAGAGTTTCTGCAATGTATGCAGGCTTATCAACACCCTTTATTTCCATTTTTACTTCATTTTTAACTAGAAACTGTCCAGGATTTTTCTCAGAAACATCTACACATTTAGTTAATATACGGACTTCTGAATTTACTGGAACGGGACTTAAGAATCTCACTTTATCTAAGCCATAATTTAATCCCATCTTTGTGCCCTCAATCACCATACCAATCTCTTGCTCGAAAGATATGCCGGCAACAAGAGACAAAGAAAGAAAACCATGTGCAATTGTTGAGCCAAAAATTGGTTCAGCCTGCTTTGGATCCACGTGAATAAATTGATGATCCATCGTTGCATCCGCAAATTTATCAATCCTATCCTGATCAATGATCATCCAATCAGATGCCCCTAAATCCTTTCCTATTACTGACTCAATTTCATCTGGTTTTACAATGTGTAACATACTATTTCTCCATTAAATGTTCTTTGTATTCTTCCCTTAAATCTACTTTTAATAATTTGCCTGTTGCGCCATGAGGAAGCTCTTTAACAAAAATAATATCATCTGGAAGCCACCACTTTACAACCTTTTCTAAAAGAAAATCATTAATTTCTTGTTTGTCTATTTGATTTCCATCTTTTGTAATTAAAAACAGTAAGGGTCTTTCATCCCATTTTGGATGAGGGACTCCCACAACACATGCTTCTAATATATTTTCATGAGTAAGGGCAGCATTTTCTAAATCTATAGAGCTAATCCACTCCCCTCCTGTTTTAATTACATCTTTTGCCCTATCAACAATTTGCATGCATCCATCTGGATGAATTGTTGCAACATCACCAGTATCAAACCAGCCCTCGTCATCTACAGCCGGTCCCTCTGCTTTAAAATAAGTATGCATAATCCATGGACCTTTAACTTTTAGCGCTCCACTAGCCTCACCATCTCTAGGCAATTCTTTATCATCATCATCAACAGTCTTGATCTCCACACCAAACATTGGATAGCCTTGCTTTGTTTGAAGTTGATATCTCTCTTCTGTTGGTAGGCTCATTGCTTTTTTAGTTTGAGTATTAATAGTTCCTAAGGGGCTCATCTCTGTCATCCCCCACCCATGAGTAAGAAATGCATCATGTTGCTCATCAAAAGCTTTAATCATTGCGTAAGGAGCAGCAGAGCCTCCTACAAGGACTTGATCAACAGATTCCATTTTTAATCCTTTACCTTCTAGGTATTGCAACAATCCCAACCAAACCGTTGGCACTCCCAGAAGACAATCTACAGATTCTTGTTGCACCAGCTCATACAAAGACTCCCCATCGAGCGCATGCCCTGGCAGCACTAATGTAAAACCATTGATTAGAGCAGAATATGGAACGCCCCAAGCATTAACATGAAACATAGGAACAACTGGCAACACTGCGCTAGAAGAATGAAACCCCATGGTTCCAGCAATGGAAATTGCATGCAGGATAGTTGATCGATGAGAATAGAGAACACCCTTAGGATTGCCAGTGGTCCCAGAGGTATAACATAAAGCAGATGAAGTATCTTCACTTAACTCCGGCCATTGGTATTCACTTGATTCTTGCTCAAGCAAATCATCATAGCTGCAAGCGTTATTTAAATTATTCTCAGGAATAGCAGATTTTTCTGCAGCAATAATAATTGTTTCTAAAAAGTTTAGCTGGTCTTGGACTCCCTCTACAAGAGGAATAAACGTTGGATCAATTATTAGAACTTTATCTTCTGCGTGATTTAGGATGTAAACCAATTGGGCTGGTGAATACCTTGGATTTAAAGTATGCAAAATAGCGCCCATCCCTGAAACACCAAAATATGTTTCAAAATGACGGCTGTTATTCCATGCAATGGTTGCGACCGTGTCATGAAGGGTGAATGCCTAATTTATTAAGAGCATTTGCAAGTTTTTTAGACCGCTGTATTGACTCGCCATATGTTGTTTTTTTAATAGAGCCATCAAGCTCTCTTGAAATTAATTGACCATCAAAATTATATTTCTCAGCATGAGAAATTGCTTGTGGGATTGTTAGATCCCATTCCATCATATTGCCCTTCATTGCGTTCTCCCCTTTTGCATATCTTAATTATAATTAATTATAATGACTTGAATCGATACTTTTTAAAACATAAATCTTATCATACGAATCCTTTAAAAAAGATCATCTTTGCAGCTCAATAATAAAATTTTTTTTATAATTTCTGAGCATAAATAAACCTATCTAAACCCTGCAAGTCTGGCTCTGAAATAATATTTGTAAATCCGCAATCTTCTAAGATTTCAGTTACTTCAAGTCTCTGAGAGTGACCATGTTCAAAGATAATTCGCCCACCATGTTTAAGTGCAATAAAAGCTTGATGAGAGATTTCAAGAAAACTTTTTATTCCTTTTGGAGAAACTAAAGCAGATTGTGGTTCATGGATTAAATTTCCTAAGTGAATGTCGTCTGGTTTTAGATAAGGTGGGTTAGAAATCACTAAATCTACTGATTTGGTTTTTACATACGATAGCCAGTTAGATTGAATCAAAAGTACATTTTTAACTTGATAGTTTTGTAGGTTAATTGATGCTACATCAAGAGCATCTAAAGAAATATCTGATGCGAATATTTTTAAATCAGGCCGAAGCATTGCAAGGGAAATAGATATGCAACCAGAGCCAGTACCCTACATCTAAAACATTAGCATTTTTATTTAAGGCGAAATCTATAACTTTTTCAACGATTAACTCTGTTTCAGGCCTGGGAATAAGCACTCTAGAATCAACATAAAATGTAAAATCTAAAAATGATGATTCATTTAAAATATAATCAAGTGGAATGCCCTCGACATAACTGGTAAAAAAATTATCTACTGATGCAAGTTGCTCCTCAGAAATCTCTAGATCATCCTTTCAATGCAATAGCAGTGCTGGCAATACCAATTGCGTTCAAAAAATAACCAAAGTCTCTGACTATCTCCTTATGCTCAAAACTGAGCTTTTGAGCGTGATCAAAGTAAAATTTAAGACTTAAATTCAATTAGGTATTATCTTCAAGGTTTGAGAGCTGGGCCAGCTGATTCTCGGTGAGAAGAGCCTGACAAATAGAGATCATGTCACCATCCATGACTTGATCTAGATTGTGTTGAGTAAGCTTTATGCGATGATCGGTAATGCGTCCTTGGGGGAAGTTATAAGTCCTAATTTTTTCACTTCTATCACCTGTCCCAACTAATATTTTTCTTTCACTTGCAATTGAACTTTGCTGCTCATCAATTTCATTTTGTTTTAGCTTTGCAACCAATAAAGCCATGGCTTTAGCTTTATTTTTATGTTGAGATGGGAGGTCTTGACACTCTACAACAACGCCTGTTGGAATATGCGTTAAACGAACAGCGGAGTCTGTTTTATTAACATGCTGTCCACCCGCCCCAGATGCGCGATATGTATCTACTCTTAAGTCACTTTTATCTATTTCAACATCCTGAACCTCATCTACCTCAGGAAGAATTGCTACAGTAACCGTTGAAGTATGAATTCTCCCTTGAGATTCAGTCTCTGGAACTCGTTGAACTCTATGCACTCCAGATTCAAATTTTAAAAATTTAAAAACGCCTTGGCCATTAATTTTTACAACAACTTCTTTTAATCCACTTGGTTCAGAAGTTTTAGTATTTACCATTTCTATCTTCCAGCCTTGACGCTCAGAAAGCCTGCTATACATTCTAAATAAATCTGCAGCAAAAATTGCAGCTTCATCTCCACCAGCGCCAGCCCTAATTTCTAGATATGCTGAGCCATCATCAGCATCGTCTTTCGGAAGTAACATAAACTTTAAATCTTTTTCAAGTTGAACTATCTTGTCTTCGCTAATTGAGATGTCACTTTTTGCAAGCTCAATCAGCTCCGCATCACCAGAATCTAATAACTCTTTTGCTCCTGATAATTCTTCCTCAAAATCTTGGAGCGATTTAAATAAATTTACTACAGGGGTAATCTCAGAAAATTCTTTATTCAGTTGAGTGAATTTAGCCATGTTATCAGTCGCCCCTTCTGCTGAGAGGTCAACCTTAATCTCTTCTGATCTAGCGCAAAGACTTTCTAATTTTAAAATAATAGAATTATCGAGCACTGTTAATCTCCTTCAGCATAGACAGAATTTCGTGAGAATTTAATTTGGATAGATATTGTAGCTGATCATCTGTTTGATCAAGCATATGTTGGATTTTTCTTAACGGATCATCTGCTTTCAAAATAGTCTGAATCTCATTTTGATCAAGATTGCTGCACATCTTTTGCAAATCTAGATACATATTATTCTTTTTCTTTTTAACCTCTAAACGACTATCAATCTGAACAACCTTATTTTTAATCAAATCAATAGCTTTTTGAGCTTCTTCAGTTCTTTCTTCTAAGTTTTCTTGGGTGACTTGCTCCATATCTTCAATGCTAAAAAGATAGGCATTTTCTAAATCTCTTACTTGATCTTCTATGTTTCTCGGCACACCCAAATCAATTAATAGCATTGGTTTATTTTGTCTAATGCGAAAAGCATCTTCAATGAGGCCCTTCCCGATTATTGGTAATGGGGTGCTAATAGACGCAATCAGTATGTCTGTTGATTGAATGATAGAAGCAAGCTGACTTAAGTTAGAGGTCTCAAAGCTTATAGAATCAGAAATATCTAGGGTCTTTTTGGTTCTATTAACAGCATGGATACTTCTAATACCATTATCATAAAAATGTTCTATAACACCCAAAGCCATTTGCCCTGCCCCAACAACAGTTACTTGTTGCAGCTCAGGATCCTCAAATATCTCTTTTACAATCTTTAAAGATAAGCCAGAAATTGACAGTGGGTTCACTCCAATATTTGTTTCAGTTCTTGCTGCTTTTGCGATGGAAATTACTTCATCTGTTATTTGCTGCAATCTGCCATGAAGAGTTTTAATGTTTGCAAATGACTGAATAGCTTTTTTAAACTGCCCAAAGATCTCTTGCTCTCCTAAAACCTGAGAATCTAAACCGCTTGCAACACAACACATATGCTCTAAGGCCTTATTATTATCCAAAATATATGAATCCTGGGCTATGAAATCACTGCAGCCAAGAAATTCTGCTGTTTTATGCATGACTGACGAAGCAATAGATTCATTAGCGAAAAGATACACTTCTGTTCTGTTGCAAGTAGAAAGAGCGACAAAGGACTCTACTTGATCTCCAAAGCTCAATTCCATAAAGTTTTTGAACTCTTCTTGATTGGACTCATTTATAATAAAAAGCTCTCTTTCTGAAAGCTTTGTAGTTTTATGATTTATGCCAAACAGTTGTAATTCCATAACAAAAAATCTTTGTATCGCCCTATTAGTTAGCTCTTGTGCATCAACCCAAAACTTTCAAGCTGGCATAAGTTTAAATGGTAAATTCTTAGCCAATAACGGAAGTAATACTTTTCCCTTTAATGTTTCACTTCAAAGCAACACAGATGTAGATATTATACAGATTAAAAAACCCTTTTATGGCAATGTATTAAGAGCTGAAGTAGATAAAAATACAACTGAAATTTTAATGTTAAAAACAATTGATGGTTTGCAGAAATTTGAGATGGGCGATGTGAAAATACTTTCTTCTCAAATAATTAAAATATTCTATAAATGCCTTACTGCGATAAGTAAAACTCAAAATTGGAACGATGGATCTTTTAAAGTGCAGTGCAGCAATTCTGAAGAAAAGCTTTTATTAAAAATAGAAACAGATATATGGACCATATCAGGATTTTTTAAGCTATGAGTGAAAGCTTGATTCTTCATTGCCCCTCTAAGCTCAACCTTACTCTCAAGGTTCTTGAAAAGAAAAAGAATGGTATGCATGAAATTAAAAGCCATTTTCAGCTGATAGACCTTTGTGATGTGATGCATATTGAGAAGAGTAATGCCCAACAAAGTTCAATTCGTACAAATGCAAGCATCGATATAGATAGTAAAAAAAATCTTGTATATCAAGCAATAGAAGCTCTTAGCAAGCATGTTGCACGAGAACTTCATTGCAACATCATTATTGAAAAGAATATTCCCATTGGGGGAGGTTTAGGCGGGGGGAGCTCTAATGCGGCTGCAGCACTGATTGGAATTAATAAACTTTTTTCTCTTCAGCTTGATATTTCTGAGCTCATGAAAATAGGATTAAAACTTGGTGCAGATGTTCCTTTCTTTGTTTTAGGCAAAAATGCAATTGCATCAGGTATTGGAGAGCAACTCTCTGAAATAAACAGTGAAACTAACAAATTTTTAGTTGTTTCCCCTCCAATACATAGCTCTACCCATGAGATGTTCCAATTATGGGATGAATTGCATGAGCAGAATATGCTTCAATTATCCGCAGAAGATGAAAATCCTTTTTTACAGATTTTTCTTAAAAAGCATCCAGAGGTAAGAGAAATTTTTAAAGAATTAGCGGTTGATGAACCTTTTAAGTTGTCAGGAACAGGTTCAACAATATTTTGCAGAGTTAAAAATGATGAAAGTATTAAAAAAACTTTAAAAAAAATTCCAACTAAATGGAGACACTTTTTTTGCGAACCATTACAATGTTCTCCATTATTGAAATACTTAACATAATGGGGTGTAGCCAAGCGGTAAGGCAACGGGTTTTGATCCCGTCATGCGCTGGTTCGAATCCAGCCACCCCAGCCATTTTGAACAACTATGATAAATAAGCCAACAGTTGGAATATTTGCGGGCTCAGCTTCTCAGCAACTAACAACAGAGATAGTCGAAATTCTTGGAGCCAAGCTTGGCAAAATTGAATTGGGTAAATTTTCCGATGGTGAGATTAAGGTTGAAATTCTAGAAAATGTTCGCGGACATGAAACCTATATTGTGCAATCTACCTGCTCTCCTTCAAACGCTAATTTAATGGAGTTGATGTTGATTACAGACGCACTCAAGAGATCATCTGCCTCCAAGATTACTGCAATCATTCCTTATTATGGATATGCACGACAAGATCGAAGAGTTAGGTCTGCCCGAGTCCCTATTAGCGCAAAAGTAATTGCAGATATGATGAATACAGTTGGTGTAGATAGAGTTCTTACTGTAGATCTTCATTCTGAATCAATTCAAGGTTTTTTTGATATGCCAGCTGATAATGTTTATGCAACTAAAATAATGCACGATGACATCAAATCAAGGTCATCAAACGATGAGCCAATTTTAGTTGTATCTCCAGATGCCGGTGGCGTAGTAAGAGCAAGAGCATTGGCAAAATTCTTAGGCCAGTCTGATCTAGCAATTATCGATAAAAGAAGAGCAACAGCAAACGAATCGGAAGTGATGAATATAATTGGTGATGTTGCAGGAAAATGCTGCATTGTTCCTGATGATATGATTGATACAGCTGGGACACTTTGCAATGCAGCACAAGCGCTAAAAGATGCTGGAGCTGCTAAAGTGAAAGCATACATCACTCATCCAGTCTTATCAGGACCAGCAATTGAAAGAATTTCAAATTCTTCCATTGATGAGTTAGTTGTAACGAATTCGATTCCATTGTCCCCAGAAGCAGAAAAATGCAGTAAAATACGCGTCATTTCTCTGGCACCTACAATTGCTGAATGTGTCAGAAGATTAAACAATGAAGAGTCGCTTAGTGCACTTTTCTTGTAACAATTTAATAAGGTAAGAACTATGTCAAATGAAATTATATTAAATGCTGATCTAAGGATTAGAACTGGAACAAACAAGACTCGTGAAATTAGACGAGAAGATTCAATGGTTCCTGCAATAATCTATGGAAATGAACAAGAGTCTAAAAATATTAAAGTTAGACTTAATGAGCTGACCAAGGCTTCTGAAAGTGAACTATTTTATACACAGGTTTTAAAAATTCTTCTAGAAGGACAAGAGGAGAAAGTCGTATTGAAGGAGCTTCAAAGAGAGCCTGTAAAAGGAAAATTTTTGCATGCAGATTTCCAAAGGGTCTCTAGCAAAACAAAACTAAAAGTTATTGTGCCATTTAGATTTATTGGCGAAGAGGATTGTGAGGGAGTTAAGACAGACGGTGGAGTTATTGCAAAAGCAATATCTGAGATAGAAATAGCCTGTTTAGCCGGAAATATTCCAGAAGCAATTGAGATTGATATTACTAATTTAATGCTTAATGAAGCAATTCGTCTCTCAGAGCTTGCGCTACCTGAGGGAGCTGAGATACCTGGCTTTGACGCAGAAAACGATCAGATGGTTGTTTCAGTGAACGCTCCAAGAGCTGAGGAAGAAGAAGTTGAAATAGAAGCAGAAGAAGCTGATGGCGAAACATCTAGTGAAGGTGATGCAGAGACGTCTGATAATTCTGAAGGCTCAGATGAGTCTGATGAAAATAGCTAAAGTGCTCAGATCCTGTGCCTAAAATATGTATTCTTGGCTTAGGTAATCCTGGTCAAAAATATAATGGAACTAGGCACAATATTGGTAAAGATTGGGTCATTCAGTATTGTCTAGAAAATCAAATAGACCTCACAATCAAAAACAAATTAGATGCATCAATCGCAATGTCTGTTGATGAAAAAGTATTGTGGGGGTTCCCAAATTTATATGTCAATGAATCTGGTCAGTCTGTAAAAAAAATTATTAGAAATAATTCTCTAGAGCTCCCTAATACAATTGTTATCCATGATGACTTAGATCTTCCGGCTGGAACACTGAGACTAAAAGTTGAGGGTGGTCACGGAGGCCACAATGGCCTGAGAAGCATTATTAGCTTAGTTGGTAACCACTTTATTAGATTAAGAGTTGGTATAGGTCACCCAGGTGATAAAGCAGATGTAACAAATTGGGTTTTAGGGAAATTTAAGCCCAATGAAAAAGCATTGTTAGATGATAGTTATATTGAATTTCTGAATATTATAGATTTTTTAGCAGATCTTCAGATTGAAAAAGCGCAACTGAGACTACATACGGAGTAAATATGGGTTTTAAATGTGGAATTCTTGGCTTGCCCAATGTTGGTAAATCTACACTGTTTAATGCGATTACCAAATCTGCCATACCTGCTGAAAATTTTCCATTTTGTACTATTGAGCCTAATCTTGGGATTGTGAATGTTCCAGATAATAGACTTCAAATGATCGATAAAATTGCTCAGTCCAAAAAAGTTATACCAACCACAATGAGTTTTGTTGATATCGCTGGATTAGTTAAGGGAGCATCTCAAGGAGAGGGTCTTGGAAATGCATTCTTGTCTAATATCAGGGAGATGAATGCCCTGCTCCATGTGGTTAGATGTTTCGATGATGAGAATGTGATTCATGTAGACGGAAAAGTAGAGCCGCTCAGCGATCTAGAAACAATAAATTTAGAATTAATCTTTGCTGATATTGAAGTGCTAGATAAACGATTGCTTAAATTAGAGAAATTAATTAGATCGGGTGATGTTCAAGCTCAAAAGGATCAAGGAATCATACATTCATTAAAAAAGATGATGGAGAGTGGCGCTCTTCCAAATTTATCTAGCTTTGATAATGAAGAAAAAGAATTTATTCAGAGCTTAAATCTACTCTCTACAAAACCAATGCTACTAATTGCAAATTTATCAGACGATCAATCAAAAAATAAATTAGAAGATCTGCAAAATTATGCAGAAGCTAACTCTGTAAGCATTATTCCTGCTGTAGTTAAGATAGAGCATGAATTAGCTAACTTAGAAGAAGAAGAGCAACGTGAGTACTTGGAATTACTGGGAATGGATGAGCCAGTTTTAAATAAAATTATTTTAGCTGGTTATAAACTGTTAAACCTTGAAACATATTTCACCTCAGGACCAGAAGAATCTAGAGCCTGGACCATTCATAAAAATTCTTTAGCTCCTCAAGCGGCCGGAGTTATTCATACAGATTTTGAGAGAGGTTTTATTAAAGCTGAGATAATATCATTTGATGATTTTATTGCTTGTGAGGGAGAGGCTGGGGCCAAAAGAGATGGCAAGCTTAGATTGGAAGGAAAAGAATATACCGTTCAAGATGGTGATGTAATTCACTTTAAATTTAACGTTTGACATATAATTTGAGTTCTTTATCATTCTCAAACTTGGCTATGTAGCTCAGACGGTTAGAGCACAGCACTCATAACGCTGGGGTCGGTGGTTCAATTCCACCCATAGCCACCATCACTTATGATGTCTCAGGAATTATAAAGAAAAAAATCCATAGAGAAGATATCTCTTTGGGCGTTCTCAAAAAACTAAATCTATTCTTTTCTTAGATATATAAAAATAATAATCAACGAGACTAAGGCAAGAAGAGCATCCTCTCCAAGCATATTTAGAATATCAGCTACATTCTTGTATACATCTCCAACAAAAGGAGTTGATGTTCCAAAGATAATACCAAGCAGTAATGAAACTGCTACAAATGGCACGAGTAGCCTGGTTAATTTATTTAAGAGATTAGTTAGTCCTTCGAGTGAAAAATCAAAATTCATAATATTATAAAAAGTTAAGAAGGGCTTTCGCCCCTCTTAACAAATAGTTAAGTTAAACTTATCTATTAACTAAAGCCATTAGAACGGCAAGAACTAGAAGGCCCACTACTCCGCTACTAGCTAATGAGCTAACTAGATCGGTTACGTGAGTTATCACATCAAGTCCAACTACTGACATATCGCCAAAAGCTAAAGCTCCTACGATACCAAGTCCTAAGAGACCAGTTATAACACTAGTTAAATTACTAACTAGGTCGTTTATCATTCTCCATGCATTATCCATAATTTCCCCCTATGGTTTATGGTGTTAACTTAACTATAAAACCATATTTGAGATGCAGGATGCAAGTTTATGTAATAATTAAAATTGCTTTACTTGACTTTATAAAAAATAGTGATAATGAAATTATTCATCATCACTATTTGTGATTATTCACTGAAATGATGACTATTCTTCGATTGCTTTTTTAGAAAGCTTCATTTTTCCTCTGTCAAAGCCAATTAGTTTTACTTTGATAATATCGCCTTCAGTGAGAACATCTGAAACATTCTCCACTCTCTCTGAAGAAATTTCTGAAACGTGAAGTAGTCCATCCTTACCAGGGAGAATGTTAACAAAAGCGCCAAAATCTACAATTTTAACTACTTTGCCTTCATAAATTTTATCAAGCTCAGGATCTTCGATAATACCTTCTATAATCTCTAATGCTGCTAGCATAATAGATTGAGTTTCACCAAAAATAGTAACAACACCGTCATCATTAACATCAACAGATGCACCAGTATCAGCCTGCATACCTTTAATTACAGCGCCGCCCTTACCAATGATTTCTTTAATCTTATCTTGGTGCACAGTGATCTTCTTCATTGCTGGGGTACTATCAGATAATTCTTTTGGCCCAGAAATAACGGCATTCATTTTCTCAAGGATATGTAATCTTGCATTTTTTGCTTTTTCTAGAGCTGACTCCATAATATCTGCAGTGATTCCTTGCACTTTAATATCCATTTGCAAAGCGGTAACACCATCTTTTGTTCCTGCAACTTTAAAGTCCATGTCGCCAAGATGATCTTCATCTCCCAATATATCTGTTAGCACAGCAAAATTATCTTCTTCTTTAATCAGTCCCATTGCTATTCCGGCAACTGGATTTGTGATTGGTACGCCAGCATCCATTAATGATAATGAAGTTCCGCAAACTGAAGCCATGGAGCTTGAGCCATTAGATTCAGTGATTTCTGATACCACTCTCAAAGTATAACCAAACTCTTCAGAGTCAGGCAGGACTGCTTTGATAGCTCTTTTAGCTAGATTTCCATGGCCAATTTCTCGTCTCTTTGGTCCAAGAGGCATACCAATTTCACCAACACTGTATGCAGGAAAGTTATAATGCAGCATAAACTGATTGTGCTGCTCACCATTTAAACTTTCTATTCTTTGTGCATCTCGAGTTGAGCCAAGGGTTGCCACTACTAATGCTTGAGTTTCACCTCTAGTGAAAAGAGAAGAACCATGAGCGCTAGGAAGAACTCCTGTTTCAACAAAAATAGATCTAACAGTATCGCGATCTCTACCATCTATTCTAGGTTCATTCGCAAGAATACTTTTTCTAACAACATCTTTTTCTACAGCTTTAAAAGCATTCATTAGCTTGCCTTTTTCCAGGTCATCTAAATCAGCACCATACTTTTCAGAAATTTGATCTTTAATCGCATGAAGAGCATCTCCTCTCTCTGCTTTGTCTGCTACTTTAAATGCAGCAGCAATTTCAGTTGTAAAAGATTCTGCTACATTGGATGTAAACTCTGCTGTGACTGTGTCTTCAGAGAATTCCCAAGGAGTAGGATTAACCTTTGCTCGAAGTTCTGAGCAAGCTTTAATGACTTTTTGCATCTCTTGATGCCCAAAAAGCACTGAGCCCAACATAATATCTTCGCTTAATTCGTTTGCTTCAGATTCAACCATCAAAACAGCATCCTCTGTTCCCGCTACAACCATATCCAGCATAGAATTTTCAAGCTCTGCTGGTGATGGGTTTAGCACAAAGTTACTATCAATAAATCCGACTCTGGCTGCTCCAAGAGGCCCTTGAAATGGGACACCTGAAATAGAAAGAGCTGCCGAAGCTCCAATTAAAGATGCTATATCTGGATTGATATTTTTATCAGCTGATAATACTGTACAAAAAATCTGAACCTCATTCTTAAAATCTTCAGGAAATAAAGGTCTTATTGGTCTATCAATAAGTCTTGAAGTTAAAGTTTCTTGCTCTGTAGGTCGAGCTTCTCTTTTAAAATAGCCGCCAGGAATTTTGCCCGCAGCATAAAATTTTTCTTGATAGAAAACAGCCAGTGGAAAGAAGTCTTTCCTTGGATCAGCTTCCTTTCTTGCAACCATTGTTGTTAACAACACAAGATTATCTATAGTTACTATGATGCTCGATGTAGCCTGTCTAGCAACTTTACCAGTTTCAATTTTTACAGTTTTATTTCCGTATTCAAACTCTACGGACTGAGTGTTTAATGTATTTTCTTCCACGATTTTCCTTTGTTTATCCTCTTAATTTAAGAGATTTAATTATTTCTTGATAACTTTCTAGATTTTTTCTTTTTAGATAAGCTAATAGTTTTCGTCTTAAGTTAACCATTCTAATGAGGCCTGTTCTAGAATGGTGATCTTTTTTATGAATTTTAAAATGAGATTGGAGTTTGTTGATATTTTCCGTTAAAAGTGCAATTTGTACTTCTGAGGAACCAGTATCAGCATCGCTGTTCTGGAATTCTTTAACAATTTTATTCTTTTCTTCTTTTAGTAAAGCCATGTTTTTTCTCCTTGGATATGCTCTAAAAATTACCCAAACCTTGCATATCTAAAGTCTGAGATGCTGTAGCTTATTACTAATTACCCTTTTAAACAAGGTATTCATGCTTAAATCCTTCTGAAGAATTTCTGCCTAATGCGATGAATACATTTTCAGAATTATATACTCTTAAAAGGCTGTTCTCGGAAAGGCTTAAATCAATTGCAGAGCCATTCATGAATTTCTTTAATTGCTCTTCGGAAATATGTACTGAACCTAGATGATTGAAAGCCTGCTCAAGAGGAATGATATCCTGTTCATTAATTTCATCTATTGTTTTTGCATCTTTTAATAAAAAGTCTTGTTGGGTTAGTCTTTTTAGAGCAGATAAGTGTCCTCCGCATCCTAGTAATTCACCAAGATCTCGCGCAATGGAGCGAATATATGTCCCTTTTGAGCAACTTACCTCAAATGAGATACTTGGCAAATTAATAGAAATATTTTCTATGGTTTTAATTTCTATATCCCTGGGAGCTTTCTCTACTTTTATGCCTTCACGAGCATATTTATACATAGGCTTTCCATGAACCTTAAGTGCAGAGTATGTTGGTGGGTTCTGCTTGCTTTTACCCAAAAAAGATAAAAGCATTTGATTTGCCTCTTCCTTGCTACAAGTAATTGGCCTGGCAACTATTTGCTCTCCCTCAGCATCGTCAGTATCTGTCTGCACTCCAAGAGTGACTTCTGCTGCATAAGATTTGTGGCTTTCTAGCAATAAAGAGGAGAATTTGGTTCCACGATTAATTGCAAGAATTAATAATCCAGTTGCCATGGGATCCAATGTGCCAAGATGACCAACCTTTTTAAACTGAAACTTTTTTTTAACGGCCTGAACAACCCTGGATGAGGTAACTCCCGACTCCTTATCTACTAATAAAAATCCGTTAGTCACTTAGGGAATTTAAAATTGAATCAATATTATTATATCTCTCTAAACTTTCATCATATTTAAAAATTAGTTTTGGAACTCTTCTAATTTTCATGAACTTCGACAACTTAGATCGAATCATAGAGGCAAACTTATCTAATGATTTCTTTTCAGGAGCTTGGCTTTTATCTCCATTAATGATGGTAAAAAAAACGGTTGCAACCCCAAGGTCAGCTGACGCTTTCACATCTACTATATTTAGGAGTTTGAATCGCTGGTCCTGGACTTGTGCTGAAATAATTTGAGAGATCTCTTTCTTTAAAAAATCTTCTACTTTTGGAATTCTGGATGATGACATGTAGTCAGATAGTTTGAGCTTCTTCTTTCCTGTCAAAGACTTCAACCTTATCACCGGCACGAATATCCTTGTAATTTTTAATTCCTATTCCACACTCTGTTCCACTTTTTACTTCACTGACATCATCTTTAAATCTTCTCAATGAATCTAATTCACCTTGATGAATTACCACGTCATCCCTAAGAACGCGAACAGGTTTATTTATAAGAATTGACCCGTCAATCACCATGGATCCAGCAACTTGTCCAAATTTTGGAGAAGTAAATACCTCTAGCACCTCAGCAGTTCCAAGAATTTCTTCTCTAATTATAGGATCAAGCAATCCACTAAGACGAGCCTTCACCTCATCAATGAGCTCGTAAATAATACTGTGGTAAGACAAAATTATTTCTTCACTTTCTACAATTTTTTTAGCGGCGTTGTCAGATCGAACATTGAAACCCAAAATCATTGATTCAGTTGCAACCGCAAGATTAACATCAGATTCGGTGATGCCACCAACACCAGATGCGACAACCTTAATGGATGCATCAATATTACCTATGTCATTCAATGCTGCAACAATAGCTTCTGAAGTACCTGCAACATCTGATTTTAAAATGACATTAAGAATTTTTTTATTGGATTGACCCATGGATTCAAAAATGTTTCCAAGACTTTCATCTCTTTGCTTTAAAACTTTTCTATCTTTAAGCTTATTCTCTCTGAATTCTGCAATTTCTCGAGCTTCTTTATCATTTTTAACAACCTGAAAAGTTTCGCCAGCATTAGGAACACTATTTAAGCCTAATATTTCAACTGCAAATGATGGTTCAGCTGTTTTAAGCTTTGATGCATCAGACCCTATAATGCTTTTAACTTTTCCAGTTGAAGCTCCACATACAACCATATCTCCAAGCTTTAAAGTTCCACTTTGAATTAATAGAGTGGCAACTGGGCCTCTAAATTTATCTAGTTCTGATTCAATGACTACTCCTTGCGCCTGTCCTTCATGATGAGCCTTAAGCTCTAATAACTCTGATTCTAAGACAACGGCTTCTAAGAGCTTATCAACGCCATCTCCTTTTAAAGCAGACACCGGAATCATCTGAATATTGCCACCCCAGTCTTCTGGTGTTAAGTCCTTAGCCGCTAGATCGCCTTTGATTCTTTCTACATCTGCACCTTGTAAGTCCATCTTATTGATAGCAACAACAATTGAAACTCCTGCTGCTTTTGCATGATTAATAGCTTCTTCTGTTTGAGGCATCACTCCATCATTTGCAGCAACAACTAAAATTACTACATCGGTAGTATTAGCTCCTCTTGCTCTCATGGATGAAAAAGCCGCGTGGCCAGGCGTATCTATAAACGTTATTACCGCATCACCCACTGGAACTTGATAAGCGCCTATGTGTTGGGTTATTCCGCCAGCCTCGCCATCAACAACCTTAGTTTTTCTTATAAAATCAAGTAAAGTTGTTTTTCCATGATCTACATGACCCATTACTGTGATCACTGGTGCTCTTGTCTTGGGAGTATCTGAGTAAGTAATATTTCCAAGAATTTCATCTTCAACTGAAGAATCATTGAAAGCAATACCATTATGCCCAAGCTCCTCTACAACCAAGATACCTGTCTCTTGGTCAATTGAATCATTAATAGTGGCAGCAACACCTAAGCTCATTAAGGTCTTAACGATCTCTCCCCCTTTAATTGTCATAAGCTTCGCAAGCTCTCCAACCTGAATCATCTCAGGTATCTCTATATCTCTTTGAATAAATTCAACCGGCTTCGCAAATTGATGCTCGGAATCATCATTAAAGCTTTTCTCTCTTCGTGAGTATTCGTTAGCTGCCCTAGAAAGCTGATCTTTAACATTTACTCTTGGCTGAGCTTTTGTTGGAGTCTGAAATTTTTGTTGAGTTTTTTTGGCTGCTTGTTGTTGCTCTTGTTTTAAACGAATTGCTTCTTTAATCTGGTCTTCTCGTTTTTGCTGCTGCTCTTTTAGATTTTCAGCTGCTGCTTGTCTTTTTGCTTCAATATTATCGGTCAGTCCATCAGATTGAGTCGGTGCAGCATTCGTTGGCTGAGACACTGTCCCTTTTGATTTAACGGTAACACCTCCGCTACTAGAAGATGAGGTAACAGCCTGAGCTCCGCCTCCCTTTCGATCTTTCAAAGATTTTAAAATAGCCAATTTATCAGCCGGAGTAATTTCATCCGATGCTTTCACATGAGGAAGGCCAGCTGCCTTCATTCTCTCTAATAGAGCTTCATCCTTGATCTTTAAGACTTTCGCAAAATCTTTAACTGTTAATGCCAATGTACTGTCCTGTTTTAGTTAAACCAGCTTTCTCGAGCTTTCATAATAATATCTGCAGCTTTTTTATCAGATATCTCAATAATATCTTGTAACTCATCTACCGCTAGCTCTGCAATATCATCCATGCTTTTTAGCGCTTTAGATACCAAGATATCAACCTCTTCTTCACTAAAACCAAGTTCGGTTAAAGATTCTAGATTTGATTCCTCTTGGGTAATCTCACCCATCGCTTCCATTAATGCGGCATCTGCTGCTGCAGCTTTGATCTCTTCTACACGAGATTCTTCCAGCTTTAGTGCGCCTAATAGCTTGGAGTCTTCTGCATAAGCTATATCATCAAAATTTAGAAATCCACCTCTTATGAGTGACTCTGCTTCTGATTCATTGATGCTGAGATTATCCATAAGTTTTGCTTGAAACTCAGCCTCAACAACTCTTTCTTTTGCCTCTGCTTCATTGCTGCTAATAATATTTAATTCCCAGCCTACTAATCTTGAAGCTAGGCGGATATTTTGACCTCTAGAACCAATTGCGAGCGCTAAGTTCTCTTCATTAACCGCTAATTCCATTGATCTTGAATCCTCGTCCATGACTATTGATTCGACTTTAGCTGGAGCCAATGCATTGATAACCATTTGAGCTGGATTATCATCATAGATAATAATATCTATTCTTTCATTGCCAAGTTCGCCAGAGACAGATTGAACTCTTGAGCCTCTCATTCCAACGCAAGCACCAACTGGATCGATCCTACCATCGTTTGTCTTAACTGTAATTTTAGATCTAGAGCCTGCATCCCTAGCTATCCCTCTAATTTCAATTATGTCTTCATTAATTTCTGGAACTTCTATTCTAAATAGCTCTGTGACCATTTCAGGACAACTTCTGCTAAGCATTAATTGTGAGCCTCTGCCTTCAATTTCTTTAATTTGTAGTATTGCTCTCATGCGATCTTTGATTTTATAGATCTCTCCTGGGAGCAGCTGATCTCTCGGCAGAACTGCTTCGATATCATTGCCTATGTCTACTATAATATTATCTCTGGTAACCCTCTTTACAGTTCCATTCATCAAAGAATTATTTTGAGAAGTAAACATTGCAACAATAGTGTCTCTTTCGGCTTCTCTGACCCTTTGCATCATAACTTGACGAGCTGCCTGAGCTTCGATTCTGCCAAACACTACATTATCTACGTCTAAAGAATAGGTATCTCCAAGGCTTAACTTGGAATCATTCTCAGTAACATGTGTTTCTTTATGGAAATCTTCTACGGTCTCTTCTGATACGATCCAATGTCTATGAGTCGAGTACTCGCCAGAAACCCTATCAATCGATACGGTGATTTCTGCATCTTCATGAAAATGGCGTAATGAAGCCGTGGCAATAGCCGTCTCCAATGCACCAAAAATAATTCCTTCTTCAATCCCTTTCTCATTAGAAACAGATTCTACAACTGCTAATATTTCAATACTTTCCATTATTTATTCACCCTCATAAGTTCGTCAAAATTTGGTTTTAGTCTACATAAATCTATGTCTAAAAAATTTAAATTAAGTTTTTCATTGCCGCAATTAAATACAATTTCATTGTCCTGTACATTTACTAATTTTCCAGTCAAAGTTTTTTTTCCATCAAGGCTTTCTCTTAACTTTAAAGTAAACTCTTCTGCAATAAATAGCGCTAGTTGCTCTGCTTTAAAAAACTTTCTATCTATGCCCGGTGTTGAGACCTCTAAAACATAATCTTGATCGATAAACGAATCATTTATTGCAAGCTCATAATTGAGGTCCTGCGCAACTTTCTCACAATCATCGATTGTCGCTCCAGCTATAGCATCAATATAAGCTCTAATGGTAGGTCTTCTCTTACCTCTTAACAACTCAACACCCCACAGAACGCATCCATGGCTTTCCACTACTGGTGTTATTGTGTTTTCTATTTCTTCTATTCTCATTACTATATAAATAAAAAAAGGGGCTAATGCCCCAGTACGTTTCTCTTTAACTGGTAGCGGGGGCTGGATTTGAACCAACGACCTTCGGGTTATGAGCCCGACGAGCTACCAGACTGCTCCACCCCGCATCGCAGAGAAATAGAGTGTATAGAAAGCATGCACTGAAGGTCAAGTTTATTTAAATTTATTTCAGTATTAAAAAAAATATCTTGATATAATCTCCGCACTTTGCCGAAGTGGTGGAATTGGTAGACACGCTAGCTTGAGGGGTTAGTGAGCGAAAGCTCGTGCGGGTTCAAGTCCCGCTTTCGGCACCATTTAAGTTGTCATACATTGTTATGTTATAATATAACAATGGGTAAGTTTTCAATTATATTAAATTCTGCTGGCGCTGCTGTGTCTTTCTTTTGTTTTTTGCACTGCATATTAGTTGTATTAATATTTGCTGGAATTTTAACTTCTAACTTAGTAATTTTTATGCTATTTGAAGATTCAATTAATCATGCTTGGTTGATTGTTACAGGATTTTCTCTAGCAGCTCTCTCTTTAATAAAGTTTAACTCAGGTAATTTGGGGAAAGAAAGATTTCTAGATCTGACAGGTCTTAAGTCTCAACCATTTCTTATTGGTGGTTCTATGCTTGGGCTGTCTTTTTTGTTTAGTGGGGTCTATTCCGAATTATTGGTGATAGCAGGAGCGCTAACTCTCTTAAGCATGCATGCAAAAAAGTTGCTGAAAATTATCTGATTTACTCTACTGGGATTTCAACTACCTTTGTAGCTTCTTGAATCTCATCTTCGCTAAACAAAACTTCTGTATTTTCATTTTTTAACAATACAGCTTGAGCCAAATTAAGAATTAAAAACAATGCCGCAATTACAGCAGTTAGCTTTCCAAGAAAATTTGATGGACCAACTGCACCGAACATAGAATTAGAAGATCCTCCACCAAATGCTGAGCCTAAATCAGAGCCTTTACCTTGCTGTAAAATGACCAGAACTATTAAAATAATGGCGAGAATAATGCAGATAATTTTAATGCTTGTAATAATCATGTTCTTATAATTCCTTTAATTCATTAAAGATATTTGCTATTTTTGCAAACTCTTCTCCATTTAGCGATGCTCCACCTATAAGAGCCCCATCAACCTCTTCCTCTTCTAAAATTGGGAATGCATTTTCTATATTAACACTTCCACCGTATATAACCCCTTGGAGGTCTAACGCAGAAAAACGTGATTGTACTATATCTTTAATCAATTTATGAATTGAATTTATTTCTTCAGGCGCTGCCGAGCTTCCAGATCCAATAGCCCATACAGGTTCATATGCAATTATTAGATTCTGTAATTTTGAACCAGCGCTCAAAGACTCGATGATCTGTTGCTCTAAAATAATTTCAGTTTTATTTTGATCTTTTTCATCTATAGACTCACCAATACATAAAATTGGAATCAGTGAACTTTCACTGATCAAATCTAATTTTAGTGCAATATCAGCATTAGTTTCTTGAAAAAATATTCTTCTTTCGGAATGTCCAGCAAGTGAAAATTGCCCTCCTGCATCTGCCACCATATCTGCTGATATTTCTCCAGTTCTTGCGCCAGAGGGAAAATGATCTACATTTTGAGACCCTATTGAAATACCAGGGTTATCTATGTGTTTTGTAAGATCATCTATAAATATAGAAGGTGGTGCAATTCCAATGGATGAAAGGCTGGAGCCTTGATAAGAATCATTAAAACTATTTAACCAGTCCCGAGAAAAGGACTTGGAGCCATGAAGCTTCCAGTTAGCAATTAACGTTAATGACATATCTAACTAATAAACATTTTTGCTATATCTTCTGCATATTTTTTTGCAGTAGGCTCATCATCTGATTCAACCATTACTCGAATTTTATTTTCAGTACCAGATGGTCTTACTAACACTCTTCCAACAGTAAGGTCTGATTCAATTTCTTTAATAGATTGTTGAATACTGGCATCAGAAAGAATATCTTTATTTTGAACATCTACATTAATATTGATTTGTGGCATTTTTGTATAATTTCTTAAAATATCAGCTGGTTCTTTCTCCAGCATAAGAAGTGATGAGATGACTTTTAACGCTGCAATTGTTCCATCACCAGTGCTAACTAAATCTCGGCAAATAATATGACCTGATGGCTCGCCACCAAGCAACCAGCCTTCTTTTTGAAGCATCTGACTCACATGCTTGTCCCCAACATCAGCTCGTTTAAATTTATAACCTAATTTCTTTATGCCATCTTCAAAGCCTAAATTACTCATTGTGGTTCCAACAATTCCAGACCATGGACCTGTTCTATTTGGGTTAGCATAGGCCAAGATATACATAATATCATCGCCATCAAGTATGTTTCCCTTGTTGTCTATTAGCACTACCCTATCGCCATCGCCATCTAGAGCAATACCAAAATCTGCTCTTTGCTTGATCACCTCTTCTTGAGCTTTTTCAGGGCTTGTTGAGCCACACTCATGATTAATATTGTAACCATCGGGACTAGCTCCCAAGGAAATGACTTCTGCACCTAGTTCTTCCAGAATAGAAGGACTTACTTTGTAGCAAGCACCATGAGCGCAATCTAATACTATTCGTAGTGACTCAAATGAAACTTCATCCGGAACTGTAGATTTACAAAATTCTATATATCTATCACCTGATTCATCAAATCTTCTGGCCTTACCAAGCTGAGCTGTTGGAACAGGTTTAAGCTCACCAGCAAGAAGTTTTTCAATCTTTTTTTCGGCTTCACGAGAAATTTTTTCTCCACTGCCTGAAAAAAGCTTTATTCCATTGTCGAGATAATCATTGTGGGAGGCGCTAATAACTAATCCAAATTGATTTCTTAATGATTTAGTTAGGTAGGCAACACCAGGTGTGGGAAGAGGTCCAAGTAATCTTACATTAACTCCAGCAGCTATAAAGCCAGCTTGTAATGCAGATTCCAACATATAACCTGAAACCCTTGTATCCTTTCCTATCAAGACAGTTTCCCAGCCCATCTCTTTGAGAACTATTCCAGCTGCATGTCCTATTCTCAGACATACCTCTGGAGTAATTTTAGATTCTACTGGTCCACGAATACCATCGGTACCAAATTTAATAGTCATAAAAGAATTATAGCTCTTCTGCAGGGCCCTTAATTGAAGTTTTTTTAGTCCTTTTTGCTTTGGGTGTCTTTGGTTCATCCCAGTCTTTTGGAGCTCTAGGTACTGCTCCTGCCATGATGTCATCTATTTGATCCGCATCGATGGTTTCATAGGTAAGCAATGTTTCTGCCATTACGTGAAGTTTGTCTAAATTATCTTTAAGGATTTTATAGGCCTTTTTATAATCAGTATCTATAATTTTTCTAACTTCAGTATCAATCCTGTTAGAGGTTTCTCCACTTATGCCCTTAGGTGCCTGAGATGCAGAGCGACCTAGGAATGGACTAGAATCATCCTCACCATATTTAAGGGGTCCTAAATCAGATAAGCCCCACTTTGTAACCATATTTGTGGCAATACCGGTGGCAACTTCAATATCATTGGAGGCACCCGTTGTTATGCCGTCTTTGCCATTGATAATTTCTTCTGCAATCCTTCCTCCAAACAATGCAGCTATTCTGCTATGAAGATACTGCTTGCTTTGCATGTATCGATCTTCTTCTGGAAGAAACATGGTGACTCCCAAAGCTCTTCCACGAGGAATAATCGTTACTTTGTATACAGGATCATGCTCTGGCATCATGCGACCAACAATTGCATGACCGGACTCGTGATACGCAGTAATTCTCTTTTGCTCTTCATTCATGATCATAGACTTGCGCTCAGGACCCATCATAATTTTATCTTTTGCAAGATCTAAGTGGTTTTGATTAACTTTTTTATCACCATATCTGGCAGCAAATAATGCAGCTTCATTGATAAGGTTTGCTAAATCTGCTCCAGAAAATCCTGGAGTGCCTCTAGCTATAACCAATGCATCTACATCTTTGGAAAGAGGTACTTTTTTCATATGCACTTTTAAAATTTGCTCTCTGCCTCTCAGATCAGGCAAATCAACTACCACCTGCCTATCAAACCTTCCTGGACGAAGTAATGCTGGATCTAATACATCTGGTCTATTGGTTGCAGCAACAACAATCACGCCTTCATTGCCATCAAACCCATCCATCTCAACAAGTAATTGGTTTAATGTTTGCTCTCTCTCATCATGCCCGCCACCCATGCCGGCACCTCTATGTCTGCCAACCGCATCGATTTCATCGATAAATATAATACATGGAGAGTTCTTTTGAGCCTGCTCAAACATATCTCTCACTCGAGATGCTCCAACACCAACAAACATCTCGACAAAATCTGATCCTGAGATTGAAAAAAATGGAACCTTTGCTTCACCAGCAATTGCTCGAGCGAGTAAAGTTTTACCAGTGCCCGGAGGACCTACCATTAAAACTCCTCGTGGTATTTTTCCACCAAGCTTTTGAAATCTTGTGGGGTCTCTAAGAAAATCAACTAATTCCTGAACATCTTGTTTGGCCTCTTCGCAACCTGCAACATCCTCAAAAGTAGTAGTAACCTTTCCACCCTCCATTAGTTTAGCTTTGCTTTTTCCAAATGACATTGGCCCGCCCTTTCCAGACATGCCTCCTTGCATCTGTCTCATAAAGAAAAAGAAAATTCCTAATAATAATAAGATAGGAAATGCGCCAACAAGAAGCTGAGCCCAGATAGATGGTTGCTCAACAGTTTCAAAGATAGTAACAACACCATGCTCCTCAATAGCTAAATCAACAGATTCATCTCTCTTGTAGATTGGATGACGAGTTTCAAACCTAGATCCATCTAGGCGTTCTCCAAAAATAGTCATTTGATCGCCTTTGTAGGTAATCGATGAGATATTGTCTGATAAAACCTCTTGCTTAAACTGGCTATAGGAAACCATTTCACGTTTAGCTGAGGTGCTGTTATCAATATTGTTAAAAATAAATATTAAGGCTGATCCTAGAACTACCCAAACTAAGGCATTTTTTAAGACTGAATTCATAATGGCTTTGCTCCGTAAAGATATATTTCACCAGACTTGCTTTTAGAAGCAGCTGGCTTGTAAGTTTGAACTAATTGAAAAGACTTTTCCATTGTTAACCTAAGTTTTTTTAATGAACTATTCTGAAATGTTTTCATAATAAAATAGCCCTGATCTTTTTTTAAATAACTGGAAGCTGTTTCCAGTGTAAGAAGGTTTAACTCAAAAATATTTTCTTCATCAACTGCTCTTATACCACTTAAATTGGGGGCTAAATCTGAAATAACAAGATCAAATTTATTTTTTAATAAGAATATTTCATCTATGGAATTGATATTGGCAATGTCCTCCTGAAAAAAATTTACCTCCTCTATTGGCTCCATTTCCAAGAGATCAATTGCAAAGATTTGTGCTTGAGGTGATAAAGATTTTATGAGTTCAGACCAGCCACCTGGAGCCGATCCAATATCAAGAACAATATTCGAGCCTTTTTTTAAAACCTTTGTTTTTTGTAATATCTCTTCTAATTTAAAAACTGCCCTAGATCTTAAGCCCAGTTGTTTAGCTTTAATAGCCCAAGAGTCCGCATGCATAGATTAATTACAAGTGTTTAACTTTTTCTATTTCCAATGAAATATCACCAGATGGGGTTGATATTGTAACCTCATCGCCTTCATTCTTACCTAGTAACCCCATTGCAATTGGAGTTTGAATTGAAATAAGCCCCAAAGATGGATCAGATTCAAGATTGCCCACAATTTTATAAGTTAAAGATTTTTCATTTTTAATGTCATATAAATCTATGGTGGAGCCAAATACAACTCTGCCAGTTTCGGGAATATCCTTAACGTCAATTACCTGCGCATTTGCTAAAGCATGTTCAATCTCTTGAATTTTTGCCTCAATAAATCCTTGCTCCTCTTTGGCTGCATGATATTCAGCGTTCTCCTTAAGATCTCCATGCGCTCGCGCATCTGCAATCGCTTGTGAAATTTCCACTCTATCTTTAGTTTTGAGTTGATGAAGTTGCTTAGAAATTTTTAATTCGCCAGCTTTTGTAATAGGTAATTTATCCATGATAGGAAGATTGTATCAAATGAGGAGGTTTAATTTATTTCTTGCAATGAATTATAAGTCCAGCTCACAGGATCTTTGCTTAATGCCTCAACCAATGCAAAAGCACCAAAGATTGTTGTGACACAAAAAAGCTTATTCTGAAGAGCAGTGCGGCGAATTGATGCAGAGTCTTTAATTGACTGACGCCCTTCAGTTGTATTGATCAATAAATCAATTGTGTCATTCAAAAGCTCATCAACAATATGTGGTCTGCCCTCAGATACTTTATTAATAGTAGATACAGGATATCCAAGATCACTAATGACCTTGGCTGTTCCTTTGGTAGCTATTAATAAAAAACCTTGGTCAATTATCAAGGGAATGAGTTCAGATAAATATTTTCTATCAGATGTTTTTACGCTAATAAATGCAAGTCCTGAAGTGGGAATATTTTTATTGGCTGCTTTTTGGGCTTTTGCATATGCCTCTCCAAACGATGATCCTATCCCCATTACCTCTCCAGTAGATTTCATTTCTGGACCAAGAATCGGATCTACTGATGGAAATTTATCAAATGGTAAAACAGCTTCTTTCACAAAAAAATAACCGTCTGGTAATTTATTTGAAAACCCAATCTCTTTTAATGTTTTGCCAACCATGGCTTTGGTTGCTGATTTTACTAAAGACTGGCCCAAGCATTTTGAGATAAAGGGAACAGTCCTTGAGGCCCTAGGATTTACTTCAATAATAAAAACTGATTCCCCTTGAACTGCAAATTGAATATTCATTAAGCCAATAACATTTAATTCTTTTGCAATCCTTATGGATTGGGTCTCAATTTCTGCAATTACAGAATCTGAAAGGCTGTATGGTGGCAAAGAGCATGCAGAATCACCAGAATGAATTCCAGCTTGCTCGATATGCTGCAAGATTCCTCCAATTTCAATGACGCCTCCATCAGAAATAACATCTACATCAACTTCCACCGCATCAGTTAGGTATCCATCCAGGAGAATGGGTTTTTGATCTGATACTTCTACAGCTTCTTTTAAATACTTTTCAAGCTCCAATGTATTATGAACAAGCTCCATAGCCCTTCCGCCTAATACATAAGAAGGTCTTACAACAATAGGAAAACCAATTTTTTCTGAAGCAATCAAAGCCTCTTCGAAATTTTTTACGGTTTTATTTGATGGCTGTTTTAGCTGAAGTTTCTCGGCCAGTAACTGAAAACGTTCTCTGTCCTCTGATCGATCAATTGCATCAACATCTGTTCCGAGTATTTTTACTCCATGCTCCAACAGTGTCTCTGAAAGCTTTAATGGGGTTTGCCCGCCAAACTGGATAATCACTCCCTCAGGTTTCTCTAGATCAATAATATCTAGTACTTTTTCTTCTGTAATAGGTTCAAAATATAATCTATTTGAAGTGTCGTAATCTGTTGAAACAGTCTCTGGGTTGCAATTAATCATAATTGACTCATAGCCTTCTTCTTGCAATGCAAATGATGCATGAACACAACAATAATCAAACTCAATGCCCTGACCAATTCTATTGGGACCGCTACCAAGAACAATGACTTTTTTATTATTTGAAGGTCTAGATTCACATACTCCCTCATAGCTTGAATACATGTAAGCAGTTTCTGTGGCAAATTCAGCGGCACAAGTATCAACTCTTTTAAAGGAAGGGAATATTTCAAGCTTCTGTCGTAATGAGCGAACTTCTTTGTCTGATGCTCCGATCAAATATGCAATCCTATGATCAGCAAAACCTCTTTGCTTTAAATCAAGCATTGTCTCAAAGGAAAGATCTGCAAGTTTCATATCTTTTAGTAATTGCTCTTTGTCTACAAGCTCCTTAAGTTGATAAAGAAACCAGTGATCTACTCCAGTCAATTCATAAATTTTATCTAGGGCCCATCCAAGCCTCATGGCATCTGTGACATATAAAATACGTCTAGGGCCTGGAAATGTAAGTTCATAATGCAAGGTTTCACTTTTATCTTCGTGATCTTCAAGAATACTTTCAATCCCCATTAAATCTTCTTCAAGACTTTGCAGTGCTTTTTGGAAAGATTCTTGGAAAGTTCTTCCAATACCCATAACCTCTCCTACTGACTTCATTTGAGTAGTTAATCTTGCATTGGCTTGAGGGAATTTTTCAAAAGCAAACTTAGGAATTTTAGTAACGATGTAATCAATGGAAGGTTCAAATGATGCAGGGGTTAAGCCGCCAGTAATATCATTCTGTAATTCATCTAAGGTAAATCCAACAGATAATAGCGCAGCTACCTTAGCAATGGGAAACCCCGTAGCTTTAGAAGCTAATGCTGAAGATCGACTTACCCGGGGATTCATCTCAATAACAACTACTCTTCCATCCACTGGATTAATTCCGAACTGAACATTACTCCCACCGGTTTCAACACCTATTTCTCGCAAGATTTGAAAGGATTGATCTCGGAGAACTTGATATTCTTTGTCAGTGAGTGTTTGTGCTGGAGCAACTGTGATCGAATCTCCTGTGTGTACGCCCATAGGATCAAGATTCTCAATTGAACAAATAATAATGCAGTTATCATTTTTATCTCTCACAACCTCTAACTCATATTCTTTCCAGCCCAAAAGTGACTCATCAATAAGTAGTTCGGTGGTAGGAGATAAATCTAATCCTTTTTCGCAGATCTCTTTAAATTCCTGGATGTTGTATGCAATGCCTCCACCAGAACCACCCAAGGTAAATGACGGCCTGATAATACATGGAAAACCAAGACTTGCCTGAACTTCAATTGCTTCTTCCATGGAGTGGGCTATGCCTGAATTGGGTGTGCTGATGCCAATACCTTTCATGGTTTTATCAAATAATTCTCGATCTTCTGCTTTATCAATGGCTTCTCTGGAGGCGCCAATTAACTCAACATTATATTTTTTTAACACTCCCTCTTTTGCTAATGTAAGCGCTGTATTGAGTCCTGTTTGACCTCCCATCGTAGGCAGAAGAGCATCGGGTCTTTCTTTCTCAATAATTTTTTCAATCGATTCCCAGTGAATGGGTTCTATGTATGTTGCATCAGCTAACAATGGGTCTGTCATAATTGTAGCGGGGTTAGAGTTAACAAGAATTACCCTAAACCCTTCTGCCTTGAGCGCCTTACAAGCTTGAGCTCCAGAGTAATCAAACTCACATGCTTGACCAATAATAATAGGCCCTGCTCCTATAATTAGGACAGATTTAATATCAGTTCTTTTTGGCATGTGCTTGAATTAAAGATTTAAATTTTAGAAAAAGCTCTTCTAGCTCATGTGGACCTGGGCTAGCTTCTGGGTGACCTTGAAAACTAAAAGCCGGCTTATCAGTAAACTCTATGCCTTGAAGACTTTGATCAAAAAGAGATACATGCGTGGCTTTAATATTATTGGGAAGACTTGATGAGTCCACTGCAAAGCCGTGATTCTGACTGGTGATAAAAACAGTTTTTGATTCAATATCTTGAACAGGATGATTGCCACCATGATGGCCAAATTTCATTTTATAAGTATTGCAGCCGCCAGATAAAGCTAGAAGTTGATGCCCTAAACAGATACCAAAGATTGGCATATTAATTTGCAATAGTTTCTCAATAAGATTGATGGCATAGTCACATGGCTCTGGATCACCAGGTCCGTTAGATAAAAATACCCCATCAGGATTAAACGCCAATAATTCATCAAAGCTAATGTGAGCATTTACAACCGTTACATTGCCAACATGTTTCTTTAAAAGCCTGAGGATATTCTTCTTAATACCAAAATCTATGGCTACGATTTGCCTTTCGCTACTGACATCTTGGTAGTTAGGCCACGTGCCCTCATCCCACTGATAAGACTTTTCAGTGGTAACTTCTTTTGCTAGATCTAAGCCTTCCAATCCACTAAATTGCTCTATGGCTTTCTTTGCTGACTCCAAAGCATCATGACCATCTGGAACAATGCAGGCTTTTAAGGAGCCATGGTCTCTTAACTTTGCTGTTAACTGGCGGGTATCTACGTTTGCAATTCCAATGGCTTTTTTGCTCTCAAGAAAACTTTCAAGAGATTCTGTGGCCCTCCAATTACTATAGTGCGAAGGCAAATCCTTGATCACAACACCTGAAGCATAAATATTCTCTGATTCATTGTCTTCGGGATTAGTTCCAGTATTTCCAATGTGAGGATGAGTAAATGCAATAATTTGTTTTGCATAAGATGGATCTGTAATTATTTCCTGATAACCTGACATCGAGGTATTGAAAACAATCTCACCAACAGACAATGCTTGATTACCAAAACCTAAACCCTTGTAAACTGTTCCATCTTCTAAGAATAAAATTGCAGGAAAGGTCATAAAAGCTTCTCCTCAGAAAATAAGGAAAAGAAAGCAATAAATTGTAATATGTGGGGATTTAATGAGCTAAAATTGTGCGCTGGCATTAAAACAGTACTTTATATTTATAAAGTCTATACGTCCATCAAAATATAGAAAAAATGAAAATAAATTTAAAAACTAATGACCAAATTGCTCAAATGAGAGTTGCAGGCAAGTTAGCTGCAGAAGTGTTAGAGATGATCACGCCATGCGTAGTGCCCGGAATAAGCACGGGGGAATTAGATCGCATCTGCCATGACTATATTGTTGATACTCAAAAATCAATTCCGGCAAATGTTGGATACAATGGCTTTGAGAAAACTATCTGCTCAAGTGTTAACCAGGTTATATGTCATGGAATTCCATCCGAGAATAGGATCCTCAAAGACGGAGATATCCTTAATATTGACGTGACTGTGATAAGAGATGGGTGGCATGGAGATACCTCAAAAATGTTTCTGGTAGGGAAAACTCAACCTCACAATGAAAGATTGGTAAAGGTAACCCAAGAATGTCTTTACAAGGCAATCGAGGTTGTGAAACCTGGAGCTTATTTAGGCGATATTGGAGCTGTAATACAAGAGCATGCCCTAAAAAATCACTACTCAGTCGTTGAGGATTATTGTGGGCATGGCATTGGACAGGTTTACCATGAAGATCCTCAAGTTCTGCATTATGGAAAAAAAGGTATAGGTCTTAGACTAGAAGAAGGACTGACCTTCACAATAGAACCAATGATCAATCAAGGCACTAAGTACACAAAAGTTTTAAGTGATGGATGGACTGTTGAAACCAAGGATGGAAGAAATTCTGCTCAGTGGGAACATACCTTAGCCGTGACTTCAAATGGTGTGGAGGTTTTAACTCAGCGCAGTGAAGAATCCTTTTGAGTAATACGCTGGAAGCTATTAATCAAGATTTTGATGAAAAATTTCATCTTTTTTTTCAAAAACCTGAATTAATTCAAGGGCCCCTCAACCAGAGATCTAAAGAATTTGACCTCATAATTACCAAGCAATTTAAAAAATTAAGATTGGATGATGAGTTTGCAATTGTTGCATTGGGTGGTTATGGCAGGAATGAGCTCTTCCCAGGCTCAGATATTGACTTATCCATCATTCAACTTGTAAAAAATACAAGTAAGCTTGAAGAGGTTGGCAATTTTATTGCATGGCTATGGACCTTAAATGTAAAAATAGGTCATTCTGTTCGCACAATCAAAGATATTGAAAAAATTACCAAATCTGACCTTAAAGAATTTACATCGCTTCTCTCAAATAGAATTATTTTTTGCCATCCTGATCAAAAATCTAAACTAACTAAAGTGCTTTTTGGACTATCTCATGGATGGAGTAAATCAAAATTCTATAAAGCAAAGAAATTGGAGCAACTCCAGAGATTTGCATCATTTGATTCAACAGAATTTAGCCTTGAACCTGATTTAAAAGAGTCTCCTGGATGTCTGAGAGATTTTCAGACTGCGTTATGGATTTTAGAACACTGTTTTGAAGTTAAAAGCTTAATGGATTGCGCCAAATTAAATCTATTTAATAGACAATATCTTGAGGGCATTAATCATTCATATTGTCATATTAAATGTTTAAGATTTTTGTTAAATCTGAATGCTAACTCAAATCGAATCAGCTTTGAAAATCAGCTCTTGCTCGCTAAAAAATCTAAACTAAAAGACTCAAAAAAATCTTCAGCTGTTGAAAATTTTATGCGAATTTTTTTCCTTCATGCAGCTAACCTTTCAGATTTTAATGAGATGGTTTTTCAAGCCTACGAAGATCAAGGCATTACTTTAAAGCGACCTTATACAAATAATTTTTATATTTTTAGAGATAGGATTGGTATTCAAGGGCATGTTGACCTATGCGCAAACCCTGAATTAGTCCTAGAGGGCTTTCTGCAAATAGGTAGATTAAAAACTATCAATGGGTTTGATTTTGAGTCAATGAAAAAAATTCGTGAAGCAGCCCTGAAAATCGACCCAAAATTTTTCTTAAGCCAAACAGCGGGAAATCAATTCATTGAAATTTTAAAATCTCAAAGCAGCCTTTCAACTATTTTAAAAAAGATGAAGCAGTTGGGAATTTTAAAGCTTTTAATTCCTGAGTTTGGTGCCATTGAAGGTCAGATGCAATTTGATATGTTTCATATTTACTCTGTTGACGAACATACTTTTAAAGTTGTTCGCAACATGCGTCAAATGCAAATAGGCAAAACAGATGGCTCTATGAAAATAGAGCAAGAATTGATTAATAAACTTCCTAAAATAGAGCTTTTATACCTAGCAGGTATCTTTCATGATCTTGGCAAAGGGAAAGGTGGTGATCATTCTGAGATAGGAGAAAGAATTGTTACTAAGTTTTGCAAGCGACTCTCTTTTTCGATTAATGACACAGAGCTCTTGGGGTGGTTGGTGAGGAATCATCTAATCATGTCATCCATCTCCCAAAAAACAGATGTGCATGACCCTCAAACAATTAAAGATTTTACAAAAATAGTAAACAGCATAGAAAAGCTAAACTACATTTATATTCTGACCATAAATGATATTCGTGGAACAAATCCAACCTTATGGAATTCCTGGAAGCACGATCTTCTAAAGGAATTATTTTTATCTTCTAGAAGAAAGTTAAATTTTGAAGATCAAGAAAGTCATAAACTAATTATTGCAGAAAGAAAGAATAGCTCATTAAAGGGTATTGAACAGAAAGCCCTACCTGATGCTGAGGCTATTTGGGCTCAACTGCCAAATACTTATTTTTCAAAATATCAAATTGAGCAACTCCACAATCAAGCCTTGGTTGTAGCTAATGCAAATTTTCAAACTACTGCAAGCGTTATAAAAAGAAAAAATCTCTTAGAGATTTTTATATTCACACCAAATCAGGAAGGTTTATTTTTTAAAACTGCCAAGGCTCTTGAAAGTCTTTCGCTTGAAACAATTGATGCAAACATTCATACAACAAACGATGGAGTATTCGCCCTGAATACTTTTATTTGTAAGCATAAAGTCCTTGGAAGTAATCTAATAAAGAGGGATGAACTAGGAATACAGCAAAAAATTATTTCTAAATTAACCTCTGAAACTAAGCCAAAAGAAAAACAATCCACTTCTAAATTAAAAAAAGTTTTTGAACATACAACAAGGGTAGAGATCACAGAATTATTAAACCCTTCTTCTAATTTGGTAACCCTAGAAACATTAGATCAGCCTGCCCTCCTCTCCAAGGTTGCTTACATTTTTTATGAAAATGGAATAAATGTAATCTCGTCTCGTATAACAACCTTGGGTGAAAAGGTTGAAGATAACTTCTTGGTGGTAGATGCAAAACAAAACATGCAGATAAGCAAGAATAAAGAAGAGAAAGTAATCAAAAAACTAAAAAATCTCTAAGGACTATAATTAATCTTTTGACTACATATAATAAGTAAATGAATCAATTTCCACTGATAGGTCTCGGCTTGGCAACTACCAATAACGCTGGTGAGACCCTCGATACGTATTTTCCTAAAATTGCTTTTAAGAATGCGGTTGATGAAGATAGAGATTTATTTGAGGTATGGAGTGATTTGTTAGATCAAGATGTATGTGAAATTACTGATCTATCAACTCTAAAGCTATCGGAAAAATCTTTTCTCTCTCACCTCGGCGAGCTTAAGGAGAATAGTAAATTAATACTTTGTAGAATCAACGAAGATCATGCAATTCAAGGCGTTGAAGAAGCATACTTAAAGCTCCATTTACTCTCATATAAATTTTTTCAACCCAACACTTTAAATTTAGAGAACATGTTCAATATTCTTCCCAATGTTGCGTGGACCAATAAAGGTCCCATAGATTTAAATGAAATTGATCAAAAGATTCTCGAGTCTAAAGCTCAGAACTTAAGTCTTGAGATCAAGTCAATTGATAAGTTTCCAAGACTGGTTGATTATATTGTTCCTTCCGGAGTTCGAATTGCAGATACAAGTAGAGTCAGACTTGGGGCTTATTTAAGTGAAGGCACAACGGTTATGCATGAAGGATTTGTAAATTTTAATGCAGGCACGCTTGGTGCAGCCATGATTGAAGGCAGAATTTCTGCAGGTGTGGTAATAGGCAAGAATTCTGATTTAGGTGGTGGTGCCAGCACTATGGGCACATTGTCTGGTGGCAACGCAGTAAAAATTTCTATTGGTGAAAATTGTTTGATGGGAGCGAATTCTGGCTTAGGAATTCCATTGGGTAATAATTGCATTGTTGAGGCTGGGCTATATATTACTGGCGGCTCAAAAGTAGAAATGTTTGATCAAAATATGCAGTCAAAAGGTGAAATAAAAGCAGCAGAACTTTCTAATGTAGACAATTTACTTTTTCTTCGTAACTCACAATCAGGTGCAATTGAAGCCAGAGTGAATAAAAAATCAGTTGAACTTAATAATACCCTACATCTTAATCAATAAATCGTGTCTGCTCTAAACCTTGCCCAATCCCTTATCAGGATTAAATCCATCTCTCCAAATGATGCTGGTTGTTTTGAAGTTATCGAGCCTGAGCTAGTGTCTCTTGGTTTTAAAGTAGAAAAAATTAAGGAATTAAATTCTGAAACTCTGCTTGCAAAATTTGGGAACAAAGGAAAAATCTTTTGCTACCTAGGTCATACAGATGTCGTTCCCTCTGGGCCAATTGAAGAATGGTCTTCGCACCCCTTCGAAGCTAATGTTGTTAACGATGAATTAATTGGAAGAGGTGCCGCAGATATGAAAGCTAGCGTTGCAGCCTTTATCGAAGCCTTAAAAAATTTCTTAGCAACATGCCCCGAACCAAATTTTCAAATATGGATGATGCTTGCAAGCAATGAAGAAGGAGAACCACAAGACGGTAAAATTAATACGCTAATAGAATCCTTGGCTGCTAACAACGAGATCATTGACTATTGCTTGGTGGGAGAGGCAAGTTCTACCTCAACTGTTGGAGATGTTCTAAGGGTCGGAAGAAGAGGCTCTCTAAGTGGAAACCTCAAGCTTATTGGAAAACAAGGTCATGTTGCCTATCCTACAAAAGTGCTAAGTCCAATTTTAGAGGTGGGACCTATTATCTCTGATCTTCAAACAATCTCATGGGACCAGGGAAATGAATATTTTGATCCGACTTCATTTCAAATATCCAATATTGACTCTGGAACAGGCGCAACAAATGTTGTTCCTGGCCATCTAAATATGTTGTTTAATTTTAGATTCTCGCCTGAATCATCACATGAGTCTCTCAAAGAGAGGTTTATTCAGATCTTAGAAAAATCTAAATGTGAGTTTGAGATTGAATGGACTCTTAATGCAGTTCCATACTTAACCAAAAAAACGAATCTACTCAATATAATTCAGAGCGCTTTAAAGAAAATTAATAACAAAGAAGCTGTCATAGACAATGGTGGTGGCACTTCAGACGGAAGATGGGTTTCACCCTCTGGAGCAGAAGTAATTGAGCTTGGCCCTATCAATAAAACTATTCACCAGATTGATGAAAAGATTTCTCTCTCTGACTTAAAACTTCTAACCAGAATCTACAATCAAATCCTGGTTGAGACCAACTCAGATTCTAGCTAATTAGATTCCTTCGCACCTTTTATTACAAAAGATAGGCCGATAAGCACTGCAGCAATTACAAGGTAATATTGAATCATAAAGCTAAAGACTGGTGAGATTGTTTCTAATCCGCCGTCCAATGCTTCTCCGCCAAGCAGACCAGCCATAACACCGCCGATTGCACTAGCAAGGAACCATAAACCAAACATTTGCCCCATGTATCTCTTGGGACCGTAGCGTGAAAAAGCTGATAAACCAATTGGTGAAAGCGCAAGCTCTCCCCATGTTTGAAACAAGTATGTAAGAACAAGCCACTGCATGCCTACAGGAGATGATTCAAGCGCAATATCTACTGCAACAATCATCACAAGAAAGCTCAAGGCCATAAACAATAAACCAATTGCAAATTTAATTGGAAGATTTGGGTTTAAGTTAATTCTAGCGAGGTATGCCCAGATTCCAGCAAAAATAGGAGCAAACATGACCACAAACATTGGATTAGCAAATTGAAGCCAACCAACAGGGATTATAAAACTTGCAATAGATAGGTCTGTGTAATCTCTGGCAAAGATATTTAAAGAGCCAGCAGACTGATCAAAACCTGCCCAAAATGCTGCTGCTCCTATAAATAATAAAAATAGTAGAATTAGGTTCTTTCGCTCAGTAGCATCCAGACCTGCAAATAAAAATAAATACACAAAATAAACACCGGCAACTATTGTTAAAAAGTATGCAAAGTTTTCAGCAAACACTCGGGGATCGATGGTAATGAGACCCATGAGGCCTGCTCCAATAATTACAAACATTCCAACTAATGATGCATACATATATTTTGAAAGTTTGGAGCGCTTTTCATCGGACATCTCGTTTGGATGCATTCCAGCATCGCCAAGCAAATCTTTGCTTCTAAGGAACTGAATCACGCCAAAAGCCATGCCTATTCCAGCAGCTCCAAAACCCCAATGCCATCCAATTTTTTCTCCGAGGTATGCGCAGACTAAGAACCCTAGCGTGGATCCAATGTTGATCGACATGTAAAAAATTGTGTAGCCTGAGTCTCTTTTCTCATCTAAATTTTTATATAACTCTCCAACAATTGTAGAAATATTACCTTTAAGCAATCCTGTACCAAGAACCACAAACGTTAGCCCAAGAAAAAAAGATTGCTCTATTGGGATTGCCAGCGTGAAATGACCAAGCGCAATGATAAAGGCTCCAATTAAAACAGCTTTTTGATGCCCTAAAATATTGTCAGCAATCCATCCCCCTGGAACAACCATAAAATAAACCATTCCAACATATATTCCATAAATAGCTTGAGCATCTACCTGTGACCAACCCAGCCCTGGGTTAAAACCAGTGACAGTCCCAGTCATATAAAGAACCAATAAAGCCCTCATGCCATAGTAAGACATTCGCTCCCACATCTCCGTTAGAAATAAAGTCTTTAATCCAATTGGATGACCAAAAAAAGTATTGCTTGTATTCATGTGTATTGAGTTATGATTTGTAGGAAATACTATATCAGAATGATGCAAAAAACTCCCTACGTTGGCCCATTTCTTAGAACCATTGCTTCAATCTATGATCTTTTTTTATTGCTTGGGGTCTGGTTTGCTGTTGGCTCTTTTGCCCTCTGGTTAAATGGAGGTCAAGTTCTTCATCCTGCTCTAGGATCAATCTTGGTATTTGTGAGTGGTTGGATTTTTTTTGCATTTTTTTGGATCAAGAGCGGACAAACACTTGGAATGCAGGTGTGGAGAATTAAGCTGATTTCCTCAGACTCAAGCTCTCAAAAAATTACTTTAATGCAAACTTTTCTCAGGTATTCAGTTAACTGCGGGATTCTTGCTTTACTAGGCATGCCTCTGTTTTTAATTTATGTGGATCAAAAGAGATTAGCTGTGAATGATGTCTTGTCTAAAACTAAACTGATTAGGTTGGAAAGTTAGATTCTTCTGTACCCTACCCAGCCAGCTGTAATCAAGCATAAAATTGGGATCAAATAAGCTATTAATATAGGCCATTGATAGGTTAGAAAAGAGGCAACGAATAAGTCCTTAGTTAAATCAAAGAGAAGGCCAAAGAAAATTCCAAACACTATCTGTCTACCAATCCCTCCAGAGCGAACTAAACCAAACATTAAACTGCCAGCAAAATAAATAATTCCCATAACAAAAATAGGTAAGAATATTTTTGAATAGATTGCAGATTTAATAAGCCTGTAAGTCCTTTTGAGGCACTAAGGATGAATATTTTTTTTGAAGGTTTATTAGGGATCTAAGGGAGCTTCTTTCTAAGGTTTTTTGATCGAGAGACGGCTGCAATAAAAAAGTAAAAATCTCAGGTTGCAAGGAAGGATCTATGGGATTGGTTATTTTTAATTCATTATCCTTTAAGACACCTGAGTTAAATTTTTGAGCGCGAGATACTTCGCCGGTTTCATTGAATTGAATTAACTGGATATCTGAAATCTTATTTGGACCCAGGGCCTGAACTCCTATTAAGCTTTTGTCAGTTAGTTGCCACGAATAAGTGCCTTGATCAGAATAGTTTTCGTCAACGGCGATGGTTTGCGCAATTTTATATTCATCGCTTATCTCAACAAAAATAAACTCATCAAGAGTTACTAATATGAGTGATAAAAGTAAAGGCCCAATACCAGTAATCAAGATAATTTTTGATGGAGAAAATCCAAGAGATCTCAGGAACACTAAATTGCCCTGTTGATTAAAGATAGTTAAAGCAATTAATGCGCCAATAAGCATAGAGCTTTCAAGGTACTGCAGGCCCTTGTGTGGTTGCTCAATTAATGTGGCAAAGAGTATTGAGATAAAGCTATTGGTGTTTGAAAGATTCTCTAACTCCGTGACAAAAGAGACTGAAAAATCAAGGCAGACCATCGTTAACCAAACAAACAAAGAGGTCAAAAAACTTTTTAAAATGAGGTGTTTGGCGTATATATTCATAGCGTTAAATTATGCGCTTAACCAAAGTAGCAATGAAAAAATCATAAAAATAATGGCAATGGTTTTAAATCTCTGGCGCAGCATAAAAATTTCTATTTGCTTTCGACCCTCAAGCCTATAAAGAAAAATTCCTAACATTAGAACGGCCAAATGGACTGGCCAGAAACCTAAGTACAAGAAATCCCATGAGCCTGAATAGCTTTCCCTAAAACCCACCAGAAAGCTCAAATATAAAATATAAATTAATACCCCTGTAACTAGACTGCCCTCTCTTCCTGCTCTGGGACTAGATCTTCCAAACACAAAACCAAGCACCAAGAGTGCTATCAGCATCAATGGAATGCTTGCGTTCCATTGATTCTCAATAAAATTAGAAGATTTTTTATAATCTAATAATTTATTCAGACTAAATTCGTTAGGTGGGGCTCCGCCAATATCAATAGAATGCGAAAGCTCATTAAAAGAGATATCCATTTTATTTGAATTATTTAGATCCGGATGAATGGTGCCGTTTCTAAAACTTAAGATCATTTGATTGCTCAAGTTAGATATCTCAAGCTCATCTGCTTTGATTAAGGAAAAGGAAGCATCCTTGGAAACAAAAAACGTTATGTCTCTCATCAAAGATTCATTTATAGCATCAAAATAAAGATAGCTAATACCATTATCTAGATTAATTAGGCTGCCAGGTTTTAAAGTAGATAACCTGTCTTCAAAAGACTGTTCAGCAATGAGATTTTTAGATAGTACTTTGGTATATGGTCCAATAAATACACTGAGAATCGAGCACGCAATCAGAGTGCATAAGAAAAATGGTGCTAGATACTTCATCAATTGAAGGCGTGAAACTCCAGCGGAGAAATATGCATAAATAGCATTGGATTGATATAGCTCAGATACAACCAATAAAAGACTTAAGAAAAATGCAAAAGGAATAAGGAGTGATAAAAAGTCTGGCAAACGTAACAAGAGAATTGTAAAAATAATATCTGGATTCAGGCTTCCATCTAAGGCTTGCTCAAAATACCCAACCAGACGAGAGGAGAAAATGAGCCCGAGCAAGATCAATAAAATAGCACTAAATCCTTTGAAGATTTGAAAATTTAGATGAATTGCAAGAATATTCTTTTTATACATGCCTTTAGCTATCTTGATGCATTACAATAATTATCTTATCAGTAATTTTTATTAGGAGATGGATTTATGACTTACAAAGTCTTATCAAGCTTAACAGCAAATAACGTTAATTCAGCAGACATATTGAAGGTTAAAACCGATCTATTAATCATAGGTGTTAATAAAAAAACAAGTTCAGCCTCTGAGCTTAAAGACCTTAAATCATCATCAAATTCCATGATTGGTGAATCCATGAATGAGATTAATAACGGCACCAGAAAATCTATTTTTTTACCAGCTCCAGCAAAAGTTGGCGCAAAAAATATTCTTTTAATTAAAGAGCCAGAAGTTGATGCGGCAAGTTTTTTAGTAATACGTCATTTTGAAGAGATCATGGGAATGATCAAATCTTCAAAATCCAAGGATTTTGCTTTTTTGATGAGCTCAGCTACTCCAAAAAAAGTAGATTTAAACTGGATGGCTGAAGTTGCAGCAAGAACCTTCGAAGCAGCGGCCTATACATTTAATGCTACTAAAAATAAAACAGCAAAACCAGTTACTGTTAAGAAAGGTGCTATGTTATTTTCTGGATTAACACCTGCAAAATTGAAATCAGTTAAATCATCAGTTCAATTTGGGCATGCTGTTGGCGAAGGCATGAATGCGACGAAACACTTAGGTGATCTGCCAGCAAATCACTGTACTCCTCGTATTATTGAGACTAAAACCAAAGCTCTTAAAAAAGATTTCCCTGCTCTTAAAATATCAAGTCTCAATGAAAAAGATCTTGAGAGATTAAAAATGGGTTCGTATCTATCTGTTGGCAAAGGCAGTGATGAGCCATCAAGAATGATGACAATTGAATACAGAGGTGGCGCCAAAGATAAGCAGCCACTTGTTCTTGTGGGCAAAGGCATCACTTTTGATACAGGTGGTATTTCGCTTAAGCCTGGTTCAGCTATGGATGAAATGAAATGGGATATGTGTGGCGCTGCATCAGTGTTTGGAATTATGCAAACTCTTGCAAGGCTAAAGGCTAAAGTTAATGTTGTCGGACTATTGGTCTGTGCTGAAAACATGCCTTCAGCTCGAGCAACTAAACCTGGAGATGTTGTTACTTCTATGTCAGGTCAAACCATTGAAATTTTAAATACCGATGCTGAAGGCAGGCTGGTTCTGTGTGATGCTTTAACGTATGTGAAGAAATTTAAACCAAGTCATGTTATTGACATGGCGACCTTAACCGGGGCAGTTGTAGTTGCCTTGGGAACACCTGCAACAGGGGTAATGGGTAATGATCAACCTTTGGCTGATAAAATTCTTGCCGCTGGCGAAGCATCTGGAGATAGAGCATGGCAACTACCTTTATGGGAAGAGTATGCACACTGCACTAAGACAAATTTTGCAGATTTGGCGAACATCGGTGGAGGTAGAGAGGCAGGCACTATTACTGCTGCTTCATTCTTATCAAACTTCACAAAAGAATATAAATGGGCGCACATGGATATCGCTGCAAGCGCATGGACAGGTGGAGCAAAAAAAGGTGGATCTGGTAGACCGGTACCTTTGCTGGCCGAATTAATTCTCAAAGGAAATTTATAAACAGTATTAATTGAATGCTGTGATTAATATAGTTAATGGATAAGAAGCCTTATGATCCTTCCGAAATAGAGGAAAAACTCTATCAAGAATGGGAAAGCTCTGGTTTATTTGAGCCAGGCGAGGACTCAGACTCTTATTCATTAGCCATTCCTCCTCCAAACGTTACTGGCACATTGCATATGGGCCATGGTTTTCAAAATGCCATCATGGATTGCCTTATTCGTTACCATCGTATGTCTGGAAAAAATACTTTATGGCAAGTAGGTACAGATCATGCTGGTATTGCTACAGAGATGGTGGTTGAGAGACGCCTGAATGCTGAGGGAAAGTCTAAGGAGAGTATTGGCAGAGAGGCTTTTGAAAAAGAGGTATGGGACTGGAAAAAATACTCCGGTAATAAAATAACATCTCAATTAAGACGTTTAGGCTCTAGCTTAGATTGGAGCTCTGAAAGATTTACCTTAGATGATGAATATCAACACGCTGTTCAAAGTGCATTTATTCAGTTATTTGAAGATGGCTTGATCTATCAAGGAAAGAGATTGGTGAACTGGGATCCTGTACTCGAAACCTCTTTGTCTGACTTGGAAGTGGTTAATAAAGATCTAACAATAAAAATTTGGGAAATTAAATATCAATTAGAGGATTCTGATCAATTTGTCACGGTGGCAACCACAAGACCAGAGACTCTTTTGGGTGACATGGCTCTTGCCGTAAATCCTGGTGATGAGAGATTCTCCCACCTCATTGGCAAGAATGCTGAAATACCCTTATGCAATCGCCTGATTCCAATCGTTGCTGACGACTATGTAGATCCAGAATTTGGAACAGGGGTTGTAAAAATAACTCCCGGTCATGATTTTAATGACTATGAATTGGGCAAAAGGCATGGCTTGCATCTTGTTGATGAAACTCAATGCGGAATAGGAACAGAAAAAGAATTTGATCCAATTTCCATCCTAAGTAAAGCTGTAAAAATTATTGGCATTGCACCAGAAAAATTTCATGGCATGGATCGTTTTGATGCCCGAGCAGAACTACTAAATGACCTTAAAGAAAACGATTGTCTTATCAAAGAGTCTGAATATGAAAGCACCCTGCCTTATGGGGATCGATCAGATCAAATTCTTGAGCCACTCCTAACAGATCAATGGTATGTAGATGCCAAGACTTTGGCTAAACCAGCTATTGAAGCTGTTAAAACAAAGGAAATAACTTTTGTTCCGGCAAACTGGGAAAAGACTTACTTTCAGTGGATGGACAACATTCAAGACTGGTGTGTTAGTAGGCAGCTATGGTGGGGTCACAGAATTCCAATTTGGTATGATGAAAACGGTCAAGCCTTTGCTGGGCACTCAGAAGATGACGTTAGAGCAAAAAATACTCTCACAGGCCCTCTCACTCAAGAAGAAGATGTATTGGATACATGGTTTTCCTCCAGCTTGTGGACTTTTGCGACTCTGGGCTGGCCAGAAAAAAATTCTAAGCTAGAGCTTTTTCATCCAACTACTGCCTTAGTTACAGGATTTGATATTATTTTTTTCTGGGTTGCCAGAATGATCATGATGACTAAATATTTCATGAAAGAAGTTCCCTTTAAAGAGGTCTATATAACAGGCTTAATTAAAGATGAGAATGGTCAAAAGATGTCCAAATCTAAAGGCAATATTCTAGACCCAATTGATTTGATTGATGGTGTGTCTTTAGAGGAATTGCTAGAAAAAAGAACAGAAGGAATGATGCAGCCTCAGTTAAAAGAAAAAATTATTAAACAAACTAAGAAGCAGTTTCCGGATGGAATAGATAGCTATGGAACGGATGCTCTGAGATATACATACTATTCACTGGCTTCTCCTGGTCGAGATATTAATTTTGATATAGGAAGAATTAAAGGCTACAGAAATTTTTGCAATAAGATTTGGAATGCATTTCGATTTATAGAAATGCAAGCTGTAAATCATGAATATCAGCCCACCACACCCAAAGCAGATGATTTCTCAGATTGGATGTCGCAAAAAATTAATCAGACCTCCATTAATTGTAAAACTCACATTAGAAACATATCGCTTTGATTTGGCTGCCGCTGAAATATATGAACTGGTCTGGTCAAATTTCTGTGATTGGTACATAGAGCTAAACAAAGTTGCCATTCAAGCCTCTAATAACAATGATGAAACTAATAACTTAATCAGTAATCTAATTGTAAACTTTGATAGTATTTTGAGACTGCTTCATCCTTTTATGCCTTTTATAACAGAAGATCTCTCTTCTAAATTAGCGATATTAGAGGGAAAAGATAAATCAGAGTTTTTAGTTAAGAGCGGTTTTACTCAACATCGACCTTCAAACAATAATACTGCTGAGCACATCGAGGAAATAATTAATATTATCTCTGCGATAAGAGTTATCAGGGCTGAGAATACACCTATTAAAAATGAAACCTTGCATCTTATTCTCTCAGCAGACATGAAGCCAGAATTGCAATCCATGGTTACCGAACAAGAAAGTCATCATAGCTAGTATTGCTAAGCTTGATGGCGTTGAGTTCACCAACGAGATACCTGATGAAGCAATTGAAAAGGCAATGATTGGTTATAAGATTATTATTCCATTAGCAGGGACTGATCGATCCCAGAGCTGGAGCTTAGCCGCCTTACAGAAAGAACTCAGCAGAAGTTGAAAATGATATAAAAATTATCAACTCAAAATTATCAAATGAGCAGTTTGTTGCCAAAGCACCTGCAGCAGTAGTCGACAAAGAAAAGGCTAAAGTTACAGAAGCCGAAAACAAGAAGGCAATGCTAGAAAAAAGCATTGCTAAACTTCAGGCTTAATTACCTCATCCAGAAAATCACGAATAGCTGAACCCACATAAGAAGGATTCGCATAAGTAATATCATGCTTCCCATATTCTAAAACAGCAATTCTGAATGAGGAATGTGCAGCATCAATTCTTCGCTGCCTCTAAAAGGCACCACACCATCGTCGGTTCCCCAAATAGTAAGGGTGGGTTTATTTAACTGCCCCACTTCAGCAAACATCTCCTGAGCACTGAAGAGATTAAAGTTTCGAGCAGTCGACAGCAAAGCATGAATAAAGCCTTTATATTGCATTTGTAAGCTAGCTTTTTTAACAAAATCTTTTTTAGATAGTGCTAATGGATCCTCTCTTGGCGGATCATTATTATCTTCATTGCCTTGAAAGACTAACCTAGAACCAAAAACATTTAAAAACCACTCCCCTATCAATGGCTTCATTATCCACCAATCTTTGGTCGGATTTTCAATCATAAAGCCAGCCGGAGCAATTAAAGACAAGCTATTAACTGCATCGGGAACTCATTGGTAAAGTGACCAACAATAGGTCCCCCCATTGAGTAACCGACTAGATGCACTGGCTTTAAAATTTCTTGAGAGTCTAGCAATCCCTTTAGAGATTGAACAAAAACATCTTTGGTGTATTTAATGTTTGGCCTCTCTGAAAAACCCCGCCCAAAATGATCGAAAACAAGAATCGAGTATCCAGCATCCAGCAAGAAACCTTTCATGCCATCCCAGACAAAATGAGGGGTTGAAAATCCATGAACCAAAACCACAACTTCATTGTTTGCAACCTCTGCATGGGGTAATACCAGCGATAGTAAAGATTGCCTTCTTCCAAAGAGGCCCAAGCACCTTCAGCTGGAAGATCTGGCTCAGAGAGAGTTTTAAGATTATATGTTTGAATAAAATAAGGGACCCATAGAAATTAAAAATACAATGAAGAGTCCGATGGTAATTTTTTTCATAGTATTTCCTTCTGCAGATTTAAATGCTTTTAAGACAACGCTTCTTGTTTGTGCCGGATCAATTACAGCATCAATTTCTAAAAAAGAGGCAGCTTCAATGGCTTGTCCAACTTCATACATCTTGGCAACCAATTTATCAAAAAGCTCTTTGCGTTCATCAAGATTTTCTATACTCTCAAGCTCTTTTTTATAGCCAAGTTTTACAGCCCCTTCAATTCCCATGCCGCCAAACTCACCTGTGGGCCATGCTACAGTGTAGACCGGGTTATGCAGACTTCCGCCAACCAATGCTTGAGCGCCTAAACCGTATCCCTTTCTAAGAAAAACTGCTACTAGGGGAACCTTGATATTTGCTCCTTGCTTAAATAACGATGCCATTCTTCTTACTGCTCCAAGCTCTTCACTTGCTGGCCCAACCATAAAACCTGGAGTATCAGCCAATACCAGGATGGGCAGTGCATGATCGTTGCAAATAGAAATAAAGTCAGCAGCTTTTTCGGCTGACTCTGAATCTATTGCACCACCTAGTTTTTGGCAGTCACTTGCAAGGAGACCAAAGGGCTTGCCTTCAATCCTAATAAATCCTGTGGCAATGCTTTCTCCATATTTTTTTCTAAGTTCCAAGAAACTTTCCTGATCAGCAACTGTATTTATAATGTCTCGAACCTCATATGTATAACGCCTGTCCTCTGGCATGACGTTTTGAAGAATCTCTTGATCACAAATAGAAAAATCTTCAATAGAGCCTTGAAAATAAGATAGTAATTTTTTTGCAATTAAGGTTGCTTCCTCTTCATTGTTAGCAACATAGTCAACAACTCCATTCTTTTCATGCACAGACACAGGACCAATGTCTGTTGGCTCAAATACACCAAGCCCTCCTCCCTCAATCATTGCAGGGCCTGCCATGCCAATCCATGAAGTTTTGGTTGCAATTCGAAAATCAGAACAGCCAAACAATGCAGCGTTGCCAGCAAAACAATAGCCATTGTTTACTGCAATTTTTAAGGACGTACCAGTGAGTTGAGCCCAAGAAGAAAAAGATGGTATGTGCAATCCAGCAATCTGAGTTAGGACATCGGTGTCACCAGGTCTACCGCCCCCGCCCTCAGTAAATATGATAATAGGCAATTCAAACTTTTTAGCTTGATCGCATATTCGATCCAGTTTTAAATGGTGAAAAGCACCTTGGGTTCCAGCCAATACAGAATAATCATAAACAATTGCTACAGCCTGAGCATGCTTCTCTCCTACCAATTCGAGAATTAACAGAACAAAACCCTGTAATAATACCATCAGCATTAGTTTTATCTTGCAGTTCTTCGTAGTCACGACGAGTTCGCTGTGCTGCAACAGCAAATTGACCAAATTCTAAAAAACTTTCCTCATCCACCAAATGATTCAGATTTTCCCTAGCCGTTCGAAAGTGTTTTGAATGTCTTTTTTCTGTTGATGAAGCTCGAAATTCATCAGAGCTTTTTTCGACTCTGCGAATAAATTTTTCGAACTCTGGTCGATTTTTAATAGCCATAGACTCCTATGCTACTAAAAAAATATACATTCAGGTAAAACTAACTAGCGGTATGTTTTTTAAAGGTATCTCCCGTCAGTTTTAATACTCTTGCCCTAGACAAAATTCTTGGCAAAAATGCAAACTTTGAATTACCTTTTCCAGGGACAATGTAATGCTTGTTTTGCAAAAACGCATCTAAGGTTTCTTGAGACACCCTTTCACAGGTATCTCCTACCTGGCCTTCACCTTGCAATTTGCTAATCCTTTGTTTCAATCCTTCAGATGATTTTTCAGAAGCCGTATTTCTAAAATTTGAATCTGTGGCTCCGGGACAAGATGCCATAACTCGAACATTGTGATCTTTATACTCGTAACGCAGTGCTTCAGAAAGCATTAAAACGTATGCTTTTGTTGAGGAGTACACACTCGCATATGGCACTGGTAAGAAAGAGGCAGAAGATCCTACGTTGATAACACCGCCTTCACCCTTACTAACCATGGCAGGCATAAATAAATGACAAAGATCTGTAAGGGATGTGATATTTAATTGAATCATGTCAGCATAATCTTCTCGAGAGAACTCTCCAAATTTACCCCACCTACCATAGCCTGCATTATTAACCAATATATCAACGTGAAGATTTGCCTCGGTAATTTGTGTATGTAATGTTTCAGCAGAGCCCGCTTCAGCTAAATCTACAGAAAATACATGGGCTTGGCCACCATTTTTATGAATCTCATTGGCCAGAGCCTCTAGCAGATCTTGCGATCGAGCAGTTAAGATTAATTCTGCCCCTGCTGCTGCAAGATCAATTGCCATGGCTTTACCGATTCCACTGGATGCACCTGTGACCAGTACCATTTTATTTTTATATGTGTCCATTTCTATCTCCCTATAAATTAATTTTCTAAACAATTATTGATCTGTTTAATTTCTGTTGCAGACAAGAGTCCCTTAGCCTCTGCTTCCACACACTCCTTTAACTCTATTCTATTTTTAATGCCTAAGATTACAGAAGAAACTCCTGCACTACTCAAGGCATATCTATGCGCAAGACTTGCAGGCGATTCACCCCAGTCATTGGCCAGGTCTCGAAAAGGTTTTGCTTTTTCAAAATCCTGAAAATCATTTTGATCAAAGCCAGAAGTATGAGGTGATCTGTCCATTGAAGAAGTTAAAGCTCCGGCCTGCACTGCTCTAATTGCTAGGATGGGAATATTTCTTTGCTGGCACTCAGATAAAATTACATTTGGGTTAAAGGCTTCTGAGGCATATCCAATGGCGCCTGCAGAGTTCAAAGGGTTGACCACGCATTGAACTGCGCTTGGAGATTGTGAATGAGTGAGCGCTTTAATGATTGCTTCTTCTTGTCCAAGCCCACCAATGCCCCAATGATCAATTTTTCCCTCTTGCTTTAAACGCTCAAATGCGGGAATGACTGCGTTGAAAAAACAGCTAAGCGTTGTTGCACTTTTTGCTCGCATTTCATCGAACTTAAAAAGCTTATAGCTATCTTCAATTAATTGAGAGTGCAGTAAAAATAAATTGACCTTATCTAATTTCATATTATCCAGGCTGCGGGTTAATGAAGTATTTAACTTATCGTAAACTTCCTCGTCTGGCAGAGTCCCTAATTGACACTTGGTAGTAAAAAAAAGGCCCTCTTTATTTTTGCCATCCAAAGATTTACCAATAACTCTTTCAGCTTCGCCCTTGCCATACATAGGAGCTACATCAAAGTGATTGATGCCATAATTTAAAGCGGCATGAACTGTTTGAATGGCTTCCTCTGGTGTTGTCTCACCCCAAACTTGACCTATGCCACCTCCTCCAAGAGTTAAGGCACTGATTTTGGTAAAAGGTTTAAATTCTCGAATATTCATTTCTAGATCTTCATTTGAATTTTTGCTTCTACCATTTTTAAATATTTCTTTTGAGTTTTTATCTCCAGTAATATTTTTGCCTTATGGCTTTCGAGCATTGCATTTCTTTCCTCAAACTTTTTCTTGCCCTGCGCATACAAGCTTCCATATTCTTTAATTTGCTTCAAAGACATGCCCGTACCTTTTAGGCATTTTATAAATCCAATTCTCTGAATATCATCTGCCTGATAGTTTCTTCTGCCTGCAGAGTCTTTTTTAACCCCAGGAAGTAAACCTTCTTTTTCATAGTATCGAAGTGTGTATGGGGTCAAATCTACTTCCGCAGAAGCTTGAGAAATTGTATATAAACTCATTTTAAGTATTCCTCCTAACCCATATCATCTGCATAACTAGTACCACTATGTAAATTAAGAAAAAGGCTGCATAAAAGTTCATCAAAAGAGGATCAGTTAAAGTAGTGATAACAGGATCGTCCACTGGTAAGCGTCGCAAACCATCGGTAATTGCTGGAATAGAATGAAAAAGGAAAAGAGAGGTGTAACAGATTGCTTGAAAATAAGGTGCTAACCATCCAAATAACAATCCTTTCTCATTAATTCTTCCAACTATCAAAGCTAATAAAGTTAAAACAGCCAACATATGCCCCACTCCAAATCCACCTTGCTTATATAAAGTTAAAGCGGTCAATGCTGCAATTAAAGTGCAAATTAAAAATATTTTTGCAGAAGTATTTTGCGAACTAATAACTTTGTATCTGATTAAAGAATATAAACCACTTAACAAAGCAATAATTCCCATGACGGTATGAAACCATCCATAAAGTGACATCTCTGGCATTTTTTTCTCCCAAAATAAATTACCAAGTAAGTCTAACAGTTATAGCTAACTCTAAGTCAAGGTCTAAACTAATGACGCCTTAGTAAGAAATCAGATGGATCTTTTTGTAATGGAGTGTATGGCCTGATAACTAGGTTTTAATTGACCATACATCTTTTTATAGACCTTATGATATAAGTCGCTGTATATGTCTTTATTTGCATCTATAGGTTCAAAGCTATCACCGCTATGAGTCATTTTATCAACTGCGGCAGAAAAGTCTGGATATAGACCAATGCCAACAGCGCTTGCTATGGCAGCACCAAGAGAAGATGTCTCAAAAGTATGTGGGCGCAACACTGTCATACCAAAAATATCAGCAGTGATTTGCATTATCTGATCGCTTTGAGATCCACCGCCAGATACTACCAATCGAGTGATAGATTTCCCACTTTTTTTCTCTAAGAGCTCTTTACCCTCTCTTAAGGCATAAGTCAGTCCCTCAATCATTGCGCGATAAAGATGCGCTCTTGTATGATCTTCATTAAAACCAATAACAGCGCCTCGAGTTTCTGGTCCATCACCATTGGAAGGCGACCAATAAGGTTGGAGCATTAATCCTTCACAGCCCGCAGGAACTTTAGCAAGCAATTCATCAAATAAAGACTCCGGTGATAAGTCTTGGTTGGCTGCAGATTGCTCTTCTTGAAGCCCAAACTCCTTTTTAAACCAACTCACCATCCAATATCCCCGTTGCACCATCATCTCAATATTAAATGTATTGGGTATTACACCAGGATACGCTGGATAAAAAGGTATAGCCTCAAGGTATTTATCAGAAGTGATATTCAGAGTGGCTAAACTACCATAACTCAAACTGCCTGTTTCATTATCAATACAACCAGTTCCCAAGACCTCACAAGCTTTATCTGAACCACTGGCAATCAATGGCAATCCTTCGGGTATGCCTGTTGCATCGGCCGCAGCTGCAGTAATTTCTCCTAGCACTGACCCCGCTGGTGATACCTTCGGCAACATTTCAGGTCGAATTGGCATAGCTCGCCACTTCCAATCTTTTTCATCGGCCCATTGTTGAGTCTTATATTCAAACGGCACAAATCCGACAGTACTGGCAATGGCATCATTGTATTGACCGGTGAGCTTGTAATTATGATAGCCAGATAGAAGTAAAAATTTATGAACTTGCTGCCAGATGTCAGGCTCATTTTGTTCGATCCAATTAGCTTCAGCTTGGCTATGCATCAAATCTACCAATGGCTTTGCTCTGATCAGACTCATCAGCGCCGACTCTAGCTTTCCAAGTTTAGGCTTAGTTTCTACTTGTCTCTGATCTAACCAACTAATTGCGGGTCGCAGGGGTTGATTATCGTTTACCCATCGGAACTACTGTAGCCCTTTGTGTGGTTACTGAAACTGCAACAATTGATTCCTTGGGTATCGGCAGCTTTGGCCAAAGTTCTTGGCAGGCCTGACAGAGTGAATCCCAAAAATAGTCGGCGTGTTGCTCTGCCCATCCTTTCTGATTAGAAAAATAGGGCTCAATATCAATTTTACTTTTTGCGATGAGTTGACCCTGTCCATCAAAAACAATGGCACGGACACTTTGCGTGCCGTTATCAATGCTTAAAAAGTACTGTTCTTTCATCGCTACCTCATCTTAAGAGTTGCTAGGAAGACTGTAATGGTTTTTCCAGATTTTTTCATAGCGATTAACTTCTTTTTGCCAACGCTCATCATCCCAGCTCCGATTAGTTGAGAAAATATCTTTTAATGCAGGATAGAGAGTAATGCCCCCGTTAGGCAGACACATACCTAAACGAGTTCTTCTTAGCAAAAGATCATCGAGATGCTCCACTGCCTCATGCTGAACTGCCCATTTGCATTCCGCTAGAGAAAATTCAGTATCGCCAAGATTCTGTTGATCCTCTAGCGAGCTTTCATTTGCCAGGTCAAGCGCTTTCTCTCCATATCGACCCAATAAACGTTGACCCCAACTATGATTTTCTGGTGCCAAGGACTGGGCACTCATTTTTGGAGTTGAGAACACTCGATCATCAACAAATTCTTTGGCTGTAGGCAAATTATCTTTGGCTGCAGCCAATGCATCTAATGCAATCAATCTAAAGGTAGTTAGTTTTCCACCGCTGACGGTAATTAATCCGTTATCTGACCAAACGGCGTGATCACGGCGTTCTTTGGAAGGGTCTTTACTTTTTTCTGCGCCAATGACAGGACGGACACCAGCCCAGGTCGATAAAACATCGCTGTGCTTGAGTTCATTATTAGGAAATTGGCTGTTAAAAGCTTTTAAAAGGTAGTCTACCTCTTGCTCAGAAATGCTAGCCTCTAAATCTAAATCGTCATCGTGATCCAAATCTGTGGTGCCAATAACGGTTGTTCCCTCCCAAGGGTAAACGAATACACCGCGTTTATCATCGACATGTAAAAAAGTCATTACGTCAGTTACAGGGTATAAAGATTTCGAAATAACAACATGGCTACCCCGCAAGGGTCTGATTCGCTTCTCGCTATTTACAACGTTTCTAAGTCGATCTGCCCATGCGCCAGTAGCATTGATAACAACCGGGGCAGTTAAATTAATGGAGGCAGAATTAACGCTGTCCTCAATAGTCACGCCAGAAACTTTCCCATCAGTGAGCAAGAGATCTTCCACTTTTGTGTAATTGAGTGCGTATCCACCATCATCAATACTGTCTTGTAATACACGAAGGACTAATCGGGAGTCATCCACCATAGCATCGGTGTAGCAGCTAGCACCTTGAAGTTTATGCTCATCTAGACCCTTGAAACGCTGTAATAATTCCTTGTTATTGCAGTATCTGTTATCTTGAGCGCCAGCAAAAAAATCATAAATAGTTAGTATGACCTTCATGGCTATGCGGCCAGGAAATTTACCCTTTCTAAAGGTGAAGTAAAAAGATATAGGATCCACTAATCCAGGAGCCTCATTTAACAGACGCTGTCTTTCCTGAACTGATTCCTTGGTGAGTTTTAGATCACCCGCAGCAAGATAACGAAGGCCTCCATGCACCATCTTAGATGATCGACTTGAGGTGCCCCATGAAAAATCTTGTTGCTCAAGTAGCAGCGCTCGATAACCGCATCGTCGAGCTTCACGAAGAACGCCAGCCCCGGTAATGCCGCCACCAATGATAATAATATCCCAATCTAAATTCTGCCCATTTCGCATTTCAGATAGAAGTTGATCGCGATTAGTAAATCCTTTCATAGTAAATTAGTGCTAATTATCAGGGAGTAATTTTCCTGGATTCATTTGACCATTAGGATCAAATTGCTCACATAAGCTTTTTATTGCAGCAATACCAAGCTCCCCTTTTTCTGCGGTTAAATAGTTCTTATGATCGCTTCCCACACCATGCTGATGGCTGATGGTGCCCCCATGAGCAACAATCTGCTCGGCACCAGCTTTTTTTAGCTTAAGCCATCGATTCATACCCTGCTCATAGCTTTCACCTATGCGAAACAAATAGGTAGTGTAAATGCTAGATCCCTGGCCATAGACATGAGATAGATGCGTGTAAGCATGAACTTGCTCACCCTCATCATCCAAAGCTGTGCGAATCGCTTGTTCTATATTTTCTGCTGCTTGGGAAACTTTTGACCAATCAACTGCTGTCTCCATGGTGTCGACAACATAACCCTCAGCGCCTAAAGGGTCGCGAAGATATGGGGCACGGAATCGACCATGAGCCCAGTTCTCTCCGAGGTCAGACTCATCTGCAACACCGCCAAGATCAGAACAATGATCGAGTGCTAATTGATAGGCAGCATCGCAATGACGAGCTGAGCCAGTGACTCCAAATGTCATCATGACTTTACCTTCGCCAATACCTTTTTCAGATAATGATTCCTCTAGTGCAACAACTCCACTGCTATCGCTGCCCGCGCCCATATATAAAAGACTGGTTGTCTCAAGGGGGTTACTTAAACGCACCATAGACAGAGCAACTCGCTGCTGAATAAGTTCCCTTGCTGCACTCATGCCAATTTCCCAAGAAGGAAAAAAAACCACTTGGAATTTTTCTTTTTCAGGCAGAGGAGTTATTCGTATAGTTACTTCAGTGATGATGCCCAAACGACCTTCAGAGCCAAGAATCATCTCTCGAACATCAGGACCTGCAGAGGATGCAGGAATAGTTGGAATTATCATGGTGCCATTAAGAGTTTCAATCCTACCCCCAGCAAACATATTCTCAATTCGCCCATAGTGAAGGGATTGCTGGCCACTTGATCGACTTGCCACCCAGCCACCAAGCGTAGAAAGCTCCCAAGATTGCGGGAAGTGCCCTAATGTGTAGCCATGTTTTTTAAGCTCTTCTTCAACGATAGGCCCTGGGGCACCAGCGCCGAAGGTAGCTAATTGACTTTCAGTATCAATACTCATCATGGAATTCATTTTTCCCATATCAATAGTCAATATCGGCTTATCAGTATTCTCAGGATTGATATGACCCACCACTGATGTTCCGCCACCATAAGGAATTACTACCAAATTATTTTCTTTAGCATGAACTAAAAGTTCTCTTACCTGCTCTGATGATTCTGGAAATGCAACGCCATCTGGAAATTTATCAACGTTACCACTGTGCATATCTAACCAATCAGGCAAACTTTGACCTCGAGCATGACGAACTCGTGTTTCTGCATCAGTTATTATCAGTGGATGTATATCAAGACGAGTGTTTGGCACTTTAGAGATAACATCATTCAGGGTTGCCTGAGGAAGCGCGGTCCCAGTTCCAACAAGAGCCTCCAACAACGAACGCAGACCAGAGCTAAGTTCCATTGTTAGGTCACTATCTTCATTCCCCCAACCATTCCATAAACGCATTGATTTTACCTAATTAAAGTTTGTATTTTATAACGCAACAGCGTTGCAATATTAGATATAAGTATAGCCTTTTTCACTTTAAAAATTAGCATGTCCCAAAGAACATTAAAAGTATTGACATATAATATGACATTAGTTTATTGTGACTAGAATTCAAAATTTATTACTAATACAAATGAAAAATAAAAAACTAATTACTACCTTTGCTGTATTAATCTCCCTAGTCGGAGTATTTCTATTATCCCTGCCTACTATTTTGCACAAAAGTGGGTTGCATCCAGAGTATATGGGCTCATCAGTAAACTTACCGGGTAAACGTGCATTAGTTATTACTACAAGCCATGCAGTCCTATCAAAGCCAGGTGAAACCTCAGGAAAGCCTACCGGTGTTTTTGGGTCAGAGATGACGCATCCTTATTACACTTTTTTAGATGGCGGCATGGAAGTTGATATAGCCAGCATCCAGGGTGGAGAGCTTCCAATAGATCCTGAAAGCTTTTTCTTTATGGTTAAGACACCTGAGGACGAACGTTATCTCAATGATCCAATTGCACAAGCCAAGGTAAAAAACTCTATTCCAATTGAAGCAGTTGATGTAAATCAGTATGACATCATATTTCTCTCAGGCGGCTGGGGTGCTGCATACGATTTGGCACAATCATCAGCATTGGCCATCAAGGTTAGCGAGTCCTATTACAGTGATAAAGAGCCCATTATCGGCGGTGTTTGTCATGGCGTACTTGGACTGGTTAATGCCCGAAATAATGAGGGAAATTTACTAATTGCTGGGCGCCGAATGACAGGCGTGACTGATAAGCAGATAAGTGAGCTCGGTATTGAATTTACGCCTAAGCATCCAGAGACAGAACTGCGCAAAGCTGGCGTTACCTTTGAGAGTAAAACAGCTTTTCTAGATGTATTTGCTACTCATGTAACAGTTGATGATCAGCAGCGCTTTGTAACTGGGCAGAACCAAAACTCAGGACTGGAAATGGCGCACACTATGATGGAAATCCTGGATAAGCGGAATTAGAATTTTTAGAAAGACTGTTCTCATTTTTTAATTAATCCCTGCTCTTTGGCCCATTCATGTGTTGATTTCATGCCATCTTCAAATGAAATTTCTGGCTTCCATCCAAGAATACGTTCAGCTTTTTTGATAGAAAACCAACTCTTGGTTGAAAGTTGCATAATAGTGGATGGCGAGGCTTCATTTAGGTTACCCATAAGATCGGCCACTTTTGATGCTATCCCAGATACCCTAAGTGCAAATTTCGTAGACACCAGCATGGGACCTTTTTTTCCTAGCCATTGGTAATGAGGTGCAAAGTAGTCTTTGGTAGCCATATAACCTTCGCAAGATATATTAAATATCTCACCTGCAGCATCTGGGTGACTTGCTGCCATGACAATGCCACGCACTAAGTCATCTATGTAAATAGGTCTAAAAAAGCCTTCCCCTTTTGCTGGAAGCATAAACTGATTTTTAGCAATTGCCTCTAGTGGGGCAATAATCCAAGGGCGACTGCCTGGACCATAAGCATCACCAGGTCGAAGAATCACTACCTCTATATCATCATTTGCCTGGGCGCCCAATACAACATGTTCTGAAGCAAGTTTTGTAAGAACATAGCTGCCTCCATCTGCATGAACGGGCTGACTTTCATCTAACTCGCCTTCTGCTGAATTCCCATATGCAACGACTGAAGAAATTTGAACAAAGCGTCTTACTTTATGCTCTTTAGCTGCCTCAATTAAGTTTCGAGTAGCCAAAACATTGACCCTCCACATATCGCTATCTTGCATTGCATTAGATACCAGTGCAGCCGTGTGGAATGATTACATCACATTCCTGCAAGACATGACTGATCGAATCAGGTTGAGCTATGTCGCCCTCGATAATATCATTGCCGTTGCCGACAAGATCAACACCCACAACATCTTGACCCTGGTTTTGGTAGTAACGCATCAATGAGCCGCCAATAAATCCATTGGCGCCAGTAATCAGTACCTTTTTAATCATTTGTTCACTCATAAGAAAACCTTAATATAATAATTTATAACCTTTAGTCCATGTTTTTTCGATAGAAAGAACCAAAAACCTTTGTTACCAATGTCTTTGAAAAGAAGTGAGTAATTATTGCTGTAAGTTTATTAGCAACACCGGGAACTACAATGTCCTTCCCTGCAAAACAGGCTTTTATACCAATTTCAGCGACATCTCTAGCCGACATCATCATGCTTGATGGAATGCGAAGAGTGGCTCCTTGATCTGGATTGTCCATCATTTTTGTAGCGGTATAACCAGGACATAGGGCTGTAACCTTAACGCCGCTTTCTGCTGCGACCATTTCATTAGATAGCGCCTGAGTGAAGGCTAATACATAGGCCTTTGTGGCCGCATACACATTCTGATTTGGGATGGCCATCCACCCAGCTAGTGAGGCCACGTTAAGTATATGCCCGCCACCTTTAGATGCCATATTATTCGCATACAAGTGTGTCAATGCAGTGAGAGCAAGGATATTAACTACAATCATTCTCTCCTGCTCTGCAAGATTGAGCTCAGTAAAGAATCCGTTGTGCAAAAGACCGGCGTTATTAATTAAAAAATCTACATCTAAGCCCTTTGCTTCGATACTTTGAAATAGGTTCTGAGCTGCATTTGGCTCTGATAGGTCAGCCACAATAACAGTGCAATTAACTCCAAATTGGCCACCCACCTTGACTGCTAACTGATTTAGTTTGTCCTCACTCCGGGCAACAAGAATAAGATCGTACCCTCGGCTTGCAAGAATTTGGATAAATTCAGCGCCGATTCCATCAGAGGCGCCAGTAACTAATGCGGTTTTATTGGACATAGTATGTATTCCTTATGTATCTACTAAAATTTATTTAACCAAATTGGTGAAGACCAGGCCCTTTCTTGAATTGTAGTTGCTATATCTGATCTAGGTTTCTCACCAACCCTAACTGCATCCCAAGTAGACCATCTGCAAACTGGATTCTCAAGCACCCTAGAATAATAGAATGCATCCTGATCAGCTTTAAACTCAGGATCTTGCCATAAAACTTTCATTTCTCTCGCTCCTGAATCTGCACTAATCGAGCAGTCATTTAAATCTACCCAAGCTTGATTATCAGGGCAGCGATTTGTTTTTGGATCAACACTCAACCCATCAGAACATGCGATATCAAAAACTTTTTCTTTGTGCTCTCCGTCTTCTAACCATCCTTTGATAATTTGAGTTCTTTGCAATGGTGCGCCTTGAGGATCAGCTATTGCCCATACTAAAAAAGTTGGATTTTTGTTTGCTTCAATATTGAGCGTCCCTCCCATTGGAATGCTTCTTGCATAAGCATCTTGGATAAGAGAAAGATCATCTAGATTTGAATTCTCTAGATCATAGCCAGCAAAAAATCTCACTTTCATTCTAGGGCCACTGGTTGCAAATGTTTCCTTGCGTCGAAAGGCATCATAAATAGCTTCGCGGGTATTTTCTTCTGCCCAAACTCCAGCAAGACCAGATGCAGCAAATTGAACGAGTCGGTCGCTAGCAGAAAAATAATTTTTTCCGTCTACTTCCTTGAACAAATTTGGTCTCAAAACTTTTAAGAAAGTTCCATAAAATCTATTAAATGGGATAGAGCCTCTTAGCTCAGCTGTGCCATCTAAAAGACCAACTTTTGAGAAAAGACAGTTCTTCAGCTATCTGAAGGTCCGCCAACATGAGAGTCGCTTGATCCTATTAAGCCAAATTTATATGGATTGGTTAGACCTTTTTCAGCAAGAGTCAATCCTCTAAGATATGCATCTCTGACATAACCTCCCCTTAAATTACTAACAAGTTTTTCTGCCTCCACTCCAGTTTTAGCTTCAAAAGCTGCCCATTCATCATTTTTAGAAAGCAATGGATGAGTTTCTGAAGTGCCTTTTACCTGAGTAATTTCAACTAATGGCTCATTAAGAGAGCGATTGTTAGCATACTCTTCATCAATCGGCCCACCGTTATAATCATTGAGGGAAAATGAAGCTCCACCAGAAATGTTAGTATTATGAGGAATAGCTAAACTCTCGACTCCATTTGATCTCAATCGATTCATCCAATCCCATAATTCTTCAGGATCTTGGCTGTCATTTCTTGTGAAAAGTTGCGCGGGCAGGTTTTTAGTATCTCTTAAATATGACGTTTCGATGCAAATAATTATTGTAAAGATCTAAGCTGGGGTATATTCATATGCAGCAAAAGTAGTAAAAGTACCTGGCACATATGCATCATCAGTTGCCTTAATAGTGTTCTGCCAGACCGTTCTGCCAACTTCTAATATCAAAGATAAATCAATGCTTCCATCAGCAAGCCCTCCTCTAACTTTTTCACCAAAAGGTCTAAACAGACCATGCTCTTTTGATGAGAGAGAGAAATCCTGTGCCCGCTGACTCATTTAGATTATGAAGAGGTTTGGTAAATTCATATTTTGAAAACTCAGAAGTGGTATCAGCTGCCTCCTTCATCAATCCCATAAATATGCCGTGATCAGTTACAGCATAAAAATCTAAAGGTCTGCTTAGTTGAATAAGGTACCCGCTTGGATGTTGTATTGGATAACCTTGAGCATACTTATATGCATCTGCAGGTGTGCTGATTGTGCCAAAAGTATAAGCATCAAATGAATTTTCTGTATGGACATGCAAATCACCAAAATATGCATTTTTATCTGGGTTAGGCAATGGTCTAGGTTGAACAGGGACTTCTAATAATGGCTTGTCATGCAAAGATACTTCAAAATTTTTTGAGTTATTTGCATCTGAGCATGATGCGAATAAGTAACGCAATCAGTAACAACAGATTATTTTTAGTTTTCATAATTAACTCTCTAAACGTTTAAATATCTCTTCTTTCAAAAGCCACATTCTATCCTGCCCCCAGACATAAAATGGATTACCTCCATCTTGGTCAGTAATCTTAAAACTTGGAACTCCCCAACAATTTCCTGCATACATGTCTTCAACATTATCATTGAGAATTTTTTTCCATCGTCTTGTATTTAAATCTTTTTTGATGATTGACCAATCTAGCTCAAGATCAGTAACCAAGTTTTCTAGAAAGACTTCATCGCCAATATTGATACCCTCTTGAAAAGAGGCTTTTAACAAGCCTTCGATATACTCAAACCCCTTACCCGCATCATCAATGACTGGAAAGAGTGAGTAAGACTTCCGAGCCGGTTTTCCAATGGGGGAATAGACAGATTTCATTTCATGGCCATGCTTACGTCCCTCTCTAGCAGCATCAGAGATAATATATTTAGCTTTATAGTTTGGGATAGTCATCATACGCATCAGCATTGGCAAAACAGGCTTGGTAATTAGATTTACAGGGTAATCTTCTCTGATTTGTCGAACTCTCTTAGTGCTAACAAAAGTATATGGGCTATTTAAAGATGGGTAGTAATACAAATTTACTTTTCTATCTAACTTTAGTTGTCTTGGAGCTTTTAATTCTGGCGCGCATACATAATTACTGGCTTGAGGATGTTTTACTCCTAACTCAACCAGTCTTTTCTCTAAATAAGGCAAGCGATCCACGCCCCAGTACAATTCTTTCTCGTAATAAAATGCAGATCCAAAATAATAGCCTTTAGCATTTCTAGTTTTATTGCCCTGCTTTAAATTCTCTTTTACCTCAGCCTTAGTTGCATAATAAGTAGAGGATAATTCATCGAGCGCAGCAGCATCTCCACTCCATAAAGCGCAACTTACTTGAATAGCTACCTCACCAAAATCTTCAGCATTTACTGAAGTTAAAATTGAGTTAGCTATTTCTATCATATCTTTTGCAGGAGATTTATCAGCCTTAAAATCAATGTTGTAAAAAGGCGCTATTCGCTTCACATCTTGCAAACAATAAGTGTTGTATAAGCCAGGTTCATGGACAGCTTCAAGATTTTCTTCTCCAACCAAAATTGGTTTAAGAATAATATCAAAGGAAGATTTTAATTTTTCAATAGAGTGTATTGTGAGATGAGAGTATGGATCATCAACCTTGTGAAAATATAATATCTCATGAGGTCTATTCTCATCTTGTCTTGCAGCTTCAGCTTTTTTACGGACATCTTTTAAAATTTTATAATTAGAAAAAGTATTCATAATCTGATTTCTAATTTTGGCGCTCATCGTTCGCCTACTCATAAAATTTCTAAAAGCTTTCAACATATTTATCTATCTTTGGCTAATCTAGCTTGATGGAATAGATCCTTAGGTTGCTGAGAGAAGAGAATCAAAAGTTACTTAGCCTTTGGTTAATAATGCTGTCAGCCTCAGTCATAATGGAGTCAATTAAGTCTTTAACGGTAGGTATATCGCTAACTAATCCTGCAACCATGCCGCATGACCAAGCCCCTACTTCCATCGTGCCCTCATGCATAATTTTTGGGTAAACCCCAGCCACTTCATCAACAATATCTTCAAATCTTAACTTGTCGCCAAGAGCTTTTTCTTTTTCCATGAGACGTTCAACAGCATCGTTGTTTAATACTCTCTCTGTGTTAGTTAAAGAACGCATAATTAGGCGAGTATCTAATTCGCTAGCATTCACAATTGCATCTTTTACATTCTGATGTACTGGGGCATCTTGCGTCGCAATAAATCTAGTGCCCATGTTTATACCTTCCGCTCCAAGGGCCATTGCTGCAACTAAACTTCTTGCATCTGCCATGCCACCAGAGGCAACAAAAGGAATTTCAAGCTCATCTGCAGCACGAGGTAAAAGAATAAAATTAGGTATATCATCCTCACCTGGATGCCCACCACATTCAAAACCATCGACAGATACCGCATCACATCCAATAGATTGAGCTTTAAGAGAGTGTCTAACTGAAGTGCATTTATGGATCACTTTAATTCCAGCCTCTTTGAGAGCTGGTAAATACTCGGCTGGATTTCTGCCGGCTGTTTCAACAATTGGAACTCCTGCATCAATAATAACCTGCACTAAGCCTGGATAATCAGGAGGAGTCAGTGAGGGCAAGAAAGTTAAGTTCACAGCAAAAGGCTTATCTGTCATCTCTTGGCAACGTGCAATCTCATTAGCTAATTTTTCTGGAGTACCCTGAGTTAAACCCGTAATAGTTCCAAGCCCACCTGCGTTAGATACTGCTGCAGCTAATTCAGCGAAGCCAACATGGTGCATTCCACCTTGAATGATTGGATGCTCTATACCAAATAATTCTGTAATTTTTGTTTTCATGTTCTCTCCTACTTATTTCATGTCCACTGGGGTTAAAAAATCTTCGTATTGTTTCTGAAGTCTTTGCATGCCTGAAATCCATCTATCTCTGTCATTGCCTTTTCTCGAAACATATTCAGCAACTTCAGTGTGGGGAAGAATTAAGAATGTCTCTTCCGCAATGCATTTTAGAACCTCTTGCGCAACTACATCTGGCTCCATCATTCCATCAACGCCAGCTACGCCTGGACCCTGAGCTGTCATGGCGGTTCTCACAGCCTGAGGACATAAACATGAGACACCGATTCCTTTTTCTCCGTAGGTAATCTTAATCCATTCAGCAAAGCTGACTGCTGCTGCCTTGGTCACTGAGTAACCTGCAGCTCCAAGCTGTGTGAGTAAACCTGCGGCGGAAGATGTGTTCACCAAATAGCCTTCCCCTCGCTCAATCATTTGAGGAAGTACATGTTTGGCTGCGAAGATATGAGATTGAACATTTACATCCCAAATATTCTGCCAATCTGATGCCCCTACTTCAAAAAATCCTGGTACACCTCCAATCCCAGCATTGGAACAGAAAATATCTGTGCCACCAGCATGCTCATCTGCCTTTTGAATGACATTAATAATTTCTTCTTCATTGCCAACGTTCGCTTGAACAGCAATGCCATTGACTGAATCAGCTGTATCTTGAGCACCCTCTAAATTCATGTCTACAGCAATAACTGTTTTGGCTTCGGCTTGGTGAAAAGCTTCACATAGAGCTTTACCAATACCACTAGCTGCACCAGTGACAACAACTCGTTTGTTTTTGACATCCATTAATCTATCTCGGTAATTATTATGTCATCAGAGTCTAATGGCAAAATAACCATAGTGCCATCTTTGGCTGCACTCCAATCTTTCCTGATGTCATTTACTCCTCGAAAAAACATTCTCTCCATTAAATTATTTCTAGGCGCTGGAGTTAAATGATAAAAAATTAAGTGATCAACATTGGCCAAATTAGCTGCTTGAGCTGCTTCAATTGGAGTTGTATGGTAAGTCACGATATCATCTAACACTTTCACCAGCCCTTTATTGCCTGCTAAAGCCTCTTTCATAATATCTAATTGATGATTTGCTTGAGCCTCATGAAAAAGCACATCTGCATCTTTAGAAAATGTTATTAAATTCTTGCTATATCTTGTATCTCCGCTTATAACCATTGAACGTCCCTTATAATCGAATCTATAACCTAAAGCTGGTTCAACTGGATCATGAGGAACCTTAAAAGCTGTAACCGTCAAACCATTCTCATTAATGATCACAGGATTAGATAAATCAATTGGGTGAGGGTTAAAGCCAGCGAAATCTATAGGAGCAACCTCATCACCATGATGATCATGTCGATATTGGTAATCAAGCTGATAGGCATCCTCAAAACCTTGAGTGACTAATTGAACTCCCTCCGGACCAAAAACATCTAGAGGTTTTTTATGAGCGGAATTAATCCATGTCATTAGATGCAGATCTGCAAGATCTGAGATGTGGTCTGAGTGAAGGTGAGTTAATAAAGTAGCGCGAATCTTATTAGCATCTATCCTCCAATTATTGAGATTTGCTGCGCTGCCGTCTCCAATATCAACAACATAATAATTCCCACCTGCATTAACTAAGATGCATGTTTGCGCTCTTCCAGGAGATGGGATTGGAGATCGAGAACCACACACAACAGCAGATAATGAATCGTCGTTTAGATCAGCAGTTGAACTACCTAAGCTTTGAATAAAGCCAAACATCATACGATCTTGAACAGCGGGAACTCTTGTTAAAATAGAGACCAAAATAAAGCCTATGGCAGCAGCAATTGATATATATTTAAGAAGTTTCATAATATTAATCCTTGGTTGAAATTCTTGAGCTAGCAAAAATTAAAAATAAACCTACAACTACCTCAACGACAATTGCTGACATTACAAATGGTGCGCCGTACAAGGCAACTGAAAGAGTTCTATATAAAGCTGCCACCAGCAACAACATTGAAGGCGCGTAAAACCAATGACGAGTTTGCGTGAGGGCTCCAATTAGTGTCATAGCACCTACAGTTATAAAGAAACTTCCCATATCACCAATTTGGGTACTCAGCCCAACTCCTTCTAATAAGGGCATACCTAATTGCGCTGCAATACTTGCAGGAGCAATAATCCACTGCAGTCCGTTTATTAAAAATAAGACCCCAAAAAGGCCTGCGACAACTCTTAATACATTTTTCATTCTTCTCTCCTTTTAATTATTTTTTAAGATTGACAATAATGCCTTCATTTGGATTGATCTTTCCTGCAACCACATCTTCATAAGTGCTAGTAAAATTCTCTAACCCAGAAATCTCTTTGACCTGCATCCAATCTTTGCTTTGTAGTGCTCTGGCAGTCATGAAGGAATTTGTTTTTTCAGCATAACCATCATGCCCCCAGTCTCCAATTCTCTTTTGAATGTGAGCTGGAGCAAAAAAGAATTCGGTTCTATCTCTTAGCATTGCCTGACCTAAAGCATCCTCTGCAGTGGTCTCATTATCCCAGTGTGTCATGCCGACAGTGAGGCACTTAAGCATGTTATCTCCAAGCTCTCCGTGAAGGGTTCCTAGTATTTCTCTGTTGCCAGCCATGTCAACCATCACAGAAGCTGCTGAATAATCTACATTACTAAGCTCATCGTAAGAAATCACCTCATCGTAACAGCCCAAACTTTCTACAAATTTAGCATTGCCGGCAGATGTTAATCCGACAATTTTTGGTGGGTTATCAGTATCAGCTAAACCTTGACCCAGACCAATTGCTGTTTTGCTTGAGGCACTGACAATAATTATCTGAGATGCTCCAAGATATGAATCTTCTGCTAGAGAGTCGCACAAACAAAAGGCCGTAATATGAAGTGGAAATAAAAGTGCTCTGACTTCATCCATCGCTGAATCATAGTTTTGATCTCCGGCAAGTCTGACATAATTATTGTAAACAGGCGGGAGTTCTTTACGATGTTCTTTGCCATCACTAAAACTTTGATCAGAGATTTTAATTGGGCTTAAAATTAATGAGTCTGCAGCTGGAAAATAGCCAAAGATTCGTTCTCCAAGATTCAAACCTTTGATTTTTGAGTGAGTAATTTCTGCAAATCCCCACATAGGTATACACCCCCATTCATTATTTTCATCAAGTCCTGCTGGGAAAAATTTCCAATATCCAATAGTGTCTCCCGCTACGCCATAAGTAACGTTATTAGCTGTAAAAGCATAACTTTCAATCCTGACAGCAATTTCACCATTATCGATGGCAGGGGAATCAATATCTATAATTCTTGATTGAGTTAAATCGGATTTTAAAGTTTGGAATTGGTTCATGGTATTGTCCTAATGTTATTTTTTTTGTCTTAGCGAAAGACTGAAAAGTATAATTAAAAAAAAGGTGACATAAGGAGCGCCAACCGCACCAGGAGTGGCACTAAGGGTATAAATTCCTTGAATAGTTATGTCTTCCCTTATTAAAGGATATCCAAATGTTCTAAAGCTCCACTCAAATAACCACAGTAAATACATTAATGGAATGAGTGCTCTGTACCGAAAGATTACAACCCAGCAAACTAAACAAAATATTAACTGCGCAAAACCCCAAAGAGAAAAAAATCTATAGATCAGCAGCATAGGATCAGGGTCACCTTCAATGGGTATAAAATTTCCTATTTCATGAAATCCATATTTCTCAAACAGCATATGAACGATTGATCGCCAAGTCATAATTCCTGTAAAAAGAATAAACCCCCAGAAGGCTATTACATGGCCGCTAAAGTTATTGTCAGCCATGGGAGGGAAAATTTTATTGAGCACTACATAGCTCCTTCTTTTGTTTCAATATTTAGTTGCCCAAGCAGTCCAGCAGATCGATGTTTCTCACTTTCTTGATAATCTGGATCCATCATCATCTCTAGCATGGCTGTTCTACTGGGATATCTTGCGACTGCCACGTTGTCCCAAAGGTCTTCTACCTCGCCCAACATCAATCGACTGATTTCGCCGCCAAAGACCATCTCACCACCAACTTTTTTAAGATGCTCTTGCACTTCTATTCCATAAATCATGTAAGCCTCTTTCCCTGATAAATTAGTGTCTCTGCCGTCTTCATACTCAGCCTTTTCTTTAAATTTAAGCAGATTCACCATTGATATAGGTGACTCAATGTCTCCCTCTAAAAATTCATCCATTTGATCCTTGTTAGGTATTACACTATTTTTGACTTCCATTCTTACTCTCCCATGGTAATAGCTTTTTTGAATGCAGGCCTGCTATCAATTCTAGCGACATAATCTTTAATGTTTTGCATGTCATCAGTGACGCAGCCCAATCTATTAGCCATAAAGCATGAGTGTCCAAGCATCAAATCTGCAGCAGAGAAATCTCCAATTAAATAATCTTTACCAGCAAGAGCATCATTCACTGGGGCAAGTGCTTTGGACAGTAATTTCTTAGCTTGATTTAACACAGCCTCATCTCTTCGATCAGCAGGCAATAAAATTGTTTGAACAACAATTTGATTCATGGGAGGCATAACCATGCCCTCGCAATAGTGATACCACTGAAGGTAAAAAGGAAATTCAGGGGCATCTGAATTGGGCTTCAACCCTCCATTCTTATGTCTCTCAAGAACATAATCAATGATGGCGCCTGACTCAAAAATTGAAATATCGCCATCTTCCAAAACAGGAACCCTTCCAAGAGCATGTCTTGATCTATGCTCTGGAGATTTCAAGCCTTCTTTAGTGAATGGCATAATATTTACTTCATATTCAAGCCCTAACTCCTCTAGAAGCCAGACCACTCGTCCCGCTCTAGTTCCTGCAACAAAATGTACTTTTAGCATCGCTTTCTCCTATTTATTTTTTTACCATTTTTTCGGCATTCTTTGTAAATTCTTTCATTTTCTCATCGTCATCTAGCAAGCTTTCAATTTTTATAGGAACTGCTATGCCTTCAACCATTCCAGGCTGCTCATACATTGCTTTGATCCATCGATCAAGATGATCCAATCCCTCAACTGAAATTCCTGACCATTTGTGAGTCCTGACCCAACACCAATTTGCAATATCGGCAATTGAATAATCGGTTGCAAGCCACTCCTGTTTAGCTAAATGAGTATCAAGAACTTCAAACAGTCTTCTGCCTTCATTTTGGTACCGATCTATAGCCGGTTGAATTTTTTCTGGAAAATACCGAAAAAAAACATTTGCTTGACCCATCATTGGTCCAATGCCGCCCATCTGAAACATCATCCACTCCAACACTTTAGCTTTTTGATTTAAGTCTATTGGCATGAGCTTGCCAGTCTTTTCTGCAAGATAAATCATGATGGCTCCTGATTCAAAAATAGCTAGGTTGTTTGCATCCCTGTCCACAATTGCAGGTATTCTTCCGTTAGGACTAATCGCAAGAAAATCAGGCTCCTTTTGCTCATTCTCGGATAAATTAATAACGTGGGTTTCATAAGCTAAGCCCATAGCTTCGAGGGTGCAGGAAACCTTATGGCCATTAGGGGTTGGTGCAGTATAAAAATCAATCATTGTTACTCCTTAATAAAAGATATAAGAATATCAGAAAGTTCTTCTGCTCGAGTCCATTGATAAAAATGCCCTCCTCCAATGTGAGGAGCGCTTTTAGCATTTGGAGCCATTTTAAGAACATCTTTTTCAATATTATTGGTTACAGGGTCATCGCCAGCAAACACTGCTAAGAACGGTTTAGTTGAAGTTTTAAAAAACTCTCTTGCCTCTCTTTGTGCATCCAAAGATGCATCTGGAAGAATTGGGACATGGCTGGGCATGGCTCGAGGACCCATTTTAAAAGATGGATCTGGGAAAGGTGCGTCATAAGCTTTAACTAGATCCGAGGTAAATGGTGAAATCTTTGCTAAGCCTAAATTTTCTAAAAGATATTGTCCCATCATTGATAATTTAGATCTTTTTTCCATCATGCTTGAGTTGATGAATCCTATTGGTAAATTTTCTGTATCCCAGCAAAATTTTTGCCAATACATAAATTTTAATGCTGGATGAAAAGGAGTAGATGAATCTTTTGAAAGGTTTTTTCCATCCATCTGCTTAACTTCTTTTTGCATGCTCATTGGGGTAAGTTTTAAATCACTTTCTCTAAAAACTTTGACTCTGTCTATAACCTCTTGAGGGACATCTGGGTTATATGGCAACCCAGTATTTCCCATTGATATCTTCAGAAATCTATCAGGATCTTGTGCGACCATTCTCAGCCCTATAAGCCCTCCCCAATCCTGACCAAAAAAAGTTAAATTTGAAAAATCATTTTCTTTTAGCCATTCACCCATCCAATCCACTTGTCTTTGATAGCTGTAGTCCTCTCGAGCTGCAGGCTTATCCGATTTACCATACCCTGGTAAATCTGGTGCTATTACCCTAATACCGGCTTTAACGAGGAAAGGGATCATTCTTGCATAGAGATAACTCCAAACCGGTTGGCCATGCATAGCTAGAAGTATTGGGCCGTCTTTTGGTCCTTCATCGATGTGATGAATTCTTAAATCTGCGCCATCATGAGTTTTAATATTGGTGTAATGGGGCTCAAATGGATACTCCTCTAAACTACTAAACCTTTCATCGGGTGTTCTTAAAATTTTCATTTCTCTGCAATCAGTTCCCCACAACCTGTTTTAGTTAAGAATTCTTTGATTTGCTTTTGATCGCTTTCATTTAAAGCTTGAAACTCATCGTTGATCCATTTCAAACACTTTGCCTGATAAGGGAAACTTCTTTGCTCCCACTTAGCTCCATCAATTTCAGCGGTCCAAGTTTTCTCTTCTTGAGCAACAGCGTGTGAATTTGCTAATAAGGCGGGTAAATATACTTTGCCAACTTCTTGGAACAGACTCGATAGATTTTGCTCCGCACCTTCAAAGTTTACCCAGTCACTTTCGCTGGGCTCTAAACCACTTAAATCCTCCATAAGATCCTGCCAAGCAATAACTCGAGGAGAGATCTCATGCGCTAAAGCTCTTGAGGTTGGATCAAAGCCTACTAATGCTGATAGTTGGCCAAATAGAGCGTAGTCTGCAGATGACGGACGGTTGCCAAATAAAAAAGGATGCTGTGACAGGCAATGGTTGAGTTGCCCAAGAAATCTTTTGTAACTAGCTTCAATAATTGGAGCTGTTATCTCATTGGAGCCAACTACCCACAAACGACTTGTCTGCCAATCTGAGATATGCTGTTTAAAAGCTGCATGACTATCATCATCCAGAGTAATGCCATGCAATAAGGGCAATATGGTTCCAGCTTTTTCTATATCATCTTTAAAATGCCAGCGATAATGAAACATGTATTTTGTTACCCACTCATCACCAAAGTCCTCAAGCACATAATTTAAAAAAGCTAGTTTTGGATCTGATGGAATAACGCCCCTAGCTGTAAATTCAGTTTCTAAATGGCGAATAATTGGAGTCGAGTCCGTGATTGCTTTATGTTTACCGTCAACTTCAAAAATCATCACAGGCAGCAATACTGGTTTAGGCTCTTCCACGCTAAACTTTCTAATAAGATCTCTAGGATCACCCCATTCAATCACATGGGGAATTCTGCGATACCGCATTAATGAGATCATTTTTCTTGTATAAGGAGAGGCAGGAACTCCACCAATGGGGATGGGGTTAAGACTTCTCATTGCTAGAATTTCTGTGCAGACATTTTTTGACACGTTTCATTAAACTCAGATATTGTTTCTTCAATAATTTGTGCAACTGGCTTAACTTCATCTATCAGCCCTGCTGATTGTCCGGTTAGTGCTGGAGCTGCGTTCATATCTCCACCAAAATAAAGATCTTGAATTCGACCCATTTCAGACATTTCCATGACGCCAACTTCATGAATTTTTTGAGTGAATTCAGTTTTTAAAGCTCGAATACAGGGTTTAGATTTCTTATTAAGAATCCAAGTCCCTTGCTCATTAGCATCAAGAATTGAATTTTTAAAATTCTCATGCACTGGGCTTTCTTTCGAGGAAACAAATCTAGTTCCCATCTGAATTCCCTCAGCACCAGCTGCAAATGCTGCGGCCATTCCAACACCATCAACAATCCCGCCTGCAGCAATAATTGGAAGATCAGTGTGCTTTCTAATTGCCTGTATTAATACAATCAATCCAACTTCCTCGGGGCTTTTAAAGCCTCCACCTTCTGTGCCTTCAATGACTAAGCCGTCAACTCCAGCATCAGCAGCTTTAATGGCCCCAGCAACACTCGGCACAGCATGAAAAACATTAATTCCAGCATCTTTTAAAATATGAATATATTTGCCTGGATCACCAGCAGATGTCGTAACAAATTTAATGCCTTGTTCTAAGACCAACTCAATCATGCTTTCATCCCTAAGAAACATTAAGGGTAAATTGACGCCAAAAGGTTTGTCTGTGAGTTTAGCCATTGCAAGAATTTCTGCTTTACAATTTTCAGTCTCGCCAGATGAAGTTTCAATTACGCCAAATCCTCCAGCATTTGAAACAGCAGAAGCTAGCTGACTTCTTGCAATCCAACCCATGGGTGCTTGAACAATTGGATATTGAACCCCTAAAATTTTTGTAACTCTATTCATAATCATAACAATATCTATTGACATAAATTATGTCAATAGATATATTGAAATACTCTATGACAAAGCAAGATGGAAGAATTTTACGAAGCGTTAAAAGCCAAAAACTCATCGTTGAGGCTTGTATAAAATTGTTCAAAGAGGGTAATTTTGTTCCCACAGCTCAACTGGTTGCAAATGAATCTGGAGTTGGCATAAGAACTGTCTTTAGACTATTCGATGACATGGAAAACCTGCTCAAGTCAGTGGATGCTGAAATGCGTAAGGACTACGATTTTGAAGTTAAATTTGATCCTAATTCTCTTTTGAGAATCGTCTTTTGGTTGGTGTCGATCATCTATGTGCAGTTTACGAAAAACATAAAATAATAATGTTCGGGACTGTTTCAAATATGTGGAAATATAAATTTTTGCAGGAAAATTATATGAATTACCAAAAGATGATAATGCAAAAAGTAGAGGAAGTGCTCCCCGAAGTTTTAAATTTTGATGGCGAGTTACAAGAACTAACCCATGCGACTTTGTCCTTTGCTTTTTGGATGAGATTGCAAGGTCAAGGCTTAAAAAAAGATCAAATTAAAAGTGCAATGATCAGGCAATGCATGATGATTTTTAAAAGCCAGTAAACATGAAAGCTAAGACTATCCTCATGGCATTAGCTGTAACTATTCTTCGATTTTAAATGTGAGCCCGGCACTTGCTTGCAATCTTGCGATTAGCTTTTCACCCATTGCTGGAGCTGGAGTATAAATACCGCCGGCAAGGTCGGAACATTCTTTCACTAAACAGATTGCACTTTCAGCAATCATCTTAGATGTTGAGCCGTAGCCTGGATCCATGTCACCGGTAACAGCAGCATGCATAGTTGATCCATCTGGCAGATCTGCACAAAACAGAACATCATAATTTCCATTGTCTCTTGATTCTTTAGAAGGACCTTCACCTGGAGCTGGCGCATCAGCCAATGGGTTCATGCTGCCAACAAATTCTGCTGCAGCTTTGCCCTCTTCGCCTGGCCCTTGAATCCACATCTCGTTGTAACAAAAATCTTCTCCATACATATGACCCATTAAGGCATTAGATCTATGAACATTCTTGGTATTAATAGGAGCCATAAAAAATGGCGCAACCCAGGTCTCAAGTTTTTCATCAAATACAGCTTTAGAGTCTGGAGCTTGTTCAGGCCCTGTAAAACCATTAGACAATGCAAACGGATTTGCTAACACTGCAAATAATTCTGGCTTTTCTTTTAACGATGCCATAGTGGCGCTTAATGAGGCTGCTGTTCCACCAGAAAATTCTCCGTTCATAGCCCTGACCCTTCCTCTGATATTAGAAGCAGGTTTTCCATGCTCGGCTATCACTTTGTTTTGAAGGAAATAAACACCTAAATCAAAAGGTATGCTGTCAAAGCCACAAGAAAAGACAATTCTTGCTCCAGTTTCCTTGGCCTGTGCAGCATGCTCATTAATCATTTCATGCATCCAACCAGGCTCTCCACATAAATCAACATAATCTGTTCCGTGAGCAACGCATTGCTTCACAATATTGGGTCCATAAAGCTGATATGGGCCAACGGTTGTTAATACGCACTGGGTTTGCTGGACCATCTGGGTGATACTTTCTTCGTCATCGCTATCCACCGTTAGCAAAGGTACATCTTTGGATACGCCCAAGGCATCTCTCACTGCAACTAATTTTTCATGGCTTCTGCCGGCCATGGCCCAAGATATGGTTTCATCATCTCCGTATTGATTAAGCATGTATTCGACTACCAGCTTTCCAGTAAAACCCGTTGCACCATAAACCACGACATCAAAATTCTTCTTACTCATAAGAGTCTCCATTTAAAATTAATTATTAGTAACCGGCCTGTTCAGAATTAATCACTTCGAGCCATTCGTTATCAAGTGCGACATAGTCACTTGAATTGGGCTTTAAGCAATAAACTTTATCGCTGACTTTACTCAGATCAAAAGCCTCATCTCGAAGATCATTTTTTTTCAGCTTGAAAGTTCCTGTAGTATCCATTTCTTGAATAATTCTAATAAAAACTGGGCGGGCATATTTGGGGAGATTGCTCTCCACATATTGAGAAAATTCTTGCCAATCAAAGCTACCAAAATCTTCAAGGCTAAAAGCTGCCATCCCTGCTCTGCCCTCACAACCTGGAACTTGAACTCCATAAACATTGGACATGTTGACATCTTTGTACCCATTTAATATTTCACCAACTTCATTGGTTGAAACATTCTCAGATCTCCACCTAAAAGTATCTCCTATCCTGTCAACAAATTGGTAGTGTACTTTTCCTAATGAGTACCCAACGTCAACTGTTTTAATTAAGTCTCCAGTATTAAACCAAGCATCGCCCTCTTCAAATACATCTCTTAAGATTTTCTTTTCTGTGGCTTGAGCATCTGTGTAACCATTAAAAACAGAATTCGGTGATATAAAAACAATCAATAACCCAGGATCATGGGTAGTTATTTTTTTACACGTCCCATCTTCATTTTTAATAATTTTATCTTCAGCAACATCGTATTCAATTAAAGCTACCTGGGCATTGGTCATACCAATGGTTTTATCCTTGTTTAATAGGTTCATGAAAAGAGCATTGCCTTCACTTGCCCCATATATTTCAACAATCCTATCAACCCCAAATCTATCTTTGAATATATCCCAAACATCAGGCCTTAGACCGTTTCCAACCATAACTTTTAAAGGATTATTTTGCTCTGCTTGTGTTGGCTCTGTGTTGGCTAAATACCTGCAAAGTTCTCCAATATAAACAAGGGCAGTTGTATTATATTGCTGTACCTCATCCCAAAATGAGGAGGCAGAAAATTTTCTTTTAATAAAAGTTGAAGCTCCAGCTTGAATGACTGCACAAAGCCCTAGCATCAAACCAGTTGAGTGATAAAGAGGCAGGCTGTTATGCATGCAATCTGTCTCATCAATACGATAACCGGCCATCTTAATATTAATTGAAGCTGCCATAAGTTTCTGATTGGGGCAGATAGCTGCCTTTGGAACTCCGGTAGTGCCAGATGTAAAGATATAACAAGCCACATCCTTTGCTTTAACTGAATTTGTTTCTTCTAAATTTTGATCGTTAGAAAGATCTAGTTGAGCCTTAAGATCAATAGCCCAATCTGGGAGAGAGAACTCGGCAGTATCTTCAGCCCATAAAAAATCTTCTTGTTTAGTAATGTTAATTTGATCCAAGACATCCTCTAAAGCATCTGCTCGTTCTGCCCCAACAATACATTTAACAGAATCAGATGAATTAATGCAGTGCATCAATGGATCGCCAGTTAGACTGGTATTAATTAAAACGCCTATTGCGCCAATTTTATTTAGAGCTAATAACGTAATAACAAAGCTTGGTCGATTTTCCATAAACAACACAACTCTATCGCTATGCTTCACGCCAGTTGAAACAAGATACCTTGCCAGGCTATTGGCTGCTTTGTTTGTGTGTCCGTATGTCCACATTTCATTCTCGAAATGCAAAAAAGGTCTTTCAGAAAATTTGTCTGTGGTTGCTTGAAAAGTATGAGCTAATGAAGCTTGATCCTCAGGATCTGGAAATTTGTAACGCATGACTGGAATCAAGTATCTCAGCTCACCCAAAACCCTAAAAAACTCTTTGATTTTATTAAACAATTTCTTCCCCCAAAAAAATTTTAATCAATCTTACCTTCAAGATCGATTGATTAGAGATTCTATCAAATATCTTGATAAACGTCGCAGATTAAACATACATCCGACTCATTTTAAGTTTTTTGGAAATGGTAAATAGAGCCTAAATCTAGTAATTGAGTGAGCTCATCTAAGAATGTATAAGATTCTTCCATTAATTGAATATCCATCAAATCTTCAGGGCTTAGATTATCCCTGTAATGCTTGCTAACAAGAGACCTTAAATCCATTAGTTTTTTTGGATTTAAAAGAAATTTTTGATTTACTTGACTAAATTCTTCGTCATTCACAACAGTTTTAAATCTAAGGCAGGCAGGGCCTCCCCCGTTCATCATGCTTTGACGGATATCTACAAATTCAATGAGCTTAATTGGGGAGGAGGATTTAATTTCATCTAACCATCGCATGCAATTCGAGTGATTCTGCACCTCTTCTGGGAGCAACATCATCATCTGATTATTCTCCAATGTAATAAGTTGAGAATTAAGCAGGTAACTGGATACTAGATTATCTAAAGAAATATCTGCAGAGAGAATTTCAATTGGGTGAAACCCTTTTACGTGTTCTTTTAAATGATGTAAAACTCGCTCAAGTTCAACTCTATCAGCAAACGCTTCTTGATGAAAAATAAATACCTCTTCGTTTGCCAGACTCACAATATCATTATGAAAACTTCCAGATTCTATGGCTAAATTATTTTGTTTTAAAAACAGGGTTAAATCTGGATCAAGCTGGTGTTGAGCAGCCACGGCTTGAGATATTTCTTGTGCCTGACGAGCAATGACACCTTGATTGCTCTCAAAAGCTGAATTGCCATAAACAAAAATTTGAAAACCAGGTTTTAAGTGCTGTGCAGTAACCCTTAGATGATTGGCAGCACCTTCATCCCCATACCCAGAAATATTAGATACAGGATCATGAATATTGGCAATTGATCCAAACATAAGTTGAAGTTGCATCTTTGTAAATTCAGGCTCAATAGATCGATGGAACATGGTGTTTAAGTTGGCTGGGGTAATGTGAATTGTTTGATCATAGCTATCAATGCTGGGAGAAAATGTTGCAGCATTTGCAGCCCACATCGATGAAGCGGAATAAACATTTTTTAATAAAGCTGGGTCTTGCTTGGCAACTCTACTTATCACCTCTTCGTCAGTGCCTCCAAATCCAAGGCCTCTCAGAGTTATAAGATTGGGTCGCTCATGAGGCAAGAAGAAACCTTGAGGAATCCCCTGCTCCATAATAATTCTCATCTTATCTAAACCCTGCAATGCCGCCGCTTGCGGATTAGAAGTCTGATTTAGATGTTTTTGAGAGGCTAAATTGCCTTGCGACAGGCCAGCATAATTATGAGTTGGGCCAATCAGGCCATCGAAATTAATTTCTCCTGAATATCCCATTTAGAGTTGCTTGATAATCGATGCCTTGGGCCACGCGCAATAATCAGCTGCATAGTAACCTGCAGGCCTCAGATTACCGCTTCTGCCAATTCCTCCAAACGGAAAAGCACCTGATGCACCTGTTGTTGTTGAATTAAAGTTAATTACTCCAGCATTAATCCTATCCACAAACTCATTAAATAAATTCTTATTATCTGAAATTAGCCCGGCCGCTAAACCATATTTAGTATTATTCGCCGCTTCAATAGCTTCTTCAAATGTATCTACAAATTGCACTTGTAACATAGGACCAAAATTCTCTTCATCATAAGCTTTCCTCATACCAGTAATATTCATCAGACTTGGAGTCACCAGATTAAAAGAATTACTTACCTTGCGAGCTTTCAATATAGGCTTGGCCCCTAGCTGCATGAGTTTTGCTTGGTAGTCTAAAAACCCTTTGGTGGCTGCTGGAGAGATTAAAGGTCCATAGTAAAGGTCGGACTCATTGGCATAAGAAAGTGATTGAACCTTTTTCTTCAGGTTGGTCAGAATCATTTTTCCACTTTTAGAATTAGGAAGAATTAAGCGCCGTGCACAAGTGCAACGCTGGCCTGAGGAAATAAATGCTGATTCAAAAATAAGATCCACGGCAGCATTAATTTTTCGAGTAGACCAAACAACCAATGGATTGTTGCCTCCTAATTCCAATGCAAGAATTTTTTCAGGATACTCTGCCATGATTCTACTGAGCTGTTTACCAACTTTATAGCTGCCTGTGAAAAGCAATCCCTTGCTCAATGGATTCTTACATAGAGCTTGAACAATATCTTTGCCTCCATGGACCATGTTAATGACGCCTTTTGGTAATCCTGCTTCAGCCCATAACATCATCATGTACTCTGCAACCATGGGTGTGGATTCACTGGGTTTAAATACAATTGTATTGCCGGCTATCAATGCAGGAGTAATGTGTCCATTAGGTAAATGCAATGGGAAATTGAAAGGACCAATAACCGCTAACACGCCATGTGACTCATGTTTCAGTTTAGCCTGCATCGCACCCATGGAATTAAGTTGAGAGCCAGTACGTTTTTTATAAGCCAAAATTGAATTATTTAATTTAGCCAAAGTAGCAGCAACCTCTGATGATGCGTCAACATCTGTTTTCCCTGTCTCTGTCGCAATAAGCCTGGTCATGGCGAGCTTATTTTTTTCAAGCAAAGCATAGAAAAGTTTAATCACTTTGATTCGACTTTGAGGGGTTTGTTTGGACCATTCAAGATGACTGCTCGCAGCAGAATTAATGGCTGATTTTAATTGTGGAATATTAGAAAAATTGCCCTCCCAGATAATCTCATTGTTCATGGGATTGAAAGACTTAAAGGCTTTACCTTTTCCTGGTGACCATTTTCCCTGATAGAAAAGCATCAGTTAATCTGTGCAGTTGAACCTGTTTCCAGGCCTAGAGCTTGAGCCACTTTCGCTGAAACTAGCAGTGTCTTTTTGTCTTTATCAAAAGCATAGTTTTCTTTCACCACTGCAAAAGCATCTATTGCAGGATTAGCAATAAAGCCAAAGCGATCAAAATTAATATTACGTTTAATTTCAATTGGAAATAATTCTGCTGATTTAACCAGCGGGATATCTTTGATCTTAGCCTCCAGGCAAGGGCCTCCATCAAGAACATCAATTAAGCCATTAGAACGAAAATTCTGTTTTCTTAACAAAGAATAAGCTGGCATTGCATTTGGATGTGGCTTACCAATGACGCGCTGAACTTTTCTTGGCATGTGCTCGATAATAAAAGGATATTTAGGAATAGATTCCATAATAAAGTGATTGTCTATGTAGCTAATCTCGTCAGCTTTAAAAAAATCTAAGTTAAAAAAAGTATTGCTGAATGAATTCCAGAAATATGATTCATCTTTTGCATTTTTAAATCCCCGAATTTCTACGAAAGCTGTCGGATCAAATCTTTGTTGATGGGCGGACATAAAAATAAACCTTGAAAATGAAAGTAAGGAGCCTCTACCTTTTCCACGAAAAGCTGGTTTGAGGAATAAGGTGCCTAACTCAGAATATGGTTGCTTGCACAAATGCAAACTCAAAACATCCAAATCTTTAGTGAAATTTAAGGATTTTGACTCAAGCTTTGAAATAGATTTTTTAAAAAATACTGAGGGCTTCTTAAGGGAGACAGAAGTATAAATTGCAGATAAGCCAACAATTCTATTATTGTCTTCCAGCACAAAGAGGTAGCTATCTTGATTGGGTTTATTGGTTTTTTTGTTTCTAGATTTTTCTGACCAGGAGATTCGCTCTTTAATTTCTTGAGGAGTTTTAGGCATTGTAGTCATGCCTTTGCCAGAATGCTTTACAAGATGTTCAACATTTTTAAAATCAGATGATTTGACTAGCCTGACTACTTTCATGTCTTCAGTATAGCAATTATGCGGACCTCAAAGTGAGCTTATTGAAGAGGTTGCCGTTAGGTTAGCTTGCAAATCACTTCATCATAGAATTTTTGCATGCCTTCAATTTTTTGCTCCAAGGGTGCATCATTCATAGTGCCATAGAGCATCCATGGGTAGGTTGTCATGGTTGTTACCCCTAAATCTTTCATTTTTCCGAATCCCTCTAAACTAAAAGCATCCCAGCAACTAAAGCAAATATATTCATAGTTATCTTTCGTTGGTAACTCTTGTTTTTTTATCTGTATTTTTGCCATCAAGGCTTCTAACTCACTCAGACTATGCATATCAGAAATCCATCCATCATGTTTTGCTGCTCTGTTTAGTGCAGGTTCAGAGAAACCCCCCACGTATATTGGAATCTCTTGTTTTGGTGCCGGAAGCATTTCTAGGGCATCAAATTCAAAAAAATTTCCTTTAAAGCTAACCATATCTCCCTTCCACAAAAGTTTCATGATCTCAATCATCTCATCTGCTCTTTTACCGCGTTTGCTAAATTCTTGACCGCCAGCTTTAAATTCTTCAGGCATCCAGCCCATTCCTATGCCTAAATCAAATCGCCCACCAGATAGAGCGCTTAATGTTGCGATCTCTTTGGCAACCCTCATGGGGTTTCGAGCAGGTAAAACATAAACGCTTGTATAAAGCTTAATATTTTTAGTCGCGCCAGCGATTAGAGATAACGTATTAATTGGATCTGGCCAATCAGTTCCAGGTTCCCATCTAACGCTTCCATCATCGGTGTAAGGGTAAGGCACAGAAAAAGTTTCTGGATGAATTAAATGATCAGAAACAGCCAAAGAGTCATACCCCATTTGATCTGCTGCAATAGCCAGGGGTTTAATTTCATCAATAGGAAGCATGGATAAAGGAATTGCAAATTTCATAAGCCGATTGCCCTACTAATAAACCAAAAAGTTCCCATTGAAAATACAAAGGCTCCCATGGCTCCGTGAAGATAATTGAAATCAGAGAAACGAAAGTAAGTTTTGGTAAGTTTTAAAAATGCTAAAAGAGTAAAGGCCACTGCTAATTGCCCTACCTCAACTCCTATATTAAAACTCAAGATAATAGGTAAAAGCCTATCTTGAGGTATTCCTGACTCTGCGATAGAGGAAGCAAATCCAAGTCCGTGAATTAGACCAAAAAATATTGTCACCATCAAAGGGAGCCAGGGATTTGAGTAATGGTTTGTTAGGCTTAAATAAAAAGTTAAAAATAAAGCTAATCCAACAATTAAAATTGGGTCAAGGTTACCAAAGATAGTGAGAGGCAGGAAAGCGCAAAATGAGAGTGCAAGGTTTTTGATGAGCTTATTTATCTCAAAGGCATGCTTAAGAAAATACTCTACAGCTAACAATAAAATAGAGAATCCGATGAGTGTTTCAATGATTTCTGAATGAACTCTCAAGACATTCATTGCCCCCAGACCTAAAGTTAAACTATGGCCTATCGTGAATCCAGTAATAGCTATAATTAAGAATCTACCAGTAAATAAAAGCAATAATCCCAATAAAAATGTTAAGTGATCCCAGCCACTTAAAATATGCTGCACACCAGATTTAAAGTAACCAAAATAAGAACTTTGATTAACATTGCTCTCTCCAGGCAAGCCTATCACCCATGCGTCTTGGGTGCTTGCAAACATAAACTCAGGAACTGATTGCCCATCAATAACTCCTCTGGCAATGTGAGTATGAGTAACTCCTAAATCTTGAAATAATGACATGGAAATACTCTCGGGTATTTGCAAGCATTGAAATGACCAAACAAACTTTAATACCCCCAATGAAATATTCTCATTAATTTCTACTGACTCATTTAGTTTGCATGAACTGCCTGGATTAATTGCCTTGTCTAAATAGGTAACTAGACTCTCATAGGATTGAAAGTGTGATGTTGGATTAAGGTTATTAAAAATATCTTGTTTAATTGAGCCGGTGACTTGTATCGCCATGCCCTGCTCATTAGAAGTTAAATTAAACTTTGAATAGGACTCACTTCGATTGTGTGCCTCAGAAAAAATAGAACAAAGAATCAGTAAACTGCAACAAAGTAATTTTTTATAAATCATTTGCTTTCACAACGTCATACCAGTTCCTTAAATCTAATAAGTATTCATCAAGCATCTCTTCACCTTTTTGGCGAATAAATTCTGATTCAATCTCTTCATACATCTCTTCAAAGGACCCTGCAGACTCGCGTAATTTTTTAACGACGATTAATAGATGGAGTTGATTCTCTGAAGCAATAATCTGACTTACCTCACCATCATTTAACTTAAGAGCTTCCTGAGTTAGTAAGGGGCCTATGTATTCTCTAATTTTTGTTGCAGGCAATAAGGTATTTGGCAGTTGGATAACATCAGTCTCAGCAAGCTGTTTGGCTGACACGAGATCACCAGAAAGAATCATTTGCCTGGCTTTATCGGCCTGTGCTGCATTCACTCCAGCAAAGCTAAGTTTGAGTAAATGAAGTTTTGGGCTAGGGGCAAAAAAATCTTTATTCTCGACAAAAAAAGTTTGTAGATCTTGTTGAGAAAATCTTACGTTTTCTGTCTCAGCGATAATGGAGCTGATCATTTTTTGAATGATGATACTCCTCAGCTCTGAATCATTCTCTAACATCCCGAGGTCTACTGCCCTTTGTATAAGAAGCTCCTCATCAATCATTCTCTCAAGAATATTTTCGGCGTCAGAAGCAATAAGACCTGATTTGCGAGATTGAGCCACCGAATCCAAGTAAGACTCATACTTTCCTTTAGAAATTGCACGATCATCTATTTTTGCTATCCAATTCAACTGATCTAAATCAATTTTTTTAATAAAACTAGAGCCGATAATAGTTATAGCGAGCAGTATTCCAATAATCAAAACTGTATTTGTGATTGATAAAGGTAGGAATGAGAAAATCGACATTCGTTTAGGAGGCGCAATGGTCATCTTAATATGTTCAATATCATCCTCGAGATACACATCTCCTTCAGCCTTAAACTGTAGATCTTGATAAAAATTTATTAGTCGATATTGAGCTGAAATAGTGATGTCTTGATTGGGATATTTCTTTGAGCTGAAATCAATCGCTGCTTGTGTGATGATCTTTCCAAAACCCATGCCTCTAACTTTCTCAGAAGTAACAATACGACCAATAGAAGGCCCTGGATATAATGGGCCTGGTTCTACTAAACGTGCATATGCTACTAACTCATTATCCTGGTAGCCGAGCAAATGATCGCTACGCTCGTCGTTTAAATCTGCATCAATAAATGGACAATTTTGTTCCAACACAAATACTTTCTGTCGGAGGTGCATAACAGCATAAAGCTCTTGCTTGGTTAGCAGAGCAAATGATTTCCAGCGTAATTCCATTATTTATTAAGATAGAAAAGAAACATTCCATGATTATATCTTTTTTATTATCTATAATAGATTGAAAATTATTATGGAAAAAAAATGAGTGATTTATACAACCTAAGTGTTAAAGATATTCAATTAAACGATATTGATTTGAGCTCATTTCAAGGTAAAACCTTGTTAATAGTTAATGTTGCCAGCAAATGTGGCTTTACACCTCAGTATAAAGATCTGCAGAATCTCTCTGATAAATACAAAGAACAGGGGCTAGAAGTTTTAGGGTTTCCGTGCAATCAGTTTGGAGGCCAAGAGCCTGGAACAAACGAAGAAGTTCAATCTTTCTGTGATCTTACTTTTAACGTCTCTTTTAAAATGTTTGATAAGATCGAAGTGAATGGCGAAAATGCCAGCCCTCTCTTTAAACATTTAAAACATGAGTCTCCAGGAATCTTGGGCACCGAATCTATTAAATGGAATTTTACTAAGTTCCTTGTTAATAAAAATGGTGAAGTGGTGAAGAGGTTTGCTCCTAAAGATGGTGGAGCTGCAATAGAAGCAGAATTAAAGAAAATTATTTAATTAACAAACTCATTAATAGAGCATCTTCCCTGACAACTCCACTGTAATAATCTGGTCTGATAGCATCTTTTAAAAAACCTTCACTCTCATATAGACTAATGGCAGAATTATTAGACACCCTGACCTCTAAAGTTAAAGATTTTACTCCCAGCAATTGATTCTGAAGAATTACTTTTTGGAGTAACTGTCTTCCAAGGCCTCGACCTTGATTAGAGGGTGTGATTGCTATGTTTAGTAAATGAGATTCTGGAACAATTGGCGAATAAATTGCAAAACCAACTACGCCCTCTTTTTCCTCTATAACCACAGAGTGATGACCAACCTCAGCAGAAGATAAGAACTGCTGCTCTGTCCATGGAATCTTATTGGTTAAGCTTTCGATAATTAAAATCGTTGCAAGATCATCGGAGCTCGAAGGTCTAATCCTCATAAAATTTAGGTGTCTAGAAGCTTAATTTGAGCCCAGAGATTTTTCTTCAGCGTCGGGTCACTTAACATATCAATTAATGGCGGGGATTCAATGCAGTTGGCATCAGTGGAGAGCAACTTAGTATCAAAAAATACTAATGTTGCTTTAATTGGATGGTTATTATTAAGAATTTTTTCACATCTCACACTTTCACCTTCTACAAAAGTGAATTCTCCATGCGATTCAGATGCTTGCTCGCCTTTCATGGAGCCCATAATTGCTTCTAGTAGATTTATCTCTTTTTCGGAGTATTTATCAACAGAAATAAGATGTAATGTTAGAATACTGTCCTTTTGATAAAAATGTATGGCGCTTTCCTGTTTTATTAAAGATTTTGTATTATCTTGATAGAGTGGAATGCCAATTTTAGACAAAATATATTGAGATTTATTTGATAACATCAGAATATCAATCATGAAAGATTTAACAAAGAAATACAAACCTTTTGAGCCGATTCCTCTTAAAAATAGGCAGTGGCCAAATCAGGTAATTCAGTCAGCACCAAAATGGTGTTCTGTTGACCTGCGTGATGGAAATCAGGCTCTGATAGAGCCAATGGGTCATGATAGAAAGAAGCGCATGTTTAAATTACTTTGTGATCTTGGTTTTAAAGAAATTGAAGTTGGTTTTCCTGCTGCATCACAAACTGATTTTGAGTTTGTTAGATGGTTGGTTGAAGAAAAGCAGATCCCTTCAGACGTGACAATTCAGGTGCTAACTCAAGCAAGAGATCATATTATTGAAAGAACATTTGAATCCCTAGAAGGAATACCTCAGGCTATCGTGCACTTTTATAATTCTACCTCGACGCTCCAACGCAAAGTTGTCTTCAATCAAGATCAAGCGGGCATCAAAAAAATTGCACTTGATGGTGCAAACTTAGTTAAAAAATTAGCAGATCAAAAACCAAATACCAAATGGATGTTTGAATACTCTCCAGAAAGCTTTACTGGAACTGAACTAGAGTTTGCTGCAGATGTCTGTGATTCTGTGGTTGAAATATTAAAAGGTTCCTCATCAGAAAAAATAATCATCAACTTGCCTGCAACGGTTGAAATGGCAACTCCCAATATTTATGGGGATCAAATTGAATGGATGAACAATAACCTTAAAGAACGTAAAAATATTTCTTTGTCCTTGCATCCTCACAATGATAGGGGCACTGCTGTTGCTGCATCTGAATTTGGTCTCATGGCAGGGGCAGATAGGGTTGAAGGCACACTCTTTGGCAATGGTGAAAGAACAGGTAACGTAGATATTGTTACATTGGCCTTAAATCTCTTAACTCAGGGCGTTGACCCAACATTAGATTTTTCTGATATCAATTCAGTTATCAGAGAGGTTGAATACTGTAATCAATTACCAGTCCATCCTCGGCATCCTTACGCGGGAGACCTAGTTTTTACCGCCTTTTCTGGCTCTCATCAAGATGCCATTAAAAAAGGTTTGCATGCGTTGTCTCAATCGAATGAACCGCAATGGGCAGTTCCATATCTTCCGATTGATCCATCCGACTTAGGCCGCTCCTACGAGGCAGTTGTTCGAATTAATTCTCAATCTGGAAAAGGTGGGATTGCTTTTATTTTAGAAAAAGATCATGGAATATCTTTGCCAAGGCGATTACAAATTAATTTGAGTGAGAAAGTTCAAAGGGTCGCAGACGAGACAGGCAAAGAAGTCATGTCATCAGAGATATGGGAGGTGTTCGATAAAAACTATCTTACGGTCTCAGGAAAATTTCAACTAGACAACTATTCATTATCATCTGCCGAAGATAGCTCAGGCATATCCTCAGATAATATTGAAATTACTTTAAGCGTTGCAGGTAAAGCTATAGTTATTAATGGTAAAGGGGGCGGTCCAATTGAAGCTTTCGTGTCTGCCATTAATGAACATTTTAATGAATCAATTTCTGTATCTGATTATCATCAGCACTCTGTAACATCGGGCGCAGATGCTAAAGCAGCTGCATTTATTGAGCTCACTTTAAATGGAAAAAATGAATGGGGTGCAGGAATGGATGGCAATACAGTTAAAGCATCTTTTCAGGCCATCATTTCGGGCCTAAATAAACTCATTACTTAAAATTAGGTTCTCTTTTTTCAAAAAAGGCTGTCACGCCCTCAAGATTCTCTTCGTTGCCAAAAATTGATTGTTGAATATTAGCTTCTTCAGCAAATACCTCGTCATAAGATTGTGTTACTGCCTGCCTCATTAATTTCTTGGTGTTAGCTAATGCTTGTGGGGATCTTTTAGACAAGTGATGAGCCCACTCCATTGTGGCTTCTTTCAAATGATCTAGCGCAACAACTTTGTTTGCTATTCCAAGATTTAAGCACTCGTCTGCTGATATTTTCTTGGCTTCTATTGCATACTCTAAAGCGCGACTGTAGCCAATTTCTCGAGTTAACAGAAAGCTTAAACCTCCATCAGGGACAAGGGCTATATTGCTAAATACAGACATAATGTATGCCTCTTTGGCCATGATTCTTAAATCACAAGCCATCGCCACTGCTGCGCCAATGCCAGCTGCAGCTCCATTAATAGAGCCAATAACCGGCTTAGGCATATCAATAATATTTTTTATAAAGGGATAGTAACCTCTCTCCAAAGCATCTTTCGTATCAGTCCAGGATGCATCTCTCTCACTAAGATCAGCTCCAGCAGTAAATCCTCTACCCTCACCAGTAATAACAAGAATACGAATTTGAGAGTCGTCTTTGACCGCCTTGGTTGCTTCACCCATATCCCAAATTAATTGCTCGCTAAATGCATTCATCATCTCGGGACGATTTAATGTGATCTTAGCGACATGATTATCTGTTTCTAAAGTTAAAGTCTGATAGCTCATATTTTTTCTCCGGTTACCTATTATTTATTATTTATGATCAAATCGCCATCTTCAAATGTAAGGACTCCTCCACTCTGAGCCTTGTCTGCTCGCGACCATTCCACCAGTGTCTTGGTTGAAGGCTGAGCATGGATAAAGGCTTTAGTGATTTCTTGAAGAATTTTCTTATTAGGAACAGCAACATTATTATTCTTAATCCAATGCCTTATGACTTCATTGCACATTGCTTCATCAAGACTTTTAATGGAATCAATGCTTAGGCTGGGTTCAAACAAAGTATCTGGAAATTGGGCATATATTAATTTTTCATGAACATCTAAGTGCTGAGCAATAATTGAAGATGTTTGTTGGATTTGAGAGTTCGCATTTGGCCATCTCTTGGAAACAAGAGGTAAAATTTCGTTACGAATAAAATTTCTATCTTGATTGTTAGAGGCATTGCTCTCATCTTCAATATAATGAAGTTCTCTATCAACTAAGTAACTAACAAGAATTGATTTTGAATAATCTAGCCAGGGTCTCAGCAATATACCCTCTCCTAACTTACGACTCTTTATTGGGCCGCTAAGGCCATCAATTCCAGTGCCTCTGAACAATCGAAACATTAAGGTTTCTGCCACATCATCTGCATGATGAGCTAATAGTAATTGATCGCTTGAGGATATATTTTGTTTAAACACCTCATACCTTCCCTGCCTAGCAGCTGATTCCAATCCTGATTTTTTTCCATCTACTTTTATAGACTCACAAATCAGAGGAATATCTCTTTCGGAACAAAATTTCTTACAGTGCATTACCCATGAATCGGCATGGGGGCTGATTGAATGGTTAACATGGATAGCAGATAAGGATCCTTTGAGATGATTGTCTTGTTTCAGCTCATAGCAATAATTTAATAAAGCTGTTGAATCGCCACCTCCACTATAAGCAACGATAATATTTTTAGTAGGATCAATTAAATGAAAAAAAGTTTTGGAGTCGAGCAAAATTAGGCACCAATGCTAAGCAGGCGATTATATCGTCTGGATAATAGCTCCTCTTGGCTTAGCTTAGATAGTTCAGCAATATTTTTTAATAAAGATGTTTTGATATTGGAAGATGTTTCATCAAAATTTTGATGTGCTCCACCTGTTGGCTCTAGAATAATTTCATCCACAATTCCAATTTTAATTAGGTCTGAAGCCCCTACTTTCATTGCGGCGGCGGCATCAGCTGCTTTATCTGAATCTCTCCATACTATTGATGCGCAAGCTTCAGGTGAAGCAACGGAATACGTGCCATATTCTAATATAGCTACGTGATCACCCACGCCTAGAGCTAAAGCACCTCCAGAACCTCCTTCGCCAGTAACAACAACAAGAATTTTAGTATCTAAGCTCGACATAAGAGCTAAATTTGTTGCAATTGCCTCACTTTGACCTCTCTCTTCTCCTTCAACCCCAGGATAAGCTCCAGCTGTATCTATAAAGGTGATAACAGGCATATCAAATCTTGCTGCTAACTGCATTAAGCGCTTTGCTTTCCGATACCCTTCAGGCTGAGGCATTCCAAAGTTTCTTCTGACCTTCTCATCAGTTCCTCTGCCCTTTTCGTGACCAATAATCATTACAGGCATGCCTTCAAGCTTAGCTATGCCACCAACCAGGGCAGCATCATCACCAAACTGACGATCACCATGGAGCTCTTCGAATTCATCAAAAATTCGTTCAATAAAATCAAGTGTGTGAGGTCGATTGGGGTGTCTCGCAACCTGGACCTTTTGCCATGTTGTAAGTTTTGAATAGATTTTCTTTCTTAAGCTAATTTCCTGGGTCTTTAGTTTATCAATTTGAGGAAGGAGCTCGGGATTATCTGAAGCTGCTAACTGAAGAGCCTCAATCTTACTTGAGACTTCTGCTATTGGTTTTTCAAAATCTAAAATCGTGATGCTCATTGTTAATTTATAGTAATTGTTCCGTCGCCAAATAACCCTTTCAATAATTTAATGTTATCAGTGGAGGGGATCAACTGGTATTCATTTCCTAATTCTATTATAGCTTCTGAGCCATTATGGGATATTTTTAAATGAACTTTACAATGCCCTGCTTGCCAAAAACCACCATTTAATCCTTTAAGGTCTGTCATAGCGCCCTGAATAGAATCATTTGTGAGTTCTCGAGCGTCTATGAGCATTATCTTATTCCCTTGGCTCATCTGACCTTCAAGAGAGGTCACATTTCCAACTTTCATTTTATACATTCTGCGGTTAAGTTCTTTTGAGCGATAGTCATCTTTCTCAACTGAACCAGCAAACACTAAAATAGAATTTGTTTTTAACAGTAAGTGATTTTTTTCTAAAACATCAGTGCTAACAATCCCTTCCATTGTCCCAGTTCCATCATCAAAACTTATAAAAGCAACCTGTTTGTTAGAACGATCTCTAATTTGTCTAAATGAATTCAGCAACCCAACTATCTTTACTCTGTTCATTTGATCAGCTATCTCTCCAATAGTATGAGAGCGCAATCCACTGATAATTCCTTCAATAGCTTTAACTGGGTGGCCTGAAAAATAAAAACCTAATGCATCTCTCTCATGATTCAATAAATCTTCTTGAGATAGCTCTTTCACATTGACATATTTTGCATATGGATCAAATGTTTCTTCCATCGAAGCAAATAAATCTGATGTACCAGCAATCTGCGTGCTGTTCTTTTGCCCCTCTCTTACCATATCCTCCATACAAGCCAGAGCCACAGATCTAGAAGGAGCAAGCTCGTCAAATGCCCCTGCCTTGGTTAAAGCCTCGATAGATTTCTTGCCACCCAAACGAACGTTTACTTTTTTTGTAAAATCAAAGAGATCTTTAAAGGACTGTTTTTTTCTGACCTCTAAAACATGATCAATAAATGAGTCAGCTACTCCCTTGATAGCCCCTAAACCATATTTAATTGCAAGATCCTCATTCACATTAAAGAACTTATTGCTTGTTTCAATATTGGGGGTTAAAACGTTAATTTTTAATTCTTTGCATTCATTAATCAAAGTATTAATTTTATCGGTGTTACCTAATTCAGTAGATAGGACCGCCGCCATAAAGTGTTCAGGAAAATATGTTTTTAAGTAAGCTGTTTGATATGAAAGCATCGCATAAGCTGCTGAGTGAGATTTGTTGAACCCATAGCCTGCAAACTTTTCAATTAAGTCAAAGATTTTTTCTGCGGTTATTTTTTTGATGTCATTGGCAGCGCATCCATCTACAAAGATCTGGCGTTGCTGCTCCATTTCTTCAATTTTCTTTTTGCCCATTGCGCGTCGCAAAATATCTGCTTGACCCAAAGAGTACCCTGCTAGTACCTGTGCAGCCTGCATCACCTGTTCCTGATAAAGAATCACTCCATAAGTCTCTGAGAGCACTGGAGCCAATAATTCATGAGGATAAGTTACTTTGCTCTTCCCGTGCTTTCTATCAACGAATTCATCATGCATGCCTGATTCAAGGGGGCCTGGTCTATAGAGTGCAAGCAAGGCCACAATTTCTTCAAATTTAGTTGGCTGCAATCTTCTAATTAACTCACGCATGCCAGTTGATTCTAGTTGGAATACAGCAGTTGTTCGCCCTGAAGCAAGTAACTCAAATACTTTTGGATCATCGAGAGATAAGGAATATAGATCCAACGGAGCCTTACTTTCAGAAAGCAAATGTTCATTGATTGTTTTAATTGCTCGATCAATAACAGTTAAAGTTCTGAGACCTAAAAAGTCGAACTTAACTAAGCCAATAGTTTCCACATCATCCTTATCAAATTGCGTCATCGTAGAATCAGACTGCGGATCAAAATACGTTGGGCAAAAATCTGCAATGGATCCAGGAGCAATAACAATTCCGCCGGCATGCTTTCCAACATTTCTTGCTATTCCTTCAAGCTTAAAAGCTAAATCAATGATCTCAGAAACTTCAGCTTCATCCTGAATCATTTTTTTAAAAATGGGCTGTGAAGAAATAGCCTTGTCTAATGTCATTCCAGGAATAAAGGGAATCATTTTTGAGATCCTATCACCGAGGGCATATGGCTTTCCTAGTGCCCTGGCCACATCCCGAACAACTGCCCTTGCTGCCATGGTACCAAATGTTGCAATTTGAGATACAGCATTCTTTCCATACTTTTGGCCAACATAGTCAATAACCATGTCTCGTTTATCCATGCAAAAATCAATATCAAAGTCAGGCATTGAAATTCTTTCAGGGTTAATAAATCTCTCGAAAAGAAGGTTATGCTCAATTGGGTCTAAAGCGGTAATTCCTAATGCAAACGCAACAAGTGAGCCTGCGCCTGAGCCTCTGCCTGGACCCACTGGGACATCATTGTCTTTGGACCACTGGATAAAATCTGCAACTATTAAGAAATAACTAGAAAATCCTGTTGCATGAATTTGTTTTAATTCGTAATCAAGGCGTTCTTGATATTTAGTTTGTTCGCTTGGGCTATAAGAGCTGATGATTTCCTGTAATTTGAGATTAGAGAGCTCAGAAAGAAACGAATTAAAGTCATGTTTTTCTGGAACAGGATATTCAGGCAAGAAATATTGATCTGTTACAAAAGAAGCATTACATTTTTGCGCAATATGAAAAGTATTTGATATTAAAGTATTAGCACCATACTCTTCAAATAAATTGGTCATCTCCGTTGATGATTTATAAAACTGCTCTGAGGTATACAGCTTTTCTCTATTCGGGTCATTAAGAGTCTTGCCGGTATTAATGCAAACTTTCGTCTCATGTATATCAAAGTCCTCTTGCTGCAAAAACATAGCGTCATTTGTAGCTAAAACTGGGATATTTAAGGCTGAAGCCAGCGGCAATATGGTTTGAATGAATTCTTCCTCATACTCTTTCCCAACTTTCTGTAATTCAATGCAAAAATCTTCGCCAAAAGCTCGTTGAAATTTTTTGAGCTCTTGCTCTAATTCTGTTAATTTCTGATGTTTTGATAATTGAAAAATATGGGAATTGCTTCCCCCGGCAATAATAATGACATTACCTACACAACCTAGTAGCTCTTCGAATGAAAGCGTTATTTTTCCATTTTTTTGTTGTAACTGAGCCGTTGAAATTAATCCCATTAAGGTTTTAAGTCCTGCATTATTTTTTGCAAGACACAGTATTTCTCCCTCAAAACCATCCTCAGGGTTAAGATTGAGAATAGTACCAGCTATAGGTTTAATGCCTGCGCTTTCTGCTTTCTTAAAAAATTTAACCATTCCAAACATATTGTTTAGGTCTGTTAATGCAACAGCTGGCATCTTAAGCTTTACAGCTCTTTCGATAATTTCATTAATCCTTAATAGGCCTCTAGAAATACTATATTCAGAAGAAACCCGCAGATGAACAAATGAAGGCTTCATCATTAAACAATGACTCCTTTAAAGGAAAGTCTATGAAAGTTTGTGTATCCTGATTTTTTTAGTGCAGCTAAATGTTGAGCCGTGCCATAGCCTTTATTATTGGCAAATCCGTAAACTGGAAATTTTTTATCAAGTTCTGTCATGATCTCATCTCTATAAACCTTGGCAATAATAGAAGCAGCTGATATCTCGGAAATTAACATATCACCGCCAATCACTGCCTCACAATTCATCTCAACATTTGGGATAAATTTTCCATCAACATAAACTAAATCAGGAGTAATGGGTAAATTTATTATAGCCTCTTGCATGGCCTTCAATGTAGCTTGATGGATATTAATTTTATCAATTTCATCATTTTGAACGTGCCCAAAGCTGAATGATGCATCTTGCTGAATAATTGCTGAGAGTTGCGTCCTCTTCTTTGCTGAAAGCTTCTTCGAGTCTGTAAGGCCTGAGATTGGGTGATGAAGTATTACGGCGGCGGCTGTTACTGGTCCAGCTAAACAACCTCGTCCAACCTCGTCCACACCAGCTATGATCAAAGGGACAAGAGCAAACGAGCTGCTTCCTCAAAGCCTTCTCCATGCATCGCTGCATTCATCTCCTCTAACTGGGATTGATACTGAAGAGGGTCTAAAGATAAATTTTGATAATGATGCACAATTGCTTCAGGAGTTAGCTCATGCTGAACAAGCTCAGGAAATAGAGGCTGCTGCAAAAGAAGGTTAGGCAAGCCAATAAATGGAGTTTTAATCATCCTGCTTAAAACCGCATAATTAAACGGGTTAGTTTTGTAACAAATAATTGGCAGGGAGCCAAGAACTGCAGCCTCAAGAGATGCCGTCCCTGATGTCACAATCGATACCTTTGATACGCTTAAATAATCCTTAGCTGTTGAGGAGGTTAGTTGATAGTTAAGTAGGGTCTGGTCAAGGGTATTTTGAATTAATGCTTTGAGCTCATCGTTAGCTGCCGGAATTAAAAAAAATGCACTGGGATTTGAGGCAAAAATTCTTTCAGCAGCCTGGATAAAAATTGGCATCATATGCAGAATCTCACTTTTTCTGCTGCCAGGCAAGATGCATATAAAATCTTGTGAGCTATTTAATTCATATTTTTCTAATACGTCTTTTGAGGCACTTGGCTTCAAGTGACTAAATGGATGTCCTAAAAAAAAGCTATTCATCCCTTTTTTTAAATAATAATCATGCTCAAATTGAAATAAACACATTGTTAAATCGATGTATGAGCCAATGGCTTTAATTCGATTTTCTCTCCAGCCCCAAACGGAAGGACTGACCACTTGCACAGTTTTAATACCAAGACCATTTAATTTTTTATGGAAAAACATATTGAAGTCAGGAGAATCAACACCAATAAAAATATCAATCTTTTGATTTGAAAAGAGTGTGAAGAGTTTTTTTCTAATGGAGAGTAATTTTGGTAGCTTAAGCAAAGGATCCACTAGCCCCATTACTTGTAAATCTTGGTGATTCACTCCATCCGGAGTAGAAATACCAATGGAGTTCACTTCCGGCCCACCCAAACCAAAAATCTCAACTTCATCAAGATTTTTTAAGGATCTAAGAAGATTTGCACCCAATCTATCTCCTGAGTGCTCAGCAGCAATGATGCCTATCTTTAACTTTTTGCTGGACACCTATCGCAGTAAGCCTCTTTGAGAGTTTTCAATAGAATCAATAAATGTATTCAGCGCTGGATTGGCTTGGCTATTTAAAGCATGCAATTGTTTAACTGCATCTTCTAATGAATAACCTTTGCGATAAATAATTCTATAGGCTTTCTTGATTAAATTAATCGTATCAACATCAAAATTATTGCGCTGCATTCCAATTGAATTTAATCCAATTGGCCTTGCTGGATTCGCCGCAACCTTAACAAAGGCTGGGACATCCATTGTGATAATAGTATTTAGACCTGTAAATGAAAAATCACCAATATGACAGAACTGATGAATTAATGTAACCGCACCTAAAGTGACGTTGATTACCGAGTTTGACGTGCCCAGCAAGACCAGCTGTATTAGCAAAAACATTGTTATCTCCAACTTCGCAATCGTGGCCAACATGTGAATATGCCATCAATAAATTACCACTTCCAATAACAGTCTTGTGCTTGTCTTGAATAGTCCCCCTATGAACCGTCACTCCTTCTCGGAAAATATTTGCTTTACCTATTTCCAAGGAAGTATCCTCGCCAGCATATTTCTTATCAGGTGTATCTTCACCAATGGTTGAGAATTGGTAAAAAATATTATCTTCATCAATCGTAGTGCGGCCTTTGATGACCACATGTGAGTGCAATATACAGTTTGGTCCGATAGTAACATTTGGACCTATCATGCAAAAAGGTCCAATTTTTACAGACTCATGTATATTCGCAGATGGATCAATAACTGAATTCATTTTATTTTACTTTTCACGATCAGCGCACAAAATTGTTGCTTCGCATACCTTATTACCATCAACATCGGCGGAACAATCAAATTTCCAAATACCTCTTTTCTCAGATCGAATTGTCGCATGAAGATTAATAATTTCACCAGGCTGAACTGGACGCTTGAATCTGACTTTATCCACTCCTGCAAAGTAATAAATGCTGCCCTCTTCTGGAGTCTTTTCCATGGTCATAAAGCCAAGGATACCAGCTGCTTGAGCCATTGCTTCAATAATTAAGACGCCTGGCATGACTGGTTTATTGGGAAAATGTCCGTTAAAAAAGTCTTCATTAATGGAAACATTTTTTTGAGCATGAATGGTATTGCCCAGCTCAACAGAGACAATTTTATCAACAAATAAAAAAGGGTATCTGTGAGGAAGATGCTTTAGAATCTCTGAAAAATCATGGTTCATTTATCATTCCTTTTTTTTATAAAGACTGATGATTTGGCCCAGTCTTTTTTCTCTTGGGCGGGCATTATACCGACATAATCACCTGGATCAGTTATATTTTTTGTGATCAAAGTATGAGCACCGATTAGAACATTATCACAAATTTCAAGGTGTCCTAGAATTCCAGATAAACCACCCATTTGTAAATTTTTACCTATAACAGTTGATCCCGCTATTGCACATGATGCAGCTATGGCTGAATTTTTTCCCAAGATAACATTGTGAGCAATATGAACCTGATTATCGAGCTTTACGCCATCATGAATCTCCGTATGATCAATCGCCCCTCTGTCAATTGTGCAGCTAGCTCCTATCTCAACGGAATTACCTACAATCAACTTTCCAAGTTGCTCAATTTTTACATAGCCTGGATGGCTTGGAGCATAACCAAAACCATCAGAACCTAAGACACTATTGGGATGTATTATGGAGTTTTTCCCTATCTCTACGTTCATGACTAAAGAGCAATTTGCATGAATAATTGAGTTAGCTCCTATGATGCAATTAGGCCCGATGTAAACATTAGGACCAAGAATTGCTGAATCATCAATGATCGAGGATTCATGGACGGCAAAGCTCTTCACCATATCTTCATAGGGATTTTTAAAAATGACAAACATAGAAGATATGATTGCATAAGCGGCATAAGGATCATCTACAATAATTCCTGAGCCTCTCAAGTCAGACTCATTCTCCGGGCTAATAATTACAGCAGAGGCTTGGGTGTCTGAGAGAAACTTTTTATATTTTGGGTTCGCTAAAAAAGAAATGCATCCAGAGGATGCATTTTGTATGGTTGAAATGGAATAAATTTCAGTAGTTGGCTCACCTACTAGCCTTCCATTAACCTCTGAGGCTAGGTCTTGTAGGCTATACGAGTGCCCTGACAAACTTATTTTTTGTCTGCGCCGTCTGCTGCAGCTACATCCAACATAGAAGTTACATCATCTGTTAGGTCTAAAGCAGCATCAGCAAATAGAACTTGGTCTCTACCAAGTAAAACTTTAACTTCTTTTGCAGCAATAAGCTCTGATAGTATTTTTTGCAATGATGGATTTAGGTCATTAAAAACCTGTTCAGCTGTATCATTTTGCTTGGCTTGAATTTTGCCAACAATAAATTCTAAGTCTTTAGATTTATCCTGAATATCTTTTTGCATCTGAGCAATTTCAGCCTGTGAAAGAGTTTCACCATCTTTTTGAAGTTTTTCAGCAATGGCTTGACGATCAGCTTGTAATAATTGAGCTTGCTCAACATTTCCAGCATATTCACTCTCTTCTTCAAGTGCTGTAAAAGTAGCTTTAGATACTTGAGTTGCTAAAACAGCTGTTCTCATGTCTATGACTGCAAGACCTTCAACTGCAAAAGCGGATACTGATGCTAGAAAGGAAACTAATAACGCTGGTACTAATAATAATTTTTTCATTTTAAACCCCTTAAATTGTCGTTATATTTTATATGAATTGAGATAAAAAACACTAACTAATATTGAATCACTAAAACACAGTACCAATAGTAAACTGAAACTCTTCAGTTCTGTCGTATATACCATCGTTAAATGGTTGGGAGAAACTAAAGCTCATAGGTCCAAACCCTGTAATCCAGGTTACTCCAACTCCGACGGAATACTTCAATTCATCTATAGAGGGTTCATAGCAATTGAGCTGATATGACTGGCAATCAGTAGAAAAAACATTACCAAAATCAATAAAAAAGGCTGATCTCATAGACCTTTGGTCTTCAACCATAGGTAGCTTGAAAATGAGCTGGAGACTACCCTCAACCAATAAGTTTCCACCAATAGGATCTCTAACTTGCTGATATCCATATGGGTTTTGCGCAATGGAGTCTGGGATACCATCAAAATCAGTATCAATTATTAATGGGCACTCCCCAGTCTTAGCATCAAATTCATAGCATGGAGCAGGAGTAACTCTTGGGCCAAGAGTATTGGATTCAAAACCGCGAATAGAGCGAGGACCACCTGAATAAAAATTTTCAAAAAATGGAGTTTTCTTGGTATCTCCATAAGTTCCTATGTAGCCTAACTCGCCATCAAAGCCAAAAACTAGATTTGCAAAGCCGAGCGGGCGATAAAATTTTTGCTTGATATCAGTTTTAAAGTAAGTCAGGTCACTTCCGGGTATCGTGACTTGCAACATAACGTCTGTAGAGGAACCATATGTCGGGAACATACCCCTATTTAAAGTCATTTTAGACCAAACTGCCTGAGCTTTAAAAACATCAAAAACCGTTCCCTCAGAGGCCAAAAAGTCTGCGATTTCCCTTGAAGGCAATGAACCAGGGTCAATATCAGTATTATCAAAATTAAGATTCAAACCAATTCTAGTTGTATCACTGATTGGGTAACCAAATTGAACGCCGCCGCCCATAGAGTTAGTTAAATAATTTGCAACGTTATACTCACCATAATCTGTTACGCGGTAATACAGACTGTAGCCCCTGCTAACCCCATCCATAGTGAAATACGGATCAAAGAAAGAAATATTATAGGCTTCCTGGTACACACTTTTATTAATAGCGAGATTGAATCTATTGCCGCTTCCAAGATAATTATTATCGGAGAGGTTTAAGCCTAAATTCATACCAAAGTCACTGTACCCAATCGATCCACCAATACTTGAAGTGCTTTCTTCCTCCACAGTAAACTCTATGTCTACTTGATCTTCTGTTCCAGGAACGGGAATGGTTTCTACATTAACTTCCTTAAAAAATCCAAGTCTTTCAAGGCGCAGCTTAGAACCTTCAATAAGGTTATCAGATGCCCATGCACCTTCAAATTGCCTCATCTCTCTTCTGAGAACCTCATCATTGGTTAGATAATTTCCAGAAAATAATATCTTCCTTGCATAAGTTCTATTCCCAGGTTGCACTAAGAAAATTAGAGAAACCTTATTGGCTTCTTCGCTCATATCTGGATTACCCGTTACCTCAGCAAAGGTATAACCTTCATTCCCCAAAAAATTAACTAGGTACTCTTCTATGGAAGTAATTTGAGCTTGAGAATATATTTGATCTTTGAGGTTATCCAAAATAGGGTTATATATTGCTTCGTCCAGCGGAACATCACCAATCACGCTGACCTCATCGATCTTATATTGCTCTCCCTCACTGATGCTGAGAGTAATGAATACATCTTGTTTATCTTTAGACACTGACACTTGGGAGGATTCTATAGAAAATTTTAAATACCCTCTATCAAGATAAAAAGATTCTAAATTTTCAATATCCCCTTCTAGCTTTTCTTTTGAGTATTTATCTTTATTAGAAAGGAATGAGTACCACTTCCCCTCTTTTAACTCAAATCCTCGCATCAAGATCATCGTCAGAAAATAACTCATTGCCAATAATATTTACTTTTTTAATTTTTGCGCTTTTGCCTTCATCAATAATAATTTTAAGTTCAATGGTATTTCTTGGCTTATCAATAGTTTCAATTTCAACCCCAGCACCATATCTACCCTGAGAAGCATATTGACGAATTAATTCACTCTTCATGCCATTAAGCGTAGAGCGCTTGTAAACCTGACCCTCAGATATGCCTGCGCCTTCTAAGCCTTGTAAAAGATCTTCAGATTTTAAAGCTTTGTTTCCCTCTAATTCTATTGAAGATATGGATGGTCGCTCGGCAACACTTATAATCAATGCATTACCATCTTTGCCTATTTGAATATCATTAAATTGAGCTGTAGAAAATAATGCTCTGGTAATTTCAGATACCTTTCCTTCATTCATCTTGTCACCAACGCTTACCGGTATGGCAGTAAATATGCTGCCAATTGATACCCTTTGAAGGCCAACAATTCTAATATCTGTTATTAAAAATTCATCAAATGCACTTACTGCGAATGAAAAGAATGCGAGAAAACATAAGAATAATTTTTTCATTGCGGGATTATAAGAATTTAGAAATATCATTAAAAACTGCAAAGACCATCAAAAATCCTACAGCTACCCAACCAGAAAGATAAAACATATTTTCCATTTTTTCAGGCATAGGAGATCCTCTGATAGCCTCAACCCCAAGCATAACAAGCTGCCCACCATCCAAAACTGGGATAGGAAGTAAGTTCATAACGCCCAAACTAATACTTAGTAAGGCCATCAAATAAAGAAAAGGAAGAAACCCTGCCTTTGCAGTATCTCCAGACATTTTAACTATGCCTATGGGGCCGCTTAAGTTCTGAGTACCAAGATCACCTGTGACCATTTTTCCAACAAACATTAGGGTTTTTGAGCTCAGGTTATAAGTCTCATAAGCTCCTTTGGAAAGAGATCCAAACCAAGAGCGTTTTAAGCCAGGCTGAATACCAATAAATTTCTCTTCCAAGCCCTCAGCATTCACTCTAGTTCCAAGGGGAATATTTAAATACAAGGTCTCAACTGATCTTTGGATTTTTAGGTCAATTTCTGAGCCCTCATAATTACTCAAAAATTCTTTTAAATCTTCAAATGAGTAGATGGGCTGACTATTCACAGCAAGTATTCGATCATTAACCTCTAGCCCATTTTGTAAAGCCAAAGAATCCTTCGATATTACGCCAACAAGCGGCTGCATTTTTAATGCTAAGTTAAAGCCTAAGAAATTCTCTGGAGCATTTTGCTCCTCAGCAGTAGATAGAAAATCATTAATTGGAATAGAGATACTTTCTTGTCTTTGGCCGTCTCGAGATTGAAATACAAGATCTAGCGAACCAGTTTCGCCAGAGTTAGATAAAAGCTCAAGCCTGATCTGTTGAAGGTTAGATGCTTCCTTACCATTAATTGAAATTAAAATATGTCCAGGCTCTAATGATGTGTTCTGCAAAAGATAAGGCGAAGAAATGTCCGATACTTCTGGAATAAACTGACGCTCAACTGAATTTGCAAAAATAACTGAAAGAATTCCAATTGCAAGAATGAAATTAGCCACTGGACCAGCCAACATGACACAAGCTCTTTGCCATTTAGGCTTGCTTTCAAAAGTATTTGCTTTTTGCTCTGGGGTCATGCCTTCTAGCAATTCCGAATCATCATCAGAAGCTTTTTCAGTATGAAAGGCTACATAACCACCCAATGGAAGGGCTGAAAGAGCAATTTCAGCTCCATGCTTGTCATATCTTTTAAAAATTACTGGGCCCATTCCTATAGAGAATCTATAAATATGAATATTACATAGTCTTCCAACTATAAAATGACCATACTCATGAATCGCTATCAGAACACCCAATAAAATAATTGCTGAAAATAGATATATCATGCTGTTAATGAAAAATTTAGTTTAGGGATTTTATCACCTTCTCTGCTTGAATGCGTGCTTGTCTATCATAATCAAATACATCTTCTATTGTTGTTAACTTAGAACAAGAGAAGTGATTAAAAGTTCTCTCAACTACTTCATAAATATTAATAAAAGTAATCTCGTTATCTAAAAAAGCTTGGACAGCTTTCTCATTTGCTGCATTAAAAATAGCTCCTAGAGCTACCCTTCTGTCTGCAGACCTCCCTGGCCATTTCAAATATTGTCTCTCTTCCAGCTGGAATGGGCTCAAAGGTAAGGTTCAATGCAGAAAAATCCAGTGCAGTAAATTTAATGGGCAATCTATCTCCCATTCCTAAAGCATTAGCAATAGGCACCTCCATACTAGGATTGCTTAGCTGGGCAATGGTTGAGCCATCTTGGTATGTAACCATTGAGTGAATGATGCTCTGAGGGTGGGTTGCAACTTCAATCCTTGATTCCGGTAAATTAAATAAATAACAAGCTTCTATGAGCTCAAGGCATTTATTCATTAAGGTTGCAGAGTCAATGGTAATTTTAGACCCCATTTGCCATGTTGGATGTTGAAGAGCATCTTCAAGGCTAACTGTTTCTAGCTCTTGCATTGATAGCCTTCTAAAAGGGCCTCCGGATGCAGTAATCAGAATTGTTGATACAGCTGATGTATCTTTTTCTCCTAACAAGCATTGATAGATAGCATTATGCTCACTATCAACTGGAATAATTTTAGCCTTTGTTTGAGCTGCTAATGGAATTAAAATATCACCAGCAGAAACGATGCTTTCCTTGTTTGCAATGAGTGTTGTTTTACCAGCTTCAATAGCCCAGTAGCTCGACTGAAGACCTGCAAAACCAGAGATGGCTGAGATTACTATTTCAATCGCTGGATTCTGAATGACTGACTTGAGATCCTCTAAGCAAGTCACAATCTTGCAGCCAGAAGAAAAGATAGGATGATCTGTACTAATATTTTTATCAGAAATAAATACATGCTCAGGACTAAACTCATTAACAATCTCTAAAGCGATGTCTAAATTCTGATGCAAGGCAATCGCCTTTAACGTAAAAATTTCTTTATTTTGCCTAAGAACATTTAGGGTGCTACTGCCAATGCTTCCTGTAGCACCAAGCAAAACTACATTTTTCATAGCACTAAAGAGCTCAGAGCTGCAAAAACTGGAATAATTGCCATATGTGAATCTAGCCTATCCCATATGCCGCCGTGACCAGGAATTAAAGAACCACTATCTTTGATTTGTTGGTTGCGTTTTAAGTGACTCTCAAAGTAGTCTCCTATAAAAGCGAAAGGAATGACTGCTATGAACAGTAAAAATAAATTCCATGAGATGAGCTCTAACCAGAAAATTATGGAGAGAAATAATGTAGTTATAACCACCGAGCCAATAAAACCCTCTAAAGTTTTATTGGGACTTAAATCCTGAAACAATGGAGTCCTGCCAATACTGCTGCCAACCAAATAGGCTGCTACATCTATTAATGCTGTAATAAATAATAATAGAAAGAGAACAAAAAAATGATTAACGCTAGAATTTGGAAATAGTAAAATTACCATCAAGCCAAAAAGAAAAGATTGTATTAAAAAGATGCCTAAATAATTATTATTGAAACTAAAAAGTGTGAAATGTCCTGTATTTTTTGAAATCAATAACAATCCATATATGCACCAAAATCCAAATGATACTAAAAGAAAGTAATTAACAAAATTTTCTCCTATACATATGAATAAAACCGCTGGAGTTATTAAGAAAATAATCTGTTTTAAGTGAATTTTAGTTAATGACACCTGCAACCATTCATAGCAAAGAAATCCAGCCACCACTAGGACTAATAAAGAAATAATAAGCAAGTTTTGCAAATATAAGATTCCAAATACCCCAACTGCAAGAGCAATTGCTGAGGGCAATCTTGATAAAATATTGCTAAAGAATTCTTTTGCCAAATCGTCTCTCCGTTTTCATAAATTCTTCCAAACATTGCTCAAAATGCTGCTCTGTAAAATCTGGCCACAATGTATCTAGAAATTGAATCTCAGTATAAGCTAAATGATAAAGCAGAAAGTTACTTATCCTGTGATCTCCACCTGTTCTAATTAACAAATCTAATTCTTTGATTGGGGCTTTAAGATGTTGAAAAATTAGGTCATCAGAAATTTCAGTTATCTTTAAATTCTGGGAAGCTACATCTTGTCCAATTAATTTGACCGCCTGAAGAATATCTGCTCTTCCGCCATACCCTAGAGCAATATTTAATTCTAACGTTGGTGTAGAAAAATTTGTTGCTAATTCCGCACCCTCAATTGCCTTTGTAACCTCAGGACCAAACCCTTGATAGTCACCAAAAAATTTTAAGGCAACCTTTTGATTAATTAAGTCTGGTACCTGAGCATTAATGGCGCTAATAATTAATTTCTTAATCCCAAGAATCTCTTTTTTTGGACGGGACCAGTTCTCTGTACTAAATGCATATAAGCTCAAAGAGGCAATCTTATGCTGAGCAGCTGACTCAACAATTCTTCTTACTACATCAACCCCTTTCTCATGACCTGAAGTAACGTTAAGTGTATTTTTTTTAGCCCATCTCCCATTTCCATCCATGATGATGGCTACATTTGCCCCTGAAAGGTTGAAAGATTTAGTTTTATGTTTTGCCATCTTGGCTGCTGGGAAAAGAATCTAGATTTCTATTAAATCTTCTTCTTTCTTCTTAAGCTCAGCCTCAACAAGACCGATAAAGTGATCTGTTTCTTTTTGCACAAGATCCTCTATCCTTTTGAGATCATCTTCAGAGATATCACCAGCCTTTTGCTGATCTTTGGCGCTATTATTTGCATCTCGACGAGTATTTCTAATAGATATGCGAGAATTTTCGGCTTCCGTTCTAGCTTGCTTAATATATTCCTGCCGAGTTTCTTCAGTCAAGACTGGCATAGTTACCCTAATCAAATCCCCACTTGTACTAGGATTTAAACCCAAATCTGCTTTCATAATAGCCTTTTCTACCTCTCCAATTAAAGACTTATCCCAAGGTGAAATCGCAAGAGTTCTTCCCTCTTCTATGGAGATATTGGCTGCTTGACTTATTGGTGTTGGATTTCCGTAATAATCAATTTTAACAGTATCTAAGATATTAGGATTTGCTCTTCCGGTACGAATCTTATTAAACTCGTGCATAAGCGAATCAATTGATTTTTGCATCTTAGGTTTAATATCATTAATTATTTCATTCATAACTATGATATTAATGTCCCAATTTCTTCACCGCAAGCAATTTTTTTCAGCGCATCAGGATGATTTAAATTAAATACCTTTAAAGGTAATTGATGGTCTCTTGCAAGGGTTAATGCTGTCGCATCCATCACTTTTAGATTTTTTTGTATCGCCTCATCATAAGTAAGGGTTGAATAAAAAGTAGCATCGGGAACTTTTTCTGGATCATCGGAATAAACTCCATCAACTCGAGTGGCTTTTAACATTACATCAGATTGAGTTTCTATCGCCCTAAGACAGCCAGCGCTATCGGTAGTAAAAAATGGATTGCCAGTTCCTGCAGTAAAAATTACAACAAAACCGTTAGCTAAGAGCTGAATTGCCAGTCTTCTATCATAATGCTCAACTAATCCTGACATAGAGATAGCTGACATTACCCTTGTTTTGACACCCGCCCTTTCAAGAGCATCTCTTAAAGCGATGCCATTCATTACAGTGGCTAGCATTCCCATATGGTCGCCAGCAACCCTATCCATGCCTGCTTGGCTTAATTTCTCGCCCCTAAAAAGATTACCGCCACCAATGACAATCCCAATTTCGGCACCTAAGTCTCTGCAATCTTTCACAGAGGCTGCCATTTTATCTAATATTTTGGGATCAATGCCATGTTCATCTTCCCCAGCAACAGCTTCTCCACTAAATTTAACAAGGAGACGCTTATAGGAAAGTGTGGTCATTTTTTTAACTGTTCAGCCACCTCAGTCGCGAAGTCTTTGACCTCTACTTCAATGCCTTCGCCTACTTTAAAGCGAACAAAGTCTATAATAGAGGCATTATTATCATCTAGTAATTGCTGAATGGATTGATCGGGATTCTTCACGAATGCCTGGGAGACAAGGGTAACCTCGGATAAAAATCTTTTTACCTTTCCCTCTACCATCTTCTCCATAATAGCTGCGTCTTTGCCTGACTCCTCTGCTTGAGCTATATAAATAGCTTTCTCACGCGCTAATAACTCTGGGTCCATATCATCTGAAGTTAAGCAACTCGGGCTTGTGGCCGAAACATGCATAGCAATATCCTTTGCTAAATCTTGATTATCAACGTTTAGTGAAACTAGCGCTGCTAGCCTTCCGTCAGAGTGAATATATGAACCAATAGAACCACCATCTGAAATCGTAAGGGTGCTAAGTCTTCGTAATTGGATATTTTCTCCAATGGATTGAATAAGAGTTTGTCGCTGTGCATCAAAAGCTTCGTTTAGAACTTCGATGGAATCTATTTGAGAGCTTGCTAAATGATCAGCTACAGAGCTTATAAAGTCTTTGAACTGAGCATCTTTTGCAGCAAAATCTGTCTCTGAGTTGATTTCAACCAAACTAACGTAGGATGATGTCTCAGCAACTTTAACTGCTCCATCAGCAGCAACTCTAGAAGCTTTTTTTTCAGCTTTTAAAGAACTATTAGCTCTAAGTAAATCTAAAGCCTGTTGTAAATCTCCATTAGTTTCAACTAAGGCCTTTTTACACTCCATCATTCCGACTCCAGACATCTCCCTTAATTCTTTAACTTGGCTGGCAGAAATACTCATTTATCTTCCTCAGATTCTTTTACCTCAGCATCAGATGAGTCTACAGATCCTTCTTCTGTCTCTTTTACTTCTTTCGCTTCTTCAGCTTCTACAGTTCTTCGATCTTTGTATCGGATTCAACGACAGCCTCTTCAACAGTTTCTTCTGAGGCCTCTAAAGCACTCTCTTCGATGACTATCTCAGCAGGAACATCTTCTTCTGGCTCGCTTAATTCTCCTTTTTCAACAAGATTCAGAGCTTTTCCAGATGTTACAGCAGCTTTTTTAATTTTTACGTCTGGAGTTTCCGCATCATCAGATGCAAGGTTTAATCCACCAGTTGATGTGGCTAAACCTCTAGCACAGGCTTCAGCTATAACTTTAGTAATTAATCTAATGGATCTGATTGCATCATCATTTCCAGGAATAATGTGATCAATGCCATCTGGATTAGAATTAGTATCAACTAAAGCAATAATAGGGATTCCCATTTTCTTTGCTTCAGTTACTGCAATTTTTTCATGGGCAACATCTATAACAAATAATGCATCAGGCAGACCTTTCATATCTTTAATGCCGCCAACACTTGCATCTAATTTTTCATATTCCTTGGTAATATCCACAGCTTCTTTTTTAGAAAGTTTATTAATTCGCCCTGATGATTGAAGCTCTTCAATATCCAATAACCGTCTAATAGAACCACGAATCGTTTTCCAGTTAGTAAGAGTCCCGCCTAACCATCTTTTATCTATGTATGGCAAGCCAAGCGCTGAAGCAGACTCTTTAATTGTTTTGGATGCTGATCTTTTTGTGCCTACAAAAAGAACTCTGTTGCCTTTGGAGCAAATTTCTTCTGCTTTAGAGGATGCAGCATTTAGACACTCTTTAGTGATCTCAAGATCGATAATGCTAATTTTTTTTCTGGTATCAAAAATATAAGATTCCATTTTAGGATTCCAAAATCTTTGTTGATGACCGAAATGAACGCCTGCGTTTAACAGGTCTTTAATTGAAACAATGCTCACAATTTCCTCCGGGGTTAATACTCCAGCGCTTCATATAGTTGACTCCAATGGAGCACCCCAACAATAATCTCAATAGCGCTTTCGGGATTTAAAGTCTGTGTATTCTATAGAAAATTTGCTTGAGATCAAAGTTTTTTGTTCAAGTAATCATCAAAGCTATAAAGTCCGGGTGGATTTGAAATAATCCATTGAGCAGCAGCTATGGCACCAGAAGCAAAAATATCCCTTGAATGAGCTATGTGTTGAAAAGAAATAGTTTCTCTGGAGTTATGAAATTCTACTCTGTGGGTTCCAAAAGCCCTGCCAATCCTATGAGAATTAACACTTATAGGCATCTGAATTTTATCACCAGGCAGATCTTTAAGAAACTTCATGATTTCAATAGCTGTTCCTGAGGGAGCATCAACTTTTTGGGTATGATGGATTTCAATAAGATTGCAAGAGAATGACTCTTGCGAAGACATCAGAAAATTTGTAATAGATTTTTTAAGTGTTGCAATACCAATAGACATATTGGATCCAATTAAAATTGGGATAGTTTTTTTTGCTTTGCCAATCAATTCATGATGATTTGAATTTAAGCCTGTCGTCCCTATGACCAGTGGCAATTTTTGATGAACGCAAGTATGTAAAATTTCAGACAAGTGATCGGGGGAAGAAAAATCTATTACAAGAGATGGGGTTGCAATATCTATTTTTTCTACTTTAAAATCTTGAACTGTAATCTCAGGGAATTCATCTAATAGATGCCTGATAGATTGGCCCATATTGCCGTTGTATCCATTTAAAAGAATATGCAATTTTTATTCTTTGTGAAACTTGTCAGCAGATTGATTAAAAGATTCTTTGATCGGATGATGCTTTTCTGATTCTATGGATTCAGCAAATTCTTTAAAAGTTTTCAATTGAGCATTAGATAAATTAACAGGAGTTTCCACAACAACTCGACACATTAAATCTCCCCTTCTCGAATCTCTTACAGAGGAGGCTCCTTTTCCTTTAATTCTAAAAATTTTGCCTGTTTGAGTATAGGCAGGTATTTTTAATGAAATCTTTGACTCTAATCCAGGAATATTAATTGAGCCTCCGAGAATAGCAATATCAAAAGGAATTGGTGCCTCAAAATACAAATCGCGTCCATCTCGCTCAAAAATATCATTTGCTATAACTTGAATAGCAACATAAAGATCTCCTGCTGGACCTCCTCTGGCTGCGCTTCCTTCACCAGACAATCTCACCTTGTCGCCGTTATCAACTCCTGCGGGGATACTAACAGATAAAGATTTAGTTTCCTCGTTGACCCCTGCACCCCTGCAAGTACCACAATGATCTTTAATAATCTGGCCCTCTCCTCGACATGCATTGCATGGTTGTTGCACAGAAAAGAAACCTTGCTGCATTCTTACCTGCCCCACTCCATTGCATTGACCGCATGGAATAGGCGACGAACCAGGTTTTGCTCCGGATCCAGAGCAGTCGTCACAGGATTTATTGACAGGAATTTTAATAGTTTTTTTGATGCCTAAGATAGCTTCCTTTAATGATAGATCTAGATTGTATTGAAGGTCTTGACCTCTAGCAGAACGCCTAGAAGAACCCCTGCCCCCAAACACATCACCAAAGATATCTCCAAAGATATCTCCTACATTAAAATCTTGAAAACCAGCACCAGAGCCGCCGCCCATGCCTTGAACACCAGCATGCCCAAACTGGTCATAAGATGATTTTTTGTCAGCGTCTGAAAGGACTTCATATGCTTCTGCAGCTTCTTTAAATTTTTTATCAGCCTGAGGATCATCCGGATTACGATCAGGATGATATTTCATGGCTAATTTCTTAAAGGCTTTTTTTAATTCGGGCCCTGAAGCAGTTTGAGAGACCCCTAAGACCTCGTAATAGTCTCTCTGTGACATAGCTTACTTTTCTTCTTTTGCTTCTTCTTCTTTTACTTCTTCATACTCTGCATCAACTGTATTCTCATCGGAAACAGTGTCTTCACTAGCTCCCTGATCTGATCCCGCTTCATCTTGTGGATATAATTTTTGAGTTAAGGGAGTTAATACCTCATTAAGTTCTTTAGAAGCAGTCTCTATAGACTCAAGACTATCTTGTTTAATCGCTTCTTCCAGCTTAACAGTTGCAGACTCAACTGATGCTTTTTCATCATCAGTTATCTTGTCTCCAGATTCTTCAATTGTTTTTCTTGTTGCGTGAACAAGCATATCTGCATTATTTTTAGCTTGGACTAGGCTCTCGAATTTCTTATCATCTTCAGCGTTGGCTTCGGCATCTTGAACCATTTTTTCAATGTCTTCATCAGATAATCCACTCGAAGCTTTAATCACAATAGATTGCTCTTTACCAGTATTTTTATCTTTGGCTGCAACATTGAGTATGCCGTTAGCATCTAGATCAAACGAAACTTCGATTTGCGGTGTTCCTCTTGAAGCTGGAGGAATATCTGCAAGATTAAATTGACCCAATGATTTATTTTGAGCAGCCTGTTTTCTTTCTCCCTGAATAACATGAACGGTGACTGCTGATTGATTATCTTCGGCTGTTGAAAATACCTGTGATTTTTGGGTTGGTATCGTAGTATTCTTTTCAATTAATGGAGTAGCAATTCCGCCTAGAGTCTCTATGCCAAGGGTGAGAGGCGTCACATCTAAAAGCAATACATCTTTTGTGTCACCTGACAGCACTGACCCCTGAATTGCTGCACCAACTGCTACTGCTTCATCAGGATTCAAGTCTTTTCTTGGCTCCTTGCCAAAAAAGTCCTTAACTTTTTGTTGCACCATCGGCATTCTAGTCTGACCACCGACTAACAAAATCTCATTGATATCATTAATTGATAATTTAGCATCCTCAAGGGCTAGCTTTAATGGCGCTAGAGTTCTATCCACAAGATCCTCAACAAGAGATTCAAGCTTCGCTTTTGTAATTTTATGGACAAAATGTTTCGGGCCAGAACTATCTGCTGTTATGTATGGCAAATTTATTTCAGTTTGATCAGAAGAAGATAATTCAATTTTTGCTTTTTCTGCTGCTTCTTTTAATCTTTGAAGGGCCATAGGATCGCTTTTTAAGTCAAATCCTGACTCATTTTTAAACTCTTCAACAAAGTAATCTATTAATTTCAGATCAAAATCCTCTCCTCCCAGAAAGGTATCTCCATTTGTAGCAAGCACTTCAAATTGATGCTCTCCATCAACTTCTGAGATTTCAATTATAGAAATATCAAAAGTTCCACCACCTAGATCATAAACAGCAACCACAGAATCACCTGTGTGCTTATCAAGACCATAGGCTAAGGCTGCAGCGGTAGGTTCATTAATAATTCTTTTTACTTCCAGCCCTGCTATTTTACCAGCATCCTTCGTTGCCTGCCTCTGGGAATCATTAAAGTATGCCGGCACAGTAATAACAGCTTCTGTGACTTCATGCCCTAAATACTCTTCGGCAGTCTTTTTTAATTTCTTGAGAATTTCAGCAGAGATTTGGGGAGGTGCAAGTTTCTTATCGTCCACTTGAACCCAGGCGTCTCCATTATCAGCTTTAATAATTTGATAAGGGACCATGTCCATATCTTTCTTCACAACATCATCCTCAAATCTACGGCCAATCAATCTCTTGATTGCATACAAAGTTTTTTCAGGATTGGTTATTGACTGACGTCTAGCTGGGGCTCCAACTAGCACCTCATTGTCATCTGCATAGCCAATGACTGACGGGGTGGTTCTTCCGCCTTCTGCATTTTCAATTACCTTGGGTTGTTGGCCCTCTACAACTGCTAAACAACTATTTGTTGTTCCTAAATCTATTCCTATTATTTTTGACATATTTTTTTTCCTAATATTTTAATTTTTTATGACGGAGACTCTGGCTGGTCTTACGACTCGCTCATGAAGCTCCCATCCTCTTTGAAATATATTTTCAATTTCATTATTTTCTTTCTCTGGATCCTGTGAGGTCATTACAGCCTCGTGTTTAACTGGATCAAATTGTTCGTTAATTGGATAGATGGGTCTAATACCAAATTTATCAAGTGCTGACTCAAATGATTTTAAAGTCAATTCAACGCCTTCCTTATCTTCAGCAGATGATTCATCAGAAAAATTCTTCAATGCATGCTCAAGATTATCCACTACTGGCAATAGCTCATTTAACAATCTCTCAACACCATATTTATGAGCTTTTTCAATATCTGCAACACTTCTCTTCAAGGCATTATCGAGCTCAGCCCTAGATCTTAAGAGGGCCTCTTCTAAATTATGAATTTTTTCTTCGGCATCGTCCTCTACTGAATCATCTTCCGTAATCACTTCCTCAACATCTGCTAGGTCTTCGATCCCAGATTCCTCCATCACATCTTCCGCGAGGACGTCATTCCCTGGAGTTGGGTTATCTGTAGTTTTATTTTTTTTAGCCATTATTTATTCCAATACCAAATATATTGGGATGAATAAGACCTAGTTCAAGGGTTTAGAAGAAATTATTTAATTGGTTTTACATAAAGAACCATGCTGTGATCCACTATCTCATAGCCCATTTCTTTTGCAATTTCTTCTTGACGCTTTTCAATAAGTTCATCATGAAATTCAATTACCTTGCCAGTTTCCAAACACACCATATGGTCATGATGGTCATCAGGAGTAATTTCATAGACAGCGTGACCTTCTTCAAAGTTATGTCGCATAACTATCCCCGCTGATTCAAACTGAGTTAGAACTCGATAAATAGTCGCTAGGCCGACGTCCTCACCAGAAATAATAAGCTGCTTATATATTTCTTCAGCACTTAAATGGCGGTTCTCACTGGATTCAAGAGCTTCTAGAATCCTAATTCTTGGAAGCGTTGCCTTTAAACCAGCTTTTTTTAATTCAGTATTTTCTTTACTCATGAACTTTTCCTTGTATCCTCTTTCAAAGTATAATCAAATCATCTCATGAAGCAATTAACCAAAACCTTTTTCATAACTTTTCTCCTGATTTCAGCGGGATTTGGATGCTCAACTTTTTCACCCTATAAGGTCCCTGTGCTTCAGGGGAATATTATAGAAGATAAAGATGTGGAACAACTCACTCAAGGCCTATCAAAAGACCAAGTTCAATATCTTCTGGGGACTCCCCTACTAAAAAGTCCAATTCACCAACAAAGATGGGATTACTTTTACTCTGTAAAGGTTGGAGAGATGGTAATTCTAGAAAAGAAATTATTTCTAATATTTGATAAGCAAAATAAGCTTGATAGCTGGGTCATAGAAGAGACCAACCCAGAAGAAAGTTAAGATTCTTTCAGGTCAGCTTTAGCTTTTCTTCTTTCTTTTGGATCTTGACTCAAAGGCTTATAAACCTCAAGCCTTTCACCATCTGACATCCTATAATTTTGCGGTAATGCTTTATATTTTCCATCAAGTGCCACGCTATTAACTCCAATTTTAAACTCAAACGTTTCATCGTCTAAAAGCTCTTTTATTTTAGGAAGTTCAAGTACTTCTTGTGCCGTTATGCTCTCAGAAACATCTAATTCTTGAAATGCTATTCCCTGCAAGCCTAATAATGAAAAGTAGATCTTCATTTGGATAGCTGCTCTGCAAATGCATTTAAAAATTTATTACCCATCGCATCAATAGCACTTTGTCTTGCAAAAAATTTTAAGAAAAATGGTAGCTTGAAACTGGCGCTGAAATGAACTTCCGTGATCCCTGGCTCAGATAAAGAAAGAGACCATGAAGCAGAAAACTGCGTGAACGGTCCTTTGACCTGTTTGATTTGAACCTCATATCCATCTGTCTGATTTTCAGATTCAAATTCATAGGTTTTATTAAGCAGTCCAAATACAAGCAACCCTCTAACCTGTGTTTCAGAGTTAGATGACAGTCTCTTTGATTCAAGGCAACCAGGTAAAAATGTTTTATAAACCTCAAAGTTATTAATTAACTCAAGAATAGATTCAGGTTCAGCGAAAAATTTCTGAGACCGCTCAAAATTCTGAGGCATATTTTATGAAGTTAATTGGTATATAAATACTGCTGCAACCAATGTTGGAGAAATAAATCGAATAAAAAATCTCCAAGTATTAAAAACTTTTAGCTGAATGCCAGAAAATTCATCCAAGGCAAGATCTGGTTTTAAGAACCAGCCTGCAAATATTGCTACCATCATTCCGCCTATTGGCATCAGGAATTGGTTTGCAAGATAATCTATTGAATCAAGAAAATTTAAATCTCCAATAAAAGCTTTATCAGACCACTCATTAAAGCTTAATACACTTCCTAAACCAATAAACCATGCCAACAATCCTAGGCTCATGGCTGCAGTAAAGCGTGATGTAATTTTTTCTTCTTCAAAATAAGCGACGCTTGGTTCAAGCAGTGAGATCGCACTACTAAGTGCTGCAATAGATAGTAAAGTAAAAAATGCTGGGCCTAAAATATTACCAAATGGCATATCTACAAAAACTGATAATAGACTTATAAATACTAGACCTGGTCCAGCTTCTGGCTCCATGCCGTAAGCAAAAATAATTGGGAAAATAGCTAAGCCTGCCAAGATGGCAATCAGGGTATCCAAGCCGGCAACGGTAAGAGATGTTTTAAAAATATTTTCTTCTTTTGGCATGTAAGATCCGTAGCACATGATTGAGCCCATACCGAGACTTAAGCTAAAAAATGCTTGTCCCATAGCCCTTAAAAAAGTTGTTGCATCAACGTCAGAAAAATTAGGTGAAAACAAGAAACTTAAGCCTCTAATAAAGTCACCATTAATCATGGCATTAATGACCATGATTATCATAAGAACAAATAATGTTGGCATCAATAAGCGAACCATCCGCTCGATGCCCCCGATCACTCCAGCAGCAAGAATCGCAATATTAAATCCAATAAAGACTGTATGCCAGAATAGCAATCTAGGTGCTGAAGCAGTGACTAGGTTAAATTGTTCAACAGAAGAAATGCTTGTGTTTGGCATTGCAGCAATGCCTATGTAATTCAAACAAATGCCAGCTATAACACTGTAAAAAGAAAGTATAAGAATTCCTGATACCAATCCACCCCATCCTACTGCTTGCCATTTAGAGCTTTGCCCAGAATCCATAGCAGCAATTTTCATGGCATTGACTGGGCTTTTTCGAGCTCGCCTTCCAATCATAATTTCAGCCATCATGATTGGTAACCCAACAACCAGGATGCAGCCCAAGTAAATTAAAACAAAAGCACTACCGCCTTCGGTTCCTGCTTTGTAAGGAAAGCCCCAAATATTCCCCAAACCAACTGCTGAGCCTGCTGCAGCCAAGACAAAAGTCCACTTACCAACCCATGAAATAGATTCACTGACAGAGCTAGAAGGATTGATATTCATATTGAAATTATGTGTAAGGGTTAAAAATAAAAGCTAATAACGTTATGCAACATATTGTAACCAAGTTTGTAATTAAATTTCTTGCGTCTGCGTATTTATTGCTGTTTTTATAATACTCGCTTCGTTTACTTTCGAAGTATAAAAAGAGTTGTAAACTAAAAACTATTGAAATTAAACTTAATGCAATATAAGTATGGGCAAGTAAGGCTGTAGATAGTCCCAATAATGAAAACCCTATTGCATACCAAAGATTAAATGATGAGTTAGTTTGATCATCCCACCCCCAAATAAAACCTCCTAAAAATGCAATCACAATCCCTCCATAAATACCAAATGCTTTGATGGACATCAATCCATGCTCGATATTCAAAATCCATGGAATCAAAGCCAAAAAAACAAATAAACTTAGGCCAAAATAGATTAGAGTAACTTTAGTTTCTTGCATAAAAAATCCTCAAAGTTTGCAAATAGATTTAACAGATTCATAATTACGATACTTAATATGAAAGCTGCAAACAATAATATCATCGTCAAAAACAAAAATGCTGCAAGAAACTATCATTTAACAGATAAATATCAAGCTGGAATTGTCCTAGAAGGTTGGGAAGTCAAAGGACTGAGGGATGGCAAAGTCGATGTCAAGGATTCCTACGTGACCCTAAAAAATAATGAAGCCTGGGTGATCGGCTTGAAAATTGATCCACCAGCATCATTAATGCATGAAAGCATCGACCCAACTCGCTCTAGAAAACTACTGCTTAATAAGAAAGAAATAAATAAAATTCTTGATTCTGTTGCTCTTCAAGGACTTACTTGTGTTCTGACCATGGTTTACTGGAAAGAAAATAAAATTAAGTGCGATATTGCTATTGGAAAAGGCAAAAAAACCTACGACCAAAGGGAAGATGTGAAGCAAAGAGATTGGAACAGAGAAAAACAAAGAATTTTAAAAAATTCTAATCGTTAAGCAATTCCTATATAATCTTTCACCCCATGGGGGCGAATTGGGTTCGACGTTTTTATTGGATTCCAAAGCGCATGCCAAGATTGTGGTAACTCTTGTAAAACATACTACAAAAAAATTAGTTGCAGAAAACGACAACTACGCTTTAGCCGCTTAGGCTAACCAATGCAAGAATTGTCTATGGTTCGAAGCATTGGCAAAATACATAGTCTAGCTTTGCTGTGGTGTCTAAACGCAGTAACGTAAAATCTAACTAGACTAGTCTCTAGCACCCTGCTCTTCGGGTCACTAAGGCGAAACACAAAGAGTGAGCTAAGCATGTAGAAGTCAGGTTGAAGAACTAACGGACGCGGGTTCAATTCCCGCCGCCTCCACCAATTATATTTACAGAGTACTGTCGAAGTGCTCTAGCATTTTTTTATAAAGCATTAATCTATTTTCAGGTTTTCTGAAGCCATGTCCTTCCTTTGGAACAATAATTAATTCATGTTCTTTTCCGGCTTTCTCTAAAGCATCTGCTAAAGCATAAGCATGCTCTATGGGCGCTCTTTGGTCCTCCTTGCCTGAAACAATGATCATTGGCGCTTGAAGTTTATGTGCTTGATGAACAGGTGACATTTCCTTAATTTTTTCTGGGTCCTGACCCAAAGTTTTATCTAAATATTTACCGCCCCATTTTATCCCTCTAATATCACCCTCGTTATAGAGCATCTCTAAATCAAATACCCCAATGTATGCAACTGATGATTTATATAAATCAGGTCTTAACATAGGAGCCATTGCAGCAGAGTATCCACCAAAACTTCCACCATAAATACCAATTTTTTCTGCATCAGCTATGCCTTGTGCAATTGCCCATTCGGTTGCTTCTATAATGTCTTGCTGAGTATCTCCGCCCCATTCTCCAAAGCCCAATTTAGTAAATTCTTTTCCATAACCAGTGGAGCCCCTAAAGTTCACTTTTAGTACAGCGTATCCAGCTTGTGAAAATATATGAGTATCTGGATCAAACCCCCAAGTATCTCTTGCATGAGGTCCGCCATGTGGCACAACAATCATTGGAGCTTTTTGACCCTCTATCTGATCCTTTGCTCTTGTGTAGTAACCATGAATGGTTACACCATCAGAGTTTACAAAATTAAATGGCACTTCAGCTTCAAGCCCAGCATCATCGATTTCAGGCCACATAGTAAGCAAATACTTCATTTGATTTTTTTCTAAATCGTAAAGGTAGTATTTACTCGAAGAAACTGAATCACTAACATTTAATATTAATTTATCTTTCTTTTTAGAGAGTGCCACCAGGCCAACTTCTTTTTTATCAAAAATTTCAATATTCCATTAAATGCTTGAACTGCTTGTAAAATAGAATTTTGCAGAGGGTCATTAGTCTCAAACCAGTATGCTTGGGCATATCCAGGATTGAATGTTGCTCCCATGACTGTATCGTCAATAATTTGTGGGTAAGAATCATATTTTGGATGATGAAAAATAACTTCAGTTTTCCCAGTGTTTGTGTCTATCTCTTTGAGTTGATAGGTTGAAGTTTCAGTGCTGTCCAAGATATGAATAGTGGAATCATCCTTTGAGATATTTACAGGAAAAATTTCACCTTCTCCATATGGAGTTTTACTTAATACTTCCCATTCCGCTTTCTTTGAGGGGCGATACATAGTAACGGTGTTGTTATCAATATCACTTCCAACTGCGAACCTTGGAATTCCTTTGCTATCTGTAACAAAATTACCCCCTGCTAAAGGTGATTTGCCGAGTTTTCTTTGCTGACCATTATAAACATTCATTTTTATAGCAGTTGCAAATCCACCATTATTTTCTTGACCAAAAGTGTTCACGGATAAAAGCACATGCTTGTCATCATCTTCTAAAATATTTTCAACATACCCATATGAAAATTTATCTATTGCTTTAGACCTTGCGCTTGTTTGTCTGCTTCTTAAACCAAAAACATATGCAGGCTTAGAGGAATCAAAGTTAATTGCAAAGAACTCACCTCTTGAGCCGCGGCCCCATGAGTTATAGTAACTAATACTGATAAGCAGGCGCTCATTGTTAACCCAGTAATAGCTACCTATCTCTTCTTCTTTAGTGAGAGTAATAGTATTGATGAGACTTAAATCATCTGCATTGAAGATAGAGAGCCCTTTTTTATTATCAGACATCTTTGTAAGTACGCTGATCATTTTTCCATCAGGAGAGATGTCTACATTAGTATAGGAAGGAAGAGAGCTAAATCTTTTAATAAAATTATCGCTCACACCAATCTCCGCGAAAAGATTGAAAGTAAATACAAAAGCCAAAGAGAGAATTAAATTTTTCATTTGTAAAGTGTACTTTACATATATTTTTTGTACAACAAATAAACATATAAATAATATATTTAATCAATAGAGTGGACAGATGAAATGAACATCATTAAACTAGCGCATCTAATATTTAAAGAAATGGCAAACAGTAAACAATCAATTAAAAGAGCTCGTCAGAATGCTGACAGGTACAAACTCAAGCATTCTCAGAGATCTCAGGCTCGAACAGCTGTCAAAGCTGTGAGAAACGCTATCGCAGAAAATAATAAAGAGTCTGCAACTGAGCTTCTAAAAACTGCTGAAAAAGTTCTAGATTCTACTGCAGCAAAAAAAGTTATTCACAAAAATGCTGCTGCAAGAACAAAAAGCCGACTTGTAAAAGCTGTTCAAGCAATAAGTTAGTCCTCCTCGCCTCCAGTCATCTCCTTTGCAATCATACCAAGCAATTGGTTTGTGTTATCGCCGGTAAACCCAGAGATTGTCGCTATGCCTTTTGGGTAAAGTGCTAATAATTGTAAGGTTTTATCGAGTTTAGTTTTTAGTTCCGCAATTAAATCCTCGCTAAGGGTGTCTTTTTTATTTATAGCGATCCATATGCTTTTATCTAACAGGCTTGAATCATAGGTTTTTAGCTCATTCAGTAAAACAGTTAGCTGCTCCTCAATAGAGCTCTCAGTATTTTGCGGATCTAACAGGATTAATAAATGGCCAGTTCTAGAAATATGCTTAAGAAAATCTAAACCTAAACCAATGCCTTCTGAAGCACCCTCGATCAAACCTGGGATATCAGCAATGATAAAAGAAGTATCATAAATTTGAACGGTGCCAAGGTTGGGTCGTAACGTAGTGAATGGGTAGTCTCCTATCTTAGGTCTTGCAGCTGATACGCTATTTAAGAAGGTAGATTTTCCAGCATTAGGAAAGCCAACGAGACCCACATCTGCAAGAGAGCGAAGTTCCAAACGAATAGAAAATTCATCTCCAGGCCAACCTGGTGTGTGCCTTCTGGGAGCTTGATTGGTACTAGACTTAAAGCGAAAATTTCCAGCCCCACCCTCGCCACCTTTGGCAACCAAATAATCCACCTCTTCTTCACAGCAGTCATAAACTACTTTGTCTGACAAAGCATCAAATATAATGGTTCCCTTTGGAACTAAAACGATTAGATCATCAGCATCTTGACCAGTTTTTTTATTGCCAGCACCACTGTGTCCATTTTTTGCAATTAAGTATTTCTGATTTCTGAAATGAACTAGAGTGTTAAGATTTTGATCCACTCTAAAAATAATATCCCCGCCTTTACCTCCATCGCCACCATCAGGACCGCCGCGAGGAATAAATTTCTCTCTTCTGAAACTTGTGGAACCGGCGCCACCGTTTCCAGCCCTTGCTTCTAGCAGAGCTTCGTCGATGAAATTCATGGATTACTGAGGAATGACGTTAACTGTCTTCTTTTGCTTGATACCTTTATAGGTAAATTGAACATGACCACCAGAAGTAGCAAATAATGTGTGATCTTTGCCCATCCCAACATTGGATCCAGGATGAGTGTTTGTTCCACGCTGACGGATAATAATTTCACCAGGTTTCACAAGCTCTCCACCAAATCGCTTAACCCCTAATCTCTTAGAATTAGAATCGCGACCGTTTTTACTGGAACCACCTGCTTTTTTATGTGCCATTACTATTTACCTACGTTGATTTCTTTTATCTTAATTTGAGTATATCTTTGTCTGTGGCCAATTTTTCTCATGCTATGTTTTCTTCTTCTGAATCTAAGGATGGAGACTTTTTCTCCCTTCACTTCTTCAATAATCTCTGCAATGACTTTGGCATTTTCGATATATGGTTGTCCAACTTGAACATCCTCTCCATCTACATAAAGCATAACAGTTTCAAACGCATGTTCGACGCCTGACTCTTCCTGCATAAGATCGATTTCCAGGGTTTGGCCTAGCTCGACTTTGTGTTGTTTTCCACCTGCTTCTATTACTGCGTACATAGTTCCCTCTAAAGGTGGCAAAATATACGCTTTATGGAGAAAATTATCAATACTTATCTCAAGGAAATTATCAATAATTATGTATAATTTCAGGCTTCAAATTATTTAAAATGTATAAGATTAACCATACCACTACAAACGAACTTTCTCGCGTGCAAGAGAAAATTACCAAAGAATTGGCATCTGAGAAAATTATTCAAGATATTTATGAATACATATTTCAATCCAAAGGTAAAAAAACAAGAGCTTTAATTACTTTGCTGGCATCACAGTCAAAGAAAATTAAACCCCTGAGGCGAATTGAGCTTGCCAGTATTATTGAGCTATTGCATACCGCAACATTAGTTCATGACGATGTGGTTGATCAATCTAAACTGAGACGAGGTGAGAAATCAGTCAATCAGGTATGGAATAATTCATACAGTGTTCTGATGGGAGATTTTATATACTCAAAAGCCTTTATGCTTATGATGAAACTAGATCGACCTGCTATTTTAAAAGAACTTGCTAGCGCAACAAATGATATTGCTAGAGGCGAAATTATTCAGCTAAATCTTTTTGAAAATTACCTGCATCTTGACCTTGATGACTTATTAAAAGTAAGTTATCTCAAAACTGGAAGACTATTCGAGGCTGCTGCAAAAACCGGAGCAATGCTTGCGGATTCTTCTGAGGCTGATGTAAAAAGCTTTGGATTGCTTGGAAAAAATCTTGGTATAGCATTCCAGATTCAAGATGATATCTTGGATTATGAGTCTCTTCACATAAACACTGGTAAGCCTGCTTTACAAGATTTTCAAGAAGGAAAAATTACTTTTCCTCTTTTTTACACCCTAAATAACTCAGCAAAAGATGATCAAAAATTTTTGCTAGAGCATCTTGGTAAGAAAAAACTGACTAAAACTATTAAAAATAGAGTCTTTAGTCTTGTGCGCTCTGACATGCCCATGCAATGCTCACAAACACTTCTTAATTCATATATATCAAAAACCAAAAAAAGCTTAGAGAAGCTAAGTCATCACTCTTGTTATAACGAGATGTTAAACTTAATTATGTTTTCTAGCCAACGTAAATTATGATTTTTAAACCAGCACCTTCTTATAATAAAGAAGAATTAATTGCATGCGGAAACGGAGACTTATTTGGTCCAGACAATGGAAGGCTCCCAGCAGATGAAATGCTCATGTTTGATTCGATTGATCAAATTGATCAAACATCAGGCAAGTACTCGAAAGGAAAAATTATTGCGCATTTAAATATAGAAGAAACACTATGGTTTTTTGATGTGCACTTTAAATCTGATCCAGTCATGCCAGGCTGTCTTGGTCTGGATGCCATGTGGCAATTGCTAGGATTCTATTTATGCTGGTTGGAGCTTCCAGGATATGGTCGAGCCCTAGGATCAGATAAGGTAAAATTTTTTGGTCAAGTAACTCCTAGCGCAAAACTAGTTAGATATGAGATAGATATAAAGAGAGTCGTAAATCGAGGTGCTGTTGTCGGATTCGCTGATGGTAATATGTTTGTTGATGATAGGCATGTCTATTCTGCGGATGGTTTAAAGGTAGGGTTATTTAAAGATACGAGTAAATTTTAATGAAGAATGTTGTTGTTACAGGCATGGGTATTATTTCTTGTATTGGATCGGGATTGAATGAAGTTCTATTAAGCCTAAAAAATGGAAAATCAGGTATTAAATCTAATCCAACATACAAAGAGATGGGTTTTAGAAGTCATGTCTCCGGATCAATAGATATAAATCTTTCAGAGTTAATTGATAGAAAGGTACTAAGGTTTATGAGCGAAGCATCGGGGTTTGCTTACTTGGCTGCCCAGGAAGCTTTATTAAATGCTGGCTTAGATCTTAGCTCTATAGATACTTCTAGAGTTGGAATTATTGCGGGATCAGGTGGTGCATCATCTGCAGCTCAAATTGAAGCCTCAGATATTGCGCGAGCAAAAGGGCCAAAAAGAATAGGTCCGTACGCAGTTACTAAAACCATGGGAAGTACCGTCTCAGCAATCCTAGGGACAACTCTCAAGCTAAAAGGTGTGAACTATTCCATTTCTTCTGCTTGTTCAACAAGCGCTCATTGCATAGGTCATGCAGCAGAACTTATTCAGCTAGGCAAACAAGATATTATAATAGCAGGAGGGGCTGAACAAGAACATTGGACCTCATCATCAATGTTTGACGCTATGGGAGCACTTTCCTCTCAATATAATGATGCTCCAGAGCAAGCTTCCAGAGCATTTGATCTCAATAGAGATGGCTTTGTTATTGCTGGAGGATCTGGGATGCTGATTTTAGAAGAAGAAGAGCATGCAATTAAGAGAAATGCTCCTATTCTTGCAAGACTTGCAGGCTACTGTGCTAACTCTGATGGCTACGATATGGTCTCTCCTTCTGGAGAAGGGGCTACAAGATGCATGGATGAGGCCCTAGAGATTTATGGCGGAAATATTGATTACATAAATGCCCATGGAACTAGCACCCCTGTTGGTGATTTAGCTGAATTGGGAGCGATTAAGAATGTCTTTGGCGATAGTGGTCCAGTAATTGGATCTACAAAATCTATGACTGGCCATTCTTTAGGCGCAACCGGAGCTCAAGAGGCGATATATTCGATCCTTATGATGCAAAATGATTTTATCGCCCCTTCTATTAATATTGATCATTTGGTTGAAGAAGCTGAAGGATTAAAAATTGCTCAAACAATGATCGAACAAGAAGTAAATGCTGTTATGAGCAACTCATTTGGATTTGGTGGCACAAATGCCAGTTTAGTTTTTGCAAAATAAGAGTTCTTTTTTTTAGGCTAGACGCGATCCATTAACTGCTTTCTGATCTGGAATAGCCAAGATAATGCTTCCATCAGGTTGTGTAAATCCAGTCACCAGGCATTCAGACATGAAAGGTCCTATTTGTTTGTTTGGAAAATTAACTACTGCTGTAACCTGGATTCCAATCAATGTTTGTGGATCGTAGTGATCGGTAATCTGGGCCGATGACTTTTTTATTCCTATCTCTTCTCCAAAATCAATTTGCATTTTTATTGCTGGCTTGATTGCTTCTTTAAATATTTCAGCAGCAACAATAGTACCAACTCTTAAATCTACTCTTTCAAATTCATCCCAGCTTAAATTATCCATACTTCTAAATGTATTATTTCCACCAAGGAAAAAAAGGAGGCATGTCTAAGGAAACCTTATTTTTAAATTCTGCAGCTCTCTTCTCCAAGAAAGAACTTACTCCCTCTTTTGCATCCTCTGAGGCCCCTCTTGAATCTATGGCTTTACTTTCAACTATATGAGCATCATAGGGTCCAGATCCCTCAAGAGAGCGCCAAAGCATCTGCCTAGTTACAGCTATAGATACTGGAGCTGAATTTTTAACCATATTTTTTGCAAAATCTATAGCGTTGTCTAAAAGGTTTTCTGAGTCATGAATGCTAGAAACTAAATTTAATTTTAAAGCTTCGCTAGCATCTATAATCCTACCTGAATATGTGAGCTCTAGTGCTGAAGAAATACCAACAATCTTTGGAAGAAACCAACTACTGCAAGCATCAGGAACGATGCCTCTGTTATTAAATACAAAACCAAATCTAGCTTGATCAGATGCTAATCTAACATCAGCTGCAAGTTGCATAGACGCTCCTATTCCAACCGCTGGTCCGTTGCATGCAATAACAATGGGCTTTAAAAATTTATACATTCGAAGTGTAAGAATGCCACCAGAATCTCTCCTGAAATCACTTTCTTGAACCGCGAAGTCATCAAATGATGGATTAAATGTTTCTTGGCCAGATGACAAATCAGCACCCGCACAGAAAGCTCTACCCTTCCCTGTAATAATCAAAGCATGAACGTTGTCATCGGCATCAAGGGCATCCAATGCATCAATCATCTCCTCCATCATAGAGAAGGTAAAGGCGTTAAGTTTGTTGGGCCTGTTCAGGGAAAGAACAGCAATATTATCTCGCTGCTCTAGTAAAATATTCTTATAATCCACGCGGTCTTAGAATGGTATATCTTCCTCAGAAATATTAGATGCTGATGGCTCTGCTGGTTTCTGCATAGGCTGTGATTGATCGTAAGCACCCCCGTCTCCAGAAGACTGTCTTCCTCCAAGCATGTTCATCTCATTTCCTAGTATCTCAGTCGTGTACTTATCGTTACCTTCTTTGTCTTGCCACTTTCTAGTTTGAAGCTTTCCTTCAACATAAAGCTGAGAACCTTTATCAAGATATTGCTCAGCAATTTCAGCAAGCTTGCCAAAAAATACAACTCTGTGCCATTCAGTTTTCTCTCTTTGCTCACCAGATTCTTTGTCCTTCCATGATTCAGATGTTGCAATTGACAGTGTAGCCACTGCAGTATTCGTTTGCGTGTAGCGCATTTCAGGTTTTTGACCTAAATTACCTACCAAAATTACTTTATTTACTCCTCTAGCCATAATTACCTCTTATAATTCATTAAGTTTAACTCGAAAAAAATCAGCTGTATAAAAATTCTGCAAATAAATGGATAAAATTTCTATCAAAGGTGCGCGCACCCATAATCTTAAAAATATTTCACTAGACATTCCTCGCGGAGAGCTGGTTGTGATAACCGGTCTTTCGGGCTCAGGCAAATCTTCTCTTGCTTTCGATACTATCTACGCAGAAGGTCAAAGAAGATATGTAGAATCACTTTCTGCTTATGCTCGACAATTTCTCTCTATGATGGAAAAACCAGATGTGGATCAGATTGATGGGTTATCTCCAGCAATTTCAATTGAGCAAAAATCAACATCACATAACCCTAGGTCAACCGTCGGCACGGTAACAGAAATATACGATTATCTAAGATTATTGTATGCCCGAATTGGGACGCCTATCTGCCCAGATCATAATGAGGAACTCTCAGCAAAAACAATTAGTGAGATATGTGATGAAATATATTCTCTTGGTGAAGGCAAAAAGATTATGGTCATGGCGCCAATGGTACGGGGCAAAAAAGGTGAGCATTTAGGAATTTATGAAGAATTAAAAACTGAAGGTTTTGTTAGAGTAAAAATTAATAATGTTGTGCATCCATTAGACGAATTTCCATCTCTAAATAAAAATCAAAAGCATGATATTTCCGCAATCGTAGACAGGCTTCAGTTAAAACAGGAAGAAGATAATAGGTCCAGACTATCTGAATCCATTGAAACTGCATTGGGACTATCAAATGGTCTGGTGGAAATAGAAGTCATTGATGATAAAAATATTTTACTATTCTCGTCAAATTTTTCTTGCTCTCAATGTGGATATTCAGTATCTGATCTAGAACCAAGAATGTTTTCTTTTAACAACCCATTTGGAGCATGTGAAAAGTGTGATGGCTTAGGTGTGATTCAGTATTTTGATGAAAAGAAATTAATCGCTGATACAGAAGCAACAATTAATGAGGGAGCAATCAAAGGGTGGAATAGACGAAATAGATTTTATTTTCATCAATTAAAATGCTTAGCAAAACATTATAAATTTGATCTTGATACTCCTTGGGAATCATACTCAGAAGAAACTCAGAGAATTTTATTATGGGGCTCAAAAGATAAAATTAATTTTTCTAAAAGCTTTAGCAGCGGAAGTAAAATTGTTAGGCAGCATAGATTTGAGGGTGTGATTCCCAATACTGAAAGACGATTCAAAGAAACTGATTCTGAATTTATAAGAAATGAGTTGGCCAAGCTTTTATCTGATAGTCACTGTGATGCGTGCGAGGGTTCAAGGTTAAAAAAAGAATCAAGAAATATTTTTATTAATGGAACCCCTATTCAAGATATTACTGAGCAGAAAATAACAGATGCATTAAGCTTTTTTCAAAAGATCAAGCTAGAAGGTGCAAAAGCTATGATTGCAGAAAAAATCTTGAAAGAGATTAAAGAGCGCCTTACTTTTTTAGAAGATGTTGGTTTAAATTACCTAACCTTAAATAGAGGGGCTGGAACATTATCAGGTGGTGAAGCCCAGAGAATTAGGCTGGCGAGTCAAATTGGATCAGGGCTAGTAGGAGTTACTTATGTTCTGGATGAACCATCTATTGGATTGCATCAAAGAGACAATGCAAAGCTTATTAAAACGTTATTTCACCTGAAAAGCCTTGGAAATACTGTAATTGTTGTTGAGCATGATGAGGAAGCCATCAGATGCGCGGATCATATTATTGATATTGGGCCAGGCGCAGGAAAGCATGGTGGTGAAATTTGTGCTCAGGGCTCTTTAGAGGATATCTTAAAAAGCGAAGAATCTATGACAGCTGCCTACCTATCTGGAAAGAGAAAAATTAATTTTCCAAAGACTGCAAAAGTGCCTGAACATTTCATAGAGATTCAAGGTGCTTATGAGAATAACCTCCAAAATATCTCAGTTAAAATTCCAGTAGGTATTTTTACATGTGTGACAGGCGTTTCAGGATCCGGTAAATCTTCTTTAATAAATCAAACTTTAATGCCTATGAGTAGCTTTTTATTAAATAAAGCTAATTTAAATAAAGAAATTAAATGTAAGAAAATTCTTGGTCTAGAGCATCTGGATAAGGTGATTGGTATTGATCAATCTGCTATTGGCAGGACTCCCCGCTCGAACCCAGCCACTTACACGGGTTTGTTCTCACATATTAGAGATTTATTTGCTCAATCAGACGAATCTCGCACTCGCGGGTATAAACCGGGTCGATTTAGTTTCAACGTAAAGGGTGGAAGGTGCGAAGCATGCCAAGGCGATGGGATGATTAAAGTTGAAATGCATTTTTTGGCTGACATCTATGTGAATTGCGATATCTGCAATAGCAAAAGGTATAACGAGCAAACTCTAGAAGTTAAATTTAAGGGAAAAAATATAGCTGAAGTTTTGGGAATGACTGTTGAAGAAGCATTAGAATTCTTTGCAGCCATACCGACGATTAAAAATAAGCTGCAAACTCTTTCAGATGTTGGTCTAACTTATATAACGCTAGGTCAATCCGCAACAACACTTTCAGGTGGTGAGGCTCAGCGAATTAAACTTGCCAAAGAGCTATCCAAACGAAGCACAGGGAAAACATTATTCATTTTGGATGAGCCAACCACAGGCCTGCATTTTTATGATATTGAACTGCTGCTGGGAGTGCTGAAGCGATTGTCAGATCAAGGAAATACTGTCGTAGTAATTGAGCATAACTTAGATGTAATTAAGTCCAGTGACTGGGTAATAGATCTCGGGCCAGAAGGAGGAAGCGATGGAGGACTTATAGTTGCACAAGGAACCCCTGAAAAGGTTGCCCAATCAAAGAAATCCTATACAGGTAAGTATTTAAAAGAAATGCTGGAGCTTTAGGCTGCTGAGTCTGATTTAAGCTCAGGCTCAACCGATGAAGCATCCGAATCAATAGCTCTATCAACCCATTCAACATAGGCCATATCAGCTTTATCACCAGGTCTAAAACCAGCCTTGATGATTCGAAGATATCCACCAGGACGATCTTTAGACTGAACAGCAATCTTAGTAAAAAGTTTATCTACAATAGAATCCATACGCAATTTACTAAACGCTCTACGTCTATTTGCAACTGAATCAACTTTGGCTAAAGTGATTAACGGCTCAACAAATCCACGTAATTCTTTTGCTTTAGGAACAGTCGTTTTAATTAACTCTCTTTCAATAAAAGCAATTGCTAAGTTTTTCATTAGCGCCTTACGATGCGAAGAGTTTCTATTTAGTTTTCTGCCTGATTTTCTATGTCTCATTTTATTAACCCATTGGCGGCCAGTTCTCTAGGGTAGTCCCAAGAGAGAAGCCTTTAGATGCTAGAACATCTTTTATTTCATTTAAAGATTTTTTACCAAGATTTGGAGTTTTTAAAAGATCAAATTCTGTTCTTTGTAAAAGATCGCCAATCAAGAAAATACTTTCTGCCTTTAGGCAATTTGTTGAGCGAACTGTTAGCTCTAGCTCTTCAATCGATCTCATTAAGAAAGGATCAAAATCATTTTGATCTTTCTTCGCTTCCTGTTCAGCGATAGCATCTAGATCAACAAAAGCTGCTAATTGTTGCTGCATAATAGTAGCCGCATGCTCAATTGCTTTTTTTGGATCAAGAGTTCCATCTGTCTCTAACTCGACAATCAATTTATCCAGGTCAGTTCTTTTCTCGAATCTAGCATTTTCTACTGTATATGCCACTCTTCTAACTGGACTGAATGATGCGTCAACTTTTAAGGCTCCAACAGCTGTGTCTTCTTCATTTCTAGTATCCGCTGGCTCGTAGCCCCTTCCTGTTTTTACGGTTGCAGTTAAAGAAAAGCTTACTTTGTCTACAAGCGAAGCAACGTGATGCTCTGCATCAGGCAATTCAACATTACCAGGCACTTCAAATGAGTTAGATGTAACTTCACATGGGCCTGAAACGTCAAGCTTAATGACTGCGCTTGTACCTTCAATAAGACTAATTGGCATATCTTTTAGATTCAAAAGAATGTCTATAACATCTTCTCTGACACCTTCAATAGTTGAGTACTCATGAGAGATCCCCTCTATCGTTACGTCTGTGATAGCAGCACCAGGCATAGAGGAAAGAAGAATTCTTCTTAATGCATTACCTAGCGTATGGCCAAAACCTCTTTCTAGAGGCTCTAAAGTGATTTTTGATGTATTGCCATCTATATCATCTACCTGTATATCTGTTGGTACTAAAAGATCTATTACTGATGTTTCCATTATTTCCTTCCGTTTAATTATTATTTTGAATAAAGCTCAACAATGAGATTTTCATTAATTTCAGCACTTAAATCTGTTCTATCTGGAACAGATTTGAATACACCCTTGAGAGTTTTTGAATCTACTTCAAGCCACTCACATGCTTCTCTATTATTTGCTAACTCTAAAGCTCCCTTAATTCTGAGTTGTTTTTTAGATTTTTCGCGAACCTCAATCTCATCACCAGCTTGAACCTGATATGAAGGAATATTAACGGTTGCTCCATTTAGATGAAAAGCTTTGTGAGAAACTAATTGACGTGCTTCAGCTCTAGTTGAAGCAAAACCCATTCTATACACCACATTATCTAATCTCTGCTCAAGATAAGACAGTAAATTCTCGCCTGTATTACCCTTGGATTGAGAAGCTTTCTTATAATAGTTTCTAAATTGCTTTTCGAGAACTCCATACATTCGTCTAACTTTTTGTTTTTCTCGAAGCTGAACACCGTAATCTGAAAGACGAGTTCTTCTTAACCCATGAACACCTGGAGCAGTCTCCATGTTGCACTTAGATTCAATTGCTCTTGATCCGCTTTTAAGAAAAAGGTCAGTCCCTTCTCTCCTAGCTAACCTTAATGATGGACCTGTATACCTTGCCATGTAATCTCCTTATACCCTACGTTTTTTAGAAGGACGACATCCATTGTGAGGCAATGGTGTGACGTCTGTAATACTTTTAATTTTTAACCCACATGAGTTCAAAGATCTAATGGCTGACTCTCTTCCGCCACCAGGACCCCTTACTTTGACATCTAAGTTAATCATTCCGAAATCTTTTGCAGCATTACCTGCCTTTTCTGCTGCTATCTGCGCCGCAAAAGGAGTGCTTTTTCTTGAGCCTCTAAAACCAGAGCCTCCTGAAGTTGCCCAGCACACAGTATTACCTTGCTTATCAGTAATTGTGATAATTGTATTATTGAAAGATGCATGAATATGAGCGATCCCATCAGAGATAACTTTTTTTACTTTTTTTCCAGTTGCCATGCCTTAAGCCCTCATTGGTTTTTTAGGTCCCTTACGAGTCCTAGCATTTGTTTTTGTTCTTTGCCCATGAACCGGCAGCTTTCTTCTGTGCCTAATGCCTCGATAGCAACCTAAATCCATTAATCTTTTTATGTTAGTGCTTACAGATCTTCTGAGGTCACCTTCCACTGTGTATTCTGCTACAGCTGTTCTAAGTTTCTCAACTTGCTCCTCTGATAAATCGGAAACTTTTTTAGAGTAGTCCAATTTAACGCTCTTACATATGTCATGAGCTGTTGTTTTGCCAATGCCAAATATATGAGTTAAAGCAATCTCTAAATGCTTATTTTCTGGTATGTTTACGCCTGCTATTCTAGCCATATTGTCTTACCCTTGTTTTTGTTTATGTTTAGGTTCTGTCTTGCATATCACATACAAAACTCCTTTACGTCTAACTGTTTTGCAATTTCTGCAAATCTTTTTTACTGATGCTCTAACTTTCATATTTATCTTTTATAGTTTTTTAAATTAGCTTTTTTAAGCAGTGATGAGTATTGATTTGACATCATATGTGATTGAACCTGAGCCATAAAATCCATCAACACAACTACAATAATCAATACTGAGGTGCCGCCTAAATAAAAGGACACACCTGCAAAATTAATTAATGCCAATGGCAACAAACATATTAATGTTAAATAGATGCTTCCAAAAACTGTCAGTCTTGCAAGAACACTATCAATGTAACTTGCCGTTTGATCTCCAGGTCTAATACCAGGAATAAAAGCACCAGATTTTTTTAAGTTATCTGTTACGTCCTTTGTATCAAAAGTTAGTGCTAGCCAAATAAAACAAAAAGAAATAATTAAAGCTGAAAAAGTCAGAATATATAATGGTTGCCCGGGATTCAAGGCTAAAGATATTGTTTGAAGGAACCCAAAAGACTCAGCCTGCCCAAACCAAGTTGAAAGAGATGCAGGAAATAATAAGAAGGTGCTTGCAAAAATTGCAGGAATAACTCCAGCCATATTAACTTTAAATGGAAGATGACTTGCTTGGGCTTGCATTAACTTTCTGCCCTGCTGTCTTTGCGCATAATTAACAGTGATTCGTCTTTGGCCACGCTCAATAAATACAACAATTGCTATAACAATCATTGCCAATACACCAATTCCCAATAAAAGAAGTATGTTTAAGTCCCCTTGTCTAGCCTGTTCTAAGGCCTGACCAATCGCACCTGGAATACCAGTTAAAATGCTGGTAGCAATAATAATAGAAATTCCATTTCCAATGCCTCTTTCTGTGATCTGCTCACCAAGCCACATTAAGAAAACTGTTCCTGCAACAACACTAAATACTGCAGAGATAAAAAATGATGTTCCTGGTTCATATGCTAATCCACTGGCACCTAAAGTTACACTTAATGCAGATGCTTGAACAAATGCTAAAACAACGGTTCCATATCTTGTGTATTGCGTAATCTGATTTCTTCCAGCCTGGCCGTCTTTTTTTAGTTCCTGCAAGTAAGGAATAGAATTTGAGAAAAGCTGCATAATAATTGCAGCAGAAATATAAGGAACAACATTCAATGCAAAGATACTCATTCTCTCGAGAGCACCGCCTGAAAATAAATTAAACATTTCAAGGATAGTTCCCTGGTTTTGATCGAATAATGCGGCCAGCCTTGCTGGATCAATTCCAGGTATTGGAATATGAGTACCCATTCGGTAAACAACAATAGCCAAGAAGACAAATCTAAGTCTTCTCCACAAGTCGCTCATACCTTTATTTTGATCAGCCATATTAATTATTCAGCAGTTGCTTCCTCGACTTTTTCTGTTGGTTTTGCAATTGCTTTTTTTGAAGTTTTTACAAACTTTTCTTTAATTGGTCGCACTGACACTTCTGCTATTGTTCCACCAGCTTTTTCTATGGATTCTTTCGCTCCTTTCGTCACGTGCACACCGGATACTTTCATCGGCTGAGCTAGTTCATGGATGCCGAAGATTTTTACTTTTTTAGTTGACTTAGGAACAATCCTATTCTCTTTTAAAGACTCAAGTGTTACATCTGTCATGGTGGCAATATTCTTGAGATTTACTTCTTTGGTAGCTCTATTCACACGAGATGAAAAACCAAATTTTGGTATTCTCTGTTGAAGAGGCATTTGCCCACCTTCAAATCCCCTTGCAATGGTTCCACCTGATCTGGATTTTTGACCCTTATGACCTCGCCCAGCTGTTTTGCCGGTGCCTGATCCAATGCCTCGTCCAACACGCTTCCTATTTTTATTAGTCCCTGTGCTTGAAAGGGTATTTAGCCCAAGAGTATTATTTAATTCTATATTTTCCATTTATTAGCTCTCTAAGATTTCTACCATATCTCTTATTTTATTAATCATGCCTCTATTGCTAGGGGTATCTTCAACTGAAACAGTTTGATTTAAGCGTCTAAAGCCTAGGCCTTGAACACATTTTCTGTGATTAGGAATTCTTCCTATGCTACTTTTAATTAGCTTGATTTCTATTGTTGTCTTGCTCATGATATTTCTGCTGTTTTCTTGCCTCTTCTAGTTGCAACTTGCTCTGGAGATTCCATTGAACGTAGAGCATTAATAGTTGCTCTGACAACATTGACTGGGTTTGTTGATCCATAACATTTAGCTAAAACATTTTGAACACCAACAAGCTCAAGAACTGCTCTCATTGCACCACCAGCAATAATTCCGGTACCTTCTGATGCTGGCTGCATATAGACTTTTGCTGCACCATGTTTTGCTTTAACCGGGTACCACAAAGTAGAGGCATTTAAGCTGACGTCTACCATGTTACGTCTTGCATTTTCCATTGCTTTTTGAATAGCGATAGGGACTTCTTTTGCTTTACCACGACCAAATCCAACCTTGCCCTTACCATCACCAACTACACATAGGGCAGTAAAACCAAATATGCGACCGCCTTTAACGACTTTTGCAACTCGATTTACCTGAACAAGCTTTTCTTCCAAAGCATCTTGTTGCTGCAAATTGTTATTTTGTTGATTCATTTTTTTTAAAACTCCAATCCAGCTTCTCGAGCTGATTCTGCAATGGCTTTTATACGGCCATGATATTTATAACCAGATCTATCAAACACAACTTTAGTTACTCCAGCTTCTATTGCTCTTTGAGCAACTTTTTGGCCTACAACTTTTGCTGATTCAATGTTATTAGATGACATTTTTTCTACCTTCTCATTGGTTGATGCTGATGCAAGAACTTTTGCACCCGAAGCATCAAAAATCTGAGCATATAAATTTTGCGAAGATTTAAAGACTGAAAGTCTTGGCTTATCTTGCTGTGAAATTCTAATCCTAGTTTTACCAGCTCGTCTGATTCTAGATTCTGATTTTGACTGTGAACTCATAACTTATGCTCCTGCTGCCTTTTTAGCTTCTTTTCTGCGAATAATTTCATCGGAATATTTAACACCCTTGCCTTTATATGGCTCTGGTGGTCTAAATGCTCTAATTTCAGCTGCGACTTGACCAAGTACTTGCTTGTTGTAACTTTTAAGAACTACCTCAGTTTGAGATGGGGTATCTACCTCAACCTCATCTGGCAAATCATAAAAAACAGGATGAGAGAAACCAAGAGTTAATTCTAATTTTTTACCATTAGCTTTTGCTCTGTAACCTACTCCAACCAAAATCAATGTTTTCGTATACCCCTCGGTAACTCCGATAATCATATTGTTTATCAAGGACCTAGTCGTGCCTGCCAATGCAGTTGATTCAGATGATGTTTCATCCCAAGAAACTGTAATAAGGTCATCAGAGTGATTCGCAGATACTGAAGCTGGAATTAAAAACTCCATTTTATCCTTGGATCCAGCAACCTTAACTAGATTTCCATCAAAAGTAATTTCTACGCCTGCAGGAACTGGAATTGGATTTTTTGCAACTCTAGACATAATTAAAAAACCTCACAGATTACTTCGCCACCAACATTAAGTGATTTAGCTTCTTTGTCGCTCATCAATCCTTTATTTGTAGAGATAATATAAATACCAAGACCATTTTTTACCTCTGAGAGATCAGTTGAAGCTGAATACCTTCTGAGACTTGGTTTTGAGATGCGTTTAATCTCTCTAATCGCTGGAGCTTCATTGATGTATTTTAAGGTTATGCTTAAAGCATCTTTGCCATCTACAGAAACTTTCTCACATGCATTGATGTAACCTTCTTTTACAAGCAAAGAGACAAGCTCATGCTTAAACTTTGAAAAAGGTGCATGCACAACTTTTTTTCCTCGCATAAGGCCATTTCTTATTCTTGTCAGACAGTCTGCTGTAGGGTCTTGTAAACTCATAATATTACCAACTTGATTTAACTAATCCAGGAATGTCGCCGCGCATTGCAGCTTCACGTAATTTAATTCTGCTGAGACCAAATTTTCTGTAAACAGCATGAGGCCTCCCAGTAAGAGAGCATCTTCTAGTAATTCTTGAAGGACTTGCATTTCTAGGAAGCTTTTGTAGTTTCTCAAATGCAGCCATCTTCTCTTCGTATGAGTTATTGGGGTTTGCGAACGCTTCTTTTAATGCTGCTCGTTTAGAAGCATAGCGATCTACCATTTTCTGTCTTTTTGCATCTCTTGCTACTACTGATTTTCTAGTCATGGTTTTACCTTTATTTTTTAAATGGAAAGCTAAGCGATTCTAATAGAGCTTTAGCATCTTCTTTGTTTGAAGCTGAGGTATTGATGCAAATATCCATCCCTCTGATCTTATCAATGTTGTCGAAGTTAATTTCTGGGAAGATGATTTGCTCTTTTACGCCCATGCTGTAATTTCCTTGCCCATCAAATGATTTAGGGTTCAAACCCCTAAAATCTCTTTCTCTTGGAATGGCAATATTTACAAGACGCTCTATAAAGTCATACATTCTGTCACCACGTAAAGTGACTTTACAACCTACTGGCCACCCTTCTCTTAATTTGAAGCTTGCAACCGATTTCTTTGCCAGTGTAGTCACCACTTTTTGACCAGCAATTGATTCAAGATCTTTAACAGCAGATTCCAAGTGTTTTTTATCAGTCAGTGCTTCGCCAACACCCATATTAATAACAACTTTTGTTATTTTTGGAACGGCCATCACATTTTTTATTCCAAGCGTTTTTTGAAGCTCGGGCATTAACTCTTTGTTAAATTTTTCTCTTAAATTCATGATTTTATTTCTAATTTATCTGATGCATAAACTCTGACCTTTTTATCGTTCTCAATAAGAAACGAAATGCGATCTGCTTTTTTCTTTTTAGGATTCCATATAGCAATATTTGATAACTCTATCGCTGCTTCTTGCTCAACAATTCCACCAGTAACACCGAGCTGAGGATTTGGTTTTGTATGTTTCTTAACCATATTGATGCCATTAACAACTGCTTTATTGTTAAATTTAGATATCTTTGCAAGAGTTCCTTTTTTACCAACATCTTTACCGGTGATGACTACTACCTCATCTCCAGTTCTTAGTTTCGTTACTGTTTCAATATTTTTTTTCATTACAAGACTTCCGGTGCTAAGGATAAAATTTTCATGTGCTTGCCTTCACGCAGTTCTCTGGTTACAGGTCCGAAAACTCGAGTTCCTATGGGAGCTTTATTACCACCTATTAGAACCGCTGCATTCTCATCAAACTTTATAAGGGAGCCATCTCTTCTTCTGACACCTTTTCTTGTTCTTACTACAAGAGCATCACACACTTGACCTTTTTTAACTTTGCCTTGGGGAATAGCTTCACGAATAGCTACTTTAATGACATCACCTATATTGGCATATCTTCTTTTTGATCCACCTAAGACCTTGATACACATAACGCTTCTTGCACCACTGTTGTCGGCAATATTTAGGATAGTTTGCATTTGAATCATGACTGATCCCCTTCGACTAAATCAGCAGAATCAGTTGAAACGCTTGTGTCTCTTGAAACGTCAGCTTTGTTAGAAATATCAGAAAGCAGCATCCATGTTTTAGATTTAGATAGAGGTCTGCACTCTTGAACAGTTACTAGATCTCCAATTTTTGCTGAATTGAGTTCATCATGAGCGTGGACTTTGGTCGAACGCGTCATAATTTTTCCATACGTTGGATGTTTAACTTTACGCTCTATTTTGACAGTAATGGTCTTATTAGCTTTGTCGCTAATGACTATGCCTGTGAGCTGTCTTGGATTAGTACTCATGCAGATTCTTCCTCAGATTTCTTCTCATTAATAACTGTTTTAATTTGAGCAATCTTTTTTCTATCAGCTGTAAGAAGATGCGACTCATTAAGCTGTCCTGTCTTATGCTTCATTCTATTTTTAAATTGATTTTCTCTAATTTCCAAGACAAGTTTTTCAAGATCTATAATCTTCTTGTTGCGTAAATCTTGTAAATCGTTGGTTAGCTTTGCCATTTCTATAATGCCTTCTTAATAAACGTTGTTCTAACTGGAAGTTTTGCTGCAGCGAGCTTGAATGCTTCTCTTGCTACCTCTTCAGAAACACCAGCCATTTCATATAAAACAGTGCCTGGTTGCACTAAGCTGACCCAGTATTCTACATTTCCTTTACCTTTACCCATCCTGACTTCAAGTGGTTTTTTAGTTATAGGTTTGTCTGGAAAAATACGAATCCAGATATTGCCGCCACGTTTAATAGATCTAGTCATTGCTCTTCGAGCTGATTCAATCTGACGCGCAGTAATCCTGCCTCTAGTTGTTGCCTTTAAAGCGTACTCACCAAATGCAATAGAGTTTCCTGATTGTGCTAGACCTCTATTTCGGCCTTTATGCATCTTTCTAAATTTTGTTTGTTTAGGCTGTAACATAATTAACTTCCTTGAACCTCATCCTTTAGTGGATCGCCTAATACTTCACCGGTGTAGACATGGACCTTCACACCAATTAAACCGTATGTAGTTAAAGCTTCCGCAACACCATAATCGATATTGGCTCTTAATGTATGCAAAGGCACCTGTCCTTCACGATACCATTCATCTCTTGCAATCTCTGCACCACCCAACCTTCCTGATACTTGTGTTCTAATGCCCTTGGCTCCTTGGCGCATAGCACTTTGAACGGCTCTTTTCATTGCTCGTCTAAATTGAACTCTTCTCTCTAGCTGCTGAGCAATACCCTCTGCAAGAATGGTGGCGTCAATATCTGGCTTTCTAACTTCCTTGATATTAATCTGTACATTTTGAGTAACAAGTTTTTGTATTGCAGATTTAAGTGATTCAATCTCTTCACCTTTTTTGCCAATAATAATACCCGGTCTAGATGTGTGGATATTAACAACAAAATTTTGGGCAGATCTTTCAAGGTCAACCTTGCTAATTGATGAGAATCTAAGCCTCTCTTTAATGTAATTTCTAACTTTTAAGTCTTCAATTAAATTAGTTTTAAAAGCTTTTCCTTTGGCATACCACAAAGCATTATGCTTCTTGATAACACCAAGACGAAAACCAATTGGATGAACTTTCTGGCCCATTACTTCTCCTGATCCGATAATATAATTTCAATATGGCAACTAGGTTTGATAATCCTGTCTGCTCTACCTCTAGCTCTAGGCTTCATTCTTTTAAGCCTCATTCCTTGATTCACAATGATCGATTTTACAACCAATGAGTCAATATCAGCTTTGTCATTGTTCTCTGCATTAGCAATTGCTGACTCTAAAAGTTTTTTAATAACTTCTGAGGCTTTTTGCTTGTGAAAAGATAAGAAATCCATTGCAGCCTCAACTGATTTGCCTCTAACCACATCAGCTACCAAACCTGCCTTTTGAGCAGATAGCCTTGTGCCTTTTAAATATGCTCTTGTTTCCATTATTTTGATTTCCTGTCGCCTGAATGCATTCTAAAAGTTCTAGTAATAGAAAATTCACCTAGCTTGTGACCAACCATGTCTTCGTTAATAAAGACTGGTACGTGCTGTCTTCCGTTATGAACTGATATTGTTAGTCCAACCATAGTAGGACTGATCATAGACCTTCTTGACCATGTTTTAATTGGCTTTTTACTATTCTCAGTAATCGCCTTGTCAACAGCTTTCTGCAATGACAAATCGATAAATGGTCCTTTTTTAAGTGATCTAGGCATGAATATTATTTCCTCTTAGCTCTTCGTCTAACAATCAAGTCATCGGTTCTTTGATTTTTTCTAGTTTTGTATCCTTTTGTTGGAATACCCCATGGAGTTGATGGATGTCTTCCACCTGAGGTTCTTCCTTCACCACCACCATGTGGATGGTCTACTGGGTTCATGGCAACACCACGAACAGTCGGCCTAACACCTCTCCATCTTTTAGCGCCTGCTTTTCCAAGAGAGCGTAAATTATTTTCTTGATTGGAAACTGTGCCTAAGGTTGCCCTACATTCAGACAATATTTTTCTCATCTCACCTGATTGCAATCTTAGAGTTGCGTAAATACCTTCCTTTGCTATAAGCCTTGCTGATGTTCCAGCACTTCGTGCAATCTGAGCTCCTTTACCAGGCTTCATCTCAACACAATGAATAGTTGTTCCCAGAGGAATGTTCAGAAGCTTCATACAATTACCCGGCTTCATTTCAGTCTGATCTGCAGATAAAACAGGATCTCCAACTTTAATTTTACCCGGAGCAATAATATAACGTCTCTCACCATCTGCATATTTTAAGAGCGCCAAATGAGCCGATCTATTTGGATCGTATTCAATAGTTTCGACGACAGCCGGAATATCGAATTTATTTCTTTTGAAATCAATAATTCTGTAATGCTGCTTATGCCCACCACCTTGATGTCTAACAGTAATACGGCCGTTATTATTTCTTCCACCATTTTTAGATTTCTTCTCAAGAAGAGCCTTATGAGGTTTCCCTTTGTGCAAATCAGACTTGATAGAGATGACACCTCTTCTTCCTGGACTCGTTGGTTTTGCTTTAATGACTGCCATGATTAGTTAATTCCTTCAAATTGAATTTCAGAGCCTTCTTTCAATGAAACAAAAGCTTTCTTAAAATTAGATCTTTTATAGATTCCGAATTTGTTTCTCTTTGTTTTACCTTTTTGGGTGGAAGTCGTGACACTCTCTACCTTTACATCAAACAACTGCTCGATTGCTTTTTTAATTTCAAGCTTGTTTGCAGATAAGGCTACCTTAAATACGACTTGATTTAATTCACCAGCAGCTGAAGATTTCTCTGTAATGTAAGGAGACTGGATTAAAGTTAAAAGTTTTTCTTTGTTCATTAGACCCATGCCTCGATTAACTTAAATGCAGCAGGAGTAACTGCTACTTTTTCTGATCTTAGTAAAATTACTGGGTTAATCTCTTTAACTGTTACAACCTCAACGTGAGGGATATTTCTTGAAGAAAGATAAAGATTTGTATCCATCTCATCAAGAATGATTAAAACTTTTTCTAAATTGAATGCTTTTAAGAATGCACACATCTCTTTAGTTTTGGGAGACTCAAGTTTAGGCTGCTCTATGGCAATCAATCGATCTTGTCTATGTAGTTCTGAAAAAATAGAACTGATCGCAGCCCTATACATCTTTTTATTAATTTTTTTAGAGTAATCTCTAGGAGTTGCTGCAAATGCTACACCACCACCTCTCCATATAGGACTTCTAATTGTTCCCGCTCTTGCTCTACCCGTTCCTTTCTGAGCATATGGTTTTTTTCCACCACCGCGAACTTCTGATCTAGTTTTTTGTTTATGAGAGCCCTGTCTAGAACCTGCTAGATAAGTTACAACTGCTTGATGAACAAGCGTCTCATTAAAATCCTTTCCAAAAGTTGTATCAGAAATCTGAACATCTTCTTTTTTATTTGCAGTATTAAGTACGTCTAATTTCATCTTTGTTTCACCGCAGGTGTAATTTTGAGAGTAGATCCATTAAATCCAGGAACAGCACCTTTAACATAAAGCAGATTATTCTCAACATCAGTGCCCATTAGCTCTAAACTTTGAATAGTCTTTGTTTCATGGCCCATATGTCCTGACATTTTTTTACCTTTCCATACTCTTCCAGGAGTTTGACATTGACCAATTGATCCGTGAGCTCTGTGAGCCAGTGAATTTCCGTGAGTAGCATCTTGCATCGCAAAGTTATGTCGTTTAATAACTCCTGCATAACCTTTACCTTTGGAGGTACCGGTTACATCTACCATTTTGCCAACTTCAAATATTTCTGCTGTTAGGTGGTGCCCAACCTTAAGATCATCAGCGGATTCAGTTCTAAATTCAAATAATTCACCATTTGAGAGATTTTGTTTTTTAAAAAACTCTGTGGAAGATTTGGTTAAGTTTTTAGATGTGTTTTTAGAAACTACGACAGCGCTGTAGCCATGTTTCTCATGTGTTTTAATGTCAGCTACAAAATTTGCAGCTACAGAAATTACTGTTACGGGAACCGAGGTGCCGTCTTCTTGAAAAAGTCTCGACATACCTGATTTTTTTCCAACTAAGCCTATGCTCAATTTATTCTCCTTTTTACGGGGCTAAAAACCCTCTATGGCCGCTAAGCGTTAAAAATTGGCAGATTAGCCTAAGCTAATTTGCACATCCACCCCAGATGAAAGGTCGAGCTTCATTAAAGCATCAACTGTTTTATCTGTAGGTTCTACAATATCCATTAATCTCTTATACGTTCTAATTTCGTATTGATCTCTTGCATCTTTATCTTTATGCGGAGACGTTAAAATCGTTGTTCTTTCCTTCTTAACTGGCAATGGAATCGGTCCTTTGACAATTGCTCCGGTTTTCTTGGCTGTTTCAACAATTAATTTTGTTGAAGCATCAATCAAGCGATAGTCAAAAGCTTTTAATCGTATTCTAATTGATTGATTGTCCAATTTCTTTATTTCCTATATTTCTGCTTTATGCAAAATGTTGCGTATTCTATGACTCTAAGCCCCCTAATGTCAACAAATTTAGGGTATTTATAGTCTATTGTTTTAGGTGGTTTTTAACTGCTCGGCAATATTATTAGGAACTTCTGCATATTTTAGAAATTCCATTGAAAAACTTGCCCTTCCTTGTGTTGCTGATCTTAAATCTGTGGCGTATCCAAACATCTCTGACAATGGAACTTCAGTTCTAACAGTTTTGCCTGTAGGTATTTCATCCATGCCAAGAATTATTCCTCTTCGTCTGTTTAAATCACCAACCACATCACCCATATGCTCTTCTGGCGTAACAACCTCAACTGCCATCATAGGTTCCAGTAGAACTGGTCTTGCCTTTAAGCAACCCTCTTTTAGAGCCATTGAACCAGCTATTTTGAATGCCATCTCACTTGAATCTACGTCATGAAATGAACCGTCATACAAAGTCGCTCTTAGAGCCAGTAATGGATACCCAGCAATAACACCATTTTTCATTTGCTCTTGAATACCTTTATCGACTGCAGGAATATATTCTTTTGGAACAGCTCCACCAACTATCTTGTCAACAAATTCGTATTCATCGTCCAGTCCAAGTGGCTCTAGTTTTAACCAAACGTGACCATATTGACCCTTACCACCGCTCTGTCTAACAAATTTACCTTCGATATCAATAGATTCTCTAATGGTCTCTCGATATGAAACTTGAGGCTTGCCGATGTTTGCTTCAACATCAAATTCTCTTCTCATTCGATCAACCAATACATCTAAATGCAGTTCGCCCATACCGGAAATGATTGTCTGAGCAGATTCTTCATCTGTATGAACTCGAAATGATGGATCCTCTTGCGCAAGTTTGCCCAAGGCAATCCCCATTTTCTCTTGATCTGCTTTTGTTTTAGGCTCTACGGCTACTGAAATAACTGGCTCAGGAAAATCCATGCGCTCTAAAACAACTTGATCTTTAAGATCACACAGTGTGTCACCAGTCGTAACATCTTTTAAACCGATGCAAGCTGCAATATCACCTGCGCGAATTTCTTTAATTTCATTTCGATCATTTGAATGCATCTGAACCATGCGCCCAACCCTTTCCTTCTTTTGTTTGGTTGAGTTATAAACTCCATCACCAACAGACAAAACACCTGAGTAAACCCTGATAAAGGTTAAAGTTCCAACAAATGGATCTGTGGCAATTTTAAAGGCTAACGCTGAAAAAGGCTCATCATCTGAAGATGACCTTGCAACTTCAATTTCCTCATTATCTGGCATAGTTCCCTTGATAGCCTTAACTTCATTAGGTGCAGGAAGATATTCAATCGTTGCATCCAATACGGCTTGAACACCTTTATTTTTAAATGCGGAGCCACAGAATGCTGGAATAATCTCGTTTGCCAAGGTGCGAGTTCTAATGCCTTCTTTGATTTGCTCAATCGAAAGCTCGCCACCATCAATGTAAATATTCATAAGTTCTTCGTTTGCTTCGGCAGCGCTCTCAACCATAAACTCTCTCATGGTTTTGCATGTAGCCAATAAATCATCTGGGATTTCTTTTTCTTCGAAGGTCAGACCTTGATCGTCTTCATTCCAGTAAATGGCTTTCATTTTTACAAGATCTACCACGCCTTTAAAATTTTCTTCAGCTCCAATGTTGTATTGCATAGGAACAACATTTGCCTTTAATCTATCTTTAATTTGATCAGTGACTCGAGTGAAATCAGCGCCAGCTCTATCCATCTTATTAACAAACACAACTCTTGGAACTTCATAGCGGTCTGCTTGACGCCACACGGTTTCAGACTGAGGCTCAACTCCAGAAGTACCGCAGAATACAACAACTGCACCATCCAGAACACGCAATGATCTCTCAACCTCAATTGTAAAATCTACGTGACCAGGTGTATCAATGATATTAACTCGATGCTGGGGAAACTGCTGCTCCATGCCAGACCAGAAACAAGTAGTAGCAGCAGAAGTAATAGTGATACCTCTTTCCTGCTCTTGCTCCATCCAGTCCATGGTGGCGGCACCATCATGAACCTCACCTATCTTGTGGGATAGGCCTGTATAAAATAGTACACGCTCCGTTGTTGTGGTTTTACCAGCGTCAACGTGCGCACATATACCAATATTTCTGTATCTACTAAGATCAGTGTCTCTAGCCATATTAAAAACCTAAATAATTATATTAAAAACGGAAATGAGAGAATGCTTTATTGGCCTCAGCCATACGATGAACATCTTCTTTCTTTTTGACAGCAGATCCTTTGCCTTCAGCTGCATCAGTAAGCTCACCAGCCAACCTATGATCCATAGATTTCTCGCTTCTTTTTCTTGCAGCTTCGACCAACCAACGCATTGCAAGAGCTTGTCTTCTTGAAGGTCTAACTTCAATTGGAACCTGATAAGTGGCACCACCTACTCTTCTAGATTTAACCTCAACCATAGGCCCAATAGTTTCTAAAGCCTTTTTAAATAGCTCTACGGGATCAGATTTTGCTGTTTGGTCAATTTTATCAAAAGCACCATATACAATCTTTTCAGCTACAGATTTCTTGCCATCTCTCATGATGTGATTCATGAATTTAGCTACTATGATGTCTTTGTATTTAGGATCAGGTAGGATTTTTCTCTTTTCGGGACTTCTTCTTCTTGGCATAATTATTTACCTTTTTTGGCTCCATATTTTGATCTGCGTTGTTTTCTATTTGCAACACCGGACGTATCCAATGAGCCTCTAACTGTATGATATCTAACACCCGGAAGATCTTTGACTCGACCTCCACGTATTAATACAACGGAATGCTCTTGAAGGTTATGACCTTCACCGCCAATATAGGACGTAACTTCATATCCACTAGTCAATCTAACTCTGCAAACTTTTCTTAAAGCTGAGTTGGGTTTTTTTGGTGTAGTTGTATAAACACGAGTGCAAACGCCTCTGCGTTGCGGAGATTTCTCCAATGCAGGCACGTCTGTTTTCCTTACCTTTGGTTTACGAGGTTTTCTAATTAACTGATTTACTGTAGCCATAATTTCCTAGTTTGACGCGATTTTATAGAGAGGATTAACTGCGGTCAACATTATTCCTCGCTTTCTTGTAATTCTTGCCTTAACGCTGCTTCGATATCATCCTCAGAAAGCATAGATTCTGACGAGTCACTTGCCTTCTTAGCTGCCATTTGATCATGGAATTCCATGCCTGTTCCTGCAGGTATAAGCCTTCCAACCACAACATTTTCTTTTAACCCTCTTAAGAAATCAACCTTGCCAGTCACTGATGCTTCAGTTAGAACTCTTGTTGTTTCTTGGAACGAAGCTGCAGAGATAAATGAGTTAGTTGTTAATGAGGCTTTGGTTATACCAAGCAATACTCTCTCAAATTGTGCTGGCTCTTTGCCAGCTGCAACTGCTTTAGCATTTTCTTCAACGAGCTCAGCATATTCAACCTGATCTCCTTGAATAAATTTAGTGCTCTCACCATCAACAATTAGAGCTTTGCGTAGCATTTGTCTCAGAATTGTTTCAATGTGTTTGTCATTAATAAGAACGCCTTGAAGCCTGTAAACTCCCTGCACCTCATTCACAACAAAGTTTGTTAATTCCGGAATGCCTCTTAATCTCAAGATATCATGCGGACTTAGCGGACCATCGGAGATGATGTCACCTTTTTCAATTCTTTCACCTTCAAACACTGTAAGTGTTCTATGTTTTGGAATCAGCATTTCAACAGTATGAGATTTCTTGGTTGCTCCATCTAATGTAATAACCAATCGAACTTTGCCTTTAGTTTCTTTTCCGAAAGCAATTGTTCCACTTTCTTCTGCTAAAACAGCAGCTTCTTTTGGTTTTCTTGCTTCAAATAAATCAGCTACTCTTGGAAGTCCACCAGTAATATCTTTTGTTTTAGATCCTTCTAATGGAATCCTTGCCAAAACCTCACCTGCAAAAAGTTTCTTACCATCTTTCAAGTTCACCAAAGCTTTTGCTGGAAGAGAATAGTTAGCTGGGGTTTTATGCTCTCCCAGAGTAACAGGCTTGCCTTTGGCATCTACTAATGCAATGGCAGGTATTTTATCTTTACCGGCAGTTGGTCGTTCGGCAACATCAATAACTTCAATACTGCTTAAACCAGTTAGCTCATCAGTTTTAGATCTAACTGTTACACCATCTTCAATATCTGAGAATTGCACAATGCCCTCAACTTCAGTGATGATAGGTCTCGTGTATGGATCCCAACCGGCAACTTTGATGCCTGGCTCAATACTAGTATCGTTTTTTACAAACAATGTTGATCCATAAATTACTTTATGTTGCTCGATTAACTTACCTTTTTCATCAGTCAATGTAACTTGACTGTTTCTTGATACGACAACCTCTTGCTTATCCTTATTTGTAACTGTTTTGATATCATCAGAGAATTTAATCACTCCTGAATTACCAACAACAATTGCGTTATCTTCAGATGCACTGGATGCAGCGCCACCAATATGGAATGTTCTCATGGTTAACTGCGTACCTGGCTCCCCAATAGACTGGGCAGCAACAACACCAACAGCTTCGCCTCGATGAACGAGATGGCCTCTGGCTAAATCTCTTCCATAACACTTAGCACAAACACCATAACTTGCTTCACAAGTCATAGGTGAGCGTACCTTTAATGATGCAAGATTAAGCTCATCAATTTTTTTCAATGAATCTTCATCGATCAAATGGCCATTAGCAAATAATTCAACGCTGTCAGCATCCTCAATAGACTCAGCAATAACACGACCGAGAATTCTTTCTGTTAGCGGTTGAATAATTTCTCCGCCCTCAACAATTGACGAAACAACAACTGACTCGGTAGTACCACAATCTGCTTCAACAACAACTGAATCCATAGCAACATCACATAATCTTCTGGTTAGGTAACCAGAATTTGCTGTCTTAAGAGCGGTATCTGCAAGACCCTTTCGAGCTCCATGGGTGGAGATGAAGTACTGCAATACAGATAAGCCTTCTCTAAAGTTAGCAGTAATCGGAGTTTCTATAATAGAACCATCTGGCTTAGACATCAGTCCTCTCATTCCAGAAAGCTGTCTGATCTGAGCTGGTGACCCTCTGGCTCCTGAATCTGCATATATAAATACTGAATTAAATGAAGCTTGGTCTATTTCATTGCCTTCACTATCAATAACTTGATCAGTGCTAATCTTAGTCATCATAGCTTTAGCTACTTTTTCATTAGCTCTTGACCAAATATCAATTACTTTATTGTAACGCTCGCCCTGAGTAACCAAACCAGATTCAAACTGAGATTCAATTGCTTTTACTTCTTTTTCTGCGTCATTGATAATTCCTGGTTTTTCTTCAGGAATAACAAAATCGTCTACGCCAATAGATGATCCTGATCTAGTTGAATGATCAAATCCTAAATACATTAACTGATCTGCAAAGATTACAGTAGATTTTAAACCAGCCTTTCTGTATGAAATATCAATCAATTTTGAAACAGATTTCTTATCAAGAGTTTTGTTAACGTTGTCGAACCCAACTTCGATTGGAGTTATTCTCCATACCAGAATTCTACCAACTGTTGTTTCTTCTAAAAATGTTCCTTTATCAGCATTAGTTATTCTGCATTTAATATTTGCATGAATATCTAATGTTTCTGACTCATAAGCTCGAAGTACTTCATCAGGATTACTGAATACTCTTCCGTCACCTTTAACGTTAACCTTGTCACGCGTCATGTAATAAAGACCAAGAATGATATCTTGAGTTGGGTTGATAATAGGCTCGCCATTTGCAGGAGAAAGAATATTATTTGTAGACATCATTAAAGCTCGGGCTTCTAGCTGAGCTTCGATTGATAATGGAACGTGAACAGCCATCTGATCACCATCAAAGTCTGCATTAAAAGCTACGCAAACTAATGGATGAAGCTGAATAGCCTTGCCTTCAACAAGCAATGGTTCAAACGCTTGAATACCCAGTCTATGCAAAGTCGGGGCTCTGTTTAAAAGAATCGGATGCTCTCTAATGACTTCTTCTAATATTTCCCATACTTCAGGAGTTTCTCTTTCAACAAGTTTCTTTGCTGCCTTAATGGTAGTAGCTAACTCTTTTTGCTCTAGCTTTCCATACACGTATGGTTTAAATAGTTCTAGCGCCATTTTCTTTGGCAACCCACACTGATGTAACTTCAGATTAGGACCGGCAACAATAACGGATCTTCCAGAATAATCTACTCGCTTTCCAAGAAGATTTTGTCTAAATCGACCGCCCTTACCCTTAATCATATCTGCAAGAGATTTCAAAGGTCGTTTATTTGTCCCTGTTATGACTCTTCCTCGTCTGCCGTTATCAAGAAGTGCATCAACACTCTCTTGCAGCATACGTTTTTCATTTCTAACAATAATATCAGGAGCACTTAGCTCTAATAATCTTTTTAATCTGTTGTTTCTGTTAATAACTCTTCTGTACAAGTCATTCAAATCAGAGGTAGCAAAACGTCCGCCCTCAAGAGGGACTAGAGGTCTGAGATCTGGAGGTAATATAGGGAGAACATTCATAATCATCCATTCTGGTTTATTACCAGATTCGTTGAATGCCTCGAGTAGTTTTAGACGTTTAGATAATTTTTTAAGCTTAGTTTCTGAGTTAGTTTGAGGAACCTCTTCTCTAATGATTCTAATCTCTTCAGCTAAATCTAATTCCTGAAGTAGCATTTGCACTGCCTCAGCGCCCATGGAAGCTGTAAATTCATCTCCATACTCATCAAAGGCTTCAACGTACTCCTCTTCTGTTAATATCTGACACTTCTCAAGCTCTGTTAAACCTGGGTCTGTAACAATATAGCTTTCAAAGTATAGAACACGCTCAATTTCTCTTAGAGTAATATCAAGCAACAATCCAATTCTGGAAGGAAGTGATTTTAAAAACCATATATGAGCGACTGGAGCTGCAAGCTCAATGTGACCCATTCTGTCCCTACGAACCTTGGCTAAAGTAACCTCTACTCCACATTTTTCACAAACAACACCCCTGTGTTTCATCCGTTTGTATTTACCACAAACGCACTCATAGTCTTTGACTGGTCCAAAAATTTTGGCACAGAATAAACCGTCTCTCTCAGGTTTAAATGTTCGATAATTTATAGTTTCAGGTTTCTTCACCTCACCAAATGACCAGGATCGAACCATTTGTGGAGAAGCTAAACCAGCAGTAATAGAAGTAAAGTCTTCCTGCTTAGTTTTTAATGAGTTTAGTAAATCTTTCAATTATTTCTCCTAATTTTCAGAATCTAATTCTAGGTTTATTCCAAGTGATCTAATTTCTTTTGTAAGAACATTAAATGACTCAGGGATATTGGCATCCATTTGGTAATTTCCATCTACGATATTTTTATACATCTTAGTTCTACCGGCTACGTCATCAGACTTAACTGTGAGCATTTCTTGTAATGTATAAGAAGCTCCATAAGCCTCAAGCGCCCATACTTCCATCTCACCAAATCTTTGGCCACCAAACTGGGCTTTTCCTCCAAGAGGCTGCTGAGTAACTAAGCTGTATGAACCAGTGGATCTAGCATGCATTTTATCGTCAACCAAATGGTTAAGTTTAATCATGTACATGTAGCCAACAGTTACAGGTCGTTCAAACTGCCTGCCACTTCTACCGTCAAATAAAGTTAACTGCCCTGACTCAGGGAGATCTGCAAGCTTAAGCAGCTCTTTAATCTCTGATTCCTTGGCGCCATCAAAAACAGGAGTTGCTATTGGAAGGCCGTCTTGTAGATTTTCAGCTAAAGTTTGTATCTCTGAATTATTAAAAGAATTTAAGTCTTCTTTAATAGTGGCGTTTTTGTTGTATAAAACATCTAAATATTTCCTAAGCTCATCTGCTTTGGCCTTATCTTTAATCATTTTATTAATTTTCTGACCAATGCCTTTAGCAGCTGCACCCATATGAGTCTCTAAAACTTGACCAACGTTCATTCGAGATGGAACGCCTAATGGATTTAAAACGATATCCACTGGGTTACCTTCAGTATCGTATGGCATGTCCTCGATAGGCATGATCTCAGAGATAACACCTTTGTTACCATGTCTTCCAGCCATTTTGTCACCTGGCTGTATTCTTCTTTTCACAGCAAGATAGACTTTAACAATTTTGATTACACCAGGAGCAAGGTCATGACCTCGAATAATTTTTTGTTTTTTCTCTTGAAAACTTTCTTCGATATCTTTTAAGTAAAGCTTTAAAGCTTTTTCGGTATCTTCAATTTTATCATTAGTGGAATCATCAGCTGCTCTGATGGATAGCATGTCATCCAATGAAAGTTCTTGAAGGTCTTCTGCGCTAATAGTCGCACCTTTCTTAAGTCCTGGACCTTTAGAAACCTTAGCTCCTTTAAGAATATCAACCATTCGAATTCTTGTCGCATCATTAATTATATTCACCTGATCATCGGTATCTTTTTTGGTGGCTGCTAAGTGGTCTAATTCAATTGATTTAGTCCTATCATCTTTTTCCATGCCGTCTCTTGTGAAGACTTCAACACCAATAACCGTTCCGTTAATACTTGAGGGGACTCTTAAAGATGTATCTTTAACATCTGAAGCTTTCTCTCCAAAAATTGCACGTAATAGTTTTTCTTCAGGAGATAACTGTGTCTCGCCTTTAGGAGTAATCTTTCCAACTAGAATATCCCCAGCTTTTACTTCTGCTCCAACATACACCATGCCGCATTCATCAAGTTTGCCTAAAGAACCTTCTCCTACGTTAGGAATATCTGAAGTAATCTCTTCAGAACCCAGTTTTGTGTCTCTTGAAATACAAGTGAGCTCTTGAATATGGATGGAGGTAAATCTATCTTCTCTAGAAACTTTCTCAGACATTAAAATTGAATCTTCAAAGTTGTATCCATTCCATGGCATGAAAGCAATTCGAATATTCTGACCTAAAGCAAGCTCTCCGTTATCTACTGATGGTCCATCAGCCAAAATATCACCAAATTTTACTTTATCGCCCACTGAGACCAATGGTCTTTGATTGATGCATGTATTTTGGTTTGACCGTGTATATTTTGTAAGATTGTAAATATCAACTGCATTGTTTGAATTTTTAGAGTCAGTTACACGGACTACTATTCTTGCAGCATCAACATTTTCTACAACACCATTATTTTTTGAGACAACACAAACACCTGAGTCTCCAGCAACAATTGTTTCAAATCCAGTTCCAACCAATGGTTTCTCTGGCTTTAATACAGGCACAGCTTGACGCATCATGTTTGATCCCATAAGTGCTCTGTTGGCATCATCATGCTCAAGAAAAGGAATTAATGAGGCTGCAACAGAAACTACTTGCTGAGGCGCAACATCCATTAGATCAATTCTCTCTGGACTCATGAGCGCAGAATCACCATTGTGACGAACAGGAACAAGGTCATCTGAGAACTTACCTGCCTTATCAAGCACAGCGTTTGCCTGAGCAATTACGTGCTCAGCTTCATCGATAGCTGAAAGGAAGATAATCTCATTAGTAACTTTACTGTTAATTACTTTGCGATAAGGACTTTCGATAAAGCCATATGAATTAGTTCGCGAGTAACATGCAAATGAATTAATCAGCCCAATGTTCGGACCTTCAGGAGTTTCAATCGGGCAAAGTCTTCCGTAATGAGTTGGATGAACGTCTCTTACTTCAAAACCAGCTCTCTCTCTTGTTAGGCCCCCAGGCCCTAGAGCAGAAACTCTTCTTTTATGTGTTATTTCAGATAATGGATTATTCTGATCCATAAACTGAGATAGTTGGCTAGATCCAAAGAATTCCTTAATTGCAGCTGTAACAGGTTTAGCATTAATTAAGTCTTGAGGTCCGAGCTCATCAGCTTCTGCCATACTCAGTCTTTCTCTAACCGCTCTTTCTACTCTGATTAAACCTACTCTGAACTGATTAGCGGTCATCTCTCCAACAGATCTGACTCTTCTGTTCCCTAGATGATCGATATCATCAACGGTATCATGGCCATCTCTAATGTTCACAATTCCTTGCATAACGCCCAAAATATCATCTATGTCTAATATGCCTGGCGTTTCTTTTTCAGAATCAATTTTTAACCTTCGGTTAAACTTCATTCTTCCAACCTCTGAAAGGTCATATCTTTCCGGGTTAAAAAACAGATTTTGGAATAGCTGCTCTGCAGAATCTTTGGTTGGCGGCTCGCCGGGTCTCATCATTCTATAAATCTCAACCAAAGCCTCTAATCTATTAGATGTAGGATCTGCTCTTAGAGTTGTTGAGATGTATGGTCCTTTATCTAGCTCATTAATGTATAAACAATGTAATTCCTCAACCTTAGATTCTCTCAAGGCTTCTATTACAGTGACGTCTATTTCGGTATTAGCTGGAATCAAAACTTCACCAGTTTCTTGATTGAAAACGTCCTTCGCAAGGACTTTACCTATCAAGAAATCATCGGAAACTTTTAAGGAAGAGATATTTGCTTGCTCTAACTCTCTAACATGTCTAGCAGTGATTCTTTTGTTAGCTTCAACTATAACTTTAGTTTTAATTTTTAAATCGACAGGTAATGTTTGCCCACGAAGTCGTGAGGGTATTAGCTCAATGCTAATTCCTTCTTTCTCAACATGAACATCATCAATCTCATAGAAATTTTGAAGGATTTCTTCAGTGCCCATATCTAAGGCTTTCAGAATAATGGTGGCAGGAATTTTTCTTCGTCTATCAATTCTACAAAATAAATTATCCTTAGGATCAAACTCAAAATCTAACCAAGAACCTCTGTAAGGAATAATTCTTGCAGAATATAAGACCTTGCCAGATGAGTGAGTTTTACCTTTATCGTGATCATAAAATACCCCAGGAGATCTGTGGAGTTGATTAACTACTACTCGCTCTGTTCCATTGATTACAAATGATCCGTTTTCGGTCATTAAAGGAACCTCTCCCATAAATACTTCGCCTTCTTTAACATCTTTAACGTCCTGGAAGTTTGTTTCTCTATCGTAGATAACCAAACGGACTGTTATTCTAAGAGGCGCAGAATAACTTAGACCTTGAATCAAGCATTCTTGGACTGTATATCCAGGCTTGCCTAATTCATAAGAAACATACTCAAGGGCTGCATTGCCAGATACGCTAGTAATAGGAAAAAGGGTCTGAAAAACTTCTTCTAAACCTTTGTTTTCTCTTGCACCAACCTCAACATGCTGTTGAAGGAATTGTGTATAAGAGTCCAGTTGGGTCTTGATAAGTTTAGGAAGCTCCATGACTTTAGGGAGTCTTCCAAAGTTTTTTCTAATTCTTCTTTTTTCTGTATAGCTATATGACATATGTCGCCCTTAAAATATGATTTAAATTACAGACTTACTTAAGTTCTGCAGTTGCTCCAGCTTCTATTAGCTGCTTAAGCATGTCTTCAGCATCAGCTTTACTAACGCCTTCTTTTAAGGTGTTAGGAGCTCCATCAACTAGATCTTTAGCTTCTTTAAGACCTAAGCCAGTGATTGCTCTTACAGCTTTAATTGCTTGAACTTTCTGATCGCCAGCTGCAGTTAATACAACATCAAAATCAGTTTGCTCTTCAGCAGCAGCAGCTTCTCCACCACCTGCGGCAGCAGGGGCAGCAGCTACAGCAGCAGCAGCAGTTACACCGAATTTTTCTTCAATAGCTGAAATTAAATCAACTAAGTCCATAACGGACATCTCTTCAATCGAACTTAAAATATCATCTTTAGATATTGCCATTTTTTTTCTCCTAGATTTAGGCGTTTGCCTGTTTATTGTCACGAACTGCAGCAAGAACCCTAGCTAACTTGGTAGGCACTTCATTGAGAAGTGTTGCAAATTTGCTAATTGGTGCTTGTAGCACGGAAGCGATAAGAGTTAATGCCTCTTCTCTTGAAGGCAATGATGCTAAAACATCTATTTGCGCTCCATCAAGAAGTTGCCCTTCTACCACCAAAGCTTTGATCTCAAGAGCTTCAAAGTTTTGAGCATAGGTTTTTAACATCTTAGCTGCCGCACCTGGCTCAGCATATGAGAATGCAAAAAGTGAGGGACCTGTTAAAACTTCATCGGTACAACCAAAGTCAGTTCCTTCAAATGCCAATTTTGCAAGTGAGTTTTTTATCACCTGGATATGAACTCCAGATTCTGTTCCCTGTCTTCTAATCTCAGTTAACTCAGAAACCTTAAGGCCTCTGGCATCTGAAATTACAAGTGAAGATGCAGAAGCCGAAACTTCCTTAACTTCCTGAACTATTCTCTCTTTATCTTCTCTAGCTAACGCCACAGCAATTCTCCTATTAATGCCTTTCGGCTAAATCAGTGACAAACCGCATTCGCAATTTGAACACCACCTACGTAGGAAATTAAGCTTTCGCACCTACGGTCTTTGACGGCTGCGATAAACGCAACAATCTAGGGTCAAATAACCCTAAAATCTATAATGTTAACGAAGCAGGAGCAACTTTTACCCCTGGTCCCATTGTGCTACTCAAAGCAACACTATGAATGTATACACCTTTTGCAGTAGCAGGTTTTAATTTTTTAACCTCTTCCATCATTGCCGCTGCATTTTCTTGAATTTGATTTGAAGAAAAGGAAACTTTACCTATGCATCCATGCAAAATTCCATTCTTATCTGTTCTAAATCTAACTTGTCCTGACTTAGCATTTGTGATTGCATCTGCAACCTTTTCAGTTACAGTCCCGGTCTTTGGATTTGGCATTAGACCCTTTGGACCAAGAACCTGACCAAGCTGGCCAACAACTTTCATCGCAGCTTGCGTGGAAATAACAACGTCAACAGAAATTTCTTCTTTTTTAAATTTTTCAGCTAGATCATCCATACCAACAAATTCTGCACCAGCTTCTGTGGCTTCTTTTGCCTGATCTCCATCTGCAAAGACAGCAACCGAGACAGTCTTACCAAGAGAATGTGGAAGAGTAATTGCGCCTCTAACGTTTTGATCTGATTTACCAGCATCAATACCAAGTCTTAAAGCAATATCAATGGACTCATCAAATTTTGCAGATTTAACTGTTTGAAAAATAGTCATAGCTTCATCTAGAGAATAAGTATTTTCTGGATTTACTAGTTCTAGTAATTGTTTTTTCTTTTTCGTTAGCTTAGTCATTATTTAACCTCTACTCCCATGCTTCGGGCCGTGCCCTCAATAATCTTAACGGCTTGATCCATATCATTAGCGTTTAAATCTTTTTGTTTCATTGTCACAATTTCTTCAAGTTGCGCTCTGGTGATTGTTCCAACTTTTTCTCTGTTGGGAACTCCGCTACCTTTAGTAATGCCTAAAGCTTTTCTAATTAGAACAGCTGCAGGAGGAGATTTTACTTCAAACGTAAAAGATTTGTCCTCATAAACCGTTATGACAACTGGCAATGGAAGACCTTTCTCCGTTCCTGAGGTTTCCGCATTAAATGCATTACAAAAATCCATAATGTTTACTGCCGCTTGACCAAGCGCTGGTCCAACTGGAGGACTAGGATTTGCTTCGCCTGCTGGGATTTGAAGTTTTAAAATTGTTGCTACTTTCTTTGCCATTATGTTTTCTCGATTTGCATGAAGTCTAATTGAACAGGAGTGGATCGACCAAGGATTTGAACTGAGACTTTAACCATGCTTCTTTCATAATCGACATCTTCGACCACACCATTAAAATCATTAAAAGGACCATCGCAAACTCTAATAACTTCACCAGGTTCAAATAATGTTTTTGGTCTTGGAGCTTCCTCACCAACTTCGATCCTATTTAAAATATTGTCTACATCGCTTTTTGAAATTGAAGATGGTTTGTCTTTCTTGCCGCCAACAAAAGTACTAACTCGAGGCGTATGCTTAACAAGCTGCCAGGTATCATCATTCATTTCCATTTCAATTAAGATGTAACCAGGGAAGAATTTTCTTTCTGTCTTTTTCTTGGCACCACTTTTCAACTCCACGACTGATTCAGTAGGAACAAGTATTTCTCCGAATTGGTCTTCGAGACCTGCAAGTGCAATGCGCTCTTCGATAGCAGCTTTAACTTTAAGCTCGTATCCGGAATATGCCATTATTACGTACCAATTCACTTTATAACTATCCTAAAATTAACTTAGTTAACCAACTCAACAAGGACTCAAGAGCCCAAAAAAACAGACATAGAACCACTATAGAACCAAAAACAACCAAGAAAGTTTGCGTTGTTTCAACGCGCGATGGCCAAACCACCCTTCTCATCTCTGTTCTAGATTCACGCATCAATTTAACTGCGCCTTTTCCAAATACCGTATTAGCAAGAATAAAAAGAGCTACAAGAAATAAAGCAACGACTGCAAGCACTCTGTATAGGAATGCGAATTCAGTGTAATAACCGTTACCAATAACGGCCACTGAAAAGATACCCATGGCTAGAAGCCACTTGATCTTATCGGCAATGTTTGATGCTTTACCCTTTGCCATATTTCTTATTTAAACCAGCTCCTTGCTTGGCAGGCCAGGAAGGACTTGAACCCTCAACCTACGGCTTTGGAGGCCGTCGCTCTACCAGTTGAGCTACTGGCCTAAATTTTCTCCTATAAATAGAGACAAAAATGCCGAGCGTTAATCTCGGCAAAATTGTAAAATTGTTTAATTACTTAATAATCTTTGCTACTACACCGGCTCCGACTGTTCGGCCGCCTTCTCTGATTGCAAATTTCAATCCGTCTTCCATAGCAATTGGAGAAATTAATGTAACTGTCATTTTAATGTTATCACCCGGCATAACCATTTCAACGCCTTCAGGCAATGCACACGCACCTGTTACATCAGTAGTTCTGAAGTAGAACTGAGGTCTGTAATTACTAAAGAAAGGAGTGTGTCTTCCACCCTCTTCTTTGCTTAGTACATAAATTTCTGCTTCAAATTCTGTATGAGGGCTAATAGAGCCTGGAGCACATAGTACCTGGCCTCTTTCTACGTCATCTCTTTCTACGCCTCTTAAAAGAACTCCACAATTCTCACCAGCACGACCTTCGTCTAATGATTTTCTGAACATTTCAACACCAGTACAGGTTGTTTTTGTTGTGTCTGTGATACCAACGATCTCAATAGGATCTCCAGTTTTCACAATTCCTTGCTCAATTCTTCCAGTTACAACAGTTCCTCTTCCTGAAATAGTGAAGACGTCCTCAACAGGCATTAAGAAAGGTTTTTCAATTTCTCTTGCAGGCTCTGGAACAAATGAATCCAATGCTTCAATTAATTTTTGTACAGCTGGCACTCCAATCTCTGAAGTATCGCCTTCCAATGCTTTTAAGGCACTACCAACGATAATAGGTGTGTCATCGCCTGGGAAGTCATACATATCTAGCAGTTCTCTGATTTCCATCTCTACTAGTTCTTGTAATTCAGCGTCATCAACCTGATCAGCTTTATTTAAAAATACAACTATCTTTGGAACACCAACTTGCTTAGCAAGAAGAATGTGTTCTCTTGTTTGTGGCATTGGGCCGTCTGCTGCGCTAACAACCAATATGGCTCCATCCATCTGAGCAGCACCAGTGATCATGTTTTTTACATAATCAGCATGTCCTGGACAGTCAACGTGAGCATAATGTCTTGTACTAGAAACGTATTCAACATGAGATGTTGCAATAGTAATACCACGCTCTCTTTCCTCAGGAGCGTTATCAATATTAGCAAAGTCAACAAGATCTCCACCATAAACTTCAGAAGCAACTTTTGTTAAAGCAGCTGTTAAAGTAGTTTTACCATGATCAACGTGACCAATTGTTCCCACATTTACATGGGGAAGCGTTCTTTCGTATTTTTCTCTAGCCATTTCTTGCCTCTCTATTTTTGAAATTATCTCTAAAATTTACCTTTAAATGGAGCTCATAACCGGACTTGAACCGGTGACCTCTTACTTACCAAGCAAGTGCTCTACCGCTGAGCTATATGAGCCCGAATTACAGCATCCAAATTTAAGGTGGCGTATTATCTCTTTAAAAAACGATAAACTCAACCTTTTTTTACGGTAAATATTAATATGAATGGTGGAGGAGGCTGGATTCGAACCAACGTACTCGTAGAGAACAGATTTACAGTCTGCCGCCTTTAACCACTCGGCCACTCCTCCATATCAAGCTTGCTATTTTTGTTCTAGAATGCATCGAAGTCAACCATATTATTAAGAACTTGAGCAAATTAGTAGAAAATGATGTTTTAAATGGGTTAAATCAAGATAACTTAGACATTTATTTTTTTAAAACCATTGATTCAACCAATGTGTTTGCGAAAAAAACTCAGCTAAAAAAACCATTTTTAATCGTTCTTGCAGAGCAACAAACAGCAGGAAAAGGTAGGCATGGTAAAACGTGGCATAGCCCTGAGAGTGGAAACATATATTTAAGTATCAAGTATCAAGCTAGATCTATGGTCCCTGCCCTGAGTTTGATTATTGGTTTATTAATAGCTGAAGCTCTTGATGATGCTTCAGGACAAAAAATAAATGCTCAATTGAAGTGGCCTAATGATGTCTTGCTTGAGAATAAAAAAATTTGTGGAATTCTGATTGAGTCTGAAATGCAGCAAGAAAATCTTGAGCTCACAATTGGCATAGGCATCAATTACTCAATACCAAAAAAAGAATCTTGGTGGGGAGATTTAGGTAATCTGAGAGACATACTTCCAAGAGAGAAGCTTATCAATACAATTCTTAAAAAAATAATTGCTTACAAAGAACATAGTTATTCTGATTGGCAGCAAGCATGGGAAAATAGGTGTATGCATCAGAATCTAGAAATTAATATTCGAACAAATTCTCATACTCAAATCGTAGGTATTTTCAGAGGTGTTGATAATGAGGGTAAAATGCTACTTGAAACAATTAATGGTACCCAGGCTATTAGCTCTGGGGAATGCTCAATTACAGGACTATATTAAACATCATGCAACACACAATTTTGAACAAGCCTATTGACTACAGTTCTAGCGAATCCTCGGGATCAATTATTTTAGGAGCAGGCTGCTTCTGGGGAGTAGAAAGAAAATTTTGGTCTCTTCCAGGCGTACAGATGACCTCAGTTGGTTATGCTGGTGGCCATGCAGCCGACCCAACCTATGAATCAGTATGCTCAGGATCTACTGGACATACTGAAGTTGTTAAAATTCAATTTGATTCTTCAATTCTTTCTTTAAAAGAGTTACTCAAGATATTTTGGGAATGCCATGATCCCACTCAAGGCAATAGGCAGGGCAATGATATTGGTACTCAATATCGCTCAGCATGTTTTTGTGAGAATGAAGATGACTTAGAGGTAGCTAAAAAAACTTTTCAGCAATACCAAGAAAATCTTCTGGGTGCAGGCTATGGAAATATCACAACTGAAATGAAGGTCCTGCAAGAGTATTACTTGGCAGAAGAATATCACCAACAATATCTTGATAAAAATCCAAACGGGTATTGTGGAATAGGCGGAACTGGTTGCACATTTGATATGTAAAAAAGGCCTCAAAAGAGGCCCTTTTTATAAAAAAATATGATCAGTCAGGATTGTATTGTTTTAAAGATACTTCCATATATGATCTCTTGAAGGTAGCGTATTTACGGGACTCTGGTGCATATTGCGCAAATTCTTTAGAGCCATACATGCCGCTTAAAAATTTTAATGCAGCCTGAGGTGAGCTATGTGATGTCCAGACCTCATGTGAAATCCCATTGCCATTGTTGCCTAAGAGATGGCTTTGAAGTCCATAAGCATTTGCAGACCACTCATATCCTTCAATGCTTTTAGTGAATTCAGTCCAAAGTGGAAGAAAATTTGCTGGATCAGTCACTTCATGACTCCAGCGTAAAGTTACTCTGTTCGAGGTTGAGTCGCCTTTATTGGTTACACCAACCGTATGAACTGTCAAAGTGTCCGAAATGATTTCAGCCCCTATATTGTTCATAGCTTTTCTAAATTTTTTGCCAGCCATTGAGGTGGAATAAATTTGACCAGATTTTGCATATTGATCTTCATTTAAGAAATACCAAGAAATTCCATGCGTTGAATCATCCCAGCCGTTTTGATTGATGGCAAAAAAATCTACCTCAAAGTTTTCTGCAGCCACTTCTGGTGAAGACATATATTTGTCAAAAGCTGCAAAGCATCTTTCTGGCTCAGGGCAATTAAATAAAAAGTTTGATTGGTACATCGAATAATTTGATGGCAAGTGATCATCTGCTGAAACTCCAAAGCTGAGAATCAGAGTAGACAATAAAAATAATTTTTTCATAGGTATCCTCTAGATTAATAATTAATAATGATCAAATTATATACATATATTTAAATGAATAGCTATGTTCATTTTGTAACTTCACACATTCAAAGTATTGATGTAAAATTTCGATCGTTGCCGGTATAGCTCAGTTGGTAGAGCAGTTGATTTGTAATCATCAGGTCACGAGTTCGACTCTTGTTGCCGGCACCATCTTCCTTTTAAGACTCGTCAGATTGAGCAATTGCTGTCCAAGCCTAAAACATGAGCTACCCTTCCCATGCCCATCCAGCCTGCAATGCAGTATGTTAAATCAGTAATTTCGGCATCGCTAAATACTTCTTTGACCTCTGTCCAAAATTTTTCATCCTTAGCTAATTTCTGTGGCTCCGTTCCCATAGCTTTTGCAAACTGCACTGCAACTAACTCTCGCGAACTCAGACCCTCCACATTATTTTTAAGCAAATTTGAGTAGAAGCTATCATCAGGGGCTTCTCCATTATTTGTAACTCCTCCAACAATACCCATTTGATGAACGTCTCTTTTAGATTGCCAGTTCATGCAAATCTTGCACCCATTAATCATTGCAGTTGAAATTCTTGCCGCTTCAAATACTCTTAATGGAAGCTTGCTGTGCTCATATATTGCATAAGCAAATGCATTGCCTGCACCAGAAATCTCTTTCGCATAAAGATCACCGGGCCCAGTCATTAAGGAGTCATTCGTTTGATCTACAGTTAGTCTCATTTTACTCAAGCCTCAAAATATTATTATTATTTATAGCACTAAGTATTATTTTACTCAAAGCAATAAATAATTGGCATGTAAATTGCATCTATACATGTGTACGTTGAGCATTTAGACTTTCCCCCTAAAAGAAGTGAAATTCAATTTCATGCTAATGCTTAGCGTACTTCTCTAGTAATAATTTAGAGGTTCAGCTCAACTGAAAAATTGATTAATCTTCCTCTTGGGTCATGTACCCGAGTATCGAAACTAAAATCAGGCGCGTCATAAAGTAATGGAGCCTTTCTATTAAATGCGTTCATGACACCCAATCCTATCTCAAGCGCTCCCCCTGGTAACTGCAAGGTTTTAGTAATGGAAAAATCATGCACTAGCAATGACTTAATTTGATTGGTGTATCCCAGGCTAGCTGCAGATGAAGGTATAGATCGTTCATTTATGTATTCATCAAGATACCGTGAGTTCATTCCTAGGGTTAAATCATTCATTGTCCAACTTAAAAAGCTATTAAGTCTTAGTTTTGGCAAAGAGTGAGTATTGGCATCATAATTAAATTTGCCTACACGATTCACCATAATCAAACGCTCATCTCCATCAGTATCTTCGGGAGTTAAAAATTCAGATAACTCTGTTGCCTTTACCGAATAACTGAAGTCGCCATATTGAGTGGACTTAAAAATATTTAATGCAATATCTAAGCCTTCTACTTCAGTTCTTTCTTCATTAAAATACGAGGTGCTCACAGCAATTAATTCCCCAAACTGATTTCTTGTAATACGTGCTCCGAAAGGATTATTGTTTAGCAAGACTTGAGCGCTCTCTACCTCAATTCGATTTTTGTAATTAATGGTCCAATAGTCAAGGGTTAGATCTATTGCATCTGAAATATTCCAAATAAATCCAAGGCTCATATTTTTTGAGGTAGCAGGCTTTAAATTTGAATTCCCCAAAAGTGCTAACCTAACAAATGGGGAGCTATTGATATCTCTAACGCTTCCAAGCTGTATTTCAGATGAGAACATTTGAGCCATAGAGGGAGAGGTAAAAGACGTTCCGATAGAACCCCTAAGCAACAATCTATCTGAAGCTAAGTACCTAAAGGAAAATTTTGGATCAAACGAAGATTCATTCTCAAGCTTCTCATATCGACCAGATAAAATAAGATCTAATTTTTCAATAAAGTTCGTATTAGTCTCAAAGAAAATAGCTTGCTTATCTCTGCTGGTGTTTACATTTTTTCCTCCACCTAGAAATAGTAAGTCAGCTCCTTTGAGCAGCTTGCCGTCTAAATCAAAGGTAGCCCTGCTTCCTTCAGAATAATTGATCTCAAGATCTTCAGAATTAAATTGAAAACCTATCGCAAAATCAATTCCATTTTTTCGACCTGTGAAAACTCCATCAAGAGAAATAAGGCTGCCAGTTTTTATAGAAGTCTCTGACCCTTTAATATAACTAATTAGGCTTGGAGAATTTTCTAACGGTAAAAATATGTTCCATTGCTCATTACCATCTGGTCCACCTTGCCCAAGCAAAGCCTGTTCAAATCTTGATTCAACAGTATCTGGTCTCGTATGTTTATTCTCATGCTCACTCGCAGTGAGAGATAGTTCAAAATTTAAATCTTCTGAAAGATCAAACATTAGGTTATTACTAAAATGATATTGTGAAATGGCTTTAGGAGATCTGGGCGATGGAAATGCTGAGCCCAATGGTCGTCCATACCAAATCACCGGCACATTAAAAGGACTGCCCCCCTGACCCGGAAGAATTTTCTTAGATAGATAAGATAAGGCAGGGTAAGATGGAGACTGCGGATTATCATTCACATCAACAGTGGCCACCAAAAATGTCATCGAATAATCGATTACTGCGCCAGGCCTCTCAAAATGCATGTAGCCTTTTAAATGATCCTCATCATTAACTATGTTGAATCTTTCCCCATAAAGAAACTTGCATCTAGGCCCTGCAATCACACCGCCATTATCAATGCAGCTTGGATCAGGAATAGTTTGATTTGGAGAGTAACTTCCTGCATAAGGCCCTGAAGTTAATGTATCGCTTGCGGTGATCTTAAAGCTATTTCCCAGACCGCTTAACCCTAGCTCTGCAATCTTTGGGATCTCGGACGCATTGAGTGGAGATCTATTCAAAGCACTCAGAGCAACCACGAAGTTTCCATCAAAGGCATTGCCGCCATAAAGAACACCCAAAGAATTATCTGTTTGATTGTAGTTAGAAGTTTTTTGGCTGGATGCAGAGACTCTCAAGCCATCAAATGCACGATAAGTATTAAAATTAATAACGCCTGCGACAGCATCTGATCCATACAAAGATGTTGCGCCATCTTTTAAAATCTCTATGCGCTCAAGCGCAATCTCAGGGATAATATTTACATCAATATAACCCTCTCCCTCATTAGAAGGAGTCCCAGAATGGGTTTGTCGTTTTTTGTTAATCAGGATTAGTGTTGAGGCATGATCCAGTCCACGCAATGTGATTGAAGACATTCCCTGGTCTACGCCATCCAATGCATTGGTTTGAAAATGCGATCCAGAAGCAACGCTGAGATACTTGCTTAGCTCAGCTACAGTTGAGACCCTTAAATTTTTGAACTCTTGAGAAGAAATAATATCAACTGGAGATGCGTTTAGCTCTGATGAGTCTATGTAAGATGCTACAGAAATTACCTCTTCTGTTTCGTCTGCTACAACAAAATTAATAACTAAAAAATATGTGAAGAAAACTGGTAAAAATCTAGCAATCATAAATATAAAATGTAATTAATTAATCACCCGCATTTTATATAAATTTTGAAAGTTTGAAAGAGCTGAAAACCGCCGGATGACGGTTTTCAACTGTGAGTTTATGTATTAATAAATGACTAAAGCTTTAAATTAAATCTAAGGCCATAGTTTCGTCCAGGTAAAGGAACCTCATTTTTAACAAAAGACGAATGGTTTCTTGCAACCTCATCAAGCATATTGTTGCCAAACAAAGAAAGTGTTAACTCTCCCTGGCTACCAAAATCAATAGTCCTGCTTAGTTTTGCATTTAACATTTGATAACCTGCGGTAAGGGTTTCATTAACCGCAATGTCATTTTGCTTTTCAACATCTTTAAAGTTTAGACCTAGGGTCATGTCATCTTTTGAATACTTTAATTTAAAGATGTTTCTAGCTGGGTTTAGCCTTGGAATATTGCCTCCACTTGAGAATTCTCCAGAAATTACATCTCTACCAAATGACATAGTAAGCTCTCCAGACCCAAGTTCCATGGTATTACCAAATTCAATTTCATATCCATCTAAGTCAGCATCTTGCTGAAGATAGTTTGAAAGAATTAAGCCACCATGTTCATCATGATCTTCTTCGTGCTCTTCATCATGATCTTCATGCTCTTCTTCAGTTTCATCTCTGAGATAAATATAGTTATCTACCTTATTAGCAAATAAAGTGGCAGAAGCAAAAAAGCCTGCGTTATCTATGCTGACAGTTAGATCAACATTATTAGATGTTTCAGATTGTAAATTTACATTTCCGACTTCAAATCTCCCAGTCGCTAAATGCGCTCCATTCATGAAAAGCTCGATTGAAGATGGCGCTCTCTCTACAGAAGCAAATCCCAAATCAACACTAATAAAATCATTGAGCTCCCTTCCAATATTGAAAGCTAAACTAGTATTATTAAAAGATTTATCATAGAAAGCTGTTTCCATTTCTTCATGCTCATCATGCTCATCGTGCTCTTCTTCCTCATGACCTTCGTCTTCATCATGATGCTCTTCTTCTTCATGAGCAGCAGAGATAGATCCTTCATTGGCTAAACGATCAATCCTCACACCAAAATCAAGAGTGTAATCACTTATATCTCGGCTGATGTAATAACCAAATGTAAGCTCATCTCGTGAGGCAGGATTCATAAATGCTTCTGATCCAAGAACAGATGTATCTTCATTAACAAAATTAAGTGCGAACTTTTGAGACATTAAGTCATTAGATAGGTCAAAAATAAATCCAGCCTCTAAAGCATCATTTGTAAAGGTTGTTGGACCTTCCTCATGCCCTTCATGTTCGTCCTCATCATGCCCCTCTTCTTCGTGCTCCTCTTCTTCGGCATGCTGTTCAGTCAAGGAATAGTCAGTATCTCTTATAAAGAAATCGACTTTGCTTACAAGGTTGCTATCGATATTGAAAGATCCTCTAACATCAAATTTATCGGACTCGGTGTTTGAGAATATTCTTTCGCCTTCATGCTCATCATGCTCACCTTCTTCTTCTTCACCATGCTCATCTTCATGCTCTTCGCCATGAAAAGGGATTCCGTACATGCTTTCAATGCTAGCTACTGAGAACCCAATGAAGCCCCAGTCACCATTAGTAGAAGCTCCAAATTTTAAAGACTCGGATGCAAAATCAGAATTAGCTAAATAGCCTAGATTCTCTTCATCATGATCTTCCTCTTCATCGTGATCTTCGTCCTCATCGTGATGCTCTTCTTCCATATGAATGATTGCACCGTTTGGCACATCAAAATTTCCAAACGAAGAATCTTTGTATGAAAAGCTTATGTTGATATTTTGAATGTTATCTTGATAAAAAAGGCTTTGAGTATCACCATCGTTTACAGATTGTGATTCAAGTCCAATTTTTATTGCTCTTTCCACATCATCTTGTGCAATTGAATTATCAACAATATTGATAATTCCACCCACTGTTCCGTTTGTATACAGCAGTGATGAAGGTCCACGGATTACTTCTATTTGTTGGACATTATTTAAGTCGACATCATTAATATGGTCGACTCCAAGCCCTGATACATCTCTGTTAACAATACTATTTTCAAGTATTTTTACTCTAGATCCAGACATACCTCTAATAATTGGTTGTCCAACTCCAGAACCATAGTCAGCTGACGATACGCCTAGCAAATCATCTAAGGTTTCCCCCAAGCTTTGAGTTGCCTCATTGCTAATATCATCCCCACTCAGAATATGAATTGGATCGGCAATCTCGCTTGCTGCACTATTAACTAGTGAAGAAGAAACTATGATCTCTTCCATCTCATCTGCAAATGCAGTGTTTACCATTAGCGCACTCAATATAATGAATGCATATTTATTGATTTTCATTGAAAACCTCCTAAAAAAATTAAAATTTAAAAAACTAGTAAATTTAAATTTTTGGAGGCGCTTGGGAATTAAAAGGTTTTTTAAATTCTGGGTAAAAAGCTTTAGAAATTATAAAACTTGTAAGCTCGCGTTGAATCGCTTGAGTGACAAAAGGAAGTGCCTCAATGTTAGGCGAAACTTCGTTGTGGCAGGATTGACACTCTATGAGAGGCTTATCATCCACAAGATTGTCGTCAATATGAGCAAATGAATGCAGTGATACGCTGACTAGAAAAAATAATCCTATAAAAGCTAATAATTTATTATTCGACTGCATTTCGCGATACTATAGCCTTCCTAATCTTATTACAAGTCTATAATCAAACAAATGATCTATAAAGAAGCTATCCAAGATGCTATTTCAATGCATGATTTGCCTGCCGAGTGGTCGCCAGAGCTATTAAAAGAAGCCGATCTAATAGCAAGTAAAACTAAAAAAACTAAGTACCGTAAAGATTTAACTAATTTACCCTTTGCGACTATTGATGGCGCAGATGCAAAAGACTTTGATGATGCGATTTATTGCCAGAAAAACTCCAATGGTTTTAGTTTGTATGTAGCAATTGCTGATGTCTCCTTTTATGTTGAGGTTGGATCTAAATTAGATAAGGAGGCTTTAAAGAGGGGAACTTCTATTTACTTCCCTGGAACTGTGGTTCCAATGCTCCCTGAAAGACTCTCTAATGATATCTGCTCCCTGAGACCCAATGAAGACAGATGTGCAATGGTATGCGAGATGTCGCTTGATTCATCTGGCCAGAGACTAAAATATAAATTCTACAGCGCACTCATTAACTCAAAGGCGCGACTAACCTACAAGCAAGTAGAATCTCATATTACCAATGCTCAACCCCTTCAAGGTGCAGAGGTAATAGAATCTATTAATGCTTTAGAGAAATTAACTACGAGCAGACTAAAAATTAGGCAATCCAGATACGCTCTAGAGATCAACCCGAAGGAAGCTATCTTAGAGTTAACGCCCAACCAAGAAGTAAAAAATATAATAGTTAAAAAGCCTATGCGAGCTCATAAGTTGGTAGAAGAATCTATGTTGCTGGCAAATGAATGCGCTGCAGAATTTATGCAAGATCGTTTTGACTTTGGCGTCTTCAGAATTCATGAGAACCCTGACCCTAGTAAGTTAGAGGTATTAAAAAAATATTTCCAAATTCCTGCTCAAATTGCTAGCCAGTCTTCTCCACTAGAAACCATTAATTACTGCTTAAAAAAAGCTGCTGAAAAAAAGGATGACAGTGGCCAGATTCTAGTGCTACAAACATTGGCTAGAGCAGAATATTCAACAGATAATCTTGGTCATTTTGGCTTGCAGCTCAAGCAATATGCTCATTTTACCTCTCCCATTCGAAGATACCCTGACTTGCTAACCCATAGGATGATTAATAAGTCATTGGCGCATAAGAAAAGCACCTTCAATAAATCTCAACTGCAGGATATGTGTGAAGAATCGTCCGTGCTAGAACGAAGAGCAGAAAAAGCTTCCCGCCAAGTTGAGCAGGTTTTAATCTGTTCATACTTAAAAGATAAGGTTGGCTCTGAGATAGATGGCGTAGTAACTGGTGTTACCGATTTTGGTTTATTTGTAAATTTAGAGGCATATTTTATTTCTGGATTACTGCATGTATCAGATTTACCTGGAGATCGTTATTTTCTTATCCAGGGGACCAATACCCTCAAAGGCAAAAAAACCGGAAAAAGCTTTAAGCTAGGGCAGAAACTGAAAGTAAAGATTGCTGCTATCTCACCTTTGGACAGAAAAATTAATTTAGTCATCGCAAATGGAAAATGAATCCCAATCAAATCATCGGGTAGGATTTCATACTATTGAGATGTTGTTGAAGCTCTCGCCAGAAAATATAAAGCAAATTTTTATCCCAGCAAATCGAAACGATGCAAGAATCCAGAATTTAATTTCATTGGCAGAAGCGGCATCGGTTTCCGTTGAAAAAAAGAAAAATCTTAACCAGCACCCCGAGGCTACTTTAAAGAAAGAGGAAATTTTAGATTTAAGTGACCTAAAAAAATATGAAGAAACTATTCAAAGAGATAATCCTACTTTTTTGGTCATCGACAATGTCATTGATCCTCGAAATTTAGGAGCCTGCATTAGATCAGCTGCGGCCAGCAATATTGCTGGCGTAATCATCAATAAACATCATTGTTCTCCGATCACCCCTCTGGTTAGGCAAGTATCTGCTGGGGGAACTGAGGCCATGAAAATATTTACAGTAACAAACTTGATCAATGCCATAAAACATTTTGAAAAATTAGGCTATTTGATCCTAGGGACAAGCGAGCATGCTGAGTCAATGCACACTGAGCTTGACTTAAATAAACCTATTTTAACTATTATTGGGTCAGAAGAAGAAGGTATGAGAGAGAAAACGCTAGAGAAATGTTCCACTGTATGCACGTTATCCAAAAATGAAACTTTAAATAGCTTAAATGTATCTGTTGCTGCAGGTGTAATACTTTTTGAGATAGCAAGACAAAAATTAGAGTAAATTTACTCTATAATTATTAAGCATTAAGAGACCATTATAAATGTTAGTACAAAGAACAATTAAAAATCCTATTAAAGCTGTTGGAGTAGGTCTTCACAGCGGACAAGACATGACTCTAGAGCTATTGCCCGCTCCAATAAATGCTGGCATTACTTTTATTCGCAATGATCTAGATCCGGAAATTGAGATTCCGGCCATATTTGAATTCGTAGGTGATACAACTCTCTCAACCTCTTTGTTTAAAGAAGGTTATAAAATTGGAACCATTGAACACCTACTTTCAGCAATAGCTGGCTTAGGAATTGATAACTGCATTATTAAAGTTAATGGTCCCGAAATTCCAATTATGGATGGCAGCGCAAGCCCGTTTGTTTTTTTAATTCAATCTGCCGGTCTAGTCGAGCAAGAAGAACTAAAGAAGTTTATTAAAGTAAAAAAAGAAGTTCGAGTTGAGCGAGGCGATACATATGCAGCCATTAAGCCATTTGACGGCTTTAAAGTATCTTTTGAAATTGACTTTGATGATGCAACTATCAAGCAACATTCGCAAAAGTCTTCAATTGATTTTTCATCCACTTCTTTTGTAAAAGAGGTTTGCAGAGCAAGAACCTTTGGCTCAGTTAAAGATATGGACTTCTTGCAGTCCCAAGGCTTAGCGTTGGGTGCCAGCGTTACAAATGCTATCGCTATTGGAGAAGGCGGCATTTTAAATGAAGAGGGATTAAGATTTGATGATGAGTTTGTGAAACATAAAATGTTAGATGCTATTGGAGACTTATATCTTCTTGGTCATAATTTAATTGGACAATTCTCTGGATATAAATCAGGTCATTCATTGAATAATGAACTGCTAAGAAAAATACTTGCATCAGAAGATGCATGGGAAGTTGTTACATTTGAAGATTCATCAATCGCCCCCATATCATATGTAAGAGCTCCATTTGGCGATGCAGAACAGTTATAAATAAAACTAACAGAGTTAATTACAATTTAAGATATGTCTTTCTTACAAAAAATATTTGGCAGCAGCAATCAACGTGCATTAAAAAAAATGCAGGTTCATGTTGATCAAATTAACTTACTGGAAGCTGAATACCAGAGCATGGATGATGCCGAGCTCTTTGCCCTAAAAGATAAGCTAGCAAAAAATTATGCCGATGATCTAAGCAATCTTATTCCTCATGCATTTGCTGCAACGCGAGAAGCAAGCGTCAGAACTACAGGCTTACGCCATTTTGATTCTCAAATGCTTGGTGGCATTGCTCTCGCTGATGGCAATATCGCAGAAATGAAAACTGGAGAAGGCAAAACTTTAGTTGCAACTCTGCCAGCATATCTCAATGCTGTCCAAGGCAACAAAGTTGTATTAGTAACAGTAAATGACTATCTTGCGCAGAGAGATGCGGAGTGGATGCGTCCTGTCTATGAGTTTCTAGGCCTGAGCGTTGGGGTGATTCACTCGAATCAAAATTTTGAAGAAAAAAAACATTCATATGAATGCGATGTAATTTATGCCACCAACGGAGAGCTAGGCTTTGACTACTTAAGAGATAACATGGCTCTTAGAGCTGAAGATAAGGTTCAATGTGCACTAGATTTTGCAATTGTAGATGAGGTAGATTCCATTCTAATTGACGAAGCAAGAACGCCATTAATTATCTCAGGACCAACGAACGAGAGCGCTGAATATTACGTTCAAATTAAAAAAATTATTCCAAAGCTTAAGCAGCAACTCAGAGAAGGGACCGAGGAAGAGCCATTATTAGAAGATGAGATTGGGCATTACATGATTGATGAAAAGAATCGGTCTGTAGAATTAACTGATGAGGGTTACATTGAAGTTGAGAAATATTTAGAAGATTTAGGTTTACTCCAATCTGAGGATAGTCTTTACTCAGTCAGCAATATTAAGATTATGCGGTATGTAAATGCCACATTAAAAGCTGCATATCTGTTTAAAAAAAATGTTCACTACCTTGTGAGAGGCCAAGAAGTCCTTCTTGTTGACGAACATACAGGCAGGACTATGTCAGGCAGAAGAATGAGCGAAGGAATCCATCAAGCGCTCGAGTGTAAAGAAAATGTTCCAATTCAAAAAGAATCGCAAACCCTTGCCTCAACGACTTATCAAAACTTTTTTAGATTATTTTCTCAGCTGTCAGGTATGACAGGTACAGCTGATACTGAAGCAGCTGAGTTTGCGGAGATCTATGGATTAAATGTATCAATTATCCCAACAAATCAGCCAATGGCGAGGATTGATAATGAGGACCTAGTATTTTTAACAAGAGAAGCAAAGTTCAAAGCGCTAATAGCAGAAATAGAGCTATTAAAAGAGAAAGAAGCGCCTATCCTTGTTGGCACAGCTTCAGTTGAATCATCAGAGGTAGTGTCTGAGCTATTAAAGAGAAAAAATATAGCTCATCAGGTTCTGAATGCTAAGCAACATGAGAAAGAGGCAGAAATAATAGCAAATGCAGGTAGGCCAGGCGTTGTAACTATTGCAACCAATATGGCGGGCAGAGGAACTGATATAGTTCTTGGTGGTATGAAGAGTGACGATGATTTGGAATGGGATGAACGTCATCAAAAAGTACTAGATGCTGGGGGACTTCATATCCTTGGAACCGAACGACATGAATCCAGGAGAATTGATAATCAATTAAGAGGTCGCTCAGGGCGACAGGGAGATCCTGGATACTCAAAATTCTTTTTATCATTAGAAGATGATCTATTGAGGCTCTTTATTACTGATAGTCGAAGAGCTCTGTTTGAACGGATAGGAATGGGTGATGATCATATTGAGCATAAAATGCTATCTAGAGGCATAGAAAATGCTCAAAAAAGAATAGAAAGCAGAAACTTTGATATAAGAAAGAGCCTCTTAGAATACGATGATGTTGCGAATGATCAAAGGCAGGCTATTTATTCCTTAAGATCCCAATTATTAGAAGAAGATAATATTTCAGAAGCTATAAATGATTTAATTTCGGAAGAAATGCATGTTATCTCTGAGGACTTTGTCCCTCTTGAATCTGTAGAAAGCCAATGGAGATTAGCGGAACTAGATAGGCATTTAACTGAACACTATCTAATTGAAGTAAATATTCAGAATCAAGTAAATCAGGATAAAAAATTAACACCAGAGCTCATTGCTGACTTGATTTCAAATACAGCAGCCATCAGGTACAAAGAAAAATATATCTCAATTGAACAGAATATTGCGCAATTAGAAAAGCAGGTAATGCTTCAGATCCTAGATGTCCACTGGAAAGACCATTTAGCTGAAATGGATCACCTCAGGCAAAGTGTAGGACTAAGAGCCTATGCTCAGAAGAATCCAAAAAATGAATATAAGCGTGAAGCCTTTGAAATGTTTGAAACTATGCTTAATGCAATTAATACAGAGGCGATAAAAATTCTTTTTAGATTAGAGATAGCCAGCGAGGAAGAGATACAAGAATTAGAACAGAGATCGCTTGAGGCACAAAAAAATAAAGAAATGAGATTACAACAAGCGAAACCAGATTTAGAGGTAGGGAATGAGAATGCTCAAAACACAAGCCCAAAAAGCATTACAAGAGATGAACCGAAGCTTGGAAGAAATGATCCATGTCACTGCGGGTCAGGAAAGAAATTTAAACAATGCCACGGAAATACCTAAAAACTAGTTTCCGAGACTACTCATCATAAAAATCTTCTGACTCCATAGGGCGACTAATTAATTTTTCTTCATTTGCCCAGGTCCCCAAATCAATTAACTTGCACCTTTCAGAGCAGAACGGTCTAAATTTATTAACTTTGCTAAGATCTGCTGAAGTTTCACATTGAGGGCACTTTTTAGTCATTAGCACAGATTCCTAAATAAAATTTATGTAGTTTAGCGACCTTTACTTCTAAAATATCTAAAGTTTCATTGTTGGGAAGAATATCATTGGCTATGCTTAAGCGTTCATCACGCTTGCATTGGGAATTGATAATCTTGCCTATCAAATCAGTAGAACTTCCATCTCTTGCGCAGGCTCTTTCTAACTGAAGTGACTCTTCACAATCAACAACCAGAATTCTGTCATAGGAACTCATGCTTTGAGATTCGAAAATTAATGGGACCATAATAATAGAATAGAGTGAGGTAGATTTTGCAATGCTATCAAACATTAAATCACGAACAATAGGGTGAACTATAGATTCAAGCCTAGTTTTTTTATCTTGATCGTTGAAAACAATACTTCTTAACACTTCTCTATCAATATGGCCTGTAGTATCTAAAATTGAAAGGCCAAATAACTCTACGGCATGATTAAAACCAGGAGTATTTATATCCAATGCATCCTTGGCCAATTGATCTGCATCAATAACTGTTACTTTATGCGATTCAAAGAAGCTACCAGCAGCAGATTTTCCTGAGCCAATTCCTCCAGTGAGACCAATAATCATTTTTGTGGCTCGGTGCTTACAGAGTTTGGAACATTGTGAGACCAAGAGCTCTCTTCAATCCTAGATGAAATAAACCACTGATCATCAATATTGATATAGGTATCGTGATACCAAATACCTAGAAAAAAAACCTGATTTTCTTTGGTTTGCATTGGATTAAAACACATTACTTTCCCGGTAGCATTATTACCTGTGATAGTAAGAGAAATATTAGAAATAAAATGCTGATAGTTTGGAAAAAAATCTAAGGCGCTTTCTAGGTAGGTAATTATTTCTTGGAGATTTCCTGAGATACCTCCAACGGCTGTGTAATCTATCAAGGCATCGCGTGTGAATAAATTATGGAATTCACTAAATTGTTTAGTATCAACTGCAGTTGCATAATCCGTGACTAATTTCTCTAGCTCAAGTCGATCTGAAATTTCTTTAATATCCATAGCTTTATTTTATACAAAAAAAAGGCCCTTAGATAAATCTAAGAGCCTTTAAAAGAAAAAGCCTGACGATTACCTACTCTCACACAAGGAGACCTTGCACTACCATTGGCGTAAGTCCGTTTCACTTCTGAGTTCGAGATGGGATCAGGTGGTACCAAACTGCTATTGTCATCAGGCAAACTGGTATGTAATTCTTTTCACTACAAATTTTTTGTTATTCTTAAACAATGGAACCTTTTTTAAGGTTACATGATCAAGCCTCACGAGTTATTAGTACAAGTTAGCTCAACGCCTCACAGCGCTTACACACCTTGCCTATCAACGTCATAGTCTATGACGACTCTTTAGTAGACCGAAGTCTATGGGAGATCTAATCTTGGGAGAGGCTTCCCGCTTAGATGCTTTCAGCGGTTATCCCTTCCGAACATAGCTACCCGGCAATGCCACTGGCGTGACAACCGGAACACCAGAGGTTCGTCCAATTCGGTCCTCTCGTACTAGAATCAGCTTCCCTCAAATCTCCAACGCCCACAGCAGATAGGGACCGAACTGTCTCACGACGTTCTAAACCCAGCTCGCGTACCACTTTAAATGGCGAACAGCCATACCCTTGGGACCTGCTCCAGCCCCAGGATGTGATGAGCCGACATCGAGGTGCCAAACACCCCCGTCGATGTGAACTCTTGGGGGGTATCAGCCTGTTATCCCCGGCGTACCTTTTATCCGTTGAGCGATGGCCCTTCCATTCAGAACCACCGGATCACTAAGACCTAGTTTCCTACCTGCTCGACCCGTCAGTCTCGCAGTCAAGCATCCTTATGCCTTTATACTATCTGCATGATGTCCGACCATGCTTAGGATACCTTCGTACTCCTCCGTTACTCTTTGGGAGGAGACCGCCCCAGTCAAACTACCCAGCACACACTGTCCTCGATCCAGATAATGGACCTGAGTTAGAGCCTCAACTTTACAAGGGTGGTATTTCAAGGACGACTCCACTAAGACTAGCGTCTCAGTTTCAAAGTCTCCCACCTATCCTACACAAATAAAGTCAAAGTCCAGTGTGAACCTATAGTAAAGGTGCACGGGGTCTTTCCGTCTAGCTGCGGGAACACTGCATCTTAACAGCGATTTCAATTTCACTGAGTCTATGGTGGAGACAGTGTGGCCATCGTTACGCCATTCGTGCAGGTCGGAACTTACCCGACAAGGAATTTCGCTACCTTAGGACCGTTATAGTTACGGCCGCCGTTTACCGGGGCTTCGATCAGGAGCTTCGCCGAAGCTAACCCCATCAATTAACCTTCCGGCACCGGGCAGGCGTCACACCCTATACGTCATCTTACGATTTTGCAGAGTGCTATGTTTTTAATAAACAGTCGCAGCCACCTAGTATCTTCGACCACCATCAGCTTAAAGAGCAAGTCTCATCACCAATGGTGGCGTACCTTCTCCCGAAGTTACGGTACCATTTTGCCTAGTTCCTTCACCATAGTTCTCTCAAACACCTTAGTCTTCTCGACTTATCCACCTGTGTCGGTTTGGGGTACGGTTTCTTATAATCTGAAGCTTAGAGGTTTTTCCTGGAAGCATGGTATCGACTACTTCCCACTCAAAAGAGTGGTCGTTATCAGTTCTTGACCTTAAGAGATTCCGGATTTACCTAGAATCTCAGTCTACAACCTTGAACACGGACAACCGTCGCCGTGCTAGCCTAACCTTCTCCGTCACCCCATCGCAATTATAAGAAGTACAGGAATATTAACCTGTTTTCCATCGACTACGGCTTTCGCCCTCGCCTTAGGAGCCGACTCACCCTGCCACGATTAGCGTTGGACAGGAAACCTTGGATTTTCGGCGAAGAGGTTTTTCACCTCTTTGATCGTTACTCATGTCAACATTCGCACTTCTGATACGTCCAGTTCGCCTTACAGCTTACCTTCAACCGCTTACAGAACGCTCTTCTACCATCTTAAATAAATTTAAGATCCGTAGCTTCGGTTTATGATTTAGCCCCGTTATATCTTCCACGCAGGCCGACTCGACTAGTGAGCTATTACGCTTTCTTTAAAGGATGGCTGCTTCTAAGCCAACCTCCTAGCTGTTTGTGCCTTCCCACATTGTTTCCCACTTAATCATAATTTGGGACCTTAGCTGACGGTCTGGGTTGTTTCCCTCTCGACTACGGACGTTAGCACCCGCAGTCTGTCTCCCATGCTCGTACTCATTGGTATTCGGAGTTTGCATCGGTTTGGTAAGTCGGGATGACCCCCTAGCCGAAACAGTGCTCTACCCCCAATGGTAATACATGAGGCACTACCTAAATAGTTTTCGAAGAGAACCAGCTATCTCCGGGTTTGATTAGCCTTTCACTCCTATCCACAGCTCATCCCCTCATTTTTCAACATAAGTGGGTTCGGGCCTCCAGTCAGTGTTACCTAACCTTCACCCTGGCCATGGATAGATCACCCGGTTTCGGGTCTAATTCCAGCAACTGAGCGCCCTATTAAGACTCGGTTTCCCTGCGCCTCCCCTAAACGGTTAAGCTTGCTACTGAAATTAAGTCGTTGACCCATTATACAAAAGGTACGCCGTCACAGAACAAGTCTGCTCCGACTGCTTGTAAGCACAAGGTTTCAGGTTCTATTTCACTCCCCTTGCCGGGGTTCTTTTCGCCTTTCCCTCACGGTACTGGTTCACTATCGGTCAGCTGAGAGTATTTAGCCTTGGAGGATGGTCCCCCCATGTTCAGTCAAGATTTCACGTGTCCCGACCTACTCGATTTCACTCTTAAAAGATTTTCGCATACAGGGCTATCACCTACTATGGCCAGACTTTCCAATCTGTTTTGCTAATCTTAAAAAAGCTTAAGGGCTAGTCCGGTTTCGCTCGCCGCTACTACCGGAATCTCTTTTGATTTCTTTTCCTCTAGGTACTTAGATGTTTCAGTTCCCTAGGTTTGCCTCATATACCTATGTATTCAGTATAAGATAATGTGCTTATGCACACTGGGTTCTCCCATTCGGAAATCTCCGGATCAAAGGTTGTTTACCACCTCCCCGAAGCTTATCGCAAGTTACTACGTCCTTCATCGCCTTCAGCTGCCAAGGCATCCGCCTTGTGCTCTTAATTACTTGATCATATAACCCTAAAAAAGGGTTATATACTTAGTCGACCTTTTTATTGCAGACTAAGTTTTTTTCGTTATTGTTTGAGAATAACTTAATAAAATTTTCTTCTATTAAATGCAGTGATCTATCGTGTACATATCTAATAAAAGATATGACACTGGTGTATATATCTTAAAAAGATTTATACACTAGAAAATTACATACCAAAACTTATAAATAACTTCTTTTAATATATTTGATTACTCGTGTGGGTACTCTAGTACGAAAATATCGTTAAGGAGGTGATCCAGCCACAGGTTCCCCTACGGCTACCTTGTTACGACTTTACCCCAGTCATGAAGCACACCGTGGTAAACGCCCTCCCTAAGGTTAGACTATCTACTTCTGGTGCAATCCACTTCCATGGTATGACGGGCGGTGTGTACAAGACCCGAGAACGTATTCACCGCGACATGCTGATTCGCGATTACTAGCGATTCCGACTTCATGGAGTCGAGTTGCAGACTCCAATCCGGACTACGAAGAATTTTCTAGGATTGGCACCACCTCGCGGCTTAGCGTCCGTCTGTATTCTCCATTGTAGCACGTGTGTAGCCCTATGCGTAAGGGCCATGATGACTTGACGTCGTCCTCACCTTCCTCCGGTTTATCACCGGCAGTCCCCTTATAGTTCCCGACCGAATCGCTGGCAAATAAGGGTAAGGGTTGCGCTCGTTATCCGACTTAACGGAACATCTCACGACACGAGCTGACGACAGCCATGCAGCACCTGTATCCTGGCTCCCGAAGGCACTACTTCATTACAAAGTATTCCAAGTATGTCAAGCATAGGTAAGGTTTTTCGCGTTGCATCGAATTAAACCACATGCTCCACCGCTTGTGCGGGTCCCCGTCAATTCATTTGAGTTTTAGCCTTGCGGCCGTACTCCCCAGGCGGTCAACTTATTACGTTAGCTGCTCCACTGAAAAGCAATGCTTTCCAACAGATAGTTGACATCGTTTACGGCGTGGACTACCAGGGTATCTAATCCTGTTCGCTACCCACGCTTTCGCACCTCAGTGTCAGTACAGATCCAGGAGGCTGCCTTCGCCATTGGTATTCTTCACAATATCTACGCATTCCACCGCTACACTGTGAATTCTACCTCCCTCTATCGTACTCTAGTGAATCAGTTTTGGATGCAGTTCCCAGGTTGAGCCCGGGGATTTCACACCCAACTTAATAAACCACCTACGCGCGCTTTACGCCCAGTAATTCCGATTAACGCTTGGACCTTCCGTATTACCGCGGCTGCTGGCACGGAATTAGCCGGTCCTTATTCTGATGGTAATGTCACGGTCATTGGGTATTAACCAATAACTTTTCTTCCCAACTTAAAGTGCTTTACAACCCTAGGGCCTTCTTCACACACGCGGTATGGCTGGATCAGGCTTTCGCCCATTGTCCAATATTCCCCACTGCTGCCTCCCGTAGGAGTCTGGGCCGTGTCTCAGTCCCAATGTGGCGGATCGTCCTCTCAGACCCGCTAAAGATCGTAGCCTTGGTGAGCCTTTACCTCACCAACAAGCTAATCTTACGCAGGCTCATCTAGTAGCGAAAGCTTCAAAGAGAGGCCTTCTTTCTCCCGAAGGAGGTATACGGTATTAATCCGAGTTTCCTCGGGCTATCCCCTTCTACTAGGTAGATTCCTACGCGTTACTCACCCGTCCGCCGCTCTACTCATATCCGAAGATACTTTCTCGCACGACTTGCATGTGTTAAGCCTACCGCCAGCGTTCAATCTGAGCCATGATCAAACTCTTCAATTATAATCATGTTGTGTTACTTTTATAAAATATTAAAAGTAACGAAAAATATTTAAATCTCGTATTTTGAACACCCACACGAGTAACCAAATATGTTAAAAGAACTTGCCGGCTCTAGGCCGGAACGGAGAATTGTATACCCTTGATTCTAAATATCAACGGTTTTAGAACTAATTTTTATCTTTATTTACTAGCCTTTCGGAGTTAAGAAATTTCATCTTAGAACGAAGCTCAGATCCAACCTTCTCAATAGAGTGAGCTGCTGTCTCTTTTCTTCTTTCTTTCATGATGGGGCCACCTGTACCATCGTTGCTTTGACGGCAATCATCTAAGAATTTATCTGCAAATTCACCAGATTGAATCCTAGATAAAATACCTTTCATAGCTACTTTTGTATCGCTTGTTATTACTTTTGGCCCGCTAACATAGTCACCAAACTCTGCAGTATTAGAAATTGAATAATGCATATTTGCAATTCCTCCCTCATGAATTAGGTCAACAATTAACTTTGTTTCATGCAAGCATTCAAAATATGCCATCTCAGGACTGTAGCCACCCTCAACAAGAGTTTCATAACCTGCCTTAATAAGTTCAGTCATGCCGCCACATAAGACTGCTTGCTCACCGAATAAATCTGTTTCAGTTTCTTCCTTAAATGTTGTTTCAAGAACGCCTGCTCTAGTGCCACCATTTGCTTTTGCATATGACAAAGCAATATCTTGCGCTGAATAACCTGTAGTATTATTTCCGTCTTGGTAAATAGCAATTAAAGATGGTACTCCACCACCATTTAGATATGTACTTCTAACTGTGTGGCCTGGACCTTTTGGAGCAATCATAATGACGGACATATCTTCGCTAGGGACAATTTTTTGAAAATGGATGTTAAACCCATGCGCGAATGCTAAGACTGCATTAACCTTGAGATTTGGCTTAATCTCAGATTCATATACTCCTTGCTGAAATTCATCTGGTGCAAGAATCATTACCAAGTCTGCTCCATCAACAGCATCGGTGACCGTTGAAACATGAAGACCAGCTTCCTCAGCTTTTTTCCACGAAGATGAGCCTTCTCGAAGGGCGACAGTAACATTAACTCCTGAATCCTTAAGATTATTTGCGTGAGCATGGCCTTGAGAACCATAACCAATAATAGTTACTTTTAAACCCTGGATAATTTCGATATTCGCATCATCATCATAAAAAATTTTCATTCTATTTTTCTCCTAAATTTTTAAAACTTTTTCCCCTTCATGAAGGCCCAAGCATCCAGATCTGGCAATTTCTAGCAAATTAGATTTACCTATAGTCTTGATTGCTTTTTCTATATCACTCGATGGCCCAAATGCGGACATTACAATTACTTTTATATTTTTTTCTAATACCTTGCCACTGAGGGGCTTCAGTGTTTTCTGAATTTTTGGTGTTAATTTAAATTTATTATATTTTATAAGAATAAATTCATATTCATGATGTTCGCCTTCAGTTAAATCTGAAACTTTAATAACGTCAATTATTTTATTAATTTGTTTGGTGATTTGCTCAACATCATTCTCAGAGCCTCTGGTAGTCACCGTCATTCTAGAATAAGTACCATCAAATACCGGTCCAACATTCAAGCTTTCAATGTTATAGCCCCGCTGATGAAATAACCCAACTACTCTTGCAAGGGCGCCTGGTTTATTTTCGAGTAAAATTGATATTATTCTCTTCATGCTTTTGTATTTTTTTTAATCCACATGTCTTGCATGCTGCCACTTGGTGCAACTAGCATTGGATAGACGTGCTCATTCGGGTCAACGTATACATCAACAAAAACTAATCTATCTTTCATTGCAAATGCTTTATCTAAAGTTTTTCTTAACTGGGATTGTTTAGTTACTTTCATGCCAACGTGGCCATATGATTCTGCTAACTTAACAAAGTCTGGCAAAGAGTCTGCATATGTACTTGCGGAATGCCTCCCACCATAATTCATGTCTTGCCACTGACGAACCATTCCCAATGCTTCATTATTAATATTAATAATTTTGATAGGAAGATTGTATTGCAAGCATGTCGAAAGCTCTTGAATACACATTTGAATACTGCCCTCACCTGTTACACATACAACTTCATCTTTAGGAAACGCTAGCTTGGCTCCCATGGCTGCAGGCAGACCAAAACCCATAGTGCCCAATCCTCCAGAATTTATCCAACGCCTCGGTTTATTAAAATGATAATACTGAGCTACAAACATTTGATGTTGGCCAACATCAGAAGTGACCCATGCATTTCCATTTGTTGCTTGATAAAGTTCTTGCACAACAACTTGAGGAAGAATCATTTTAGATTTGTTCTTTTGAAGGTATAGCTCATGATCAAGACCATGCTTAGCACGCCAAGTGGAAATCTGAGAATTCCATGCATCAAGAGCATCTGAATCAATTTTTAGTTTTGAGCGTTTGATTTCTTTAATCAAAGCACTAATAGATTCTTTTACCTGACCAACTATTGGAATATCCGCAGTAATAATTTTTGAAATAGAAGCTGGATCTACATCAATATGAATAATTCTAGCTTTAGGGGCAAATAGTGCCGGAGTATTAGTAATGCGATCATCAAACCTAGCTCCAATTGCAATAATGAGATCAGCATTATGCATAGCCATATTTGCTTGATATGTTCCATGCATACCCAGCATGCCCATGAAATATTTATCATTTGCTGGATATGCAGCCAAGACCCATTAAAGTATTGGTGACAGGTGCTTTCAAAACTTTATTTAGAGCCATTAACTCTTTATGGGCATTACCTAAAATAACTCCCCCACCGGCATAAATTACCGGTCTTTCTGCCGAAAGAATATTTTTAGAAGCTTTTTTAATTTGGCCAGGGTGCGGAATGAGCTTTCGGTTGGTATGAACGAATCGAGATCTGCTTTGCTCTTTTGTAGTCATATAGTTTAGTAGGATCAGTTTTATCTTTTGGGATATCAATAACAACTGGACCAGGTCTTCCTGATGTCGCTATATAAAATGCCTCCTGAACTATGCGAGGAATTTCTTTTGTGTCTTGTACGATGAAACTATGTTTTACGATAGGACGAGAAATTCCAATCATGTCGGTTTCTTGAAATGAATCAGTTCCTATTAGATGACTTTGCACTTGCCCAGATATAACGATGAGTGGAATTGAATCCATGTAAGCTGTAGCTAGACCAGTAATAGCATTGGTTGCTCCAGGACCAGATGTGACTAATGCAACTCCGGGTTTTCCTGTAGCTCTTGAATAGCCATCAGCTGCATGGGTAGCTCCCTGTTCATGTCGGACAAGGATGTGCTCAAATGCTTTTTGCTTAAAAATTGCATCGTAAATGTGCAGAGCAGCGCCGCCAGGGTAACCAAATATAAATTTTACCCCCTCATCCTTGAGGGCGCGCATTAGAAGATCTCCACCGGACAGTTTCATGAATTGAATGTATTAACTACAAAGTAAAAGGTTTTATACATCAATTATAGTGAAAAACAAGTCATTTGCAGCCATTAACATCGATTAAACCCTCTCTAGAGTGGATATAAGCGCACTCATATCTTCTGGCGGAGATTGCTCAAATTGAACCTTTTCTCCTGTTCCCATTAGTTCAAATCCAATCTTTGAGGCGTGAAGGGCTTGGCGTGGAAAATGTTGAATAATGGGCAGTATTTCTTTCGGGGTATCTTTCGCTATTGCATTGCGTGGATTGTATGTTCGGTCGCCAATGATCGGTAATTTATGATGGCTGAGATGAACACGAATTTGGTGAGTTCTGCCGGTTTCAATCTCAATGGCTACATGAGAATAGCCGTTATAAAATTTAATGAGCGATATATGCGAAATTGCCTCTCGCCCAAAATCAGTTGTCCTCATTTTAATTCTGTTTCTAGGGTCCCTTTCAATTGCTTGCTCTATAGAAAAGCTTCCAATTACTTGCCCGACAACCAAGGCTTCATATTCCTTAAATATTTCTCTGTTTTGAAGCTTTTCTACAAAGAAGTTCCGGAACTTTTCAGTCTTAGCGATAACTAAAAGCCCTGAAGTATCTTTATCTAATCTATGCACAATTCCACATCTGGGAAGTTGGATCAATTGCGGATAATGAAAAGCCAATGCATTAGCAAGAGTGCCATTGTTGCAGCCTGCACCTGGATGCATCACCAAACCATAAGGTTTATTTATAATAAGAAATTCATCCTCTTCATGATGAATATTTAAGGGGATATCTTCAGCCTCCCATGAGACTCGATTTTCAAGAATGGGGTCCAAAGATAACTCATCGCCTTCTTGCACCTTATCTTTTGGCCTTAAACTTTCGCCATTGATCAATAAATTACCTGCTTCAATCCAGCGTTGAATTTGGCTCCTAGAATAGTCCTCAAAAAGCGCTGTTGCAGCCTGATCTAATCGAACATTGTGAAAATCACTGCTGATAGTCTTTATTAACTGGGTCATTTGGAACTTTTTTACTATATTTAAATCTAATGTACTGGAATTAACCTAAATCTGTTAATAAATGTAAAATACTCTACCAATGAAGCTCATAAAAATAAATATTCGAACCTTCGCAATTTTTACTGCGATTCTTCCAATGCTATTTTTGAGTGGCTGCAACTCAGATGGTCCAGTGGTCGAGCAACCTGAGAAAGTCTACTATGATCTTGCTCAAAGACGCATGAAGGCTAATAATTTCTTTTCTGCCATTGAAGCACTTCAAGCCATAGAATCAAGATATCCTTTTGGTCGTTATGCAGAGCAGGCTCAATCTGAATTGGTTTATGCATATTTTATGAACGGCGAAGATGAAGCTTCTCATGAGGCCGCTGAAAAATTTATTAGATTAAATCCACGACATCCAAATATTGACTATGCATACTTTATGAAAGGTATTGCTAGTTATACCAGAGACAAAGGGATGTTTGCCAGAGTCTTTAAATCAGACCTATCCAATCGGGATATATCAGGAGCTAAGCAGGCATTTAGTGAGCTGTCGGAATTTTTAACTCGCTTTCCTCAGAGTCAATATGCGCCATATGCATCTCAGCGACTAATTTACCTCAGAAGTTTGATTGCAAAAAGTGAGCTTGTGGCAGCTGATTACTACATGAAAAGAAAGGCGTACGTTGCAGCTTTAAGAAGAGCGAATTATGTCATAGAGAATATTCCCAACACCTCAGAAACAATCAGAGCTTTAAAGGTGGTGAGAGATTGTTATAGAGAGTTAGGGTATTTTGAGTTAATGGATGACATCCAACTGATTATTGATGCAAATGACTCATCTCCTGAAGTTGAATCTCAAGATACTTCATGGAATTTCTTTCAAAGAAAAGCTCCGGCTCCCTCTAAAAGTTAAAAAATAGAATATAGCTTCTCAACGAGTTGATTGTGTGTCTGATATAGGCCCCTTGTTTGATGTTGTTGATTGCATACAAAACCATATCCCAACTTTTTTTCTGGATCTCCAAAAGCCACTGCCCCACCTACCCCAGCATGACCAAACATTTTATTTTTAAAAACTGGAGAGAGATTGCCTATTCCACTAACACCTTTTTCTAACTCATAACCTAAACCAAATTTAATATCAGCACCAAAAAGCACTGTATCTGGGCCAGATGAATAAGGAGTAATAGAGCGCTCAAGTATGTCAGGGTGCATGATAGATATTCCATCTCTTTCACATCCATTACTCAAAATTCCATACAATTTTGCAAGACTTTTTGCTGATCCATGGCCATTTGCAGAAGGAATCTCCGCCATTCTCCAGTCAGGCAGATTGGGATAATCTACCCCATCGCCAGGCCTGCTTTGGAAGGCTATATGAAAGTCTCCTCCGGTAAGAGCAGATTTAAAATTCTTAAGTTTTTTGGGCAGCAAGAAATCTGGAATATGCCGCATGAAATTACCAGGAAGTTTTATGTTGTCTGGATCCATCTCTATCATTAACATATCTGCGCATCTTTCAAAATCAGATTCCTGAAGACCAATATGAAAATCAATATTTAGAGGTGTGGCTATCTCCTCTTTAAAATATTGTCCTGCGGAACGACCATCTACCCTTCTAATTAATTCTCCAGTCAGCCAACCATAAGTCATAGCATGATAACCCTGTGAAGTTCCAGGTTCTCGAATTGGGGCTTGAGATTCAAGACGTTCTGTAAATTTTTTCCAATCCTGCCATGAGCCCTCTGGGACTCCTTCCTGAAAGCCAAACATGCCAGCTCTGTGGCATAGAAAATCGCTAACTTTTGTATTCTCTTTTCCATTACAGCCATATTCAGGCCAATAATTTGAAACTTTTGCATCTGGATCTAAGAGACCATCGTTTATTAATTTAGCTATGCAGGTAGCTGTAACGCCTTTGGTTACAGACCAAACATTTACAAGAGTATCCTCTTGCCAAGGAGATGTTCTCAAAGCGTCTTGATGGCCGCCCCATAAATTTACAACCAAGTTTCCTTCATGCTCAACAGCAAGAGAAGCGCCAACCTCAAATTGACTTTCAACGGCATGATTAAAAATTTCTTTTAGGCTTAAGAAACGAGGATCGCAATATCCGTTAATCATTTAGTTCTCGCAGATTTACAATCTCGCCATTACTTAACCTTGTTTGATAACTAATCAGCTCCTTTTTAATGACCGGTGCCAAGATGTATAGGCCTAAGATATTTGGAAGAGCAATAACAAAAACTAGAGCATCAGAAAATTCTAAAACTGCATCTAGGCTAATCATGGAGCCGAGAGCAACAAAAATACAAAAGAAAACTTTAAACACTATCTCAATCCCCATTGACTCCCCCAGCAAATAAGTCCATCCCTTTAAACCATAGTAAGACCAAGATAACATAGTCGAAAATGCAAATAAAATTGCAATAAATGATAAAGGAAGAATTGACCAACCTATAGTGCTGCCAAAAGCTTTTGAGGTTAAAGCAATGCCCTGAATACCGCTGCCAGCCAACCCAGGCTCATAAACAGTTGTTAGAATAACGAGTGCTGTAAGAGTGCAGATAACTACAGTGTCGATAAAGGGCTCTAAGAGTCCAACATAACCCTCTGTTACTGGCTCGGAAGTTTTTACAGTTGCATGGGCTATAGCTGCCGATCCAATGCCAGCTTCATTGGAGAAGGCTGCCCTCTGAAATCCAAGAATCATGACGCCCAGCATTCCACCGCTCATAGCGCTAGGGTTAAAAGCCTCTGATAATATTGCCGAAAATGCCCATGGAATCTTCTCAGCATTCAAGCAAATAACAAGCAGAGCACCTAAGACATATAAAATAGTCATGAAGGGCACAAGCTTGCTGGTTACTCTGGCAATACTTTTAATTCCTCCAATTATTACTAATCCTACTATCCCAGCTAAAAAGCATCCAAAGAGCCAGCCTTTGTCAGCAAAAAAACTACCCTCCCCTCCAGTAATAAAAATGAATTGTTGAAAAGCTTGATTGGATTGAAACATATTGCCAATCCCTAAGCAGCCAATAACTATCGAACTAGCATAGAAATAACCCATTGGCTTTCCAAGCCAACTTAGATTCCTTTCTTTTAAGCCTGCTTCAAGATAGTACATGGGGCCGCCAGAAATACTGCCGTCAGGATTAACTTTCCTATACATTACACCAGCAACACACTCAGCAAATTTGGTGGACATGCCTAAAAACCCAGCGACAATTAGCCAAAATGTTGCGCCTGGGCCGCCAATAGAAATAACAATTGCAACACCTGCAATATTACCGATTCCAACGGTGCCAGATACGGCTGTCGATAAAGCCTGAAAATGCGTTAATTCTCCATTAGCATTAGGTTTAGAGAAATCACCTCTGAGTAATTGGAAGGCATGCTTGAAACCCTTCAAGCTTATAAAATTAAAGTAAAACGTAAAAAATATTGCTGCTCCAATAAGCCACAACACAATCAAAGGGAGCGCGCTTCCAAAAATAGTAATTTCAAAGAAAATAAAATTTGAAATAGCTGAGCTTAAAGGTGCAATTGCATTGTTAATTGTTTCATCGAATCCAGCTGCCGAACAAGAGAATGTTAAAAGACTTGATAGGGTTATCAAGAAAGCGTTTAATAATTTTGTGGTTAGGGCGAATGAAATATAATAGTTTTTTTTAATTGATGTGGCTTGCATGAGAATTGGAATTTTAAATACAGATACTCTTAAGACTGAATTTGACACAAAGTATGGACAATATCCAGCAATGTTTAGCAAAGTTCTTATGCATGCTGAGCCAAAAATTAAAATTTATAGCTATGAAGTCCAAAACGGAGAATACCCTGATGAATTAGATGAGTGTGACGCTTATTTAATTACTGGAAGTAAAGTTAGTGCCTATGATGATCTGCCTTGGATTATTGAGCTCAAAAATTTTATTCGCACCCTTCACCAGCATCAAAAAAAATTAGTAGGTATTTGCTTTGGCCATCAACTTATTGCTGAGGCTCTTGGAGGCTCGGTTGAAAGAGCAAAAGAAGGATGGAACGTAGGAATTCATGCAGCAACCCTAAAAAAAAATACTGTTTTATTTGGAAGTGCTGAGCAAGAATTTAATCTTATTTATAACCACCAAGACCAGGTTGTAAAGATTCCTCGGGAAAGTAAATTACTCGCAAGTTCTCGGACTTGTCCTGTTGCTATGCTAGCAATTGAAAATCACATTTTAAGTTTTCAAGGGCATATTGAGTTTGATGTAGCTTATGCAAAAGATTTGCTTCAAATGCGAAGGAGCATATTGGGAGAGGATAAATATTTAAAAGCATGCAAGACTCTTGATGCAATACCTCAAGATCTAAAAGTAATAGACTGGATTTTAAACTTTATTAAGAAAGATTAATAAGGCTTGTCTCCATCTATGGCGACTCTTTCAAGGACTCGATGAGCGGGGAAATAATCATTAATAGGCTTATGTTGGGTACTTCTGTTATCCCAAATTGCTATAGAGTTTGGTTCCCAATGAAAGCGACACGTATATTCTGGTGTCACCACATGCTCATAGAGAAAATTTAAAATTGCCGCACTCTCTTTGGCTGATACGTTAAGAATTTTAGTAGTAAATAAAGCATTAACAAAAATAACTTTTTTCTGACTTTCAGGATGGGCGCGGATCACTGGATGGGTAACCGGTGGATTGTCTTTAACGGCTTGGGCCAATCTTTCTGAGCCCCCTGGCTCAGCTAAACTTTCTTTAAACCCATAACTAAAATCATGCTCGGCTTCAAGGGTCGATAAATACTGCTGCATGTTACTGGATAGACCGTCATAAGCAGCTGTCATGCTTGACCACATAGTGTCTCCTCCCTCAGGAGGACAAATTTTTGATCGCAGAACAGATCCTAGTGGAGGATGTTTTCGAAAAGTCATATCTGAATGCCAGACTTCAATTTTAGAAGGCTTATCAGCCGTGCTCTCTAAAATTGTAATCTCTGGAAAATCTGGAACTGTCTCATAGGCCGGATGAGTTTGAACTGGCCCAAACGACTCAGCTAGAGCCTTGTGTTGGTGAGGGCTAATATCTTGATCACGAAAGAAAATTACCTGATGCTCTATCAACAGTCTTCTGATTTCTGCATAAGTATCAACAGAAAGATCCTCGCATAAATCCACCCCATGCAACTCTGCGCCGAGGGCTCCTGAAATTGGTTTAATTTCGAACATTACTCTTATTGTGTTTTTTGGTAACCTGTAAAAGAACTATTTTAATTCACTATCAATTAAGACTGCAATCAACAAAGCAGGCTCTGCACCATTGTTGACCCAGGCATGGTTAGTTCCTCTTTGCACCACTACATCATGAGGTTTAAGACTCACCTCATCCTCATCCAGTAAAAGTGTGACGTCTCCTTTTAGTACAAGATAATGTAATCAATCGTATTGGTCTTATGCATTGCGGGATGCTTGGAGGTATCAACTCTGTGATGAGCTGCTCCTACACTTGCAAAGGCTTCGGCTGCAGCTGCCTGAAGAACTTCTAAAGGAACTCCCTCTGGAGTTGGGTTGATTTGAAAATATCTAAATTTAGTGCCGCCAGCAGGAGGCGATAAAAGTATTTCGGAATCTGCTCTATCAATCTCATCTGTTGTGTCTATTGCTTTGCCATCGGTATTCCAAATCTCAAACAAGCCGCCTACATCTTCACCAATTGAACGAGCTGGCGGACCATCAATGGTAATAATTGATTTGCCGGATTTGTCATGCCCTGTAATTATTCTTCTCATACTCTCCCCAAAGTCCACTATCAAATAACTATAATTTTTTTGATTCGTTGTAAGAATATACCTTGGATTTATTTTTATGAGAGCTTTTTTCTAAAATCACTTTGTAGCCTTCCACATCAGAAATCTCTTTAATTCCATCTATGTGCATTTTTTTATTCTTAAATTGCTCTAAGTTAAAAGTTTTTTTCTTTGCAGATTTAGCATTGCTGGCAGCAATAAAAAAATTCATATGAGATTCATATATTCCCTCTCCCACTTCAGCATCATAAAAACCAACATGAACCATAAATAATTTCATTCGCTTCCCCCTTCTAAGAACTAAGTATTATAATTTTTTGGAAATAGCATAACAGGCAGGGATATAAAATAGTGCAATGATAGCCGAGCCAATAATTCCACCCGCCATTGCCCAAGCCAAAGGTTGAAAAAATACACTAGTTAAAAGCAGAGGCAAGAAACCTCCAATCGTAGTTGCAGAAGTGGTAATGACGTGACGGGTGGAGCGTATGACAACATCCACCAGAGTCTCTTTGGTGATTGGAGAATTCGCATTGGATTCTTTAATATGAGATAGAACAACAATCGAATCATTGATTGATAGTCCTGTTAAGCCGATAGCACCCACCAACCCAATAAAACCAAAATTTGCTTGCCCGAGGGTCAAACCCATAAATGCTAGGCCGGTACACCATATTCCAACGCTTAAAATTAACCCTGCCTGCCTAAATGAATTCAGCGCTGCAACTAATGCAATAACAATAAGCACAAAAAATAGAATAGCTGATGAGAAAATATTTGCTTGTGACTGACCTCTTGCATCAGCCTCACCCCCAGCCTCCAGAATATAGCCAGGTGGTAGCTCGGCTTTAAATTTTTCAATTTTTGCTGCAATAAATTTCTCTGTATCTGATGGCAGGAGCCCAGGCCAAATCCAAGCTGACACACTATTTTCTCTCTTGCCAGCATCTCTTGCTATCAAATTAGATTGATTCGTAACCTCAAACTCTCCATAACTCGAAGAGTAATCAAAGCCATCCTGTGAGGGCCTTGAAAGAAACTGAATCGATTCCATGAAATCATCTGACATCCCTCTAATCTTTATTGGTAGCTCTTTATTTCCATCCAGCATTGTTCCTACTTCAAAGCCCTGACTAGCGATCGCAAGCTCATTAGTAAAATACTCGCCTGGAACAGAGTTCAGCATGAGGGCGGATTCATCGAAGTTAAACACAAGATTCTTTGAGTTTGAGGACAGCCCGCTGTCAGTTAAATATACATCTGGCGACTCTCGAAAAATTAATTCTAGTTTTTTTCCAAGGATTTTGAGAATAGCAATATCAGGTCCATCGATACTAAATTCAACTGCAGCGTCCACCGGTGGTCCGGAGGTAAACTTATCTATGATAATTTTTAAATCTGGATTCTCTTGATTGAGCCGTCTTGCAAGGCCTGGCAATGAAGCCTTCATCTCCTTGTAGGATGGAGCAAAATAAACACCTTGAGCTATATTATTGCTTCCCAAACCAGAATCACCGCCTATCACATTGTACAAAATTCTAGGCAGTTTTCTTCCAATAAACCAGAAATCGTCCCCAGCTATTTCACTTTGAGCAATGGACTTCCTGATTTCTTTAACTCTTTTTTCTGTGGTTCTGACATTGGAATTTTGTGGAAGCTCAATGAATACCTTGAACATGTTTCTATCAAGCTCAGGGAAAAAATCAGCTTTTAAAAAGGGGAACATAAGAAATCCCAACAATGGCAGAGCCAGAGAGATCATGATGGCTCGTCTTGGAACGGCATAGGACCAAGTTAATAGATCCTTGTATCTCTGCAAGAGCTTTGCATTGGAATACCCAGTTCCAGAATATCGCTCCTGATCAAAAAATTTAATTTTCTCCATGTAAGTAAGAAGAATGGGAACAACAAATAAAGCAAGAAAAAGTGATGATGTGATCGATAAAATAACAGTCTTAGCCATTCCACCAACAAACTCAGCACTAGGGCCGGCGCCGGTAGCAATAGGAAAAAATGCTAGAGCAGTGGTTGCCGTTGCAGCTGCCAATGGCACCCATAGATGATGCACACTTTCAAAGGCAGCCTCTTGTAAATCATGCCCCAAGCGTCGCCTATATTTATAATCTTCGACAACAATAATTGCATTATCGATTAACAGCCCTAGCGCAATAATAATTCCAGTCATGGAGGTTTGATGCAACGGTAGATCTAACAATTTGCACCCAAGTAAAACTAAAAAAATTGTTAAAGGTATTACAGAACCAACAATCAAGGCGGACTTGAAACCAAGTAAAAAATAGCTAATTGCAACAACAATGAGGGTTGCAAAGATAATGCTTGAATATAAGTTATTGAATTTTTCTTTGAAATAGTAGGATTCGTCGTAGACTGTATCAATGGTAATTTCTGGAGGCAATTCAGATTTAAAGCTCTCAACCACATTAGAAATACTATTAACATAAGAATCTACTCTTTGATTAAAAGCACCTCTAATTTCAACCAAGACTGCTGGCTTGCCTTGATATAAGGTGAGCTCTTCCGGGGGATTGCGTGGATTTTTTGAAATCGTGGCGATATCTCCCAAACGAATAATCTCAAACTCGTTAATGACTTTAATAGGCAGGCCAGAAACTTGATCTAAACTTGTAAGATTTTCTTTGGACTTAACTAGAACCTCTTGTCCGCCCTGAGAAATCTGCCCAATAGGCTTCTTAGAATCCAAGGATGATAGTATTTGTGCAATTTCCTGAAAACCCAGCCCTAGGGCTGAAAGCTTAGAATTGTCTATTTCTACCAACACCTCCTCATCAGCGCCACCAAAAACAAAACTTCTATCTGAGCCTCCCATGAATGCAAGGGACTGACGCAAATCTTCAGCGACTCTGGATAGCAAGATGAGTGGCACATCCCCCCTTCCATTCCAGGTTAAGGCATAGAGCAACGTCGTTGGAGGGCCGCTACTTCTTTGAAGCTGAGGCTCGATTCCTGGTGGCAGAAGAAAGCTTGATTGATCTAATTTATCCTGAACTTGGGACCAAACCTGCTCAATGAGAGGGCCTGCTGCAACTTCATCTTTGATTGCCATAACAGTAGTGGCAAAACCCTGCTGAGAAAAAGATCTGATTTCATCTAATTCATAAACCTCTCTTAACTTTGCTTCTAAGGGCTCTAAAACTTGCGTCTCTATTCTGTTAGGAGAAGCTCCTGGATATACAGTTTGGATACTCGCCCACCTCTCAGCAAGCTCAGGATTCTCTTGCCTAGAAATAGTATTTAAGGAAAAAATTCCAGATAAAAAAATAAATGCCAACAACAGAGCAAATATTCTCGGCCTATCAAAAAGAACTCTCAAGAAAAACATGTGCTTATTGGGCTCTTAGAATTTCGCTATCAATAACTTTAGCAGCACCACCTGAAGCTACCATATCGCCATTAGCAATCGTGCCATTAACATAGGCAGCATTTCTTTCTATGTGAATCATTTCAACAATTTGCTTAGCAACCACATATTGGCCATTGACATCTTTGGTCACTGTGAATAAATTCCATAAGCCCTGGGTGCCCTGTGATAAAGCTTTTAATGGAATCCAAGCACCTTCCTTCCTCCTGGTCTGCTGCAGCTCCAAATAAGAAACAGAGCCAGGATTGATAAATGTTTCAAACTCAAAGATGCACAGTCTATTATTAGAGCCTTGGCTAGTCATCTGAGAAAAACGCTTCAAGGTGGCGGGATACATCTTCTCATTGATAGCAAAATTATATTGACTGCCAATCTCAAGGCTCTCAATAATGCTGCCCGGAATAGACACATGCGCCTCAACACTTGTGGAGTCAATAATCTCTATAATTGGAATACCAGGGCTGACTACTGTGCCTGAATCTAGAAATCTATTTTGAATGAATCCTGAGAAAGGAGCACGTATTTTTGTCTGTTCTAATTTGACTCTGTAAAGATCAGCTTGTGCCTTGGCCACTAAATATTCTGAGTTGGCTTTATCTAACTCTTGATTAGAAATAAAACCTTTATCTTTTAAGTCCTGAAATCTAGTCAAAGCTTGTGAGGCTAAATTATATCTGGCTGAGGCCTGATTTAGATTTGCTTGCATTTCAGCTGGATCCAAAAAGGCTAAGATTTGATCAACTTCAACAGCATCGCCAATATCAACTGTGACCTGTGATATTTTTCCAGGAATCTCAAAAGATAGTTTGGAATAATTTAGGGGAAGAATCTTGCCTGGAAATCTTTTCAAAGATTGGTAGGAGTCTTGCATCTCGATAGTCGTAATCTCTAGCGATGAGCTCTCACCTGATAATAAAGGCAGGTAAATAGAAAGAGCTATGGTGAATACTATTTTTTTCATAAGTTTGACTAAAGCAGAAAAATTATTTAATGTTATCAGTGTCAACATACATAAACATGTTAACAGTGTCAACATAGGATGAATAAAAAGTGAAATATCATCATGGAAACCTAAAAGAAGAGCTTATTTCAAGCGCTTGCATTGTATGCGAGGCTGATGGTCATGATCGTATGAGCCTTAGATCAATTGCAAAGGAAGCTAAGGTATCCCAAACCGCTCCCTACAGACATTTTAAAACCAAAGAATCTTTATTGGCTGAAGTATCTACACGGGGATTTACGGAATTAAAAGAAATTTTACAAAATGCTAACGCGAAAAAAACATTGTCCACAAGAGATAGGTTTTTAGAAATGGGGCAAACCTACATTGAGTTTGGGTTATCAAAAAGAAATACCTATGATTTGATGCACAGTCCAGTAATTGATAAAACTCAATTCCCAGAGTTATTAAACAGTGCCGTTGGTGCTTTTGAGGAATTGGTTTGTGTATTGGCTGAATTAAATCCTGGCATATCAGCAAAAGACTTAGACATAAAATGTATTCATTATTGGGCGCTGGTGCACGGCTTGGTTGGCTTGCTAAGAAATGATTCTCTCGCTGAGTCAGAAATTGATACAAAAGCTGGAAATGCCATGGGGTTAGTTAAAAGCGATCTTAGAAGTTTTTTAATTTCAGCGCTTGAATTCTAAGAAATCTATTTCACAACAATGGTAATTTTGTTTGAGTAGATCGGTGGGCTGTGCGGAATATGCCGATAATCTCCTAGCAGAAGTTGCAAAGTGTGAGAACCAGGCTCAAGCTCTAACTTGACTTCTGTTTGACCTTTTCCAAAATGCACATGATTTTTATCTGCTTGGATGGGTTGAGCCAAGTTTGGTAAATCAGCATCAATGATTAAGTGGTGATGGCCGGTTCCATTAACATTTAATCCTGCTGGAGAAACACCAAAATTTTGAAGACCGAATTTGACAACAACTTCGCCCGAAACAATGTCGTCATTTTTCGGTGTAATAAAATACACTTCTGCTGCTGGAGCTCCTTTGCTGTATTCAAGAGCAATTAATCCATTAGCAAAAAACAATGAGAATGAAAGTAATAATCGAATCAAGATAAATATCCTCCGTCTGCATATATTAAGCCATTAAATGAGTCTGCACTTTGAGCCGCCAAAACTTTTGCAATAACAATTGAATGGGAGTTGTAATTAATGACCTCATCTACTTGACTGAAAATATTAGACTGAGCATCTTTTAGAAATGGAGTTTCATCTGTATTCCAGTAATCATTCGCATACCTTAATGACTCAGAATCTTTCGAGCTACACAGGTTTGAGATATCTTGTTGCTCTTTGCTAAGAATATTAATGCACAGATCAACTCCCGGCAATAAGACATCATGAATGCTTGCACCTTTATTCACACACACCAGTATGGCTGGTGGGTCAATTGTTAATGAAGTCACAGAAGAGGCAGTCATGGCATAAAGTTTGCCACTAGAGTCTTTGGCTGAAACAACGCTGACAGATGATGCTAAAAATCTCATAGCAATTAAAAATTGTTCTTTTGGCATTGGCGTTATAATTTATACTCTGTAAAAAATTTACTAGATTGAATACAACAAGCATAAGAATAATTGGAGGCAGAAACAAGAGCTATCGCATAGTTTTTAAAGCTTCTCCAAGCCTAAGACCTACTTCTGACAGAGCAAAGGAAACGCTATTTAGTTGGCTGCAATTTGAAATACAAGATAAAGCTTGTTTAGATTTATTTTCAGGCACCGGAGGGTTAGGTTTTGAGGCTCTCTCTAGAGGCGCATCTCATGTCACCTTCGTTGAGAAGGATAAAAGTTTATTTAAAAATATACTGAAAAATGTTGCCCATCTTGAGTATCAAGACAAAAGTGAGGTTGCTTGCAGCGCAGCTCTTAAATGGATACAAACAAACAAACGTAAATTTGATGTCATTTTTTTAGACCCTCCATTTGATCAAGTAAACTACGAGAGTTTGCTCAGCGCGATTAGAACTCAAGATCTTTTAGCAGCCAACGGAAAGATTTATTTAGAAACAGATAAAAGAACTGAAATTCTGCTCAGTAAAAAGCAAGAGGTACTGAAGGATAAGACCATTGGAGATGTGAGGCTCATGATTTTGCAATGAAAATTAGAATAGCTACTAGAACTTCTCCCTTGGCGTTGCTTCAAACCAACCAGGTAATAAGTCTAATTGAATCAGCCGAACCTTCATCTGTGTGTGAAATTATTCCAATAGAATCAGAGGGAGATTTAACCGAAGCTCCTTTGCATCTTATTGGTGGGAAAGGATTATTTGTCTCTAAGCTAGAAGCTGCTCTCTCTAATGGCGATGCGGATATTGCAGTTCATAGCCTGAAGGATGTTCCCGCTCTACTTGATCCTAAATTTTCCATTGCAGCCACTCTGTCTAGAGAAGATCCATCCGATGCAATTCTGCTGAAAGATGGAATAACATTTAACGATCTTGGTAAAAATTCAAGAATTGGAACCTCAGGTCCCAGAAGAAAATCACAAATGCTTGCCATGCACCCGGATTTAGACATTATTCCTGTGAGAGGAAATATACAAACCAGAATCAATAAGATTGTTAGCGAGAATCTTGATGGGCTTATAGTGGCAAAGGCTGCTTTGAATAGACTCAAGATTCATTACCCTAACATGCATATTTTTTCAGAGAATCAAATGCTACCGGCCGCAGCACAAGGTGCAATAGGCATTGAGGTGCATGTTTCTCAAATCCAATCAGGCATCTTAGAAATGCTGAATATGATTAATTGCCAGAAGACATTCACAGCCACAAAAATTGAACGAGACATTGTTGCAGCTTTAGAGGGTTCATGTCTGTCACCAATTTCGGCACTGGTGACAGCTCAAGACTCTAGACTGCATTTGCAAGTTAGGGTTTCAAATCAAGATGGCTCAACAATTATAGAAAAAGAAATCACATTCTTGCCAGCACAAGAATTAGAGACTGTGTCGCAATTTAAAATAGAGCTTCTTGCAGAAGGTGCGCAAGAGCTAATTCAGACTTAAATGATTGTTAATACACGACCATCAATCCTAGCTAATAAAACAAATGAATTGTTAGCCCGCTCTGGCATAGAGTTCATGCATGAGCCGTTAACTAAAATTTTAAGTATCTCTCCATCCAATCAAGCACTTGAAAAGCTTAAGCAGCTTGATTCTTATGACGTCATCATTTTTACGAGTCAAACTGCTGCAAAATTTGGAGCTCCCTATCTGCAAAAGCACACATCAAAAAATTTAAATCTCTTGATTATGGCGATTGGTCTTGCAACACAGAGGGTTTTAAGTGCACATGGCTTGGTCTCTGAGGTTCCCTTAGGTTTTAACTCAGCAGGTCTTGCTGAACTAATAGAACAAAGCAAACATGAAAAGTGCTTAATATTTTGTGGGGGGAAGCAACCTCAATTAAGTTTTCATACTCCGGTAACGCTGGATACGTTCTCCTGTTACAAAGTTATTGATGAAGAGAGTATCGAGTTAAGCAATATTACCGGAAACCAAAAAGCTATTTTTTTGATATATAACATTCAAACCTTAGAAGTTCTTGTGAGATATTCTCAACCTACTGATTTAGATAAAATGAATTTGATTGTTGCGTCCCCAAGGATTCAAGAAGCTGCCTTTAATCATGGAATAAAGGGTTGCGTAGTTGCCGAAAGCCCTCATGACGAGGAGATGACTGAAGCTGCTATAAAATTAGCTCGTTCCTAATTATTTTTTCTTTCCGTTGCCATTACCACTTTTCATGGCACTAAAAAATTCATCATTTGTTTTGGATGACTTAAGCCGCTCAATTAAAAACTCGATTGCTTGGGAGTCTTCCATATCATCAAGAATTTTTCTAAGAATAAACATTCTTTGGAGTTCTTCTGGGCTGGTTAGCAAGTCCTCTCTTCTGGTGCCTGAGCGTCTAATATTTATAGCAGGATATATTCGTTTTTCAGCAATTTTTCTTTCAAGATGAATTTCCATGTTGCCGGTACCTTTAAACTCCTCGTAAATTACTTCATCCATCTTGGAGCCTGTATCAACAAGGGCAGTGGCTATAATAGTTAAGCTACCACCATCTTCTACATTTCGCGCTGCACCAAAGAATCTCTTTGGCTTTTCTAATGCATTGGAATCGACTCCACCTGAAAGAATCTTTCCAGATGCAGGTTGAACTGAGTTATATGCTCTGCCTAAACGAGTTATAGAATCAAGAAGAATTACTACATCTTTTTTATGCTCAACAAGACGCTTTGCTTTCTCTATTACCATGTTCGCAACCTGAACATGACGGGATGGCGGCTCATCAAAAGTACTTGCGACGACCTCTCCTCTAACAGTTCTAGACATCTCGGTTACTTCTTCTGGGCGCTCATCAATGAGCAGAACGATTAACTCTACTTCGGGATTATTTTTTGTTATTGAGTGGGCAATGCTTTGCAACATTAAAGTTTTACCTGCTTTAGGGGGAGAAACAATCAAGCCTCTTTGACCTTTACCTATTGGAGAGACTAAATCAATAATCCTTGAAGATAAATCTTCAGCAGAGCCTGTTCCTAATTCTAAAGTAAGTCTTTCAGTGGGAAATAATGGAGTGAGATTCTCAAATAAAATCTTTTTCTTAGTGTTCTCTGGGGCTTCTTTGTTAATTGTATCCACATAAACCAAGGCAGGATATTTTTCCCTATCATCCTTTGGGGGTCTTATTTTACCGTGAATCTCATCCCCTTTTCTTAGGCTAAATTTTCGTACTTGGCTTGGTGAGACGTATATGTCATCTGGTCCAGTAAGGTAGGATCCCTCGGGAGATCTTAAAAATCCAAAACCATCATTTAAAATCTCTAAAACACCGCCACCATATATATCAACACCTTCTTTTGCTTGCTGTTTAAAAATTCTAAAAATAATTTCTTGTTTTTTAAGTCGTCCAACATCTTCAATGCCAAGACCTTCAGCTATTTCAACCAATTCATTGATTGGTTTAATTTTCATTTCTCTGAGATTCATAAATTAATACCTATTTGTTTTGTGGGAGGAGTAGAAAGAATTTTGGTTTTTAGTGGCCCCCTAGGGCTGAGATGAGAAAATGATAGAGTGTTTTCTCACTAGATGCAAAGATTTAAACTTCTGATTCTATAAATTCCTCCAATTGCTGTTTGCTAATAGCGCCAATTTGGGTGGCTGACACTTCACCATTTTTAAAGATTAATAGGGTTGGTATAGATCTCACTCCGAATTGCACAGCAATTTCTTGGTTACTATCTACGTCCATTTTGCAAACCTTAACTGAACCAACCACTGTATCTGCAACTTCAGCAACTGTTGGGGCTAATTGCTTGCAAGGGCCACACCATTCAGCCCAAAAATCTACTAGAACTGGAATATCAGACTCGATTACCTCTTGATTAAAATTTGCTGCTGTAATCTCTTTGACATTGTCACTCATGTATTTAACTCCGATGCTATTTGTTTTGCTGCGTATGTGAGAATTGCATCTGCTCCTGCTCTTTTGCAACACATTAGAGATTCTAACATAACATTTTTATCTAGCCACCCTTTCTCAATGCTAAGAGCCAGCATGGAATATTCACCGCTTACTTGATAGACAAATGTAGGTAACTGAAACTTAGATTTAATTGCATGAACAACATCTAGGTATGCTGTGCCAGGTTTGATCATGACAATATCTGCCCCTTCATTAATATCCATCTCAACTTCATGAAGAGCCTCATCAATATTTGAAAAATTCATTTGATATGTCTTCTTTGAGCTATTTCCTAAATTTTCTGCCGAGCCAACAGCATCTCTAAAAGGGCCATAAAAACTAGAAGCATATTTTGCTGCATAGGACAAAATAATAGTGTCGACAAAATTATTAGATTCAAGAGAGTCTCGAATAGCTTTTACCCTTCCATCCATCATGTCCGAGGGAGCAATAATATCTGCGCCAGCCTCTGAAAGAATAAGAGCTTGCTGCGCCAAAAGCTTAAGAGTCTCATCATTGTTAATTTTTCCATCAATTAACAGTCCATCATGGCCATGATCTGTGTAAGGATCTAGGGCAACATCTGCTATAGAAATAATTTCTGGAAATCTTTGCTTAATGCCTTGCAAGGCATTGCAAACAATATTGGTTTGATCAAAAGCATGGGAAGCTTCAGGATTTTTTTTATCAGGATGAATTGCTGGAAAAATTGCAATTGCTTTGATGCCAAGCTTTAAAAGCTCTTCAGTCTCTGCATAGAGGGAATCTAAATTGTGCCTATAGATTCCTGGCATCGATGGTATGTCAATCTGAGATTCTTTTTGATCTGCAATAAACAAAGGTTGGATTAGGTCATCAGAAGATAATTTATTCTCAGCAACTAAATCGCGCAAAAAGCTTTTTGAGCGAGAGCGACGAAGTCTAGTTGTTGGGAATATTCTGTTAGCCATGTTTAATCTGTGATTGCGCCCTTGGAAGCCGATTGCACTGTGCGCTTATATTTTGCTAGTACCCCACTTTTTGGGGACGAATTATTATTTTTCCAGTTATTTTTTCTTAACTCCATCTCATCAACGGTGATATTAAGATTTAGAATATCTTGATTTGCATCAATAACAATCTCATCGCCATCTTTAATTAGCGCTATTGGGCCACCCAATTCAGCTTCTGGACTAATATGACCAACCACAAAGCCATGCGTGCCCCCTGAGAACCTTCCATCAGTAATAAAAGCAACGCTATCTCCAAGCCCTTGACCCATAATTGCAGAAGTTGGCTTTAACATTTCTCTCATACCAGGCCCTCCTTGAGGTCCCTCATACCTTATAACCACAACGTCTCCAGCATTAATAGATTTAGAAAGAATTGCGTCCATGCCTTCCTCTTCAGAATCAAACACTCTAGCTGTTCCAGTAAACCGCGTGCCTTCTTTGCCTGTAATTTTGGCGACTGCTCCTTCTGGTGCCAAATTACCAAAAAGGATTCTAAGATGACTTGAGTCCTTGATTGGGTTTTGGGGAGAAAGAATAATTTTTTGAGTATCAGGATAAGGGTCAATCTCAGCTAAATTTTGTTCTAAAGTTTTCCCAGTAACTGTTAAGCAGTCGCCATGAAGAAGGCCGCTTGCAAGCATAGTTTTCATCATTGGGGCAATCCCACCAATCGCGTTAAGCTCTGACATGAAGTGACTTCCAAAAGGCTTAATGTCTGCTAAAACAGGAATTTTTTTACCGATCCTGGTGAAATCAGAAAGCTCAAGGTCGACACCAATAGAATGAGCCATAGCTAATAAATGTAAGACTGCATTCGTAGATCCACCCAAAGCTATGGTGACAGCAATAGAATTTTCAAATGCCTTTTTGGTCATAATATCGCTAGGCTTGATGTCTAAATCCAATAAATTTGCTATGGCTGCACCAGCATTTTGACAATCTGATTTTTTGTCCAAAGAAACTGCGTCTTGACTGCTACTGCCAGGCAAACTCATACCCAATGCTTCGATGGCAGAAGCCATGGTATTTGCTGTATACATACCGCCACATGAGCCTGGACCTTTAACAGAAATTTTTTCCACCGCAATAAGCTCTTCTTCTGAGATAGAGCCCTTGGCATATTCCCCAACTTTTTCACAAACAGTAACATAATCTGTATTGGCTGAACTCGGCTGGATTGATCCACCATAAATAAAAATTGATGGTCTATTTAGTCTTGCAAGAGCAATTAAAGCCCCGGGCATGTTCTTATCACATCCGCCAATTGCAACAACGCCATCATAGCCAAGACAACCCACCACTGTTTCAATAGAATCTGCAATTACTTCTCTAGAAACGAGGGAATATTTCATTCCTTGGGTCCCCATAGAAATACCATCTGATACTGTAATTGTATTAAAAAGAACGCCTTTACATCCCGAAGCATCGATTGAAGTTTCTACAAGCTCAGCCAGCTCATTAATGTGCATGTTGCAGGGAGTGACTTTTGACCAGGTAGATGCTATTCCAACCAACGGCTTGGAGAAATCTGCAGTCTCAAAACCAACTCCTCGAAGCATAGAGCGTGAGGCAGCCTGATGAGGGCCATCCACTAAATCTTTTGAAAATTTTCTATTAGACATATTTAGACTGTTGAATACTTTAAGGCAGCATTTAATAATTTATCAGTATAGTCTTGTTCGGGATTAGAGAAAACTTCATTTGCGGGTCCGGACTCTACGATGACACCGTTTTGCATTACAAATATATAATCCGACATTGAGCGAACCACCTTTAAATCATGGCTAATAAATAAATAAGTTAGCTGAAATTTTTCTTGTAGGTTCTTTAGCAATTCAATAACTTGTATCTGAATAGATCGATCTAGGGCTGATGTTGGTTCATCCAGAATCATGAATGCTGGGTTTAAAATCAACGATCTAGCAATCGCAACCCTTTGACGCTGGCCACCTGAAAATTCATGAGGATATTTAAATCTGTGATCAGGATTAATCTCTACAGCATTTAAGCAATCACTAATTCGCTCTTCTTTTTCTTTCGCATTAAGTGAAAAATGAACCTCCAAGCCCTCTCCAACTATTTCACCAATTGTCATTCGGGGAGATAAAGATCCGTAAGGATCCTGAAAAATTATCTGAATATCTTTTTTTAATAGCTTGGACTCTTTAGGATTCAAAGCTCCAATATCATTGCCCTGGTACTCCACAGAACCATCGTAATTAATCAATCCTGCTAAAGCCTTTCCAAGAGTTGACTTACCAGAGCCTGACTCTCCCACCAAACCAATGGTTGAATTCTTAGGGATTGAAAAATTTACATCTTTTACCGCATGAAAAAAATCTTTCTTGAAGAGCTTAGTTTTCGGCAATGGATAAAATACATTAAGATCTCTTACAGAAATAATAGGCGGCTCAGGGGCAATCATTTCTTTTTTGGCCGAAGGCTCAGCATTAATTAATTTTTGAGTGTATTCATGTTGAGGGTCCGCAAAGACTTCATGGGTGAGCCCTTGCTCAACTACCTCGCCTTCTTGCATCACAGTTATCGTGTCAGAAAATTTTTCAATTAGGCCAAGATCATGGGTTATAAATAAAATTGACATGCCGATTTCGTCTTTGAGCTTAGTCATCAAATCTAATATTTGGGCTTGAATAGTTACATCAAGAGCTGTCGTAGGCTCATCTGCAATCAAAAGCTTTGGTTTATTGGCTAAAGCCATAGCAATCATAATTCTTTGCCTTTGGCCTCCAGATAATTCGTGAGGATAGGAAGAAAACCTTCTATCAACTTCAGGAATTTCTACAAGAGACATTAAATTTTTTGCTTCTAAGATTGCCTCTGATTTAGGTTGAGCCTTATGCAGTTGAATGGATTCAATGATCTGATCTCCTACTCTATGATATGGATTAAGGGATGTCATAGGTTCTTGAAAAATCATAGCGATATCATTGCCACGAATCTCTCTCAGTTTTTTTGATGATGCCTTGAGAACGTCTTCTCCATTAAATAAAATAGAAGATTCAGCAGAAAATTGAGCTTTCGGCTCAGGCAGCAATCGCATTATTGACATGGCTGTCACTGATTTTCCTGAGCCAGATTCACCGACAAGTCCGGCTATCTGATTTTCTTCAATCGACAGGTTTAAGTGCTTTACAGCCTCAAAATCAGACTTTCTAATCTTAAACTTTATTGATAAATCCGAAATTTCTAATAATGGTTTCATTTTTTAAAATAAGTTTTATAAGTATTAATTAGATCCAAAGAAGCTTCTTTTGAAGCCCTGAGGGCTGTCATGGTAACAAAACCATGAATTAGATGGGGGTAATGTATGTGATCAACGGCATTTCCTGATTCAAAAATTTTTCTTGCATACTCCTCACCCTCATCTGATAAAGGATCAAAGCCAGCTGTAATAAGCAAGGTTTTAGGGAGCGGATAAGAGTGTTCCTGCAAAAGATTAAAACATGGGTCTGAAAAATTTTCTTGAGATTCATTAAGCTGCTTCCAAAACCATTGCATGACTTCGTGAGTTAAAAAATAACCAGTGGCAAAATCATCATGAGATTTAGATGAACAAGATGGATCTGTCATAGGGTAAATTAAACATTGAGAGTGAGGAGCTTCTAAACCTTTTATGGCTCTGTAGGTTGATAGGGAGGCTGCTAAGTGTGCGCCAGCACTATCACCGCATAAGCTAACTGATGAAATGGCGCAGTCATTATGAGAGGCGATCCACTCTAAAGCATGATTTGCATCTTCCAATGCAGCAGGAAATTTATTTTCGGGTGACAATCTATATTCAAGTGAAAAAATAGTAGTTTGCATTGAAGATGCAAGTAGCCTGACCCACTGATGATGAGTCTCGATAGTTCCAATAACGTATCCACCCCCATGAAAATATAAAATAGAGGAATCATTGATTTTGTTATCTGGAGTATATTCTCTGAGAATCAAATCAATGTTATCTAAGGATATTATATGATCACGAAAAGTCACCTGTGATCCAGGGAGCTTAATGCTAGGCAATGCATCTTTTCGACCATCCAGTTTTTCTCTAATGGATTCTGCAGGCTCTGTTAAATTTAAAAGATTAGTCTCAAGGGACTGAAGCGCAAGAAGAATCTGCGTCTGATAATCTAAAATCTGACCATTAACTAAAATTCTTTTTTTCAGTGTAATAAGCTTTAAAAACCAGACAGGAAGAATAAAAAATATTTTTAAAATTAACTTAGTCATTGTTTGAATCTGTAAACATGAGATTTAAGGTAAAAATTTTAGCGCGGAGGTATGACATCTCTTTTATACTACTGTGACCATGATGATTTTTAAAAACTTATTATACTCATTTCTATTTCTGGCTTGTTCAGTTAACGCTCAAAATCAATTTAATCAAAATAATATCTTAAAAGCTGAAGAAGCATTTATTTTAAATGCACAGTTAACAGACAATGTAATTAATGCGTCCTGGCAAATCGCCGCAGAACATTATTTATATAAGGACTCAATTAAGGTCATCATTAATAATGAGGCTATTGCACATGAATTTATCTTACTAGACGAATCTGTTATCAATGATGAGTTTTTTGGAGAATCATTGGTTTTACAAAATACGCTAGTTGTTAAGGCTGTCTATAACTCTACTGATCTACAAAATGCTATAATAACTATTGAATATCAGGGGTGTGCTGCTGGAAAGTATTGCTACCCAAAACAACGAAAAAATATTTAAAAATCGTTTAACTTCTTCAAAAAAGCATATAAAATCTATAAAAATGAAAGTGTTAGTAATCCATGGTCCAAACTTAAATCTTCTTGGAAGCAGAGAACCTGATGTTTATGGCTCTACTACTCTAGATGAAATCAATGCAGGGTTAGAACAGAAAGCCACAGAAAATCACATTGAGCTTGAGTCATTTCAAAGTAATGCAGAGCATGAAATTGTTGCAAAAATTCAAGAGTCCATGAATGAAATTGCTTATATCATTATTAATCCTGGAGCTTTAACGCATACCAGCATAGCAATAAGAGATGCACTGTTAGGAGTTGGTGTTTCCTTTTATGAGGTTCATATATCTAATATCTTCTCCCGAGAGGAATTTAGACATAAATCATATTTTTCAGATATTGCGAGCGGCGTAATTTGTGGTCTTGGAACACATGGTTATGCGCTAGCACTAAATCATATTATTGAGATTAATAAGGATTAAAAGATGGATATTAGAAAAATAAAGAAATTAATTGAGATGTTGCAAGAATCTGATTTGATGGAGATTGAGGTCAAAGAAGGTGAAGAATCTGTAAGGATTGCTCGTGGTGGACAAATGGTTGCTCACTCCAACCAATCATTGCCGCCAGTAATTGAGACCAACATGCCCCCTCTTGTCCCTGAAACTTTAGGAGCTTCAATTACCTCTCCAATAGTTGGTACTTTTTATAGAAAACCAGCGCCTGACAAAGCTGCTTTTATAGAGGTCGGTGACCATGTAAATGTTGGTGATGTGGTTTGTATTATTGAGGCCATGAAAATGATGAATGAAATTAAATCAGCATTCAGCGGGACTGTGACCGCAATCAAAGTTGATGATGGTGAGCCAGTAGAATTTGATCAGCAGCTAATAATCGTCGGGTAATGACTCAAAAAGTTTTAATAGCCAATCGGGGAGAGATTGCTTTGCGCGCTCTAAGAGCTTGCAAGGAATTAGATCTGAAAACCGTTGCAATATATTCAGCTGGCGATAAAGAATTGAAGCATCTCAGGCTGGCAGATGAGACAGTGTGTGTAGGTCCCTCAAGTCCCATTGAAAGCTATCTTAATATCCCAGCAATCTTATCTGCTGCAGAATTAACTGGAGCGGATGCCATTTATCCTGGCTACGGATTTCTGGCCGAGGATGCTGATTTTGCAGAAAAATGTGAGTCAAGTGGCTTTATATTTATAGGGCCGTCATCGTCTGTTATTAGGCAAATGGGCGATAAAATTACTGCAAAAGACCTAGCAGAGCAATCAAATATTCCTATAGTTCCAGGCTATAGAGGTTCTCTACCTACTGAAGAGCATGCAGTTAAAGAAGTGGCTGCTGGAGTTGGATACCCATTAATAATTAAAGCTTCTGCTGGCGGCGGTGGGAGAGGCATGCGTGTCGTTCAAGAGGAATCTGAGCTATGTTCTGCCATTCAATTAACGCAACAAGAAGCTAAAAATGCCTTTGGAAATGATACCTTGTACCTTGAGAAATTTATTCAGAATCCACGTCACATAGAAATCCAGATTGTGGCAGATGGAAAAGGAAAGGCTATCCACCTTGGCACAAGAGACTGCAGTATGCAGAGAAGGCATCAAAAGATCATTGAAGAAGCTCCTGCTCAAGATGTTAACCTCGTGGAATTAGAGAAAACTATGGAGGCTTGTCTGGATTTATGCAGAGGCCTTTCTTATTCTGGGGTGGGAACTATTGAATTTCTTTATGAAGATAATAAGTTTTACTTTATTGAAATGAATACACGCATACAAGTTGAGCACCCTGTTTCTGAGATGATTACTGGATTTGACCTTGTCAAAGCTCAGTTAAAAATTGCTTTGGGCATCAAGATAGATCTTAATCAAGACGAGATAATTTTTAGAGGGCATGCCATCGAATGCAGGATTAATGCAGAAGATCCTGAGACTTTCGTGCCATCACCAGGCCTTATTAGTAAGATGCATCCTCCCGGGGGTTTTGGTGTGAGATTTGATTCTCATATTTACTCTGGCTACATAGTTCCGCCATATTATGATTCATTACTTGCAAAAATTATTACCACTGCAAATACCAGAGAATCATGTATTAAACGAATGTTAAGTGCCTTGGATGAGTTTTTTGTAGATGGCATTAAAACAAACCATTCGCTTCATCAAAGGTTACTATCAGATGAAACCTTTTGCCAAAATAAACATGATATAAATTATTTAGAAGGGGTATTTCTATCCTCATGAGTGACCGCGATTACAACCCTTCATTGATAGAAGCCACTATTCAGAAATCGTGGAAAGAGGCTGATGTTTATCGAGCTACCTCCTCTAGCAGCAAAGAAAAATTTTATTGCCTGTCTATGTTCCCCTATCCTTCTGGAAAATTGCACATGGGCCACGTTAGAAACTACACAATTGGAGATGTCATATCTCGCTTCAAGAGATTGCAGGGCTATAACGTTATGCAGCCAATGGGATGGGATGCCTTTGGCTTACCTGCCGAGAATGCCGCGATTGAGAATAATGTTTCTCCTAAAAAATGGACAAATGAAAACATAGAAAGCATGAAAGTACAGCTTGATGCTTTGGGATTAAGTTACGACTGGAGCAGAGAGTTGAATACATCAGCGCCGGATTACTTTCGCTGGGAACAATGGTTTTTTATTCAGTTACTAGAAGCTGGTCTTGTTGAGAGAAAAGAAGCTGAAGTAAATTGGGATCCAGTTGATCAGACTGTCTTGGCGAATGAGCAAGTCATTGACGGGAAAGGATGGCGCTCAGGCGCTGAAATAGAAAGAAAAAAAATTAATCAGTATTTCTTAAAGATTACAGAATATGCTGACGAACTTTTGGATGGCCTCGAATCTCTAGAGGATTGGCCCACTCAAGTGAAACTAATGCAAAAAAATTGGATTGGAAAATCTAAGGGTTTAAGTTTTAAATTTTCAATTGATCAGATAGATGAAACTCTGGAAGTATTTACGACTCGTCCAGATACTATTTTTGGTGCTACATATTGCGCCATAGCTGTTGATCACCCGCTCGCTTTAGAGCTAAGAAAAAGTCATCCCAGTATCAACCAGTTTATTGATGATAATAAAGGTGCAAAAAAAACTGAGGCTGCAATAGCAAAACAGGAAAAAAGTGGTATTGATACTGAGCTAAGAGCCATTCATCCAATAACCAATGCAGAAATCCCAATCTGGATTGCTAACTTTGTTTTGATGGAATACGGAACCGGTGCTGTTATGTGCGTACCAGGTCATGATCAAAGAGATTATGAATTTGCACAAAAATACAACTTACCAATAGTGCAGGTTGTGCAGACAAAGTCTGGTGCAACAATTGAAGATCAAGCAGTGGAAGAAAAAGGCATCTTGATCAATTCACTAGAGTATAACGGCCTCACATCTGAAGCTGCTTTTGAAAAAATTTCTGAAACTTTAGCTATGTCTTGTGATGGTGAAGTGAAAACAAATTACCGATTAAGAGATTGGGGAATTTCTAGACAAAGATATTGGGGCTGTCCTATCCCCATGATTCACTGCAAAGATTGTGGGAATCTGCCAGTTCCCATTGAGGAACTACCTGTAGAACTTCCAGAAATAAATGATATTACCTCTAAAGGGTTAAGTTTAAGTGGATTTACAGATTGGCAGAAAACATCCTGTCCCAAATGCTCCAAACCTGCCCTAAGAGAAACTGACACATTTGATACTTTTTTTGAAAGCTCATGGTATGCAGCAAGGTTTGCATCTCAGCCATCAGATAGCATGCTCGATTCTGAGGCAGATTACTGGCTCCCAGTTGATCATTACATTGGAGGAATTGAGCATGCGATATTGCATTTACTCTATGCAAGATTCTTTAATTTATTGCTAAGAGATCAAAAACTTATTCAGTCATCCGAGCCTTTTAAGAAACTTTTAACACAGGGCATGGTGCTATCAGATGCATTTTATGCGTTAGATGCAAATTCAAATCCTGAGTGGGTTAATAAAGATCTTGTAACAGAAAAGGATGGTCAGCTATTTCTGTCTGATGGCAGAGTGGTAGAAAAAGATGGCATGTCGAAAATGAGTAAATCTAAACTGAATGGCGTTGACCCCAACATAATGATTCAAAAGTATGGAGCAGATACTGTAAGGCTATACATGATGTTCACTTCTCCTCCCGAGCAATCACTAGAATGGTCGGATACAGCCATTGAAGGCTCGTATAGATTTTTAAGAAAAGTATGGAATTTAACTGATGGCAGATCAATCTTTACGCAATCAGAGCCTTTATCTTTTAGTGAGACGGAATTAGCGCTTAGGCAAAAAAGTCACAAGACGTTAAAAAAAGTTACTCATGATTTTAGCCAAAGAAACTCATTCAACACAGCAATTGCAGGGGTGATGGAATTACTCAATGCAGTTCCAGAGTCATTCAAGCAAGATACTGCAACACTAAGTGAAAAATTTTGTCTTGATGAGGTTATTCAATTTACATTAAAAATGCTCTCTCCAATCACTCCACACATTTCTCTGTATCTTTGGAAGCAATTTTCTAATTCAGATGGTAAGGATTTTGAACTTTCTTGGCCAGGGGTGAATGAAGAGTTTTTAAAGCTGGAAAACTTTCAGTTGATCATTCAGGTTAATGGCAAAGTCAGAGGCAAAGAAAATATTTCTATTGATGAAACGCAAGAGTCCATTCAAGAAATAGCTATGGAGAATGAAAATGTTAAAAAAAGTCTCGCCAACACATCAATAAAAAAGGTAATCTATATCAAAGAAAAACTAATTAACTTTGTGATTTAAATGAACTATATAACTCCTTTCGACGACTATCCAATTCATCAAGCGATAGAGCCCGTTACTGTGCCTGGCTCAACAGATAGAAATTTTTATGATAGATACTTTTTCAATGGGCTCGATCCTGAGAATGGGTATATTTTTGAAATTGGCATTGGGCTATACCCAAATAGACACGTTATTGATGCTCACTTCAGCATCTCTTATGAGGGCAAGCAATATTCTTATCATGCAAGCCAGCGTCTAGATCAAAATAGAATGCCGATAAAAGTTGGTCCAATGAGCTTAACAATTGATGAGCCTATGAGTGAACTGACATTTTCTCTTAAGGATCCTGATAATAAACTAAATTGTAATCTCAAATTTTCAGCTAATTCTGTGGCGCACCAGGAACCTCGATCACTCATGATGGAAGGTACCAGGACAATAATGAATACGGTGAGATTTACTCAGCTAGGTAAATGGACAGGTGAAATTTCAACCGAAGCAGGAACGATCAATCCTAAAGCAATTTATGGAACGAGAGATAGATCATGGGGAGTCAGACCGGTTGGGGAGCAAGAAGGCGGAGCCCCTGGGATGCTAAATCAGGAGCCAGGAGTATATTGGTGCTGGGCTCCAATACATTTCAAAGATTTCTGCACCCAATTTGGAACGTTTGAAGATAGAGATGGTAATACCACTCAAATATCTGCTCATAAATTGCCACTTTATGATGACATGTCTTCTACGCCATCTGAGATTGAGGTTGAGACCATTCATTCACTGCATCACTCTGTAAATTGGAAACAGGGGACGCGCTGGGCGACTGGGGCAAAGATATCTGGCATGCTAAAAAATAAAGAGAAATTTGATTTAGAGCTAGAGACAATTGGTCCAATATTCTTTTGCAAGGGAATAGGTTACCAACACGATGAATGGAAGCATGGTATCTGGAAAGGTGAAATTGCTACAGGCTATGAAGTATGGGATTTAGCTGAAGTTGATCCAGGCGACTATACTTTTTTTCACACTCATCAAATTGTGAAAGCTAAACTAGGCTCAGAAGAAGGATTCGGAATGTTAGAAAATTTAGTGGTCGGAAGGCACGATCCATCTGGCTTTGAAGATTTCTTTGATGGCGCTAAGTAAGAATTTAAAAAATCTTATTGTATTGCTAACCATCCTCTTTAGTTCAGGGTGTCAGCACGAATTTGTTAATACGAATATTATTCAATTAACTTCTATTAAATTTCATAGCAGCATCTCCAATTCCTTTAAAGAGCGATCAAAGAAATATTTTGCTACCAGCGAAATCACCAATTTAATGCAGGGCTCCTCTGTAACAATTCAAAAAATTGAATTTAAAAAGAGAAATTTTTATGGAGGCTCAACTGTTAGATCAAAAGAAATTGAAATTTTAGGAGAGCTGCACTATGAATTTAATTTACCTGACAAACAAAAAACTGGAATGATCTCCGCTATAGTTCAAATGCCTTCAAATGAAATTAACCCTCAGGCAGAAATTTCGGCACAAAAACAATTGAAAGATGAGTTGGAATTTTTATTATTAGAGAAACTCTCTCAGGAGTATTGGTTAATTGAAAGTTAATTGTCTCAATTTTTCTGACTCAAAGGATTCTCGCTATTTATTTTTATATGGAAGTGAGTTAATTATAAAGCAGGATATTGCAGATCAAATATTACAATCGCTCAAGGCTCAAGGTTTTAATGATAAGGTTTCCTTGCATCAAGATGAGTTAGATCAAGCAGAAGATATCATTATGAGAAATGTAGGAGGTTCTTTGTTCCAAGAAAAATTAATTCTTCATTTAAAGCATACCTCGGGAAAATTTCCAGAAAAAATTAAATTGATCCTAGAAAATCAACACCTTTATAACTCAGACAATCTGGCATTAATCATAGAATCAAGCATTGAAAAAACACCTACCAGCGGTAATTGGATTAAAAATATAGATGAAAAGGGGTTGATTGTGAGCTGCGGGAAGCTTAAGACTGCTGAAGAAAAGCTCTGGCTTAAGAGGCAGTTAGAATTCTTGCCAAAATCCCTTCTCCCCATGTTTGGTGGATCTATTTTTCAAAATAATGAGGGTAATCTATTGGGACAAATGAATGAGGTGCGATTGCTGAAATTGCTTTTTAGTTCTGATCAAGACATAGATGAGACCGAAACAAATAACATAGTATTTCATTCTGGTCTCAGTGCTTTTGAACTAGAAGATGTAATTATTGATAGAAAATTTGAAAAAGTTTTACAGACTATCAAGTTTTTAAAAGAGCATGATAGTCAAAATTCAGCGCCATTGATTTGGATGATCGCTAAAATAATTAATTCATGCTTAGAATCTTCTCAAGCTACTAATAAAAAATCTGCTTTGATTAAAAGTGGAGTGTGGTCGTCAAAAATTAGCCAGTACTTAAACCTCATCAGGCACAGCAAGGCATCAGAATTTATGCAATTGAGTGATCAGATGTTGCGATTGGACTTGATCAACAAGGGGATTATAAAATCTAATGTTTGGGAGCAAATAGAAAAAATTATATTGCAGCTAAAAGGTGTGACTGAACCGCAGCATTAAAAATCTTATTAATTTCTTCAAAACTCTCATTGGATTCTTCGTAAATATATTTAGTACCAATCACTTTATTTAAAGGAAGCAGTCCTTTAGTCGAGCTACTGAGCCATATACATGGAGAGGAATCAAAATCTCCAACATTACATTTACCCTCCTCAACCTTAAAAGGACCGTCAGCCAAGGCATTAATCAGAATATCTCTCGTGATTCCAGGTAGGATGTTTTCATTCAAAGCCGATGTGCGAACAATACCTTCTGCATTGAGGTAAAAAACATTGCTTGCGCCAGCCTCAGTTAAGTAATTATTCCTATGCATAACAACTCTCCTTGCAACCTTGGCTTCTGGCCTGATTCATCAATAAAACATTGCCCAGCAGAGAAGTAGATTTAATGTTGCAATGAGCCCATCGATTATCAGCACATAGCATGGCAGAAATAGGATTAGAGAACAGATCAGTCGATACAACATACCCAAAACGCTCAGCAACCATGTCATCCTGATGCAAGTGAGATCTCAGCTCATCTACGCCTCTAGAAATCTGAAAATATACATAACCATTCTTTGATTTTAATTCTAACGCCAGTTTTTGAATCTCAGTTTGAACAATAGACATGTCAACGCTTATGCCAGACATTTCTAAGCTCAGCTTCAGCCTCTCTATGTGCATCTGAAAACACAAAGGGACTCCATCAAAATATGGAATTACCTCATAGACACTATCTGAAAAAGTATAAGCACGAGAGAAAGGAGAAACCTTGATGTTTTCCAAGGAGTCTAATTGGCCTTGGTATATGGCAGAAATACTATTCATCTCAACCAAACGAAAAGAGGCTAGTGATCCAATATACCAATCTAGACCAAAGCATTCCAAAAAATCCTTTAGCTTCGACAGTCTCTATTGCCACCAATGGTGCTGATAAGACAACACGATCGTTAGATGTAAATTCAATGCTACCAATCATCTGACCAATCTCAATAGGAGCTTGAAGATTATTATTAAATTGATAGTTCGCTTTAATATTTTTAAATTCAGATCTTGGAAGTGTTAAATAAATATCTTTTGATGATCCCAGAGCAACCTCGTTAGTTTTTCCACCCCAAACTTTTGCGGTTGTGACTTTTATCTCCTGGGAGACTAACTTCTGTGTCGCATAGAATCTAAAGCCATATTCTAAAAGCCTCTGTGATGCTGTAAGTCTCTCGTTTTCAGACTCACTGCCTGCAACAACCGCTATCAGACGCATATCATTTCGCTGCGCAGAGGAAATTAAACAAAATCCAGCTGAATCGGTATGACCAGTCTTGACACCATCAACGCTGTCATCTCTCCACAATAGTTTATTTCTATTTAATTGACGTATCCCACTGAATGTAAATTCCTTCTCTTTGTAGGTTGCATAGTGATCAGGAAAGTTATTGATTAGGGCTTGGGTTAATTTCGCCAAGTCTTTTGCTGAGGTAAAGTGATTGGGATCACTAAACCCTGTGGAATTTTGAAACAACGAATTAGTTAATCCCAATTCTGATGCATAGGCATTCATAAAATCTACGAAACCTTCTTCTGAGCCTGCCACATATTCAGCCATTGCAATGGTTGCATCATTTCCAGACTGAATAATAATTCCTGACAAGAGATCTTTAACTGAAACTCTTTTGCCTGCTTCAATAAACATTTTAGAGCCGCCTGTCTTCCAGGCTTTTTCACTAATCAATACTTTATCATCAAGGCTGATAGAACCATTGGCGATTTGATCTGCCATGACATATCCACTCATAACTTTTGTCATGCTAGCTGGTGCGATTTGATTGTCCGAATTAAATTCTGCAATTACTGTATTCGTACTTGCTTCTATTAAAATATAGCTGCTTAAATTAAGCTTTGGAGCCTTTGGAACTAAAGATTGTGCTGATAAATCCATGCAAAATGGAACAATTAGTAAAAAGTATATTAATTTTTTCATAAATATTTTGCTCAGAATTCTAAGGATAAATCATACACGGCTTTTGCATAAAAATGACTGCGATTATATTTGGTGATCGCAATAAAATTGTCATCGCCTATAAAATAAATATCTTTTTCCTTGCGCAAAAGAATTTCTTGGCCAGCTTGAATCAAGTTTTGTTCTTTAATATTATTTAAAACCATTAGCTCTTTGAGCATAAGATCATGGTTTAAAGCTATCCCTAGCAGAGTGTCTCCCTCTTTAACCATATATTTATAAGTATCTCCTTCTGTGTACATCAAGGGTATAAATTTATCTGAGCTTTCATTAGGGCTGTAAAGCTTGTTAACGTTATTAAGGCTAACTGCTTGAACAACGCTGCCATTTCTTTTCCATCCATGAATTTTTAAGTAGTTTGCAATACTGGCCACAGCATCAGGAACTGAATTAAAGAGATCGCTATATCCATCCCCGTCATAATCAACAGCATAAGCTCGATAACTTGAAGAAATAAATTGTCCATACCCCATGGCGCCAGCATACGAACCCTGAATTGAATATATATCTAAGTTATTTTCCCTGGTGAGCTGGAAGAAATGAATTAATTCACTTTTAAAAAACTTTGATCTTCTTGGAAAATCAAAACCCAGTGTTGCCAAGCTATCCAAGACTTTGTAACTGCCTTTGATCTTGCCGTATCTTGTCTCGACACCCAAGATCGATGTAATAATTTCTCTTGGAACTCCAAACTCGTCCTCAACTCTATTAAATAGATCATTGTTTTCAGCAAGAAAGAGTTTTCCATTTGCAATTCTTTTTTCTTCCAAGAATAGTTTTTTATACCTATCCCACGTCCATGTAAATTCTGCAGGAGATGACATTGAATCAAGAATCTTATTCTGCTTTTGTGCTGTCTCAAGAACTTTAATTACATAGCTTCTTTCAAAATCATGGTCATTTACCAATGAATCAATTAAGTCATTTGCCTCAGGATGGTTTGAGTAGTTGGCAAAACTAACGTTTGCTAAAAGAATTAATATAGATAAAGAATATTTCATTGAGGTAAGAATTTTTTATGCGTTCCCATTGAGGTAATTATGCCAAAAGCAAAAAATAATGATATCAGCGAAGACCCCCCTCTGCTGATGAAGGGTAACGGCATACCTACCACAGGAAGAAGTCCAACTACCATACATAGATTAATAATTAGATTGGCTGCAAAGGTTAGGGTTAGACCTCCAATGACAAGCCTGCAAAACCTATCCCTGGCATTGAGTGCAAGATAGAGGCATCTCATTAATACAAAAAAATAAATGCTCAGCAATATTACCACGCCAAAGAATCCAAATTCTTCACCAATTACAGAAAAAATAAAATCAGTTTTTGTTTCAGGCAAGAAATTTAATTGAGTTTGAGATCCTTCTCCAAAACCTTTGCCAAAAATTCCTCCGGATCCAATAGCAATTTTTGACTGAATGATATTCCAGCCTGCTCCAAATGGATCGGATTCAGGATTAAATAAAGTGGCGATTCTTTGTTGCTGAAAAGGTTGCAATAAAACATTCCAAATTAATGGGGAGCAAATAATTAAAACAATAAACGCTCCTCCCATAAAAGACCAACTCAATCCCGATAAGAATAAAACAAATAAACCTGATAGCGCCACAATTAATCCCGTTCCAAGGTCAGGCTGTCGCGCAACAAGTATGAAAGCTATAAAAATAACTGCCAATGAAATGACAATCTCCCTTGATTGAATCGGCAGTCTTTTATCAAAGAGAAAGTTTGCTAGGAATATAGGCAAAGCCAACTTAAGTAGCTCAGAAGATTGAAAGGAAAAAGGTCCAAGTCTAACCCATCGCTGAGCTCCATTAATTTCTGGGCCAAATAAAAAGGTTATTCCAAGCAGCAGGACAGAAAATATTATAAATACTAAAGATGTCCTGCGAAATACATCAGGATCTGCCTGGCTGACGGCAATCATTATTGCAAACCCAAGAAAAATATAAACTGACTGCTTTAAAACAATCGATGTGTCTGCATTAGAGGCTGAATATAAAAAAAATAATCCAAGCACAGAGAGCGTAAAAAGACTAAAGAATAAATAAGGATCGAAATAAATTTTTGCTGACCTGTTACTCATTCAGCAAACTCTTTAGTACTTCTATGGCAACTGGACCTGCAACAGCACCTCCGCTTTCACCATTCTCGATCACAACTGATACTGCATATTGTGGATTAGGCATTGGTCCAAAAGCAACGATAATAGAGTGATCTCTGAGCAATTCTGTATCTCTCACCTCTAAATATGCTTCCTTGCTATCAAGGCTAACCAGCTCTGCTGTACCTGATTTTCCAGCAACCTGAAAATCTTTTAAATTTCTAATGCTTCGGGCAGTTCCAAAATCACTCTCGATGACGGCAGTCAAGGCATCATGCATCTTTACCCAGTCTTGATTGGATAGACTGATCTTCTGGCTCTTATTGCTATCCAGGCTTTGCTTCTCAACTTTAACCAATGCAGGTTCAGGCAAATTGCCCTTGTTAGCTAAGATAGAAATATAATTGGCTAATTGCATAGGTGTTGCTACTAAATACCCTTGGCCGACTCCAATGTTCACTGTATCGCCCGTAAACCATGGAACATTAAAATTCTTATATTTCCACTCTGGTGAAGGAACAAATACTGAATCCTCGTCATAACAATCCCTGCATACCGAACTGCCAAATCCCAATGATGAGAAGTAAGAAGCCAAATCCTTCATATCTGATTGATAAGCAAGCTTAAAAAAATATGTGTTCGAGCTGACCATTAATGCTTTTTTTAAATTAACGTTATTGTGCCCACCCTTCTTCCAGCCGCGATAAATCCTTCCATTTTCAGGTAATGTAAAAAAACCGGGATCATCAATCTCTTCGCTCCAATTAATAAATTTATTAGTGAGCCCAAACATTCCAATTGCTGGCTTGATGGTAGAGGCAGGTGGATATCGACCCTGCAATGCTCGATTAAAAAATGGTTTGTCAGGGTCTTTAATCAAATCTTGAAATTCCTCTACAGACATTCCATTAGAAAGCTTATTCACAGAATAAGTAGGAGCGCTATATAAAACGTTAATTCCTCCAGACTTTAGATCAATTGCTACTACTGCCCCTTTTCTGTCTCCCAAAGCATTTGCTGCACTGATCTGGGCCTTGATATCTAGATGAGTATGCAAATCTAATCCTTTTTTAGGAGGGTAGTATTCTAAGGTTTTTACTAATCTGCCTCGCGAATTGATTTCATGTACTCTTGTTCCATGAGTTCCCGAGAGATGCTGATTATAAGTTTCCTCTAGCCCTGTTTTTCCTTGAATAAGTCCGTTTGCATAGGTTAATTCAGCATCTACCCAATGGCTACGTGGGATTTCCATGGATAAGTCATGCTGATTATTTGATCTGGATGTATAGCCAAGAACGTGAGCAAAAATTTGAGGATAATCGCTTATGCGTCTATGGCGCTTGCCTATAAATGCATTTTCAAAGTTAAAGCTGCGAACATTAAATCGCGCAATTTCTTCTGGGGTTAAATTTTTTTTTAAAACCAGCTCCTTGTTCACAAAAGCTTTTTCTTTGAATTTTTTTAGGTACCGATCCTCTTCGGCCTCTGAGAGATAAATAACTGGCTTAATAAGCCCAAGAAATAATTCAGGTTGTGTAATTAAATCTGGTTGTGTAATTAGGTCAAAGGTAGGCTCATTTCGAACTATTGCACGGCCTTTTCTATCAAGAATTTCACCTCTTAGGGGCTGAATAGGAATCGCATAATTTTTATTATTAAGTGCTGCAAGCTCATAACTGGTATAGCTAGAAACCTGCAAAGCAAAAACTTGGAATAATACTGCTAAAAAACTTACTCCAACTATGGCGAAAAGAAAGATAGCTCTAGATGAAAAGTTATTTTTCTCAATCTGTCGCTCTTCAAATATCATTACTTATGATAAGGGTGGTTACGATTTATTGCACTGGCTCTGTATATTTGCTCCATCAATAAAATTTTAAATAGTCTGTGAGGAAAGGTTAGGTGAGAAGCCGATAAACTTAAATCTGCTTGTGCCAATAGCTCTTCAGATATGCCATAAGACCCTCCAATAATCATATTAATATTCTCTGAAAGATCTATTTTTTCTTGAAAGAGTTTTGCCAATGATTCGCTAGAAATTAAAGTTCCTTTTCTATCCCATAGAATTTTAAAGGCGCCCTGCTCTAGGTGCTTAAGGAGTTCAGTTGATTCATTGCGAATAGTATCTTCTCTAGACATTGCCTTTGAAGCAGGCGGCTTAACTTCAACAAAAGATAACTTAAAGTTATTTGGTATCTGTTTTAAATAAAAATCTAAGGCTTTTTTTTCCCAATCAGCTGGTTTATGGGACACGCTGATAATCTTACATTTCATTAAGCTGAGATTAGTGTTGCTTCACCCCATAAGCTTTCTAAATCATAAAACTCTCGAGCTTCTTGCTGCATTACATTGATGACAACATCGCCACAATCTATCAAAACCCACTCAGAATCTTCTTGGCCTTCCACCCCAATAACATGCAGCTTATTAAGTTTTACTTCCTCAATAATCTTATTCGAGATAGCTTTTGCATTTCTAGAAGATGAGGCTGTGGCAATAATAAACCAATCTGCAAAGTTAGAGATATCCCTAATATCCAGAGATACAATATCCTTCGCCTTCATGTCATCAAGAGTGTCGAGACAAATCGATTTTAATTCAGGTAATTTCATAAAATAGTGCTATTTACAGGTAATTAGGATTTGTTAAAGAAACTTGTAATTTCTTATTCTAGTATCAGCCTTCAGAATATCGAACTTAGGCTAATAAATCTATTATTAATTAAAAAGAAGGTTTTGCATTATTTCTGTAAGTCTTTGTTTAAGATATATAAATGGATTATTTGAACTTCATGACTGAATGGCTGGCGAGCTATTCATCAATATTAATTGGCATAGGGGGTTTATCCATATTAATTTTGATATTCAGTATTATTGGGTTGGGTTGGTTTATATCGCAGATTCCTGAAGACTATTTTATTCATGAAAAAAGGCAAGCTGATAACTGGGATAAATATTCATCTGAGACAAGGGTGGTGATAATAATTGTAAAGAATGTTATTGGGATCGTGATGCTGATTAGTGGATTGTTGCTTCTGATTCTCCCTGGGCAAGGCATACTTACAATGATCATTGGCATATTGCTAATTGATTATCCTGGGAAGTTTAAGTTAGAACAAAAAATTATATCCATCCCCTCTGTTTTTAGAGGCCTAAATTGGTTTAGAGCAAAGTCAAAAAAATCATATCTGCAGCATCCTTTCAAAAAATATTAAAAATCCAAGCTGTAACATTTACTTTATTTGCTGATAAGATTGTTGCAACAACAAAGCACGCCAGAGAAAAATATGACAATCAAAAATACTAAATGGGTTTTAAGAAATAGGCCGGAAGGCTTGGTAAAAGATTCAGATTTTGAATTGATCACTGAAATAATGCCAGAGATTCAAGAAGATGAAATCTTAATAGAGAATCTATTTCTCTCCTTCGATCCAACACAAAGAACATGGTTAAATGATATGCCAGGGTACCTACCACCTGTTCAAATAGGTGAAGTAGTTAGATCCGGTGGCATGGGCAGAGTTCTTGAATCAAATAATCCAGAATACAAGGTTGGTGACCTAGCTTTTGGATTTGTGGGTTGGCAAAGTCACTGCATTACAAAGCCTACAGGCGATGAAAGATTCAGAGTCATTCCTGATATTTTACCAATTCCTACCATGCTGAATGTAATGGGTACTACTGGAATTACTGCATATTATGGGCTAGTTGAGCTGGGCAATCCTCAGCCAGGCGAAACTGTCTTAGTATCTGGAGCGGCAGGGGCAACTGGATCAGTTGCCGTTCAGATTGCTAAATTTAAAGGTTGTCATGTTATAGGGATTGCTGGTGGAGCAGAAAAGTGTGCTTGGTTAAAAGAGCTTGGTGTGGATGATGTCATAGACTACAAAAATTCTAATGTTGCAGAAGAGCTACCTAAATTAGCAAAAAATGGTATCGATATTTACTTTGATAATGTCGGTGGAGATATTCTTGAAACTGTATTATTTTGCATTAATATCAATGCAAGAATTCTTTTATGTGGAGGGATATCCTCCGGATATGATGCTAATCGATTACCGGCTGGACCAAGAAACCTATTCTCTCTAATTATTAAAAGGGCAACTATGCAAGGATTTCTGGTGCTTGATTATATTCCTCAATCACAAAAGGCATTGGAAGAAATTGCTACCTGGGTCATGGAAGGAAAACTGAAGCACAGGGAGGATGTTCAAGAAGGAATTGAAAACTGCCCTCAAACACTTAACAGACTTTTTACTGGTGAAAATAAGGGCAAGCAGCTGCTAAAAATCTAAGTAGAATTTTCTGAGATCTGGTTAACTAATTTAGCCAAGATATTCATCCTCTGCGTTGCATCAAATGCCTCGAGAACATTTTGTTTTTGCTCTGCTGACAAGGGAATTAAACCAGCCAAATGATAACTGACAGACTCTGCAGACAGTAAATCAATGTCCAATGGCAAAGATTTTACTGATGGATGCTCTTTGAGCTGACTTAAAACATTCAAAAGATCAGGAAATTGAGCTAATACAGCCTGATCATCAACAGTTGGCTCAGAAATAGGAGCGATCGCAGCGAAATGCAACCCTGTTTCAGTTTGCTCAACAGATTTAATGGAAACCTTCTGCGATCCCTTTACAGTTATTCCCAGCAATCCATTTGGGAGTTGATTGAAATCAATAATCTCAACAAAAGTGCCTTGCGACATAAAACTTTCTCCAGAATCATTGTTATTGCTTAGAGTAATCACAAAACCTGAGCCAGAGCTCATGCAATCTTTCACCATGGACAGGTATCTTGGTTCAAAAATTTGTAATGACTGAATAGTGCCGGGAAGGACAACTATTCCAATAGGGAAAACTGGAAAATTATTTTTTTTTGATGAGTTCAATGAGGGGTTCCGATATTTTTTTACTGTCTTTATTGCTCATTATGAGGATAACATCAAAGCCATCTAGAGTATCTTTTAAATTATTCAGCAAAGCATTTACAGAGGTAAATTCATGGCCTTCCCCTTCTGAGCCTGAAAGGTTGAGCCAAAAAGTTCCATCCAGTGAGTTTGCGCTTTTATGCAAATTAGTCCCATGGAAGCCGCCTGACATAGTATTAGAACCTAGCTCTATAATACCTAAAATATTCCCATCAAAATGATCTTGAGCAGCAGCTATAGTAGATGCTATGGCTGTTGGATGATGGGCAAAGTCATCAATAATTGTAATGTTGTGATCTTCATATATCTTTTCAAATCTTCGCTTAACGCCTTGAAAATTTTGCAACGCGGCAAAAGAATCTTTAGGCTGGACTCCATTTAAGAAAGCTGCATAGATTGCCATAAGAGCATTTTGATAATTGTGAGTGCCATAAAATGGAAGAGACTCTAAGTTAAATGTCTCCTCTTTAAAATTCAGCATTTTATTTGTTAGATCCAGCTCTATAGTCTCTTTAGTTCCAATCTGATGAGTATTAGACCAACAGCCCATTTCCAATAGTTCCGAAATGTTATCTCCATCAGCATGAATTAAAATATTGCCTTCTCCGGGAACGGTTCTTACAGCATGATGAAATTGTTTCAAGATATCTGATAAATCAGAAAATATGTCTGCATGATCAAATTCAATATTATTGATAATAAAAGTATCGGGATGATAGTGAATAAATTTTGAGCGCTTATCAAAAAAAGCTGAGTCATATTCATCGGCCTCAATCACAAAAAGATTAGTGCTTCCAAGGCGTGCTGATAATTCAAGAGACTGACTTACACCTCCAACCAAATAACCAATATCCATATCTTGGTGCTGAAAAATTTCACACAGCATGAATGCAGTAGAAGTTTTACCATGAGTTCCAGCAACTGCAATAACCGTTTTATCTTTAATCATTTCTCCCAACATCTGAGGGCCTGAAGTAAAGGGAAGTTTTGCATTTAAGATGTGCTCAACGCTAGAGTTGCCTCTACTTAAAGCATTGCCAATAACAAATAGATCGGCATCTGGTAGATTGACTGTGTCATAGCCCTGAATCATCTCAACTCCCAAAGCCTCTAATTGACCAGACATCGGAGGATAAAACTGATGATCCGATCCCGATACCTGATGTCCTTTTTCTGCAAGAATTTGCGCCAAGCCACCCATGAAGGTTCCGCAAATTCCAAGGATATGAATTTTCATATTTAAATATTTTTAGCTAACATTTGTTACCATAGACCAAATTAATTAATTTATAAACTAATGAAAAAAAATGCTTTTTATGCTCAATCAGGAGGAGTGACGTCTGTAATTAATGCCTCTGCTAGTGCTGTAATACTTGAAGCAAAAAAATATCCTCAAATTGGTAAAGTATTTGCTGGAAAAAATGGAATCCTTGGAGCGCTAAGAGAAGAGTTGATTGATACCTCCAAAGAATCAAAAAAATTTATTGAAGATCTTCAATTCCGTCCAGGAGGAGTTTTTGGTTCATGCAGGTATAAGTTAAAAGGCATTGATGAAAGCTTGAATGAGTACCTGAGGCTGATAGAGGTTTTTAAAGCTCATAACATCGGTTATTTTTTTTATAATGGTGGAAATGACTCAGCTGATACTGCGCTCAAAATATCTCAAATTAGTAAGAAGCTTAACTATCCTTTGCAGTGCATTGCTATACCTAAAACTGTTGATAACGATTTGGCTGTAACAGACTGCTGCCCTGGATTTGGCTCGGTTGCTAAGTACGTTGTAACTTCCACTATTGAGGCGGCATTAGATGTTGAGTCTATGTGCGAAACCTCAACTAAAGTTTTTGTTTTAGAGGTGATGGGTAGGCATGCTGGGTGGATAGCAGGCTCAAGTGTATTGGCTCAAGATAGTCATCCCGGCGCACCGCATATTATTTTATTGCCAGAGGTCACTTTTAATCAGCAAAGATTTCTTGCGAAGGTTAAGAAAACTGTCAAAGAGAATGGCTTTTGTGTCGTGGTTGCATCTGAGGGAATCAAAGATGCCAAGGGAAAATTTTTAGCAGAATCTAATTCAAAAGACGCATTTGGTCACAGTCAGCTTGGTGGAGTAGCGCCAAGGCTTGCCGGACTAATCAATCAAAAATTAAAGATTAAAAATCATTGGGCTGTTGCAGATTATCTGCAGCGCAGTGCCAGCCATCTATCGTCAGGAGTTGATAGAAAACAAGCTTTTGAAGTGGGTAAAAAAGCTGTTCAGTATGCAGTTGAGGGAATGAATGGCGTAATGCCAATAATTAAAAGAACAAGTAATACACCATACAGATGGCAAGTTGTATCAGAGCGCTTGAATAAAATTGCAAATGTTGAGAAAAAACTTCCCGCCAGCTTTATTAGTAAGGATGGTTTTGGCTTAACAAATAAAGCCAAAGCATATTTTCAACCTTTAATTGAAGGCGAGGTTCAAAGTAGAAAGAAAATGATCTATGAATCTGGAAAAATGCAAATGGTTGCCAAGAAATTAAGACCCTGGTCCTAGAGCATTAAGCTTTCCTATAATTTGTTTTAACTCTTGTTGAAGCTCTAATTTATCGTCTTCGTTTAAGAAAGATGCAAAAGAAACTGCTTTGCCTTTTGAGCGAAAAGAAAAATGCTTATTTTCTCGCTCATCTAAGTCAATGTTCAGAACAGTAAAGCTCCGAAACTCCTCCCATGAAAATTCTTTAATTAGTCGACCTCTTTCTAATTTAATTCTTTCGTTGGTTAAGAAAATTAGCTCTCTTTGTTGGCTCCAGCGGAAACTTAGGTAAAAGCAAATAAGAACGACAGCCACTTCAAGACCAGCAAAGGGAAGAATGAGAACGGCTCCCATAAAAAAGAAAAAGACACCGATAAATAAACATACAAAAGAGAGGCTGCCTAAAAAAATTATCCTTGCCCTTCCTTCCAAAGAACTATTTGGAGTAATCTCAATTAAAAAATTATTTTCTATGGTTTCTTGAATCTTAATCATATTACAATGGGTTCTATGGTAGCTCGTAAAGATTTTAACCGATATATGATGCCGGTATACAAACCTGCAGAATTTATTCCATTAAAAGCGAAAGGATCAATCGTTTGGGATAAAAAAAATAAGAAGTATATAGATTTTGCTTCTGGAATAGCCGTTACTAGCCTGGGTCACTGTCATCCTGAATTAAATAAGGCTTTAGCCGATCAATCAAAGAAGATTTGGCATTTATCAAATCTTTTAACAAATGAGCCCGCCCTAAGGCTGGCAAAGATTTTTTGCAAACACACTTTTGCTGAAAAGGTATTTTTTTCTAATTCTGGCGCTGAGGCAGTGGAAGCTGCTATCAAAACAGCTCGTAAATATGCTTACATAAATATAAATAAGAAAAAGAATGAAATCGTTGCATTTTCTGATGCTTTTCATGGCAGAACTATGATGGCTATTGCTCTTAATGGATCTGACAGATTTATTGAAGGGTATGGACCAATGCCAGGTGGAATAAAGCATCATCAGTTTAATGAGCTAAAAAATCTAGAAAAAACAATTAATAAAAATACTGCTGCGGTTGTAATTGAATTGGTGCAAGGGGAAGCAGGAATTATTAAAGCTCAAAAGGCTTTTGTGCAAAAAATTAAAAAGTTATGCAAGCAACATCAGGCTTTGATTATTGTCGACGAAGTGCAGTCAGGCGCTGGGCGAACCGGAACACTTTTTGCCTACGAGCAGTTTGGCATTAAACCCGACATTATGTGCTGCGCCAAAGGAATCGGAGGCGGAATACCTATAGGTGCGGTGTTAACTTCTACGAAAATTGCTGAATGTATGCAGTTAGGCTCTCATGGCTCTACTTTTGGAGGAAACCCACTTGCATGTGCGGTCGCTGAAAAAGTAATGACTCTGTTAACGAAAAAAACATTGCTGAATGGAGTGAAGAAAAAAGAAAAGTTGTTTGTTTCAGGTTTAAAGGAAATTAATAAAGAATTTAACTGTTTTGAAGAAATAAGAAGTTCCGGTCTTTGGCTTGGCTGTAAATTAAACGTCAAAGAAAACTTTAATTTGGATACCATTATGAAGGGTTGTTACGCTGAAGGCCTGATGATTTTAAAGGCCAACAACAATACCATTCGAATCGCTCCAAGCTTAATCATTGAAGACAAGTTAATTCTAAAAGGCCTCAAAATACTGAGATCAGTTATTCAGGGGCAGCTTCGTCCTCAGTAGTAATTTCAAGCACTTGATCAACTTTTCTATAACCCTGAGGTAACATCATCCCTCTTTTTGCTCGAGTGGAAATATAATTCTCTAAATCCTTGAGTTTGAGAGACATAAAGCGTTTGCCGCTGTGAATCTGGAGTGTGCTTGAATCAGACAACAGGCAAATAAAATTCATTGATTCTTCGCCAGCCAATAATTTTGGTTTTGGAATATTTATAATTTTATTTCCCTTCCCTTTTGGTAGTACCGGAAGCTCAGCTATATCAAAAATTAACATCCGACCAATTGAAGAAATTGCAACGACATGACGATGCGAATCTTCAAGTGGCAAGGGAGGCAATAACTCTGCCTTCTCTGGTAATTTCATAAAAGCTTTACCTTTTTTTTGATTGGAGAGTGCATTTGATAATTCACTTACAAATCCATAGCCAGCAGAATTGGCAATTAAGATTTTAGAGGACTCTGCTCCAATGGCGGCACCCATAAAAGTTACACCTGATTCCGAAGAGACCCTGCCTGTTAAAGGCTCTCCCATCCCTCGAGCAGATGGCAGTGAATGAGCAGCAAGAGAAAATGCTTTCCCACCAGAATCAAAGAAAATAGCCGATTGATTATTTTTTCCTTTTGCAAAATGCTGCAGACTATCATCACCTCGAAAAGTTAGAGTGCTAGGATCTAAGTCATGACCCTTTGCAGATCTTATCCAGCCACCTTTAGATAAAACTATAGTTACGGATTCTGAAGTTACCATTTCCTCTTCTGAGAAGGCTTTTGCCTCAGATAGTGACTCAATTGGAGAATTCCTGTCATCACCAAAATTATCTTTAATTTCTTTTAACTCTGTCTTGATATAAGTTTTGAGCCTAGCCTTTGATTTAATAATTTTTTCTAACTCTGCTCTCTCCAATTCTAGATGCCCCTTCTCTTCTTCAAGCTTTATTTGCTCAAGCTTAGCTAGCTGCCGAAGCCTAATTTCTAAAATTGCATTGGTTTGAATTTCTGAAATTTTAAAAGCTTTCATCAGCTCTTTCTTAGGTTCATCACTATTTCTAATAATGTGAATCACTTTATCAAGGTCGAGATAAACAATTAGCAATCCTTCAAGGATATGAATACGGTCATCAACCTGATCTAGGCGATGCTCTAATTTACGTAAAACAGTTTGCTGTCTAAATGTTAGCCATTCATATATGAGGTCGTTCAGAGCAAATACTCTTGGAGAACCCTTCAGGCTAATAAGGTTTATATTAGCGCGATAGTTTTTTTGAAGGTCAGTGGTTGCGTAAAGATGATTCATAACTTCGCCTGCATCTACTCTGTTAGATTTTAAGGTAACCACCAGTCGAACCGGTTCCTTGTGGTCGCCTTCATCCCTTAAATCAACCACCATGGGTATTTTTTTCTTTTGCATTTGATCTGCAATTTGTTCAAGAATTTTTGAGCCGGATGCCTGATGAGGCAAAGCATTTATAACTATATCATTTCCCTCTGTTAGCCATTGAGCTCTAATTTTGAAACCACCCTTACCTGTTTCATACATCTCTAATAACTCTTCTTGTGAGGCAATAAGCGGAGCATTATTACTAAAATCTGGACCTTTGATGAACTTCATGAGGTCTTTGGTACTGGCCTTGGGATTGTCTAGCATGTGTATGCATGCATCCAAGACTTCTCTAATATTATGGGAAGGAATATCAGTGGCCATGCCAACAGCAATACCAGTGGTTCCATTCAGCAATATACTTGGAATCTTCGCAGGCAAAATTATTGGCTCAAGCAATGAACCATCAAAATTAGGCTGCCAGTCTACTGTTCCTAATTTGAGCTCTGATAAAAGTAGATCTGCAAATCCAGTAAGTTTAGATTCGGTGTATCTCATTGCAGCAAATGACTTGGGATCATCTTGGGTGCCCCAGTTACCCTGGCCATCTACAAGAGGATATCTAAAAGAAAAATTCTGCGCCATCAGAACCATCGCTTCATATGCCGCGCTATCTCCATGAGGGTGGAACTTACCAATCACGTCTCCTACGGTTCTTGCAGATTTCTTATATTTAGAGCCAGCATTTAAGCCCAGTTCGCTCATGGCATATAGGATTCTTCTCTGAACTGGCTTCATGCCATCACCCACATGAGGCAAAGCCCTGTCCAAGATGACATACATTGCATAATTTAAATATGACTCTTCTGCATATTCTTTAAGACTTATTGAAGTAATATTTTTATTTGTTTCCATGATTAAACTGAGACAATTTTTCCTCGTTTTTCAAGCCACTCTTTTCGAGCGCCAGCATTCTTTTTTGATAGCAGTAAATCCATCATGCTATTTACATTATCAGATGCTGTGACTGTTAGCTGCACTAGCCTTCTTGTTTTTGGATCCATGACTGTCTCCCTAAGTTGTGATGGGTTCATCTCACCCAAACCTTTGAATCGCTGAATATCAATTTTTGGTTTTCCTGGTTTTGATTTTAGCTTCTTAACAATTGAATCTTTTTCTTCTTCATCAAGCGCATAAAAAACTTCTTTAGCACAATCAATTCGAAACAGTGGAGGCATGGCCACATAAATATGACCTGCAAGAACTAATGGCTTGTAATGCCTCAAAAAAAGCGCACAAAGCAAGGTGGCGATGTGCAGACCATCAGAGTCAGCATCAGCTAAAATGCAAACTTTTCCATATCTTAATGAAGAGATATCAGGGCTGCCCGGATTAACTCCTATTGCAGTTGAGATGTCTTTAATTTCAATGGATTTAATAATTTCACTGCTCTCAAGATCCCAGGTATTAAGGATTTTTCCTCTTAAGGGCATGATTGCCTGAAATTTTCTCTCTCTAGATTGCTTCGCAGATCCTCCAGCAGAATCTCCTTCCACAAAAAATAATTCTGTCTCATCAAGATTTGTGCTGTTGCAGTCAGATAATTTACCCGGTAACGCTGGGCCCTGAAAAGTCTTTTTCCTGTCCACAACTTTTGTTTCTCTTGTCCGGGCTTGTGCAGAAGCAATGGCCAATTCTGCGAGCTTCTCTCCTTCTTCGGTATGCTGGTTGAACCAAATACTAAGAACATCTTTGGTGGTAGAGCTCACAAAGCCTTGATGATCTTTAGAATCGAGTCTCTCCTTAGTTTGGCCAGCAAATTGAGGATTGGTTAGCTTAGATGAAACAATAAAAGTGCTGTGCTGAATAACATCATCAGCAGTAATTTTTAATCCCTTAGGGATTAGATTCCTAAACTCACAGAACTCCTTAACTGCATCCAATAACCCAGCCTTAAAACCATTTAAGTGAGAGCCTCCTTGGGCAGTTGGAATTAAATTCACATATGATTCGCTCATCAGATTTTTTACCGGTTGAGTAGACCAGTTCAAAACAAAATCAAGCGCATTATCTTTTGCAAGTTTGCTGCAAGATATTGATTCTTCTAAAAGTAAATCGATGCCTTCAGAAGATTCAGATAGATAGGAAATTAATCCATTCTCATAAGTCCAAGAAATTTTTTCTTGTTTTTTCTCATCGGCATATTGAATGGTTAGACCGGGGCATAAAACAGCCTTAGCTTTTAAGAGATGTTTAAGGCTATCTGTATTAACAGTTACAGTTTCAAAGTATTGTGGATCCGGTTGAAAGTTTATGATCGTTCCAGAATTTCTGGCTCCAACCTCTCCAACCTCCGTGAGCTCAGACTTTTTGTCGCCGCCTTCAAAAGCCATCTCAAATTGCTTCCCAGAACGTTTAATTTCTACCAATAATTTTTGAGATAACGCATTCACTACTGAAACGCCAACACCATGCAAGCCTCCAGAAAAATTGTAGTCTTCGCCTGAGAATTTGGCGCCAGCATGAAGTTTGCACATGATCAATTCAACACCAGAAACTTTATGCTCTGGATGAATGTCAGTTGGCATACCACGACCATCATCGCCCACCGATATGATGCCGTCTTTAGCCAAAGTAACCTTGATACTTGAACAATGCCCTGCCAAAGCTTCGTCTATAGAATTATCAACTACCTCTTGAATAAGATGATTTGGAGATGTTGTGTCTGTGTACATGCCCGGTCTTTTTCGCACCGGATCGAGGCCAGATAGAACCTCTATCGATTGGGAGTCGTAATCTTTTGCCAATTAACTTTCCTGTAAATGTTTCGCTAAAGCTTGATGAACTTTTACGTCATATTCTACTCTAACTAAATACAAACAAATGTATTAATTTAGGAGATTTTTTAGCAATGTATTAAAATACTCTCATTGACATAGCTACCCCTTAAGAGGTTTAATGTTAACACTGTAAACATTCAGATATATTATGAAATCAAAATTTTTAATTACACTCGCTGCTTTCTTTAGTATCTCTGCGTTCGCTGATAGCCTATTAGATATTTACAATGATGCCTTGGAGAATGATCCTCAATACAAGTCTGCGGAATATTCTTATTTATCTGGAAAGGAAATTAAAGTACAGGGACGAGCAGCTCTTTTGCCAAGCATTACCCTAAATGCTCAGACTAATTGGAATGAATACTATCAAAATGGAAACCTTCAAAATCAATACAATAACTTTAATACTTCTGCCCGGCTCACTCAGCCACTCCTAAGGCTAGATAGCTGGTTTAAATATCGTCAATCAAAATTTTTAACAGATGCAGCTGAAGCAGATTTTGCATACTCTCAACAGGCATTAATTGTTAGAACTGCTGAGCTCTATTTCAATGTTCTAAGAGCTATCGATAACTTAAATGCAGCGCGATCAGAAGAGAAAGCAATCAAGAAACAGTTAGATCAAAGCAGCCAACGCTATGAGGTAGGTCTTTCTGCGGTTACCGAAGTTCAAGAAGCTCAATTAGCATTTGATCTGAGCATGGCCTCAAGAATTAGGATTGAAGGGACTGTATTCACAGCTCAGGAAGCCTTAAATGCACTTGTTGGGAAGGAAATTTTATCTCTTGATGGACTAGTGAATGACCTGAGTGTTACCAATCCAGTGCCAGCCTCTAAAGAGGAGTGGGCAAGAAAAGCGGTGGAAAATAACTTTAGGTTAAAAGCAGCTAATTTAAGAAAATATGCATCAAAAAACAATGCTCGCAGTGTTGCTTCAAATCATTTACCTAAAGTTGATATTGTTGGTGCGCAAACTGAATCAGAAACTAATCAATATGCATATGATGGCCTGAATACTGGTGGTGCTTTTAATATTACCGTGCCTGATGAAACTCAGAGAGACACTTACAGCCTTCAACTCTCCATGCCTATCTTTCAAGGTGGAGCTGTGATCTCAAGAACCAAGCAAGCTTATGCTGAATCAAACAAATCATCAGAAGATGCTCTGTTTGCTGAGAGAAGCGTTATACAGGATGTGCGAAGTCAGTATTCTAATGTTGTGACATTGGTAGCAAATCTTAGAGCTCAAAAGCAAGCTGTGGTATCTGCATCCAGTGCCCTGGAAGCTACTAGAGTTGGTTATGAAGTCGGCACAAGAAATATTGTCGATCTGTTGCAAGCTGAAAAAAATCTGTACAGCGCTGAAAGAAATCTAGCCAATGCTAAGTATGACTACCTGATCACTACCCTGCGCTTGCATCTTGCTGCTGGTACCCTGAGTCCAGAAAATCTTATAGAGATCAATAGCTTACTCGGTTAATGCCAGAATTACCTGAGGTAGAAACCTCGGTTCGAGCAATACAGACATTTCAGAATCAGATTCTTGAATCTGTAGAAATTCACAACCCAAATCTTAGATGGCCAGTAGATCTAGAAGCATTTAAAAATCTTAAGGGCGTAACAGTTGATCAAATAAGCCGAAGGGCAAAATATATTCTATTTCATGTTAAAGACTCTCAAATATTGCTTCATCTTGGGATGACTGGAACAGTTCGAATAGCTGAAAAAGAATCTAACTTTTATAAAAAACATGATCATGTTGAGTTCATTTTTCAAGATGCCAAGCTCATCTATAATGATCCCCGAAGATTTGGATCGCTGCACTTTGTATCAGACCCTCAGCATCATTTTTTACTCGATAAACTCGGACCAGAACCATTGTCAGAAGACTTTGATGGCGAGTACTTGTTTAAAAGGCTGCGAAAAGTTAACTCTCCAATTAAGATCTCGCTAATGAATCAATCCCATGTGGTTGGCATTGGTAACATCTACGCCAATGAAATTCTATTTGATGTTGGGATTCGCCCCACCAAACGATCCAAATTAATTACCAAGAAACAATCTTTAGACATTGCAGTGTCAGCAAAAAAAATTCTTCGAAGAGCCATTGAAGTTGGAGGGACAACGCTGAAAGATTTCTATCAACCAGATGGCAATCAAGGTTACTTTAAGATTGAATTATCTGCTTATGATCGTGAAGGTCAAGAATGCGTAAGATGTAAAGCAGGCATCATTCAAAGAATAGTTCAGACCCAGCGAGCTTCTTTCTTTTGCAGCAAATGCCAGAGTTAAGTTGAGTATTTCTCCGCAAGCGCATCTTTGACATTCGGGCTAACGAAGCGAGATACATCTCCACCAAGTTTAGCAATTTCTTTGACTAAACTAGAGGAGACATATATCAGAGTGTCCTTGGGAGTAAAGAAAATGCTCTCAATATCTGGGGCAAGACTGCGATTCATAGTTGCAAGCTGAAATTCATATTCAAAGTCTGCAACGGCCCTTAACCCTCTGATAATAGCTATAGCATTATTCTCTCTTGCAAGATCAACGGTTAGCTTGCTGGCATAACCTATGACCTCAATCTTTGGATTATCTTTAAAAATCTCTTGTGCCAAATCAATTCTTTCAGCAACGCTAAAAAGCGGGTTTTTAGACTTGCTCTCAGCGACACTGACTATGACTTTGTCAAACAGTGCACAGGCTCTCTCAGTAATGTCTATGTGGCCAAAAGTAATGGGATCAAAAGAACCAGGGTAGATTGCTATTTTCATCAATGAATCATACTAAACATTTATGGTTCATCAAAATATTCTGCAGATTAGGTAAACTGTGTCATTGTTTAGAAAAAAGAGATTATGAGTAAAGATAAGCTGGATAATGACAAGAAGGAGATTCCATCCGCTACTGATGATGCCGCTGATGTGATGTCCAAATACATTAAAAAAAGAGAGAAGGTTGATTTGAAAGATCAAAAATTCAAGTTCCCACCAATAGATTATGAGAAACCTCCACATTTTTAAATCACTTATCGTGGATCAAAAAAAGGGCTCAAATGAGCCCTTTTTCAAAATAAGCCTAAGCTAGCGCATCAAGCAATATCAATATTCATCACTTTGTTCCAAGCGGAAACAAAGTCTTTGACAAATTTATCATGTGCATCGCTGCTAGCATAAACTTCTGCTATAGCTCTAAGCTGAGAGTTAGAACCAAATGCAAGATCAACTCTTGAAGCAGTTCTAATTTTTTCACCGGACACACGATCAGTACCAATGAATGATTTTTCAGAGCCATTAGGCTTCCATTGAACAGACATATCAAGAAGCGTTGCAAAGTAATCATTGGTTAGCTTGTTTGAATCATCAGTAAAAATACCATGCTCATTATTACTAATTCCTAGTGATCTCATTCCGCCTAATAAAACAGTCATTTCAGGAGCTGTTAACCCAAGTAACTGAGCTTTATCAAGCATCATTTCTTCAGCAGGCATTGAAGAAGAAGCTTTTTGGAAATTTCTGAAGCCATCTGCAATTGGCTCTAAGACTGCAAAAGACTCTACATCCGTTTGTTCTTGTGATGCATCTCCTCTTCCAGGTGTAAAGTCAACCTTTAAGCCTGATGCCTTCTCAATCCCAACGTTACCAGCAAGCACTATGACATCAGCCATTGATGCTCCAGAATCTATAGATATAGTCTCGTAAACACTAGAACACGAGCTAATTGCTCAGGTTTGTTAGCCTCCCAGTCTTTTTGAGGTGCCAGACGAATTCTTGCTCCATTAGCACCGCCTCTTACGTCAGAACCTCTAAAGGTAGACGCACTAGCCCATGCAGTTTCAACCATTTCTTGAATAGTTAAATCACTCTCAGAAATTGCAGATTTAACAGACTCGACATCATAGTCTGCATTTCCAGCAGGAACTGGATCTTGCCAAATAAGCTCCTCGGAAGGAACCTCTGGTCCAAGATATCGGCTTACAGGGCCCATATCTCTATGAAGTAACTTGAACCATGCGCGAGCGAATGCATCTGCTAGCTCCTCTGGATTTTCATGAAAACGTTTTGAAATTTTATTATAAATTGGGTCTTCACGAAGGGCCATATCGGCAGTAGTCATCATGGTTGGAACTTTCTTTGATGGATCTTCTGCATCAGGTGCAAGGTCCTCATCTTTCTGATCAATAGCATGCCATACAATAGCTCCTGCAGGCGTAGTCACTTGCTCCCACTCATAACCAAACAATAAATCAAAATACCCGTTATCCCACTGAGTAGGATTTGAAGTCCATGCGCCTTCAAAGCCACTTGTGATGGTATCGCTACCTTTACCTGAACCAAAGGAACTTATCCAACCAAAACCCATTTCTTCCATATCTGCACCTTCTGGCTCAGCACCAACATGGCTATCGGGTCCAGCACCGTGACCCTTACCGAATGTATGTCCACCAGCAACAAGAGCAACAGTCTCTTCATCGTTCATTGCCATGCGACCAAATGTTTCACGAATATCTATCGCACTCGCTTTAGGATCTGGATTACCATCGGGACCTTGAGGATTCACGTAAATTAATCCCATCTGAACAGCACCAAGAGGATTGGCTAAGTCTCTTTCGCCTGTATATCTCTCATTGGTGAGCCATTCTTTTTCAGCTCCCCAATTAATATCTTCTTCAGGTGCCCAAATATCAGCTCGGCCTCCACCAAAACCAAATGTTTTTCCACCCATTGACTCAATCGCAACATTTCCAGATAAAATCAAAAGATCTGCCCAACTGATTTGTTTTCCGTATTTTTGCTTAATTGGCCATAGCAATCTTCTTGCTTTGTCTAAGTTTCCATTATCAGGCCAGCTATTTAGAGGAGCGAAACGTTGAGCTCCAGTTCCTCCGCCCCCTCTTCCATCACCAGTCCTATATGTTCCAGCAGCATGCCAAGTCAAGCGGATAAAAAATGGTCCATAGTGACCATAATCTGCAGGCCACCAATCTTGTGAATCAGTCATCAAGTCGTTAAGGTCTTGCTTCAGCGCTTGATAATCAAGCTTTTGAAACTCTTCTTGATAATCAAAATCCGCATCCATTGGATCGCCTTTTTGATCATGTTGATGCAAGATATTTAGATTTAATTGATTTGGCCACCAATCTTTATTAGATGTACCAGTTGAGCTGTTAGTAGATAAACTCCCGTGCATTACCGGGACATTTGCCCTCAGTATCATTATTCATAGTAATTTACCTCCTAAACGAAATTAAATATGAAATTGTTTCAATGCATTAATAAATGCTTTGATTGAATTTATTTTATAGTTAATATATGTATTGGTAAATACATAAAATAAGGATGTTATATTCGATTTTATTGCATATAAAAAATATAAAAGAAAATTAAATGATTACATTGAAACAAATAGACTATGCCTTAGCAGTGTCTCAAACTCTGCACTTCAAAAAAGCTGCTGAAATTAGCTTCGTCTCTCCTTCTACTTTAAGTAATGCAATTACTGAAATGGAAAAACATTTAGGATTTAAGGTGTTTGAAAGAGACAATAAAAAAGTCTTTGTTACCACCCTTGGAGCTGAGTTTTTAAAAAAAGCTCAGTCCATACAATTGCAAATCTTCGAGATTCAAAAATTAGTAGAAAATCAATCAGATCCCCTTTCCAGCAATATCTCCATTGGAATTATCCCAACTATTAGCCCCTACTTCTTACCAATTGTATTACCAAAAATTAAAAAGGCTTACCCAAATCTTACTTTGCGCATAGAAGAAAGTCAGTCAAATATTCTAGTAAATAAAGTAAAGAATGGAGAGCTAAATATGGCTATTTTGGCCCTGCCTTATAACTTAGAGGGTTTAACTTCTTTAAAATTTTGGGAAGAAGATTTCTACTGGATAGCTCACCATGAAAATAAGAATGCAGGGAAGCAAGAAATTAGGGCAACTCAATTAGAACATTCAGAATTAATGCTCTTGGATGATGGACACTGCCTAAAAGATCATATCCTAGATGCGTGCAAAATCTCTGGGGATTCAAAGCATGTTGTAAAGGCATCAAGTTTAGCAACTTTAGTGCAACTGGTTAAAGGAAACATGGGAAGTACATTGGTGCCTCACATGGCATTAGGACAATTACTCAGCTCTAACAAAGATTTACTAAAATCACATTTAAATGAGCCTGGACCGCACAGAGAAATCTCACTGATTATGCGACCTACATACTCTGGGATGCCAGGTGCTGAATTGCTAAAAACTTTGTTTACAAACTCATTAAACCTTCACTTCAAACCGAAATAGTGACCTCTGACTAAAAGTCCAAAAGATCGGTTTTCTGCCATTGAAGATTAAAGTGCCTATTTAAGAATTTTGCTTCTTCGCCACGTAACTCTATGGTGTCGTCATAAATAATGCCCATATCTAGTTTTTTGGATTGTCCGTTTTCTTCAAGCATGTGACTGGCTATGCAATATGTCTTACCAGTATAAGTATTTCCATCCCACTGACCTTCTACATTACCTATTAAGTGCATGGTACTTTTGTAAGTACTTAAGTTTTGTTGGACAGCCCCAATGAAAGTCTCCAAGCCAATTAACTCATAAGGTCCTGTCAGCGAAAATTCATCCCACATAATGCGCGATAGTTCAGAGAAATTTTTTGAATCAATAATAGAAGCATATTGATAGATAATTTGAGTTGATAAATTTTTGATGTCCATTATTTTTTAAGCTCCCCTATTAGTTCCAGCACTTCTCGTAAATGATCTGGTGACTGAGCGAAATTAATTGGAAACACTTCTATTTCTTCTAAACCTGCTTCCATTGATTTCTCTAACTCTTTTAAAGTTAAGTCAACGCTAGGCACTCCATTTGAATCAACGCATGTAGGAAGTTGCCCTCTAATTCTGGGCTTGTCATCTCTACCTGCTTCTTTAAATGCGTTATTAAGTTTCTCGCTGCCCTCTGATATAAAGTCTCTGCTGGTCTTAATGGGTATCCATCCGTGGCCAATTTTTGCAATTTTTTGTGCATTAGATTCTGTCATTTTGACGCCAAAAAGTAAGGGTATGTCACTGCCTTGTGGAGGTATTGGATGACACCAAATATCATTGAACTCAAATATTTCTCCTTTATGTGAAACTGGACCACCCTTCCATAATGATTGACAGATATCTAATGTTTCCCAAAAAATCTTTGCTCTTTGATCAAAGGAAATGCCGGATGCCTCATATTCCTCTTCCTGCCAACCCAAACCAACGCCTAGCTCAAGTCTGCCGTTGGAGATTGCATCAAGACTGGCTGCTGTCTTTGCTAGGAGAGCGGGACTTCTCAATGGAGCGATAAGAACGGCTGTAGCTAAATTAATAGAGCTAGTATTTGCTGCGATCATCGTTAAAAGAGTTAAAGGTTCATACCATGGTGCATCTGATGGCATTGGAAATTGACCAAAAGGATATTTATGCAGATTCTTTCCCATGACCACATGATCTGTAACGCTAACAGCATCAAAACCTAGCTCTTCTCCCATCTGCGCAATTTCAATATAGGACTTTACGTCACCACCATAAAAGTTCTCTAAACCAAATAAACCTAATACTAATTTCATTGCTATTCCTTTTCCTTGAATTAATTTATTGTACGAATATTTTTATGGCAATGCACTGATGCTCTTACTTATATAATTAAAAATATTGACAAAAATGTTAACAATATTTTTAAGGCAATATTGAAGCTGTCAAATGAAATGTTTGAGATGAGCCTTCTGCCTAAATTTGCGCCTGCATAACCAGTGAGTGCAAGAATAAAAATAAAGAGGAAATAGTCCTGAATAGTAAAGCTAAAAAAAGAAGTGAATAAGATGATTTTGATCGCATGTTGAAAAATCATAATTGCTCCATGATTCGCCACTAAAACTTCAGGAGATAAATTTTTTGTTCTTAAGTAGGCTGTTACTAGCGGTCCATTTGCACCAACAAAAATACCTGCAAATCCTGAAATTAGACCGCAAAACCAATCATTTTTCATTACTGAGAGAATGAAATTATCTATCGGCGCCCACGTAAGAAAGAGAATGGTACTGGCTATTAAAATAAGTAATAAGTTTTCTGAAAGCGTTCCAAATAAAAAAATTCCAACTAGGGCGCCAAACATTGTAGAAATTACAATATGCTTAATTAGCTCCCATTGAACAAACTCTCTGTAAACAAGCGTACGAGAGAAGTTATTAGCAAGCTGAATGGATCCATGCAATGGAATTAGAGTAGCTGGAGAAAATGACTGCGCTAGTGCAACCAGCATGATTAAGCCTCCACCAACACTAAATATAGAAGTAAGCAGAGAGGTAAGAAAAGATAGGATTGCAAAAAAAACAATAAATTCTACCGACATAAAAAGTGTGTTTTTATTATTAAAGGATTTAAGATTAACCTATGACAGATATAGATCAAATAGTTTCCCAGCTTACTTTAGAGGAAAAAGTCTCGCTGCTTAGTGGGTTTAATTCTTGGTACACAAATAAGATTGACCATGCAAATGTTCCAAGCATTAAGATGTCAGATGGTCCAAATGGAATCAGAGGTGATTCAAATTCTGGGAAATCTTCTGCCTGTTTCCCTTGTGCTATTTCAATAGGTTCGACATGGGATCTGGAATTAATTAATCAACTTGGAGAGGCCTTGGGAGAAGAGGCAAATGCAAAGGATGTGGATGTATTGCTTGGGCCAACTATTAATATTCATAGACATCCTCTTGGCGGTAGACATTTTGAGAGCTTTTCTGAAGATCCATTTTTGAGTGGCAAAATTGCGGTTCAATATGTGAATGGAGTGCAATCCAAGAATGTTGCAGCCTGCTTAAAGCATTTTGTTGGCAATGACACAGAGTTTAATAGGCACGCAATTAGCTCAAACATTGATGAGAGAACTCTTCGAGAAATATATTTATTGCCTTTTGAGATGGGCATTAAGCAAGGTAATGCAAAAGTTGTGATGAGCGCCTACAACAAACTAAATAATATTTATTGCAGCTCACATCAAGAATTGTTGATCGACATATTAAAAGAAGAATGGGGATTTGATGGATATGTGGTAAGTGATTGGGGTGCTGCACTGGAAACTGAAGAAAATGCTAATGGTGGTCTTGATCTTGAGATGCCAGGTCCAGGAAATGTCTGGGGTGCTAGCTTGATCAACTCCATCAAAGATGGAAAAGTAGATGAAGAGCTTATTGATGACAAGGTTAAAAGAATACTAACCGTCGCTGAGTTCTCTAAACGTTTTGAAAGACCCGGATTCAGGCCAGAAGAAGCAATTGATCAGCCATCACATCGAAAACTATTAAGAAAAGCTGCTGCAGATGGCATGGTGCTTTTAAAAAATGAAGGACTTTTACCGCTTAAAAAGAATATTAAAAAATTAGCAGTGATTGGACCAAATGCAAAAAATGCTCAAATCATAGGTGGAGGCAGTGCAAGTCTTATGCCGCATTATCAAGTGCAGCCTCTAGAAGCTTTTAAAGCTAGGCTTCCTGGAGAAATAAAAATCGAGTATGCGAAAGGATGTCATACCCATAAATACCTCCCAAAAATTAATGAGGAGCTTACAAGTGATAAAAAAGGATTTTTAGTTGAGTACTTTGATGGGCAGAACTTTGAAGAAAATTTAATTTTATCTGAGCATCTAATAGGAAATAAATTTTGGGTTTTTGAAGGTTTTGCAAAAGAGGTGATTGGTAAAAAAGAAAGGTCTAATATTTCAGTTAGGTTTTCTTGTAAATATACACCGGAGATCTCCGGTGATCATGAATTTGAAATATTTGGAATTGGCCAGTGTCGGTTATTAATTGATGGCAAGGAACTTATTGATAATTGGAATGATATAGAGCCAGGGGAGGCTTTTTTCACATTTAGCTCAGCTTCAAAAAAGGGAGTTCTAAATCTGCAACAAGGCGAAAGCTACAGCATAGAAGTGCAGTATTATTTTGAAGGAAATTTTCCTGCAGTATATATTGGCTGCCAAGCACCTGATGAGGTTGATTTATTTAAAGAAGCAATTGAAATTGCAGGTAATGCAGATCAGGTCATATTGATTGCTGGAACTAATTCTGACTGGGAGACCGAAGGCAATGATAGAGCGGAGTTAAGTTTACCTGCTGATCAAGACTCCTTAATTAAAGCAATTTTAGAGGCCAATAAAAATACCACAGTCGTTATTAATACCGGTTCACCTGTTGAAATGACATGGATTGATAATGCGGATGCTGTTATTCAGACATGGTTTGCTGGTCAAGAATTTGGAAATGCTCTGGTGGATATTATCACTGGGGAAGTTAACCCCTCTGGAAGATTGCCTACTACTTTTCCAAAAAATATTGCAGATACTCCTGCTTATGATTGTTATCCAGGCAAGGATGCGCAGATGAACTATGACGAAAAGCTTTTAGTTGGCTATAGATGGTATGACAGAAAAGCTAATGACCCATTGTTCCCATTTGGTCATGGTCTTTCTTATACCCAATTTCAATATAGTGATCTTGAAATTAAAATGGGTGATAGCAAGGAAGTATCTTGTAAATTTATGATTGCAAATATTGGGGATGTAATTGGGGCAGAAGTTGCACAGTGTTATGTTGCTTTTGAGAATTCAGACAATGCTGAGCCAATTAAGACCCTTCAAGGCTTTGCAAAAGAGACGATAGGAGCTGGTGATAAAAAAACTGTTGAGATCAGGCTCACTCAAAGAAATTTCTCTTACTGGGACATTGAAGACAAGTGCTGGAAGATTAGACAGGGTTCCTATGAGATTCTAATTGGATCCTCTGCAACACGAATACACCTCACAGAAACAATTAGTCTTGAGCAAGTTCAAGAAGTTCTTGGGCCGTTAGTGTAATTTGCGAAGATTGTATGGAACTGTTTGTTTCAAAAATTGTTCTTGGTCCTACTAGCGGAAAAATTAGAGGAGATTTATGCAAAACATATGCAAGAGCAATTTGTATCGGCTGAACATTTTTATTTGCAGCTAATTCAAAACACTTTTCTCGGCGCTTTAAATTTTTTTCATAATGCCACACTCTCATCTCTTCATCTAAAGTTGGGTTAGAGAAATGCTCCGAAGACATAACTTCTTTTTTCTGAATAAAAAAACCTCTAGCTTGGCTTGACCATGGAAATAATAATATTTCCTCTTTGAGGATATATTCCATATAGGCATCATTCACACCCACGCAACCTGGCCACACAGGTTCAATCATTTCAGCCAAACTGAAATTATTGCTTAATACTTTGAATGGCTCTTTTTTTTCTTTGAATGCATACTCCCGAGCTTCAGAAAATCTATCTAACTCCCAGTTAGATGCGCCAATTAAATCAATCAAGCCTTCTTCTTTTATCTCAGTTAATGCATCGATAAATTCTGCAACAGGAACCTCTGAGTTATCTCTATGCAGGCAGAAGATATCTAATTTTTTAATCTGGAGACGCTCTAAAGATTCAAGTATCTGCGGTCTTATAAACTGGGGCTCGCATTGAGGAGTATGGGCTGCTTTACCAATGACGATGATCTCTTTTTCTAATTGGCGAGAATTTATCCACTGCCCTAGGTACTTGTCTCCCATGCCGTTGTTGTAAATGTAGGCTGTATCAAAAATTCGACCGCCTGATCCATAAAAATTATCAAACATTGTGAAGGCATGAACTTCAGAGGTTTGATTGTCGCAGCCAAAGGCTAATCTTGAAGCTAATTTATCTAGCCCTGGTAAACTTACATTCTCAAGTTTAGTTGTTTGATTTAAAAAAGCCTTAGACTCTAGCACTGGAGAATTCTTGATTAAATTTTTAGGGCAAACAATCTGCATCTGCTGCCTCCATTGATCAAGCCAGAACATATTGCTTTGAGTGTCTGCATGAGAAATAACATCTGATTCAATTTTTTGATTGAGAATGCAGTTAGAAGCATGTTCAATTTCTCTGGTAAAAAGACCTATCTGATCAACAAAAGAAATCTCTTCAACTAAGCCAGATGCATGATTGATAGCAATAGATGATTTACCTTCCTGGAACTGCCCACAATGCCAAGGATCACTCACAGTCATTGAGATGTCGCCACTAGATATAACTAGTCTATTAAGAAGTTGCTCATCGATAGCACAACTTATTTTTGCTTCAATTTGATCTGAAAATACTAGATGAGCATCCGATTGCAGATCTACTCCGGTCTTATCTAATCTGCCTGTTGCAGTGATACTTTTAGGCTCAGCAAAAGGCAGATCTTGAAGATGCCCAGCAATTAATTTGCACATGGACAAGGGGTAACAGCCCACATCTAATATTGCTCCTCCGCCCAAGAATGGATTTCTTAGACGATGATCCGACGAGACTTCTGCTTGAAATCCAAACGAACCTTCGATTAATATTTTTTCATTTGTCTCATTAAATATAGACAATTGATTCAAAATATTTAAGGTTTGAGGATGTGCTCTATACATATATGCTTCCATCAAAAATACTTTAAGCGATTGAGCAAGATCCAATAGAATCATACTTTCATGAGCATTCATGGTCAGAGGCTTTTCACAAAGAACGTGTTTGTGATGCTTGATAGCCTCTAAAGCACAGATAAAATGATCGCTGTGAGGTGTGGCCACATAAACCGCATCTATGTCTTCGGAGGATAAAAAATCCTGCAAAGAAGCAAAGGACTGAATATTAAATAGCTTCGCAAAATCATTGGCTTTTTCTTTTGTTCGCCCAAACACTCCAGTTAATTCAGAGTTCTGACAATGCTCAACAGAATGAGCAAATCCAGTAGCAATAGATCCAGGACCTATGATGCCCCATTTAATTTTTTGCATTCGCTAACTTCCTGTCTTCAATTTCTGTAATGAGTTTGTCATGAAATGATTTATCAATAGGGTAAAAGTAAACCAAAATAAAACTGATCATCACTCCTGCCAACGGTATCCATGTCATGATTAATTTTAACCCTGACAATGTTTCTTCTGACTGAACTTGATTGGGCTCAAACCCAATTTGTGTGAGAGCTACTCCGAGTAACAGCGCAGCAAATGCTATTGCGCCTTTTTGTGCAAAGGTCATAAAGCCATACAGAGAAGATTCAGTTCTAATTCCAGTTTTCCACTCACCGTACTCAATCGTATCTGGCAACATTGACCAGAATAATACTCCAGTGGCACCGTTACCAATTCCAATAAACCCAAGAATAATAAGGAGTTCATTTAAGGTTGAGATGGGATAAACATAAAAAATGACAAAACCAATTAACAGCAAACTCATTGCTATCATCCAGGAATTTCTTTTTCCTATTTTAAGTGCGGCGTAAGCCCAAAATGGAATAGCCAAAAAGGCAGTGCCACTGCTAACTCCGAGAATCAAGCCTTGATATGCATGAAGATCAAGTGAATATTTAACAAAATAAATTAAATTGTTATTAAACATAACCGAGGTTGAGACAAGAATTAAAATCGAGGCAAAGACGATCCAAAATGGATAGTTATTTGCAACTGAAACAGCAACTCTAGAAAAACTTGGAAGTTGGGCAGCCGTGAAATTAAACTTCCGCTCTTCTACATATCTAACAGTAATGCTTAAAATAAGAACTGCCGTGAGACCAGAAATTATGCCCAAAAATATGAAACCAAGCGCTTCTTCTCCCCCGCCAAACCAAAGAACAATTGGAAAGCCTAGAGCTGAGATAGTTAAAGTCCCAAAGGATGCGCCTAGCATTCTTGCAGTAGTAAGTTTTGTTCTCTCATCGCTGTCATCAGTAATTCTGGCAGTCAAAGAAGAATATGGGACACTGACAATGGTAAAACATGTTCTGTGAAATAAATTTACGCTTAATAAAAATAAAAATAATTTCATGCCTTCAAATGGCGGGACCCAAAATAGGAGAACAAAGGACAGGGCTAATGGGATTGATCCATAAAAAATGTAGGGACGATAGCTGCCCATTTTAGTTCTAGTTCGCTCGGCAAGGTAGCCCATAAAGGGATCAGTAACTGCGTCCCATGCTATGCCTAGAGCATAAATCCAACCAGCAAGCAGAGGCGTAATACCGACAACATCTGTGTAGAAATATAAAAGATAAAGGCCGACCCCACTCCAATACAAACAGATAGCATAGTCACCTATGCCATAGGCTGCTCGAACTTTATTGGAGACCATTTGTGAGTTCATAAATACCCAATGACTATATCAGTGTTATGAAGTGTTGGTAATATAAGCTGAGTACATTAGTATAAAAATACTACTAACTCGAAATCATTCAAAACTTCATGGATTTAGAAAAGCAATATTCCGAAGGTTACGCAGACAATAACGGAGTAAAAATCTTTTACCATGACCACGGTCCAGCAGATGGTGAGCCTATTTTATTGGTTCATGGTTTGGGAGCTCAGCTCGTCCATTGGCCAGAGCACTTAATAGATTTTTTAAAAGAGCATAACTACAGGCCCATTACTTATGACAACAGAGATGTTGGTCTTTCCTCTAGGTTTGTTGGTGAGCCAGCGTTTGTCTTGGATTACGTCAAATATTTCTTGCGCTTGCCGCTTAAATCAGAATATACAATCGATGACATGGCAGAAGATGGCATCAAGTTACTCGATTCCTTGGGTATTAAAAAGGCACATATATTAGGAACTTCCATGGGTGGGATGATTGCACAAATTATTAGCTCTCAATACTCGGAAAGAGTTAAGTCACTGACATTGATTGCATCGACCGCTTCAACGCCAAGCCCTCTAAATGCTCCTACCAGTGAGGTACGTGAGTTAATGATGCAAAGATCTAAGAATCCAAATGCTTCTGTTGAAGAGGTATATGAAAGAGAAGTAAAAATTGTAACCTTAATAGGAATGGAAGGTCGCGTCGTGGACACTCCTGAATTTCGAGAAGATACATTTAAGAACTTTGAGCGTGCTGCAGATGGATCTGGGTATGCCAGACAGATGTTAGCAATTCTTGCCTCAAAAAATCGACTGCAGAAAGTTAAAAAAATTAAAGCTGCTACCTTAATTATTCACGGGGAGTACGATCCAATGATTGATGTAAAAAATGCATACACGATGCATAAACTTATTCCTCAGAGCAGTTTAGAAATTATTCCTGGCATGAGGCATCTGATAGAACCAGAAGTGTTGGAGATGTTTGAAGAAAAATTACTGGAGCACTTAAAGCTCTGCTCGTAATTAAAAGGTTAATAGAATCCTAGTGCTTTAAGGCTGAAAGCTCGTCTTTAGTGATCAGCAGCAAATCACCTATTTGCATAAAAAGAGCATCTTCATAAGGATCAACATTGCCATCGGAAAGAATGACGCTCCAGATATTTCCAAGAATTTCTAATTTCAATTTCTTATTGCAATTGCTGTTAATAATATTAATAAAGGGGGTAAAAGATTCTTTGTGGCTGGTCCATGCCTTTAAATCCTCAAATATTTCATCAAAATTACCATTGGGATAAGCATCTGCATAAAATTGTTTGATCTCATCAATTTCATCGGTATCTATCTTTCCATCTAGGCGAGCAATTTCTATCATCAAGCAGATAACGGCAGATACATAAGGAGGAGTTTCATCAGAGGAAGTGACGGAATCACCGAATAATTTTTTTTTGAAAATTGACAACATAATTTAAGCACTCAAATATTTCAAATAACTATATCAAGCTATTATTAATATACCAAAGCATTGAGACCATTATTCAAGCTAAGCTTTATGCATCCCAGTGAGAGAAAATTGATTTAATAATGTATTTTTCAATCTCATCATAAGATTTTATTCAGAGAATAGACTAATTTCCTTGATAGCTAAATCAACCTCAAAGTCTCTTCCGTAACCAGCAAAACTGATATCTCTGATATTTTTTGGTTTCATCGACACAGCCGCAAATCCATAAGACTTTAAGTCTTTAAATTCAATTCGATACTCTTTCCAATCATCGGTAACATCAAACGCTGTGCTTAGATAAGACCAGGGAGGCATCTTGATGCCCTTGAGAGTAATATGCACTTCATAAGCCTCGTTATTGCCTTTAGCTTTAAATTTAATGCCCTTAAAATCATTGCTCTTAATATCTACTCTATTAGACAGTCTTACAAAACCACCATTATTTTCAGTGGTAACAATTCCAGACATAGTAAAAACACCATCGCGATGAGCGATCACCAAGTCAGATCTTCCGCCCATCACTTGGTCGGTTATGCCACGCCAAGATTTAGGATCATCCAGAGATTTTGCAAAAGAATTCATTGATAATACTATTAAGAGGTACGTTATTAACTTCATCTAGTGATTATGCATAAAAATGGCTGCTTTTAAATGAAAGATCAAATTAAGAAAACCTTTAGAAAATTTTTTGAGGATAAAAAAACATCTCTTCAAACCAAAGCGTTAAGACGAGCAAATGATTTAACTAAACCTAGAGCCGGAACACCTCACGATTGGGAGGACTGGGAAAAATATGTCAAAGAGAACGATCTAAAGGACGATTGAATATTTGTTGACTTAAAGAGGTCCCTTGAAATTAACGCCTACTTTGGTCAATCTAGAGATTAGAGGCTGGCCTAAGCCTGAGGCGCTGGTTAAGACCCCTCCATACTCAGAGCCTCCAGGTAAATCATCCGCATCTTCAATCAAGCAAAGAGCGCATTCTGAAATAAGTTTTGCTGTGACCTTATAACCCGGATCTCCTTTTGCATTCATATTAAAAACTGATTTCTCTCCATCTTCTGTTTCAACTATGTACTTGCAATCAAACCATCCATTCTCTTGAACAGCCTCTGAAGGTCCCTCTCCTGGCTTAGGTAAAAAAGGTTTTACTGCTCTTTTTAGTGGTGACATAAGAACCAAGACTGAGATGCCTGTAACAATTATGGATTTAAATGCGCTAAACCAAGTCTTATGCAATGCATGTTCCTGATAGGTAAAATTAGAGCCGTACGATTCCTGCCTTAAACTCAACAATGCTTCAGTTCGTCTAACCACCCTAGTATTGGCAGTCGCCATAATAAAAGGACCTGACCACGCATTAATCTCATTTTTCTTGGCTATGCCTACCCTATCGCTGCTTTGTTCTTTTTGCTGTTGTGTATAAGAGTCTTTTGGGTTTAGTAGATATGGATCCAAAAGATCATCGCCTAAATCTAGATCCCCCATTGAAAACATGGTCTCGAGAGTTCCACCTGACGCCCCTCCTTCCCATGAATGAAATGATTCAATTCTTTTGATTGGCTTGTTAAGAACTTTGGCTGAATAAAAAACTCCTAGGTCTGATGGAATAGAATCGTAACCGCAAGAAGGGATAATTCTAATTCCCTTGGCAGATGCTTCTTCGTGATGTTTGGCAATAAGGCCTTTGACCCAGAAATTTTCACCTGTGATATCTACATAGTTAGCGCTGTTCTTTACACAGGATGCAACGAGTTTTGATCCATATCGATGAAAGGGTCCTGTCGTAGATAAAATAACTTTTGCTCTTGAAGTCAGAATATCTAATGCCACCTCATCATCTGAATCAGCAATAAGCATCTCAACGTCTACAGAATTATCTGATGCTACTTTTTGGAGCTTGTCTTGGTCTCTACCTGCAATAGCCCAATTCACATCTGTGTTCAGTGACTGAAAATACTTGACACAAAGTTGACCTGTGAAGCCTGTTGCTCCATAAATAATAATATCTATATCTTTTTGCATTGGTTAGTTCCTTAGTTATAGAATTAGATAGTAAAGTGAAACAGCTCTAGAGTAAATTATGAAAATTCTTGCAATTGGTGGATGTGGAAGCATGGCCCGCTATGCACTTAAGGCAGCTCAAAACTTTGATGCTATAGATGAAATAATTATTGCCGATATCAACGAAGAAAGTGCGACATCTTTTGCGGCTACCCTCAATAATAAAGTTTCTGCTGTTCGGCTTGATGTTAGTGATAATCAGGCTCTTAAACTAGCAATGAAGAATATTAATATTGTGGTAAATACCTGTGGCCCTTTTTTTAAATTTGGCGAACCTATTCTTAGTGCTGCCATAGACTCAGGATGCCACTATTTAGATATTTGTGATGATTGGGAGCCAACACTTGAAATGATGAAGCTTGATGCGAATGCTAAATCAGCTGGTGTGTCTGCCACTATTGGACTCGGTGCAAGCCCTGGACTGACAAATTTGATGGCGCTCATTGCCATACGTGAATTAGATGAAGTCACGACAGTCTATACCGGCTGGGATGCCGGTGCAGCAACTATAGATGAAACTGCTAAGCAGCAATCTACCAATGCCGCTATGTTGCATGCAATTGAGCAAATGACTGGCAAGGTAAAGATATATCAAGATAGTGCCTATCAAATGGTCAAACCTCTTCAGGCAATAAATGTTGAATACCCAGGTTTACCTAATCTTACCGGCAATATTTTTGGTCATCCTGAGGCAGTAACGTTTCCTCATTATTTTTCTGAGCTAAAAGATTGTATTAATCTTGCCCACGGTGGTTCCCTCGACTCAATTATTATCAAAGTTCTCACAGGTCTTGTGAACATTGGTTTCCTTAGCAAGGCAAAAGCATCAAATTTATTTTCATGGTTAGAAAGCCAGGAATCTCAAGAAAAGAAGCCTAATGCTAATAATCATCTTCCTTCTATGTATGGATTTGCGCATGGTTCAAAAAATGGAGTTCCAGCGAGCGTGGGAGTTTGCATAATGAATGATGATGATTCTTTTGATCGCATAGGCATGGGAGAAATTACTGGAATCCCATTAGCCTGTGGAATTAAAATGCTAGCCGAAGGAAAAATAAATGAAGCTGGAGTATTAGCCCCCGAAGCCGGTCACATTGATCCGCATGATTTTATATCTGATGTATTGGATGAGATATCAAAGTTCCTTGAACTTCCGCTTGGTAGCTTTGAAGAAAATATTAAGATTACACGATCCTGGTGATCGGGGAATGAATAAAGATGGGAGGACTAATAACCTCCCACCAATGACTTAAAAGAACTCTAAGCTTTATCGCCGTATTCCTGCATATGTTCTGCAATTCTTTCGCTATCGCCGTACATAAAATGATTTGACATATTTTCTCTGTACTTGCTTGCCGGTACAGTTAATCCCGCAGCTTCTGCAACTTCACGAATATGCATTGGCGTAGCTCCACAACAAACACCAAGATAATTAATGCCTAGCTCAAAGGATTCTTTGGCAAAAGCATGCATTTCATATCTATTGCAATACAAAGGATCCAATGCCGTTGGGAATGTTCTTCCGTGCGGCGCAGGACATGAACAGCCGTTATCATCAGGCAGGTTAAAAAACGTTGGATTGGCTGCGGTTGTTCTGAAAGGCAGTGGCAAAGCTGCCATATGACATTTTAATATTTTTCTTAGCTCTCTTAGATAAGGCATCATAGTGTCTGGCCCTCTAAAGCAATTCATGCCCACAACATCGGCACCTCTTTGCTCTAGTTCTTTGCAAACATCCATAATAGAAACGCCATCTCTCATAACATTTTCAGCCATTGGAGCAATGGTGATAACTGATGGTAATCCAGCTTTTTGAATAATATCTAGAGCCATGTATGCTTCTTCGGCGTAGTAAAAAGTTTCACCAACCAATAAGTCAGCTCCCTCATCCACTGACCACTCAACCATTTCACTAAACATTCTTTCAACTTCCGCATGAGTTTCTTTGTTGCCCTCTTCCCAAATATTTGAGTTTGAGATATTTCCTGCCATCAAATTAGCCTCTCCTCCGCCAATCTGGATTGTCAGCAACTTTCTTTAGCAATCTTTAATGCGGCTCTATTTAGTGGCTCAAGAAGATCTTCTTTGCCAATCACTCTCATTTTTTCTCTGTGAGCATTATAAGTAAAAGCCTCAACCACATCAGAACCTGCATGTTGAAAATCTTTATGTAGATTTTCTAATGCATCTGGATGCTCAAGTGAGACCATAGGCACAAACTCACCAGCAGAAAGATAACCTCTCTTTTCAATCTCAAATAAAAAGCCTTCTGCACAAATTACTGGACCTGCATCTCAGCCTTTCAATTAAATTTCTTTTAGTCATTTTGATATTCCTCACTTAAGACATATTTAAATACTATTTATTTTCGAATTAAACTGCCTTTTTTTGTTAAGTTGTAAATCAGAAAATTACATCAATTTTATTTATCTGCATAGAGAAATCAAAATAAAGTATTGGACAGTTATATCTGCAGGATTATTATCAGAATATAACAATTTATTTGTAATAAAAGATGACAAAACAATCCTCTAAATTTCCTACAGAAGCCGAGAGTAGTAATTGTTGGTGTGGGAGGAATCGTTGGATCAATGCTGGCATATTGGCTCACAGAACTTGGCCAAAAAAATATTGTGGGATTAGAAAAATCTACCATCATTCCTTCAGATATAGCATCTACTGCACATGCTTCAGACTTTGTCTACAACACGACTCATGACAAGCTAGGCTGTTGGGCAACTAATTTTAGTAGAAAGTTTTATGAAGATAATGGTTTCTTTCTTAAAAAAGGGAGGTCTAGAAATCTGTCGGAAAGATGACGATGCTCGCTGGGAAGAGCTCAAGCGAAAGTTGAATCAGGCAAAGCCTTTGGAACCAACGTTAGATTAATTTCTGCGTCAGAAGCTAAAGAAAAATTTCCTTTATTAGATGAAGAATCAATACGCGGTGCTATGTGGGATCCAGATGCTGGCTTAGTAACGCCCCGCTCTCAGGATGTGGTTAACTTTGCCGTAGAAAGCGCCAAAGAAAAAGGTGCTTTGACTACATATACCGACACACCAGCAGTAGGACTTTGAAATTGAGAATGGTCGTATTACTGGAGTAAAAACCGACAAAGGGACAATCAAAACTAGACAAAGTTGTAATTGCATCAGGAATCTGGGGTCCTTTAATGGGAGATATGGCTGGCGTTCCAATCCCACTAATGCCAGTGGAGCATCCTTTATTATTTTTTGGTCCACTTCCAGAAATTCAAGGAACAAAGGAATTGCTTGTCTACCCACTGCTTCGTGATCAAGGAAATTCAGCTTATGTTAGAGACACAGGCAGGCTCCATGGTGGGATGCTTGAATGGGGGTTTTACGAAGATAAAGAGCCTCGACTTGTTGATCCAGAGGATATCGGCAATCCAGAGAAGACAATGGGCTCTGACTCAATGCGATACCTTGAACTTGAAGAAGTTGCTGAACCTCTAGAAAAAGCATTCGAAACAACACCCATACTTGCTGAGTTAGGCTGGGATGAAAAAAGTTCATTTAATGGTTTGCTATCGGTGACTCCTGACGCCGGATCTTTGATTGGTGAAAGTCCAGAAGTTAGAGGCTTTTGGTTATGCGAAGCAGTTTGGGTTAAAGATGGTCCTGGTTGTGCGAGGCTCTGTGCTGAATCGATGATCAATGGCAAAACTCAGGTGGACATGCGCGCTTTTGATATTGCCAGATTTTATCCAGCACAAAAGGAAAGGGACTTTGTTAAAACACGAGCTTTTGAAAATGCACAAACCATCTATACTCCGGCTGTTCATCCCAGAGAGCCCTATATTAGCCATAGAGAATTATTTGTAAGTCCCTTTTATGAAAGAGAAAAAGAGCTTGGAGGCTACTTTGATAACGAGGTTGCTGGCTGGGAACGTGCTCTTGCCTATGAGAGCAATCGAGAAAAACTCGACAATTATTTACAAGAAGTTCCGGTCCGAGAAAATGAATGGGACCGACGTCACGTACCTTATGAAATTGCTAACGCAGAACATTTGGCTATGAGTGAGTCAGTCGGGATGATCAATCTATCCCACTTCGCGATCATGGATGTAGAAGGCCCAGATGCAGAACGCATGTTGGAATATCTTTCTGTAGCGAAGGTTGGAGGTAAAACTGCTGAAGGGCGAATCGTCTATACAAATTTCTTAGATGAAGATGGTGGTGTCCATGCGGATCTAACAATCTCCCGCTTAGGTGCGGATCGTTATCGAGTAGTTACCGGTGGTGCCGATGGCAACCTGGACTGGGTGACTATGCGCAATTATCGTGATGATAATGGACTGGAAGTAGATATTAATATCCGGACCCATGACATAGTAACTCTAGGATTATGGGGACCTCAAGCAAAAAATGCCCTGGGCAATCTTGTTGATCCGAGTGAAATAAGCATGGAAAATTTTCCTTTTGCTACAGCAAAATATCTGACCCTCAATTTGTCTGGCGGAAAAACGATTGATGTCTGGGTAGCACGAATTTCGTATGTCGGTGAAAGCGGCTGGGAAATATATCTGAACAATGACAGTGAAGAAGGTCTAGCACTTTATGACTCTCTGCTTGAGGTTGGGGTTGTACCAGTTGGTATCGAGACCTACGCTAACAGTCGACGCCTTGAAAAAAGCTTTCGACTTCAAGGCGCAGATCTAGAGGGAAACTATAATGCCTGTGAATCGGCGATTGAAAGGCGCCTAGTCAAAGCGGATGACTTCCATGGCAAAGAAGCACACCTTGCGCATCGAGAAGAAGAGCCGATTACAATTCTATGCACCATGACACTAGATGACCTAAATGTATCGGGTGCTACGCGCTATCCGGTCGGCATCTCACCAATCATTGACCCTGATACAGGGGAAGTGCCGGTAGATGCAAAAGGGCCGTCGATCCTACAGCACCAGCATGTCCTATTGCCCATCAATCAAAAAACATGTGGTAATGGGTTACCTGCCTAAAAATATAGCTGTTATAGGGAAGTCACTATCGCTGGAGTACTTTAATGAAAATGGTGATGGTGTTTACCCAATGACCGTTCAGATAGTTGGCAAGGGGTCCATATACGACCCAGATAACAGCAGGGTTCGTTCTTAACTAGTCTCTAACCCTGTTTAACCATGGAATATCAACTGTTATTGCTATAAGTTCTTCCTCTGGAGAGGAGATAATTATTTCTTGACCGCTCGTAGCATGCTCGATATCTAAAATGACATAGCATATATTCTTTTTTAGTCTTGGTGAGTAAACCACAGCATTCATAGATCCAACTCTCTTACCATCAATCAAAACAGGCCAAGATTCCTCATTAAAGACAGTCATAGGATCGCCTTGAATCTCAGCCCCTATTAGTTTCTTTTCTAGACCCTTAAGGCTTATTGCACGCAAAGCATCTTTTCCAATAAAGTCATCCTCCTGATCAAGGTCAATTGCCCAATCTAACCCAACCTCATAGGGATTATTAGTTCTATCTATGTCTGCTAAATAGCTCAGTATTCCACCCTCTACTCTTAAAATAATATTTGGTGAGCCGGGACTAATATTTAAATCTTGTCCAGCTTGCCAAAGAATTTCCCATAACTCATTTCCTTTAGAGTGATCTTGAAGAAACAGTTCATAACAAAGTTCTTTGCTGTAACCCATTCTAGCAATTATCATTGGAATCCCTTGATGATTAAATTCCTTGAACTTGTAAAAGCCTAAGTCACTCACCCAATCTCCAAAAACCTTGGTCATCAATTTTGTTGAATTAGGGCCTTGGACTTGAAGTGGTGATACATCAGGCTCATCAACCTCTACATCAAATTTATATCCTGCCGCTATGCCTTGCACCCATAAGATTAAATCTCCATCAGAAACAGAAAACCAAAAACAATCTGCATCAATTTTTAACATGACTGGATCGTTGAGCAACCCCCCCTTGAAGTCTACAAGAGGTGTGTACATCGCCTGACCAATTGAACATTTTTTAATATTTCTAGGAGTTAAAAACTGAGATAAGGCCTCAGCATCCGGACCTTTAATTTGGACTTGTCGCTCTACCCCAACGTCCCAAAGCTGAACTCCATTTAAAAGTTTTTTGTAGTCTTCAACAGGCCCTCATAACTTACAGGCATATACATGTGGTTATAAACTGAGAAAGATTGGGCACCATATTTTATGGTGGAATCAAAGTATGGTGTCTTTCTTACGCGGGGACTAAAAACTACTTTGGATGTCTTGTACATTCCGAGAATGCTATCACCTTTTTATTCCTCTGGAAATATTTTTATTTTGCACATAATTTTGCATAACAGAGATCTAAAAATGTATTTGCTCGACGAAATCGGATGATTTCTATTGACAGCCTTCTATCCAATCAACGGTTTGTTTGATGCCTCCAATTGGAAAAAAATGGACTTGCTCAATATTTGATTCGAGGTCCTTAGATTTATACTCAGCCAATTCATTTAGAATTTGTGTTGGTTTGTATGGCAATAATAGTGTTGTTAGATCTTTTGCTCTTTTAGTGAGAACTTTCATGGATGCGCCTATGCCACACTCAACCGAAAACTTTAATAGCGTTTGAAGTTTTGCTGGCCCAGCTATGCCAATATGAATGGGGATATCGACTCCATTCTCTTTGATGTTGTCTGCCCATTTTTTAACAACATCGGCGTCAAAACAAAACTGAGTAGCTATTGCCATAGAAGCATCAGTTCTTTTAGAAAATTCTTGCTTCCAGGATAGAGCTTTATTAACATTTTTAATTCCTCCACCAGGATCTATATCCTTGCTACCCTCTGGATGTCCAGCTACATGGAGTCTTTTAAAACCAGCTTTATCAAATAGGCCTGATTCAATCAATTGGATAGAAGAATCAAAGTCTCCCACTGGTTTTTTTAAACCCCCAGCCAATAAAAGTGCTTCATCTACTCCAGCCTCGTTTTGATACATAGAAATCCAATCATTTAACATGGCCTGATTTTGAATCAGTCTGGCCGGGATATGAGGCATTACGCTAAAACCTTCGCTCCTTCAGTCTTTTAGCAGTAGCAACCATTGCTGTAATATCTTCTCGTTTCTATATGGGCTATATAGACTCTAGTACTTTTAGGCAAAAGATCTGAAAAAGATTCAATCTTTGCAGCAGACCTTGGGATAACTTCAATAGAATAACCTGAAGTAAAGTCTTTAAAATTTGTATTAATATCTTTGCTCATTAAAAGAAACGATGTTTTTAAGGTTAGGCAGTTACTCTGCTTTGTTTTTTGTAATGATATACGAACAGAATATCAAAGAGGTTAAATCTTTGATTTTTTTGGTTACAACATAATATTTAGTAACGAATTAGCTGTCTCCAATCTTTAAAAGTAAAATATTTCCTCTTTAATAATTTATTATAAATAATTGCAAATAGAACTATAAAAGATGCACCTACTGCTACTGGCATTAAAACGAAACTTATCCCTTTTGCGCCAAGAACAGCAATAATAGGATTCGCACCAGCCGGCGGATGAACTGTCTTGGTGGCCATCATTAAAAAGATTGCTAAGCCAACTGCTAGTCCTACACTGAGAGAGGAAAAACCTAGCATTGAAAAAACAAAGACTCCTGATAAGGCTGATAGCATATGACCAAATAAAATATTTCTTGGATGAGCTAAAGGACTTTCATGGACCGACATAACTAAAACCATGCTTGCGCCAAACGGCGGAATTAACCATAAATTGCTTACATCAAAAGAATTCAGGTATGCCAATGCAGAAATGCAAAGAAATCCTCCAAAAGCAGAGATAATATTATTTTTCATCTCTTATCTACTTTTTAAAATTAGCCGCTTCCTCTGAACCGTCAGTTGCTGTGCCTTTGGTGTAAGAATGAGCACCCATGCCTGCAAGATCTCCGTCTTGGACAATTAAATATTGATTTCTTATTTCTTCCCCATCGAAGAAACACTCCAATATTTCTCTAACGCCATCAGCATATCTTGTCTGTGCCGACAAAGAAGTTCCTGAGGTATGTGGCGTCATTCCGTGATGTGGCATTGTTCTCCAAACGTGATCATTAGGCGCTGGTTGCGGGAACCACACATCACCTGCATATCCACTTAACTGCCCTGATTTTAAGGCCCTAACAATAGCGTCCTTATCGCAAATTTTACCTCTGGCAGTATTGACAATGTATGCGCCAGGCTTACATTTACTAATTAGCTCATCATTGAATAAATGCTCTGTTTCAGGATGCAGGGGACAACTAATATTTATGACATCACAAGCTGCAACCAGAGATTCAACTGAATCATGATAAGTTAAATTCAGTTCTTGTTCTTTCGCTGAATCCAATCTATGTTTATCAAAATAATGAAGATGCACATCAAACGGATGCATTTTTCTCAATACATCGTAGCCAATGCGACCGGCAGCAATTGTTCCTACGTTCATGCCTTCTACATCGTAAGATCTCTGAACGGCATCGGCGATGTGCCAACCACCTTCATTCACTATCCTATGTTGATTATGATAATCTCTCACCATAGATAGAATCATCATCACGATATGTTCTGCTACTGACCTAGAATTACAATAGGTCACCTCAACGACATCAATTTTATGGTCCATTGCAGCCTGAAGATCTACATGATCAGAACCAATACCAGCGGTTATTGCCATTTTTAAATTTGGCGCACTTTCCATTCTTTGTCTTGTTAAATAGTAAGGCCAAAATGGTTGTGAAATTACAATATCAGCATCAACCAGCTCTTGGTCTGCTTTACAGCCTTCAGCATCCTTATCAGATGTGACCACAAGTGTGTGCCCTCCATCTTCTAAAAACTTTCTTAAGCCCAGCTCACCAGAAACGCAACCAAGCAATTCACCTGGTGTAAAGTCTCTTCCTTTGGGACTTGGCAGTGTCATACCATCGGGATATTTATCAAGCTTGGGAAGTTCCTTGAGTGGATAACTTGAAGGCATTCCGTCTTTTGGGTCGTCGTATAAGATACATAGTATTTTCATTTTTTTCTCCTTTTAAAATAATCCTTGAATCAGTCCGTTATCATCAACGTCTATATTCTCCGAAGCCGGTATTCTAGGTAACCCCGGCATGGTCATCACTTCACCGCAAACAACCACAACAAATTCTGCGCCTGCCGATAAGCGGACTTCTTTGATTGGAACATCGTGCCCCGATGGAGCGCCCATTAATAATGGGTCTGTTGAAAAGCTGTATTGAGTCTTGGCCATGCAGATTGGATATTCACCAAATCCATCGTCTTCTAATTTCTGAAATTGATTTCTTATTTTTTTATCAGCAATTATGTCTGCAGCACCATAAATATTTTGTGCTATATATTGAGTTTTATCCCACAGTGACATTTTATTATCATATAAAGTTTTAAATTCAGCAGAATTTGAATCGGCAATTTTAGCAACCTCTTCTGCAAGATTCGCAGCGCCTTTGCCACCCTTTTCCCAATGAGAAGAAATTTTGCACTGAACGCCAATATTTTGACAATAATCAATAATTGCAGCATGTTCTTTTTCTGTATCACTGACATAGTCATTGATTGCAACAATAACTGGGACTCCAAATTTTCCAATATTTTCAATGTGTCTTTCAAGATTCTTGCAGCCTAAGATTACGGCATCTACGTTCTCTGAACCAAGATCATCTTTTTTAATGCCGCCATGCATTTTTAAGGCCTTGGTGGTGGCAACTAAGACAACAGCGTCCGGTTTTAGACCTGATTTTCTGCACTTAATATCAAAAAATTTCTCAGCTCCTAGGTCTGCTCCAAATCCAGCTTCCGTAACAACATAATCAGCAAGTTTTAATGCTGTCTTGGTTGAAACAACTGAATTACAGCCATGCGCAATATTAGCAAAAGGTCCGCCATGTATAAATGCAGGATTATTCTCAAGGGTTTGAACTAAGTTTGGTTGAAATGCATCTTTCAATAATGCGGCGATTGCGCCGTCAGCTTTTAATTGTTTTGCTCTTACAGGCTCATTAGATCTTGTATAGCCTATAACGATATTTCCTATTCTCGTTTTTAGATCATCCATATCTGATGCGAGGCAGAACACTGCCATAATCTCTGAAGCAACTGTTATATCGAAGCCACTTTGCCTAGGTATGCCATTGCCAACTCCCCCAAGGCCACATGTAATATCTCTTAAAGATCTATCATTCATATCCACCACTCTCTTCCAAGTGATTCTGCGAGGATCAATATTCAGCTGATTGTCCCAATGAATATGATTATCAATTAAAGCAGAGAGAAGATTATGAGCTGCTCCAATAGCATGAAAGTCACCAGTAAAATGTAAATTAATGTCTGTCATAGGTATGACCTGAGCATATCCTCCTCCGGCCGCACCACCTTTCATACCAAAACATGGTCCTAAGCTTGGCTCTCTTAGACAAATCATTGCTTTTTTACCAATATGGCAAAGACCATCAACCAGACCAACACTTGTAGTTGTTTTACCCTCACCCGCCGGAGTAGGAGATATTGCTGTCACTAAAATTAATTTGCCGTTTTTGGTATCCTTGAGTTGCTCATGATTAATTGCAAGGTCTACCTTCCCCTTGAATTTACCGTAGCGCTCAAGATATTCATCGCTAATACCTAACTTAGTAGCAATAACATCAATTGTTTTTGGCTCTGCTTCTCTAGCAATGTCTATATCTGTTTTCAAAATAAACTCTCACATTGAAAAATTTAGAAAAAATTACGTATTGATAAATTCTTCATTTCTTCATACTTACATAAAAATCATTTTCATGCACTAGTCTTGTAATTACTGAAAAATTTTAACAGTAGGACTGAGAGAGTTACATGCTAGAATTACTTGCTGATTATCAAATATATTAATTCCCTAGAGTATGATAAATTTCTAACAGCATATGAACTTTTTCCAGAATCTACTTTCGTCAATAATGAGCCGATCACGTCAGGGTGGCTATTTTCGTTCGAAAGATTTTGGAATTCTGCATGAGGATATCAATAAGGCATTAGAGTCTGTGATGTCAAAAAGTGGAGAAGTGTCTTCATTGGTGTATGCAGAACATCTCTCTCATTTAATAGAAGGTCTTGATGACGAGCAATTTATTGATTTCTTTAATGTTCTAAAAGAAAAATATGACATAGACGCTGATTCTTTGTCAAAAGCCTCCAAAGAATATTCTCAAAATAACACTCAAAAAAACTTAGAGATCATTTCTAAAGCCTCCAAGCCGAAGTGGATCGAGCTGTTCAAAAGACTAAATACTGTATCCGAAGGCACCCTCAGATTGGTTCGACTCAGAGAGAGAATTAGATCTCTTAAAAAAGATAATCCAAATTTGGCATTCTTTGATGCCAGCCTTTTAGATTTGTTTAAACATTGGTTTAATCCATCATTTTTAGTTTTACAAAAGATAGATTGGGCAACTCCTGCGAATATCTTAGAAAAGATCATTGCTTATGAGGCTGTCCATGAGATTAATTCCTGGGATGATCTCAGGGCAAGGTTAGAGCCAGAAGACAGAAGATGCTTTGCTTTTTTTCATCCACTCATACCTAATGAGCCATTGATTTTTGTTGAAGTAGCCCTAAGCAACAACATGCCAGAGAGCATTAAAGAGGTCATTAAAATTGATAGAAGTGTTACTTTGGATCAAGATATTAATACTGCAATTTTTTACTCTATTTCAAATTGTCAGGAAGGTCTTTCAGGAATTTCATTTGGTAATTTCTTAATTAAAAATGTAGCACATCAATTAAAACAGGAAATTGAGGGGCTCAATAGATTTGCAACACTTTCCCCTGCACCTGGTTTTACAAACTGGCTTAAAGAAAATTCTATCGATCAAAATATCCAAGAGGATATTCTTCTCAAGCAAGCATTGGTTTATCTGATAGATTCCAACAGAGCAGATGGATTTCCCAACGATCCTGTTGCTAAATTTCATTTAGGCAATGGCGCTATTATAGAAAGAGTGAATTTAAATGCTGATTTATCCGTAAAAGGCATTGAGCAATCAAAAGGCATCATGGTTAACTATTTATATGACCTTGAGGTATTAGAGCAGAACCATGAATTATTTTTTAAAACTAAAAAAGTTCAGCTATCAAGCGGAATAGCTAGTCTTAGAAAAAAATTCTCAATTCACTAAAAGACTAACCATTGTAATTTTTTAAACATAGGAATAGCATTACCTGAGATAGAAAGTTGATTTGGTCCTGATTGCGCGCTAGAAGCTGCTAAAAGGGACACCTAATTATAGGGTGTGAAAAATGAATTTTAAACTTAATGAGTCATCGCTCAAAGTTATAGATAAAACAGAATCAGGGTTTGAGCTTCCATGACCTAGTGGATTACAAAATAAACCTGAACTCGCATCTATTTGTGTTTTCCCATGGTGAGTTTTTAAGTAAACCCCTTTAGCTTCTGTGATTAATCTAGGGTTTGCTTTAAAATCTTTATTAGATGTAAACGGCATCCAATGTTCATTTAATGAATTAGGTACTGAAGTTCTATTTTCTGAGCTCATAAATATTCTCTCTTTATGTATGTAGTGTTATAATTTTATTCCTAACTATTAGACTAAATCAAAAGGTTTTCTAGAATTATTTTCTTCTTTAAAGCTTATAATTTTCTACAACTTGTGATTGCAAAACAATAACAATTTGTTTTACATCCTTTCAAAATTCAATTTAAATGCAAATAATTTAATTAAATTACTAACAGAGGAATAATAATGAAAAAAATAATTGGTTTTATTCTTGGTGCTGTAGTTGCTCTTAACTTATCAATATCAGTTGCTAACGGCTGCAAGGTGCAGGCTCTTCATATGCTAGCAAATGAATCCGAGGGAGGAGAAACCATTATTGTTGATGGGTATGCAGTGGCTAGGGATTTAAGAAACGATTTCCCTAACTTTTTTAATATTTTGAGCACTTTTTCAGTTCCATTTAGAGAATTTGATGAAGAAAATGAGACGTATACAAATGAACCAATTATTAGATTAAATACGAACAACGAAATTGCTGGATTCAGATACTCAAATCAATTAATGCAAATGGTCGATCCGCAAAAGAAAAATGTTGAATTATTTTATGAGGCTTACCATGAACTATGTAAAAGAATTAATAGCCAAAACTATGAATCAAAATTTCGACTTGAAGCGGGACATATTCTTTTGGTTTCTTCTCATCGAATTCTTCATGGCAGGAATGAATTTAATTCAAATGGCAAACGTCATCTCCAGGATGCATATTATGAAATGGATAATGTGGTAAATAATTTTATTCTTTATAAAAATAAAAGTTTAAGGGGATAGTTAAGTTGCATAAAAAAGTTGGATTTACATCAATGGGTGAAGGAACTAAGGAAGACTATGATCTCATAACAATTCATGATTCAAAGAACGAAAGAAGTGTATTTAAAAGAGTAATTCAATGGCTTCAAACGATGGATGGCGAATCTCCATATCAAATTAGCAGGCTTGAACATTGCCTTCAAACTGCAACAAGAGCAGAGAAGGATGGAGCAGATACTGAAACAATAGTTTGTGCTCTACTTCACGATATAGGTGATGCTATATCTCCATCCAATCACTCTCAAGCTTCTGCAGCAGTTTTAAGACCATACATAGGTGAGAAAAATTACTGGATAATTCTTAATCATGGATTATTTCAAGGTTATTACTGGATGCATCATTATGAAAAAGATAGAAATTTAAGGGAAAAATATATTGACCATCCTTACTATCAGGACTGCATAGATTTTTGCTCAAAATGGGATCAGGAATCATTTGATCCAAATTATGAAACACAATCTCTAGATTATTTTTTACCAATGATTGAAGAAATACTTTCGAGAGAGCCTAAATCATTCGTGTAATTTTCTTTTTGAAAGATCTTTACAATTATTCATGCTTTTTATTTTCTTCTTATTGGTTACCATATGGTTGCCTAATCTCTGTATTTGATAATTTGTTAGGCTAAGCATCGGATTAATAGGATTTCAACATGAAAGATAAATTACAGTTTTATATCAATGGCACATGGGTTGAATCAGAATCAAATGAAAGAATTGAGGTGATCAATCCTGCAAATGAAGAGCTTATAGGACATGTTACTGCTGGAACAAGGGGTGATATTGATAAAGCAGTATCAGCAGCATCTGAAGCTTTTAAAACATATCAATTAACAACAAAAGAAGATCGCATTGAGATCTTGAACAATATTATTACCGAATATGAAAATAGATATGATGATTTAGTTCAAACTATTACAGAAGAAATGGGTGCTCCAATCTGGCTCTCAGATAAAGCTCAGGCATCAACAGGAATTAAAAATTTACACGAAACTTTGGATGCGCTTAAAGAATACGAGTTTGAAAAAAAAGAAGGTGATTACACTTTAATTAGAGAGCCTATTGGAGTGGTGGGAATGATCACACCATGGAATTGGCCCATGAATCAAATAACAACAAAAGCATCGGCTGCTCTTGCGGCAGGATGCTCAATGGTTTTAAAGCCAAGTGAGATTTCTCCATATTGTGCCCTGCTGCTTGCCGAAGTCTTTGATAAAGCCGGTGTTCCAGCGGGTGTGTTTAATGTGGTCAATGGATATGGCCCCATAGTAGGAGCTGCCTTATCAGATCACCGTGATGTTGCGATGATGTCTTTCACAGGATCAACTGAGGCCGGAATAGCTGTTGCTCAAGCATCTGCTGTTTCTGTTAAAAGAGTGCATCAAGAACTTGGCGGCAAATCTTCTAATATAGTCCTTGATGATGTGGCAGACCTTGAGAAATCAGTGAGAGGCGGTGCCGGACATTGCTTTTTAAACTCAGGGCAATCATGCAATGCACCAACAAAAATGCTGGTTTCTGCAAAAAATTATGACAAAGCAGTCGAAGTTGCGACCAAAACTGCAAACAGCACAACTGTTGGTGATCCTCAAGGAGAATTTAGAATTGGACCTATAGCCAATAAGCCTCAATATGAAAAGATTCTTAAGATGATAGAAATAGGAATAGCCGAAGGCGCTACTTTGGTTGCTGGGGGTGTTGAAAAGCCTGAAGGTTACACGAAAGGTTTTTATGTCAAACCAACAGTCTTTGCAAATGTTACCAATGACATGACCATTGCAAGAGAAGAAATTTTTGGCCCAGTCTTATCAATCCTAAAATATGATTCTGAAGAAGAAGCCATAGAGATTGCCAATGATACTGAGTATGGATTAGCAGGATATGTTCAAGGTGAGCCTGAACACGCAAGCAAGGTTGCAAGAAAGATTAGGGCAGGACAAGTGATCATCAATGGCGGAGCCAAAGGAACAGGAGCACCTTTTGGAGGTTACAAATCTTCGGGTAATGGAAGAGAGCACGGCGTTCACGGCTTAGAAGAATGTCTAGAGACTAAAGCAGTCATCATGCCATGAGCTAAAACTTGAATGGTGGGCCCGGGAGGACTCGAACCTCCGACCAATGGATTATGAGTCCACTGCTCTAACCAACTGAGCTACAGGCCCGAAAACTATTCGTCTAAGAAGTTTTTCAGGTGACTTGATCTTGATGGATGTCTAAGCTTTCTTAAAGCTTTAGCTTCTATCTGACGTATTCTTTCTCTGGTTACATCAAACTGTTTTCCAACTTCTTCAAGCGTGTGGTCTGTGTTCATGCCAATGCCAAAACGCATTCTCAGAACTTTTGCTTCTCTTGCAGTCAAAGATGATAGAACATCGTCGGTTGCAAAGTGAAGACTGTCTTCAGTGGCATTTTTAAGCGGTGAATGAATTACAGTATCTTCAATAAAATCACCTAAGTTAGAATCTTCATCGTCCCCTATTGGAGTCTCCATGGAGATTGGCTCTTTGGCAATCTTCAGAACTTTTCTTACCTTATCCTCAGGCATGTCCAGTTCTTTACTTAGTTCTTCAGGCGTAGGTTCTCTTCCCATATCCTGCATCATCTGACGTGAGACCCTATTAAGTTTATTAATGGTTTCAATCATGTGCACTGGGATTCTAATAGTTCTTGCTTGGTCAGCAATAGATCTAGTAATGGCCTGTCTAATCCACCAGGTCGCATAAGTAGAAAATTTATACCCTCTTCTGTATTCAAACTTATCGACTGCTTTCATTAAACCAATGTTGCCTTCTTGAATCAGATCCAAAAATTGAAGTCCTCGGTTTGTGTATTTTTTAGCAATCGATATTACCAACCTTAAGTTGGCTTCAACCATATCTTTTTTAGCGCGACGCATTTTTGTTCCGCCCATGGACATGGCTCGGTTAATATCTCTAATGTCTTTAATATTAAGACCCACTCGATCTTCCATCGCTTTGATAGATTTCTGTGCAATCACTACATCTGGCTTGATGTGCTCTAAAGATTTCTTAGAATACTTTTTGTTGGTCATCAGCGAATCCATCCATTTCACTTTAGTCACATTGTCATGAAACATACCGATAAAGTCTTTTCTAGGGATTTTTGCTGATTTAACACAAAGATATTGAATTCTTTTTTCATGCAATCGAAGTTCCGCAAGATCTTTGCGAGCAATAAATGCTAAATCTTCGAACATTTTTGGTGAGAATTTTAAGAATTTAAATATCAGGCCTAATTTTACAAATTCTGCTTTTGCTTCTTTTGAATGTCTTCCCTTGGATTCGACCACTTTATGCGTCTTATTAAATTGACGCTTCAGGTTAGTCATTCGTTTTTTGACTTCAACTAGATCTGGTCCGTTATCTACTTCTTCATCGCTTTCTTCAAGTTGCTTGGCTTTCTCACTTCCAGGTCCAGCCGATGGGACTTCTTCCATTTCTTCCAAGAATCCAGTTAAAAGTTCGCTTAACTTTTTCTCTTCTAGTTTTACAAGTTCATAGAAATCAATAATGTGCTCAACAATGCCTGGATAATTTACACTGGCATCTAGAAGGTCTCTCATCCCCTCTTCGATTCTCTTGGCAATCTCAATCTCACCTTCTCTTGTTAGTAGGTCTACCGTGCCCATTTCTCGCATGTACATGCGAACTGGATCTGTTGTTCTGCCTGTTTCATTTTCTACAGCAGCCAAAGCTTCTGCAGCTTGCTCAAGTGCTATTTCGTCTTGATCATCGTTAGACTCTGAAGAGAGCATAAGTGTGTCTGCATCAGGCGCAGTTTCATGGACTTGAAGGCCCAAATCGTTAATCATGCCGATAATTTCATCTACCTGATCGGGATCAGAAATATCCTCAGGCAAGTGATCGTTTACATCTGCATAGGTGAGATAGCCCTGCTCTCGGCCTTTCTCAATTAATTCTGCGATTCTAGAACCTTGTTTTTTTAACTTATCCACTCAATGCCTCTTTAAATACGTTCCTTCTATGTGATGTCAAACTTGAGTTTTTCAATCCTGATTTGAACTTAATTTTTTTAACCAATCTCGATCATCATCTGATATTTCTTCTTTGTTTAAGATGATTTTTTGTAAATCTCTTCTTTCCACCTTGGTGATCGAGGTGACATTATACTTGTCTTTGAGAATTTGCTCTCTATCTTTTTGATTTTTTAGCAATACGTTGATGCAATCCTCAATCAGTTTTAGGGCGTTTTCCTCAGATAAATCAAGCTCTGCGATGACTGCTTGCGAGAAATATCCCTGAATTTGCGATGATTCTAGGCTTTCTAGGACTCTTGAAGGTTTAATATCTGGAGATTGCTGATAAAGAGCAATGACATCAAATAAGAAAGTAAATTTAACGTCCTCCTTTAAACCTTTAAATATTTCTTCCTGCGCTAGAGTCGGATGCTTCAATAATGCACTAAAAATATTAATTAATGCCTTAACTCTGACTGGAATAACTGGATTAGCTGGGTTTTGATTGGCATTTTGATTCGTTTTATATGAATCTTTGGGCACATGCATAGTTTTTACGTCCATGCCGCAAAGTTGCGATACCTCGTTTGCATAGATTTCTTTAATAACAGCGTTATTAATTTTATGAATTACAGGAATTGCAAATGCTGCAGCCTGAGCTCTTCCTTCTAAAGTCTCTAAATTAAAATCTTTGATCTTAGATAAAAAATATTCTGATAATGAGATGGATTCATCTAGCAGTTTTTGAAAAGCTTGCAGCCCATACTCATTGATAAATGAATCTGGATCATGATCTGCTTCAAAAAAAACAAAATGAATATTTACGTCTTCTCTGATGATTGGAAAAGTATTTTCCACAGCTTTCCAAGCAGCCTTGCCGCCAGCTAGATCGCCATCAAAAGCAAAGAATATTTTATTGGTGTAACGCATGATTTTAGCCACATGGCTTGGAGTCACAGCTGTTCCAAGAGTTGCTACAGCATTTTTAATCCCATGCTGATACAAACCAATAACATCCATGTAACCTTCTACAACGATTAAAGAAGCTATTTTCTTTTCAGCCTCTTTGACCTCAAATAGCCCAAACAATTCATTGGATTTATTAAAAAATGCCGTTTCTGGAGAATTAAGATACTTGGGCTCTCCCTCATCAATAATTCTTCCTCCCATAGCGATAAATTCACCTTTGATATTTCTGATTGGGAAAATAATTCTCCCTCTGAATCTGTCATAGAATTTGTTATCTTTATGGCTGAAAAGGCCTGAAGCTTCCAGTTCATTTACCGGTATATCCTTGCCAAGATGATTGGACAATGCATCCCATTTGTCTTCAGCAAAACCTATATTAAATTTCTTAGCTGTCTCGCCTGAAATACTTCTGTCTTTAAGATATTGAATAGCCTTTTCTGCGATTTGGTTATTAAGATTTTTTTGATAAAACCTCACAGCTTGCTCAACTAAACCGCTTGGTTTAATTTTATCCTGCTTGCCATTTTCATACGGCACAGTTAAGCCCAATGAACTGGCCAGTGTTTCAATGGCATCCACAAAATCTAAATTTTCATATTGCCTTAAAAAATGGATTGCATTGCCAGACTCTTGGCAAACAAAGCAATAAAAAAACTGCTTATCCTGATTCACTGCCATGGATGGGTTTGAGTCGTCATGAAATGGGCATAGACACCAGAAATTTGATCCTTTTTTATTAAGCTGCAGCCTCCTGCCAACCACCTCAACAATATCTGCTTGATCAATTAGCTGATCAATAAAACTGCTAGGAATTGACATGATGCTCCATCCAATTATCAAGAAATATTTTTGCCGCTAGATCATCAATCCGCACTGATTTTGAATCTGATTCAGTCAGCTGTTTTGCTTCGAACGAAGTTAATCTCTCATCCACGAGCTCACATTCAATCTGAGTTTCTTTTTGCAGTCTTACGTAAAACTTATTCACCTGTTTCATCATATCGCTTGGCGTTCCATCCATATTTAACGGCTGTCCTACAAGCAATCTATCAGGCTTCCACTCCTCAACCAATGCACAAATAGTCTGCCAAATATCTGGGCCTTCTTGTTTAACATTTAAGATCATGAGGGGCGAAGAAGTCTTAGTAATAGTTTGACCAACAGCAATACCAATATGCTTGGTTCCATAATCAAAGGCAAGGATTTGCATGATCAGGAGCTCGTAAAATTCCAGTCTCTTACAATTTCAAGCTGAGAATAACGCGCTAGCATATCCCCAGGAAACGGCTGAAAGGGTGAAGAGTTTCTTAGGATTCTGAGTGCCATGGCATCCACAGCGGAGTTCCCAGAAGATTGTAAAATCTCAGCAGCCAAAAGATTCCCCTGAGCATCAATAACAGATTTAAGCTGCACTCTAAAACTTCCTTGAATAATCTTGGAGTCTGCAATCTCATAATACCCTGCTGTTTCAATCTTCCTTTGCCAGGCATTGAGATAAACAGCTTCAAAGCTTTCTAGCGATGAATTTGACTCCAAGCGCCTCACACTGAACTGAGAATCATTTTGCAGCGTTACATCTTGCGTAACCAAAGCGCCAGGTTTCATGTTTCGCTCAGACATCACCTCATCACCAAAAGACTGTCCTTTCATATCAAATGCTGCATTTGCAAATTTAACATTTACAATTGTTTCTTCCTGAAACTGCCATGGCTGTTGAATCACTGCAAAGCTAATGCCAAATAAAACAAAACAATGAAATCCAACAGATACGAAGAAAGATTTACGGAATCCCCATCGTTGCATTCGTTGTTTATAGATTAAAGGCTGCATAGCTAAAAGGATTCTAAGAGTGCCTGTATTGGATTTTGCTGTGTTTGTTCTAAAATTTCTCGAGCCCCAGTTGGGCTTGTAACATTAATTTCAGTCAAGAAATCACCGATCATATCGATTCCAGCAAAAGTAATGCCCTCTGCCAAAAGTAAATCCCCAATTGCTTCACCCACTTCTTGCTGCTTAGGGTTCAGCGGTCTTGCTTCGCCTTTTCCACCTGCTGCAAGATTGCCTTTAAAGTTATTGCCCTGAGGGATTCTGGCTAAAGTCATAGGGAAAGGCTTGCCATTAATAATTAAAATTCTGTAATCGCCTTCATAAATCTCAGGTAAAAAATTCTGCACCATAACCATAGTTTGGTAGTTGTTGGTAAGATCTTTAAATATCTTTAAATGCTCAGCAGTAATTTCTTCAAATTTATATATCGACTCTCCGCCCATTCCATCCAGGGGTTTCAAAATAATTGTTTGGTATTTATTTTTAAAGTTCAGTAAATCATCTTCCCTGCAAATCACTTGAGTATCTGGCATCCACTGACTAAACCTTAGAGCAAATACTTTTTCATTAAATATTTTTAATGCATCGGGATCATTCATCACCTTGGCTCCCTCATGCTTTGCCTGAGACAAAAGATGAAGTGCATTCATATAATTTTCATCCACAGGCGGATCTTTTCTCATAAACACATAATTAAATTCATTCAAGGGAATTAATCCATCAGATGCATTGGCTGTTTGTGGCTGAGAGAGAGTATCCGGGATTTCAGATGCCATGGCTTGAGTAAGACCATCGCTATAAATTAAGTCGCTCATCTCACATTGAAAAACCTGACCTCCTTGAGCAGAAATTTCTTGCATCCACAAGATTGTTGTATCTTTCTTTGGATTCAAATCATGCAATGGATCTGTAATAAATAATGATGTGGTGTTATTCATGCGTTTTCACCATTCAATGTATGCAGTTTGGATAGTGTGACTAAGGGGGCAGTTTCTGCTCGCAAAATATAATGGCCCAAGCGATAGTTTGATATTTTTTTTTGCGCCATCAGCGCTCTCTCATTGTTTGAGAAGCCTGATTCTGGTCCGGTAATAAAGCTGATCATTTTCGCGTTAGATTTAAGAAGATCTCCTGATAATTTATCAGCAATTGTATCAAGTACAAATATATCTCCGGATTCAGTCTCTGTTGTTGCATGCTCGAGAGCATCATCTAAACCCTTAAAATATTTCACCGTAGGCATAAAGTTACAACCCGATTGCTCGCATGCATGAATAATAGCCTCTTCAATTTTTTCATTTAACTTACCCATATCTTTTTTAACTAAAGATTGATCAATATGATCTGGTTTGAAAATTACCAGTGAGTTAATTCCGATTTCTGTTAATTTTTGAATTAGAAAAATTAAATTGTCTTTTTTAATGTACGGAAAAATTGCCTGATAATTCATTCGGTATGGATTTTTCTCTGCATACACTTCATCAATTAAAAAGTGAATAGACTGTTTTGATAGCTCATTAATTTTTGCAGCAGCAACGTTACCTTTGCCATCAAATAACTGAACTGAATCCCCAGGCTTTACTCTTAGAACCTTGGCAAGGTGATGAATTTGTTTTATGTTTGTGTACTGAATAGATGGGGAGCTAAGTTCTTCACATAAAATTCTAGGTGTTCTCATACTTTAATTATAATCGGTATTTTTTCATATGACTCAAACTCACATAATATTGGTTCGTCATGGGGAGGCAGCCTCCTCTTGGTCCCAGCATCCTGATCCAGGTCTAAGCTCAGATGGAGCTATTCAAGCCAAAAATGTCAGCGAGGAATTTACAGAAAAATTTTCTTCTTATGAATTATTATCCAGCCCAAAAAGTAGAGCTATTGAGACTATGGAACCAATTGCACTCAAGCAAAAAAGAGATTTTGCTATCAATAATAATTTTATTGAAATTCCCTCTGCTGATATCGCAAGCGAGAAAAAGCAGGCTTGGCTAAAGCAAGTCTTTGAAGCGCCTCTTGACGAGTTGCCTGACGCAGTGAAAACCTGGCGTCATAATTTAATTCATTGGCTTGAAGGCTACAAAGGCAATGCCATTGTGACAACTCACTTTATGGTGATCAATGTTCTAGCCTCATATCTCACCAAACAAAATACTATTGCGTATTTTCATCCAGGATACACATCAAGAACTGAAATATGGCTCGAAAATGGCTCTTTAGTTAAATTGATGCTTGGCGATGATAAAAAAACTGTAATTAATCTATAAATACAGTTGAGCAATTTTTAATCAGATGTAAACTTTAGACTTTGCGCAGTAACTTCATCGAATGGCTAATAAGACAGATAATAAAAGTTCAAAGTCCAAGACTCTAAGCGAGCAAGTCAAAAAAGCCATGAATAAATATTTCAAGGCTTTGGGTGATGTTGAGCCAGCAAATGTTTATGAGATGGTCATGGCTGAGGTTGAACCAGAATTATTAATAGCGGTCATGCGATTTACCAACCACAATCAATCAAAGGCTGCGGCAATCCTTGGTCTTAATCGTGCAACTTTAAGAAAAAAATTACATCAATATCAAATTATGGAAAAATTATGAATCTTATTAAGCCAAAAACAGCTTTAATCAGTCTGTCTGATAAAACGAATCTGGAAGAGCTTATAAGTTTTTTGCTCTCTCAAAATGTAAAAATGATTTCCACAGGTGGGACATACCAAGCCATTAAGAAGATTACAGATGAGGTCATTGAAGTCTCTGATTTTACTGGTTTTGAAGAAATGATGGATGGAAGAGTCAAGACTCTTCATCCTAAAATTCATGCAGGTATTTTAGCAAGAAGGGATCAAGACATGGGAGTTCTTGAAGAGAGAGGTTATGAGGTTATAGATTTAGTAATAGTCAATCTGTACCCATTTAAAGAAACTATAGCCTCAGATTGTTCTTTTGAAGATGCCATCGAAAAGATTGATATTGGCGGACCTACGATGATCCGCTCAGCTGCAAAAAACTTTAAGGATGTTGCTGTAATTACTAATCCACAAGATTATTCTGTCCTAATGTCTGAATGGTCAGAGCAAGGCGGCATCTCCTATGAGTTTCGCAAGCAGCTATCTCAAAAAGTCTTTGCTCTGATGGCAGATTACAACTTAGCAATTTCTGAGTATCTTGCCGATGAAACGACTGGGTTGCCTAATTATAGTTTTGAAAAATCTAGCACTTTGAGATACGGAGAAAACCCTCATCAGTCTGCGCAGATGCTAACTTTTTCTGGATTGAAACATCGCAACATTGCCAACGCTGATATTATTCAGGGCAAAGAGCTTTCCTATAATAATATTGTGGATGCTGATGCAGCATGGGAGTGTGTCAGAGAGTTTTCAGGACCAGCATGTGTGATTGTTAAGCATGCTAATCCTTGTGGAGTAGCTGAAGCTAGCTCTGCATTTGAGGCTTATGATTTAGCATTTAAAACAGACCCTACTTCAGCGTTTGGAGGAATAATCGCATTTAACCAGCCTGTGGATGATCAGACAGCTGAAGAAATTAATTCTCGGCAGTTTGTTGAGGTAGTTTTAGCTCCTGGTTTTTCTGAAGGTGCGCTTGCGGCATTTGCTGGGAAAAAAAATATGCGAGTTCTTTGTGTCGATCTAGAGCAAGACAATCCTTACCCTGGGATGATTAAAAAGGTCTCAGGTGGAATATTAATTCAAAGTGACGATACTTTTTCAGTGCCTGAGCAAGATCTTCAATGTGTGACCAAGAGACAGCCCTCGCCTGCTGAACTTCAAGATTTAATGTTTGCATGGACAGTTGCAAAATTTGTTAAATCAAATGCGATTGTATACGTTAAGAACAAACAAACCATTGGTATAGGTGCTGGGCAAATGAGCCGAGTGATAAGTGCTGATATTGCAAACCTCAAAGCAAAAAATGAAGGCTTAATAGTAAAGGGAGCTGTCATGTCTTCAGATGCATTTTTTCCATTTAGAGATGGAATTGATAAAGCGGCTGAAAGTGGCATAGCTGCAATTATCCAACCAGGTGGCTCAATTAGAGATGAGGAAGTAATTGCAGCAGCTGATGAAAATAATATTGCAATGGTATTTACTGCTACTCGTCACTTTCGACATTAGCTATTGTTATGCAAGTTCTTGTAATTGGATCGGGTGGAAGAGAACATGCATTGGCATGGAAAGCAGCTCAAGATAACGACGTAGAAAATGTATATGTATCTCCCGGCAATGCAGGAACTGCCCTAGAAGAAAAAGTACAAAATATTGAGATAGACATCAATGATTTTGCTGCAATAGAAAATTTCTGTGTCCTTAAAAATATTGGTTTGGTAATCATTGGTCCAGAAAAGCCATTGGTAGATGGGTTATCAGATTTTTTGCAAAGCAAAGGAATTAAAACTTTCGGGCCATCTCAGGCCGCTGCACAACTTGAGGGTTCAAAAACCTTCTCTAAAGATTTTTTTATAAAATACGGAATACCCACCGCTGGTTACTCTTCCTTTGATGACTTTGAAACAGCAAAAGCACATCTTGAAGTTGTTGATTACCCAACAGTGGTTAAGGCAGACGGACTGGCTGCAGGCAAAGGCGTCATTATTTGCGGCAATAAAGATGAAGCCTCCGAGGCTCTAAAAAATATCTTTCAAGATCAGGCATTTGGAGAAGCGGGCAATCGAGTGGTGATTGAGGATTTTCTGCAAGGAGAAGAGGCAAGTTTTATTGCCGTTGTGAGCAAAGATAAAATTGTCCCGCTTGCAACAAGTCAAGATCATAAAGCTGTTGGCGAAGGTGATGTTGGCCTAAATACTGGTGGAATGGGAGCCTACTCTCCCGCTCCAATTGTTGACGCACGCATGCATCAAAAGATTCTTGATGAGGTCATGGAACCAACCATGAAGGGTTTGATCAATGAGGGTTCGCCTTATCTAGGTTTTCTTTATGCAGGAGTAATGATTCATAACGGGGAGCTAAAAGTTCTTGAGTTTAATTGCAGGTTTGGCGATCCAGAAACTCAGCCAATTCTGCTTAGATTAAAATCTAGTCTCGTCCAGCTTTGCTTGTATGCCATTGACGATAAGTTAGAACTTTATGAGTCTGAATGGGATAAGAGGCATTCATGTGGAGTAGTCATAGCCTCCGAAGGTTACCCTGAAAAATATTTATCCAACCAAGAAGTTGAGTTTCAAGAGTTACATTCAGACACGATGAAATTATTTCATGCGGGCACAACTCTAGAAAATAATAAAGTTATGACTTCAGGTGGTAGAGTATTTTGTGCGACTGCTCTTGGGAGCAAATTTAAAAGAAGCTCAAACTGCGGCATATACTTTGGTACACTCCGTATCATTTAACGGTGCTTTTTGCAGAACAGACATTGGGTATAAGGGAATTAAATGAGTCTAATTGATAATTTTATTAACGAATGTGACATCGCATTAAAAACGCTGTCGTATAAAAAAAGTGGTACGGGAAGATCTTATCCTGGTGAAAAAGGCACTGAAAGTCTCTCAAAGAAAGAGAAGAATCTATCTGCTCAGCTCATGCGTGTAAATCTAGCTGGAGAAGTAGCAGCTCAAGCTCTTTATAGGGGCCAAGCAATGGTCTGCAGAGATCCAGAAATCAAAGAACACTTAATTCAGGCCGGAGAAGAAGAAACAGATCATTTGATTTGGTGTAAAAAACGCTTAAAAGATCTCAATGGGAAACCTTCTATCTTTAATCCTATCTGGTATGCAGGTTCATTCACAATAGGGGCAATTTTTGGGAGTTTGGGAGAAAAAACAAGCTTGGGCTTTGTTGAGGAAACTGAGAAACAGGTTGTTAAGCATCTAGAAAAACATTTAGATCAAATCTCAAAAAATGATCAAGAGACCATCGATATTTTAAAAACAATGAGAGCCGATGAAGATGAGCATGCAAAAGAGGCATCAGCCAGTGGAGCAGAATCTTTGCCAACTCCCGCAAAAAAAATCATGGGTTTTACTGCGAAAGTAATGACTACTTCAAGTTCTTATATCTAAAAAGAATCCCTCATTAAGCTTTCGCCAATCAAAAAAGCATGAATTTGATGTGACTTAAGATAGTCAATATCGTCCTGATTTTTAATACCGGACTCTGCTATAAAAATATTACTATGCTCAAACTTATGTTTTAGTCGAACAGAGTTATCTAGATCAACAGTGAAGGTTTTTAAGTCTCTATTGTTAACACCAATCATTGCATCCTTAAAATGCTCTACCCTGCTTAGCTCAGCCTCATCATGAACTTCAATAAGATAATCAAGCTCTAGCTCTTCAGCGAGAGTAACAAAGGCAGTTATTTGAGCATCAGAAAGAATGCTGGCAATCAATAAAATGCAATCTGCTCCCATTAATTTTGCTTCGTATATTTGATACTCATCGACCATAAAATCCTTTCTAAGAATTGGAAGTGATGTGATGGCTTTAACTTCTTTTAGATACTCAATGCTGCCCAAGAAAAAATCTTCTTCTGTCAAAATAGATAATGCTGCGGCCCCAAATGCTTCATAATCTTTTGCTTTTTGAATTGGATCAAAGTCCTCTGAGATAATGCCTGCGCTTGGTGAGGCTTTTTTTATCTCAGCAATAATCGCTTGATCTTTGTTGAGGAGATTTGCCTTAAATGCTCCTTTGGGAAGGTTCAACCTTGCAAGCTCAGACTTGATCTCTGCGAGCGGAGTTGCCAGTTTCTTTTCGGCAAGCTTCAGTGTTGTGTTTGTGACGATCTCTTCAAGAATACTCATGAGTTATTTGAAATCCTTACATAAGCGGCTAGTTTATCTGCAGCCATGCCGTTATTCATGAGTGTAAATGAAAGCTCAACACCATCAGCAATCGAGCTTACGGTCCCAGCTAAATACAAAGCAGCTCCAGCATTTAAAGCTATCATGTCCTGAACGGCAGATTGCTCTCCTGCAAATGCCTCTCTCACCAATAAGAGACTGTCATCAGCAGATTGAGCTGATATCTCAGAAATATTTGCCAGGGATAACCCAAAATCTTTCGGAGAAATTTCATAGTGTGTAATTTCTTTGTTTTTAAGTTCTGCGATGTAAGTTGAATCTGTAATGCTGATTTCGTCCAGGCCATCAAAACCATGGACGATTAAGGCATGCTCCATTGATAGTTTGTTAGCAACGGAAGCAAACGTTGTTAAAAGATCTTTGTGATACACACCTAAAATTTGTCGCTTTGCCCCGCAAGGATTCGTGTGCGGGCCCAGTAAATTAAAAATTGTTTTTTTGCCTATTCTTTGTCTTGCAGGCATGACATATTTCATTGATTCGTGATGGAGAGGCGCGAACAGAAAAATAAACCCTACCCTGTTAAAAATACTTTCAAGTTTATTTCGATCATGCCCAATATCTGCTCCTGCAGCCATGAGAAAATCTGCGCTCCCTGATTTACTGGATACCGCTTTATTTCCATGTTTGGTCACTGATGCGCCGCCAGCTGCGGCAACAAATGAAGAAGCAGTAGAGCAATTGAAAGTATGAATGCCGGTGCCTCCAGTGCCACAGGTATCGATGTGTGATCCGTCACCAATCTGGAAAGTTAAAGATTTCTCTTTCATGACACTCGCAGCTGCAGTAATCTCAATTTCCTTAACACCTTTCTCATTTAAACCTATGAGAAATGCTTCAATTAAAAGATCGTCTACTTCCCCGGACATAATGGCCTCTAGGGTTGATTTCATAGCAAGAAAATCCATATCTTCTTTAGCATTAAGTTGCTGTATAACTTCTTCAATCATAGTGTTAAAAAATTATTAATTAGCTGCATGCCATGATCAGTTTCAATTGATTCTGGATGAAATTGAACTCCAAAAATTGGCTTAGAGATATGCTCAATGCCCATAATAATGCTTGGATCATCTTGAACAGTACAGGTAACCTTTAGCTCATCTGGAAGGGTCTGAGGATCAATAATTAGGCTGTGATATCTCACCACTGAATATGGATTGGTGATCCCGTTAAATATTCTTTCGCCAGAATGCTCTACTTGAGAAATTTTGCCATGAAAGATCTGAGGAGCTTTGATAATTTTGGCTCCAAATGCAGAGCCGATTGATTGGTGGCCTAAACATACGCCCAACAAAGGCACTGATGTATTTTTAACTAGCTCAACTGAAATCCCTGCTTCATTAGGAGTACAGGGTCCTGGAGAAATAATAATCTTGTCAGGATTAAGTTTTTGAATCCCTTCCAATGTAATCTCATCGTTTCTTTTGACCACGACCTCTTCACCGCATGCACCAATATAATGGACGAGGTTATAGGTAAAAGAATCGTAATTATCTATGACTAAAATCATGAAATCATCTCAATTGCATCCACAAAGACTTTGGCTTTTTGTTTGCACTCTAGCCATTCATTTTCAGGAATTGAATCTGCAACAATGCCAGCACCCGCACCCACATGAATCACTTGATCTTTAATAACAGCCGTTCTAATTGCAATGGCTGTATCAATGCCTCCATTCCAAGAAATATATCCAATGGCGCCGCCGTATATCCCTCTAGAACTAGGCTCAAGCTCATTGATAATTTCCATAGCTCTAATTTTAGGTGCTCCAGATAGTGTGCCAGCAGGCAAAGTAGCCTTCAAAACATCCATGCAATCTAAATCATTAGAAATGCTGCCTGTGACATTAGAGACAATGTGCATCACATGAGAATACTTCTCAATGGCCATTTTTTGTGTCACTTGCACTGAACCAATTTTTGAAACTCGCCCCACATCATTTCGACCCAAATCAATCAACATTAAATGCTCCGCAATCTCTTTTGGATCAGCAAGCAACTCTTTGGCATTGCGCTCATCTTCCTCTGGTGTCATCCCTCTCTTTCTCGTGCCCGCAAGCGGTCGCAGGGTGACTTCATTATCCTCCAATCTCACCAAGATCTCAGGAGAGGCTCCGACTACAATACATTCCTCAAAATTTAAAAAATACATGTAGGGCGATGGATTGAGCTTTCTAATAGCTCTGTATAGATCAAAAGAATCTCCAGTAAAGCTTGCAGAAAAATCTTGCGCTAAAACAACCTGCATAACATCGCCTTCTTTGATGTAATTCTTTGCAAGATGAACAGCATCCAAATATTCTGCTTTAGAAAAATTGGAATTAAATTCCATGGTGCTCGTTGGGATAGAAAATTTTTCTTCAGGCACAAGAATATCTTTTTTAATCAGCCGCTCCATTGCATCTAGTTCATTTTGTGCATCTTCGTAGGTTAGATTTATTGGGTTAGCATTAAATATAATTTTCGTTGTCTGATTGAGATTATCAAATACTATTAATTTTTCTGCCTTCACCAGGAGTATGTCAGGCATGTGCTCTGCAAATTTAGACTTCTTACCCGGTAGGTTGGCAATCTTAGTCTCTGCGTATTGAGCACTTTCATAGGCAAAAAAACCAACATAGCCTCCATAGAATCTTGGAAGCCCTGAGATCTCTGGTACAGAATGTTGGTCAATAATTTCCTGGATGCTATTTAAGGGATTATCAGAATCAAAAATTTCTTTTTTTCCGCCAATACTTTGCTCAACGGTGTTTCCTGAAATTTTAATTGAATCAATGCAGTCAAACCCAATAATAGAATATTGCGCCCACTTCTCTCCTCCCTCTACAGACTCTAGCAAGAATGTATTTTTCTGATTTGCTACCTTTAAGTACAAAGAGATTGGAGTATCACCCCTAGCCTCCACCTCTCTGACCAGCGGAATTATAGAGTAGCCTGCGTCTGTGTAGTTTGCGTAAATTTTTTTATCAATCATGAAATCTCTAAACTAAAAATCTAATTTATCTCCAACAGCAATACCATTTTCTTTAAACCATCCTGCATTAACCTCCAAGGCAATTCGAGTGCTATTGGCAGAGCAAACTGAATCCTCAGAAAAAGGAACCATATTATATATTTCTTGAATGACTCCGTCGTTAGAAAGATAGGCAACGCTCAGAGGTAGGGAAGTATTTTTCATCCACATACATCTTGTATTACTTTGTGGCCAGAGAAACAGCATTCCGTGATCTTTGGCTAAGTCTTGTCTGTGCATTAATCCTTGCCTCCTTTTGGCATCTGAATTTGCAACCTCAACATCAAGCGATTTTGAGGCACTCTTAAAATAGACCTCTAAAGCAACAGCGGATTGACTGAAGATTAAAATGAGGAATAGATTAAGAAATCTTTTGACGAAAATCTTGAATAGTTTCTGCATAATCTGCTGATCCAAAAATTGCCGACCCAGCAACAAAAACATTTGCACCCGCAGCAGCAACCTTGCCAATAGTTTCGTGATTAATGCCGCCATCAACTTCTAAAAAAATATGATGGCTTTGAGTCTCAATAAGTTTTTTTGCATCTTGAATCTTATCAATCGTGGTTTCGATAAACTTTTGGCCGCCAAATCCAGGATACACACTCATTAATAAAATTAAATCTATGTCTTGAATGATATCTTCAAGAACGGACAAAGAAGTATCTGGATTGATTGCAATGCCAACCTTGCATCCATGGCTCTTAATCAATTCTATGGTTTCATTGATATTTTCAACTGCCTCTGGGTGAAAGCTGATTAAATCAGCGCCAGCTTCAGCAAAACTTTTGGCTAGATCATTAACGGGCTGAATCATTAAATGCACGTCAATAAAGTCTTTAATTCCATCGTCTCTTAGGGACTTGCAGACCATTGGGCCAATAGTTAAGTTAGGAACATAATGATTGTCCATGACATCAAAATGGATCCAATCTGCTCCAGCTGTCATTGCAGAATTAATTTCTTCCCCCAATCTAGCAAAGTTTGCAGAAAGTATAGAGGGGGCAATAATTGCTTTAGAGTTCATGATGGCTAATTTTCATCTTTTAATCTTTCCCTTGCAAGTTTCAGTCTATCGATCGTACCCACATCTATCCAAAAGGAATCGTCAACATGTGCTGTAACCTCTGATTCATTAATCAGGGGCATTAAGATAGTGTTCCATAGATCAAAAGGATAGGCATTGCCTTCATGTACTTTTAATATCGATGGATTGATAAGTGATAGGCCAGACCAAGTGCATTCATTCATTTCATCTTTAATCACCACTGTTTCTTGTGCCAAAGAGAAATCTCCTTGCAGATTATGATCTGGATTTTTAATTCCTATTAGGTGAGCAGACGAAGTGAACTCGGGAAGTCTCGTTAAGTCACTTTCCGAAATAATATCAGCATTACATAAAATAAAAGGCTCGTCGCCCAAAACACTTATTGCATTAACTAAAGCTCCTCCCGTACCGTATGGAAAAGGTTCGTCTAAAAATTGTATGTTTGTGTTCTGATGAAAATACTCCAGCTTATTTTTTATCTGCTCTGATAAATAGGAGACATTAATAATGAACTCATCTACTCCGTGCTCAATGAGTTTATTGATCGTACGCTCAATCAGAGTGTATTGACCAACAGATAAAAGTGGCTTGGGAGTATCTTTGGTTAATGGACGGAGGCGCTTGCCCAAACCTGCAGCTAAAATCATTGCTTTCATAAAGACTCCAATTTCTTATGAAGCTCTGGTGCCACCTTGTCCTGAAGAAAGACAGCCAATGGTTTTTGATTCAATGCTAAGGATAAGGTAATGGTGTTCGCTAATATTTGTGGGAGATCTTTCAGCCTAAATGGGCGATTAAACCTTAAGTATAGATTTGTAAGTGTGCCCATAATCCTAAGATTTCTTTGCAGCCCTCCCCAGCAAGTGGCGTGATATACATCATCAGCAGAAATATCATAGCAAGAGATCTCTGCAAAAGTGCTGCAATGGCTTCTTAAAATTTCAAGATCACAGTCAATGTAATGATCCAAGAGAATGCCAGCCAAATCTATCCCGATCGGCCCGAAACATAAATCTTGAAAATCCAATAAAACTAATTCTCCATTGGTCATTTCATGAATATTTCGGCGCTCAAAGTCAAAATGACAATTTCCCCATTGCTGATTCAGTAATTCTGGTCTCATCTCTTCAAGAAAATCTGTAAATTCATCAAATATCTCTATCTTTAAAAATTCTTTACATAGAATCTTTGAGAATTTCTTGGTGTGCGATTCTAGGCCAATGGAAAAAGTTGAATCTATGCCATTCAGCTCTGCTTTATGCATATCATTCAAGAGTGATAAAGCTTTAAACACAAGAGAAGAATCCTGATAAAAATTCTCTTTAAGAATTAGAGAATTATCTCCAACGTCCTCTTGAATCGTTAAAAAATGTTCAGGTTCATAGCTTAGGATTTGAGGAACTCTAACATTAGAGTGAGCAAGTTTATTCGCTCTATCAACAAAAACTGATTGTCCATTAATAGGAGAGTCGTCATGGCACATCACATATGAATTTGTGGCAGCAAGAGCTCGATAATATCTTCTACCACTAGCCTCTATTTTAAGGGGCTGAATATCTTTAACGCCTGAATCAAAATCTTTTGCAGATTCCAGTAATTGATGTTGTGAAATTTCAGCTATTTTCAATCTCCAGTGGAAGTGGTGTGTCATCTGGAAGGAAAAAATCTAGCGCTAATTGAGCGAAGGGAACATCAGCATACTTAGTAAAGTCTCGAACGCCTTCTTCATATAAAACCAAATCATCGATACAAAAGTTTCCAGTGTATGTTTCAGAATTTTTATTAAAAATTTCATATGCTGCATCTGCCATGATTTCTGGGGTTCTAGAGATACTCATCAACTCTTCTCCGCCTAAAATATTTTTAACGGCTGCAGTAGCTATCGCAGTTCTTGGCCATAAGCCATTGACGGCAATTTTGTCTTGTTTTAATTCCTCAGCCATACCCAAAACACACATGCTCATGGTGTATTTAGCCATGGTGTAGGCTAAATGAGGGCCAAACCATTTTGGCTTCATATCAAGTGGAGGCGCTAGGTTCATAATATGTGCATTGCTAGATTTTCTTAAATGCGGAATACAATATTTACTAACGAGGTAAGTGCCTCGACCATTGATTTGATGCATCAGATCATAACGCTTCATATCCGTGTCAGGAGTATTGGTTAAAGAAATTGCAGAAGCATTATTTACACAAATATCAATGCCGCCAAAAGTAGCAACCGTTTCATCAACAGCAGCCCTAACATTAGATTCATCTCTGACATCTAAAATAATTGGAAGAGCTTCGCCCCCAGCCGCAATGATCTCTTCTGCTGCTGAGTAAATTGTTCCAGCAAGTTTTGGATGAGGTTCTGCAGTTTTAGCAGCCAAAACTACTTTAGCGCCATCTTGCGCAGCTCGTTTTCCTATTTCTAGGCCAATGCCTCTGCTGCCACCAGTAATAAATAGGACCTTGCCTTGTAAACTCATACTTTTCTCCTTAAATTTTTCTGTTTTTTTTAGCTCAAGCCATGCTTAGTTTCTTAAATACAAGGATGTCTATATCTAAAACTTTTGCTTAATCTTGTGCTCTTACTTGTCTAAACATCAATAATAACTTGTTGTTGCATTTTTGAAATGATTCATGCAAATTTAAATAACAATTATATGCCCTAGGGCAAGAGACAACCATGAATGTAGATTTTATTTTTGATTTTGCAAGTCCAAATGCATACCTATGCCACAAAGCAATTATTCAGTTAGAGAAAAAACATGATATTAAATTTAATTATGTCCCCTGTCTTTTGGGTGGGCTGATGAAGCTATCAAATAACCAGCCTCCCATGATCGCATTTGGTGAGATTCCAAATAAGATGAAGTATGAATTTGATACTGCCTTCAATAGATTTATGCGAGAGTATCAGATTGATAATTTTAAAATGAATGAGCATTTTCCGGTAAATACAATCTCTCTTATAAGAGGAGCAATCGTTGCACAAAAAAATAATTTTTTTGATGATTATGTGGAAATTGTTTTAAGTGGAATGTGGGAGAGTTCTCTTAAATTAGATAGTCCTGAATCCTTGCATCAATTGTTAACTGAACATGATTGTCATGCAGATTTAGTTATAGAGGAAATTGCAAAAGATGAAACTAAGGCTGAATTGATTGCAAATACAAATAATGCAGTGGAAAAAGGGGCTTTTGGCATTCCAACATTCTTTGTTGAGGATGAGATGTTTTTTGGCAAAGAGAGTTTGCGCGAGATAAGAGATCTGGCATCACAGTAAGCTGAAACTTTTTACGTTTCCTCTTTTCTAAGTTCAAAATAGTACAATTTAGACTCATGAAGAAGATCGTCCATTATTGCGTCATAGGGCTTGCATCAATGCTTGTTGGTCATGCGCATTCTCAAAACAATGATGTTCTAGAAATAAATAATGCTAAAAATAGATTTTTAGGTTGCTCAAATCCACTCTATCCCAAAATAGCTAAAAACTTATTACCCACTAAGATCAGCGCCTCAAAAATGGATGTTCAGTCGAATGGCAGAATATTTTTACGTGATCAGGTTGAGATTCCAATAACGAATGGAAGCATAAAAGCTCTAAGTGCTAACTACGACTCTAACGGCAAGCGCATTGATGAAATCACACAAGGCAATATTTACTATTTAGATTCATATTTCAAGTTTCAAAGCGGCTCATTAAACGAGACATCTAAAGGCTTTAGTTTTATTGAGGGTAATACCTACTTAGCCGAAAGAAATTTACTCGTGAACTATAAGTCTTTGAGTGGAGAGCTTGGATCAAGCCTTATATTTAAAGATGCTAATTTAACATCTTGTCTGGATACTTCGGATGGCTGGCAGATCTCTGCTAAAACTATCGCTATTAATGAAAAATCCAAGCGAGGATACATTAAAAATTTAAGCTTAAAAGTAAAAGACAACACTCTGCTGAAACTACCCTATCTTCCTTTTACTGTTTCCACGGAAAGATTAAGTGGTTTTCTTGAGCCAGATATTGGAATAACGAGTGATGGTCTAGATGTTTATCTGCCATATTTTTTAGTACTTTCTGAACGAAGCGATATTACCATTGCACCAAGGGCTTTAAAAAAAAGAGGTTTGGGTTTAGAAACAAATTATAGATATCTGACGAGTGTCAGTGCAGACAATTATCTTGATCTCATGTTTTTTTCAAGCGACAAAGAAGGTAAGAAAAATTATGCCTTAGATGATTCAAGGTGGGCCTTTAAATGGAATGATTTAAGAAAGTTTAAAAATTTTGTTGGCAAAATTAATTGGGCAAAATCTTCGGATCCCATGGTGTTGTTGGACTTACCATCAAATCTTACCAATATTGCCACTCAAAGAGATCACTACTTACCCCAATCGATTGAAGTGAGTGGACATATAAAAAATTTCTACATCAGCATTGCTAGGCAAGGCTATCAGTCGCTCAATCCATTTATGGCAAATGGCTTTATAAAAAAACCTGAATTTAACTTATCTTATTCAGCCTCCGGGGGACCGCTTACATTTATTGGGAAAATTCAGTATTCGGATTTTGATCTGGAGCATCCAATTAATAATCTCCTTATTCCCTCTAATAACTTCATGGAGGGCTCAAGATCAATTGCAGAAATTGAGCTATCTTCTAAATCTAATGTTGGGGTGATGAATTTTGGAATGCATGGAACCTTAGTATCAAAAAAATATAATCTTGCAAACGCTTCAAGCTCTCAAAACTCTAAAAGTATTCCTTCTTTTGGCATAGAAGCATCAACCACCTTGAGAAGGATCCTACCCTCTGGGCTGTCTCTCATAACCCCATCATTATCATATGAGAAGACTTCTTATGAGGATCAGACATTGGATCCAATATTTGATCTTCATATTAAAAATAGTAATTATCTCCACTCGCCTAAACAAGCATTGTTCTTTGGGAGGGATCGAATAGCTGATCAGGAATACTTTTTAGCTAAGATAAAATGGCAGACCCGCTTCCAGGATAAGCAAACAATACTTATGCAACTCTCAAAGAAGCATGAAAAGGAAGCCAGTAAGGTCTTAAATCAAATGTTGGGCATTAACCTTGATGCAGACAGACAAAGTGGTCTAAAAGCTCAATGGGATAGTCCCAATACGAATGCTTTTATGGAGGCAAATTATTCTGATAAAAGAAATGAATTAAATTTTGCCAATACTTCTTTTACACTCAAGTTGCAGGAAACTCAGCTATCTTTCTCAAGAAAATTTAGGCGCCAAGTTCCGCTGCTAGGTCCCAGCAATGAATTGGACTATGGGGAAGTTACACTAGATCAAAATCTAGTTGGTGGTTATAAATTTCTTGCTGGTATTAGCAAAGACCTTGCCACCCAAAAAAATCTTGCCAGCTATATAGGCATAGGGTTTGAAAATTGCTGTTTTGCATTTAAATTATTTGCATCAGATAAGAGATTATCGAAATATGACTTCACAGATGGCCTCGCCCCATATGCAAATAATGCGGCCTGGGAAAATATGATTTCTGTTGAAAACAAAAGTAGAATTAACTTTGAATTTGAGCTCAAGGGAATTACGGGTTCTAAGACCCAATTAAATAAATTCTTTTCCAATGCCTTTGCAAACTTTTAATTCAGTACAATACTCACTATGAAAAAATATATACATCTAACCTTAGCGATATTAGTAACCTTTCCGTTGAATGCAAAGGTAGAGATTCTTGATCGAGTAGCAATTATTGTGGGTGATGGAGTCGTGCTGGAATCACAGATAAATTCAATGCTCAAAAGCATAGAACAAAGATTTGCAGAGCAAGGAGCAGCTTTACCGCCTGCTGAGTCAATGTTAGAACAGGTGCGCGAAAGATTAATTATTGAAGAGCTTCAATTGCAAATGGCAATAAGAGGTGGCGTTCGAGTTGGTGATGGCGAGTTAAATCAAGCATTTGAAGAGATAGCCAAAAATAATGAAATGACTTTAGAAGCTTTTATCGAGTCACTAGAATCAGAAGGAGCTTCTTACGAAGAGTTGCGCGATCAAGTTCGAAAAGAAATGATTATTCAAAGAGTCCAAAGAGGGAAAGTGGGTAGACAGGTAAATATTACAGAGCAGGAGTTAGATGGTTTCTTAGCCACAGAAGGCTCAGTAAAAGAACTTTCTCCAGAATTATTTGTAAGACAAATTCTTGTTGAAGACAAAATTAAAGCAGAGAAAGTGTTGTCTGACTTAGAGTCAGGAGAAGATTTTCAGGTATTGGCTAAAGAGCGTTCGACCAGTGCTAATGCAGCATCTGGTGGAGAGATGGGGTGGAGAAATCTTGCTGATTTACCCAGTCTTTTTGCCGATGCGCTAAAAGGAAAGAAAAAAGGATATGTTAGCCCTCCCCTTGAAAGTGGATCAGGTTTTTTTGTGCTTCAATTAGAAGATAAAAGGGGCAGTCTTGTTCGCTTTGAAGAGCAGTGGAATGCACGCCATATATTAATGATGCCAACCAAACTAAGAGATGAGACATTTACTAAATCTGAGTTAGAGGCAGTGAGAGATAGGGCGATGGCTGGTGAAGATTTTGCATTACTAGCCAAAGAATTTTCAGAAGACCCAGGATCAGCAAGTAGAGGTGGAGATCTGGAATGGCTCAGCTTAGGTAAAACAGCTCCTGCGTTTGAAAAAATGATGACAACATCACCCCTTCAAGAGATCTCTCCTGTGTTTGAATCAGAATTTGGCTTTCATTTTCTGCAGGTATTAGGTCAAAGAACAGAAGATCTAACCGAAGAAGTAATCAAAGATAGAGCCTACGGCATAATTTTTGCGCGCAAATATGATGAGGAGCTTGAAAATAGCTTAAGGACAATGCGAGCAGAAGCATTTGTTGAGTTTAAAGAATTAGATTGAAGCAGATACTCTATTCTCACGGAGAGCCGGCTGGAATAGGGGTAGATCTAATTCTACGGATCGCAAAGTTAAAATTTTGGAGCTCAATCAATATTCCTATTGTAGTTATCTCTGATGGAGCATTGCTGAAAGCAAGAGCTGACTTACTTAAGCTTAAAATTGAATTTCATGAGCTTCAGGACCTAAAGAAAGCTAAAAAAAATAAAATTGGCTGCATCCAGTTTCACTGCGTATCTAAATGCAAAGACATTACTCCTGGTTCACTTAATCCACAGAATGCTAGTTACGTAATCTCTAATTTAAATTTTGCAATAGATGCAGCAATTGAACACTCAAAGATTGCGGTTGTTACAGGCCCGATTCAAAAAAGTAATATAGTAGAGGGTGGCTTTAAAACATTTCAAGGGCACACTGAATGGATTCAAAAAAGAACTGGGTCAAAAGACGCAGTGATGCTCTTAGCATCTAAGAAGATTAAAGTTGCGCTCGCAACCACCCATATCCCATTGTCAGAAGTGCCAAAAAATATTAAGAAGGCTAAATTAATCAATGTCATCACAATTGTTAATAACGGGCTAAAGCAAAAATTTAAAATTAAAAAGCCTAAAATTAGAGTGCTTGGATTAAATCCTCATGCAGGCGAAAGTGGAAAAATAGGAACCGAAGAATTAAAAATTATTACTCCAGCAATTGTTGCCTGTAAAAAATTAGGAATGAATATTGTTGGTCCTCTCTCTGCTGATACAGCGTTTAACAAAGATCTCCTTGAAGATACAGATGCTTATATAGCTATGTTTCATGATCAAGCTTTGCCAGTTTTAAAGGCTCTCAGCTTTGGTGAGGCGATTAATACTACCCTAGGAATACCTATTATTAGGACCTCCGTAGATCATGGCACTGCGCTGGAATTTGCTGGCCGAAAAAAACCAATGCTGGGCTCTTTGCAAGAAGCAATTATTCAGGCTGCTGTCCAGCTCAAATGAACGAAAGAGCTCATCGACGCAAGCTTGGTCAAAACTATCTGATAGATCCTGTGATTCTCTTTGAAATTGAAAGAGCCATTAATCCTCAAAAAAATAATTTTTTTTTTGAAATTGGTCCTGGAACAGGCGCATTGACAAAATCATTGATGGGCGAAGACATTAAAATTCTTGCCATGGATCTTGATGAAGAAAATATCAATGCTCTGCAAGCAAATTTCTATCATGACAATCATCAATTTATCCATGGAGACATTCTTCATGAATCGTTAGATTTTCTTTCTGAATCTGCACATAGAGTTGTAGGAAATCTTCCCTACAATATTTCTACTCAAATCATTCTAAAATTGATCCTTCACTCACCCAATATCGTTGATATGCACTTTTTAGTTCAAAAAGAAGTTGCGCATAGGGTCTGTTCTTCGCCTGGAAGTAAGGATTGGGGCAGACTAGCATTAAAAATAGGGGCTTTTTTTCAATCCACGGCATTGTTCAATGTTCCGCCAGAAGCTTTCGACATTAAGCCAAAAGTTCAGTCAACGCTTATGCGATTAATCCCTCGCAAAGATCCACAAATTAGCTTATCTCAGTATCCAGACTTTTCAGCTTTGGTTGATATGGCGTTTGCTAATAAGAGAAAGAACATCAAAAACAATCTTAAGAAAACATCCATTGATTTGGTGAAATTAAATATCAACCCATTAGCGCGAGCTGAGGAGCTGTCGCTGGATGAGTTTGTTGTCATGTTTAAGTCTTCTCTTTTGTAATATGAGTACTTTTGTTGTCGGTGACGTTCATGGCTGTTTTGCTCAATTTATAAGGCTTCTTGATAAAATGAACTTTAATCCCAGTGAAGATAAAATTATTCTAACTGGCGACCTAGTAAACAGAGGAACTGAATCACTTGCGATGATTAACTTCTGCATGGCAAATCCAAATATTCAAACTGTTTTAGGAAATCATGATCTCTACCTTTTATATTTATTATCTGTAAATAAAGGTAAGGGAAAGTTAAAAACAATAGTAGAAGCAAAAAACAGTCAAAAAATATATAAATGGCTAATTAGCAGGCCTTTATTTATTAAAGAAAAGGATCTGATCTCTGGCAATACATTTTTTATAACCCATGCCGGGATTCCAGAAATTTGGTCACCCAGCAAGGCTCAAAAGTTAGCCAAAGAAGTATCAAATGCTTTAAAAGGTAATCCCAAGAAGTTTCTTTCGACAATGTGGGGCGATCGTCCTAGAACATGGAATGATAAGCTTAAGGGAACAGATCGCTATCGAATCATTGTTAATTACTTAACTCGAATGCGGTTTGTTAATGAATCAGCAACTCTGGACCTAAAAAGTACTGGTTCTAAAAATATTGATGGGTTCAAGCCCTGGTTTAAATATAATTCGGATAAATATAAAGAGAGAAATTACTATTTTCTTTTTGGCCATTGGGCTGCCTTAAATGGTAAAACTAAAAACAAACATTTTGTTGGATTAGATACCGGTTGTGCATGGAAAGGAAAACTTACAGCTATGAGGTTAGAAGATTTAAAGAAATTTTCAGTAAATTATTAATATGAAAGTATTTGAAGTTGGAGGGTGCGTTAGAGATGAGCTGATGGGTGTGAATCCTGTTGATAGAGATTGGGTGGTAATTAATTCAAGTCCAGCCGAAATGGAGCAGAGTGGTTACAAACCAATTGGAAAAGATTTCCCTGTATTCCTGCATCAAGAAACTAAAGAAGAATATGCTTTAGCAAGAACTGAAAAAAAATCTGGAAAAGGTTATAAAGATTTTACCTTTTACTTTGATAGCAGTGTCACTCTAGAAGAAGATCTTAAAAGGCGAGATCTTACAATCAATGCTATGTCCAAAGATTCTGATGGAAACATTACTGATCCTTTTGGTGGAAAAAAAGATATACAAAAAAAGATTTTTCGCCATACATCTAGTGCTTTTGCCGAGGATCCATTAAGGGCGCTTAGGCTAGCAAGATTTAAGACTTACGCGCATCTAAAAGACTTTGAGATAGCTGAAGAAACAAGTGCCCTACTCAGAGAAATCGCCATTTCTGATGAGCTGTCCTCTCTGTCTGCCGATCGGGTATGGATGGAAACTTTTAAAGCGTTATCCTCCCCCTATACAGAAAATTTTTTTGAATCTTTGGTTGAGCATGGGCTTCTAAATCCATGGTTTACAGGTCTTGAAAAAATAAGTATTGATGGGATTACTCCTGAGCATAAGTGGATAGAGATGCAAAGAGTAAATCATTTTAATCTCTGCTCAGATCTACCGATTCCTAAGTCATTTCAAAAGGGAATTGAATTATTTAAGTTAATTTTAAGCTTAATCAATTGTTCTGAGGCTCAAGAAAAGATTGTATTGATTGAAAGTATTAACTTTCCTAGAAACCATGAAGAGCTTAAGGGATTATTAGAACTTAAAATTTTGCAGCCACATCGCAAAGACCTAGATAAAATAAGTAATGCGGTAATGAGCATCAATTTTTCACAGTTAGCAGAATTTGATGGAAATGCAGTATCAGAGAAAAAACAATTCCTTTATCATGAAGCATTAAAATCAATATTATGAATAAAGTTATCTTAGTTACGGGTGCCGCCAAAAGAATTGGCAAACAGATTGCAAAAGAGTTTTTTGCTATTGATTTTAATATCATCGTTCATTTTAATAGTTCTAGCGAGGATGCTATTAGCCTTTGTAACGAGCTGAATGCAATAAGACCTAATAGCGCGGTCTCTATTCAGGCGAACCTAGACCATATGAATGATGTTAAAAATCTTGCCAGCCAAGCGATGTCAGCCTTTGGTCGAATTGATGGCTTGATAAATAATGCTTCTACATTCTATCCAACGCCGATGGGAGAATTTTCTGAAAAGGATTGGGATGCTCTGATGGGCAGTAATCTAAAAGCTCCGTTGTTTTTGGTTCAAGAGCTTCATGAGGAATTAAAGAGACAATCTGGATTTGTCATCAATGTTACTGATATTAATATTAAAAGACCGATCAAGAATCATTCAATATATTTGGCAGCAAAATCAGGCCTAGATACTTTGACTAAATCACTCGCAAAGGATTTAGCTCCAGAAATCAGGGTGAATGCCATTGCTCCTGGAGCAATTCTTGAGCCGCCAAATAAAACATGGACTGACGCCGAAAAAAATAATATTTTGAGTGCTGTGCCGCTAAAAAAAATGGGCACCGAAATTGATATTGCTAAAGCTGCAATATTTCTTGCTGAATCTCCATACATTACAGGTCAAACTTTAAATATAGATGGTGGTAAATCACTCTAATGGATATGAATAACAATGACTTAATCTTTTCAGGCACTAAAGACGTTGCTGAAAATCTTAAATTTGATGAAGCCCGACTCCAAGAATGGTTTGGGGATCATATTCCTGAAACCGGCAAGATTATTCAAATTGCTCAATTCAAGGGCGGTCAATCAAATCCAACGTATAAAATTTCAACAGAAAAGAAAGAGTTCGTATTACGAAGAAAACCTCCGGGTATATTGCTGCCATCTGCACATGCAGTTGATCGTGAATACAGGGTTATGACTGCTCTCAAAGATACTGAAGTGCCGGTTCCTAATACCTATGGTTTATGCGAGGACAAGGACTTAATAGGTACGGAGTTTTTTGTAATGGATTTTCTTGATGGAAATATTTACTGGGATCTATTATTAAAAGATAAATCTCCTGAAGAACGGAAGGCAATATACCTGAGTAAAAATAAAGTGATCGCAGAGCTGCACAAGGTTGATTATGAATCTGTGGGTTTAACTACTTACGGTAAACCTGGAAATTATATAGCTAGGCAGGTTTCTCGCTGGACCAAGCAATATCTTGCCTCTCAAACTGAAGAGATTGATGCTATGAATAAATTAATTGACTGGCTTCCTGGCAATATCCCAGATGAAGATGAAACATGCATTGTTCATGGAGATTACCGTCTAGATAATATGGTCTTTGGCGCCGATAATAAAGTGATGGGTGTTTTAGATTGGGAATTATCAACCCTAGGTCATCCAGTTGCAGATTTTAATTATCACTGCATTAGTTGGAGAAATATTCCTCAACTTGCTGATGAAAAGTTCTGCAAAGAGCAAGGCATTCCAACCGAAAATGAGTATCGAGATATGTATTCAGAGACTACCGGTAAAGATCTTTCAAATAATTGGGAATTCTATTACGTATTCAATATCTTTAAACTTGCAGGAATCTTACAGGGAATAATTGGTAGAGTTAGAGATGGGACCGCAGCTAGCAAACATGCTGAAGATCGAGCCGATCAAGTAAGACCTTTAGCTGAAGCCGCTTGGTCACTGGTAGAGAAAAACTATAAATAACTTCTATTAAAGTATTTCTTTTAGGGGCTCTGAGACGAATTTATATTGTGTTATTTCTTCGCTCTCATAGATTATTTCATCATCCTCATCCAACTGCAGCACAATATCGATATCTAATGTTCTTGCGCTAAACTTTGGTGCATTACGATCTCTGCCTGCCGCATTTTCAATTTCTTTTAACTTCTTGTTCAAAGCGTCAAAGGAAAATTGACATGTGCCAGATATTACAGAATTTAAAAAGTCTTCACCCTCAAAACCCTCAGCTTTAGTTTTATGAATGGAAGAGCTGTTTAAGTCAGAAAATATCTTGGATAGCTCAGACGCAGCAAACTCAATATTCTTTTGTGCATTAATATTACTGCCTAAGGATAAAAAGTATCTCATCACCTATGGATAATGACTCCTACATCATCAGCATGCCTTAAAGCACCTGGCTTTGAGACTCGAAGCTTTAAAGATTCAACTCCATAGTTTTCTTTAACCAATGCAGCAATTCCCTCTGCCAATGACTCTTGAAGCTGAAAACTCGATGCCTCTACAAATGCAATGACCCCTTTGGTGATTGCTTTGTAATCTAGAGTGCTTTCTATTGAATCAGTTTTAGCCGCCTTAGCACAATCGAAGGAAAGCTCTAAATCAATACTGACTTCTTGACGAACTTTTCTCTCCCAACCAAAAATACCAATAATTGTTTGCACCTTGAGGTTATGAATATAAATAGTATCTTTCATAATATTAACTTCCCAGAGGCCATCTTGGTTTCGCATGAGAGGCTAAACTAAAGGTTGCCTCATTCACTTTCATGCTGCCCAAATACGCAATCATGGCAGCATTATCTGTGCAGTGAGAAAGAGGAGGATATAAAACATCAACATTTAATTTAGATTTTAAAAGAGAGATTTTATTTCTAAGAAGTTTATTGGCTGCAACTCCTCCAGCTAGAACTATAGATTCTCTTCCAGTATCTTCTAATGCTTTAGTAATTTTTTTTATTAAGACTTCAGTAGCAGCATGCTGGAATGAAGCAGCAATATCTGCCTGAGTCTGAGAATTGATCTCTCCAATATCTTGCACCGCATATAAAACTGCAGTTTTTAATCCACTAAAACTAAAATCATAATCTGAACTATGCAACATAGGCTGAGGAAAGTTAAACGCCATGGGATCTCCACTTTGTGCGACTCTTTCAATTTCTGGTCCACCTGGATAACCCAAACCAATGAGCTTGGCCACTTTATCAAAAGCTTCTCCCACAGCATCATCTCGCGATTGACCTAAAATTTCATATTGATTTAATCCTTTTACATCAATAATCAAAGAATGGCCACCAGAAACTAACAGCGTTAAAAATGGAAATTCTACTTTTTCTTCATCTAAAAAAGGTGCCATTAAATGCGCTTCAAGATGGTTTACAGGAATAAGAGGTTTGTTGAGTGACAGCGCTAAACCTTGTGCAAAATTTTCTCCAATTAAGAGAGCGCCCAAAAGCCCGGGACCAGCTGTGTAAGCAACATAGTCTATTTCACCAGGATCAATTGCACCAAGCGCATGCTTATATATTTGAATAATTTTTTTACAATGATCTCGAGAGGCTAGCTCTGGGATGACCCCACCATATTCACTATGAAGATCTATTTGAGAAAAAACAGACTCTCCAATAAGACCTTTATCTGAGTCAAATATGGCTACAGCTGTTTCATCGCAAGATGTTTCTATTCCAAGAGTAATCATAAAAAAAGTTTTTGCATTCGAGTCATAAAAAGAATAAACTACCCAGCAATTATGCCTTCTATAATAATAAAAGAAACTGAATACTTTGACGTAGGATTACGTAAATTTAAACGCGCTTGTGAAAAAGCAGCTATTGTTCCTGAAATCAGAGCAAGAGAATTCTACGAAAAACCTACAGCTGTAAGAAAAAGAAAAATGGCAGCTGCTATTAAGCGAGCTCATAAAACTAATAGAAAGTTTAGTTTTCCAAGACAAAGATCTTATCGCTAATTTGTCTCTTCTAGACACCCTCAATCAAGACCTCAAAACTGCGATGATCAGCAAAGATGTTGTTGCGCGCGATACCATCAGAATGATTATTTCAGATATTAAGAAATACGAAATAGATGAAAGATTAGAAGCAGACGATGCGGTTATCTCAACTCTTATTAATAAGACTGTAAAACAACGCCGGGACTCAATAGAACAATTTAAAAATGGCAACAGAGATGATCTTGTTGAAAAAGAACAAGAGCAACTCAATGTTATCCTTCGCTATTTGCCGAAACAGCTAACTGATGAAGAAATAACTACACTGGTGAAAGAAGGCATAGAAAACCTATCTGCATCATCCATGCAAGACATGGGCAAGTTAATGGGCTATCTCAAGCCCAAGTTAGAAGGTAAAGCTGACATGTCTGTTGTCAGCGTAATTATCAAAGAACTGTTAGCCTAATCTTAGTATTAATGTTTATAAGATGAGGGTTTATCGTCCTTATTTGTATATCTCTCTGTAAGTCTTGTAGACCTCGAGCTCAAATCCTGAGATTTTCCTTCTATAAAAACAAACTTTGGAAAGGAAGAAGGCTCCAATGGATCGGCATCCCAAACAACTATATCTGCAATTTTTCCCTCAATAATTGAGCCTCGATTTCCCAACTTAAATGTTTCGGCAACGGTCAATGTCATTCCTCTAATAGCAGATTGATAAGACATACCATGAGCAACAGCATTACCAGATCCTTGCCTCATCAGATGATAGTTATGGCTTCTTTGTGTGCTGAACATCACTTTAATGCCTGCTTGATCCAGAACTTTACCCAACAATAGACTAGAGCCTAGCTCATCAAATGAATTTGGGATGTTGTCCATTGGATCAATAATAACTGGGATTCCACTGGCTTGAAGCTGCTCAATAACCATGGGCGCCTCTTCAACACTAGACAGAACTAAATTTAATCCATATTTCTTTTGTAAAGCTATTGCTTGAAGAATATCAACAGCTCGATTGGTTTCTAGAACAAAGGGTAAGCCGTTATTAACTAAATTATTTAGGGCAAGAATATCTTGAGCCTGCAGCTCTAGCTGATCAGCTAAACGCATTTCTAGAATCTCTTCTACCGGAGTATTGCTAGCTTTTTGTCCTAGCTCTAATAAAGATTCTAGAATTGTTAAAGTTTCAGCCCTAGAGCCATATGAGGCCCCCATGCGACCAAACATTGCAATATCTTTTAGGCCCTTGATTTCGAGACTGCCATCCAAGATAAAATAAGAGGCCAAACCAAACATGGGAAATGAGGATGAACCAGGACTGGTAATCGCACTTGTAACACCATTACTTCTATTCCATGGAATCCCAGTAGAATGGGGATTGAAGGCATTAAAAATACTGAATCCAGCTTTTAAAATATCTGATTCATCGTCCCTAGTAACATCAAGCGCATTAATTTCTACTATCCCAAGATTGCTCATCGGAGAAATTAAACCAGGAGTTACTGGCAAGCCATTCAACTCAATGACTTGTGTTTTGCCATTAATAGTTAGGTTATTACCAATTTTAGCAATCTCATTTCCTGATATGAGAATATCTTGAAGCGTTGCTTCTGCTCCTGTTCCAGAGTGAACCATCCCACCCTTTAATAAGATGGATTGCGAAAATGCACTTAGAGAAAAGACTGCAAATAAAGTTAAAGAAAAGTATTTCATGTTATTGCACCCTATTTATTTGTGGATTAATAATACCCAAATCAAAATCTGTTATTGGTTGTTTTTTCGGATCATTCATATCATATGCAACAGCCCCATCAATCAAGACTTGTTGAGCCCTTGCATAGACACTAAATGGATTATGAGTCCAAAGCACTATGTCTGCATCTTTTCCAGCTTCAATGCTCCCAGTATGCTCTAAGACACCAGCAGCCTTTGCTGGATTACTTGTTATCCACTTCATGGCATGAGCTTTTGAAATGCTATAGCCTGCTCGATTTCCAGCTGCCATAGCCTTTGCGGCCTCCTGATTTAAATGCTGAATTCCAACCGCATCATCAGAGTGAACTATTGCACACCCCGTTCCATTTCTTGCTTGATCAATAATTGCAATATTCGCAGGGACCATATCGTAAGCTTCATGCTTAAACCCCCACCAGTCTGCCCACATGGCAGCACAAATACCCTCATCAGCTAAAAGATCAGCGATTTTATAAGCTTCTACAGCATGATGAAACGTAGTCACTTGATAATTAAATTCTTTAGACATTTCAATCATCATGGCCATCTCTTCTGCTCTATAACAATGATTCTGAATAAGGATTTCTCCATCCAAAACACCCTTAAGAGTATCCATGGCTAAATCTCGAGTTGGTCGTTGATCAGCATCTCTTTCATTCATGCCGTCTCTGTATTCCACAGCATCAATCCATGCGCTTCGGTAACCTGCCATGTTTCCCATCCTGGTCGAGGGAGACTGTCTTCTGTTCCCATAAACTCTTTTGGGATTTTCACCACAAGCCATTTTTAACGAATGAGGCGCATCGGGAAACTTCATTGCCTGAATAGTATTTTGTGAGATATTTTTAAATGTTGCTCCCCTGCCTCCAAATAAATTTGCAGACCCAGGTAAGACATGAAATGAAGTAACCCCTCCTTTTAAAGCTAAAGCAAATTGAGGATCCTGCGTCCACACAGAATGCTCTGCCCAGACTTCTGCAGTTACAGGTGATGTTGCTTCATTGCCATCAGAGCTAGTTGAAACCCCTGGTGCTGAGTAAACTCCCATATGCGAATGTATATCAAAGATTCCTGGTGTGATCCATTGACCAGATGCATCGATAACTTTGACACCTGAATTAGATAGCGCTTGGCCGAATTCAATAATTTTTCCATCCGCAACTAATAAGTCATAACCAATAAACTCGCCACCTAAACCATCGTAAATATTTGCAGATTTAAATAAGGTAGGTTCTGATTCCATTGGAGTATAAGTCGAAGCAAAATAATCCTTTTGATCTTCCAGGTCTAAGTTTGGTAATGTGCCCATGTCTGAGCAACTCGTGATCAACAAAAGTAATGCCGATAAATGTAAAATATTTTTCATAGTAGATTTTCCTCTCTTTCAGAATTATAAAACCATTTAAAGAGATATAATATGTCCATGACAAGAATCAATAATAGACAAGAAAATCAAATGAGGCCTATTGAGATAGAAATAGGTGTGAATAAGCATGCGGAAGGCTCTGCATTAGTTAAATTTGGTGACACACATGTCATTTGTACTGCAACCATTGAAAATGGTGTACCAAGATGGATGCGTGGATCTAATGAGGGCTGGATTACAGCTGAATACGGAATGCTACCGAGATCGACTCATAGCAGAATGAATAGAGAATCTGCTCGAGGAAAGCAAAGCGGAAGAACTATGGAAATTCAAAGATTGATTGGCCGATCATTAAGACAAGCTGTAGATTTGAAGTTTTTAAAAGATAAAACTATTAGTGTTGATTGTGATGTCATTCAAGCAGACGGTGGAACACGGACTGCCTCTATCTCGGGAGCATGCGTTGCTTTATTTGAAGCTATTAAAAATTCACATGGAGATCATCGGGCAATAAAAGAATACGTCGCAGCTGTATCTATTGGCTTGAAAGATGGAGAGCCATTACTGGATTTAAATTATGAGGAAGACAGTTCAGCAGAAACTGATTTAAATGTAGTGATGACAGAAAGTGGTGGCATTATTGAGGTTCAAGGCACAGCTGAAATTCATCCCTTCACCAAAGAGCAGCTTGATCAAATGCTTGCTATCGCATCAGATGGCATTAAAGATATTATAGAAATTCAAAAATCATGCCTGAGCTAAAAGACTATCAAGTAAGTTTTATTGACCTAGCCCTAGAATCACAAGCATTAGAATTCGGTAACTTCACACTTAAGTCTGGTCGCTCTAGCCCTTATTTTTTTAATGCAGCAAAAATGCTTAACGGTTGCAGTCTAGCTCAATTAGCATCATGTTACTTTGAGGTCATTGAAGGTCTCAATTTAAAGTTTGATTGTATTTATGGGCCTGCATACAAAGGTATCTTTTTAGGGTCATTAATTGCTATGAAATATAGCCAGGAAGGTCGATCATTTCCTCTATCATTTAATAGAAAAGAGATTAAGGATCATGGCGAAGGTGGCAATATTATTGGAGCTTCACCTCATGGTGATGTCATGATTATTGATGACGTGCTATCCGCGGGAACTGCAGCCAGAGAATCTATTGATTTAATTAAAGGGCTGAATGCAAATCCAAAATTATTTATTGTTGGATTGGATAGGCAAGAGAAAGGCATGGGTGATCTTTCGGCCAAATCTGAACTGGAGAGAGATTTTGGGATTATTATCGAATCGATTGTGAATCTAGATGCATTGATTCAATTTTCTAAGCACAATAGTCAATTTCATTCTTATCAAGATCAGCTTGAAGGCTACAGAGAAACCTGGGGAGCATAATGTTTACAGGTATTGTTTCAGGTCAAGGATATATTCATAAAATTAAAAATAATGTCGACTATGCTTCGATTACGATTAAGGCGCCTGCAGGTTTCTCTAAAAATCTTAAACGTGGAGCCAGTGTTGCAGTCAATGGGGTCTGCTTAACAGCAAAAAAAGGAGCTACTGATTTATTAGAATTTGATGTCATTACCGAGACTTTAGAGAAGACAAACTTCAAACTCCTAAGCAAAGGCAATAAGGTAAATCTAGAGCGATCCATGAAAGCAAATACTGAAATTGGTGGTCATTTAGTATCTGGCCATATTCATGGTGTTGGTGTCATAAAGAGCATAAATGATCGAGGTCAAACTAAGGATTTAAGAATTCAACCACCAGCATCACTGATGGAGTATTTATTTTACAAGGGTTATGTTGGATTGAATGGATGCAGCTTAACCATCGGAAAGGTTTTTAAATCATCGTTTAATATTCATCTCATACCCGAAACAATTAAGGTAACAAACTTTCAAAAAATGAAAAAAGGAGATCTAATTAATATTGAGATTGATCAAACAACCATCAACACGGTTGAAACAATTAAAAAAATTATGCTTGAGAGAAAAGTTTAGTCAAAATTGCCATTCTCATGCCAACTCCATTAAAAATCTGATTTTTAATCTTACAATTCTCTAGAGCAGAAACATCTTTGTTTAATTCAATTCCAAAATTTACTGGGCCTGGGTGAAGAAGAATCATATCGGGTGATGCTACTTGAAGAGAGTCAACGTTAATTTGATAACGCTCGACATAATCAGAAGCGCTAATAGAGAGTTTCTCAGTTAAGCGCTCATTCTGAATACGCAAGGCAATGACCACATCGGCATCTTGGAGTGCTATATTTAATTCGGGTTCAAAATTGCCAACTGGATTCTCAAGAAAGGTCTTACAAAGATCTGGATGACCGCAGAAGGTAATGCTCTTATAGCCAACAATTTGAATGGCTTCTAAAAAAGAACTGACAACTCTCGAATGATCAAGATCACCAACAATAGTAATTTTTAAATCTTTAAATGCATCTTTAGATTCCTGTATTGTCATCAAATCAAGCAGAGCTTGGGATGGATGAGCCTGTTGAACCCTCACCCGCATTGATAAATTGCATCTCAGGGAATACTTTGGCTAGATCGTGAATAGTAGAATCGGAGTGACGCAAGATACATAAATCAATCCCCATCAACATCATTGCTTCAATTGTATCTTCTAACGTTTCACCTTTTTGAATAGAAGAATTCTCAATATTGAAATCTATGAACTTTGCCCCTAGATTGCAAGCAGCTATCTCAAAAGATAATTTTGTTCGAGTGCTTGGTTCACAAAAGATAGATGCGACCTTTTTATCAGGAAAAAGATTTTCATGCCTATATTCAATTAAATCCTCAGATTTAAAGTTATTAGCAAGCTCAATTAACTCTAGAATATCTTGTTCTTTTAGATGAGCGAGATTTAGAAGATTTTGAGACATTAAATTGTAATAGATAAAATTGCATCCATCTCAATGCTGACTTCCTTGGGTAACTTCGATATCTCTAAAGTTGCTCTTGCAGGAAACGGCTCAGAGAATCTAGAAGCCATTATTGAATTGACTACATCAAACTTAGAAAGATCAGTTAAATAAATGGTGAGTTTCAGAATATGATCTAGAGTGCCTCCAGCTTCTTGGCATATAGCCTCAAGGTTATCTAAGACCTGGTTAGTCTCATCCTCAAACGTAGCATTATTTAATTGGCCGTTTTCAGGGTTTAAGGGTATCTGTCCAGAAATAAAAACTACATCGCCCCATTGGACTGCTTGAGAGTATGGGCCTATTGCAGCCGGTGCTTTACTTGTAAATATTGGTTTTTTCATTTTTTGATTTGGTGTCATTGATAATTCTTGAGCAACTGGTTACATACTTTAGAGACCTCAATTTTATCATTAATTTGCTCAAGGACTCTGCATTTAATACTTCTGCCTCTACAATAAATTCGATAATCTTTGCATCAATATCTCGGCTATTGATATTTACAATATTGAGATTTGCTTTTGTAAATGAAGATGCAATATCAGCCAAAATACCTGGCCGATCCTCCGCATGAATCTTTAGATGACCTGTGTAATGCCTCTCAACTTTATTTGTTCCCCAGATTGCTGACAAATATCTTGCTGACAAAGTATTGCTTCTGTGAGGAGTTACTTGCCCGCAACGAGAATGATGTATCACTATGCCGCGGTCTGTATCTGAATGCGCGGTAATTGGATCACCATGAATTGGCATGCAGCATTTAGCATAAATTACAGATACTCCTTCAATCTGATGATCTGCTAGCACCATAGCCTGAATGCTTATTGATTTATCTTTGGATATATTTAACCCTTCAAAAAATCGTTCTGCTACCAGTGCACCAGTTTTCTTTCCTGAGCCGAGATCTGTTAATAGTGCGCTGAGAGACTTCACTCCTATGACTTCTAAAATTCTAGACAATGCTTTGCCCGGATATTCTGCAAGACTAATCCCACCTCTTTTTAATTCTGTTTCAAGCATTAGCTTTCCAGCTTTTCTAGCTTGAGATGTCTTTTGACTTCTCAAGGCTGAACGAATGGAAGAGCGCGCCTTGCTTGTTACTACAAAATTTAGCCAGTCTGGGCTAACTTCATGCTCATTAGATCTGATAATTTCTACAGATTGACCGCTTTCAAGCTGAATGTTTAAGGGAGCATATTTTCTATTGATTCTGCATGCCAGAGTATGATTTCCAAGCTCTGTATGCAGCTCGTATGCAAAATCAATTGGAGTAGATCCAGATTTCAAATTTACAATTCTGCCCTTTGGTGTAAAAACATATACTTCGTCATAGACTAAGTCTGTTTTTAAAGCCTCGACGAACTCATTGGTATCTATTGAAGCTTTATTTAAATCGGTGAAGCTCTCTATCCATTTTTTTGCCCCTATCGATTCAGAGTCAATCTGATCTTTTGTCTTATATGACCAATGTGCGGCAATACCAGTTCCTGCAATGGTTTCCATACTTTTGGTTTGAATCTGTACTTCTATAGGTATGCCATCTAAAGCAATTAAAGATGTATGGATCGCCTGATATCCATTAGATTTAGGAATTGCAATGTAATCTTTAAATCTTTGGCCAATTGGCTTGTGAACGTTATGAATAATGCCCAGTGATCTGTAAGCATCATCTACAGAATTAACTATTACTCGAAAGGCAAATACATCAAGTATTTCAGAAAAAGGTTTCTTTTTATGCTTAATTTTAGAGTAAATACTATATAGAGATTTCTGCCTGCCCTGGACTGTAGCCAAGATGTCATTATTTTTTAGATGATACTTAAATTGCTTGCGCAATTTGGAAACTATTCGTTTTCTTCCGCCGACTGCCTGTGTGATTGCTGATTCTAGCATCCTAGCTCTCATAGGATGTATGCATTTAAAAGCTAGGTCTTCCAGCTCCACTCTTATATCTTGCATACCAACACGAATTGCTATTGGTCCATACAACTCTAAGGTTTCAATAGATTTTCTAATCTGCTTTTCTCTTGGCAGAAATTCAATCGTTTTCATGTTGTGTAGTCGATCACATAATTTAACAATGATCACTCTTATGTCCTTTGACATTGCTAGGGCCATCTTTTGCAAATTATTTGCATTTCGGTCCTCTAGGCTATCAAAATCTAATTTATTTAAGTTGCTGACACCATCAATAATGACGAGGGTCTCTTTGCCAAATAATTTCTCTAGATAAGATTTTTGAATAACGCTATCTTCTAGAACATCATGCATAAGTCCAGCGCAAACTGTTTCTACATCCAAATGAAGTTCAAGAAGCGTTACAGCAACAGCAATAGGATGAGTTATGTATGGAGAGCCTTCTTGTCTAAATTGATCTTTATGAGCTTCACTGGCAACACTATGAGCCTGTTGAAGTAGATCTAATTCTTTGCTGGTGAAATATTCTCTGGCAAGGTTATAAAGATCTTCCGGAATAGGTTGGAGTAACTTTTTATTAGAGAAATCTAATAAAGGAGTATTGGGGACAGCCCTGTCACTCAATCAAAAGCTCCAGGAATAACATTAACCGATGTATTCGTCTTGTGGTTTCTGGCGATCAATTGCAAATTCATCCAATAACAAGTCTTCTTCTAGAGTTTTGTCTAAGATTTCTTTGGTAATCAATCCTTCTTCAATCTCTCTTAAAGCAACGATCGTTGGTTTATCATCTTCCCACTCAACCATTGGTTCTCTGCTTGTTGTTGAGAGTTGACGAGCTCGCCCTGAGGCCAGCAAAATCAATTCAAAGCGACTTGCAACTTTATCTAAACAACCTTCTACTGTAATTCTTGCCATAGTGTTTTACTCCGAGGGCGTATTTTAGTGTTTATTTGCCTAAGAAGACAATAGCTTAGCCAAAAACTGTTCAAGTTCTTTGTCATTTGGCTCAATAATCGCCTTTTCTTGGGTAATAATTTGATAAAGAGTGTCTGATGCATCCTCAAATGAATCATTAATAATCATATTTGAATATTCACTGGCACAAATTAGTTCCTTTTTTGCATTTTCCAGTCGTAAATTTATAGATGCAAGATCATTGTCTCCTCTATTTTTAATTCTCTCTTCTAATGCCCCTATCGACGGTGGCAAAATAAAAATCGATTCATATGCGAGCGCCAAGCTTTTAATTTGCCTGTAACCCTGCACATCTATTTCAAGAATCAAGCTGATTCCATTGTCTAGTTTAGATTGAACAAATTCAATTGAAGTGCCATACCAATTTCCATGAACCTCCGCATGCTCAATAAAAAAATTAGATTCTTTTTTTCTGGCGAATTCCTCGGGAGAAATAAAGAAATAATGATTGCTATCAGTCTCACCAACGCGAGGTTTTCTAGTGGTGTATGAAATAGATAGCTCAAGTGGAAATTTTGATTTATGGGCCCTGTCGAGCACTGAATTAATTAAACTAGATTTCCCTGTGCCCGAGGGAGCGGATATCAAAAAAAGGTTTGAATTTTTCATTTACTCTAAATTTTGTGCTTGCTCTCTTAATTCTTCCACTTTCAACTTCATTGTTAAAGCTAAATCTTTGAGGTCTGGTTTTTCAATTTTAACAGAGAGCGTATTAACCTCTCGAAATAATTCTTGCAGAATAAAATCCATTTTTTTTCCGTGAGCATTCTTTGATTTAAATAGTTTTTGCAATGATTCAATATGAAAACTTATTCTTTCAAGCTCTTCTGCAATGTCATGCTTTAAAGCAATAGTAGACACTTCGTTTGATATATCATCTGTTTGCAGATTAATATTTTTTTGCATTAATTTCTTTTTAATTGATTTAATTCTATGTTGGAGTAAGGCTGGGGCTGATCGAGTAAGCTTAAGGTGAGCTTTAATTAAAAATGATAGTTTGCTTGAGACAATTTTCTCGATCTTCTCTCCCTCAATTGCCCTTGAATTAAATAAGTTTTGAATTGCAAGATTCAAAGCTTTTTTACCTAGGCTCGAGATATCTTTTTTAGATGTTTTTACTACCAAAAGTCCTGGGATATCCTTTAAATCGCTTAATCTCAAATCACTGCTATTAAAGTCTTTGGAGGACTTCAGGGAATCCTTAAGATTTTTTAGGCTCTGCTGATTAATTTCATATTCATGTTCGGATTGAAAGTTATCATTAATTTTTATTTCGAACGAACCACGTAAAAACTTTTTTTTAATCTGAGATTTAATATATTCCTCAAATTCATTGGGGACACTATAGCCCCTAAAAGAGATTTCCACGAATCGATTGTTTACAGATTTAATCTCGCACAAAACCTCTAGATCTCTTATAGCTGCCGTTCCATTTCCATAACCTGTCATGCTGTAAAACATATTATTCCCTTGTATTTTTTAAATATTATCCCATTAAATTGCTTGCTATTAGCTTTTGAAAATTAAATGATTTACCGGAATGATCGGAGGCGATAAAAAAATCTTCAAAGTTCTTGTCAGGATATTGTTCCGCAAAGAGTTCGGAGAATATTTTGGAGGGTTCGCTGCAAATAAAGATACCAGAAAGTTCTGCTAATTTTTTCTGAGCAACATAGTTTGAGATGATCGTTGCAAGGATATTGCGGTCAAATCTATTAGATTCTTTTGAGGACAGGGAGTGTTGCTTAGCTTCAAAGCTATTTATGAACTTCTGCATCCATTTTTGCTTTGGGTCATATAATCCAGAAGGTCTTAAAATCAGTGGCTCAACCTTTGACTGGTCTCGCATTATTTGTTCATACTCTAGGATGATATGCCCTCTAAAATCATCTGGTTGAGGTGCAGCTGTTTCGGTAATGCCTCTCCCATTCTTTTCTCCATATACTCTTGTGGAACTCACCACCACTAATTTTTGATAATCAAAGCTGTGATTCAGATTTTTTATAATAATTTCAGCAGCTTTAAGGTATCCAGTCTGATAGCCTTTCTCATCAAAAGATGTTGGCTTAAGTATGACAATCACGGTTGATATTTCTACATTGGGTAACTCTAATGATCTGCCGGACAACCAATCCCATTGATGCCATGAAGTATTGTGATCTTGAGTGTTGTTATTTCTGGATACGCCTATTATTTGATGCTCAGGAAGAAGCCTCGAGACTCTTTGCCCAATATCTCCATAACCAATAATTAATACTTTTTTCATATATATATTTCTAAAGTGCTTATATTAAAAGTATTATCCATAGGTGGCTAATATTGAACTAAAACAATTAAAAGGAATTGGTCCTTCTATTGTTGAAAAACTAAATTCTCATGGGATTTTTAACCTACGTGATCTTTGTTTTCATCTACCATCAGGATACCAAGATAGAACGAATGTAACGCAAGTCATAGATTTGGTGCCTGGCGATGAAAAGCTTATTACAGTCAAGGTAGTGACTTCTCAATCTCTATATAGGCCAAGAAAAATGATGGTTTTAAAATGCACGGATGGGTCTGGTCCTATCAACATAAGATTTTTTTACTTTCACCCAAGCCAAGCAAGGCAGTTAAAAGCTGGAGCTGAGTTAGTATGTTTCGGTAAAGTTAGTCTCAGTAGGTATGGATTAGAAATGATACATCCAGAGTATGAAATGGTTCAGCCTGATCAATCACCAGAACAAGAAACCTTAACGCCTATGTATAGGGTGCCCAAGGGAATTGGTCAAAAAAAAATACGTCATTTTATTTTAGCAGCCATACAGAAACTTGATTTTGATGATGACTTTCTTAATTTAGAGAAGTATGACCCTTCGTTAGATATGAATATCCTTGATGCTTTAAAAGCGATTCATAATCCAGCTCCAGCAACTGATATTGACGATATTCTTCCTGGAGGCTCACATCCAGCTAGGGTGAGATTACTAAAAGAAGAGATGATCGCATTTCAAGCTGGCATGACATTCTTAAAAAGAAAACAAAAGAGACATCATGCAGAACCTTTGATTGAAGTGGGGTCATGGAACAAAGAAGTAACTAAAAATTTTCCTTTTGAATTAACCGATGCTCAAAAAAGAGTGATTTCAGAAATTAAAGAAGACACTGCTCAAAAAGTACCAATGATGAGATTGGTTCAAGGAGATGTGGGTTCTGGGAAAACTGTTGTTGCAGCATTGGCGGCAGCATTAGCAATTGACTCATCTTTTCAAGTGGCTTTCATGGCGCCTACAACTCTCCTCGCAGAACAACATTTTGTAAGCCTTAAAAGTTTTTTTGGCAAAGAAGCTTCGAAGGTTGCTCTACTTACCGGCAGTACGACAGCAAAGGGAAGAAAGAAACTGCTGCAGGATATCGAAGATATGTCTGTCCGTTTGGTTGTTGGCACCCATGCATTATTTCAAAAAGGTGTAGGCTTTCCCAATCTCGCTTTAATTATTATTGATGAGCAACATCGATTTGGAGTAAATCAAAGACTAGCCCTAAGAAAGAAAAATGATTCTGAGATTTCTGCTCCACACCAATTAACATTAACAGCAACGCCAATTCCTAGAACTCTTTCTATGAGTGTCTATGCCAATATGGATGTTTCAATAATTGATGAATTGCCGCCTGGCAGAAAACCAATTCAAACATCCTGCCTCCCACTTAGCGGAAAAACAAAATTAATTGAAAGAATTTTTGCAGCTACTAAAAATGGAAGTAAGGCCTATTGGATTTGTCCTCTCATAGAGGAATCAGAAAACTTAGATTTAAATGCTGTCATGGAGAGTTATGAAGATCTTAAAGAGTACTTTGGGGAACAAAAAGTTGGATGCCTGCATGGAAAGCTTTCAGCTAAAGATAAGCAGCTACAAATTCAAAAATTTAAAGACAGTCAAACATCTATTTTAGTTTCAACCACTGTAGTTGAAGTTGGAGTAGATATACCGGATGCAGATATCATGGTAATTGAAAATGCTGAAAGGTTTGGTCTTGCGCAACTTCATCAATTAAGAGGAAGAATTGGAAGAGGAAGCAAAGAAAGTTTTTGCATACTTTTGCACAAAGATAAAATAGGAGAAATTTCTTCTCAAAGACTAGATGTATTGGTAGATACACAGGATGGTTTTAAGATTGCTGAAAAGGATCTAGAAATCAGAGGTCCTGGAGAAATTATGGGCGCTCAACAAACTGGGATTGTGCCAATGAAATATACGAATCTCGTGCGAGATAGCCAATACCTCATGGGTACAAAAAAAGTAGCTGAGGTGATCTGCGATGAAGACCCTGAACTTGCTAATCAGTTAATAAACAGATGGATATCAGGATCCATTGCATTTGCCGATGCCTAGTTATTTTGACGAGGTCATTGATGATATTTTTTTATAATTGAATGAAAAACATTAAACCTTTTCATTTTTTTTTAATCTGGGTGTTTGGATTCTTTGTTTTGCTTTCTTTTGATTTATTTATGGAAGGCATAGTATTTGAATTGTTAGAATGGAATGGAACTACAAAAAACGATTGGTTTTTTGCTCTATGGTGGGGTTTTGTTGTGGTTTGGTTTATATTCGGAACAAAAACCTTACATGAAAAAGTTACAAAGAAGTTATAAAGTAAAGTAAAAAAATGCCCCTGAAAACACTGTCTATAAGGGTTTTGTATTGGGCTGCTACTGAATGGAAATATAGACAATAAAATCAATAAAAAAATTGAAAGCAAAACTGGGATATCTTTTACATTGGATTGGCTTAATTGGAACCTGTTTTATGCTTATGCTTTCTTTTTTAGACCAAAGTCAGGATGAATTAATTATTCATCTAATTGCATCTAGTTTTCCAATTCTTATTGGGTGGATACTTAGAGTTTTGTTGGTAGGAAGAAAACACTTTTTACCATTTATTTAATCAGAGATTCCATAAAAAATTAAGTTATTAGGTATTTACAAACTATGCTTTATTGATCTGTAACCGATGCAAACAAAAGGCTGTTATACACACTACTATTTAGTGGGAATAAAAAAACCCGCTTACGCGGGTTTTTAATCTTACAAAGAAAGTTTCTGCTTAAAGCATTCCATTCAATGTTAGTAAAGGAGCAATAACTAAGCTAACTATTGCCATAACATTAATGAGGATGTTCATGGCTGGACCAGATGTATCCTTAAAAGGATCTCCTACAGTATCACCTACCACTACAGCAGAATGAGTATCCGAACCTTTACCACCCAAGTTGCCTTTCTCAACATATTTCTTTGCATTGTCCCAAGCTCCGCCTGCATTTGCCATAAATAATGCCAAGGCTACGCAACCCAATAATCCACCAGCTAGCATTCCACCTAGTGCCATAGCTCCAAGTGTGAAACCAACTAATGGAGGCATTGCTACTGCAATAACACCAGGAAGGATCATTTTTTTTAATGCTGCTTTGGTGGCTATTTCAACACACTTTTCAGAATCAGGATCAGCAGTGCCTTCCATCAGGCCATCAATTTCTCTGAATTGTCTTCTGATTTCATTAATCATTTCAAAAGCTGCATCGCCCACAGCTGTCATAGTGATTGAAGAAATTAAAAATGGAATACAGATTCCTATGAACATTCCAACAAGAACGATAGGCTGACCAAGGGATAAGGTAAAAGCATCTCCAAAATTCAGTGTAACCACTGCAGAGAATGCTGAAATAATTGCAAGAGCGGCCAATGCAGCTGCTCCAATTGCAAAGCCCTTTCCAATGGCTGCTGTTGTGTTGCCCAGTTCGTCCAATGAATCAGTTATTTCTCTAACGTCTTCACCCATGCCAGACATTTCTGCAATGCCGCCAGCGTTATCAGCAACCGGTCCATAAGCATCAATTGCCATGGTAATACCAACTGTTGAAAGCATTCCAACTGCTGCAATTCCAACACCATAAACACCAGATAAAGTTGTTGAGATCAAAATGATAGTTGCCAAGATTAAAATCGGTATTACAACTGATTGCATGCCGACAGAAAGTCCTGAAATCATTACAGTTGCAGGACCTGTCTCGCCTGATTCAGCAATCTTTTTAACGGGCTCTCCACCAGTATAATATTCAGTGATAAGGCCTATTAATACTCCGCCTACGGCACCACATACCACTGCCCACCATACATTCATTGAGACCTCATTCAGGCCAGATATAAAGAAATAAGCCATAACTAGAAAGATGGCTGGAGCCAATAATGTCCCAGATCTTAGGGCGCTTGCAGGCGCTTTAGATGCTTGCAATTTGACAATAATAATTCCAACAATTGAGGCTATTAAGCCAATAGATGCTAGCGCTAATGGCAACATCATCATTTCCTCTGAGCCTAAAGTATAAGCAATAGCTATAGAAGCAATCATTGAGCCACAATAGGATTCAAAGATATCAGAACCCATGCCAGCAACATCCCCAACATTATCACCAACATTGTCTGCAATGACTCCTGGATTTCTGGGATCGTCTTCAGGTATGCCTGCTTCAATCTTACCAACTAAGTCTGCGCCAACATCAGCACTCTTTGTAAAAATACCGCCGCCAACTCTTGAAAATAAAGCTACAACTGATGCGCCCATTCCAAAGCCTTCTAACGCGTGAACATGTTCAGCACTAAAGAAATAAAATAAACCGCCTAAACCAATAAGTCCAAGTGAGGCAACACATAGTCCCATAACAGAACCACCATAAAACGAAACAGATAATGCCGCTGCAGCACCATCTTCTTGAGCAGCAGTTGCTGTTCTAACATTTGCTTTAGTCGCTGCATACATTCCTATAAAGCCAGCAAGGGAAGAACAAGCGGCTCCAACAATCACCGCAATCGCCGATTCCTTCGAGATAAACATTGCCACCAATACCACTAATATACTGACAAATATTAATAAGTAGGTGTATTCAGTTTTCATGAACTTCATTGCACCTTTGTGAATCTCATCACCAATCTTTTTAACTTGATCAGTACCATCTGAATAGCGCATAACTAGACTAAAAACTATAAAAGCTACTATTAATCCAAAAACACCAAGGGCTGGCGCAATTAATATATTCATTATCTCTCTCCTTTAAAAAAGTGGTTCATATTAACAAATAAAATAAAAATTTATTAGTAATTATTGGCGTGAATTAAAAATAGTTTCATCCAATTGATTTTCGGATTTTGCAACTATACAGGCTATGGCTGCATCCCCTGTAACATTTACAGATGTTCTAATCATATCCAGCACCCTATCAACAGCTAAAATAATTCCAATTGCCTCTAAGGGAAGGTTGAATTGCTGCAAAATAATTATAAGAGTTATCGTCCCAGCCGAAGGAACTGCTGCAGTTCCAATAGAGGTTGCTACTGCTAAAAGTACTACTTGCCCATATTGAAAGAGGGTTAGATCAATCCCAGACATCTGAGCAATGAAAACAGTTGCTAATCCCTGCATGATGGCTGTGCCATCCATATTAATGGTAGCTCCAACAGGCACTACAAATGATGCAACATTTTGGTTGACCCCTAAATCTTGATTCACCGTCTTGAGAGTGACTGGAATAGTTGCTGCGCTTGATGAAGTAGAAAAAGCAAAAAGAGCTACATTTTTAATTTTTTTAAAGAATGTAATTGGACTAAGGCCACCAATAAATTTTAGGAAAATGGAATAAGTAAAAAGAGCATGAAATATAAGCAGGGATATAAGCAGCACAACATAAGCCAAGACATCCTGAAAAATATCTAATCCATCTGCGATGACAAACTTTCCAATTAAGCAAAAGACTCCAATTGGAGCAAAGCTCATAACCATAACTATGAGTTGAAGAAATACAGTATTCAGTTTTGCAAAAGACTCGCTAAAGTTTCCAGTTAAATGATTGGTCTTATTCAAAGCAAGTCCAAATAAAATACTGAAAAAGACAATAGCTAACATCTGGTTATCAGCCATAGCTTGAATTATGTTGGATGGGAAAATGCCTGTGATAGTTGAGTATATGCCTTGGCCTTGAGGAAGGGAGCTTGGAGCTGCCAGAGCAATATCAGCACTATAGTTAGATCCTGGTTGGAAGAAAGACCCTGCTAAAAGTGCTAAGGACACAGCAATCGCTGTAGTTAAGAGGTAAAAACCGACTGTTTTAAAGGTTAATGATCCCAAAGATTGAGAACTTCCTAATGACGATATGCCTGTTACCAAAGAAAAGAAAACTAGAGGTACCACAAGAAGCTTCAAAAGATTCATGAAGATTTCTCCACCCATTTTAAAAATATATAACTCTACAAAGGAGTCAAAGGAACTAGGAAAAAAATCTGTGTAGTAAAGAAAAGAGCCAACTAGAAAGCCTAAGAATAAACCAAGAAGAATATTTCTTGTAAGGTTTGTAGGCGTATCTATCATTATATTTCAGTCATTTCAAAATCTTCTTTACCAACTCCACAATCAGGGCACAACCAATCATCCGGAACATCATCCCAAGCTGTACCTGGGGCTATGCCATCATCTGGCCATCCCAACTCTTCGTCATATATTAAACCGCAAACGATGCATTCCCATTTTTTATATTCCATATTTTTTCTCAGTTTTTTAAATGGACTAAAAAGTCACGTTAATGAAAATTTAAGCAAGTTATAATATCAGATTTTAGAGATCTAATTCATGCATGCGAAAAGAATCAGTAAATGGCTCTCTGAGTCAGAATTAAAAATACATTTAAATGATCAGAGCATTCTGCAATGGCTACTTGAGGATGGATCCATTACTCAAAAAATTTCAGCAGATGGAGCTTTTAAGCTAGAGGTTCTTCAAGATAGAATTCGATTAGCAAGCCTGGATGACTATCGAGCAATTAATGTTTTTCCCCAACCAATTAGAGTGAGAGAGGTAAGGCTATTTAAAGATAACAAAGCAGTTGTATTTGCAAAAAGCGTTATTCCATTTCTTACATCGCGTTATGGTTACCCTGAACTTGGAGCCATAGGAGGCAAACCCCTTGGAGAATTGATATTTCAAAGTGAACTCTTTATTAAACAGAGTTGTAAATTTGCAAAATTTACATTTAATAAAAAAGACGCTGTTTGGGGCAGAAGAACAAATTATTTAGTCAATGAATATCCATTTAGCATTATGGAGGTATTCTTGTAGCGTTATGCAAAAAATTACAGCAGCCATTGAGCTCATGAGAATAGATAAACCCATTGGGATATATCTTTTACTGTGGCCAGCGCTATCTAACATTAATTGTTAGCACTCAAGGCAACTTTACATTGCTGCAACTAGGCATAGTAATCATCGGCAGCATCCTGGTTCGCTCTGCAGGCTGTGTTATTAACGACATATGGGACAAAGATATTGATGGAAACGTAGAAAGAACTAAATTTAGGCCAATTCCGAGCAAAAGAGTCTCCTTAACAGAAGCATGGCTACTTTTTATATGTCTTGGAGCATTAAGTATCTATCTACTAACATTAACAAATATTAATACGATGCTGGTCAGCATTCTATTTGCAATTTTGATTGTGATTTACCCTCTCACTAAGAGATTTTTTATTGGGCCACAATTATTTCTGGGAATCACATTCAATCCAACGGTAATTGTTTACGCCATGACCGAGGAATTGAGCAACCCAACAATGGGATATTTATTTTTTGCAATTGCATCACAGACAATTGCCTTTGATTCATTTTATGGATTGTGTGATGAGGAAGATGATCGTGATTTAAAAATAAACTCAACTCCAATATGGTGGGGCAATAACACACTAAGAATTATTGCTTGTTTCCAGATCTGCTCAATTTTATTTTTAGGTACGATTGGTCTCATCGATTCATTAGAGTTAATTTGGTTCGCAAGTTTAATTATGCTGGGAGGTTTTTTTCTTTATCAGCAAAAACTTGCAAGCGAGAAAAAATATCTAGAAGCATTTAAAAATAATCATTGGGCCAATCTATTAATTCTTATAACAGCAATTCTTTGCTATGTTGCTTAGTCATCGAGATGAATCCAAAAATTCAAAAAGTTAATTTACAAAACTTGGATGATATGCAAATTTCATTTTCTTCAAGTAATCCATTCGAGAATCTTGAATACTTTCAAGCCATGGAAGTAAGTGATTCAGCTTCAGAAAAAACTGGATGGATCCCGAATCACTTGGGAGAATTAGAAAATGGAAAATTAAATAGCTTTTTACCTTTGTATAAAAAGTTGAATAGCTATGGAGAATTTATTTTTGATCAACAATGGGCGAATGCACTCCAGCAAACAGGAAGAGATTACTACCCAAAATTTTTAACAGCAATACCATTTACTCCATGCGAAGGAGAAAGAATTTTAGCTCCAAATGATGAGAAAAAAATTCAGCTCATCGATTCTTGCATTGAGCTGTTAAAAGCAGAAGAAATAGAAAGTTGGCACATATTATTTCCCAACTCTGTGGGGAAAAAAATTCTAAGAGATCAAAATTTTATTGAACGATTTAATTATCGATTTGTCTGGCACAACAATAGCTTTAAAGATTTCGATGAGTTCCTTGCGATTTTTACCTCTCGACAAAGAGCTACAATTCGCAAGGAACGAAAAAGCATTAAAAATGCTGATATCCAATTTGCAAGTAAGAATTTTGATGAGATAAACAATAATGATTGGGATATTTTTTATAATTTTTATAGGCAAACTTACTTTGAAAGAGGACAAAATCCCTATTTAACTAAAGAATTTTTTTATAATATTAATACCGCAAATCATATACTTAAGCCTGTAATATTTTTTGCATATCATAAAGATGAGGTGATAGCAGCTTCTCTATGCTTTGCAGGGAAAGACACACTATATGGCCGACACTGGGGGGCTTTGCGAAAGGTCAAGAATCTTCATTTTGAATGCTGCTACTATCAGGGCATTGAGTACTGTATTGAAAATGACATAAAGTATTTTGATCCTGGTGTTCAGGGGGAGCACAAAATCAGGCGAGGTTTTCAACCTAAAATAGATTCCTCGTTTCATTATTTTTTAAAAGATGATTTTGGTGATGCCGTCAGCAATTTCTGTAAATCAGAAAAAAAACAAATTGAAAATTATATTGAGGCCTGCAAGTCCTATACACCTTTTAATAAAGATTATAAGATTTAATAAATGAATAAAACTCTTAAAACTAGCAATCATTTATCCACATGCTCAGCTAACTATTCTAGGCTGAATAAAATATTATCTGGATTCAATAAAGATAAATACTCATTTGATCTTTTATATTCCGGAAAGCAAAATAAGGCAGAATTTTTAATTATCTCAAGAACGCCTCATACACTTTCGGTAGAGGCAAAACTACTAAGTGAAGACTCAGCCCTTATTGAGATTCTACTAAGAATTAATATTTATGTTGATGCAAATCTCGCAGAAGTTATTTCATATCAGCAAGAACAACCTGTTCCATTTTTTATAAGGTCGCCCTTCTCTCAATCAGAAGATGAGAAATTTCAGCAGAATAAAATTCTAACTGAATGGCTAGAAAATATTTTTATTCACGGGGCAATTGAAAAAAAAGAAATAGATTTTTTGAATGGCTAAAATTATATATCTTCATGGCTTTGCATCATCTGCAAATTCAACAAAAGCTCTTCAGCTAAAAAAATACATACTCGAAAATTATTCAAAAACAGAAATCATTATTCCCGACATCGAAAATAATATTGTTGATGCCGTCCAGCAAATCGATAAGCTCATTGAAGAATTCTCACCTTCTGCATTAATTGGAAGTTCGCTTGGTGGATTCTATGCAACATATTTTTCTGAACAATATAATTTAAAGTGTGTGGGAATTAATCCTGCCGTAATTCCTCCGGCGGAAATGTCTGAATATCTTGGAGAGAATAAGAATTACTCAACTGGCGAAAAATTTTTAATAAACCAGGAACAGTTAGATCTATTAGACAGAATGGGAAGAGAGATAAAAGTAATTAAATGCCCTAGGAATTTTATGATCTTATTGCAGTCACATGATGAGAAGTTAGATTATAGGGTTGCCACTAATTTTTATCAGGGTGCAGTGCTGGATGTAACATTTGGAGGGAACCATTCATTTGAAAACCTTGAAACCCATTTCTCCAAGATCAAAATATTTCTTGATATACACTAATTTTTATCAGGGTGCAGTGCTGGATGTAACATTTGGAGGGAATCATTCATTTGAAAACCTTGAAACTCATTTCTCCAAAATCAAAATATTTCTTTATATGCACTAATTAAGTGCAATATAATATTTTTGCCCTATAATAAAACAATTATTGCACATATATTGGGCAAATATATTGGCATTAAAATTGCATATTATAATAATGCTACATAAATAAACTTGAGGAGAAATGTATGGCAGATTATAAAACTTATGAATATATTTGGTTAGATGGCTATCAACCTGAGCCTTCAATGCGAAGTAAGGTCAAGGCTACAGATGCAAGTACTGCACCGGATTGGTCTTTTGACGGGTCTTCAACACAACAAGCTGAAGGTGGAAGCTCTGATTGTCTTCTTATTCCTGTTGAAACTTATGAAAATCCTAATGGACATGACCTAGTAATGACTCAGGTTCAGTCTGCAGATCATACTACTCACCCATCTAATTTCAGAGCAGAAGCTGAGAAGCTAGTAACTGATGAATGGTGGTTTGGATTTGAACAAGAGTTCTTTTTTACAGATCCAGAAACTGGAGATCCTTTAGGCTGGGAAAATGGAGAACCAAAAGCACAAGGTGACTATTACTGTGGAGTTGGTGCAGGCAATGTTGTAGGCAGAGAAATTTCGGACATTCACCTGCAAGCATGTCTTGATATGGGCATTACCTTAACTGGAACAAATGCTGAGGTTGCTCTTGGTCAATGGGAGTATCAGTGTCTTGGAAAAGGAATTAAAGCTGCGGATGATTTATGGGTAAGTAGATATTTACTTTATAAAATAGCTGAAGAATTTGGAGTTGGTGTCAATATCCATCCAAAACCAAAAACTGGTGACTGGAATGGTTCAGGCATGCACACCAATTTTTCTAATGAGGAAATGAGATCGAATGGAACGGAAGAACTGTTTTCTTCAATGTGCGAAAAACTTGGTAAAGTTCATGCCGAAGGCATAGCATCATATGGTTCTGATAATGACATGAGGTTAACTGGCCTTCATGAAACTCAAAGCATTGATCAATTCTCATATGGAGTAAGTGACAGAGGCGCGAGTATAAGGATTCCTATTTATACTGTTGAGCATAACTGGAATGGTTATCTTGAAGATAGAAGACCAGCCTCTAATGCTGATCCATATAAAATTCTTACTCATTTAGTCGGCACTCTTACTAAATAGTATCTGACCCCGCGTAATGCGAATTAGAAATTTTAAAATAGCCTCCTTATATAGGGGGCTATTTTTTTTAATACCTCAAAAATATGAATACTCAAGAATTTGAAGCTCTTAATGGCTTAAATACTGAGGTCATTATTCTTGATGCCAAGGATTTATCAGTCATCTGGCTCAATGATTCGGCAAAAGCAGCGAATTGGATTCCCGAGTCTTCTGCGCATGAACTGAAAGATATTTTTTCCTTTATTGATGATGAAGCTGAGAATCAAATAAAAGAAATCCTTTTGCAAGCTAAAAAAAATGCAAGCGCCATCACTCGAAGAGATTTTATAATTAGCGATAGTACTGGTCAGGTTAGAACGCTAGATTTAACAATTAGCTATGCTGATAAAAAAAATCTAATTTACATAGAGGCGTTAAGCACAGAGAATCTTAATAAAATTATTGACTCCACAAGAAGCTTTTCAACTCAAAAAATTGCAGCAGGTTTAGCCAGAACTTTAGCTCATGAGGTAAAGAATCCATTATCAGGGATCAAGGGAAGTGCTCAGATTCTAAAATCTAAGTATTCGGATGATTTCTCTAAAAAGTTTTTGAAGATTATTGAAGATGAGACTGATAGGTTAAATGAAATTGTTACTAAGATTCTTACTCCTGCTAAGAAACCGTCTTTTGCATATTTTAATCTTCATGAAACTTTGCAGAGAGTTTTGGCATTAACTAATGCTGAGGCTAATGATAATTTAAATATCGAAAGAGATTATGATCCAAGTATCCCAGAAATTTATGGGGATAAAAACTTATTCATCCAGGCTGTTATTAATATTGTCCGAAATGCTTTGCAAGCTTGCTCTGATTTTTCAGAGACTCCTCAACTTGGTATTAAAACGCATATTACATATCGACAACCAATCAATGGAAATATTCACGCCACTCTTGCTGAAATTGAGATCAGTGACAATGGTCCTGGCATTGATTCTGAGTTGCATGATCAAATTTTCTTTCCAATGGTTTCTAGCAAAGAGAGTGGCTCGGGAATTGGGCTATCAATCGCTCAAGATATTATAAGAATTCATGGTGGCGCCATATCTTTTGATAGAAAAAATAACCAAACTATATTTTCTATCTTAATACCTATCTCTAACAATATTCAGAAGGCTCAAAGTGCATAATATTTGGATCGCAGATGATGATGAAGCTATTCGCATGGTTCTTGAGGAGGGTTTAAAAAGCAGCGAGTTAGCAATTACAACTTTTGCTAACGGTGAGTCCTTGATCGAAGCGCTGAATGAAGATCAGCCCGATCTAATTATTTCAGACATCAAAATGCCAGGTATACATGGTTATGATCTTTTAAAGCATATTAAAAATAATCATGAAAAAATACCTGTGATTATTATGACTGCATTCACGGATATGCAGGCTGCTATTGATGCTTATGGCGGAGGTGCATTTGAATATATTCCAAAACCATTCGATTTAAGTGAAGCTCTTCAGATAGTGAACAGAGCTCTGGAAGAAAATAAGTCACCAGCCCAGAAAAAAATCTCTAAATCTGAAATTATTGGCTCAGCACCATCTATGCAAGTTGTCTTTCGTTCGATAGGAAAGCTCGCTAATACCAATGCAACTGTTTTAATTCAAGGAGAGTCTGGTACTGGTAAAGAGCTAGTTTCTAAATCTCTGCATAAAAATAGCCCAAGATTTGATATGCCATTTATTGCTCTCAATATGGCAGATATTCCAAAAGAACTAATTGAATCAGAGTTATTTGGTCATGAAAAAGGTGCATTTACAGGAGCGGTAGAACAACGCATTGGAAGATTTGAGCAAGCAAATGGTGGCACCCTTTTTCTTGATGAGATTGGAGACATGCCCTTAGAAACACAAACGCGACTTTTGCGTGTTCTGTCTAATAAAGAATTTTTTCGTGTAGGTGGGGACAAGCCAATCAAAGTAGATGTGCGAATACTTGCTGCAACTCACCAGAGCTTAGAGTCATTGGTTGCTGCTGGCACTTTTAGAGAAGATCTTTATTATCGATTGAATGTGATTCGAGTTGAGGTTCCTCCGCTTAGAGAGAGAAAAGAGGACATCAAAGATTTAACATCTGCGTTTCTAAAAAGTCATGCGGACTCTTTAATGGAAACTCCAAGATCTCTTTCTCAAGAAGCTCTCATGGCACTCACTCAATATGACTGGCCTGGCAATGTTCGCCAGCTTGAAAATACTTGCTACTGGATTGCTCTTATGGCCCCAACGGATAATGTAAAGCTGGAAGACCTGCCAAAAGAAATTCTTGAAGAAAAATTATTGTCTCAAAATAACCACTCTAATTGGGAGACTGGATTCTCTCAGTGGCTTGGTGAAGTGTATCAAAGTAGCCCAGAGAATATGCTGGGGTTAATTGAGCCAACTTTAGATAAATTAATGATAGATTTTGCATTAGAAAAAACTAACGGGAAAAAACAAGACGCAGCAAAAGTATTGGGCTTAGGCAGAAATACTCTGACCAAAAAGATTCAATCCCAAAAAGATTAAGCGAGACGATTCAATAAAGTGCCTGCAGAGTCTAAGGCGTGCAGGTCATCGCAACCGCCAATATGCTCTTCGTCAAACCATATCTGGGGCACAGATGTCTTGCCAGCTTTTTCAGCCATCTCAGCTCTCAGTTTTGAATTGAGGTCTACGGAAATTTCCTTAAAATCGATTCCCTTCTTTTTTAACAACCCCTTGGCTTTATAACAAAAAGGGCAAGTCATGGTTGTGTAAATAGTGACTGTTTTCATAGAGAAATAATTATAAGTTATTTGAGTTTAATATTTTGTACTGTATTTCCAGCAACCTTAAATTTAGCTTGCTCAAAAGTAGGGGCAGATAAAGTTCCCATAGCATTATTTGAGAATCCGTATTGTTCTTTAGGGATACCAAGAAAGTTTTTATCAAGTTTTTTATTTCCATTTGCATCGATAAAAAATGCAATTGCATATTCACCATCTGGAATTTCAGTACTGAGCTGGGTTGAATCCTGAGGCTCCAGATAAAGTTCAAGACCCTTGAAAACTCCAACCTCTGATCTCTTCTCTTTTACTACAGAGCCTTCAAAGGCTTCGGCATTGTTATAAATTGCCAGCATCAAAGTGCCAGCTTTTTTTTGGTCAGAAAGATTAATTATTAATTCTGATGCTTGAATTTCAAGCATGACTAACAAGCTTGAAAGAAAAAAAATACGACTTAGATTAGACTTCATTAGAATTGCTTTAAGCTTTTACAAGCGGCAAACCCTCTTGCTGCCAAGTAGCAAGACCACCTTTTAATACGTGAGTTTCTGAGTACCCATGTTTTTGTAGTTTCTCACCAGCAAGACCAGCATTCCTGCCCATGGCGCATATTAAAACAATTGGAAAATCTTTCATTTTTAGTAATTCATCGTGTCTCAGATCAACTTCTTCAAACGGTATGTTGATTGCTCCAGCTATGGTTCCACCTTCAAATTCTTTGCTTGGTCTAACATCTACCAGACATGCAGATTCTTTGTTTGCCAGTTTGGTTAATTGGTCGCAATCAACTCTATTGCCTCCGCGCCTACTCTCAGCTCTAAACCATAGTAATATTGAAAGGAATAAAGGTACCGAAAGGTACCAGTTATCAATTAAAAATAAATTGAATTCTAGCATTTGAGTATTATCGCTTAAAATATATTTTCATGTGAGGTTTATACAATGAAAGAGAGTAATTTTTTAGTTTTAGTTAGGCACGGTCAAAGTGAATGGAATGCAAAAAACTTATTTACTGGTTGGAAAGATCCTGGGTTAACTGAAAAAGGATCGGAAGAGGCCATAAGTGCAGGCGCGCAAATCAAAGAACGAGAAATAGATTTTTCTGTTATGCATACATCTGTATTGAAGAGAGCTCAGATTACAGGTCAATCAATTTTAGAAGTCATTGGTCAAACTAATATTCCAGTAATCAAAGATCAAGCATTAAATGAAAGAGATTATGGAGATCTTGCTGGGCTTAATAAAGATGATGCCCGAAAACAATGGGGAGAAGAACAGGTTCATATTTGGAGAAGATCATATGATATTCCACCGCCAGGCGGAGAAAGCCTTAAGAATACTGCAGAAAGGGTTTTACCTTATTTTAATGAGGTCATCATGCCAAGATTGATGAGTGGTGAAAATGTATTAATTGCTGCTCACGGCAACTCGTTACGCTCTTTGGTCATGCAACTCGATAATCTTTCTAAAGAAGAGGTTCTTAGCTTGGAAATTCCAACCGGGGCACCAATTTTATATTCATTCAACGGTGAGCCATCGCCATCTTCAAAAGAAAATCTTTTTTGAAACAAGACTTCAAGAAAATTTCGTCGCAAGTTGTTGATTGGTATCTCAAGAATGGTAGACACAATCTTCCATGGAGAAAAAAAGTTACTCCATACAGAATTTGGATTTCTGAGATCATGTTGCAGCAGACTCAAGTTAAAACAGTTATTCCTTACTTCAATGCCTTTATAAAAAAGTATCCTACACTCCAAAAACTCTCTTTAGCGACCGAGGATGAAATCCTAGCTTCGTGGTCTGGCCTGGGATTTTATAGAAGAGCAAAAAATATTTTTGCCGCAAAAGAAATTATTAAAAAAAATCATAGCAATAAATTTCCTTCTCAGTTTGACAGCATCATTGAGCTACCTGGAATTGGAAGGTCGACTGCAGGTGCATTAATGTCACTGGCCTTTCTTGTGCCTCAACCAATCCTGGATGGAAATGTTAAACGCGTCATCTCAAGGCTGATAAGAAAAAATATTGCTGCGCTTAAAGAAAAAGATTTATGGGAGCTATCCACAAAATTAGTCAATTCAGAGGATTGCTTTTCTTATACCCAAGGCATCATGGATCTTGGAGCAACCGTTTGTACCAAAGCAAACCCAACATGCAATGCATGTCCGCTAAACGAAAGCTGTTTGTCAGCTTTCAAGGTGCCTCAGCAAGTAAATGTTAAGAAGGCTAAAAATAAAAAAATTATTTTAATGAGCTTTGCTTTGGTTCAAACCAAAAAATCATTGTTGCTCACAAAGAATGATACTGAGTCAATTTGGAGCAGCCTTTGGATTCCTTTTGAGAATTCAAAAATGCAATCACATGCCAATAAACTAGAGCTAACGAGGAATGAAAAATTTAGACATGAGCTGACTCACAGGAGTCTTGACTTAGATGTAAATATTTATTTTTCTTCCAAAGAGTTTAAGTTAGATACTAATCAAAAATATGAATGGATAAAAAAGGATAGAATAGAAGATTATGGAATGCCTAAACCAATCACTAAACTAATTCAGCAATTATGAGTAATACAGTTTTCTGCAAAAAATATCAAAAAGATTTACCTGCAATGACCATTCCACCAATGCCTGGCCCGAAAGGAAAAGAAATCATGGAAACGGTTTCATTGGAGGCCTGGGAAGACTGGAAGTCTCATCAAACAACTCTCATTAATGAAAAGCATTTAGATTTATCTAAGTCCGAGGATCGCTCTTGGCTCTTAGAGCAAATGGAAAAGTTTTTTAATAACGAAGATGTTGAGCAAGCTTCAGGTTTTAAAGCTTTAGATTAACTGTTCCACCAAGCAACATCCGAAAAAGCTCTTAGGTCAATTTCGTGTGTCCACGCTGATCTGTGTTGCTTCGCTAAGTGAAAATAGGTATCTGCAATTTTTTCAGGAAGAATTAATCCATCATGCTCCATCCCGCGAGATTCACGCAGTTGCTGGAATACCTCTTCGCCAAGCATTTTGCCAAGGGTATCAGGTGCATCAACCATGCCATCAATAACAATATGAGCTACATGAATACCTTTGGGTGCAAACTCAGCATTTAAAGTCTGACACAACATCCTTCTTCCACCCATGGCGGTTGCATGCGAGTGTTGGTTTTTATTGCCGCGCATTGCTGCAGTGGCAGAAGTTACAAGCAAGGTTCCAGAACCCCTTTGCTCCATTAAAGGCATGAGAGTTTTAGCGACTCTAAATAATCCAAGATCTGCAATTCTCCACGCCCATTCAAATTCCTTTATTGAGGTTTCTTGTAGCAACTTCATCCCCGACTGTGCTCCAAGATTATAGACAAGCACTTCAATTGGGCCATGATCTTTTTCAATTGAAATGATGAGTTCTTCTAAGACATTTTCTTCGATTGCATTAATGAGGTATCCCGAAGCAGTTCCTCCCTCTTCTTCAATGTTCTTTACCATTTGATCTAGGCCTGCTTGATCAGATCTTCGGCATAAACAAGCATGGTAGCCCTCTGCAGCAAACTTTGCAGCTACAGTTCCGCCAATCCCTGCGCCCGCTCCTAAAACTAAACATACTGGCTTCATTTCATTCTCTTAATTTAATTTGAATTTATATTTTAGCTAACTATTCTCCAGTTAGCACAGTTCGGTTATAATTTCTCACCGCTTCATGCCCAGATAGCTCAGTCGGTAGAGCAAAGGACTGAAAATCCTTGTGTCGGTGGTTCGATTCCACCTCTGGGCACCATTTCTTATTAGCTACTTTAATTTTTAATATCAAAATCTATTGACATGATTTATGCCAATATATAACCTAAGAATTATTAAATAATAAAGAATCAATGCATATAGAGACAAATAATTTACACGATGTGGTAATAAGAAATGGGAAGATCATAGATGGATCTGGTACAAAGCCATTTATTGGTGATATTGCCATCGATGAAGGAACAATTTCTCTAATTGGAGAAATTAAAGGGTCGGGTAAAAAAGAAATTGATGCAAAAGGTAATTTAGTAACTCCTGGATGGGTTGATGTTCATACTCACTATGATGGTCAAGTTTGCTGGGATCCATACCTAACCCCTTCTAGCTGGCATGGCGTTACAACAGTAGTTATGGGAAATTGTGGGGTGGGTTTTGCACCAGTCAGACCTGGAGATGAAAATTTCCTTATTCAGTTAATGGAAGGTGTTGAAGATATTCCAGGCTCAGCTTTGCATGAAGGAATTGAGTGGGACTGGGAAACCTTTCCTGAGTTTTTAAATGCAATTGAGAAAAAAGATTTTGTCATGGATCTTGGTTTTATGATGGGTCATGGTCCGTTAAGAAGCTATGTCATGGGATACGAAAGATGCCAAAATCAAGTGGATGCATCTGAAACAGAAATAAACAAGATGTCTGAATTGGTAACTGAGGCTATTAATGCGGGTGCTCTCGGGTTTAGTACATCAAGAACGATCCTCCACAGAGATATATATGGAAAGTATGTGCCTGGAACTGAAGCTAGTTCTGAAGAAATGCGGGCTCTGGCCTTTGGTGTAGACAAAGCTGGCGAAGGCACGTTAGAAATTACCTCTGATTGGCTTGATGAAGAGATTGAGATGTCTTGGATGAAGGAATACGTTAAAAAGAGTGATTGTGGATTAACTTTTTTACAAACAAGTGGAGATGCCGTTAAGACAATTCTGTTTGCTGAAGAGCAATTTCTTAAGGGTAAAAATATTCGCCCTCAATTTCCTGGCAGAAATGTTGGACTCATGTTCGGGTTAGAAAGCTCGCTACATCCTTTTATTCAATACCCAGCTTACAAAGAGATTGCTGATTTACCACTTGAACAAAAATATGAGATTATGAAAGATCCTGATTTCAAAAAGAAATTGCTTGGCCAGCAACCTGATTTTGAATCAGAGATTAAAATTCAACTTGCCAAGAATCCCAACAATAAAACAAAAGAAGAAATCGCAAAGGATGTAGAACTTCCGACAAAGCTGACATCAAATTACGAGACTCAATTCATTTTGGGAACGCCTCCAAACTATGAGCCACAGAAAGAAGACAGCATAGCTGCTGTTGCCATTCAAAGAGGTATTTCAGAACTTGAGGTTATGTACGATGAAATGATCAAGAATAATGGGAGCAATCTAATTTATGCGGCTTTTACTCCATATGAAAATTACAAACTTGATTTTGTTGAGCAAGCATATGGATTAAAATCGTCAGTTGCTGGAGGCAGCGACGGAGGTGCGCATTGCGGTTTGATATGTGACGCAAGCATGCCGACAACGAATTTATCTCATTGGGCAAGAGATCGTGAAGCTGGAAAGAAATTTCCTTTAGAAATGCTCATTAAAAAACAAACGAAAGATACAGCTGAAACATTCGGGCTCTTTGATCGAGGTGAAATAAAAGTAGGCATGTTAGGTGATATTAATATTATTGATTTTGAAAAATTAAATGTTAGCCATCCCAAGATGATTCATGATTTACCATTGGGAGGAAGACGACTGGTTCAAGATGCAACAGGATATGTCGCTACAATAAAAAGTGGACAAGTGATCAGTGAGAATGGAATTGCGACTGGAGCACTTCCTGGAAACTTGATTAGAGGAAAGCAAGTTTGTGATGCGAAATCTGAAATCACAAAAGTGCCACTTTTTGATAGAACCTTTAGATTATTGTTTGTTAAGGCTGCCCGACTAATTTGGGGTCTCAGCAAAAAATCTATGAAAACAACTATCGTTTCCGAAGCTTAAATTTTATTTAAATCTAAAGATCTCAATATACATTCTCGTATCAAAAGGCACTCTAGCGCTAATCACATGCAGTGTGATGAAGTGAATGAATGGATTTCCTGTTACAACAGTGAAGGTTGCCTTACCCATTCCAACTAGTGTCTGGGTCATAATAATATAGGTGATACTTGTTAAGCCAATACTGAACGAGCTGTAGTCTACTCCTTGATCAAATAAACTGAACACTGAATAGAATAGGCCGCCCATTAAAATGACCGTCAGTTTATTCTTAAACAAAACTGCCATGCGGGGAATAAAAATAATATGCATCATCACTACAACTGGCAGCCCTGCCCCCAAAGCATTAATGAAGATTCCCCATGGAATGCCTTTCGCGTATTGACTAGCAGAAATTCCACCAAAGAAATCTGTGGCCCCCGCAAGAATTGGCCCAAAAAAATCTAGTCCCCAATATGCGACTATGATCCAGATATCTCGTTTCCATTGAAATGAAGAGAAAAGTTTTTTTAGCGAGAACCCATGTTGGCGCAGCCACATAATCGGCAGAATGGTGTAGATAACAGTATAGGAAATAGCCCAAATCCATACATCAATCTGAGAGTGACTGCCTGAGACATAGATATCGGTTCCAGGAAAATGAAGACCCATGTTAAAACCAAACCCAAGAATTAACTGAGTTAATATTAAATAAATCACAGCAAACCAAGCCTCTTTCTTGGCAGTAGTTTTATTAACAGCATACAGGTCACTCCATGCTACTTTCTCTCGCTTCCTTGTAAGGTAAAGCAATAAAAAAACGCTTAGTAAAAGCACTGGAAGATATATGGTTACCAAGCTCATCAGTCCATTTTCTGCTATAGGTGATAATGGGAAGCCCATGAATACAAAGCCAAAATAGGCTGCTGTTGCAATCAACCATATGCATACTCCGAATATAAAAGCTTTATCTCTATAAAGTACATTGGTCATCATAATAATGGCTATATTTCTTGAATTAGGGTTAATAAGATAGAGATAAGATGCTATATTGTCAATATGGTTGACAATAATATAAGCTTTTTAGACACAAATCTTATGCGCCTTACAATGGAGCTTGTGGAGTGGATGGAACTAGAGATGATTGAGTTAAATAAATCTGCAAAATATCAAGGATCTATTGCGGAAATAAAGTTATTTAATGCCCTTAGAGGGGAGGAAAAATCTATTTCAGAGCTAGCCAGACTAATGAATATTTCTCGACAAGCAGTTCATAAGACAGCTCACAAATTAGAAGATTTAGGTTTTTTAGAACTAATCACTCGCCATGACAATAAAAAAGATCGTGTGGTAAAAATTACAGAGCTTGGCCAAGAAGTCAGAAAGCAAGGAGCAGAACACATCATGGAAATTGAAGAGAAGCTTGCCTGGAGCATAGGAGAAAGAAATCTTGAATTCATGAGGATAATACTTGCAGGACATTCAAAAAAATTAAAGGCTTCCGACTAGGGATCCTTATATTTGTTTTACTGTTAGATTCTAAGAATTGAAATATAATAATTTTATCTAAAATATTTTAAAACTTATGGCCTCTTTCGATATCAAATCAGAAATCAACACCCACGAACTAACTAATGCTGTAGATCAAGCAAATAGAGTCTTGCAAAATAGGTTTGACTTTAAGGGAACCAATGCCTCTTTTGTGCTCAATGCCAAAGAAATTCTTTTGTCTGCAAAAGAAGATTTTCAAATCAAGCAGATGGAGCCTGTGCTTCATGAAGCTTTAGCTAAGCGCGGAATTGATTTAAAAACACTTCAACCTGGATCTATAGAGTCAGCAACTGGTGAAGCTCGTCAATCGATCAGTCTTCAGGAAGGCATAGATAGAGAGCTCGCTAAGAAAATAACTACTCTAGTTAAACAATCCAAAGTGAAGGTGCAGGCATCAGTCCAAGGTGAAAGCGTTAGAATCAATGGCAAGAAAAGAGATGAGTTACAACAAATCATTCAGCTTATTAAAGATCAAAAATATGACTTACCTCTTCAGTTTGATAACTTTAGAGACTAATTCTATTTTTTCATGTTGACGGAACATTTTCATAATACTCAAAAGGATACGGGACATTACTCAAATGATTTGCGATATGTATTAAGTCTCCAAAATACAATCGCTGCTTTCGAAGAGATTAAAACTTGGGAAGGTTACGCTAAAACTCCATTGCATTCTCTTGATTCTATGGCTTCTGACATTGGGGTCAAAAATATTTACTACAAAGATGAAAGCTCTCGCTTTGGGTTGGGTAGCTTCAAGGCTTTGGGCGGCACCTATGGAGTGTTGAAATTTATACATCATGCCTTAAAAAAAGAAATTGGAGATGAGGTGAGCATGAAAGATATTCATGCAGGAAAGTATTCAGAGCAAATTTCAAAGTATACGGTTACCACAGCAACAGATGGCAATCATGGTAGATCAGTAGCCTTTGGTGCAAAACTATTTGGTTGTAAGTGTCAGATATATATTCACTCAGAGGTAAGTTCTGGTCGCCAAAAAGCGATGGAAGATCTTGAGGCAACGGTTAATCGCGTCTCTGGAAACTATGATGAATCACTTCAAATCTGTATTGAAGATGCTGGCAAGAATAATTGGTATGTCATTTCAGATACTTCTTATGAGGGTTACACAAAATATCCTCGATATATCATGGCCGGGTATAACGTCATGGCAGAAGAAATCATTGACCAAATTAAAGATCGTCCTCTCCCCACTCACGTATTTTTACAAGGCGGTGTCGGTTCATTCCCTGGAGCAATATGTGGATATTTCTGGGAAAAATTTCCTGGCAACAATATTAAATTTGTGGTGGTTGAATCCGAATATGCCCCCTGCCTCATCCGAAGTGCTCAAAACAATCAAATGACTTCAGTAAACATTAAGCAAGAAACAATGATGGCTGGTCTGTCGTGTGGCGAGCCTTCATTGCTGGGTTGGGAAATACTAAAATCGGGCGCCGATGATTTTATTACCATTAATGATTCATCAATACCTGGTTTGATGAGGCTGCTGGCTGAAAATAATTTGAAAATTGAGGCTGGGGAATCATCTGTTGCAGGATTGGCTGGATTAATAGAGTCAATGGAAGATCAAAAGATTGCAAAGGCTATGGGACTAAATAAAGAGAGTATTGTTTTATTATTTGGCACAGAGGGCGCTACTGATCCTGATATTTACCGGTCTATTATTTCTGAATAATTTACTTCATTTTTAAAATTGTCATAAACTCTAGGTATGGGAATTAAACATTTAAAAGCTGATTCAAAAATTGAGCATATTCTAGAGGTGCTTGATCAAGATGCTGGGCTAATTATTGATAATGTTGTCTCCAGTGATGGTCTGGAAAAAATTAAGAATGAGCTAGCTCCTTTTCTCAAGAATAATCTCAAAGGGGATAATGAATTTACTGGGTTTCAAACAAAAAGAGTAGGTGCATTGATGGCGCGTTCTCCGACATGCAGAGAGTTAGCTTTAGACCCAATTATTAACGAAGTTTCACAAAAATTTTTAGAGCCTCATTGTGATGGCTATCAATTACATTTTACTTCTGCAATTTCCATTGGTCCTGGTGAAACTCAACAAGTTCTTCATAGAGACAGAGGTGTATGGGGTGGTTATGTGCCAAGAAAAATTGAGACTCAGCTTAGTACTGTATGGGCAATAACAGATTTCACAAAAGAGAATGGTGCAACCCAGGTAGTTCCGGGTTCGCATAAATGGGATAAGAGTAGGACCCCTCTTCCCGAGGAAGTGGAATACGCAGAAATGTCAGCTGGCTCGGTGTTTATTTACACAGGCTCAGTCATTCATGGCGGAGGAAACAATAATAGTGATGCTGAACGATTGGGCGTATTTTTGCATTATGCTCCAAACTGGTTAAGGCAAGAAGAAAATCAGTATCTTTCATGCCCACCATCCATTGCGAAAGATTTGGACCCTAAGCTTAGAGATTTGATGGGTTATTCTCAAGGAGGTTATGTCTTGGGATTTTATACGGACCCAACCGATACAGAAGGTAAGTTAGAATCAGTCTCTCCAAAAAAGATTTTTGGAGACTATGACGATCCATTTCAAATTAAAACATCAGAAGAGCTTGTAGATAGCTCGTCAAAAAAGAATTAATCAACCTCTATAGTTATGACAAACGAACAACTTAAATTGTATCCACCAATTGAGCCTTATGACCAAGGCTTTATGTCTGTTGAAGGACATGAAATATATTATGAGCAATGTGGAAATCCGGATGGAAAGCCAGCTGTTTTCTTGCATGGCGGTCCTGGAGGGGGAGGCAGCAAAGCTGCAAGAAGATTTTTTAATCCTGATCTTTATAGGATTGTGGTATTTGATCAGCGTGGGTGTGGAAGGAGCAAGCCTCATTCCTCTTTAGAAAATAACACCACATGGGATTTAGTATCTGATATCGAGTGCCTGAGAAATAAACTTGATATTGAGAAATGGTTGGTTTTTGGTGGATCGTGGGGCAGTACCCTGGCCTTAGCATATGCTCAAACCCATCCAACTTCTGTGAGCGAGATGGTTTTAAGGGGAATATTTTTACTGCGTGAAAAAGAGCTTAATTGGTTTTATCAAGATGGGGCAAGTCATGTCTTTCCTGAAGCTTGGGCTAACTTTATAAAAATTATTGACCCAGATAAGCGCACTAATCTTATGCAGGCATATCACGAAATTTTTACTGGCTCAGATAGACAGAAGAGCATGGATGCAGCTATTGCTTGGTCTCGCTGGGAAGCTGCATGCAGTAGCATGGATTACTCGCCGGCAAGAGTGGAAGAGTTTTCAAACTCAGAATTTGCACTAGCATTTGCACTGATTGAAAATCATTACTTTATGAATAAAGGTTTCTTAGACAATGAAAATCAGCTGCTTAACAACATAGATATTATTAGATCTATTCCTGCTGTAATTGTGCAAGGGCGTTATGACATGGTGTGTCCTCCCGAGACAGCCTATGAGCTTTCAAAGTGCTGGCCGGAAGCATCTTTAGTCATAGCTCCGTTTTCAGGTCATACGGCTTTTGAAAAAGAAATAACTCATGAGCTAGTTCTGGCTACCAATCAATTTGCTCAGAGCTAAAATTAGATGAAATCATATATTTCACATCTTGAATGCTCTAAGACAGGAGACATTTATTCTGCGAGTGAAGTTCATAATCTTTCAAAAGATGGAATGCCTTTGTTAGCTAGGTACGATCTAGCAAAACTTAAAGCAGAACAAGATAAAGATAGCTGGTATGAAAAATCAGCTCCAGGATTTTGGCGTTATCAAGCCCTATTACCAGTTTCCAATCCAGCCTCTCAAATTTCATTGGGAGAAGTCTTAACTCCGCTCATCCCATTGCAAGCAAGTGCTTTGATGTTAGGAGGAAAACAGGGAAATATTATTGTTAAAGATGAAGGAAGGCTGCCTACCGGATCATTCAAAGCAAGAGGCTTGGCACTTGCAGTCTCGATGGCACATCAATTTGGACTTAATCACCTTGCAATACCCACTAATGGAAATGCTGGTGCAGCAATGGCAGCCTATGCTAAACAAGCAAATTTAAAAGCTACAGTTTTTTGTCCGGATGATACGCCCACAGTGAATGTCCAAGAAATTCAGCTTCAAGGAGCAGATACGTTCCTGGTCAATGGACTGATTAATGATTGTGGAAAAATAGTCTTTGAGGGAAAAGAAAAAACTGGTTGGTTTGATGTATCAACTCTTAAAGAGCCTTATAGAATTGAAGGCAAAAAAACCATGGGTTTTGAGCTTGCAGAACAGATGAATTGGGAGTTACCGGATGCGATCTTCTACCCCACTGGAGGCGGAACAGGTTTAATAGGCATGTGGAAAGCCTTTGCAGAATTAAAGGAATTGGGTTGGTTGAAATGTAAATTACCAAAAATGATAGCCGTTCAATCTACTGGATGCGCGCCCATTGTAAATGCTTTTAACGAAGGGTTGAGTCATGCGCCATTATGGGAAAATGCTAGCACTGTCGCATCGGGTATTAGAGTCCCTGCTGCAATAGGTGATTTTCTAATTTTAGAAGCAATTAGAGAATCAAATGGATGTGCTCTTGCTGTAGATGACGAGCATATTATCAATACAAGAAACCTAGTCTCTCAAGAGGATGGTTTGCTGCTTTGCCCTGAAGGAGCGGCTACTGCAGCTGGATATCAACTGGCCATTGAGAAAAACATTATTAGTCCAGATGAAACAGCTATGCTATTTAATTGCGCAACTGGTCTTAAATACCCAATGCCCCCTGCCACAAAAAGCATAGATAAAAATACTCCAATAGATTATCAACAATTTCTTTAGATTTTTTCTTAGCCTAAAATGCTAATGGTTCTATCGATAAGCCAGAAGAAGCCCATGCCACCTAAAATCAATGATGTCAGTGTGGCGGCTTGATTGTAATAATTATATCTATCGGCTACCCAGATCAGAGAACCAAATATGGGAAGGAGCAATAACTGTCCAGCCTCTATGCCCAAGTTAAAAAATAATAGGGACAGAAAAAGCTGCTCATTACCAATGCCAATACCTGTTAAAGCATTCGCAAAACCCAGTCCATGCAGCAACCCAAACCCAAAAGCAATAAGCCAAGGAGTGGCTGAGTATCGCTTCTGAGTACTAATTTCAATTGCTAGATAAATAATTGTTAATGCAATAATTGCCTCGACGCTAGCTTGAGGCAATGATACCAATTCAAACACAGAAAGACCCAGAGTAATGCTGTGCGCTAGGGTAAAGGCTGTAATGGTTTTGATTGCATTAAAAAGACCCGATACCAAAAACAGCAAGCCTAAAATAAACAAGATATGGTCCTTGCCGCTCATTAAATGATCTACGCCCAAAGTAAAGTAAGCCAAAGGGTAAACCTGCTCTTTTAAAGGAACCGTAAGTAGATGATTTTTTTACATTGAGCAAGCCCTCAAATACTTCTCCATTCAAGTGGGTGATGGTAACAAGGGCATCTGTTAGCACACTTAAGTTTCTAACCTCTATGGCTAGACCTTTAAGAGATTGATCGCAAGTAAGGCTAATTTTTTCAACTAGATATTTGCCCTGCTGCAGAGGTACTCCACTCTCTCTTGCACAGTTCGTTGGAAAAAATACCTCTCCTCTGGAGCCAATATTTTTTGAGGGATACATCCACTTAACTTCATAAATATTTTCCTCACTCTCATTTACAACTAAGTGAGCGGGATTAAATTCATGAGAAAAAAGTGAAGAAGAACAAAAGATTAATATAAAAAAAGTACCAAGTCTTGAGAACATTAGAATTGGTAATTGGGATTAATAATTACTCTGTATTCAGATTTAATTTCTTTAAGGTAGTTTTTGATGGCATCGTCTTGAGCTTGAGTAAGGTAATCTTGGGTAACCGCGCCCTTCACTTTTTCCCATGCCGGTAAAAATCCAGCTGAAGTATTTTTAAAATACACTAAATGCTCTCCAAAAGCTGATGAGTGAGGACCCGACCATTGATTTAAGTCTATTGCCTTTAATGCAGATAAAAAAGACGGCCCAAAGTTTCTATCAATTTCTGCAGCTGTATTTTGATAGAAATTCTTGCCAAGAAAAAATGGATCTCCGGTTGGTTCGATTCCATTTTCAGTCAAAGCATTAAAAGCTAAGTTTGCACGCTCTTTCGCATTCGACTCTTTGGAAAAATAATGATGCGTAAAAGAATAGGTAGCTGGCATAAAGTAATTTGATTTATTGGTTTCAAAGAATTCTTGCAACTCTGACTCTGACGGTTCAGTAGGTATAGTTTCTTGTTTTAAAAAAGTAATTTTCTGAGCCAATCGTCTTTTGATGATCCTATCCTCTTGATCTAGCCCTAATAGCAAAGCTTCCCTGTAAAGAATCTCTTCTTGAACAAGATTATTGATGATATTGACTATTTCTTCATCGCTTGGAGGCCTTCCAACTTGAGATTGCCAAGCAGACAATAAACTGGTTAATTCTTGATCAGATACGTAAATATCTTTTGAATCCTCTTGGGAATTCAAACCAATATCAAGTAAAAATATTACTAACCCAATTATAAAAAATACAATTATCCTAAGATTCATTGGTAGTCCTAAAACTTATAAAGGAATAATATCTAATTCGCTAGCTTCTGGTATGTACCAAATGGGTGATGACCATGCACGCTCTTGTATTGTTTTATGAAGATCAGGTCTTGGCGAAACTCCAGCCTTAATAGCATCCCATGTTGACCATCGACAAGTTGGATTCTCCAGAACTCTTACATAGTAGAAAGCCTTAATGGTTGGATCAAACTCTGGATCTGTCCCAAGTAGTTTTTAGCTCTACCGCACCAACATCATTTGAAATAGAGCAGTCATTAATGTTTACTCTTGCGCCATTATCTGGGCAACGATTCGTGATTGGATCAACCGTAAGACCATCTGAGCAGGCAACATCATAAACTTGTTCTTTTGGTGTTCCAGATGCATTTTCAACCCATCCCTTGATAATTTGAACTCTTTGAAGTGGAGCTCCAAGCTTATCGCGTTGAGCCCAAACTAAAAATTGTGGAGCTTGATCGTTGTTACCAAATAAATCAGCGCCCATGGTTACGCCCTTGGCATAAGCATTCTTTACCATTTCTTCAGACTCCAAATCAATTGATTCCAAGTCAAAGCCAGCAAAGAACCTGACTGCCATTCTGGTGCCAGTTGTTGCAAATGTTTCTTTTCTTTTAAAAGCTTTAAATATCGAATCGCGAGTATTCTCTTCTGCCCAGGCAACTGCTAAGCCTGATGCGCCCCATTGATCAAATCCAACATCTGCATAGGTTTGGCCACCAATTTCTTGAATGCTTATGGGCTGATCATAAACATCAGCATATTTATCAAGCTGATCAATTCGATCTTGAGTAAGAGGCACACTTCCTCTGCCCATATCAGTTCCATCCAACACTCCAGCTTTTGACCAATAATTATCCTCATCAAAACCTCCAGCACCAGTATGTGTATCACTTGATCCAATTACACCAAATTTATAAGGGTTGCCTTGGCCTTTCCATTCCAATGTTAGCCCTCTTAAAAATGCATCTCTTACATAACCTCCTTGAGGCATGCTGTAAGTAGGAGGTCTGCTTCCAACTCTTTTATCCATGATTTCAAAATCTGCCCATTCATCGTCCGGTGAGAGTAAGGGGTGGGTATCAGAAGTTCCTTTAATTTGAGTGATTTCGACAACAGGTTCATTTCTCATTCGCTTTTCAGAATATTCTTTGCTGATTGCACTACCTCTAAATGTTTCTACTTCAAACATTTGTCCATTAGAGCCGTTGCTGTTGTGAGGCATCGCTAAAGAGTCCACGCCTTGATCTCTTAAACCATCCATCCATGTCCATAGATCCTCTGGATTTATAGAATCAATTCTAGTCCAAGGTCTAATCGGAGCATCTGAAGAGTTAAAAATAACATTTCTGTGCAAATTACCGCCCTCGACATCTGTAGAAGTTGTAAATTCATAGCCAATAAAGGTTGTAAACTTTCCAGGGTCATTGAATTCTTCGGCAGCATTTGCAACATCTGCCCAAGCTGATTTATGTACATCATAATCAAATGATTGGAGGGCTACTTGAATATTGTTTGTGAGCCAAGCTTTCCAAACTTTTGGATGCCAATATGGGTATGGCTTGATGATAGCTTGAGTCAGGACAGAGCTAAAGAGATCGGCTCTTGCACCAAGAGATTCAACCGTAACATTTTCAGGCCTATTAAGATTATGCATTGGCTTGGTCCATTCATTCTTAGACATCTTTGAGGAAGTATCAGCATAATTTTCTATCATTCCCATGTAAAAACCATGATCGGTCACTGCATAAAAGTCCAAAGGCTCTTTTAATTTCATATCAAATCCCAGAGGATGCTTAATGGCCTCGCCAATTGCATATTTGTATGCATCATATGGAGTAGCAGTCACTCCAAAAATATATGCATCAAAAGAATATTTGGTATGAACATGCAGGTCTCCATAAAGAGGTACACGATCTGGATTTGATGGAATATTTTTTTCGCTTGCAGGTTTAGCAATAGAAAAATCTACAATTTCAAGCGCTGAGTCACTTTGAAAGTTTGTGTATAAACCAGATGCATAAAGCATAAAAATTGTTGAGACAGTCACCAGCCCGATAAAAGATTTGCTAAGTTTCATTTCTTTATTTCCTTATTTTTATTATCTTAGGTTATATATTGGCATAAATGATGTCAATATTACCTAACTAAAATTACCCCTGCTTCATTAAGGAAAGATCTCAGGGTGTGTGCCGCTCATTATTTATATGAATTTTAATTGCGTCTTCCACATCATAGTCATGAATACTCTTTAAATCATTGCCTGGGATATTTGTGTATCGCATGGCGGCATTACGCGCAGCAACAAGTAATGGATTTTTCATGTGATAGATTTTTCCTTGCATCATCGAGCTTCTCTGAATTTTTTTAGTTCGAGACCTTCTTACGGCATTGAATACCTTTTGAGCCTCAGCAAAATCACCATTTGTGTATTTTGCATAGTATCCCAAATGCATAAGCATCTTCGATAGCCATGCAAGCGCCCTGCCCTAAAAATGGAACCATGGGATGAGCGGCATCACCAACCAAGGTTAAGTTATGGGCAATCATCGATTTAAGCGGAGGTCTTATGTATATGCCCCATTTATATAATTTCATTGAATCTTCAATGACAGGAAAAATCTTTGGATCATAGATTGAAAAATCATCCAATAAATCATTGTATGAACCCTCCTCTTTCCAGGATTCTGTAAATTCATATTCTTCTTTGGTGCAGGCCACAAAACTAACATCGCCCTCATTATTAATAGGATAAGAAACAATATGACTGCCGGGACCTAAGGCAAAATGTACATTTTGAAGATTGGATTTGCCTATCCCTCGCCATGCGCTATAACCACTATATCGTGGCTTTTGATTTGGGGTAAAAAACTGCTCTCGAATTGAAGATCGAATTCCATCGCATGCCACTAAATGGCTAAGAGAGTATTTTTCATTATTCTCGAAAGTAGCTTCACAGTTACTTTGATCAAAGCTTTTAAAAGTATGCTTATAAAAAATTTCTCCTCCCAGGCTCATGTATTGCTCTAGAAGCAAAGTCATTAATGTTTGTCTGCGAGTGGTTAATACTTCAGGAGTTTTAAATTCACAAATTGCGTGTTGAGGGCTGTTGATTGAGGCTTTGGTATTAACAAATGATTGATCTTTTAAATTACTGAAAATATTGATTCTGTCTAATAGACGCAGTGCGTTTTGAGAAAGAGAGATTGCAGCCCCATGAGATTTTTCTTCTGATGATTGTTCAAAAATAACAGCTGGAATCCCTTCTTTTAATAAAGTACAGCCAAGAGTGAGGCCAGCTATCCCTCCTCCAATAATGCCAACTCGATTAGAAAGATTATTCATAAATATTTTAAGTATTTTTCATGCGTTTGCGCCTAACACGGTCATGCAAAAAACCAAGCATGTCTGAAAACTTTTGAGGAAAAATACGAGATAAAGCATCAATAACAATTGCATCAAAACCTACAAGCTGACGTTTACGATTTTTTAATATGCCTTTAATAATAATTGATGCTGCTTTTTCCGCTGATGTTCCTGCTATCTGCTCGAAGCTCACAATTTGTTCTTGATGGATCTCCTTAGAATCATAGCTTCTAGCATTGCGAGCTATGTTAGTTTTCACTCCACCCGGATGGACAGATGTAATATTCACAGAAGTATTTCTTAATTCTTGTTGAAGAGTTTGATTCAAGGCTTTAACTGCATGCTTGGCACAGGCATAAGCACCATTCCTTGGGGTTGCAACAAAACCATTAACACTAGAAATATTAACTATGTGTGCATCAGGGCGTTGTTTTAGGTGCGGCAAAAAAGCTTTGGTTCCATAGAGAACTCCATAAAAGACTACGTTAAATACCCAGTTAAAATCTTCATAACGAATCTCTTCAATGCTTGCAATAGATGTAACGCCTGCATTATTAATAATGCAGTCTACATGCCCATGATCTTTAACTGTGTTTTCAGCCCAAGCGTAAACTTGTTCACGATCAGCTACATCTACTATATGTGTGCTCACAACAATATCTTGTGATAGTAATTCCTTGGTCTCTTTTAACCCAGCTTCATCAACATCTGAAAGTGAGAGATGGCTGCCGTGCTGAGCTAATTGAATTGCAAGACATCTTCCAATTCCAGAGCCAGCTCCCGTTAACGCAATCACTTTTCCATTTAAATTTTTCATAATATCTTTTCTGCCTCTACCGCTTGACTTAAAGCATGCTCTAACCTGTATAGTTCTTTGTATATATTACTATTGAATGCCTTCAGGGGAAAAAATGACTACAAATAAACAAATTACTTCTACCGTTACTGATCAAGGAAAACTTGAAATTGCTATTACTGAATCCGAGCGTCCTATACCAAAGGACAATGAGGTATTAATTGAGATTCAAGCAACACCAATTAATCCTTCTGATTTAGGTCTATTGCTTGGGCCTGGTGATATCAATACTCTCAAAGCTGAAGACTCAAAAATTACTATGGATGTTCCAGAGGCAATTATGGGGGCTATGAAGCCAAGGCTAAATATTCCTATGCCAGTTGGAAACGAAGGCTCTGGGATTGTTGTCGAGGCTGGAGCTGATGCTCAAGAATTGATGGGCAAGGTTGTTAGCGTTGTTGGTGGGGGAATGTACTCGCAATATAGATGTCTTCCGGCAGCAAGTTGTATGGTGATGAATGAAGGCACAGAGCCTCGTGAATGCGCATCAAGTTTTGTCAATCCGCTGACTGCTCTTGGCATGGTAGAGACTATGAAAATGGAAGGACATACGGCGCTTGTTCATACAGCTGCTGCCTCTAATTTAGGCCAAATGCTTGTCAAAATATGTGTGGATGATGGGGTACAGCTTGTTAACATTGTTCGAAAACAAGAGCACGTTGATTTATTAAAATCCATTGGCGCACAATTTGTGTGTAATTCCTCTGATGATGATTTCATGGAGCAGCTAACTGCGGCGATCACAGAAACCAAAGCCACTCTTGCATTTGATGCTACTGGTGGGGGCGAATTAGCCGGAAAGATCCTAACCTGCATGGAAGTTGCAGCAAGAAAAAATGCAACTGAGTATAGCCCCTATGGCTCAACTCAACACAAGCAAGTCTATATCTACGGTGCGTTAAATCAGTCCGGAATTACTTTGCCAAATAATCGTACTTTTGGAATGTATTGGGGCATTGGTGGATTTTTATTAACACCATTCCTAGGAAAAGTTGGATTTGAAAAAGTGGGTGCGCTTCAAGCTAGGGTTGCCAATGAAATTAAAACAACTTTTGCCAGCACGTATACCCAAGAAGTTTCTTTAGAGGAAGCCTTAACTCTTGAGGCTTTAATGGTGTATGCCAAACAAGCAACAGGTGCAAAGTTCTTAATTAATCCTAACGGCTAAAAGATAACTTAGGATAATATTTTATCCAATAAAAAAGGGAGCTCAGCTCCCTTTTTTTATGGCAGTAAAATTTTTCTGTCTTAGATTAACTCTAGCGCCATCATTACCAAAGAAACAACGGAACCAAGCCATAACAATGTTCTTAGTCTTGCGAAACCAGCAATGTATGTAACAAGATGCCCAACTCTAAAAGCAAGCCACCAACATGCCAGCCCAGTCACATCGACTGATAACTGCATGGATAGCAATGCCAAGGCTAAAAATATTGGCAGAGTTTCCTGTAAATTTGTGTTTGCTCTCATGGCTCTACCGGCCATTACCGATGGCTCATGGGGCATAGACTCATCTCTATTAGAACCTAGCCAAGGAAAATTTTTCATGTTGAAAGCTGCGGGTATCAGCCAAGTTTGAAGTAAAGCAAGCAGCAAAGCGCAAATAATATAAGTAGTCATAAATTCTCTCCGAAATTATTAAAATTTAAGTTTAAATGATTGAAATCATTCCTTCAAAATAAATAACGCTCTTGCCAGAGATCAAAACGCGATTATTTATTAACTTGCAATCTAAGGCCCCTCCCCGAGCTGACAATTGATGTGCTTTAAACTCAATTTTATCTAACTGCTTTGCCCAGTATGGAATGAGCATAGTATGAGCGGAACCGGTTACAGGATCTTCATCAACACCTGTTTGAGGGAAAAAACACCGAGAAACAAAGTCCACATCATTTCCCGGTGCGGATATGACTACTCCTCGTGAATTTATCTTGGCTAATTTTGTAAAGTCTGGATTCATGGTTTGAATTTGTTGCTCAGTCTCAAATACTGCTAGAAAATCATCCGTGCCCCTCAATATTTCAATGGGTGATTTGCCAAGAGCCTCAGCAAATAATGCATCCATTTCCTGAAGCTCTGGATCATCGGCTGGAAAATTGAGGCAAATATCCTCTGCATTTTTACTAACTTTTAAGATTCCACTTTTTGAGCTAAAACTAATCTCACTTCCAGCAATATCAGGAAAATGCTCAAAGAGTATTTTTGCACTCGCCATGGTTGCATGCCCACACAGATCTACTTCTAAAGTTGGAGTAAACCATCTAATGGGTATTGGGCTCTCATTAATATTTATAAAAGCTGTCTCAGATAGATTATTTTCTAATGCTATTGACTGCATCAAATCTTCTGAAAGTGGAGATTCTAAAATCACAACGGCAGCTGGATTGCCTGAAAATAATTTCGAGGCAAATGCATCCACTTGGTACATTTTAAATTCCATCAAGTTATTTTACCTAAACAACCTTTCAAGGCTAGAATGAATTAAAAGGATCGATTTGAGCACAGAACAACTAACCCTAAAAACTAAATTAGCTTTTGGTATTGGTGCTACAGGTGAAGGTGTTACTAATTGGGTGTTTGCTGGCCTCACCTTCTTTTTTTATAACCAAGTGTTGGGTCTTTCTGGATCGTTAACTGGTCTTGCTGTTTTAATCGCCATTATTTTTGATGCTATTTCTGATCCTGTGATGGGCTCTATCTCTGATCGTTATGTGTCTAAGCTTGGTCGCAGGCATCCATTTATGTTTGCTGCACCCTTCCCAACAGTTATTGCGATATATCTCATGTTCTTTCCTCCAGATGGATTGTCTGAATATGGTCTATTTGGGTGGCTTATTTTTTCTACCATTATTTTAAGACTAAGCATCACGCTTTTTACAGTGCCCCATTTAGCTCTAGGGGCTGAGCTGTCTGATGACTACATAGAGCGCAGTCGGGTCATGAGTTACAACAATCTCTTTGGCTACATGGGCGTAATTATCATGCATATATTTGTTTGGTTTTTAATCTTTCCATTCTTTGCTGGTGAGCAAAGCGGACAGCTGTACCAAGAGTCCTATACACCCATAGCAATTTTTAGCATGGCATTGATTTCAATCTGCATTCTCTCTTCAGCATATTTCACCAAAGATCGTATCCCTTATTTAAAACAACCCAAACATGATGGTGAAAAAGTTCGTTTGAGAGACTTATTTCAAGACATTCTTGGGGCAATAAGTAACAGAAATTATGCTCGAATATTGGTTGGGATGTTTTTTCTTTCCATGCTGATTGGCACTCATGAAACTATGGCAATTTATATGGGGACATTTTTTTATGAGCTGGCTCCTCAGCAAATTGGATGGCTGATAATCAATAATATTCTTGGTTATGCTTTTGGTTTTATTGCGGCAGCAAAATTGCATGAACGATTTGATAAGCCTGTTGTGATTGTGTCAACAGTTTTTGGTCTCACAATTTTTTGGTCTGCATCAGCTAATATTGCGTTACTCGGATTGGCGCCTGAGAGGGGCTCATGGGATTTGGTTGTCATGATCGTTATTTTTGGATCTATTGCATCAGCATGTGGGTCTATCTTGCATATTAGCGTGATGTCAGCACTAGCAGATATTGCAGATGAGCATGAGCTGAATACAGGCGTTAGACAAGAAGGTGTTTTTTATGCGGCCAGAAGTTTATTTAGCAAAACATCTAATGGCATTGGCCATGTCATTGCAGGAGTTGCGCTGGATTTTATTGCGTTTCCGAGCAAAGCGGTGCCAGGAGAAATTGCAGAAGAAACCCTTTTTAAATTAGGTCTCATTGATGGGCCTTTTGCTATGATTTGGGGACTGATCGCTGTGTTCTTTTACGCTAGATATAAGATTACCAAAAAGTTACATGCTGAAATAAAAGCCAAACTTGCAGTAAAAAATTCTTAAAATTTACCCCTGGTAAATCTCATGCGAATTGAAAAGACCCTAACCAAAGCAACCACCGTCAAAATAGATTGTGTAAAAATAGAAATTAATAAAGTATTGGTCCAGCTCCAATTATCTATTGTTAGCCACAGCAGGAATGTTTGAAGAGGAAAGTTTATAACCATTCCCATCATGACAACTATGACGCTTTCTCTAAACGCAGCTTTCTCTGTTTTGTTCATATTTTTCTCTTAGTTTTAAACTTTTATGTAATTACATTGTTCCATAACTTCATCAGATAAAAAGGCATGGATCAGTTCTGTGATATTTTTTTTAAAGCTTGGAATAGCTAATGCAGACTGAATATCTTTATCGGTATGCCGGCCCCTTCCATTCACATATTCATTCATCGGAATAACAGGTGAGTTATCTACACCCAAAACTTGCTGCAAATCTGCATGAATTTTTTCTTGGGAGCTGTGAAATTCTTCTACGTTAATAATGATTGAATTAGGTACTTCTTTTGCCATACGCTGATAACTTAAATTTTTTTTATTCCACATAGCAATAGAGTTTTCATAATCTTCTATGGAAAACTTTAAGAAATCCTCAAAACTTAACTCTTTTATTTTTGGATAATGTTCATAGTATGGCTCTTTATGCATTGCCTGCAGCCAAGAATATGGGTTTCTTAAACAAAAGATAAATAAACAGCTTTCTACATCAAACTTTGACCATTCTTCTTGCTCCGGTGCCAGGCGATGCTTCCAGCCTAAAAAATTGTAATGTTTAAATTGGAGGTCAAAATTCTTGCCAGCAAAATACCCTATGGCATTGGTTCCAGAGTGACGCTCACCAAAAACTTTGATTGAATCAATCACCAAGCGTTACCGCAGTTCCATAGGCAATAACCTCTGATGCACCTGGGGCTATGGTTGAGGTTTGATATCTAAAATTAATAATTGCATTGGCATTTAGCTCGGCTGCATTAGCAATCATTCTTTCCATCGCCTCTTCTCGGGCAGCTGTTAATAAAATTGAATAGCTTTTAAGCTCTCCACCTACTATATTTTTTAGAGTCGCAAGGATATCTGTTCCTATGTGTCTTGCTCTAACGGTGCTCCCCGTTACTATGCCGTGATAGGTTTGAATACTTTTGCCTTCAATTGATGGGGTGGTTGAAACTAGCATTATTTGTTCCTTAAACTTGGTATGATTTAATTATCTACATGGACAATATAAAACAAGAGCTCGTTGAAACAAAGTTTGCTATTGGTGCAATAGTGAAACATCGCTACCTAGATTTTCGAGGCGTCATATTTGACGTGGATCCAGAGTTCAATAATACAGAAGAATGGTACCAATCTATTCCCTCTTCTATTCGACCAATTAAAGAGCAGCCTTTTTATCATCTGTTTGCTGAAAATGGAGAGATTTTTTATATTGCCTATGTGTCTGAACAAAATTTGTTAAAAGATGACTCAGAAGAATTGCCCAGACACCCTGAAATACAAAACTTGTTCTCTCATTTTGAGAATGGGAAATTTATGCCCGTTGCTAGGGCTATCAACTAGTCTAGTTCTTGATGGGCAAGCATTATTGCCGTGACAAAAACCTCCATTGCATCCTGTAAATCCTCAACTCCAAGAAACGTAGGAGCCAGACGAATATTTGAATCCAGAGGATCATGAAAATGGGGGTAAGTTGAGCCCGCTGGGGTTATAAGCACTCCCACTTCCTTACAAAGCTGGATGACTCTTTTGGCAATAGGTCTCTTGGCGTCGTAGGAGATAAAATACCCACCAGTAGGCTTTTGATAAGTTCCAATTTCTGGACTTAAGGCATCAAGAGCATCGAACGCAACCTCAAATTTAGGGCGAACAATCTCAGCATGTTTTTTCATATGCTCTATAACCCCTGCCTTATCTTTTAAAAATTCAAGATGTCGCTTTTGATTAACTTTATCTGAACAAACAATCATTGAGGCTCTTTGCCTAGACAGCAAATCAAAAAGTTTTTTTCCTGCAGCAGCAAAAGCTAGGCCACCACCGCCAAATGTAACTTTCGAAAATGAGCAAAAGACTGCCACTTGATCCTTGGCATCTAATTGAGTTGCAAGCTCCCAAACTGGCGTTTGGCTTGGCGATGGCAAAAAGTCATGCAATAAATAAGCATGATCAAATATACATAGGAACTCTTCTGAATAAGCCTTGCCAGCCTCTATGATCGAAATAATGTTTTCATCGCTGTAGGTGTCGCCTGTTGGATTAGAATGTCGGGGCACACACATAATGCCCTTGATATTTTCATGCTCTGCAAGCAATGCATGGAATGCATCTAGATCTATTCCTGTGCCATTCAATGGAATGGTAAGCATTTCAATGCCAAAGTCTTCTAATAACCTAAAGTGCCTATCAAAACCTGGTACAGGACAAATAAATTTAAGGTTACCCTGATCTTTCCAGGGTGTTTTCAAGCCAAATAAGTAGTTTGAAAGTATTAATTGGTAGATGAGCAAAAGACTAGACTGCTCTCCTACTAAAGTGGTTTCTGTAGGCGAGGATAAAAGACTGGCGCCCAGCGCTCTTGCTTCAGGAATACCCAAAGGTTCGCCGTAGTTACGGATATCAATACCGCTTGAGCTTTGTGAAGATACTGGAGCACTGAGCATCTCATTAGACAGGTCTAGCTGATCAGAACCTGGCTTTCCTCTGGTCAGGTCAATCTGAAAGCCCTTAGACTTTAAAGCAGCAAATTTAGATTCCAAAGATTTTTCCATAGTATCATTAGCTATATTGGTAAATATATTTTATAGGATAAAGTAATCAGTGGCATACATATCCATCCTTTTGATCGTAATAATCTTTCTATTAGGTATCTTAATTTATCTAAATCTCAGAGCTGACCCTGAAAAAGTAAGTTCCAAGGAATCCTTTAGGGATTTAGATAAGGCTGTAGAAAGGCAAGAAACTAAACTGTCTAATTTATCAGAAGATATTCGATCTTTTCATGACCCTCTTGGCAAGCTTAACCGTTATTTATCAGGGGGAACGCTAGCTGGTAAATTTGGAGAGTGGTCATTAGAGGCCATCATCAGAGATATTTTCCATGCTGATCAATTTATTGCCAACGCAGAAGTTATATCTGGTACAGGCAAAAGAGTTGAGTTTGCAATCAAGTTGCCTGAGGGTTTGCTCTTGCCTATTGATGCTAAGTTTCCTTCTGGTTTATTTGATAACTATCTCACTGCTGTTGATACCAGTGACTCTCCATTAATTAAAAGTTGTATGGATGCTATTCGAAGACATATTCAAAAAGACGCTGCAGACATTAAAGGTAAATACATGCAGTCTGGGGTGACAGTAGATCTAGGGATAATGTATATACCAAGCGAATCTCTCATGCAGCTTATAGACTCCATAGATAATATTAGAGAGCAAATCTTTAGAGATCACCGAGTATTAATCATGGGTCCAAATTCTCTAGCGGCTTATTTAATCAGTGTTCATATGGGCTTTAGGACTCTCGCCCTCAATGAGAGAGCAAGCGAAATCATGCAAGAGTTTGGAAAACTAAAAAAAGAGTTTGAAAATTTTGGAGGTTCTACCGAGGAACTCCAGAAAAAAACTGATGCCATGCTAAAGGCTGTAAATGAGCACGCCACACGAGAAAGGCAGATGGATAAAGCAATTAAGAATATGGACCAACTAGACTCCTAGTTAATAATAAAAACGTCTCCACATGTTTAATCCAAACATCAAGGCTAAAACCCACAAGACAACTTCTATGATATTTGGATTGCTGTTGTAGCCAAAAAAGCCTTTAAGAAAAACCCCAATTGTCCCTTTGTCATGCAGGATATGAGATGTCTTGCCGGCCCCTGGAGTTACTTCGGTGGGCTCTAATACATTCCATACTCGGTAGATTTCAGATTTTTCCATTTGGCCTGATTTCACCAAGTACTCTTCTGCTTCATGAGTTCCGTAAGCAATCATTCCAGCTGAAAGAAATACAAGTAAGAGAGTTGTATATTTAAAAACACTTTTGAGATCAACCTTTCTGCCCTGCGCAACAATTAAGTAGCCAATTAAGATTGCTAGAACAGCCCCAGAGAAAAACCCTAGGTATGAAAAAGTACCTGTAATGGAGAAGCTAGAAATTAAAAAGATGGCTGTTTCAAAACCTTCTCTTAAGATGGCAAAAAATACTACAAAGAATATTCCCCACGACGATAATTCCATTGCATTAAGTGCTTGGCCTTCAAGGACTTTTTTATCGCTGACATTTTTTGAAAGCCAGAAAATGACATACCAAATTAAGAATGCTGTTAAATATAAGAATACGGCTTCAAATAGAGCTTGAGTGGAATTATTTCCTAAGGAATTCTTAGCCTGAATGACCAGATAGCCCACCGCAATACTCGCTAAAATTGATGCAAACACTCCATACCATAGCTGAGAAAAATGCTCGTTCTGTTTAGTTTTTTCTATTAACAGATAAATAATTCCCACAACCAAAGAGGCCTCTAGCACTTCCCTGAAAACAATTATAAATTCAGCCATGTTATTTCCTTTTTTTTATATGATGAGAATCATTCTCATTTAGGATATCACAAAGTTCTTGAAAAGTTAAAGCTCAACTCATCCTAAATACATTAAAATATTATTATGTTCTTCGACTTACTCAGCAATAGATACAAGCAATGATTCAACCCAAAAATACTGCCCTGCACTCTTCACATATTAATTTAGGTGCAAAAATGGTGAACTTTGCTCAATGGGAGATGCCAATTACTTATTCGTCCTTGATAGAAGAGCATCATGCGGTGAGAGAAACTGCTGGTATTTTTGATGTATCCCACATGGCTGTATTTGATTTTAATGGAGGAGATCAAATAGGTTTTTTTGAAAAGATTTTTGCCAATGACATTAAAAAAATTGCCAATGAAAATAAGGCGCTTTATGGTGTCTTGCTAAATGAAGATGGTGGTATTTTAGATGATCTAATTATTTACCATGCAAACGATAAATTTAGACTTGTGTCTAATTGTTCAACGCGGGAGCAGAATTTTGATTGGTATAAAAAACATGCTGTAGATTTTGGTGTGGAGGTTGTGGAAAGAATGGACATGGGAATTTTGGCCATCCAAGGGCCAGAGGCAATGAAAAAAATACTGGCCATGAATGAAATTTCTTCTTTGGTAGAAAATCTTGAGCCATTTGGATGTATGTTTTCAGATGAGCATCTTTATGCCCGAACAGGATACACAGGAGAAGACGGTCTTGAGTTAATTGTTCCCAATGATGTCATAGTCAATCTATGGGAAAAAGCTTTAGCTGAAGGATGTACGCCCATCGGTCTGGGCGCAAGAGATACCCTAAGGCTTGAAGCTGGGCTGAACCTCTATGGCAACGACATGACAATTAACAATCATCCTTATGAATCTAACCTAGCTTGGACCATAGACATGAAGGATGAAGCCAGAGATTTTATTGGTAAAAATGCCTTATTAAAAGTTGATAAAGAGATAAGTCAAAAAATTATTGGAGTTCTTTTAAAGGATCGTGGAGTGCTAAGGCCAGGTTATGAAATCACACATGAGCAAGGCAAAGGTATTATTTTGAGCGGAACTTATTCCCCAACTCTTGAGGCCAGCATCGGTTTAGCTCGAGTTGATCAAGGGCACGGGGACAAAGGCCAGGTTATGATCAGAAATAAAGCCTTAAATATTGATTTTGTGTCCCCTAGATTCCTGAGACAAGGTAAAATATAGCCATGGGTGACATTCCAGGCGATTTAAAATTTCTTTCTTCACATGAGTGGGTTCGAGTAGAGCCTGATGGCTCTGTAACAATAGGCATTAGTGATCATGCGCAAGACTTGTTGGGAGATATTGTTTTTGTAGAACTTCCAGACATAGGTCAATCAATAGACGCTGAAACTGACGCTGCAATTGTAGAGTCGGTAAAAGCAGCATCTGATGTTTACTCTCCAATTTCTGGTGAAGTCACAGAGATCAATTCTATCCTGGAAGATCAGCCAGAGATTATTAATTCCTCTCCGTACGAAGATGGTTGGTTTTACAAAATGATGCCATCGGATTTAAGTGAGACAGACAACCTTTTGTCACCAGAAGATTACAGCGAGGTCTGTGAAGATTAGCCCCGTTATGCAAACAGCTGACTCGAAGCTGTTGAATCGTTAAGACTTTTAAATATTTATGGATAATTACAATAATTTTGCTCGCAGGCATATTGGTTTAAATCAATCCGATGTCGATGGTCTTCTTGCTGAGCTAGGCTATAAAAATATAGAAGATTTTTCAAAAGCTGTCTTGCCTGAAAATATTTTTGTTGGGGAAGATCTTGAGATGGATGAGCCCATGACAGAAGAAGAGGCTCTGCAAGCATTACAGAAGATCGCAGAAAAGAATCAAGTGTTTAGATCTTTTATCGGACAAGGCTACTTTGGCACCATTACTCCAAAGGTTATCTTAAGAAACGTATTTGAAAGCCCTGGATGGTACACCTCCTACACTCCCTATCAACCAGAGATTGCACAAGGAAGACTGGAGGCATTAATTAATTTTCAAACCATGGTGGGAGACCTTACCGGTCTAGAGATTGCCAATGCTTCTCTTCTTGATGAATCAACAGCTGCAGCTGAAGCCATGACGCTTGCTTCTCGAGTAGGAAAATCTAAATCTCAAAAATTTTTTATTGATGAGAATTGCTTTCCCCAAACCATTGCGGTGGTGAGCGCGAGAGCAAAGCCAATAGGAATTGAGGTGGTGGTTGGAGACCCTGGAACGCTTGAAAGCCTGTCTGAAGAAACTTATTTTGGAGCCCTAATTCAGTACCCAAATAATCACGGAGAAATTTGTGATTTTACAGCGGCTATTTCAAACCTGCACAGTCACAATGGGCTGGCAATTATGGCAACAGATTTGATGGCGCTCACTCTAATAAAAAGTCCTGGGGAGCTTGGGGCTGATATTGCTATTGGAAGTTCGCAAAGATTTGGGGTGCCTCTTGGATTTGGTGGGCCTCATGCAGCATTTATGGCAACCAAAGAAGCTTACAAGAGATCATTGCCAGGCAGATTGGTCGGTGCTTCTATCGATGAGCATGGGAAGACAGCATATCGCTTAGCCCTGCAAACCAGAGAACAGCACATCAGAAGAGAGAAAGCCACAAGTAACATCTGCACAGCCCAAGCATTGTTAGCAATCATGGCTGGTTTTTATGCGGCTTATCATGGGCCCGAAGGTCTCAAGCACATTGCTAAGTCAATCAATGCACACACTGTATGGCTAGCTAAAAAAATTAATGAGCAAGGATTTGAAATCACCTCTAATGCATTTTTTGACACCATCTGCATTGATGCTCAGAGCTATACAAATGACATTATTAAAGCCGCTCAAGCCAAAAAAATTAATATTAGATGTATCAGCTCGAACTTAGTCAGTATTTCATTGGATGAAACTACATCACAAGTTGATGTTGAAGAGCTGGCCAGTTTATTTGCTAACTTTGATACCTCGACCCCAAGCGATAACAAATATGGAATACCTAATGCACTTGAGAGAACCTCGGCTTATTTAACTCACCCTGTATTTCATTTATACAGAACTGAAACAGAAATGTTGCGTTACATAAAAAATCTTTGCAACAAAGACATAGCTTTGGATAGAGCAATGATCCCTCTGGGCTCATGCACAATGAAGCTTAATGCAACCTCAGAAATGATCCCTGTGGGATGGGAAGAATTTTCAAATATCCATCCCTATGCTCCAAAGGAGCAAACGCAAGGGTATCAAATACTTATTAGTGACCTTGAAAAGAAATTGGCAACAATCACCGGTTACTCAGCGATATCATTACAGCCAAATGCTGGTTCTCAGGGTGAGTATGCTGGCCTGCTAGCCATCGATGCATTTCACAGAGCAAACGGTGACCAGCAGAGAAAAATTTGCTTAATTCCTGAGTCAGCTCATGGAACTAATCCAGCATCGGCACAAATGGCTGGCATGAAAGTAATTCCAGTAAGTTGCGATAAAAAAGGAAACATTGATTTGGAAGATCTCACAGATAAAGCTGCAAAATACTCTGATGAGTTAGCCGCAATCATGATTACCTACCCTTCTACCCATGGAGTCTTTGAAGCAACAGTTACAGATGTATGCGAGATTATTCATGCCCATGGCGGTAAGGTTTACATCGATGGCGCAAATCTAAATGCAATGGTTGGATTATGCAAACCTGGAGAATTTGGGGGAGATGTATCACATTTAAACCTTCATAAAACATTCTGCATTCCTCATGGAGGTGGCGGACCAGGCGTTGGACCAATTGGAGTGGTAAAAGATTTAGTGCCTCACATGCCCACTGATCCATTAACCTATGATGCTTCATCGAATAATGTTGGGCCTGTTTCTGGAACAAATTTTGGCAGCGCTTCTATCTTACCGATCAGCTGGATGTATATCCAAATGATGGGTGCAACTGGCTTAAGACGAGCCACTCAAGTAGCCATTTTAAGCGCTAACTATATTGCTCAAAGACTCAGCCCGCACTACAAAGTTTTGTACACAGGTCAAAATGGGCTCATTGCTCATGAGTGCATTATAGATATTAGACCTTTAAAGGAGCTTTGCGGAGTTGAAGTAGACGACATAGCCAAGCGTTTGGTAGATTTTGGGTTCCATGCCCCAACAATGTCCTTTCCTGTTCCTGGCACATTAATGATTGAGCCCACTGAAAGTGAATCCCTCGTCGAGCTTGATAGATTTATTGAAGCGATGATTAGCATCAGAAAGGAAATACAGGACGTTGAAGACAATATATATGCAATGGAAGATAGCCCTCTCAGGAATGCCCCACATTGTGCTCAGGTAGTCACTGGAGATCAATGGAGGTATAAATACCCTCGATCTGTTGCTGCTTATCCTGCAGATAATGGCGCTAAAAATAAATATTGGCCCCCAATTGGAAGAGTTGATAATGTTTATGGGGATCGCAACTTGATGTGCACCTGCCCATCAATGTCTGACTTTAAAGACGAAGCCTAGAGTATAGGCAGATCAATAATTTCCCAGCCTCGCTCTAAAGATATCTTCTCAAGCATCGCATCTGGGTTTACAGCCTTGGGAAAGTCTACAGCCTCTAAAAGCGGCAAATCATTAATCGAATCTGAGTAAAATGTTACGCCACTAAAATCATCGAAATTATTTTTTTGCATCCATTGCTGAACAAGCTGCAGTTTGCCTTCACCAAGAGCCGATGGAGGAATATATTCTCCTGTACATTTATCATTTATAAATTTTACTTGCGTGCCAATCACATTTTGAATATCTAATCTTTTTGCTATTGGCTGAACAATAAGTTCATTCGTTGCACTTGCAAGAAGAATGGTATCCCCGCTATCACCGTGATCATGGATGATCTTGAGTGCAAGAGTATTGATCATTGGCTCTATTACCTTTGTGACAAATGGACGCATGTATTCATTAATCTCTGTGCGAGTCATCCCAATATATGCACTTAAGGCAAAGGTTGTATAGGCATCAAAATCTAGTTCGCCCCTTTGATAGTCCTCAATAAATATTTGATTTTGTTTTCCTGCACTCTCATCAAGGGCTTGAGTATGAACCAGATAATTAATCATCGCATAATCTGAATCACCGTTTAAAATGGTATTATCTAAATCAAAAATTACTAAAGCAGGCTTACTCATAAGGGGTTAATCTAACATGAATGATAAATCTTATAGAAAAAATGTTGGCTTAATTGTGTTGAATCAAGAGAATCAATTATTGGTCTGCAGAAGAAAGGATCAACAAACATGGCAATTTCCTCAAGGCGGAATTGATACCGGAGAATCTCCTAGAGCAGCTGCACATAGAGAACTTTTTGAAGAAGTCGGCATTAAACAAAAAGATGTAAAAATTATTCAAAAAAGCTCTCATTGGTATCACTATGATTTACCAAAAAAATACCAAAAAAGATCTGAAAGCATGAAGCGGTTTAAAGGGCAGACTCAAAAATGGTTTTTATTTAAAGCTAGGGCTGAACTAGAAATAAATCTTTTAAATGAAGTAGAGCAAGAATTTGTTGACCATAAATGGGTGAGCTTTTGGTATCCCTTATCCCATATTGTGCCATTCAAAAAAGATGTTTACGCAAAAGTGCTAAATGAGTTTCTTCCAACATATATTGCCATAGCCAATGATTGATATTGTTATCTTTTTGGCTCTTGGTGCATCTACTGGTCTGCTGGCTGGCATGTTTGGTATTGGAGGAGGTTCTGTCTTAGTTCCCGCTCTTATGTTCATTTTCTATGGCATGGGTTTTGAAGCATCTATAGTTATTTACTTAGCCATTGGCACCTCTTTAACCAGTATTTTTTTCTCTGCCCTGTCTTCAGCTTATTCCCATCATTTAAAACATAGTGTTGAATGGCCTCTTGTAACACCTCTATCCATTGGAATGGTTGTTGGAGCTCTGGTTGGATCTAAGTATGCAACCTCGCTGGAAAGCAATGATTTAAAATTAATTATTACAATATTTCTTTTTGCTGTTGGGGTTGAAATGGTCTTTAGTTACTCACAATTCATTATCAACAAAACTAAAAAAACTTTATCTATTTCCAATGTTACAGCTCCACTTCACGGATCTTGGATTGGTTTTCTATCATCGATCATTGGAATTGGAGGTGGCTCTTTCACCACTCCTTTGATGATTGCTGGAGGCTATAATATTAGAAAAGGAATTGGGACAGCGGCAGCGTGTGGCGTCCCTATAGCTATAGCAGGAGCTTTAGGATATATGTTATTTGGACAAGGAAACTCAGATCTTCCCAACTTTACATCTGGATTTGTTTTCTGGCCTGCGGTTGCAGCCATTTCATTTGCCAGCATTCTGACCGCTAAGGTTGGAGCAAACTTGAGTCATTCTCTGTCGGAAGTAACACTAAAAAGAATGTTTGGTATATTTTTAATCATGGTTGGTGTCATGGTAATGATCAGTTGATAGTAGAACTCTCTGAATTTTTTAATAACCCAAGTCTGATAGATTTTGGTTTTATTAAAATTCAATACTATGCGGTGACATGGGTGCTTTCTGCTGTATTAATTTTTCAATATCTTAAAACGCATCCTATTATTCTTGGGTTAGGCTTAAGCGAAGAGCAAACAAATGACATTGTTTTTCTGTATGGCTTAATATTTGGTGCCATGCTTGGCGGCAGAGTTGGCTACATGTTTTTTTATGGCTTAGATCAATTGGCAGCAAATCCTCTAAGTCTTTTTTTTGTTTGGGAAGGCGGGCTAAGTTTTCATGGAGGCTTAATGGGAGTGATTGTTAGTCTATATGTCTATTCCGTCAAACACTCCATATCTTTTTTACGTCTTGCAGATGCAATTTGTGCTGCCATGCCGATCGGTCTTGGTCTGGTCAGAATTGGTAACTTTCTGAATGGAGAGCTGTATGGCAGACCTACAGATGGGAGTTGGGGCTTTATCTTCCCTACAGATCCATATGGGCTAACAAGACATCCCTCTCAATTATATGAAGCATTATTTGAAGGAGTGATTCTGTTTATATTGCTGATGTGGATTGGAAAAAATACCACTAAAACTGGGATCATTAGCGGCTCTTTTCTCATGGGATATGGAGCCATTAGATTTTTTATTGAGTTCTTTAGACAGCCTGATGCACACATGGGATTTATTACATTACAATTAAGCATGGGCCAATTGCTAAGCATTCCGATGTTTATTATTGGGCTGATATTACTTACCACATCGATTAAAAAAGCATGAAGCAGTATCTAGATCTATTAAAAGATATCCTTGAAAACGGTGAAAGTCGTGATGACAGAACTGAAACCGGAGTTTTATCCTCATTTGGGCATCAACTTCGCTTCAATCTTCAAGATGGTTTTCCTGCCGTAACCACGAAAAAACTTGCTTGGAAGGGTGTGGTCTCAGAATTACTATGGTTTTTAGAGGGCTCAGATGACGAGCGTCGGCTTGCAGAAATAAGGTTTCAAAAAAGCAGAGAAGAGCTAACAGACCTAGAGAAATTTTCTACAATTTGGACTGATAATGCTGACAATCAAGGCGTGGAACTCGGCTATGCAAACTCAGAGACCGTAAAAAAACTTGGCCCAATATATGGGGTCCAATGGAGAGATTGGGGAGGCAAAGATCAAATCCAAGAACTCATTGATGGACTTCGCTCTAATCCTATGGGGAGAAGACATATATTAAGCGCATGGAATGTAGAAAAAATAGATGAGATGGCTCTTCCACCCTGCCATGTTATGTCACAATTTTATGTCTCAACAAATGGTCGACTCTCCTGCCAAATGTATCAGCGGAGTGCTGATATGTTCCTAGGAGTTCCATTTAACATTGCGAGTTATGCCCTTCTGTTATCTATTCTGGCAAATATTCTTAACTTAGAGCCTGGAGACTTTGTTCACACGTTCGGTGATGCACATATCTATAAAAATAGTATTGAGCAAGCAAAAGAACAGATAGCAAGAGAGCCAAAAAAGTTGCCCTCACTGATCATGCCAAACATAGAATCTATTGAAGATCTCGAGACCCTATCAATTGATGATTTTATTTTAGATGGATATGATTCTCATCCAGCAATTAAAGCCCCAATGGCAATTTAAGATGAATATTTCTCACTTAGTAGCACTTTCAAATAATTCGGTAATTGGGGTCAACAATGACCTTCCTTGGACATTAAAAAGAGATCTCAAGCACTTTAGTTCTTACACGCAAAATAAAGCCATCGTGATGGGCAGAAAAACTTTTGATTCTATAGGAAGACCTCTGCCAAACAGACAAAATATTGTTATCTCATCTTCAATGCTTCATCAGGAAGGCATCGAGGTAGTCAGAAGCCTAGAAGAAGGTATTGCTGCAGCAGAAAACTGGAATAAAGAAAATGAATTAGATGATGAAGTGGTGCTGATTGGTGGCGGCCGTGTATTCGAGGAGAGTATCTTAATTGTTAATAAATTAGTCTTAACTAGGGTTGATTGCGAGATTACAGGTGATATTTTCTATCCTGATATTGATTTAACAGACTGGACTATGATTTCAGATGAGTCACACACCAAAGATGCCGACAACGAATATAACTTTAAGATTGAGACTTATTTAAAGAATTAGCTCTTTTTAGATTCAGCGTTAGATTTCTCAATAAACTCTCTTCTGAGATTAAGATTTTGAACTCTAATTGCCTCATTCTCAGCATACTTGATCCAAGAATTAGCAGTCTTTTTAATTCGCTTGTTTTCATCTCTAGCGGCTAACCTAAATTGTTTTTTTGCTTCGTCAAAATTTTCTAATTCAAAATGAGCTTGGCCTAAAACTAATTGAGCCTGTGATCTACTTTTAATCTTAGATTTTTTTAAGGCATTTTCGATCGCTCGAATGGAGTCTTCCATTCTATCTTCATATAAATAGAGGTTGCCTAATAGAACATAAAGATCTCCATCTTTAGACAATTTAGCTGCCTTTTCAAGAACAGGAATGGCTTTATCAATTTCCTGCGCCATTCTCCATGCATCTCCCAAGAGCTTTAAGTTTTTCTCACTTTCTTTGATGACGGGGAAGGTCTCCTCTTCGCCAGTTTTCTCATCTTTAATAGTTATTTTTTTATTTTGGCCGGCAACCAAGACTTGAGCAGCCCAATAAGGATTTTTGTTAAGAAGAAGCAACTGAGCTAAAGCCTGATACTCACTTTCCTTATCAAGAAAATCTTTTTCGTATGCAGCTTTAAGAACCAGCATGTAGTCTTCCTCTCTTTCCATTTGAGCATATGTGCCGCCCAATTGAATAAAGTATGATTTCTTAGGATAGTAGTTAACAAGAATTTCATAAATTAATACTTGCTGCTCTAAAGCATAAAGCTGACTAATGACTTTAGCTTCTTTTAGTTCGTACAGCGATGCTGCCAATAATACATACCAATTTTCTTTAGGCCTATACTCCTCAACTTCTTCAGCAATTCTAATTGCCTCTTCTACTGATTTTCTAGCTCGAACAAAGTCTTTCTTTTGAAAATATGCTTGTCCTAACAATGCATGAGACTGAGCAGTAACATTCTCTACCTCATCCATCCACTGAAGAATTAAGGCAATACCTTTGTCCCAATTTTCTTTTACAAGGTTAAGCTGAGCTAAAGTTAATAATGATGAAGTTCTTAATGGGACTGTTGCTTCTGGTTCCTGAAGAAGATTTTCATAAGCACCCATGGCTCTATCATAATCTTCTGCACTGAAATAAATGTAACCCCAGTAATTCCACATAACTGAGCGATCATAACTTCTCATCTCATCTTTTCGATTGAGCAATTCTGTCAGGATGAATTTGCTTCTACAAAATCAGGATCGTCTTCTTCTTTTTCAATAAATTGACCTTCGTTCAATGGATCTGGGACCCTAACAGTCTTTTGTCTTTCAAGGGCCTCTACTATTTTTACAATCTTCTTTGCAGTTGAAGGTTGAAGTACTCTAGCTTTTTTGTATGATCTTGTTTTTCCAGTTTTTTGGGAGCTTCCACCAACAGATGGTTCATCCGCTCTGCTTTGTGCAGAAAGATCGGTTACGCTTAATGTAAAACCTAAGGCAAGTAAGACAAATGTATTGCGAGCAATTATTTTAGGCATCAGTCTTCCTCCAAGATAAAAGTAAACTTATGAGGAACATTATCAACTCTGACAGCTTTTCCATCAACAATCTTTGGTTTGTACTTCAGTTTTACTGATGCACGTTTAGCTGCTGAATTAAAAATAGAACATGCTCTAAATACTGTTTCAGGATTCGTGAGGATCTCCACACATTCCTTCAAGAGCCTCAGCATTTTCTACGGTTCCAGTTTCCGTAATAGTGAATGCCACAACCGCATATCCCATGATACCTCGCTCTTGAGCTCTTCTTGGATAAATGGGAGTAACTTTAAACAGTGGAATATATTCGCCGTCTCTAAAAAATGAGCCGCTGCTTGCAAAGTTAGCTTTTGGTTTTGGAAGACTCACGTCCATCCCAGCTATAGGTGCTAGGTCTAATTCTGGCTGAGCAATGTCTTCGGGTTGTTCTTCAGGCTCTTCAGGCTTATCAACGTTATCAAATAAGAGTATCAATGTCTCTATCTGGCATGATGACATCACCAAGCTTCCTTGAATTGTCCTCCGGAATGCCAGCATCCCCAAGAGATATCAACGCAACCATCAAAAAGAAAAGAGAGAGAGTTATAAGAGAAGCAAAGCCAACGCCTGCTAAATATTTATTAAAATTAAATGCTTTGTAATAAAGGTCTGCCAACGGAGTAACAATCTTCGATAAGATTTGCGAAGCAGAATTTAAACTATTAGCAGCAGTATTCAATATGATTCTCTATTTTGGCTCTGATGCAAGCGAAATGTTAAATACGCCAGCTTCTCTAGCGCCATCCATTACTTTAATAATAGTATCAGCCATTGCTTTTTCATCTGCTTGAATCACAACTGATCCCTGAGGATTATCTGCTAAAAGCTTAACAACATTTGCTTTAACTTGGCGGGCGTCAATTCTTCTTCCGTCCATCCATATTTCTCCAGAAGCACCAATTGCAATCAATATTGCAGCATTTTCTTGAGTTTCAGCTGTGCTTGCATCTGGTCTATTAATTTCTAGGCCAGGCTCTTTGATAAAGTTGGCTGTAACAATAAAAAAGATAAGCATGATGAACACAACATCAAGCATGGGAGTCATATTAATTTCAGCTTCTTCGTCTTGTACTGCACTTGATATAGCGTTTCTTCTCACGATATTCTCCTATTTAACTTTTAATTATTTCTTTGATTGAATTTTCTTCTCTATTTTTAGCCGATGTAAGGTATATGGTAGCAAAAACTCCAGATAGAGCTGTTGTCATACCGGCCATAGTTGGTAAGCGTAGCTTTTGAAACTCCTCCAGCCATAGATCTTGCATCACCACCACCTGTAAAAGCCATGACCTGAAAGACCTCGATCATGCCTGTAACTGTTCCAAGCAACCCAAAAAGGGGTGCAAGAGCAACACATGTATTAATAAGAGGTAAATATTTGTTAACTTCAGTCTTTGCTTGAGAGGTAAGCTTATCTTTGATTTGCTGCGCTCTCCATGTTGTGTGATCGCCTACTGCTTCCCATTCAGACCGAATATCTTGCATATAGACTTTGTGACCTGCATTAAAGTACCAAATTCTTTCTAATATTATTGCCCACATGAAGCCTGCTAGGATTGCAATCAACCAAAGCACACTTCCCCCAGCGGACATAAAGTCTCTGAGGGTATTAAATGCTTCAGTAATTGCGTAGAACATTATCTCTAATTATTTATCAGAATGTTCTGCTACGATTCCTGTGCTTTGTTCTTCGAGAACATTAATAATGCCTCTTGCTGAAGAATTAGCAAAAGAATGTAAAAGCGTTGTTGGAATTGCAACTACTAGACCTAAAACAGTCGTAACTAGAGCCTGGGAAATACCACCAGCCATAATTTTTGGATCGCCCGTTCCAAACAAAGTAATTTGTTGGAAGGTAACAATCATCCCTGTAACTGTTCCTAGAAGTCCAGCCAAAGGTGCAACAACTGAAATTATTTTTACAACATTGATGCCGCGCTCGATATCAGGTCTTTCAGCCATGATTGCCTCAGCCAATCTTAACTCAAGCGTCTCGATATCCTTGCTCATGTGTTTTTCACCAACTGCCAGAACTCTGCCCAGTGGATTAGATTGATCATGAGTTTTTGATGTGGCTTGTTTCTTAACTGCTACGCCCATAGTGTATAGCTGGAATAGCTTCCAAAAAGCTATGCTGATACCTATCAGACCAACAAAGATGATGATGTAACCAACTTCACGTCCTTGATGAACTCTCTCCATGAGGCTTGGGTTTTGAATTAAATTAGCAAGCAAGCTTCCGCCAACTGGTCCCGTAGGATCTACACCAAATTTAACAACATCGCCTGCATCGGCTTTAGATAGTTTTTTTGCAGTACTGACGTAACGACCTTCTGGCTGCTTACCTAAGAATGCATACTGTCCTTTGCTGCTAATGTACTCAAGATATTTTCCATCACAAATTGCATTGTATAAACCAACTCTGGTCACAGCACATACAACTGAGTCACCTTCAAGAGTGATGACGTTAGCGTTAAATGTTACAACCTCTGATCCCGCAACCATTTCTCTTTGAAGCTCATACCAGAGACCTTCAAGCTCTCTAATTGTTGGCAACTCAGTTGCACTAGACATCTTAGAAGATAGGTTGTTTAGAAAAGTTTCTCTGTCTCTGCCATATTGACCTGATGATAGTGAGTCAGCAAAAAGAGCACTAGCTTCACCAGCTGAGCTCTGCAAATGTCCAAAAAGCTCAACCAATGAACCAAGCTCTTTCTTATAAGCAGTCTCTTTAACAACTAATATAGATTCATTTGCTTTGTATTCCTTTTCAAGGGTGTCTGCAATTTTTTCTTGTCTAGCGAGCTCTCTTTTTTCAGCTGCTAATTTTGCAGCTTGCTTATTTTTAGTCGCTCCAAAGTCAGCCTCTCTTTTTGAGTTAGCTGTTTGCTCAGATGTTCTGCCCTCTAAAACCATTTGAAGTAAAGCTTGCGTAGTAGTAGCCTCACCTTCAACAACGTCTTGCGCAAATACTGAAATTGTTCCAATTAAAGCAAAAGACAGTAAATATTTATTTAAATTTTTCATGAAGCTTCTCCTCTGTAGACAATCGGCAGCATCATGATATCCATTGGTGCTAATTTTTGAGCCATTCTAATACCATCTCTGACTTGAACTCTATAGCTTCCTGAAAGCTCTTCCCATGAACCAAGCTCAGTATCGTAATAACCTGTTTTTCTTTCGTCTTTAGTTTGGAAGAACATTCCCAGTCTTCCAACCCTTAGGATATTCACAACCATTTCCTTGCCATCAAGAACAATAGTCTCGTCATATGCATCAAGCTTTCTTCCATACTCGCCTTCGATGTTATAAGCCTCAAGAATTTGTCTAACCTGCTCTGAAGCAGTAACTTTTGGATTAGACAAAGACGCTCTAACTAAATCTAGTCTTTGCAATCTTTCTTCTATGTGAAAAGGTGTATCAAGTTTTACGTATTTTTCTAGGCCAGCTAGCATTCTTTGAGCTAGAGGCGGGACTTGTCTTTGCATGATTACAACTTGAACAAGCTGTTCGTCGTATTGATCCATTAAATCAAGCTGAGCCTGAATCTGGATTCTTTTTTGAGCGTTGTAAAGCTTTAGCCCTTCAACCTGTTTTGATACCACTTTAAACTCATTGATCAATTTATCGGTTGCTGAGTCTGTAGCATCAATTTTGCCCTGTGATTGCGCAGATAACTCTGTGTTATCTCTGCCAACCTCAAGAATTGCTTCCATCTCTGATGCAGCTACAAATGTAGTAAGCATAGCCAAAGTTAATAAACTTTTATTTAACATTTTTTTTCTCCCTAGAAAAATGGTTCACTAGTCTAACTAGTGTTGTGAAATTATTCAAACTTTTTTTGCACTGTCATTGTACCTAATTTGCATTATTTAGTGTTATTAAGTAACGGAAAAAAATGTAAAGATTTATGCGTCTTATTTAAAAACATTTTAGTAAATCTTAAAAAATTTTTGGGATGAATTTGGGAGTAGATTTCTTGTAGGTTACATAAGCATCAAGATGCCCCCATTTTTTGTGCCCTCTATACTCTAACATTCTCACACCACTGACATAGTTCAGTAATAGATATGAAAATATTGGTGAGAAAAGTGCTAAATAGTTCATGCCTTCAAAAGTAGATATGCCCATTACAGTAATGCCAGTCCATAAAGTGATTTCACCGAAATAATTTGGGTGTCTGGACCTTGCCCATAATCCTTCATTAATAAAAACATCTTTGTTCTCAGGAATGGATCGAAACGCAGACTTCTGATTATCAGCAATGATCTCAACCACAAAGCCTAAAATAAATAGTGCCAGGCCTATTATAAATACAATGTTTATCGGCACGCCTGTTGGATTGGCGATTGCAACCAATGCTGCAGATGAGCATATAAAAACCCACATGCCTTGCAAAGTCCATGTCATAAAAAATTGAGAGAAGGAAGTTTTGATAGTATCAAATCGTCCATCTTTTTTATCTTTGTGAACTCTCATAAATAAAAATGAGCCCAGTCTTACCGCCCAGACGATAATTGCAGCGCCTATGATTAGGCTACCCAGATCAAGGCTTTGAGAGAGTATTGGTGGAATATAAAGCAAATGAAATAGCAGCTATATAAGTAAGGCTGCCTGTTAAATCATAAAATTTTTCAGTTTTAAATATAAAAGCTGGAATATATGCAATCCATTGAATGACAAAGATCAGGACCAAGAGGTGACCAACCAAATTCACTCCTGATAACTCAATGCTGTTAAAAGAAATTGCATCAGCATAAAGTTTTGTAAAAATAAAAACTCCAGCAGCGATAGCTAAATTAGTTAAGTGTTTCATTATCCCTCCCATCCACAAGTACGATCAGTGTTTTGAACATCCAACCAATCCTTGAGCGGTTTGTAATAATTTAACATTGATTTACCGCTGAGAGAACGTGTTCCTGTGAGCGCCTCAAGAGCCACTTGCCACTCTTGGCTTTGCCCTAGAGAAAGCATTGCTCTTAACTTTTTACCGGCAAGCTCATTGTCGTAAATAGAGCACTCGTGCAAAGGTCCTTCAAAACCCATTTGATTGCAAAGTGATTCATGAAATTGATATTGGAGAATTTGTGCTAAGTAATATCTTGTGTACGGAGTATTTCCAGGAATATGGTATTTTGCACCTGGATCAAATGCATCTGCTCCCCTTTCTCTTGGCACTCCTATTCCTTGATAGTACTCTCTTAGTTCCCACCAAGAATTATTGAGCTCTGACTCAGAGGTTTCACCTGAAAAAACTCCAGCCCTCCACTTATCTAGCATCAAGGTCCATGGAACTGAAACAACTCCTTGTAATGCTTGTTGCATAAGAAGAGATATTGGATCTGATGTTGCATCTTTGGCTTCAGCCTCTGAAATTAAACCAATTTTATTGTAATACTCAGGAGTGATTGAAAGAGACAATAAGTCACCTACCGCCTCATGAAAGCCGTCATTGGCTCCGCTCTGAAATACGCTAGGTTGCGTGCTGTTATATGCTTGATAGTAAAAAATATGCCCGAGCTCGTGATGAATGGTTGAGAAATCTTCAGCATTTCTTTCAATGCACATTTTTATTCTAAGGTCATTTGCATCCGCATCAAGATTCCACGCAGATGCATGGCACACGACGCTACGATCTTGCGGCTTTACAAAAAGAGATCTCTCCCAGAAAGTATCGGGCAGCGGTTGAAAGCCAAGGGAGATGAAGAAATTTTCTGCAATTTTTGTCATCTCTATTTCATCGATATTTTTTTCTTCTAAAATCTTTGTTAAGTCAATTCCACTGGATGCATTGGGATTATCTGGTGTGTATACCAAATCATATACATTGGCCCAAGATTGGCCCCACATATTTCCTAAAACATGGGCAGGCAATACGCCCTCTTTTGAAACAACTTCTTCGCCATAATGCTCTGAAAGTTCACTTCTGACATGGCAATGCAATGCATCATACAAAGGCTTAAGCTCGTCCCATACTCTGTCAGTTTCAGCTAAAAATTCTTCTGCCGGCATGTCGTATTGACTAAACCACAGATCAGTAAGGCCTTCATAACCAAGATCTTTTGCACCCAGATTACCAATTTCAACCATTCTTAAATATTTGTCTTTCATGGGCGTGCCAATATTTCTCCAGCCTTCCCATGCTTTTAATAGTTCATCCGGGTCTCTAGAATTATCAATAACCCCTTCAAATGCTTCTAAGTCATAGCAATCACCCTCGCCAAAACAATGTTGCCCAGCCCCATACATCGCATCAAGCTCTGCCATGATATTGGCAATCTCTCCTGCCAAGGTATCGTCCAAAGGCGATGGCATGACAAAGGAGTTTTTGATTAGATTGAGCTTTCTTCTGTTTTCCTCTGAAACTTCAACATCATCAAAGGTAGATGCTTGTCTTGCTCGCTCTAGAGCCAGAAGTTGAAATCTTTTTCCATAATCTGCAACTACTTTCTGAGAATCATAAGTGATAAAATTAGCTTGTAGCCAGTAAGCTGAGCTTGCTACGGGGCCGAGGGTTTTGTCTTCTAGCTCAACTCGCTCTAAAAATGTTTCTACGTCAGATTCATTTAAGGCAGGAGCTTGTTGACTTGAACAAGAAGAAATAACGACAATAGAAAGCAATACAGTAGATAATAATAATTTATGCATCCGAACAAACTCCATAATTAATACAAAAAGAAAGTAAATCACACAATGAAAATATCAACAAGCCAATTTAAAAACGGTCTCAAAATTATCATCAGCGGGCAACCTTGTTCCATTATAGAGCATGAGTTTCATAAGCCAGGTAAAGGGCAAGCGGTCATGCGTGTGAAATTTAGAAACTTAATGACCGATAAGGTGATCGATAAAACATATAAATCTGGTGAGTCTGTAGAAGAGGCAGATGTGAGCACGGTTGAAATGAGTTATCTGTATTCAGATGGTGATTTCTGGCATTTTATGAATTCCACAACTTTTGAGCAAATTGGAATAACTGAAAAAGTGGTTGCTGATGCAAAAAAATGGCTTATAGGCCAAGAAACTTGCGAAGTGGTTATTTGGAATGATGAGCCGATCACTGTAGAGCCACCTGCGTTTGTAGAATTAACCATTTCTAGATCTGATCCAGGCATCAAAGGAGACACTGTCTCAGGTGCAACTAAGCCAGCAGAGTTAGAGACCGGTGTAACGATTCAAGTTCCTTTGTTTGTTGAAGAGGGAGAGAAAATCAAGGTGGACACTAGATCAGGGGAATACTCGGGAAGGGTTTAATTTTTGTTTACTCAAATATCATTAGCGCTAAATAATTTCATTGACGATGTCTTAGATCTCGCAAGCGATCAAAAAAATCTTTTAATTTTAAAGCACAAACTTAATCTTTCAGATTCTCTGGATAAAGGTCACTGGACAACAAATCTTTGCCTGATTGCATCTAACATTGCAAAAAAAAATCCAAAAGAGTTAGCTGCTCAGTTAGCACTGTCCCTTGAAGGCATTGAGGGCATACAAAAGGTTGAGGTTGCAGGTCCTGGTTTTGTTAATATCTTTTTAACTCAGCCAGCATTTTTACAGCAGGCCGAGGTAGGCTTGAAACTAATTCCAGACCCCGAGCAAACAACTAAACAAAAAATCCAAATTGAATTTGTCTCTGCTAATCCAACTGGACCACTGCACGTCGGCCATGGAAGAGGCGCTGCTTATGGGGATGCGATTGGAAGAATACTGGAACATCTTGGGCATGAGGTTGAGAGAGAATATTATGTTAATGACGCTGGAAGGCAAATTGATATTTTAGCTTGCAGCATTTTTTTAAGAAAATTTACATGCTTTGATGAAGACACTTTCCCAGGCTCTGCTTATAAAGGTGGGTATGTTCTGGATATTGCTGACTCTATTTCTTTGGATTTAAAAGCTGAAGAAATAAATAAAGAAACACTTCGAAGCAAACTGCCTGAAGATCCAGAGGCCCAGATTGATGAATTGATCACTCGCATTCAATCTGCTCATGTTGAAAGCTGGTCTTTAATAAGAGCTCAGGGCTTGGCCTACGTTATTCAATCTATTAAGGCTGATTTAACTGAATTCAAAGTCAATTTTGATCATTGGTTTTTTGAGTCCTCTTTGGGGAATCTATCTGACAATCAATCTGAAATATCTCTTGCCATCCAAAAATTACAAAAAAATCATACGTACGAAAAAGATGGGGCGGTCTGGTTAGAGTCAACAAAATTTGGTGACGACAAAGATCGGGTCATTATCAGAGAAGATGGCAGAGGCACCTATTTATCCGCAGACCTGGTGTACCACAAAAATAAATTAGACAGAGGCTTTAGTACCATTATTAATGTTTGGGGCTCTGATCATCATGGCTACATCAAGAGAATTGAGGCAACAATTGAAGCCTTTGGTTACAAAAAACAACAAATGCAAGTTCAACTTGTTCAATTTGCTAACCTTTTTGAGGATGGCGCAAAAGTTAAAATGTCTACTCGCAGTGGAAACTTTTATACCCTAAAGCAATTAATTGATGACATTGGTCCAGACGCTTCGCGTTTTTATTATCTGTCTAAGCAAGCGGATCAACACTTAGATTTTGATATCGGAGTTGCCAGAACAAACTCTAAGGACAATCTTTATTACTATGTTCAATACGCGCATGCGCGAATTTGCTCAGTTCAGAAAAAATATGTTGGCTTGGGAAAAACCCTACCGAACGCATTCTCTGATATTGAAAACTTCCATGCTTGTGACGAGCTAATTCAATTAGCCCTTAACTTTTCTTTTGTCGTACACAATGCGGGAGAAAACCTTCATCCTCATCTAATTGTTTATTACCTAAGGGATTTAGCTCAAGGCTTTCATCACTTTTACAATGATGTAAATATTTTAAATGCTGAAGAAGCCGAACAAATCAATATTATGAGATCGCTCGCTGTCGTTAAAGATGTTCTAGGCTCAGCTTTAGAGTTGCTTGGCATAGAGCCTTTAGATCAAATGTAAGTCCCATGAAAGATTTTGCAAAAAAACATCCTGTCAATAAATCAAAGTCCAACAAGGGAACAGCAACTCTTCGCGCAAGAAGAGAACTCAATCAACCCTTAAAGATTAAGCACTTTTTTATTGTTGCTGGGATGGCAGCAATCCTTTTTGTTTCATCTCAATTTCTTTTGCAGACAGATGTAAAAAATTTGCGGGGGCACGTGACGAATCCAACCGTTGAATTCTTCTATCCAACGGACTTAGAAAAGGATACTGTGCTAATCGAATTAGAGGGCATTGTCACTGCAGAAAATTGCGAGTATTTATTGCAAATCGAAACTTATGGAAAGCGCATATATGCTCAAGAACAACTTGGTCTTATGCTCACTCTCGACATAGAAGCCTATGTCGAAAGAACCTTTAGCTCATCAATGCCTGGAAAAACTCTTTTTAGAGTAATGTCTGGGCCTTATAAAACTAAATCAGAGGTTAACAATGCAAGGGAGGTTATGGTTAAAAATAATCGCCAGCCATTGTTAATTAAAAAATGTATCAAAGCATAGAGTCCAGAGTTCAAGCAGTTCAGGCTAATATTGATCTTGCTTGTTCAGGCATCAACCAATCTGCTGAATCTGTAAAAGTGATTGCTGTATCTAAATTACAATCCACTGAAATCATCCAAGAAGCTTACGACAATGGTGTCAGAGATTTTGGTGAAAATTATGCGCAAGAACTGCATCAAAAAGTAGGCTCCTGCCCCACAGATATCATTTGGCATTTCATTGGGCCCATTCAAACAAATAAACTGAAGCTCATCGCCGAAGCGGCTGATTGGGTTCATTCAATTGACCGCATGAAAGTTGCCAGCAAGCTCAATCAGGCTTGCGAGCATTTGAATAAAAATATGTCCGTGCTAATACAAGTTAACATTGATAATGAGCCGACTAAATCAGGAGTAAAGACTGAAGATGTGTTAACTTTTGCGAGAGAGATTAATTCTCATTGTTCCAATCTGGAACTTAGAGGATTAATGTTTATGCCAAATATTAATGCTTCAGATAAAGATAAATTGAAAACTTACGCAAACATTCAATCCCTTCAAAGTTCGTTAAAAGAAATTTTACCGCATTGCACCGAGCTATCCTTGGGAACATCTGGTGATTACGAAGAAGCAATTGTTGCGGGCTCCTCTATGGTCAGAATTGGTGAGACTCTTTTGGGACCAAGGCTATGAAAATATGTTTTGTAGGCGGCGGTAATATTGCTCAAGCTATTATTGATGGCTTGCTTAAATCTCAGTTGCCACCTGAAGCAATAGTTTGCATTGAACGGAATCAAGAAAAAATAGACCTACTTAAAAGTCAGAAAATTACCGTGGCATCATTCGAATGCTTGTCAGAGGATATATTTGATTTAATTGTGTTAGCAGTGAAGCCTAAAGATGCTCTTGTTGTTGCTCAAAAGATTGAAGACCTTGCTCCTCATTCAAATATTTTAACTGTAGTTGCTGGCATTGGGATTTCAAAATACCCAACTTCAGCCTCAATCATCCGATCAATGCCCAACACTGCCTCGGCATATAATAAGGGCATTACTGCTCTTTATGCTGAAGATCAGGAAGCTCCTGCCTTCAAAAATGCATGTGATTTATTTGAGCGAGTGGGTCACATTATGGTTATGGAAAATGAAGATGATATTCATGCCTTCACCAGCATCATTGGCAGCGGCCAAGCTTTCCTATTTCAAGTGTTAAATATATATCTCGAAGAGCTGAAGGCAATAAACAAAGGCAGAGTGATGAGCATGCCATCAATATTTTTCAAGACTTTGTAAGCAGCCTTGGAGATTTGTTTGGAAAAGAGCGTGATTTTGAAATATTAATAAATAAGATAAAATCACCCGGCGGAACAACTCAAGCAGGACTAGAGTCTCTTGAGGGCAGTAAAATAGAGTCTATCTTTAAGGATGCATTTCGAGCAGCAAAAGAAAGATCTATTCAAATAAGCGATGAAAACTAACATTTTAATAGGAATAAGATGACCGGAACACTCACAATCATACTCAGCTTTGCAAGTTATGCATTTGTAATTCTTGCAATGTTTCGGCTATTTAGGATTAATTACTTCAATCCTATAGTAAAAATATTTGCTACCTACCTAGAGCCAATCTCTAAATCAATATTTTTTTTCCTCAACCCACTTCTAGCAGCTTTAGCCCTAGCTTTTCTTCTTCAGTTTGTCTCTTTATATCTTGCCTACTCGAGTGGGTATGAGCCTTTAACATTGTTGTTTATTTCAATAATAAATGTAATTAACTCTTGTTTCAGAATTTTATTTTACTGTGTTATTGGGTCCGTTATCCTAAGCTGGGTTGCTCCAGGAAACAATCACCCTCTGCTTCAGATAGTCGAAGAAATGTCAGGAGCAATCTTGCAACCCATAAGAAAATTTGTTCCTCCCATGGGCGGTTTAGATTTCACCCCCATTATTGGTTTAATGTTGCTAAATCTTATTAATACATCTTTTATTCAAATTATAAGTTCAATGGTATGAAGACTCATACTGAAAAACTTACCTTTGATGAAACAATCAAACTTGAATCAGGCTCAACCTTATCTGGTTTTGAGTTGATGATAGAGACCTATGGTGAGCTTAATCAAAACAAAGATAATGCAGTATTAGTCTGTCATGCTTTTTCTGGAAATCACCATGCCGCCGGAACAAAAACAGAGGGCGGAAAGCCAGGCTGGTGGGATCAGATAATAGGGGACGACAAGACCATTGATACATCTAAATATTTTGTTGTATCTGTTAATAATTTGGGTGGGTGTGATGGATCGTCTGGTCCTATTTCGATTTCCCCAGAAACCAATCAAATGTATGGAGCATCTTTTCCTGAAGTCTCAGTCAAGGACTGGGTTAATGCACAAAAAACTTTATTAGAGTATTTAAAAATACCTGCATGGGAAATGGTTGCAGGGGGAAGTTTGGGTGGCATGCAAGCTCTGCAATGGTCAATCTCTTATCCAACCCTAATTAAAAAGGCTGCAATTATTGCTGCCTCATCAAAAATTAGCTCTCAAAACATTGCGCTCAATGAGGTGGCAAGAGAAATTATTCGAAAGGATGAGAACTTTGCTGAGGGAGATTATCATCTGCAAAATATTAAGCCCAAAAAAGGTCTGAAGGCTGCTCGCATGCTCGGACATATTACCTACCTATCTGAAGCTAATATGCGTAAAAGATTTGGTAGAAAGCTCCAAAGTCCTGAAACAAAAATAGATGAAGAAGTTAGTTATGAGGTTGAGAATTATTTGCAGTACAAGGGTGAGCAATTTGCTGAAACATTCGATGCAAACAGTTATATATTAATGACCAAAGCCATGGACAGTTTCGATCCGGCCAAAGATTTTGAGCAAGATTTAGTAAAATGCTTTAAGCAAATAAAAGCCAAACTTTTCATAGCTTCTTTTAATTCAGACTGGTTATTCCCAAAAGAATACGGCAAAGACATACAGCTTTCTGCAATTAAAGCCGGGGTTCGGAGTTCTTATGTTGAACTTGAGGGTGATTATGGCCACGACAGCTTCTTATTTCATTCTGATGAATATGCGTCAAGTTTAAAAAATTTTTTAGAAAGCGATGAATAAATCTCTCGAACAGATCGTTACTGAATGGGTTGCTGATAACTCAAAAGTCATAGATTTTGGTTGTGGCGATGGATCGTTACTAAAATCTTTGGCTGACTCAAAATCAATCATAGGTTATGGAGTAGAGAATGATCCGGATAAAATTCATAGCTGCATTAAGAACGGTATCTCTGTTGTGCAGCAAGATATTGATCAAGGACTTCTTGAGTATAAAAATATGGATTTCGATACAGCAATCATGGCGAGTTCAATTCAATGCCTTAGAAAACCCAAAGAAGCATTGCAAAATATTTTAGAAGTTGCCAATCAATGTGTGATTACCCTACCTAACTTTGGGAATTGGGAGCTTAGAACCGGTCTCTTAAAAGGCAAAATGCCCTCTTCATCTCAATTGCCGGCAAGATGGTATGAAACTAAAAATCTTCATCTATGTACCATTGCTGATTTTGAAGAGCTGTGTGAAACAGAGGGTTTTAAGATTTTGAAAAAAGTCTACCTCAATAAGCGCGGTAACACTTCATGGCTGACTGATTACTCGCCCAACTTATTTGCTGCAGAGGCAGTGTACCTCCTTGGAAAGTAAACCCAAGCTCCTCATTGCCACAAGCAACCCAGGAAAACTAAAAGAATTCACTCTTCTGCTTCCAGATTTTGAAATACTGTCTCAAGAAACTTTTGGGATTATTCCAGAGGAGGAAGTTGGTCAAACTTTTTTTGAGAATAGCCTACATAAAGCACGTTTTGCTGCTCATGCTTCTGGGCTTAGCGCCTTAGGGGATGACTCAGGACTAATCGTTCCGGCTTTAAATAATATGCCTGGCTTGCACTCTGCAAGATACGCTAAAGCGGATGCGAGCGATGAGGAAAACAGAGAGCACCTAAAAAAAGAGTTAATTAAAATTGATGTGGATGAAACTCAGGCTTTTTTTGTGTGCGTGCTGGTAATGCTCAATGCGCCTTCAGATCCATTTCCATTGGTTGCAACCGGAATGCTTGAAGGAACCATTAAAATTACTTCAGAAGGAATGAATGGTTTTGGTTACGACCCGATGTTTTATCCTCTAGGCTCTAATCTTTCCTTGGCTCAAATGCCCAATGAAGAAAAAGCTAAATTAAGTCATAGAGGCAAAGCCGCTGAAACTCTCAGGCAGAAAATTAAAAATTTTGTCTCTCAATAATCCACCCCTAAGTCTCTATGTCCACCTTCCATGGTGTGAGGTTCAATGCCCATATTGTGATTTTTCAATCACCACCGATCCAGTAAATCAGCAAGATCAAGAGCTAGCCAAGGCCATTGCTCAAGACCTAAAGGATTCAGCCTCCTTGATAAATGGGAGAAAATTCTCAAGCATCTATTTTGGCGGCGGTACTCCCTCGTTAACATCTATTGATGCTATGGAAGAAATTTTAGAGGGTATTAAGCAATGTCCTTGGGATGAGAATATAGAAATAACCTTTGAGATGAACCCAAGAGATGTGACGAAAGAAAAGATACAAAGCCTAACAAAACTTGGTATTAATAGATTCTCATTAGGTTTGCAAAGTTATCATGACAAAGAACTTATAGCGCTTGGTAGAAATCATGACAAAGCTTCCGGGATAAAAGCTGTAAATCTTTTGCAGGATACAAATGTAACCATTGATCTAATGTATGGCATCGAACATCAAACTGAGGCTTCGTTTAAAGATTCCCTAGAACAATTTATTGCCTCAAAAGCCAACCATCTCTCCTTGTATCAGCTAACCATTGAGCCCAATACCATCTTCTATAAAAAGGAGCTTAAGCTCCCCAGCGAGGAAGTCATTGAAAACATGGAGCACATAGCTCGAGAAGTCTTAGAGTTAAATGGCTTTAAGCAATACGAAGTATCTTCCTGGTCAAAAGCAGGGTTCGAAAGTAACCACAATGTTAATTACTGGAAATTTGGTGATTTCTTGGGAGTAGGTCCTGGAGCTCATAGCAAAATTACTCTGGATGAAGAGATTTCAAGATTTAGAAAAATTAAGCCCCTAAATGGCTACATAAAAAAACAAACAATGACTGACCGCACTGTTGTTCAAGGTGATGAGCTGGACATGGATCTAGCCATGAATTTATTAAGAATAAAAAATGGTATCAGCCAAGATCAAATCAACACATTACTGCCTGAGAGTTTCTGGAAAAAATATGAGGTAGGAGTGTCTGAGGGATTGCTGTTAAAAAATAAAATTGGTGCAACGGATCGCGGCTATCAATATCTCAACGAAACCATAAAGTTATTTTTTTAAAGTTGTCAGCAGGTAGGTATAAATTTCTCGACCTTCTCTCATGGCGCGGGCTTGAAATCGAGTAATAGGCATGCCGTCGTTAGAAATCTTTTTAGCCATAAACTCATCCTTGAGCTTAGGGGTCTCTTCTTCAATAAATTCAGCATAATTCTCCCAGTCGGTTGAGATGTAAATAGTCCCGCCTGGGTACATAACTGTATGTAGGTTCTCTAAAAATACTTTATTAACTAATCTACGTTTGTGATGCCTGGCTTTGGGCCATGGATCTGGGCAAATGATATAGATTTCATGAAAGAGAGGTTCTGAAAGATTCAATAAAAGCTCGCGGATATCATCATCAAAAATCTTAATGTGCCGAAACGAATTCTTGTCAATAGAGGCAAGCAAGCTGCCAATACCTGATTTATATACCTCTGAGGCTACGATTAACGCATCAGGATTCTTGGTTGCTAAAAAAGCAGTATTTTCACCGTTACCAAATCCTATTTCTAGAATCACTTTTTTGTAGTCTGAGACCAAACCAAGCAACTGGGAAGAATCTTGAAGGTGAAATTCATCAAGTGTCTCGAGCGCCTCTTTTTGAGCGGAAGTTATTCGCCCTAACCTTTTAACAAAGCTTGCGAGATATGGTTTATCTTGATTGATTGATCTTTCCTGGGATGAAGAGAATTGCCTGAATTAGGCAGCGTTAGACATAGCAGCTTTAAGTTTTTTCAAAGCACCATTTTCAATTTGTCTAATTCTTTCTGCAGAAACGTTATATTCGTCTGCTAAATCGTGAAGTGTTTCTTTTTGATCGGCCAAATATCTTCTTGCAATAATATCTTTGCTTCTTTCATCAAGCTGGGACAATGCCATGGTTAGCTCTTCAGAGTTATGATCGGCAACTTCTTGTTCAGCAACCAAAATCTCTGGGCTAAAGGACTTATCTTCTAGGTATTGAGATGGGGACATAATGTCGCTCTCATCATCACTTCCAACAGGGCCATCAAAGGCCGCATCATGGGAGGTCAGTCGGTTCTCCATGTGCAAGACATCCTTAACCTCAACATTTAAGTCTTTGGCAATCTGCTCTGCCTCTTCCTTGGTTAACCAGTCGAGTGTTTTCTTCTTGCTTCTAAGATTAAAGAATAATTTTCTTTGCGCCTTGGTAGTCGCAATCTTAACCATTCTCCAATTTTTTAAGATGTACTCATGAATCTCCGCTTTGATCCAATGCACAGCAAAAGATACTACTTTGACACCTTTATTTGGATCAAATCGATCCACTGCTTTCATTAAACCAATGTTTCCTTCTTGGATAATGTCAGCCAAAGGCAAACCATAGCCTGAGTAAGAGCGTGAAATATGAATAACAAATCTTAAATGAGAAAGGACCAGTTGACGTGCAGCCTCAAGATCATTGTTATCGAAAAGTTTGTGAGCAAGTTCTTTTTCCTGTTCTGGGGTCAGGATGGGGATCGCATGGACGCAAGACAAATAGGATTCTATATCCTTGCCTGGTGTCGATAGCGTTATTGTCTGTAAATCAGTACCCATATATAAATTTTATTAATATTATATTATAACCTAAGGTTATCTTATTAAATAATTATAGCAAATTTTTACTAAAACCTCTTATTAAAGACAATATTGCCTTTTTTTCGTTCAAATTACTTATCGCAATGAACATAGGGTTTAATATGCTATCTTTTTTTCCATATTCAAGGGGTTCCAGCGTTTCTATCTGAAAAATACCACCGCCATTTGACCTAAGAACCGCATCAGCTGCAGCAATATCCCACTCTGACGTTGGACCAAATCTAGGGTAAATATCTGCTTTTTTGTCTGCCAAAGTACATATTTTTAGAGAGCTGCCCTTGCTAATAATTTTTACTTTTTTGCCGTTTTTATCTAAAAAGTTCAAAAAAGCTGTATCTATGACTGTTTTGTGGCTTTTACTCATCACTATTTTCAATGCAGAACTTGAAGCTGCTGCCTTTAATTTGGTAGTTTTGGGTGTATGAGCTGAAATACCAGACCAAATCTTATTGATTGCTGGTGCTCCAACCACGCCTAGGACCGGATGACCATTTTGAATTAATGCAATATTGGTTGTGAATTCACCCGAGCGATTAACAAATTCCTTGGTTCCATCAATAGGATCGACCAACCAGAACTCTTTTGCCGGTTTATAGCCTTTTTGCGTGAAACTCTCCTCTGAAACAATCGGAATGTCAGGGTAATGCTTATTTAAAAACTTGAGAATTAACTTATGGCCAAGCATGTCAGCCTTAGTGACTGGCGATCCATCTTTTTTATGCCTGGTCTTAAAATCTTTGTCTTCATAAATTTTTAATATTTCAGGAAATAAACTTAAGGTTAAGTCTTCTAATTGAGAGATAATAAGTTCTAAATTTTTAGACTGCATAGTGTTCTTTTAATGACAAAATTCAATTCTACCACTGCTATTCTCTCAGATCTTGATGGGGTTATTCTAGATCTGAACTACGACATGAAGTTTTGGACAGATTGGCTACCAAATACATTGGCTCTTGAAACAGGCAAATCAAGCACTGAAGTTAAAGCTGATATAAAGTCCATGATGAGCGATCAGGAAGCCAGTTTAAACTGGTATGACCTGAATTATTGGGATGAACTGTTGGGCATTGATTCTTTGGAGATCATTAAAAACCAAGAAGAGAGATGTTCATTTTTAAAAGGGTCCGAAGATGCCTTAAAAAAAATTGCCTCTCTAAGCAATCCTAAATATATTCTTACTAACGGCGATCCTAGGTTATTTGATTTTAAGTCTGAGTCTGCAAACTTTCTTGATTACTTTGACTCACACATTTGCAGCATGCATTTAGGCTACGCAAAAGAGCAAAAAGAATTTTGGGCTCTTGCCGGCCAGTATTTAAAAGTAAATCTGAAAAACTCGATTTTTATTGATGATAATTTTAAGGTCGTAAACTCAGCAGTTAATGCTGGTGTTGGGCAGGTTTATTGGATTAACCCTGGTAGGACGAAAAATTTAGCCAATGGGGTGGTCACCTACCCTACCCTTGCAGAGCTAGTTGACGCAATTATTTGAATCTAGGTTCTCGTAGTCCAGAACTTGCTAACATACGATCAAAAATTTCAGTGTTGTCCATGACACCAGAAAATTTTTCTGCTCCTGGTCCATAGGCATAAATATTAATTGATGATAAATCATGACTTGTCGTTGTCCATTGAGCTCTAACGCTAGAGCCTCTAGGTTTTTGCAAAACCAAGCCTCCAGTCGCATGATCTGCAGTAACTAAAATCAAAGTTTCTTTGTCCTGCTTTGCGAATTCTATTGCGGCTGCAACCGAATCATCAAAGTCAGCAAACTCAGCGAGCATGTACTTCACGTTATTGTCATGGCCAGCCCAATCAATTTGGCTGCCCTCCGACATGAGAAAAGAATCCTGAGCAATTCGATGTTTTAGAATCAAGAAAATCTAATGCTGTTCCCTGTCATTTTAAGTTGCGTCGGTGGAGACAATCTTCTGTCCAGACCCATCTTCAGCCAAATAGTCCAAGCACCCTTGCATGCTGAGCCAGCTTGTCTTGGTCCAGGGACTGCCCATTTTCGATTAGATGTATTGTTTGATCTGATAACGGCAATTTAAAAAATTCGGAGCCTCCGCCTAAAGCGATAGCTATGTCTGATTCAACAAGCATTTGAGCAATTTGCTTGTGCTTGGAGCGACTTTTAATGTGAGCATAAAAAGCTGCTGGGGTCGCATGCGTGATCGAAGAAGTTGCGACCAAGCCGGTTAAATAGCCCTTAGTGCTTAAAAGCTCTGGGATGGTTGGCAAGAATTTATTATCAGAATCAACAGACAAGATAGCCATTTTTTGTCTTAACTCCGGCGGCCCATGCGGTCGCAGCTGCAGCTGAGTCATGTATAGAGATTCTCAGCCGAGTGATTCAAAACAATGCCGGTGACAGGAAAATTTTCAAACGAGAGTCGATGGTTTGCTCCGCCAACAGCAAATCTTGCTAAAGCAACTTGATTGGGTCCCATGCCATCACCAATAAATAAAATGATGTTCTTAGCTTTGATGTTTGGATTTTGCTCTAAGGTTTCAGCTGCATTGGTTTCTGTGCCAATCAAAACTGCCTCCTCAACCACAGTTCCATCTTGGCAAGATGAAAGAATGACAACACCTAAACAGCAGTAAGTATTTTTTCATGGGGTTATCTTGAGGGTTGCAAAGAATTTATGCGAGTCTCGTGCACCTCATCTGGAGACAAGGAATAATCAAAGTTGTATAAAGCGCCTTCCCAGTCGCCGTAAGTTGTATTTTGAAGCATGAACCATTTGGTGCCCCAATATTCTTTGTAAGCCTGGACCATATCCTTTCTTTGATCTGGAGTCACAAGGTTATCTTTTGCATCCACAAAATCGCCAAGGTTATCTCCAATAAGCATCAGCACTCTGTGTTCTTCTGAAACAAGACTGCGTCTAGAACCTTTATCGCTTCCCCAGTCGTTTTCTCCGCGCATTAAAATAGTGTCCTTTGATTGATCCCAAGGTATTCCAAGCTTTGTAAGATTTTGTTGAGTGGCATTTTTGAGTTCTGCAACCCTGTTGGTAATATAAAAAATAGTCACGCCTTTAGATTGGGCATAGTTTAGAAAAGTCTTTTGCTCCAGGAACCTCTGTTGCAGCCACTTCATTGCCCCAGGCAATCCAACCTGTTGGATAGCTTGTTCCATCTAAAATTCCGCGTGCCTGATAGGCCAAGTTATCTAAGACTGTTTCATCGACATCAAGAATGATGGCAGGCTTTTTATTTTGATACTTTGTTTGCCCTGGCAATGCACTCCAAGTTGGATCTGCTAAGCGCTTTGTCTAAAGCATGTTTTGCTGTTTCGAATGTTTGGAGGCTTGCAGCCAGCCTCTCTGCCGAGGTTTGCTGAAATAAAACCGACATGATGTTTTGCTCTTGAAGTGCCCTTATGTCTTTGTTTGATTCGGCTGCAACAATAAATGTACTGCAAAAAATAACCTGCGCAGAAAATAAAGTTTGTAAGAGACGTGCTTTCATAGATTCAAGCCATTATAATTTTTTGTAAACGTAACCTATTGTAGCTATGAGCAAAGAAATAATCAGTAAATTGGATGAGTTAGATAACGGCCTTAAAAAGTTAAGCACCGACAGAAAAGTCGTGTTGCCGCATCACAAAACTTTTGAGTTGGTTGATAACTTAAGAGAAATTGTGAAAGATCTTAAAGAAGGAGCTAGTTCAAATGAGTAAGTACACATGTTTTGATGTGACCGTAAAAGATCACGTGGCCCATGTGGTCATGAACCGTCCCGATGAATTTAATTCAATGACTCGTCTGTTCTGGAAAGAGTTGCCCGAAATTATTAAAGAGCTAGATAAAAATGCAGCAGCAAGGGTCATTTTGCTCAAGGGCGAAGGCAAGCATTTTAATGCAGGAATGGACTTAGCTAATTTTGCTCCAGCCAAAAAAGATGGCGTTAAAAAAGATCCAGCCCGTATGAGAGAAACTTTTTATCACGAAGTGTTAGAGCTGCAGGATACATTTACAGCCTTAGAAGAATGCAGAATGCCAACCATTGCATCCATTCAAGGTGCGTGTGTTGGTGGTGGGATTGATATGGTTGCAGCTTGCGACATTAGACATTGCTCATCCGACGCTTTCTTTAAAATTGCAGAAGTAGACATTGGGTCTGGCAGCAGATGTGGGGACGCTCGCAAAGATTGCCAACATTAATTCCTATTGGGGTTGTCAGAGAGCTTGGCCTACACCGGCAGAAAATTTCTTCCAGATGAGGCTCGCGAATTAGGCTTTATCAATAAAGTCTTTGATTCTCTTGAAGATCTTGAACAAGGCTCTTTGGCTTTGGCACAAGAAATTGCATCCAAGTCACCACTAATAACAAGGGTGATTAAGAAACAAATAAATTATGCTCGTGATCACAGCGTGAGAGAATCTCTGGATTATCATGCAGCATGGAATTCATCATTGATTAGCGGCCAAGACATGGAAGCTGCAATGAAAGCTTTTATGGAGAAATCACAAGCTAACTATGATGACCTTGAGCCAACTACATTCGTTCTGGGAAAAAGACGGGTTAGTCCCTTAAAAATACTGGCTCTTCAGGGGTTGAAAGCTTTTTAGAGTATTTGTAGCCCTCTTCTTTAAATTTCACTAGGTCTTTTGCTGCAGTGACTTTGTTCTTGATGATCCAGTTGCTCATGTAGCCTCTGGCTTTTTTTGCATAGAAACTAATAAGCTTATATTCACCATTTTTAAGGTCTTTAAATACCGGAGCAACAACCTCAATGTTCTTAGGCAAAGAGCCAACAACACTAAAGTATTCTTTGGAAGCTAGGTTGACTATCAGCTCAGATTTATTCGCCTTCAGTTCCTTTAAAAGATTTTCTTGAATCTTATTGCCCCAAAACTCATAGAGATTTTTTCCTTTGCTGGTAGGCAGCTTGGTTCCCATTTCTAATCGATAGGGTTTGATGACGTCAAGAGGTCTGAGTTCTCCGTATAGACCTGAGAGAATGCGTAAATGTTTTTGGGCAAACGCTATGTCTTTTTTGTTAAATGTTTCGGCTTTCAGTCCCTGGTAAACATCTCCCTGAAAAACAAAGAGCGCAGGTTTGCTGTCGCTGCTAATAGATTTGGCTGCTTTCCAAGATTGATAGCGATCAAAATTCAATGTCGCAAGGTTATCGCTTAGCCCCATTAGGGTTGCTATGTCCTTAGGCTCTTTTGTTTTGAGCTCTTTAATTAGCTTAGAAGAATCAGACAAAAATGCAGGCGCAGTAGGCTTTACATCAAAGTCTTTGCTGTAATCTAGTGTTTTTGCTGGCGATAATAAAATTAACATATTTCTTATTTTAAACAATTCTCTATTAATATACATAGCATGAATGATTTCTTTGGCCGTTTTTTTGCCCGCTTGCTTCCGGTGCTGCTTTTATTGGTCATGATAGTTGTGGTTAGTCGATATTTTTTTGGCATGGGTCGAGCCGATATTCAAGAGCTGGCTTTATATGTACATGCATTAATTTTCTTGGGTTGTGCTGGCTGGGCATACTCTCAAGACGAACATGTCAGAGTAGATATTTTTTACCGCAACGCTTCGCCCCAATATCAGAAAATGGTTAACAGTTTTGGAGTAGTATTTTTACTCGCTCCTATGCTTGGAGTCATTGGTTACTATTCCATCGATTTTATTTCAGCGTCTTGGGCTGTCAAAGAAATTTCAACTGAGCCAGGTGGGCTAAGCACCGTATTCATTCAAAAGTCTTTTATATTTTTATTTCCAATGGTTCTTGGGATAGCCGGATTGAAGGAGCTGCATAAGCTATGGAAATAATTCCTATTATTTTAATTGTCATGGTTTGCATGGCCTTGCTGCTTGGCTACCCTGTCGCTTTTACCCTTGCAGGAACCTCAATTTTATTTGCGCTCTTGGGTGCATCCTTCGATTTCTTTGACCCCAATTTATTTAAAACGATTCCCATGAGAATTTTTGGGATCATGAACAATCAAACCTTGTTAGCGGTTCCCTTGTTTGTCTTTATGGGCGTTGTCCTTGAGAGATCGGGAATTGCAGCCAAAATGCTTAAAGACATGGCGCTGGTTTTTAAGAACACTAATTCTGGATTAAGCATCTCAATCATTATTGTTGGAGCACTTTTGGCTGCAAGCACAGGGATCGTTGGTGCAACGGTTGTCACCATGGGCCTAATGTCCTTGCCGGCAATGCTCAAGCAAGGCTACAGCAAAGAATTCTCTTCTGGATTAGTGGCTGCGACTGGAACTTTGGGTCAAATCATTCCTCCCTCTATTGCACTGGTGCTTCTTGGCGATGTTATGTCGAACGCCTATCAAAGAGCTCAAAATAACATGGGCATCTTTTCTCAAGAGACAGTCTCAGTGGGTGATTTGTTTGTAGGTGCAATCGTTCCAGGAATCTTAATTGTTGTTGGTTACTTAATTTATGCCATCTTTATTAATCGAAATAAACAATTCGCGCCATTAGAGGGAATCGAGGGTGAAGCCAATATTCTTAAAACCCTGCTGCCGCCAGCAACTCTTAATATTTGTTGTCTTGGGCTCAATCATTGCTGGCATCGCAACCCCAACAGAGGCTGCTGGTGTGGGTGCTTTTGGTGCATTAATTATTACCAGTCTCAACGGGAGCTTTAATTTAGACCTGCTAAGAGAGACTAGCTACAAAGCTGCAACAGTTACCACCATGATCTTTTGTATTTTGATTGGCGCATCTATTTTTTCTTTAATCTTTAGGGGAGTGGGTGGCGATCTATTGGTAGATCAAATCTTTGAGATGATGCCTGGCGGGAAATACACTGCCCTTCTGTTTGTCTTGCTGGCAATTTTCCTTTTTGGATTTATCTTAGATTTCATAGAGATCTGCTATGTGATTATTCCTTTGGTCGCTCCGCCACTTTTGATGATGGGGTTTGATCCTGTTTGGCTGGGAATACTCATGGCCATCAATCTTCAGACTTCTTTCTAACGCCACCTTTTGGTTTCTCTCTCTTCTATTTAAGAGGAGTTGCAGATGAAAGCATTAAGACTACAGATATTTATAAAGGTGTCGTGCCCTTTATTATTATTCAATTAGCAGTACTTTTAGCGGTCATTGTCTTTCCTGCTTTTGTTCTTTAATCAGAGGCTTTAAAATAACTAAATGCTGAATTCTAACTCTCTACTTTTTGCTTTTGGTGCCATTACATTTTTAGTAACTTTTTCATGGTTTAAATATGCAGCCATGGAAGTCTTCAAAAAAGAACTTCAATCAGATCAGAGTGACCAAGGTGTTTGGTCGAAACTGTTTAAAGTTTTTTTGGTGGATTGGGTGATATGTGTTCTTGGTGTTCTAGGAACAGGCGTCTTGTTTGTAGTTATTTTTAACTTTGCGCATTAACCACAGAAAGGCCTGCGTTATTTTTCTCTAATGCTCTTTCGGCTCTATAGCTTGAGCGAACCATTGGCCCAGAAACAACTTCTAGAAAACCTTTAGCTAATCCAATCACTCTATATCTCTCAAATTCTTTCGGGGTCACCCATCGCTCGACAGGTAAGTGATTCAAGGTGGGTCTGAGGTATTGACCCAGCGTTAAGATATCTACTTTGTTGGCAATTAGATCATCCATGGTCTCTTCTATTTCTGCATCTGTTTCGCCTAAACCTAAAATTAAACTTGTTTTGGTCAGAACCTTTGGGTTGATTCTTTTGGATTCTGCCAAGACTTCAAGAGTTTGCTCGTATCCTGCTCTAATATCTCTGACTGGGTGAGTGAGTCGTTTGACTGTTTCTACGTTTTGAGCAAAAACTTCTAGTCCACAATTGACCAAAGTATCAATAGAAGAAGAGAGGCCTTTAAAGTCTGGTGTTAAAGCTTCAACTGCAGTGTCTGGATTGAGTTCTTTAATCGCCTTAACAGTTTGAGCATAGTGCTCTGCTCCGCCATCTTCCAAATCGTCTCTGTTAACCGAGGTTAAAACAACGTACTTAAGGCCCATGGTCTTTACAGCTTTGGCCGTGTGCATTGGCTCATCTAGATCTAACCAGCCTTTTGGGTTGCCTGTATCGACCGAACAAAACTTGCAAGCTCTGGTGCAGACCGATCCCATCAACATAAAGGTTGCTGTTCCAGCTGACCAACATTCTGAGATGTTTGGGCACATGGCCTCTTCGCATACTGTGTTGAGACGTTTGTCTTGAACTTGTTTTTTGACCGCCTTGAAGTTTGCATCAAAGGTAGCTTTGACCCTGATCCAATCTGGTTTTTTTTGATTGGGAATAGAAGAATACTGATTGGCTTTCTGACCATTTTTTACAGCCTTGATGCCATCGCGATTAACAATTTTTTGAGTGGGGATAATTTCCATTACTTAAATAATTTTTTTAACTCTTCTGTTGCGACTGATTCTACTCCTTCCATGGTGACATTTGAATCAAAATGACTAATTTGCGTGACTTCTAAGCCTTCATACCCGCAAGGGTTAATCCGGCTAAAAGGCTCCAGATCCATGTCCACGTTTAAACTAATGCCGTGGTAAGTTCGGCCTTTGGAGATTCTAAGGCCAATGGAAGCAATTTTTTTCTCCCCCACATAAACGCCAGGTGCGCCTTCAACAAAGGAACTCTCTATGGAGTAATGTTGCAGAATATTTTGAATAAGGTTTTGTAAATTGGCGACCAATGCCTTGGGACCTATCTTCTTTGTCTTAATGTCCAAAAGAAAATAAATAACCAATTGCCCTGGACCATGAAAAGTAACCTCGCCACCCCTGTCGGTTTGAACGATTGGAATATTTCCAGGATTTAAAACATGCGAGGGATCGGCTGCAGTGCCCAGTGTAAAAACTGCGTCGTGCTCAAGCAACCAGATCTCATCATCAAAGGAATCTGCTTGAACCAGTGAGCGCATTTTCTCATAGGTGTCTGCGTAGGCTTGATTGCCTAACTGAATGAACTTAGGAGTCGCCGTCACTGTTTGTTCGGGCCTCTACAAATGCATCCTCGGCAATGGCATGAAAGCCTTTGACCTCTGCTAGGAAAGTTTTAAATGAGTCGTAGACTTTTTTAACATCGGGATCGTTTGCAGCGGAAGTCTCTAAAATCTCCTCAGAAATAATTCTAAATTCATTGATGACATCTTTGGGCAGTTCTCTGAGCTGGACATCGTGATTCTCAATTAAATCTTGTAAGGCTCGATTGTTAGAAGCAGTGTATTCATCTAATAAGTCTTGGTTCACAGCCTTGGCAGCTGTGGTAACTATTGCCTGCAAATGAGGAGGCAATGTATCCCAAGCATCAATGTTAATCGTAAATTCAAGCATGGAGCCGGGCTCATGCCAACCAGGATAATAGTAGTATTTGGCTACTTGCTGAAAACCAAAAGCTAAATCGTTGTATGGGCCTACCCATTCAACCGCATCAATGGTCCCGGTTTGCATTGCGGTGTAAAGCTCTCCGCCAGGAATATTGACTGGTATGCCGCCAGCTCTTTTGAAGACCTCTCCACCAAAACCAGGAAAACGCATTTTTAATCCTTTGATATCTTCTAGCGAATTAATTTCTTTGTTAAACCAACCAAACATTTGGGTGCCGGTGTTGCCGCCAGGCAAAGGCTTTAAATTAAAAGGACGGTACAGATCTTCCCAAAGCTCTAGTCCGCCTCCTCTGTTTACCCAGGCATTGATCTCATCGGCCGTAAAACCAAAAGGCACGCCTGCAAAAAATTGTGCTGCTGGAACCTTCCCCTTCCAGTAATAAGCTCCGCCGTGACCCATCTCTACTGAGCCGCCAGACACTGCATCAAATACGCCCATGGCAGGAACCAATTCACCCGCTCCATAAACCGTTACCTTTAATTGACCTTGTGACATCTCTTCAACTAATTGACTGAATCGCTCGGGCGCCATGCCTAAGCCTGGATAATTTTTTGGCCAAGTTGTCACCATGGACCAAGAATAATTTTTGACAGGAGCAACTCCAGCGGCAGTCTCTTCTGGAGCTCCGCAGCTGCTTAAAAAACAAAGTGCCAGCCCTGAAATTAAAAAATGTTTCATCCCAATGTCTCCAGTTTTGCAAACGCCAGAACCAGCCACTTGCTGCCGGCTTTCTCAAAATTAATTTGAACCCTTGCAGATTCACCCGATCCCTCATAGTTTAGAACGACTCCTAGCCCAAAGGTAGGGTGTACTACTTTTTGTCCTAAGGCCTATTCCAACTTCATCCTTAAAATCCATTTTAGATTTTTTAGCGGTTCGAACGTAAGGCGTGCTCACCGAAGCCCTGGGTCTGACCTCTTCAATAAAGACAGCAGGAATTTCTTTTAAAAATCGTGACGGCGGATTAAATACATCTGAACCATGGAGTCGCCTGGATTCTGCGTGAGTCAGGTAAAGTTTTTTCATGGCCCGCGTAATGCCAACATAACAAAGCCTTCTCTCTTCCTCTAATTGAGAGGGAGATTCAATGGATCGACCGTGCGGGAACAAACTTTCTTCCAGACCTGTAATAAACACCAAAGGAAACTCTAAGCCTTTGGCAGAATGCAGAGTCATGAGCTGCACCGCATCTTGAAATTCATCGGCTTGAGTATCTCCAGAATCAAGAGAGACAGTATCGAGAAAAATTTCAGCAATTTCTTTGTGAGATTTTTCACTTTCAAAAGATTGCTCAAAGTTTTTGGCCGAAGTCACCAGCTCTTCTAAATTTTCTATTCTAGTCTTGCCCTTCTCGCCAGCTTCTTTTTTGTGGTATTGATACAGCCCTGATTTTTGAATGATCATGTCCATCAACTCAGACAGCGGCATGGTGTCTAGCAGCCCAATGCATTCACTGATAAGAGCTAAATATGCATTGAGGCCTTGACCGGCTTTGCCACCCATCTTGCCTTCGTCGTGCAGTTTGGCTGCTGCTTTAATGTAAGAAAGATTGTAAGCCTTGGCAGTATCACGAATTTTTGCTTGTGACTTAACACCAATCCCTCGAGTAGGATTTGCAATAGAGCGCTCAAAGGCAGGATTGTCATGCGGGTTAAAAATAACTTTTAGGTAGCTCATGGCATTTTTAATTTCCATGCGCTCGTAGAAACGCAGACCGCCGTAGATTCGATAAGGAATATTCACTCTAAGCAGCGCTTCCTCAAGAGCTCTTGATTGGGCATTGGATCGATAAACAATTCCTGCATCACTAAATAACTCTCCGCCTTCCATCCAGCTTTTAAGAACTCCCGCTATAAATCTTGCCTCGTCTTGTTCGTTGTAGGCTTGATAAAGAGTGATGCGCTCGCCTTCTAAAGAATCAGTCCACAAGTTTTTGCCTAGGCGAGTTTGATTGTTGTCTATCAAGGCATTGGCTGCACCCAAGATCACGCTGGTGGAGCGATAGTTCTGCTCAAGGCGAATGACTTTTGAGCCTTCAAAGCTTGATTCAAAAGATGAAATATTTTCTACCTTGGCGCCCCTCCACCCATAAATAGACTGATCGTCATCACCAACGGCTGTGATCGTTGCAGCGTCTGATGCAATCTCTTTGAGCCAGTTGTACTGAATGGTATTGGTATCCTGAAACTCATCCACCAACACTGCCTTAAATCGATTGTGAAAAAACTCTTTCACTGTTTTGTTAGATTTAACCAACTCATAGGCTCTAAGCAGCAGCTCTGCAAAATCTACCAGACTATCGTTGGCGCAAGCTTCTTCGTAATGCTTGTAAATGCCTTTGACTGTCTGAGCATAAAAATCACCCTTATCAGAAACATCGTCGGCTCTGATGCCCTCGTCTTTCCAGCCATTAATTTGCCATTGAATCTGTTTGGGTGGCCATGCGGCATCATCAAGACCGGCTTCTTTGGTTAAGCGCTTAACAATACGCAATTGATCATCGCTGTCTAAGATAGTAAAGCCAGAAATTAATCCTGCTTCTTTGTAAAATCTTTTTAAGGTTCTGTGTGCCAAACCATGAAAGGTTCCGCACCACATGTCTCCACCAGGAGACTGCAGTAATTCTTGAATGCGTGATTGCATTTCTTTGGCTGCTTTATTTGTAAAGGTTACTGCGATAATCGACGAGGGATTAATGCCCATGGCTTCAACATTCCAAGCAATGCGATGAACCAATACCCGAGTTTTACCAGACCCAGCGCCTGCCAATACAAGCAAACTTTTATCTTCAGATGTTACGGCCTCACGCTGAGGATCGTTTAAATTTTCTAATATGTGAGAAACATCCATGGGGGGTTCATTTTTTAATCTAAGAAGCCTATTCTAACCCTTATGCAAACTAAATTATTGAGAGAAATTAAAAATGCTTTGCCCGATTTAAGAAAATCTGAGGTAAAGGTCGCAGAGTTTGTTTTAAATAAGCCTGACGATATTATTGAATTGACCACTGCTCAGGCCTCAGGTGCAATCGGTGTTAGCGAGCCAACACTTATTAGGTTTTGTCAGGCCATTGGGTTTAATGGATTTCAGAAATTTAAACTGACGCTAGCTCAACAGTTAGCAGCAGATAATTATTTTAATTCATATGAAATTGATCCCAATGACAGCATTCAAGAGGTGACTGAAAAAGTCTTCGATAGCACTATTAGTGAGATATTAAATGTACGATCTCAGTTAAACCAAGAGGTGGTAGAAGAAGCTATTGAGACTTTGGCTAATGCCAAGAGGGTTGAGTTTTATGCCTTTGGTGGCTCAGTGCCAGTGGCCATGGATGCCCAGCACAAGTTTTTTAGATTAAAAATTCCATCTTCATGTATTTCTGATCCTCACATTCAGTTCATGTCTGCAAACTCACTGAACAAGAAAGATGTAGTGGTCGCCATCTCTCAATCGGGAAATACCGCTGCTTTAGTAGAGAGCATTAAAACGGTTAAAAGTTTTGGGGTGATAGTGATTGGCTTAATGCCTTCTGGAACTCCGCTTTCGAGAATTTGTGACATAGCTTTAGACATCGATGTTGGTGAAAATGCTCGTTTGACGAGACCGCTAACTTCAAGGCTAGCTTACATGGCCATTATTGATGTTTTGGCAGTAGGCGTTGCGCAGCTTAAGCCTGAAGCGCAAGATCATTTGTTTAATATTGTGACAAGCCAGAATTCTTTGAAGTTAAAATAACTAGTAGCGTAGATTTTCTCTAAACCATAAATTAACCATCCACTTTTCACCTTTGAGAACGGGCATTCCGGCATGCAAAGATTTTGGATGAATTTTAGGATGCTTGGGTGCAGGGGTTTCAGATAAAGTGTTATGGAAAACAACAACATCGCCTTTTTTTGCTGTCACAGTTACACCAAGTTCAGGGAAATCTGTTCCACCGCCCTCTTCCACATCATTGAGATAAGCTAAAACAGTTACCATGCGTTGTCCGCCTGGTTCCCAGTTTTTCTTTCCGTCCTCTGTCTCATAATCAAATGAATCAAAATGAGGTTTGTATTGAGCGCCTTTTTTATAAAAGACGAGTTGGTACTGTTCAGCATTACGAATAGGTATTTGCGTCAAAATTGAGAGCCTTTTACTGACCTCATGAACAATATCATTAGCATCATGCTCTATCCAACAATTATCACTGGTTCTGCTTTCATGTTGAATATGCTGATCTGGGCTAATAACAGTAGATGGTTGAAGCTTGCCCTGTGATGCTTCTACAAAGGCTTCGCATTCTAAGTCACTTACAAAATTATCAACCACATATAAGATTGGATCACCTGAGTACATGGTGACATTTTCAGCAATTTTTTTTGGGTATTCTGTATTCATAGGTTGAAATAATTGTATGCTAACAAAGAACAAAACGCATACAAAATGAGCATATTTATTTCAATCGCATCCTATCAAGACCCGCTGCTTGTTTCGACCATCTTTGGTGCCTATAACAACGCTACAAACAAAGATGAATTAATTTTTAGTATCTGTGATCAATCAGACAACCCTGTGAATATAGAAGATTTAACCTTTGAAAAGCAAGTCAGATATGAGCATGTGGATCCGGTCTTTTCAAAAGGTCCATGCTGGGCAAGGCACAGAGCTCAAAGTTTCTATCAAGGCGAGGATTATTTTTTACAAATTGATTCACATACGCAGTTCTTGCCAAATTGGGATGTATTGTTTGAAGAGGCATTATTAAAAATTGAAGCTGAGCAAATTAATGATAACTATTTTGCGAAACCAATTATTACTTCTTATCCTAGAAGCTTCAAAGTTCTAGATTTTGACAAAGGCTTGATTTGAACTCAATACCGGAGACAAACATACTCAAGTTATTACTTACAGAAAAGATAGCCTGTTTTCTCGCGGATCATTTTCTAGGCAAATAGGTATTCCTACAAAGTACACGGACATTACTCATGCCTACTTAATGGCAGCAGGCTGCATATTTACTCGAGGAAGATTTGTTGAGGACATACCTTATGATCCCAATTATTATTTCTATGGCGAGGAGTTATCTATGGCTCTTAGAGCTTTTACGCATGGTTTTTCATTTTTTCATATTCCAGATGTCCCTTTGTTCCACCTCTATACAGATGTCAGTAATATTCCCAGGAAGCTGCATTGGGATCCTGAAGATGATAAAAATAGAGCCATTAAGTGGAATGAGCTAGAAAAGAAAAGTTTGGATAGGCTTGATGATTTATTTGCTGAAAATATAGAGGGCTCAATGGGTCTTGGCTCCGAAAGATCTTTAGATGATTATGCAATCGATCAGTGGAATAGATTTAAAAAACAAAAAGGTATAGATTTAGAGCAGGCAACTGAGTCTACTTTTTTGGTATCAATAGATTGGAAAAAAAACCCAATAAAAAATAGGAGAATTTTATGAGTGAAGAAGCAAGAAATTTTTTAAACAGCTATGGGGACTTTGTAACCAAAGTAACCAGTGAGCCAAGTCATGAATCAATCGAGCTTAGATGAAAGAATGAAGGAAATCGATTCTTCATCGCCAATTGAATCTGCAAGACTTCTTACTGCGGCTCTTGGCTTAGGCAGCGAAACAGGGGAGTTTGTTGAAATAGTTAAAAAAATGTTTCTCCAAGGAAAGCCTGCAAATGAAGATAATATTTATCATATGAAACGAGAGTTGGGCGACATCATGTGGTACTGGGCTACTGCTTGTATGGCCCTAAAACTTGATCCTTACGAAGTGATTAAAGAAAACCAAGATAAACTTGAAGCCAGATACGGGGAAAAGTTTGAGGTAGACAGAAGTGAACACCGAAAAGACGGAGACCTGTAAATATCAATTAGGTTAATAAACTGATTTTGCTTTAAAGTCTTCGGTCGCCGCTAGATACTCCTGCTTGAGTTGATCAACAAGGACTTGAACAGTTGGCGAATCTTTTATAGAACCTATCCCTTGACCAGATCCCCAGATATCTTTCCAAGCTTTGGCTTCAGTGTTTCCGCCTGAACCAAAATTCATAGAACTTTTATCAGCCTCTGGAAGGTTAACTGGATCAAGTCCAGCCTTTTCAATGGATGGCCCAAGATAGTTTCCGTGAACCCCAGTGAATAAAGATGAATAGACGATGTCATGCGCGGCACTTTCTATCAACATGTCTTTATATTCCTTGTCTGCATTGGCTTCTTCGGTTGCGATAAATCGCGTGCCCATATAAGCCAGGTCAGCTCCCAGTGCCAAGCTAGATGCCACAGCACTGCCTGAACTGATAGCTCCAGAAAGAATAATGGTGCCATCAAAGAATTCTCTTACTTCTCTAACCAACGCAAAAGGTGACAAGGTTCCAGCATGTCCACCTGCACCAGAGCAAACTAAAATAAGTCCATCAACGCCTTGTTCTGCTGCTTTTTTTGCATGTCTCACGCTTATCACGTCGTGATAAACAAGACCGCCATATGAATGAGCTGCTGTAACAATTTCTTCAGGTGGTCGCAAGGAAGTGATAATAATTGGCACTTCATGTCTAACACATGATTCCATGTCCGCCATCAATCGATCGTTTGAAGCATGACAAATTTGATTAACTGCAAACGGCGCAATCGGAAGCTCGGGGTTGTCTAATTTCGCTTGAGCAAGCTCTTCCTTGATTCTAATGATCCATTCATCAAGAACTGGTTGCGGTCTTGCATTCAATGCAGGAAAAGATCCAACGATCCCAGCCTTGCACTGAGCAATCACTAGCTCTGGTCCAGAACATAAAAAAAGAGGCGATCCAATTACTGGAATTGAAAGATTATTTTGTAAAATTTTAGGTAATGACATGGTGTATTTTAGTTTTTTGTAGAGCTTACAGGAAGACTAAGGGATATTAAATAGGAGTTTTAAGGTTTCTTTAATTGATCTGCAACCCAGCTGATTGACCAGTTGTGTCCAAGTCGATGGCCCTTGTATGTGTCTGGCAAAACTGTGACAAAACTTCCTGATATTTCAATGTTTTGAGGATTCTTTGGGAGATCTTTAAATGCACTGTCTAGATCTTGTTGCGTTCTCCACTCAAACAAATTAGCCATGGGCTTTAAATTTACCTCAGGCTTATAGCCACATAATGTATTCAAAGAGGTGTTGCCTTGAAGCGGCGATGCAATAATGTGTGCATCAAGGGTAACCGTATTTTTCCAATTATTTAAGAGGTGGGTTACCAAAATGCCTCCATAGCTGTGACCAATCAGGGTAACTTTTTTAATTTGAATGTTTTGGTTTAAAAGATTTTCTAATTCTTCAATTAGTCTGTCCCCAGAATCTTTGTAACACCCATTGTCTGGCCATCTGTAAAAAAATACTTCATTCGTTGGAGTGTCTAAAGTCTTCAGCGGATATACCCACTCATACCCTTCGCTGGAACCCCCATGAGCTGCCACTGTAATTTCATTGGCATTAAGCAGATTTGATTCCAAGGGTTGCATCCCCATTGGTAAGTCAATAAGACGCGCGCCTGATATTTTTACCGAAACGTTGTCTTGAAAATCACTGAGCTGAACTTTGGATGGGGTCGGTCCATTGCAAGCACCTAAGGTTAATAAAAGGATTGGGAGATATTTTAAAAATTTCATAAAAAGTTATTTTATAAAGTAAGCAACGCTGTGATCAGAGAAATCTTTCGCTCCAACCTCGTCAAAGCCCAGCTTCTCATGAAAATTTAATGATGGCTGGTTAATGGGTTGAGTATTGACCTCTAGCGCAATGGGCAGGCTCTCCTTTTTAGCTTGGATAAAAATATCATCATAAATAGCCTTGCCAAGACCCTCTCTTCTATATTTTTTGTCGATTGCAACCCTATCTACATACAAAAATTTCTTAAGTTTTTTGCTAAAAAATTTATAATTTTCCGAGCCGTAATCTGAGCCCTCTCTCATGCAAATAATAAATCCAATCACCTCATCACCGTTTAATATCAATAAATTATATGCGCTGAGCTCTAATAATTTAGTTAAATGCTTCTTAGATTCTAACGATCCAACTTCTGGGGTGTTGGCTTGATTTAAATCATAAATTTTTTGAAGCTGGTCATCATGAGCGCCGTCATGGCTAAGCACTAACATTTTAAACTTTGAGTTGATTGCCATAAAAATACTAGCTATTACCCATTAGTTCTAAAAAATACAAAATGATATTAATAATATTTAGGTACATATCAAAGGCATGAGAAATAGCTGTATCCCAGTTATTTAAACCTTGATCAGCACTTATATTGACCGAGCTAATTGAAACAAGCAATGACAGGGAGAAAGTAATAATTCCCGCTATGGCTTTTTTTCTTGCATACCCTCGGGAAATTTTCTTAAACATAGAAACAAACTCTGAAAAAAGTAGAATTAAAATTAAAGCCGTAACTATCGTTATAAAAATTGGATTTGCAAAGTTAATTCCGGTCACAGCAACTACGATAAACATTGCAGCACTTGTTAAGGTCGCAAGCTTTAGACCTGTCATGCCATCATTTTCATCCATGTCCATAACAATAAAGCCTATAACTAAACCGTAGCCAATTGCACTAAGGGTCATAAATACAATTTGTATAAAAGAGGTAGAAAAAATAATAACGGCAGTTGCTGCCCAGAGTGAAAAGATGGCGAATAAAATTAAAAAGAAAAAGAAGTGAGTTGTGCCATTGCTCTGAACTATTGCTATGTCGGTCTGCCTGTTTTGATTTACAGCCTCGGCAAATGAAATGCCTAAAAATGTAGTGTTGGCATAAAACGCCTTTTTGCATTGGCGAACAACGAAAAACATACAGCCATAAAGAACTGCCAACTCAAATCCAAGGATTAAATAAACTTTTAAAGCCAGGCTTGAGGCTTCCATGCTAATTAGTTGCTCGATCCTTCGTTGATAATATCAACATAGGTTTTAATGCCGGCAATAAAACTATCTACGGCAATGCTTTCGTTTGTTCCATGGAATCCAGTCATGTCTTCTGGAACGATGCTAAATGGATTAAATCTAAAAGAATTGTCTGCAACTTTTGAATAGTGGCGTGTATCAGAGGCTGCAATCATAATGCCTGGAACTGACACAACCTCACCATAAACTTTGCTCAAAGAAGATGAGATGATTTCATAGCCAGGCGATTCCCAAGAAGAAACGCCCGATGCCTCCATGCCTCCCAAAGTCCGAACTTCTACTTGATCAGATCCAACGACTCTTCTTACATGCTCGGTAACGCTCTCAATAGAGTCTCTGGGATGAAGTCTAAAATTAATAAGTGCTGTGGCTTCAATTGGCAAAACATTGCTCTTGATGCTTCCATTTAGCATCGTTGGCGCCGTGGTTGTTCTAATCATTGCATTAATTAATGGGGTAGAAGACATCTGGCTGTCTAGTAAGCCTCCAAAAAGCCATCTATTTGCAAAAAGAAAACGGTATCCAAATGGCATGTGTTTGCTGACTTCATCAAACATAACCGCACTTAAGCCTTCTAGGCTTCCAGGAAGCGGCTCATTTTCTAGCTTGATGAGAGCATCCGCAAGAATGTTCACGGCTGTTTTCTTCGGGAGGTGTTGAAGAGTGCCCACCTTTTGCTTTTGCAACAATTAATAGGTTCATAATTCCTTTTTCAGCTACGTTAATAGCCGCAACCAACTTATCCACACCCGGAAAAAATCCTCTACTTACGAACGAGCCCTCATCAAGAGACCATTGAAGTTGAACTCCCTCTTGTTTAAGTTTTTCTGTAACCTGGGCCGCTCCACCACCACCAATCTCTTCGTCATGACCAAAACTAAAGTAAACAGTCCTGGTAGGCTGAAAGTTGTTTTTAATTAAATAAGTTGCTGCCTCCATCATCCCAACGACACCGCTTTTGTCATCCAACGCCCCTCTGCCCCAGATTCTATTGTTTGAAATTACTCCAGCAAAAGGTTCCTCTTCCCAAATACTCTCGGTGCCTGGAATAACAGGGACTACATCGTAATGTGCAGTTAATAGAATGGGTGCAAGGCTGTTGTCGCTGCCCTCCCATTTAAAAAGCAAAGTGTACTCAAGCATCTCGAGCTGCATTGCTGAATGAAATTCAGGATAAGTATCGGCAGCCCATTTAATAAAACCTTCAAATTCTTGGGGTGAAAATTTCTCTTTATCTTGATGAGAAATAGTCTTAAACCTAATAGATGCAGCCAGATTATTGGTTGCAGCTTCGCCATCAATGTCAGCGGTTACACCCACATTGACTGTTGGCTCTGGTGCAGAGTGCATGAGAGTTCTGACAAGGGCTATTGAAAGCAGTGCGCCAATAATCAAAACGAATGAAAGTAATAATTTTTTTAACATCCCTTTGCCCCTAGGCTTTGCTTTCTTTAAAAAAACTCAGGTCTTTTGCCTGAAAAATTTGAAAAATACTCCCTGATGCTTTCTAGATCCTGTTCTACGTTACCAGTTGGACTAAAAAAATCGCCAAGCTCAATAGTTTTGTTTGAGAAATCAATTCCTGCCATCATAATTTGGCTATTAGTTTCATTCGCAATTCTTAGGAACCCTGACTTGAGCCTTTTAACTTTCTGCCTTGTCCCCTCGGGAGCTATAACAATTAGAAAGCCTTTATATTTATCAGTTACATTCTGAATTTCTTGCTTGAGAGCGGCGGGGTTTGCTCTGTTAACAGGAATGCCTCCCATTTTTCTTAGCAATCTTCTAAAGCCCTTTTTAAAAACAGAGTGTTTGCCAATCCAGTGGAAGTTAACATCAAGGCTGAGAATAAGGGACATCGCAAGAACAAAATCCCAATTTGAAGTGTGAGGCCCAGCCACCAATAACACCCTCTCATCTTTTCGGGAAATGACCAACTGTTTTCCAGCCAGTAACCTTCATGGCTAATTTACCAATCAGCTTTAAAACCTTTGGTCTATTTGCAATCAAGTGATCTGGAATAAATGTTTTATTTTGTTTCATTAAAGTTAGTTTAAAGGAATTTTAACTTGCCGTTAATTTTTCGTATTTCTCAATGGCATCTGCTATCTTTTGCATTACATCCTCTTGAGCAAAATGTTTGGTCTTGACATAAAAAGGATGTGGAAGAGAGGATAGTTCAACGGCCTTCTCCATGACCCTCTCCATAAACTTATCTTCTGCAACAACCTCATCAATGAAACCAACCGCAATAGAATCTTTCATAGAATATGCGTCTGAATGATAAACAGCAGGATAAAAATAATTTTTATTTACTCTGGCCTTTAATATTTCCATGATTTGGATTGGAATATCCATATTATTTCTTACTTCATTTGCCTGGCATATGTATTGGCCATCTATTGCAATTCTATAATCTGCACAGCATGTTACAAATAAACCAAGCGCAATTGAATGGCCCGAAACTGCAGCAATGATAGGCCTATCAAAGCCATAAAGATCTAATAAAGTTTTGTAGCCTAAGGTGACCATCTTTTGGATTTTTTCCATATCGCCGGTGGCAAGGGTCTTAAGATCAAAACCACCTGAAAATAATCCATCTCTCCCGGTGATAATCAAGGCACCTGAATCTCTTGGAACCTCTGCAAGCAGTTCGTTGAACCTGGTCAGCATTTCATAAGAAAATGCATTCGCTTTTCCATCATCTAGCTGAATAATTGAAACATTATTTTCTTGGCTTAGAGTTGCGATTTCTGAAGACATAATGTGCTCCTGTTTTATGGATTGGTGGAGTATATATTAACAAGAATAACTCCATTTATTATTAAGAATATTCCCAAGATAGACTGCCAGCTTAGGCTCTGCCCATAAATAAAATAAGATAGTATGGCTATCGCCATAATGCCGACGCCGCTCCAACATGCATAAACTATGGCCAAGGGAATTGTTTTAAGTGCCAAAGTTAAAAAATAAAATGATGCTATATAGCTAGCACTCATAGCAATGGTAGGAATGGTTGATGTAAATTCTTTTGTGGCGGGCAGCAATAAAGTGCCCATGACCTCAAATATAATGGCTCCAAGCAGGGCTAGGTAAGAAGACATAATTTATTTCTGCTGCGCTTCTAAAGAATTTAGATACGTTGAGACTTTTAACTTAGCATTTTCTCTAATGTCCATATAAAAGAGAGCGTAATCTAAGCCATGGTAATTTCCGCCTGAACCACCAAATGTTTGAAATCTTGTGCCTGTTTGATCCGAGGCAAATAGCGCCCCATCTTTGCATTGGGCCTGAACATATTTCTTTACAGGGGCTCCTAAAGGAGTAAATATCTGATCTGTTGGCCCGTCATCCCCTGAAAATTCTAAATTAAATTCTCCCGAAACATGCACAGCACCTTTGGCATCTTGAAGCTCTGAGAGAGAGCCTTCATTTTTCCAGGTAATGGGGTTAACGCATATGTTGTTTGAATATACAGGCAGGTCTTTGTTGATCTGCGCAACATTCATTGTGTCCCAGTGAACCAAACATCCAAGCTGCTCAGCGCTATCACATACCCCAATATTTTCCATTTTACTCATCCAGTCTTTGGATATCATCCCGCCAATAATATAAGCCCCTACCATTCTTGGGTATAAGCCCGATGAGTCGATCTCCTCGGCTAATAAGCGAATTGAATGGTGTGTTCCTTGGCTGTGACTGGCAATAATAAATGGGCGGCCATTACTAAAATTCTCAATAAAATACTCGAATGATTTTTTAACATCTTGATAAACAAAATTGTGGACTTCTGCTCTAAGCTCATCGCTACCAAAATAACTGTAAATTGATGCTTGACGATAATGAGGGGCATAGACACTGCAACATCCATTGTAAGCACTTGCCTGATTTGCCATCATCCATTGGGTGTTCTCCATGGTTGCTGATTTTTCTTCCAGTGGATCTGTCCAGTGATCGCCTTTGAGGTAACCAGTTGGATGCACAAAAAATACATCGACTGGAGAGTTGTTTTGATCTATTCCGCTCTCACCCTCAGGAATCATGTCTGCTTCATCTTTCATCAATGGCAAAGCTGCCCATGAGCTATTTTTTGAGTAGTCTAATTGTGCAACTGCTCGGCTTGGATCAAAAGCATGATCAGGACCACTAAAAAAGTAATCGTATGCAAGGTCCATAGTTAGGCCTTGATCAATTAGGTCATCGATGTATGGATAAACCCATATGCCGATTGCAGAAATAAGAAGAGCTGTTATTAGTAGAAATTTTTTCATAGTATTAATTAATTTTTCTTAGAATCCAAAAACCCAGCCAGGTGCTAACTGCTGCTTTGAGAGCTTGAGCTATTACCACGGGCAATGAAAATATAAAGTCTAGGTAAGGATTCCATAGCCAGGTATATAGCCAGTCCACTATTGGAAGAAAAAGAGTGAAGTAGTTTTTAAAGAATTCGATGTGAGATAAGGATAGTATTCCAAAATCAGTTGTCATCACAACCCAAAGTCCCCATATAGCTATGCCAATCTGAAGTGGAGTTGTGCCTATGCAAAAATATGCAATAATTCTAAGAAACCCGTTCATGAAAGTTACCCCCCGGTGACTTAATCATAGAACCTTTTAAGGAGAAATAAAAATGCATACAAAATTAAAAATGTTTTCATTGGCTGCAATATTACTGTCATTTAATCTTTCAGCTGGCGAGCCATATGGTTCACATACCGCTGATAAATGGCAAATTTGGGCCTATTCCAGTGCTGCACCTGCATTTATTGGTGACAATGCTGCAATCATAGGTGCCGGCGGAAAAGTTCTTAGAGAGGGCAGCAACGGCTGGACCTGTCAATCCGGAAATCCAAGACCTTATCCAGCAAAAGGCTGGAAGAACTCTCATGAAGCGATGGCAGCTTGCCATGATGATGAAGGAATGAAATGGATGATGGCATACATGCAAGGTGTAAAACCAATGTTGGAAAGAGATACTTACATGTGGATGCTCAATGGAGATATGGGTGAAGATAACACCAAAGCTGGAGTCTTTAATAAAGAGGATTCAACTCCAGGCGAGTGGATTGAATCTGGGCCACATTTAATGTTGATGCCAAAAGATCCAACTACCATCGAGAAATTTTCTACTGATTTTATGAGTGGAGCGCCCTATGTAATGTTTGCAGGGACTGATTATGCTCACTTAATGATTCCAGTCGAAGGCTATTACAAGTACACCAAGTAGTTAATATTTATAAAGGGGCCCTGTTCAAAAAAACAGGGTTTCTATTTAGAGTTACCTTGCCAGGCTAGGATGGAGAATGGGATTGTAACAAATAGATCACGGCCAAAATATTCATAGTGACCCACAAGAAGTTAATAATGCTTAATGCAATCACAGAAAATAGAACAAGAAATGCGAGCCTGGATTGAACAAAGAACTGTTTTCTTTTAATTGAAAAAGTTGGGATTCTACTCACTAACAACGCACTAATTAAAATTATATATCCCGCAACAAAGCTTAAATTTTCGTAGGCCCAGTTATAGCCCATAAATGAATGGGTCAAAGGCAGAAGAATTAAAACAGCACCAACGGGTGTTGGTATTCCAGTAAAAAAGTGCTCCGGCGCTCCATCGGAAGACTTAGACGCTTCAAGACGAACATTATATAAAGCTAGCCTTAAGCAGGAAAAAATAATGAAAGCCAGGCAAGCAAAAGCACCTATGCTGCTTTCCTGATTAAAAATAGACATATATACGAGTAGCCCTGGAGCAATTCCAAAGCTGAGAAAATCTGAAAGAGAATCTAATTGAGCGCCAAGATCTGACTCACTCTGCAAATGTCTGGCCAGCATTCCATCCAGAACGTCACAAACTCCAGCGAGTAAAATACAAACAATTGCCAAATTAAAATCTGACTCAAGAGCAAATCTTATCGAGCTTAAGCCAAAGCTGAGCCCAGAAAGAGTAATAACATTTGGAAGAAGAACCTTAAAATCTATTTTTTTCATCTAACTTAGTTTAAAGAAGCCAGCACTGACTCTCCAGCAATAACCGTGTCCCCAACGACGCATTTTGTCACTGCATCTAACGGCATATATATATCAACCCTAGAGCCAAATCGTATGAGTCCAAATCTCTCACCCTGCTCAAGGTTATGATTGGCAGAAATGAATCCAAGAATTCTTCTGGCAATTAAGCCTGCTATCTGAACAACAATAATTTTTGTTCCATTATCAGTATTAATCACCAAGCTACTTCTTTCATTTTTGTCGCTGGCCTTGTCCAGGCTTGCATTTAAAAATTGCCCTTTTTTGTAAACAATGTCTTTGGCCACTCCTTTGATCGGACTTCGATTTACATGAACATTAAATACATTCATGAAAACGCAGATGCGCTTCATCTTCTGAGAATCCATGGAAAGTTCTTCTGGTGGGTAAGCTTCGTCTATTAGGCAGACTTTTCCATCTGCTGAACTAATGATTAAATTTGAGTCTTGGGGAGTATTTCTTTCCGGGTCACGAAAAAACCAAAGAGTAAAAAGGGTAAGCAAGAAGCCTATCGCTGCAAGAGGCATCCAAAGCATTAATGCTGCCATTGAAATAGCAAAAAAGATTGCTGCAAACTTCCATCCCTCAGGATGAATAAACGGTCTTTTGGTAGCTGATTTAGTCATTTTACTTATGTTTGTTTAAGCCGAGCATTTTATGTCATAAAGAGTGCTTTTAAAAATCTAAGCTTAACCAAAACCAATCATCTGGCTAAATAAAATTAACATTGCCATTGAAACTTGCAGAATAAGAGTGAGCCAAAGTATTAGTTTGGTTATGGGTTTGGGCTGAAGCTCCTTGCTAAGCTTGCTTGTTAGGTACAAAGCACCAATATTAATAATTGGAAGTCCGAGGGCAGCCCATATGCCAGCAATTAAAAGCAGCGTGATTGGGTTGGGCAACAAAAAATAAGCGATAGCTGAAAACATTGGAATCACAAATGCTGTAATTTTAATTAATGAGCTGCGGGTATTCTCTTGCTCTGCCACCAAGCCCATAGAGATTAAATAATCTGAAATTGTTCGTGTAAAGGCTGCTGTCCCAGAGAGTAAAGTCGAAAAGAGCACAAAGAAAGCCAAGGGAATAAAAAACCATTTTGCCCAACTCCCCAGAATTGTTGTAAAAATATTTAATAGGGTTTGAATGATGTCTCCTCCTGGCGGAGGATAAAGACCAAGCGTATGCAAAACAGCTGCCCCTAAAAGGAAGAATGGCAGAGTTCCAATGGTTACAAAAAATACTGTGGCCCAAACATCAGTTTGCATAACTTTAATCCAAGCTTTTTTCTCTTCTTTGTCATCGCCGTGATTTGCATACCCCTTTTCTAAGCACCAGTAGGTATATGCCATGATTTCTCCATAACTTATGCCAGTAAAACCAAAAACGGCTAAAGCCAGTGCCGCATGTTCAAATGGAAATGAAAATGAAAGCCCTGCAAAAATTTGTTCACTGGTAATTGCATATGTTGTTGATTGCATAGAGACGGCAATAATTAATGTAACCACCGAGAAAAAGAAAACCATTGCCAATAAGATTTTCTCAAGGGATTGATAAGAGCCAATGTAAAGAATGAGCCAGGTAATAAAACAAGAGGCTATGACCCAAGCCTCAACACTTAAAAGAGGAACCATCATGTGCCCTGCTTCTGCTACTGCCCCAGCAAGGCCGCCCATGCCAGCTATAGAAGGTATGACTCCTATAAACATAAACCAAACCAACCAT